>NZ_CP092352.1:0-828029 GCF_022354505.1 Rhizobium sp. C104 | reverse complement strand
ATCACCGCACGTATTGTTCTCATTAACCACCACGTATCGTACATAGACCCGTGTGGTTTGTCATGAACAAAATGTGGTCATGGAGCCATTCTCTTCAAATCTCAAACGACGCGCTGAACAACTTGGCATTTCGAACGCGGAGGTAGCTCGTCGCGCTGGCCTTAGCGACCGCCGCTACGGAAACTACATTACCGGCCGTCGTGAACCGGACTTGGCAACCCTGGTACGGATCGCTTCGGTATTGAACGTGAGCATCGATGAGTTGCTTGGTAACAACGCTGAGGAGAACGTCAGAACGACGGACGAGCTGTTCCATGAAAGACTAGCCGTGGCGCTCAAAGCACTTCAAAGCGATGACCTTCGGAGACTGGTCGTGATGATCGAGGCGCTGGCCACCAAAAAATAATGGAAGATTACTTTTGGCAGCCTTTTCCCGCCTATGAATCGGCTGCGGCGCTCGTTGGTAAGAGTCTCCTAAAACGGCCGAGCAACGATAGATCAGGAAGCATCGGGACCCCCAATACATATTAGATTCGCCCACGAGGCGCCTAAGGTGGGACGAATCTCAGCGTTTGAGGCGTAACGGGTATTTATGGAACTTTGCTCAGGTCGTCCGTTAACAGTCACGGGTACTTTAAACCCGCCGACACACCCGGGCTGGTCACGCCAGAGCAGTTTGCTTGAGGGAAGCGGTCAAGGCCCTGACCTGCCTGGACAGCAGATCGATGACTGTTGCCCGGTCATAAACGATCCCAGATGCTCCAAGTTCACAAATCCTTCTGCGAGTAAGGCTTCTACGAGGGACCTGAATTTCTGCAAGGATCCGAAGGCTAGTCAATACTGGCACCTCCGCGATTTAGCCCTCTGACCCTGATGCACAGCGCCGTCTTTAGGTTGCTTTTCCCAGATTTTTCGCATCTCAGCGGTGAAATTTAACCCGTTCCTAACCACGTTTTCTGCAATCTGAGGCACTCTCGTATTATTGTTTATCCTGGGGCTCCTTCCAATGATTTCTATACTTACGAACGCCAGCGCTACCGCTGCACTCCAGATTTGAGAAACGTAGGCAGCCAGCTGACAACAACAAAAACCAAGTTTCGTCGGGCTGTCGGTCTGGCTTATGACCCGGTCTTCTGCCACCCGGAACTATTTCTAGTGATGCCGAGCAGTTTCACTTCTGCGGATATCCTGTCGGGCGCAGATGCGGCCCCGGATCGAAATGAAGCGTCTGAACTGCTTATTTACTCCGTGGACGATATTCTCGATGACAATGGCCCGCACAAAAACGCCGCTCTGACCTGGAGTTTCATCAAAGCCAGAAAGTTCCTGCAGTTGCATTCGCGCTAAGTCTTCGGCCCGATGGGCCATAACACCGGCATCTAAGTAATTGCGGGGAGACAATGCCAAGTCTGATCCTTCGAGACCGATCTCGGTTGCGAATTGCGCCGCTGTCCGCTGAGACATCCTCAACCGTGGGAATGTTGCTGTGATTAGAACGAAGGTCGACCCGCTGTGGTTCAAGCGGTGCTGCGCGTTTCACCTGCAGCTTTTCCCCGACCGCGAGACAGTATCAAAGCTCTGCGCCTTGCAGGACGGCATCGAGCGCGAGTGCGATGGTCCGCTGCTGCGCGTCCCCGCTAAGAGCATGCACATGACGGTGGTCACTTTGATCAATGCAGGGGCGCAATTTAGTATGTCAAACGACGAGGTCTGGAAGCTGAACGGGGAAAGATGGACAGGGGTCGTGGAGAGACTGCTCGAAGAGACGCCACCGATTTGTCTCAGTTTTCAGGAGGTGCAGGCTTCGGAAGCTGCTATCTTCGTAAAGGCACCCGAGCCGCCAGAGCTGCGGCGGCTTCGCTCGGCTATTTCAGATGCCGTCTGGTTCGAAGATTGGCGTCCAAAGCCGCCTCGTATAGCTCACGTCACGCTCTTTAGGTTTTCCGCCGAAGAATGACTGTCAGCACCCGACGTCGACGATGGGTTGTTGCCCATCGTAGGCGAAGTGAACGCCCTTCAATTGGTAAAAGAGAAAATGTACCCGAGCGTCGAGGTCGACGTGCTTGGCGAAGCGTCGTGTCAGGGCGCAAGCACATGATGAACTCCCGGTTTAGACAGGCAAAACGGCTCCGCACGTCAACTCTGCAACCGGCACCAGAGCATGCGGCGACCCAGCCACTAGCCTAAATGCGGAACATCAAACTTTTCTTCAAAGCCCTGCTTTGCAAACGTAGATACTGAATGCCTTTTGCCACGTGGCGGAGCACGAGGTCCCCCATCCGTTTGGTCGGCGCAGCAGAAGTTTGATTTCACTTCCACGCAGCGAGCTGTATCCTGATCCATTGCCGTGATGCGTGGAGGCACATCGAGAGGCGGGTCGACCATCGGCTTTGCCCTTCAGGCGCAGGTTAGTAGCAAAAACAATTAATCGAGGTATCGAAAAAGATCGCGCGTTCTTGGCGATCAGTGCGCAACCTCCCGGGGTTTTTCGAGGGGCTGCCTCTAAGGAGGTAAGCAGTGACACTCGCCACATCAGCAGTACGCTTGATCACACTTGGGGCGATCTCCGTCTGCACTATCGTTCGAACCGACGCCCATGAAGCGAAGAGCGGCTGGACCTATCCTCCGGCGTGCTGCAAAGCTCAGGGTTTGCTTGGCGATTGTGAGGCCATTCCCTCTCAGGACATTAGTCGAGGGCCTCGCGGCTTTTCCGTCTTCCTGCATGCGGGCGACCACCACCTCGCGACACAACCACACCTGTTCTTCATCCCGTATGGGGACGAAATCCCCTCCGGAGATGGCCGGTATCATATCTGCCTTCATCCAACGGAAAACGACGTGAACTGTTTCTTCTCGCCGCCGGACAGTTCCTAACCAGCTTTGCAAGCGGGGCCGCCGCTAGCTTGCCTTAAAGGGCAACTAGGTGGTTCGTCTTTCCTATACCCCTGGCGCTGATTGTCCTTCGCAGCAAACGTTTGCATGAACCAGCGGATCATAGACACCCATGTCAGTCCATTCCGTTAGATCGAAGAGTGGTTGTACCGCTTCGCGGGATGCGTCGATCAGCCAGCCTTAGACATCCCGCGAAGGGCGTCGATCTCGCTGTCCAACCGGGCCGCCAGCTCCGGGAAATTAGCGCGGTTCTCGGGGACCCAGTCGGCATGTCCCATTGCGTCACCAAGTGATTGAAAACAGAAAGCGCAGCCGTTCTCGAACGACTTCGGACCCCTGTGTTTTTCTCGGTCGCTCATTACAAGCATCAGAGGAGCGAAATCCTCGCTTCCGCTCCAATTGATTACGCCGACCCGATGCATGGCTGATAGTCCTTCAACCTCACAGGAGACGTTCTATACCCGCTACGAAGCTCGGCCGCTTCCCGTGCAGTGACGTACGATACCGCCGGCTGCTAGGCTGCCCGAAACTCGTGCGGCAGACAAGTGAAGTATGCGGAGTGGTTTCTCGCCGCGTTGGGAACTCTTGTAGCATGTACGCTAATCAGGCTGCGGTTTAAAATCTCGGCGTTCCGATCGACAACAGCAGCCACGCAGCCCCCGAATTTCGTCCGCTGATGCGTCGAACAGGATGTGAAGAACGAAAATCTGCGTCGCTTCTTCCTGGAATGTCCGCTGGATCGGCGATGGGAACTTCGGTGTCTCGCGGCCGTTTGGTTGCAGATGCGGCGTATCGGGCGGACATCCTGCGCCTCGGGCGGCAGAAGAGATCGTCATGGCAAGGGATGCCGACATAACCATATTAAGAAAGCGCGGAATGCTGGCGACCGTGCGCGGCGTCGTTGCGCATAGCTTGGGCGGGGCCGAAGTCGAGGCTGAAGACGCTTGTGGCTTCCGCCATCGAAGCGGGTTGGGAAGAGGATGAAGTGCGCGAGACACTAAGCGCCGGTGATGACCAAGGAAACAAAAAGCTGGAGCAGGAACCACCTACCCTAACTATCGGCGTGGTTCCTTCGTCATCGTTCTAATAAATGACAAGGGGACCATCAAGCGGTGCCGACCAGATGAGTGAGATTGACGTCTATCCGAAGCCGATCCAGCAGTATGGTGCATTGTGTTTCCGAAGCACACCCAAGGGGCCACAGGTGCTTCTCATCACGACGCGGGAGACGAGACGTTGGATGATCCCCAAGGGCTGGCCGATATCAGGTCTGAAGCCGCGCAAGGTGGCAGAACGTGAAGCCTGGGAGGAAGCTGGCGTGATCGGGCGGGCGAAGAAGAAGCCCTTCGGCGAGTTCGTCTACGATAAGCTGATGCAGGACGGAAGTGGAGCACGACCGGTCGTTGCCGTCTTCCTACTGGAGGTTCGCCGTAGCCGAAAGCGCTTTCCAGAAATGGCGGAGCGAGATTCCGTGTGGCTGACGCCGATTGAGGCCGCCCGCCGCGTGGAGGAGCCGGATCTTGAGCGCCTGCTGCTGAAGTTTGGACGAATGGTCGAGCGCAGCAGACGGCTTCCCTAGCTCGACGGTCCCGGATTGCCGATCTCGGGAATTCCGGTTCTGCCTTCGTCAGCCAAGAGTTCCTGGATGTGAACTCGTCTCTACTTCTCCAAGTAAGCTTCGACCTTCTTGCGGCTGTTCGTGATCCTGTCCTCCTGCGACACGGGCTCACCTCGCCCAGGCTATCAAACCATCCTTCGCGAAGCTCTCGCTGTAGCAGATCATCCAGGATTCTGTCGGCGGCCGCGCGGTCGAAACGGGTGCGTCCTCTCGTCCGAACCAGGGCGGTCTTCAGCCGTTCGAAGTGGGCGACGTCGCTCAGTCCCTTCCAGCCGGTGACCTTCGGTAGTTCGGCGGTCGTCGTGGATTCGCTCAGCCGGGCAGGCTCGCCATTACGTCTTCGACGGCGACCGGCCGGCGATGAACGGCGAGCCACCCGGCGGGCCAACCTGACGAGCCTCGCGATGTCCGCTCCCGTGAGGCCGAAGCTGTCGTCGGCGAACTGGGAGAAGTCCGCGTCAGGAAGATCTCCGCGAAGATGCAGTCAAAGGATTCCCGCGCGGGCTTCGGCGTCCCACCCTGATGTGATGATCTAGCCGGCTGGGTCGGAGGATCGCCTTACACAGCTCTATCGCGTTGGCAAAAAGACCGTGACCCTCCCCATCAGCCCGACATAGTGGCGCAACGTTCTCAAGAGATGCGGATTCGGCGTGTCACCTGGCCATTGCTTTCCCAGTAGGTGTGCATGCGATACGGCTAACGCGACATACGTTGGTGAATCTGGCCTGATCTAAACCTCCTCGATTCTGCGTCCGCTCCGACCTGAGGTCCCACAATTTCGATTTGGGAGCTCTCGATATACCATAAGTTCGTTCGGCATATGGGGACATCGGGAACGAGGAACGGTGTCGCGCGCAAGGCCGTCGATGTCGTGAAGGCAGCCTCGAAGAACGCGGGCCGGTGTGGTGGACGGAAGGCAACCCGGATCTCAATCGACTTATGGCTCGGACGACAACGTACGCGGCATCGGGGACACACGGGCGGCGGCCGAAGCTATTTGCTGCTCGTGTCCGCCATGTCGGCGTGCCGATGGACGAGCTTCCATTCGCCGTTTTCACGTCGGAAGATCTCTGTGAC
Organism: Rhizobium sp. C104; assembly: GCF_022354505.1. Taxonomy (NCBI): domain Bacteria; kingdom Pseudomonadati; phylum Pseudomonadota; class Alphaproteobacteria; order Hyphomicrobiales; family Rhizobiaceae; genus Rhizobium; species Rhizobium sp. C104. Next base: position 822,442 of record NZ_CP092352.1, on the reverse strand, counting down.
GCGTAGGGACATCGGAACCTCTCCTTCCTTGCCCGCCATGCGCACTTTGGCATGTTGAAGACCCGTCCAGAACGAGAGATCGCCACTCTCCGCCGATTGGATCACCTCGAAATGTCCGGAGCTTTTTCGTTGGCGGCGTTCACGTTCGTTGCTCCCGAAATCCGATCGCCGGACGGCGGGAAGAAGGTCGCCGGATCGTGCGACGTCGAGATGTCGATCAAGGTGGCCGGGTTGCCGTTGATGTAGTCGAGGGAAACGCTTTCGCGGCGTTTCATGAACTCTTCGAAAGATTCGTCCAAGGCTGGCATGTCGTTCTCCTCCGTTTCGTTTGAAACGCGAGTGGCGAGGAGTTGTTCACCGACGTCGCCGCGGAAACTACTCCATTGCGAGTATCTTCCGAACTGCGGTCGAAAAACAAGTACTGAGAGCCGTCAATGATCAGAAGCTCGGTCCTGAGGCTTGCAGTAAGATGAACAACCAGGAAAAGTTCTCCTTCGTCGTCGTATGTCGGCGGATGCATCGCCGCGTACATTGGGACCGCGAACAGGCTTCTGCGGATTTCGAGCACGCACTGCTGGATCGGTGTCCCAACGTGCTTACCTGTGGGACAAGCTCGAGCGGTCGACGGCGCCGCTGAAACGGCGTGGGAAGCTGAAAGCCATCGCCGAAAGTCTGGCACGCATCCAGAAGATCCTCGACTAGAAAAGCTTTCAACATCGCCTTCCAACAGATCGCGTATAACCACACGCCCGTCGCCGGCGGGACGCATTCCAAAGCTGTTCTCCGCGCTATCGAGGGGTCCGGTATGGATCACTACTCAAATCTTCCGAAATCGGCGGGCGTGCTGGAGTTCGCCATCAATCGCGCCTTTACCGTCCGCGACTGCTCCACAACATTCGAGCAACGATATTTGCGCTTCTTGTGGCCATCGGCACGCTTGACAGTGCGACACTGGCGGGCGGCGCATCGCCTGCGGTCGCCTGTTTGTCAGGAAATCGCACTCACCGTCGAGAGGCCCGCCAACGAAGCATCACCAGGAGGACTAACCATGAAGCTGCGATCCCTCAGCGCACGCAATATAGGCGTCTTATGATTTCCCTATCTGCTTTTCGGGCTGATGACTTCAGCAACATTGTCCGAAGAAAACAATTTCTTCATCAAGCCCGGTCGTTGAGCAGAAGGTCAGAGAGCTGCCGTCTGGCCCATTGTACTGGCGGCTGGAGAATTTCCAGAAGCTGAAGGATGCCCAAGACGCGGCAAGTCCCGACCTCGCTTGTGGCGGAGGTTGCGGACAAGATCTGTCTGTTCACGCTCGGACCAAAGGGTGGATCGACACCCGGTGGAACCAAGGTCGCTGAGATCGGACCCCTTCCGCCGGTCAAGGCGAGCAAGTATCTGCTGCGCGTCAATCACGCCGATGGAGCGCCGGGCACCAAATCGGCAATCCATACGGATCCGGGATCCGAAGCCATTGCGACCTTTGCGAGCTGCAGTTGTGTTGGCGAGGTCCGACGCCCGGTTAACAACGGGGCGTCGGACCGATATACCACCGTCAGATTGCGGGCCGCGTGGTAGGAGCCCTCCTTAAGCGTTGAAAGACGTTTTTGCGCTTAGACAACACTGATTGCTGCTTGAACAGAACCATGAGTGGGCCGTTCTGCGGGCCAGGTACCTGACACAAGTGTGGATGCCAGCCGTTTTGCAAGGAAGATTTAAAACTTTTGAACACGTGATCGAGTGCGGTCTTGTGCAGGGCCTTTGGATGCGGTGCCGCGGGCCGGTATGGTGATACACGAGTTAGGTCCGAATCTTGAAAGCGAGCTCGAAGCTCGAAGCGTCATTCTTGTTTGCTGACCCCGATCCTATTGATCATTTGCCCATGCAGTTCTTGTCTTCCTCACGTCTCCCATAGACCGGCTTCAAGTGTTCCGCTTCATACGGGCACTGTCGTTCCAGCAATCCTTCTGCTTCGTCAACAACGCCCAGATACAATGTTGCGCCCGAGGCGACTCAGGGATGGAAAGCTCGACTGCGAAGTCGTGCCCGCCTTCACCTACTCCTGAGTAAATGAAGAGCGCGATCGATTCCCATGTTTCAGAGCCGACGTAATGTATAAGTTGCAGAATTCCATCGACGATTATCGTGTCGGGGGCGACCATGAAATGGGATACTTTTAGACCTCTAGAGCCAATTGTTCTCTTCTTCCCGGATAAACAAAACCGGAGAACCGTCCGCACAGCCCGAGATGCAGCTGAAGCCCTCCTCCACGACTGGCCGCATGACGATGGTGAGGCGTTCTACTTTGCTGTCAAAATCTGTCTGGATGTCATCGTCGGTCGCGGCGAGCCATGCGAACTACGGACTGCCATGCTTCGCGCCGCCGGCGAAGCCGGGGTTGTCGCAATAGCTGTTGTTCACTGATTGCCGTCGTGGTCGTTTCCGATGGTCTCATCGAACAGGCCCCGCCTCGGTTAGCCAACGTGCTCGAACTCGACACCGGACGTCACCTGCTCGTGATCAGAACCGTTCGACGGCTTCAGGCAGCCTGGGCGTTGAGGATGCGCTGATACGGGCTATCAGCTCGCGGTTGAGCCCCGTCATTTGATTAGCTCTTGCGCGTCGTTCGTTCCGCGTGCGTCCTCTGTAGGATCGCTTGAGAACGTTTCGCGGACTTCTCACACCGGAGATGCAGTGCTGCGAGTTCCTTTTATCTCGTCGAGCTTGGTCTGAACGGCAGCCCCATCCCCGTTCTGCGTGTTCTGGATCAGGAACACCATAAGGAACGTAATGATGGTCGTGCCGCTGTTGATGACCAACTGCCACGTCTCCGAAAACTCGAAAAATGGTCCAGAGCCGGCCCAGACGACGACAGCGGCGACGCAAAGAATAAAAGGCGATCGGGATACCGTTTGCCCGCGCCGTCGCAGTAGCGAATTTCGCAAACATGCGGTCCATGGAAGACTTTCCTCCTGATCAAGCTTGAGATAGGCTTACAGACCTGGGGTGATGCGATCTAACGAAGCGTGCCGCTGATCACCATGTTCGAGACGAAGGCCGCCAAAAGGTCGGGATCGAAGTGACCCGGCGACTTCATCATCATGTTTATGGCTTCGGCCTGCGACCAGGCGGGCTTGTAAGGCCTTACCGTCGTCAGGGCATCATAGACATCGCAGATCGCCGCGACCCGTGCGACATACGGAATTCCCTCTCCAGCAAGGCCGGAAGGATAGCCGGAACCATCGAACTTCTCATGGTGATGGAGGCAGATGTCGAGAACCTGGCGTTGCGTGTTTGGAAGGCTCGAGACCAGTTCATATCCCCGCCGCGGGTGCAGACGGACGAGTTGCATTTCGTCCCCGGTCAGTTTCCCGGTGTTCTTCAAGATGGCGTTCGGGAGAGCCATTTTTCCGAGATCATGCACAAGACCGCCAACTCCAAGAAGCCGCACATCCTCCTCCGCGAGTCCAAGTGTGCGGCCGAAGCTGATCATCAAGGCGCTCACAGTGAGCGAATGAAGGAATGTGATTTCATCCTTCTCCTTGAGTTTCGCAACACCAACCAGGGCTCCCATGTTGCTGGATGCTGCCGACATGATCCCTTCTACCGCGACGTCCGCCGCGTCACTGGCAAAGCCGCCCTTGATCCTCGCTGCACTTACAAGCTCGCGGATATGGGGCTTCGTCTCCTCGATACACCGCCTCGCTCGGCTAACGTCGTGTGCCGAGAAGGTGTGAAGAAGCGTGGCCTCGAAATGTGCGCGGTCAAACGGCTGTGTGGTTACAGCAGCAGGCTCGATATCCCGGCCCTTCCCGACGTCGATGACGACGGTCATGACGTTGCTGTTCATCATTAGACGAATGTCGGTGGGGAGGAAACCAAGAACGGGCTGAACCGCACCGAGCCGTCCTGGCTGCCGCTCTCAACCTCATCGACGAACATCCCCACCCGCAATTCCTGCAGCCGTATTCTTTTCCGCATGGCTGGCGCCGCCTCGAATTTCAAAAATGGATAAAGTGGCTCAACCTTCAGTAAACACGCCTTTGTTTCAGGAAGTATGAATCGTCGGAACCAACAGAGCAATCTCGTCCTGCAGCGCAAAGGTCGGTGGGAGTTACGGTCGCAGCGCTCAGCCCACACATAAGCGCTGGTCGATGCGTCAACCATCTGGCCGGGCACGCGCACATTATCCCCGGCTTTCTGCACGCTGGCTTCGAGTTCAATAGCCGACACCGAGCGCGCGGCCGACCTGCTTCCCGAACGCAAAAGTGGTCGTTACGAACCGATTCTCACACGGGTCGCCGGAGCTCCGCAACAGCCATGACGAACCGCAGTTCCTCTTTCCCGCAGTTCATGTAGGCATGCTTCTCATCGGTCCGCGCCAACACCGAAGAACCTGCTTGAATGAGGTGGTCGCTATCAGCCAATTTCAGGGTGAGTTCGCCGGTTTCCACGTTCAGGAGTTCAAGCGCCCCAGGCAAATGCCCGGGCGATTCAAAGATCTCACCAGAAAAAAGAGTCCAACGCTGCAGAGCGTCGCGATGCTCGGATTGGCACTCCCTTTCTCGATCTCGACAAGCATACCTTTGCTGACGCCGGATTTGCGAGACAGTTCATCGAGTGTCAGGCCGTTTTGCCGCCTTAGCAGTTTGAGGTTTTGAGACACGGTCGCGCTGACGCGTTCAACATCAGAGACCGCTTCGGTCGATACATTGTATTTCTTTTCCATGGTCAAATTTTTAAACTAAATTGGTCAATGACAGCTGAAGGGCAATGTTGGATCTCCGGTTTTGGGGCTAATTCAAATCCTTGAGCAGATCGAATATGCGCCGGAGCGCGTCCACTGATGACCTCAACCGACACTGCCGCCCTCCTGGATGACGCCGCCAACCGGATAGCAGATGTCTCTCGCGCGGATTTGCAGATCATGCTGCGCCGGGCAGCGCTGCGGCTGCGCAACGCCGCGGCCGTCTCGATGGACGAAGACGTGGAAGAGGTTCTGCGCGACCTGGCCAGCGAGTTCGAGGTGACGCGCAACGACATGATCAGATACATCGTGCGGGAGTGGCTGGAGACGAACACCTATCTGCCGGTGCACGAGATTGACGAAGACGGCGATGTGGATGGGACGGCTTGATCTGGTTGCGCCGGCGAACTACTCAGGCTCGTAAACAGCCGCATTATCAGCAGCATCCCGCAAACCCTTATATGACGCAGGTCCATGCTCGGTCGCGTATTCGATCGGCAACAAGCCTAGGATCGACGAAGACGGCATTTCGCTTCCGTCAGGCCCGAAGCTCATCCGTGAAACGTTCAAAACTAGCTGGAGGATGTTCGTCTTCTCCGCCGGCAACTCGCCTTGACTGAAGGTGCCATGAGGCTCCGCATGGCTCGAGGCTAGCGGCCGAGCTATGGTCGAGACTGACATGCCAAATGCAGACTGATCTTGAGACAGGACCTGAAGGCTATGCTTAACCGTCGGCAGCAGAAAGCCGCGCCCTTTGAATCGGCATTTAGCGATTGGTGGCTGTCGCAATCACAGTCTTTCCGGGAGAGTGTCAGCCTGCTGACCGCGCGTTCTTGGTTTCGCGGAGGATATACGGCCGGGAAGCACTCAAACGAGCGCGCTTCGTCTTCAGAGCGGGCCGAATGCGCATCATGGTCTGGGCAACAAGCACCATGGAAGCGAAGGCGAAAGCGGAAGCCGAGGCCAATTTCCGAGCGCACAGGAATGGGTGGCCCAAGCCGAAACTGGGTTGGCAACTCCGGGAGGAAAGATGTGGGATACCGACAGACCGGCGTTGAAAAGCTGCCGGCATGCATTTCCATTATTGCGAGCAAGTGGGATGCAATGAATGGGGAAGCTGGGCAACAGCCCGTCTCCGGCCGTTACGATCCGCTGGTGGTGCTTTGAGCACTTTCCGCATAAAAGGGGTCCTACGAGGAGGAACAGGCCCTCAGGCGGAAGCTCGGCGGCGGAGCGTGGGACGACCGCTCAATGGTTGCTGGATTGATCATCTGCGCATCGCTGACAGCTGTCGACGGCGACAAAGAAGTTGCTACGCGAAGCTTCGCCAGGACACGGAGCCCAACGAAACATAACGATTGGCGTGACGATCGTCAGATCGAGCCTCCAGCGCTTGAACGCGCGTCTTTCCGCCCTATCCTGAAAGCAGGGGAGAAAGTGAGGGCGGTGATGATCCGATCCCAGATAGCCGACATGCAAAGCGTGCTGAGCGACGTAGAAGTTGTGCGGCAGATCAAAACCGACCACGACTGTGAAGTGCTGGCGACGCGGATTATCCAATTCAAGCATGGGGTAAAGGACGAGGACGCGTTGACGCGGCTCGTGATTTAGAAGCCCCGTTTGATCCCTTACAAAGTTAAATCATCAGGATCGCATTAAAACGACCCCGACTGGGTATCGTCTGGTTGAGGACGCGCGGCTGCTGATCGCTGAGAATCGGCAGCAAACCAACAGATGGACTTTTCAGTAGAATAGCGGCCGCCCAACGCACAGGAGAGTTAGCGCTCGGGGTTTAGCAAGCTCGCTGAGCGGCCAAGTAGGGAATACCAAATATCGAGCTGCAGTTGTAGCTCTAATTTCATGACTCGACGGTTTATGCTTTTAACGCGGAAACGGACATTTCTAGTACAGAACTTTTGGTCAGATTTTTTAAACAAGGTGTCGAGATTAAGATAAACTATAAAGTAATATTTATTGCAAGATGAAGGCGGTTCGTCTAAGACATATTGCAGCGCTAAGGGCGCGTCCTACAAACCACCCCGCTCACTTATCCCCCGCTCACGCGGGGGTCTTCGTTACAACACAAGCGTGCGCCGGAACTTTTCTTAAGCCACCGGGTTTTGGGTGTGGGTGTGTGCCAGCCAAATCCGCGCACGTCCTTTTCCATCAATGCAGCCTTGCCCCGCGGCGATTGCGGGGCTTTTTTCGTTGCTAGTTCACCGGATTTCTAATTCCGCCTGCCATTTAACGACGTGGACATCGAATCTTCCGTTCGACCCGACCCGGCCGACGAAATGACTGGTGTGACCAGCGATAAATCTCACTACCGCACCGAACTTTCTCGACCATCTATCGCAGACCGAAGGGTCGCACAGGTAGCCCCCTTGTGACGGGGCCGTACGCAAACTCTTCCTTCCTGTGCGATCCGTCCTTTCCAGAAATTGCCCCGTTTCGGCGGGGCTCCCTTTTGCGACAGGCGCCGCAACCGCTGGGAAATTCCGCCGGCGCAGTGCTTTCAGGCCAAAATCGTAACAATTACCCCACGAATACCAATAACCACTGTCACCACCACTTTAAGTATGTGAGGTTTTAAAAAAATACACCAGCACGGGAACTTTGCTGCGTGATCGGTTAATATGCAACGGATTTGAAGAGCGTGATTTCGCGACCCCTTTTCATGTCGATTCCTGAAATTTTGCCCCGCCATCGGGGTCTTTCGGGTTTTTGGTATCAGCATGACCACGCCTATCGAAACCCTGAAAGCCTTCTGTGCTGCTTTCCCTGAAAATGATGGCAGGACCGCGATACGGCGGTGGTTCACTCCGCAAACCGTCTGGGTCAAAGAAGAAATTTCCGTCACGACCGGTATCGACGAGCGACCGCCTGGCTTGAGCGGCCAGAAAAGTCACCCGGCACGAACATCGCATCGACCATCTGGAAGTCGGCGCCGGCGAAATAGGGGCCCGCCCCAAGCGCCGCCTCCAATCGCTGGAGCCTCTCCCGGAAAGCTGCCTTCTTCGCATCAGCAGTCAGACGATCGGTGGCGTTGAGGAACCGCCAGGCATCGGCGTAGGTCGGAGTGGCGAACTCGATCCGGCCATGCTGCTGGGCACGGGACAGCGCGTCTTTCGGATACATCGATGCTACGTCCAGGATATCCTCGGTATCCTCGCAGATCACTATGCTTCGAAGAGCGTCCGCCCCCTCCGGCTGGCGCACCTTGAGCAGCGGCACTTTTCCAGTTGGTGAAGCGCCAGAAACCGTCGGGCTTGGCCACTAGATCGCGAGGATCGTGCGGACGAGTTCGTTAACGCGAGGCGCCGTCGAGGGCAACGCCCCTGCCCTTCTCTTCTTCGTCGGGAAGCTTGGCCAGTTTCCTGACGATGCTCTCTGGCATTGCGGGGGATCTCGCTCCGTCACTGGCCGTCGGGGCGTTGCCTCTTCTGCACCGCTTGTCGTAATCGGTCAAACTGGCCACAATCACGGATACCTGCCTGCAGGCTGTCAGACGGGTTGGAACAGTTTAGCGCTCACCCTCCGCCTGTCCGTGCCTATACCGGACGAGCATGGAGTGGTCATCAGGTAATGGCACGCGAGCGAACATCGCCTCCTCGCCGGAGCGCTTTGGTGGTCCAAAGCGCATCGCCCGCGGCAGATAAGAGATGCCAGGAAGGCATCAGACGGCAAGCTCCATCAAGGTTGCCCGCGGAATGCCGGTGGTCAACCAAGACGGCGCAGCGATGGGGACGCTGCCGTCATTGCGCGATCCATTTCGTTGAGCGCTGACCGCAGGGCTTCCGCCGGCGCATCTTTGTGTCCGGAGAGAATATTTGCAAACGGCGCCGGCCGGCCGAAAAGGTAGCCTTGGGCAGATTCGCAGCCTTCGGCATGCAGGATGGCTAACTGGTCGCGGGTTTCAATTCCCTCGGCGAGGACAGGGATTTCGAGGCTGCGGCCAAGCGCCAGCACCGCGCGGATGATCGCGCGCGCCGGCTTGCTGGTCTCAATTTCACCCATAAAGCTGCGGTCGAGCTTGATCTTGTCGAACGGGAATGCTCGCAGCGTATCGAGGGAGGAATAGCCCGTGCCGAAGTCGTCGAGCGCGATCGTCACACCAAGCTCACGAATCTGCCGCAATTGGAGGAGCGTACGATCCTTGTCTTGGATGATGGCCGATTCCGTGAGCTCGAGTTCAAGGTTTTCTGCTTTCATTCCGGTCTCGCTGAGAACGTCGGCCACCAGGCCCGGCAGATTGGGGTGGAGGAACTGCACCGGTGAAAGGTTGACGGCGACCCTTGTGTTCGTGCCCAAGGACGAGCATTGGCTACAGACTGTCCGAAGCACCCATTCGCCGAGTTGCAAGATAAGTCCGCTTTCCTCGGCGAGCGGAATGAATTCCACCGGTGGGATAAAACCACGTTGCGGATGTTGCCAACGTAGCAGCGCCTCATAACCCGTGACCGAACCATCGGAGACCAGCGTCTGAATCTGATAATAGACCTCCAGTTGATTGTTTTCCAGCGCGCGCCGAAGATCAACGGCGAGTAGACGCTTGTCACGGACGGCATCGTCCATTGCCTTGTCAAAAAAGCAGATCTTTTCCGCGATCTCAGTCTTGGCACGATAGAGCGCCAAGTCGGTGTTACTGACCAAAGTTTCCATTTCCTGCGCGTCGTCGGGGAACATACAGGCGCCAAAACTCGCGCCGACCGAGGCCTGAAAGCCGTCAAGCGTGAACGGCCTGATGATTTCGGCCCGTAACTGGAGGAGCACCTCGCGCAGTTGGCTGCGATTGTCGACAGGCGCAATAATCGAGAACTCATCGCCGCCTGTGCGCGCGATGAACAGTGTGCCGTCGTTTGAATCACGCATGCGCTGGGCGAGGACTTTTAGCGCCTCATCGCCAGCCGAGTGCCCCTTGATGTCGTTAATTTCCTTGAAACGATCGAGGTCGATGGCCGCGAGCGCGAACTTAGGGCCGCCATAGTTGGCAAGCCGAATTTGCGCAGCAAGGCGATCATTGAAGCACGCGCGATTGGCAAGTCCAGTTAACGCGTCATTCAGCGCCATATGCTCCAGCTCGCTAATCGAACGGACCCGGTTCTGATTGTCGATCAGGTAGCTCGCGGCGACGGCACCGATAATGATAACGCTGAGGAGAGCGATCGCTAACGCCATCGCCTGCATAGCCGCCGGATTGGAATAACTGTCGTCAACGTAAATCGGCGTGAGCTTGAACGCGGTCATGCCCGTGAAATGCAGGCTGACGATCGCCAATGTGAGCAATCCCACCGAGATGGTCTTGTTGGCGGTTCCATGGTCACGACTTGCGATGTGTATCGCAGCGGATGTGATAGTTACGGCAAGCAAGATGGACACGATGAGAAACCTCATATCCCATTCAACCGTGCCCTGAGCAACATAAGCCAGCATACCAGTGTAATGCATCGTGGCGATTGACAGCCCGATCAATGCACCGCCGACAGCAGCTGACCAGGAAGTGCGGATCGTACCGGCTACCATCAGGCCGCAGAATGAGCCGGCCATAGCGATCAGCAAGGAAATAATGGTTAGCACCGGATCGAATGTCACAGGCGTGCCGGCATGATAAGCAATAATGGCGATGAAATGAGTCGACCAGATCGATGCTCCTGCGGCTGTTGCGGCGAGGAACTGCCAGCCGATGGCTTCGGCGCCGTTGACGCTCCGCCCCCTCGAAAATAGGCGAAGCACCGCCCAACTTCCTGAAACACAGACCAGAGCGGCGACTAACACAAGCCAGATGTTATGTTGCGTTGTGATGCAGTTAACGACGGAAATCATTTTCTTCTTTGTCCAGGAAATTCGTGGCGCACTCTGCCAATTTCCTATTGAGATCAACTTAATTTAAGCAACGAGTAGCGTGTATGATTAACCGTACGTGTAACGGTGCATCTTCTACGCGACTGGCAACTTTCGCGCTCCCGCCACGGTGCTCTCCTTACAACCTAGCATTGCGCTGCGGCTGAGGCTACCGCACCTCGAGGTCCTGTCGCGTAGAGGTCATAGCCGCGCGCTACCAGCAAGGACCAAGCCGTCAAATATTGCGTTTAGTCCGAATCCCAATTATCTGAGCGTGCTGTCGTTGTTCATCCATCGCAACAAGTGCCGACGCAGCTCCAGGGCCCTCCGATCGAGGTCGTAGAGCGCCCATGCCGCCGAAATCGACCGGATCCCCATCGATTTCAACATGTCGGTGGCGGGGGTGAACATTTAACTGAACGATTTGTGGGTTCATGCTGTGTTCCGCTGTCCGGACATAATATGAGCAAGACTGCAGGCGTTAGTGGATCTCATGCTTGCAAGTGCTGCATCGGCGACGTTCGTTGAGGCTGGCGATGCCGCCCCATACCTCAAGGAAATAAGTTATGTGCAATCGTGATCAGCTGCTGTCGGCGCTGAACTGACTACGAATGAAAAGCCTAACGTATCAGGTGGAGGAACATTGTTGGCAGCATCGAAGCCTGTGGGACTTTCGGCAAAACGCAGTAGGCTCGCAGTAGTCCTTCCGTGGCACCGCAAGCAGCTCACGGGTCAGTTTCATGCCGTGGAACTATTTTACGGCTGTCGCGTTTTTTCTGGCTGCGCTCCCCGTGGAGCGAGTTGGCGCGGATTCGAGTGTGGCTGCGGCTGGCGCTGTGGTATCCGGGTGTCGCCCGAGGGGATGAAGGTTGCTATGTCCAATATCGAAGAATTTCCTGCCGCCGCGCGACGACTCACCGAGTTCGAAGCGCTCACGGCAGCTGCTTCAAGTGTTCTCGATGCCGTTCCAGGTGCAGTCTACCTGTGTGACAAGGATGGTTGGCTCATACGCTATAATGCCGAGGCGGCGGAGCTGTGGGGGCAAAGTCCACCAGTGGGCGACAAACATCACCGCTTCTGTGGATCCCATGCCCTCTTTCTCCCCGATGGCACCCCGCTTGCCCATGATGTCTGTCCCATGGCAACGGCAATCTTCGCCGGTACTTCGACCCGCAATGCTGAAGTCGTCATGGAACGCCCCGATGGCTCTCGCTTCACGGCGCTCGTCAATATCCGGGCTCTAAAGGACCATAACGGCAGTATCCAGGGCGCGATCAACTGCTTCCAGGACATCTCCGCACATAAGGAGATGGAAGAAACGATCCAGCAGAAGAACGCCGATCTTGAGGATTTTTTCGAGAATAGCGCGGTCGGTCTCCATATCGTTGGTGGCGACGGCATCATCCAGCGTGCGAACAAGGCAGAACTTGCTCTTCTCGGGTATAAGGCCGAGGAATATGTCGGTCGTCATATCGTTGAGTTCCATGTGGACGGCCCCGTCATCGGCGACATCCTCCACAAGCTTTCCTGCGGCGAAAAGCTGAATAGGTATCCAGCACGCCTGCGTGCAAAAGATGGTGCGATCAAGCAGGTGCTGATCACATCCAACAGCCGGTTTCAGGACGGCAAGTTTGTCAGCACACGCTGTTTCACAATGGACGTGACGGATCTTCGCGAGGCCGAAACAGCCCGCCGCGAAAGCGACGAGCGGCTGGCAGCAACCTATGACGCCGCCACGATCGGGATTGCCGAAGCTGACCGCGACGGCCGTCTCCTGCGCGTCAACGACACTCTCTGCCAAATGTTGGGCCGCTCGCGGGAGGAGCTGCTCAACATGACATTCTTCGACTATACGCAAGAAGACGACCGGAAGGAGGATGCAGCCCTTTATGCGCGCCAGATCGCCGGCGAAGTCGATAACTACGTGCTGCGCAAGCGGGCAACAAGGCCGGATGGCACCACGGTTTATCTGGATGTTTACAGCTCGTCCGTTCTGGATGCCGGCGGACGCTTCCGCTATGGAGTACGGGTACTCCAGGATGTTACTGCCGCCAAGCAGATGGAGGAGCGGATACGCGAGAGCGAACAGCACCTGCGCGATCTGCTGGAGGCGCTGCCGGCTGCGGTTTATACGACGGACGCTACGGGCCGTATCACCTTCTTCAATAACGCGGCCGTGGAGATGTCCGGTCGTACGCCGGAGATCGGCGACATGTGGTGCGTCACCTGGCGTCTTTACAATACCGACGGCACGCGGCTTCCCCACGATCAATGCCCGATGGCGGTCGCGTTGAAGGAAGATCGTCCCGTTCGCGGCGCCGAGGCCATTGCTGAAAGGCCGGATGGCACGCGCATCCCGTTCATCCCCTACCCCACACCTCTTCATGACGCCGACGGCAAGCTTATCGGTGCGATCAACATGCTGGTGGACATCACGGAGCGCAAGCAGGCGGAGAACAGACAAAAGCTCCTGATCGATGAACTCAATCATCGCGTGAAGAACACGCTTGCGACGGTGCAGTCGCTGGCGGGCCAGACGGCTCGGCATGCCGATGGTCTCGAGGATTTTACTCGTCGATTCGAGGTGAGGCTACTCGCTCTGGCGCGCGCACACGATTTGCTGACGAAACGCCACTGGGAAGGTGCCTCCCTGGACTTGCTCGCTGGCGAAGTACTGATGGCGATTGCCGGTAACGCAGCACGGCAGGTCGAGATTGCCGGCCCAATCGTTGATCTCGATCCTCGCACGGCACTGAGCCTCACGATGGTACTCAACGAGCTCGCCACAAACGCGATGAAATATGGGGCTCTGTCATCGGAGGCTGGCATGCTTTCACTCGCCTGGCGTTTGGAAGAGAGGGCCGACTTGCAGCCGAGACTGATCCTCGAATGGCGCGAGCGGGGTGGTCCACCGGTCGTGCCACCCACACGTCGCGGAACTGGCAGCCGGCTGATGGAACGGTGTATCGAGCGGGATCTCGGTGGTGAACTTGACCTTGCCTTCGAACCGCCGGGCGTCGTGTGCCGCATGTGGATGGCCATTGGGCCCATTACCGCATGAGTGGGTTTGGTGGCATCAAGGTTCTCATCGTCGAGGACGAGGGTTTCGTGGCCCTGCTGATCGAGAATATGCTTCAGGATCTCGGCTGCGAAATCGTCGCATCCGTGGCTGGACTAAAGGAAGCGTCCACGGTCGCGGCGGCCGAAGAGATTGATCTGGCTGTTCTTGATATTAACCTTGGGGGAGAGCGCAGCTTTCCAGTAGCGGAGGTGTTGCGCGAGCGCGGAGTGCCTTTTTTGTTCAGTACGGGATATGGAAGCGCCGGGCTGCCGGCGGAATTTTCAGGGTGTCAGGTCTTGGGCAAACCCTTCTCAGCGAAAGCGCTAGAGGAAGCGCTCAGGCGTGCCCTAGGATGCCATCCCGATCCCACGGCCTGACAGGAAATAGCTGCGATGTCCAGATTGCCGAACGGCTGAAGATCAGTTCAGACGACCTCGCTGAAGGACCGTCTTGGAACGACGTCGCCACTTCGGTGATACTAGCTTGGCAGGTCGACGCCAAACATTTCGGCTCCGCTATGATCGAACACAATGCCATGTGGCGTCATTTTGCAATTGCACGAGGCGGTGAGACCAACGACGACCAAAAGATTAACCTCGGAGCGGAATATCAGGAGCGCATACCGTCGAAGTAGCCTGACGGCGGATGCGCTTCCTTCTGATATTTATTATCGTGATAAAGCATGCGAACTAAGCATTACATATCTTGATCTAACTGCCGAAATGGCGGGTGTCGCCTACAGCCGGCCCTGCGACCACATTTCGGTGAGAGGCGTCTTGATGAAGTATTTGTTGCCGCTATGTTGGCAATGCCTTCACGCCGACTTTGCGCTTAAGACCATACAGGGATTCGAATGGGTTGGTTCACCCTTATCATCATCGCGCTGGTCCTCTCCGTCATTGCCGCCTTGGCCTACCCAAAAGCTCTGGGGCGGCTTTCGAAAACCCCGTCTCGTGTTTTGGAGACCACTCCGAGCGATACGGAGCTGGATCGCTACGGTAACCGGTTATGCCAAGAGCGCAAGGCGGGTAGCGGAATGGTATTGTTAACCTCCAACGTCGATGCCTTTGCAGCCCGTATGTTGGCTGCCAGGTCGGCCGGACGCAGTCTGGATCTGATGTACTACATGTGGAACGCCGATCTGACCGGAATGCTGATCATGCGAGAAGTGATCGCTGCGGCGGACCGCGGCGTCCGGGTCAGGATCCTTCTCGACGATCTCGGCGTGTCGATGTCCGACAAAATTTTCCACGCCATTGATTGCCATCCGCAAATTGAGCTCCGTCTATTCAATCCTACGAAAGCGCGGGAGAACATCCTGCGGCGTGCCATCGAGATGGCAGTGCGCTTCCGCAGCGTCAACCGGCGCATGCATAACAAGGCTTGGATCGCGGACGGACGCATCTCGATCGTCGGCGGTCGTAACATCGGCGACGAATATTTCGATGCCGGCGAGCGGGCCAACTTCCGGGATTTCGACCTCGTCATCGTCGGTGACGCCGTGGCGAAGACGGAAAAAATCTTCGATGATTACTGGAACAGCGCAGTTGCTGTGCCGGTGAGATCGCTGTTGGCCCGTCGCCGGAACCGCCTTGCAAGGCTTCGCCGCATTGTGGGCGAACTGCCATACAGCGAGCGAGTCAAGCCATATCTCGATCGTGTTCGTGAATTCACTTCGTTGAAGGAGATAGTTCGCGAAGACGACTACATCTGGGTCGATAAGGTCGAGGTCCTGGCTGATCCTCCCGAAAAGGCTGCAGGCAAGCGCCGAGACGGCCAGAACATGCTGATGGAAACCCTTCTTCCGGTTATGACGGAGTTAACGACGGCACTCCGCATTACGTCGCCCTACTTCATTCCCGGTAATCGAGGCGTTGCAGCGCTGACGAAGCTCACCCGATCCGGGGTCAAGGTGGCGGTTCTCACCAACTCGCTGGCTGCAACCGATGTCGCAGCCGTCCACGCCGGGTATGCTCGCTACCGCCCTGCACTTCTGCAGGGAGGTGTAGAACTTTACGAGCTGAAGTCCCATGCGGCGGGCCAGGGATCGTTCTCTTTGCGAGGCTCCGGTCAGGCCAGTCTCCACACAAAGGCGTTTTCGCGCGATGGGCAATACGGGTTTATCGGATCTCTCAATCTCGATCCTCGGTCCGTTTCTCTCAACACCGAGATGGGTGTGCTGTTCAACTCCACGGACCTTGTCAACAGAATGGATGCCGTGTTTGCCGAAGAAACCGCGCCCGAGCTCAGTTATACCGTAAGATTGGAAGATGGATCGGTTAGCTGGCTGACAGTCGTCAATGCCCAAAAAGTTGTCATCAAACGCGAACCGGATGCCAGCTTTACACGAAAAGCGGTATCCAGGTTGATCGCATTGCTGCCGCTTGAATCGCAATTATAGCCGTCCCTTAACGCCGGATAGCGCTCGGAAGTATCGACATTGTGGTTGTAGTAGTCGAGGCCGGCCTTGGCGAAGCTTTCGGATTGAGCCGGCCTCAACATACCGAGCGTCATGCAGGTTTCCATCCCGACTGCTTTTACGCCTTCCACCATCGCGACTAGGGCTTCCATGTCGCGCTCTTTGGGATTGGGCCACGCGGCCCCCATGCAGTAGCGTGTCGCACCGACTTGCTTTGCCTTCTGCGCCTCGCCAAGCATGCGCTCGACTTCCATTAGTTTCGAAGCCTTGAGACCAGTCGGATTGTGGGCGGACTGGCTGCAATAGCCGCAATCCTCGAGTAAGCGACAAGCCGGGGCCGTTCAGGCGGCGTAGTTCCATGGCATGAGCGCGTCGATTTCACTGCTGGGCCGATAGGTGTCGTCACCGGTCTTGACAATGTCATAGGGCGGCCAGTCGCTGATCGACCGGGCGCGCTGGGCGTTTTCCAGAAGATTGAAAATCCGGTCGAAGCCGACGCTGGAGCGGAACAGAGGTGCGTAGTCGTAAGATGTTGCCATAGCCATATCCTCCTTGAAGCAACATGGGTTCGGAAGCGCCGAAAGACGGTGCTTCCAGCAAGGCCAGCCCTGTCATCAGCGGCTGGCGGCAATCGATTTGGTTTTTGGCATATTTGGATTTAAGAGCAGCAGTAGAAAAAATTTGACGCGGTTTCTTCACCCGGCCATCGGCTCAATCAAGCGCATAAACTGCGGCATTATCCTGAACTTCGCGCGCCTTTGTAGTATGCGTGCCGGAGATTGCCATCGTCGGTCCAGCCCTGGAATTCGATCTCGGCAATCAGCGTCGGCTGGGCGAAGACAACCCGTGAAGACGATCCCATCAAGCGACGCCCTTGCCGCCGGTGACACCATAGACCTCGCCGTTGATGAAGCTCGCTTCTGGCGATGCAAGCAGGACGAATACGGGAGCCAGTTCGACCGGCTGGCCCGGACGACCGAAGTCGCTGTCCTTGCCGAAGTTCTTGACCTTCTCGTCGGGCTGGCCGCCACTCGGCTGGAGAACCGTCCAGACCGGTCCGGGTGCGACGACATTGGCGCGAATGCCACGCTCAATCAGCTGCTTGGCAAGGGCCTTCGTATAGGCGGCGATACCGGCCTTTGTCGTGGCATAGTCGAGCAAGATCGGTGACGGCTGGTAAGCCTGGATGGAGGCCGTGGTGATCACCGCGGATCCCGCCGGCATACGGGGCACGGCGGCTTGTGCAATCCAATGAAGCGCATAGAGATTGGTCTTCATCGTCTTGTCGAAATCCTCCGTCGACAACTCTTCGATTTTCTCGCGGTACTGCTGGCGGCCAGCATTGATGACGAGGATATCGAGACCGCTAAGATCAGAGACCGCCTTGTCGACCAGTTGCCGGCACCATGCCTCGTCCTTGATGTCGCCCGGAAGCGCGACGGCCTTACGGCCCTCGGCTTCGATAAGGCCAACCACCTCCTTGGCATCGGCCTCTTCGTCCGGAAGATAGGCGATGGCCACGTCGGCCCCCTCACGGGCGAAGGCGATTGCTGCAGCACGGCCGATGCCGGAATCGCCGCCAGTGACGAGTGCCTTCCGGCCAGAGAGCTTGCCTGACCCGCGATAAGTCTCCTCGCCGTGATCCGGCGTGGGATTCATCTTGCGGGCGAGTCCAGGCGCCTGCTGCGGTTGGTTTGGGAAAGGCGGTGCTGGATAAAGCGTGCGAGGATCGTTCATGGAGGTCTTGTCGCTCACAATGACACCTAAGATTTTGCGAATTGCATGCGGATGACTGTCTGCGAACGCCCGTTTCATCCCTTTGTTCCTGTAACGCCGCTGGCTCGGAACAAACTTTTTGCGCTGTCGTTCGTCTGATTATCAACGAAGGAGGAAATGTCTTGCCGCGTGGTGACAAGTCCAAGTACACGCTTCGTTCGAGGCGGGCGGTGGTCACCTGTTGGCGCTCGAGGTCGGTCGTGGTTCGATGAAGTCTACGTGACGATTCTGCCAAACCGCCTCGAACGAGCCACCGACGCGTCGATCGGCGCCAAAGTCCTGCAACTCGGTCCGGCCGGTTGAGACACGCGGCTGGCTGCGCTGCCCTCGTTTTAGTCGCTGATAGCGCCGCGGGGGACGGACAGTCGGATCGAGAGTTCATTTGGCATCCAGTCGCGCGCGATCTCGACCCCGAGGCTCTGACTTATTATCTGCTCAAGCCGGCTTCCAAAACCGATCGAAGGTGGCTCCAATGCAGCCTGCGGGGGACCGCTGCTCTCCAGCCAGACGATCTCCAGGATCTCACCCTTCACCGCCGCTGCTATCTCCAGCTTTCCCTCTTCAGCGGACAGCGCACCATATTTCGCGGCATTGGTTGCGAGTTCATGGAACAGCAGCGCGAAATTTGTAATTTTGGTGCCGCTGATGTCGATGTCATCTCCGATCAGCAGGCAACGATTGGCACCGGCCCGCTCATACGGCGCGAGAATATTCGACAGAAGCTGAAAGAGGGTAGTCTCTGGAGCACAGGTCGCGGCCTCACCGTTCAAACTCGGCAATGTCATCTCATGCGCCCGCGACAGAGCCATCAACCTGTCCTTCATCCCCGCAGCGAGATCAGCAGTCGTCTTTGCCGTCCTTGCTGCAAGGGTGATGATGCTGCCGGTGATGGCGAACAGGTTTTTTACCCGGTGATGCATCTCGCGCAGCAGAAGTTCCTGACGCTCGGCGGCCCGCTTACGCTCTGATATGTCGCGGGCAATTTTCGATGCGCCGATGATCTTCCCGTTGCCGTCCCGAATAGGCGAGATGGTGAGAGAAATATCGATCAGGCTACTGTCTTTACGTCGTCGTATCGTCTCAAAGTGATCGACGCGCTCGCCGGCCTGAATGCGGGCGAGGATGGCTGGCTCCTCGTTCAGGCGATCGGGTGGAATGACGATCGTGATCGGCCGGCCGATAGCCTCGTCTGCCGTATAACCGAAAAGCCGCTCAGCGCCCTTGTTCCAGGTCGTGATGACTCCGCTGAGGCTCTTGCTGACGATCGCATCGTCGGAGGACTCGACGATCGCTGCAAGAAAAGCTGCAGCGTTATGTCCGTGCTGCGCAGCTTCTATGTCGGCCTCCGGCTGTCGCAAACGGAGCTGGGCCTGGCCCTCGTGTGGCTGGTTATCGGAAATCGACATTTACGCCCCGTCAAATCAATGCATTTTTCAAGAAATCGAGACGGCCGAGACCGCCAGTGCACCGCGACCATATTCGCTAAACACCACCAACAACAGTCAGAATGATTAGGGGTCGCAAATCAGTATGACGCCTTTCGAACGCGAGATCGCTGGCAAAATGCCTTCGCCTTGATGAGATTCGAACCACGATCCAGTATCCGGTGAAAATATAGATTTCGCAGACGCATGAAGTGCCGCTGAGAACAGTAAACAAAAAGAGATTACGGCAGATAAGCAAGAACGCGAATATGAGGTCAAGATCCAGTCGTCTCATACGAAAAAATTGGTCCCTGCGAAGACGTCGGAGTACGCCGAGGCTACTACAGCCTCTTTATAGCCATCATTGTAACCCTGTTAACGCACGCTTATCGTACGATTGACGGCCATTTCGAGAAGATGCAGGCGATCCTGTCCCCAGAATGGTTCGCGGTCGAATATATAGAAAGGTGAGCCGAAAGCGCCGTTTTCGATCGCTCTCTCTGTGTTCGATCTGTATTTGATGGCGACTTCCGGGCTTCCTGCTGCGGATAATATCGCGGAACCCTCAAGCCCGAGCGTGGTTGCGATCGTCATGAGTTCCTCATTGCTTTCGATATCTCGCTCCTCGACCCACAAGGCCCGCATGACGGCATGGATGAGCTCGATCGAGCACTCACCGCGTTCGGCGGCCGCCACCAGAAAGAGGGATGCAAGTCGGCAGTTCGGGCGATCATGCTTTGGTGCGATGTTTATGGGCATCTGCAGAAGCGAGGAGTATCGCTTCAGTTCGACCAACCGGTAATCTTGCCGGGCCTTGGACCGCTGTTCCAGCGGAAGGCCGCCTGTCGTTGCGAGGACCAAACTGACATCGATCGGAATGACGTTGACCGGCACGTCGTACCGTTCGCTGATCGCCTTCAAGCGAGGGTTTCCGAAATAGGCCCAGTCCGAGTTCACCCAGAAGAAGTAATCGATGGCCGGCTTCTTAAACGACATCACGATGCTGCCCGCTCATGGTTGAAAGACGATGCCGGACCGTTGGCCGAATGGGCGGACAGGATAGCCTCTACAATGGCGATATCCTCAAGTCCGAGCCCGATGGACCGGAAGAATATCGGCCTGCCGGGCACTGGTAGCGGACATGTGCCTGTCGCCAGACCAGCCAGGTCGCCCCGAATGGATGCTTTGTCCCACCCGTGCTGACTGCTTGCAAGCTGCATTTCCCCGGCGCTCCCCGGTGTTGTCCTGCGATCGTCGCAGTACACTTGGGCTTCATTTAAGAAAGCGGGTGAGACCTCATGCGCCTGGACCGCGTTGGTGCTGATCGACGTCACGAGGGTGTCTCCGCCGAGCCAGGCGGCGTCGATCACAGGCTTTGCAGACGAGGTCGCCAGGATGACGACGTCGGCGTTCCGAACGCAGTCTTCGGCAGATCTTGTTATCTCAACCGGTTGATCCAGCCATCGTCCCTTGCCGTCCACGCTTTCGGCAAGCGACGGCGAAAACAGCCGTACTTCGCGCCAGGATCGCAGAGGATAGGCATGTCGGAAATGCGCCCATGCCACATCGCCGCTACCGATGATCGCCAGACGGCATGCGTCCAGGCGTGCCAGATAGTCGATCGCTAAAGCTGACGTTGCGCCAGTGCGCTCGGTCGTCAATCGAGACGCATCTACCAATGCGAGCGGCGCTCCGGTTTTCGAGGACATGAGCAACGTCCAGGCGGTCACGATCGGCTTGCCGTCCGTCACGATATAGGGAGAGAGCTTCACCCCGAAGACGGATCGTTCCGTAAGAACGCCCGGATAGGTGATGAAGTCACCTCTCGCGTCTCCGAGAAGGCTGAGCGTTTGCGGCGGCTGCACGGCGCGATCTTCGCCAAGCGCGCGGAACAGTTGCCGCATGGTTTGAACCACGTCGATGGCCGGCAGAAGTTCGATAACTGCCGTCTCGTCCAGGAGTTTGATTGATGACAAAGCATTCATAACGACAGCTTTTCCTTATGTCGGTGGTCTCTACCGCCGCCCGCAATCAGGCGGGCCGGCCGGTCTACAGATCCAGGGTGATTTCGTCCGAGAGGCAGGTGGAGACGCAAGGGGTCAGGAATTGCGCACGTTCGGAAGCTGACATGACGAGATCGCGGTGGTTGACCGACCCCGCGAGGTATCGCGTCTTGCAGCGCATGCAGCTTCCCGCCTCGCAGGATGCGTCGATCGCGATACCTGCTTCGCGGAGAGCCGAGAGCATCGATTGTCCGGCCGAAACCGCGATATCGCGGTCGGATCGAGCAAGTCTGACGACATAGCCCGGATCGTCGTTGTCGATGTGTCGAATGCCGCCGAAGCGTTCGAACTGAAAACTCAACCCGAGAATAGCCGCTGCCTGACCGACATCCTCCACGAGGCTCTGCGGGCCGCAGCAGAGAACATGGGCATGCCGCCAGCCCTGCGCGCCCAAAAGATCGACCAGATTGCGACGCGGTCCGCCATGCCCTTGGCTGAAGTGGAAATGCGTTCGCCCGCCAGCCTCAAGCGCGTCATGAAACGCGGTCTCCATTCGATTTCGACAAAAATAGTGTAACGCGAACGGACGCCTCGTGCGTTCCAGCTCCCCTATCATGGAAAGGAACGGCGTGATGCCGATACCTCCAGCCACGAGAAGAAGCGGCTGATCACCTGGCGGCAGCGGAAAGTGGTTGCGGGGGAGCGACAGGCATACCTCCTCTCCAACGCGGAATGTCGCATGAAGACGCTGCGAACCTCCCCTTCCCTGCTCCTCGCATTTGACGACGATGGCGTAGCGATGGCGGTCCTGCGGATCGCTACTGAGGGAATACTGCCGCACCACATGCTCGTCCACATGGACATCGACATGCGCGCCGGGGGTAAAGGGCGGCAGTCTCCAGTCGTCCGGATCGGAAAGCTCGAAGCGCGAGATGCCGGCGGTGAGTTGCTCGATCTTGCGGATGACGGTCAAGACATGGTGGTGCCGAACGATCATGAATGCTGTCCCGTTATGCAGGAATGATGACGTCGCCCGCGCGGATCAGCCCGCCACGAACGATGCGAGCATGAAGCCCGGACCGGTTGAGCAGAAAGGTGAATATCTCCTGCCCCGTGATCTGTTCGATGTGCCGGCAGGGCGTACTGAGACGGGTCCCTTCGACAAGTGCGCTCCCGATGCGAAACCTCACCCCGACGAGGTGGTTGAGCGGCACGCCCCGCGTCGTGATGTTGCGGCGATGCTGGTCCGCGGCGAGCGCTATGCCGTGATCCCGGCGCAACGCGTCGAGCGTTTCCAGCTCGAAGAACGTTACCTGCCGTCCATCCTCGGGCAGGTCCGAGTAGAACCCCGCTCCGTTGAAGTAGCGATCACCGACGATCCCTTTGCCCTCGACCAGTTCAAGCGTATCGACCGTTCGCATGGGCAAAAATGCACGAGGGGTAACGTTCAATTGCTGGATGCTTCCGCTGAACATGCTTTTTGTCCTCCTGGTTGCCCGTGATTTTCGAAGAGCTGTTTTGTCGGCACACCTCCACATGCGGACACCACCGACCGTGTCCCGCAGGAGGATCCCAGCAATGGATATCGCGTCTTCTGAGTGCCGCCGCAGCGCGCCAAGGGGAGACCGTCGGCGTCGTTCGGGTCTGTCCTAATGGTTCATTTGGTTGAAGAAGGTGCGGGTGCGATCCTGTTCTGGGGCTTTGAACATTTGCTCCGGCGTTCCCTGTTCAATGATCCTTCCCATCTCCATGAAAACGATCCTGTCGGCGACGCGGCGGGCGAAATTCATTTCGTGCGTGACGCAGATCATGGTCATGCCCTCCTCGGCGAGTTCGATCATGGCATCCAGCACCTCGCGCACCATTTCGGGGTCCAGGGCGGATGTCGGTTCATCGAACAGCATGATCTTGGGCCGCAGGCAGAGGGCCCGAGCAATAGCCACACGTTGCTGCTGGCCTCCTGACAACTGACCCGGGTATTTCAGGCTTTGCTCGGGGATACGGACCCGCTCGAGGAGAGACATGGCGCGCGCGTCGGCATCTGCCTTGGGCATGCGGTGCAGGATCCGAAGCGCGAGCGTACAGTTCTGCAACACCGTCATATGCGGAAACAGGTTGAAGTGTTGAAAGACCATGCCGACATCGCTGCGGATGGCCTCGATCCGATTCCTGTCGTTCGTCAGTTCCACGCCGTCGACGCAGATGCTGCCGGCGTCATGCTGCTCGAGCCGGTTGATGCAGCGGATCATCGTCGATTTCCCCGATCCGGATGGGCCACAGACGACCACCCGCTCTCCCTTGCGCACGGCGAGATCGACCCCGTGCAGCACCTGAAATGCACCGTAGAACTTGTCGAGACCGATCAACTCGATGGCCGGCACCTCGCCATTATGCTCGCGCTTCATACTGTGCGTGGTCATCGGGCGTACCCCTTGGATAGCATCTTTTCGACGCGGGCCTGTATGACCGTGAGAATGGCGACCATGGAGAGGTAGTAGACGAGCACGGCTGCATACCACTCGAGGAAACGAAAGCTGGTTGCGATGGCCATCGTGGTGACGGTCATCAGTTCCTCAAGCGAGATGACGGTCGCAAGCGATGTCGTCTTCAGGAGAGAAATCATCTCGTTGACGAGGGCGGGCATCGCAACGCGAAGAGCTTGCGGAAGGACGACGTAAAAGAAGATATGCCACCGTTTCAACCCCAGTGCTCGAGCTCCCTCCGTCTGTCCGTGCCCAACGGCGGAGTACGCGCTGCGCAAAATCTCAGTGATATAGGCAACCTGAATGAAGGTCAGTGCGATGAAGGCTGCGAGGAATGGCGTGAACCAGGCCTGACGGAAGATCGGAAACAGCTGTGGCAGGCCGTTCCAGATCAGGAGCAGCACGAGCAAGGCCGGCGCCCCGCGGAAGAACCAGACATAGGCCGCCATCAACCTGCGGACCCAGAAACGCGGAGATCCGGCCAGAGATGCAGTGCCTAGGCCAACCATCAGCGAAACCGTCTGCACGAGACCGCACAGCACCACTGTGATGACGGCCCCATGGAAAAGGGGCCATCCCAGCAAAGCGGAAAGGAAGAGCTTTACGTCGAACACGGCGCGCCTACTTCGGCTGCTCGACGTCTGTTGCGTTCGCCGGAAGGTTCCATTTCTTCAGCAGTTGGGCAAGCTCGCCGGAGGTCTTCAGCCCGTCATAGGCCGTGCGAAGGGCCTTGATATCCCCTGGGCTTTTCCGGATGTAGAGACCGTAGCTGTCGGCTTCGGGATATGTGTAGGGAATGGTGATGCGACCGGGAAGCTGCGCACCCCTGTAGGCGGCCGTCGTATCCTGCGTAATCGTGGCTGCCGCTCGTCCGATCAGTATCTGCTGGATGACAGCAGACGCGCCCGGGTAGGTCTGGACGGTCATCTCGGCTTTGCCTTCGCCTTTCAGCCTGGCATTCAATGCAGCGGCATCCTTCTCGTAATTCGTACCCGCTTCGACCGCAACGATCTTTCCACTGAGATCATCGGGCGTCTTGATGTCCGAGGTCGATGCTGCCACGACGAGAACTGGAGAGGTCCTGAAATGAGCAATGGCATCATAATGTTCAAGGCGTTCCGGCTTGATCAGCATGCCGCTGGCGACGAGTCCGCAACGGTCGGACTCGAGCGAGGGCAGCAGGCCCTTGAACTCACTGACGACATAGTCGGTTTTTGCACCCCATTGCTTTGCCAGGGCATCAACCATATCGATCTCGTAACCCGAGAGCTTCTTATCCCCTGGGTTTTCCGCAAACCCCATGGGCGGGAAGTCGCCGGCCGTACAGATCGTAAGGACGCCGTCATGTACGAAAGATGGCAGGTCTGCAGCCTCCGCAGACGATGTAGCGACGGTGAGGGCAACGGCGCAGCCGAAGGTTGCTTTGAATATTGAAAGTTTCATGTGATCCCCTTTTAGGCGCCCGTCGTTTTTCTTGCGGGCCCGCTTTGAACCATAGGAATTGTCATGCTTCGATCAATCTAAATGTTTTTTACATTTCACTTGAATTATAATAAACTATTTTGATGGTCACATTCCCTCCTCTTCATATGCTGAAGGTCTTCGAAAGCGTCGCGCGACAAGGACAGTTGCGTGGCACGGCCGCGGAATTGAACATCACGATCGGAGCGGTAAGCCACCAGCTGAAAGCGCTGCAGGAGCACCTGGGTGTCGCTTTATTCGAAAAACAGGGTCGCCGCCTTGTGTTGACGGAGCGCGGAGCGCGGCTGCAGAGGGCTGTATCGCGTGGCTTGGCAGATATCGGACAGGGCATAAGAGACCTGTTGAACGACGATGCAGGGGAAAAACAGGAGGCTACCTTGCGGTTGTTTCTGCCGCCGATCCTCACATCGACATGGATGAGCCTCCGCATCTTCGCCTTCCTTGAGGACAATCCGCATATCCGGTTGAAGATGGAGTTCGGCATCGCCTTCGAGGCCATCGACTGGCGCCGTACCGATGCTGCGATAGTCTACGGCAATCCCCCATGGTCAGGCCTTTGGTGGCGAATGCTTCATGGCATACGACTGATGCCCTTTTGCAGCCCGAAACTGGTACGGGGACCGAACCCCATTCGCCTGCCCTCTGACGTGCTCGCGCATCGGTTGCTGCACGAGGATGATGGAACGGAATGGCGCCGCTGGCTGGCGCAGGCACGTCTTCCCTACCCCGGTCCGCCGGACGTGCAATTCAACGATTTCGGCATGATCTTGCAGGCAGCCCGCGACGGCTACGGCGTCGCCCTCGTCGATGATGTCGTGACCGCAAGAGACGTCGACGAAGGCCGGCTCGTTCAAGCGCTTTCCCTCGGCGTTCCTGCGGCAAAGAACTATCATTGCCTCTGCATGGAAGAAAACCTGAGCAATCCAGCGATAGGCTTGTTCATCGACTGGTTGGTGGAGCAGAGCGAAACACAGATGCTGCGGTTGCAGTTTACACCGTGATCGATGCCTTTGTCGCACCCACATTACGCTTTTGCAAGCCTGCACCGCGACGAAGGCGTTTCGAAAGCATGGATCGATGAAGGCGGTTTTGAGGTGCAGATCGTCGGCAAACGGTATCCGATACAGGTCCAACTCCAACCCTTCTACGACTCGCAGGGCGAGCGGATGCGCGGCGAAGTTGACGAGGGACTGAACTCCTTGTGCAACCGCACTGCCGCACAAGGCGGCCTTGCAGTTGCGATGTCAGTGAGCAGTCTCGGCAACCCGAAACGCTCACAGACATCGGTAGGTATCGAGAGAGCGCCGTTGTAGGCCGTCGCGCCGTCGCCATCAGCTGGACAAAAATGTTGAGTTTCAGCAAGATGTGACCCATTTTTTCATTTCGCGTTAGCCCACCAAAACTGATGTAGCGATTGTCTACAAACAACTTTTATTTGGCCCAAGTGGTTCACGGCGAAATGGAAAAATGGGGCAAACAGAACCGAGAATTAACACTGGGATACTATCTCGGCAGATCTTTGGTTGCTCAGTTTCCTTCGGCCCACGTCCCAATCAGCATTGTCATGAAGCGTTCGGCTGCCGGCGAAAGTGTCCCACCGCGACGGCGCACAATGCCGATCGTTCGAGAGATTTCAGGATTGCGAATAGGTCTCGTAACGAGAAACGGGTGTTCCTCTTGTGGTGTAGCGAGTTTCGGCAGAACCGAAATCCCAAGCCCGGCTTCCACCAAACCAAGCGACGTCGACAGGTGCGTGACCTCGTAGGACCAGCGCAGTTTCAGGTTCGATTTCGCTAAAGCTGCATCAAGAAGCGTACGGTTGCCGCTGGACCGGTGAACAGTGATCAGTTGATAGGGCGCCAGATCGTCCCATTCGAGTTCGCTCTTTGCCGCCAGCGGGTGATCCTTGCGTGCCGCCAGCACGAACGGATCTTCGATGAGCCGGTCGAACACCAGGTCGGGATCCGAAAAGCCCATGATATTGATGCCGAATTCGACTTCCCCGCGGGCGACTGCCTGCAGGCCGTCGGTGGCGGGCAGATCGAGAATGCGAAAACGAATATTCGGATACTCGGCGCTGAACTGCTTGATGACGGTCGGGAGAAAGTAGAAAGCAGCCGTCGGCAGGCATGCGATCGTCACAAGGCCGCTGCGCTGGGACCCGACATCGCGCACCGCAAACAGCGACGTGTCGAACTCCTCAAGCATGCGTCGCACCAACGGGATCAGCTCCGCGCCAAGGGCGGTTGTCGAGACATGACGCGTGGTGCGCTCGAGTAAGGGGGCTCCGATTGCCAGCTCCAGCTTCTGAATTCGACGGCTGAGGGCCGGCTGTGACAGATTGAGCGCTTCGGCAGAGCGGTGGAAGTTTTCCAGTTCGACGACCGATAGAAACGCGCGCAGATCCAATATCTCGCAATTAATGCTCATAACGCATCATTCCCTCTGATATTCGCATTTCACATATCAATCGTTTTGCCGCTTACTGCAACAAAGAAGCTGATTGATATTTAAATCACATCAGTATGCGGACACAACCATGAACGACCTGATTTCCATTCCCTGCGTTCTGATGCGAGGCGGCACCTCCAAAGGACCGTTCTTTCTCGCATCCGACCTTCCATCGGATGAGCGTCAACGCGATCAGATTCTGCTTTCGGTCATGGGGTCTGGTCATCCTTTGCAGATTGACGGCATCGGCGGCGGCAACCCCGTCACCAGCAAGGTTGCCATCGTCAGCCAGGCAACCGTGTCCGATGCCGATGTGGATTATCTGTTCGCCCAGGTCCGCATCGATCAGCAATTCGTCGATACCTCGCCCAACTGCGGAAATATGCTGGCGGCCGTTGGACCGTTCGCGATCGAGGCCGGCCTGGTCAAGGCGGCGACGGGCGTAACCCGCGTGCGCATTCACAACGTCAATACCGGCAAACTCATCGAAGCGGAGGTTCCGACCCCTGATGGCCGCGTTGCCTATATGGGAGATGCCTCGATCGACGGCGTGCCCGGCAATGCTGCGCCGATCGCACTGACCTTCATGGACGCGGCCGGGGCACGCACAGGCAAGCTTTTTCCCACCGGCAACCCGCGCGACAGGGTCGATGGCATCGATTTGACCTGCATCGATTGCGCGATGCCGATGATGTTGCTGGAAGCCGCCGCCCTCGGTGTGACGGGTAATGAATCGGCTGCCGAGCTCAATGCCAACGGCGCATTGCTGCAGCGGCTCGAAACCTTGCGGCTCGAGGCAGGCCGGCGCATGGGCATGGGCGATGTCGGCAACCACGTGACGCCAAAGCCGGTGCTGATCTCCAGGCCCAACAAGGGCGGCGATCTCGGCGTGCGCTATTTCATGCCGCACCAGTGCCACCCGTCTCTCGCAACGACCGGCGCGGTTGGGATAGCCACGGCCTGCATCAGCGACGGAACCGTCGCCGCGCAACTGATCGGCGACCGCAAGCCGCCGGTCGTCCTCGTGCTGGAACATCCAAGCGGTCGTTTGGAAGTAAAACTGGATACCCGCGACGGCAAGACAATTGCCGGAATCCTGCGGACGGCCCGACGCCTCTTCGAGGGCCGGGTCTTTGCAAAACCTATCGTGCAAATGGTTTGCGCGGCATAATCGAAAGTGGTTGCCGGGAGGGCGCCACGCATCAGGGAGGAATACACATGCGTAAACTTTTACTCGCCCTTGCGGCAACGGTCGCTTTCGCCGGTTCGGCTTTTGCGGAACCTGTCCGCATCAGCGTCGGGTCCTACAACCTCAACAACCTGCCCTTCCCGGTCGCAGCTGGCCTGGGTCTCTACGAGAAGGAAGGTCTTGAGGTGACCGTCGAAAACTTCGCATCCGGCGGCTCCAAGACGCTGCAGGCCCTTGTTGCGGGCTCCACGGATATCGCTGTCGGCTTCTACGACCATACGATCCAGATGCAGTCGCAGAACAAGGCGGTCGTCGGCTTCGTTCAGCTTGCGCGCAATTCTGGCCTGGTTCTGGCCGGCGGGAAGATTTCATCCTTCGATCCGACCAAACCGGAAACGATCAAGGGCGCGAAGATCGGTATCACCGCACCGGGATCGTCTTCCGACTTCTTCGTGCGCTACTATCTGCAGCGCAACAACCTTTCGGCCGACGACATCTCGCTGATCGGCGTCGGTTCCGGCGCGGCCGCAGTCGCGGCGCTTGAGCAGGGGAAAGTCGATCTTCTGGTCAACTACGATCCCGCGGCGACCTTTATCGAAGCCAAGGGTGTCGGCAAGATTTTGATCGACGCTCGCAGCGACGAGGGTGCCAAGGAGATCTATGGCGGGATTTATCCGACCTCCGTCCTCTATGCGACGCAGGCCTATATCGATGAGAACCCGGAAACCATCCAGAAGGTTACGAATGCGACGGTCAAGGCACTGGCATGGATGAACACACATAGCGCTGAAGAGATCGTCGAAAAACTGCCGAAAGAATTCATTTCCGGCGACCGGGACACCTATGTGAAGGCCGTCCAGAATGCCAAACCGATTTTCTCGGTGGACGGCAAATTCAGCGAGACCGACACGCAGACGCCGTTGGCCGTTCTCAAGAGCTTCAACGAAAAGGTTGCCGCCGCAACAATCGATCTTTCCAAAACCTACACGAACGCTTTCGTGGACAAGGTGGCGGATAAGACCATCAACTGATCCGAGGAGGAAGCCATGTCTTTGTCTGTCGTAAACCCCATGCCTATCCTGACGGGACAGCAAAACGCAAAGTCGATGGTATCGATCGACGCCGTGACAATGTCGTTTGGTTCCTATGTCGCGGTGCAGGACGTCAACCTGACGGTTGCCGATGGCGAGTTTCTCGCCATCGTCGGCCCGACCGGTTGCGGCAAGAGCACCATTTTGAACGCGATCGCAGGACTTCTGAAACCCGCGAGTGGAACGGTGTCGATCGATGGCACGCCGGTAAAGGGCGTGCAGAACGATATCGGCTATCTCTTCCAACAGGACGCGCTGCTGCCGTGGAAGACATCCATCGAGAATGTCGAGCTCGGCCTGATGTTCAGGGGTGTTGCAGCCACTGAGCGCCGCGAGCGTTCGATGAGCTGGCTTGCCAAGGTCGGGCTGAAGGGCTTCGAACACCGCTATCCGCATCAACTATCCGGTGGCCAGCGCAAGCGTGTCCAGATGGCGCAAGCCCTCATCGCCGGCCCCAAAGTGATCCTGATGGACGAGCCCTTCTCCGCGCTCGACATCCACACGCGGCACCTCATGCAGAATGAGTTGCTGCGCCTTTGGCAGGAAGAACGTCGCGCCGTGGTCATGATCACGCACGACCTTGAAGAGGCAATCGCGCTGGGAGACCGCGTCGCCATTCTGGCCGCCGGCCCTCGTTCGCGGGTCATCGAAAGTTTCCCGGTCGATCTCGAGCGACCACGGGATGTGGCTGAGATCAAACTCGATCCACGCTTTATGGATCTTTATCGCAATATCTGGGCTTCCCTGCGCGGCGAAGTGGAGAAAAGCTATGAACGTCGTGACTGAACGCATGATCCAGCTCGGTATGCTGGTTTTTATCCTCGGCGGCTGGCAGCTCGGCGTGACCGCCGGCTTCATCGATGTCTTTTTCTTTCCTGCACCGCTCGATATCTTCAACCAGATCGTCAGCTGGATCGTTGATCCGGGCTTCTACAAACACGTCTCGATAACCCTGACGGAAACAGTGCTCGGCTACATCATCGGCACGGGTCTTGGTGTCGCCGCCGGCGTATGGCTCGGTCTCAGCCGTAGCGCCGCCCGGATTCTCGATCCGTTCATCAAGGGTCTCAACGCCATTCCGCGCGTCGTGCTTGCCCCGATTTTCGTTCTTTGGCTTGGGCTGGGCCTTTGGTCGAAGGTAGCGCTTGCCGTAACGCTTGTTTTCTTCATCACTTTCTTCAACGCCATGCAGGGTGTGCGTGAAGTCAACCCGGTGGTTCTCGCCAATGCAAGGATTCTCGGAGCCAAACGTTCCGATCTGTTGCGGCACGTCTATTTCCCGGCAGCGGCCAGCTGGATTTTGTCCTCCCTTCGCACGTCTGTCGGCTTCGCGGTGGTCGGGGCCATCATTGGCGAATATCTCGGCTCCTCTGCAGGGCTCGGCTACTTGATCGCGCAGGCGGAAGGCAACTTCGACGCGGTCGGCGTCTTCGCTGGCATCATCATCCTGGCCATGTTCGTCCTCATCATCGACCGAATTCTCGATGTTCTGGAAGGCCGGCTCATCAAGTGGAGACCGAACGCCGCAGAAGAAAGAGCCGCGTAACTAACCGGATCAGGTTCCACGCGAGTTCGGATTGGGGTGCCGCATCGGCAACCCAATCTTTTTCGGCCTTGTGTTCGAAAGTGCAACCAGCTCCCGATTGATATGCTCAATCAAATTAAAATCGTGGTCGTTTGTAAGCGGCTATTGTTTTATGGTCGACCCCCGGCCTCTCGCTCTACATCCAAAATCAATGATGGACGCCTTGAACGGAATTGAACCGCAGACCCTGTTCTTACAATTTCAATACGCAGGAGATTTTCTTGTCGCCCCATGAACTTGGCTTCGCTGCAATGGCCGATTTGCGGCCGCAAGTTGCTAGTCAGCTTTCGGTGTATATAACTCTGAAGCGGCATCCCGCGTTACCGCGCCGGTTTGAAAGCTCAGCGACATCGGTCTATTGATGGGGCTTTCGCAAGCAGCGGCGCGGTGCGACTAGCCCGTCGCGGGAGTAGATGATGTTGAAAGCTAGCCAAGACGAAGTAGAGGAAGTCCGGGAATATTTTGAATGGCAGGCGCCCGACCTTGAAGTGACTTTCATGCAGAAGGTCTACTCGGAGGCTGTTCTCAACACTCGCCATGACGTGTGGGACATCCACACCAACAAGGATCGCTGGTGGGTCATCACCGGCGGCACAAACCTCTACTCTCAGGAGCAATTCCCTAATATGGACCTTGCTCTGACCTTCCATATTGGGCTGATGCTCCGCATCCCGCGCACGGAAAAACAACAGGAAGGCGATCTGCGGGTCCTTCCGTTCGGTCCCGTCTTCGAGAAGATGGAAGCAGCTGGCACCGCCGCGACACAGGCGCAGAACCTCTCGGACTATCAGGCGGTCGGGGTTCGCTGCCGCGAGGCGCTACTTGAGCTGATCTGCGTCGCGCAGGACGCGGCAACGTGGACAGACACACCGCCACAGCGTGCCAACTTCCGCGCGTGGACTGAGATCATCTGCAACGATCTTCTACCGCGCGACACCAACAAGGAGCGTCGCGGGGCCCTCAAGAGTGCGCTCGAGTCCGCATGGACGTTTTCAAATTGGCTGACGCATTCAAAGTCGGCCACCTGGATTGATGCCGAGATGGCGCAATCGTTGATCCAACACGCCATCGGCATGGCGACATCATTGATCATTCGCGAGTTGCGCGGAGTGCCTCTCGAATGCCCGAACTGCGGCTCTCCGCATCTCGAACCCGAACATGGCGAAAATACTGAGGCACCCGATGTACTCTGGGAACGACCGCGCTGCGCCGACTGCGGATGGGCCGGCAGGCCCGTTCCAATCCTCGACCTCGAGGATGGACACCCCATCATTACACGCGAAGGGGAGGAAACCGACGAGTGCAGTATAATGACCGTACCGCTACGCACGATCCTGAGGCCGGGAAATGCCACGATCGAGCCGCTGAGGAAGACAGAGACCGGGCCCCCGGAGCACGTCGTCTATTTTGCCTATGGGTCCAACATGTCGACCGCCCGGCTGCGCGAACGCATGCCGAGCTGCAAGCCACTCGGCATCGCTACCTTGCCGGGTCATTCGCTCCGTTTTCATAAGCGCAGCACCGATAAATCCGGGAAGTGCAACGCATTTGCCAGTGAAAGCGATAGGGGCGTGATCGGGGTCCTGTTCAGCTTCGATCCTGCCGAGCGTGCCAAGCTGGATAAGGCCGAAGGTGTCGGCAACGGCTACGAGCACGCGACGGTCACGGTCATTAACGACAAAGGCCGCAGGCGCAAGGTCCTTACCTATCTCGCCACCCCCGACTACATCGACGACAGCCTCAAACCCTATGGCTGGTACAAGGACTTTGTGCTTGCAGGCGGCAGGGAACACGGTGTGCCGTCAGAGTATATTACCGAATACATCGAGTCGGTTGAACCGATTGAAGATCCTGACAAGATCCGGGACAGTAAGCGGCGAGCCACGTTCGGAAGTCCCGGGGCCGGCAAGAGACCTTCCGCTGCAGAATGACGGCGCAATAAGCTACCGTTCGAGTGTTAGTGAGCGGATTATTTTGAAATCCTTGTTGCAGTCGGGCATTTTGCTTCCGAGACTTGGGGTAGAGGTGAGCGCGTGCCAGAGATTTGGGAACTACAGGACAAGCCCGCATACGGCGGAACGATAGTGGATGCCGGTGTTCATCCTGAGGACGGATCGTCCTTGGTGATCGAGCTCACTCCAGACGAGGGAACCCAATACCTGAGCTATTACCTGAGCGAAAAGGCGTTTAGGCGGGGCAAGGCCTTAGGACTAATCGACATTCACCGCAGCCAGATCATTGCGGCGAGGAGATAGACGAATCCTTCGAAATGGATTGTTCTGCGGTCGTATCGAGTGGCGAAACGTCGGAAGTGCTTCATACGGTTGAAGCATCGCTCGATGCGGTTACGATCTTTGTAGGCGGCTTCGTCGTGGGGGATGATGATCTTGCGCGAGCGGTTTGACGGGATGACTGCTTCGGCTCCCATGCTGGTGATTGTTTCCCGCAAGGCATTGCTGTCATAAGCTTTATCAGCCAGCACGGCATCGCCGCTCTGTCCCTTCAGAAGAGCCGGCGCTTGCGTGATGTCGCCCACCTGACCGGCGGTTACGATGAAACGCAGCGGTCGGCCAAGGGCATCAACCAGCATATGGATCTTGGTGGTCAGTCCGCCTCGGGAACGCCCCAACGCCTGATCCTTGGCCCCCCTTTTCCGGAGGCGGCTTGCTGATGGGCGCGAACGATCGTGCTGTCGATCATCAGATACTGGTTGTTGCGGTCTGCTGTCAGCGCCTCGAACACCCGCTCCCATACGCCGGCATGGCACCAGCGGCTGAAACGCTTATGCACCGTCTTCCATTTGCCATAGCGCTCCGGCAGGTCGCGCCAATGTGCGCCGGAGCGCAAAACCCACAGGCAACCATTGATGAACAGACGGTTGTCCGAGCCGCTACGCCCCGGGTCGCCAATCTTACCAGGCAATAAGGATGCAATCGTGAGCCACTGAGCGTCGCTCAGTTCATACCGCCTAATCGACATCATCGACCTCCGTGACTAACACGGTGCTCTATGAATCAGCGATCAAGCGATTTGGGAATCCTGAATGTCGATTGGACCTAGCCGTCAACTTCGCTGACGATCACTGGCCTCTTCTGATTGCCGAATACGATTTTCCCACGCGCGTGCTTACCACCTACCCGATATGGCTTCGGTCCAATCAGAGTAATTTCACTAAGACGAAATACGGGGCTATTAAACGTATATCTTTCGAGGACCAGCCGCCGATGGATTTTCAGGTCGGCTTCGGAATGTTATTGGACCTGCCCACCGGTTTCCACCGCGGGCCGTTCGAAGGCTTCGGTGTCGATCCCCGGATACGCTACATCATCAGTGCATTCGACGAAGTGGAAGGCGTCGCCGGGCTTACCATCTGCAATGACCACGAGATCTCCATCGACGGAGAGGAGATCCGGCTGCCGGAGCACATCTACCAAGACGTACGGTTGGACATTAATCGTGCACATGAGGCAGCTGTGAGGTTTGCCAACGGGGAGAAGGTAAGCTATCTCCGCAACCGCCTCCTGCCATCCGTCGTGCCAGATTTCGAGCCTGATGATTTCGAGCGACCAGCCCTAGGACTAATCGACATTCACCGCAGCCAGATCATTGCGGCGAGGAGATAGACGAATCCTTCGAAATGGATTGTTCTGCGGTCGTATCGAGTGGCGAAACGTCGGAAGTGCTTCATACGGTTGAAGCATCGCTCGATGCGGTTACGATCTTTGTAGGCGGCTTCGTCGTGGGGGATGATGATCTTGCGCGAGCGGTTTGACGGGATGACTGCTTCGGCTCCCATGCTGGTGATTGTTTCCCGCAAGGCATTGCTGTCATAAGCTTTATCAGCCAGCACGGCATCGCCGCTCTGTCCCTTCAGAAGAGCCGGCGCTTGCGTGATGTCGCCCACCTGACCGGCGGTTACGATGAAACGCAGCGGTCGGCCAAGGGCATCAACCAGCATATGGATCTTGGTGGTCAGTCCGCCTCGGGAACGCCCCAACGCCTGATCCTTGGCCCCCCTTTTCCGGAGGCGGCTTGCTGATGGGCGCGAACGATCGTGCTGTCGATCATCAGATACTGGTTGTTGCGGTCTGCTGTCAGCGCCTCGAACACCCGCTCCCATACGCCGGCATGGCACCAGCGGCTGAAACGCTTATGCACCGTCTTCCATTTGCCATAGCGCTCCGGCAGGTCGCGCCAATGTGCGCCGGAGCGCAAAACCCACAGGCAACCATTGATGAACAGACGGTTGTCCGAGCCGCTACGCCCCGGGTCGCCAATCTTACCAGGCAATAAGGATGCAATCGTGAGCCACTGAGCGTCGCTCAGTTCATACCGCCTAATCGACATCATCGACCTCCGTGACTAACACGGTGCTCTATGAATCAGCGATCAAGCGATTTGGGAATCCTGAATGTCGATTGGACCTAGACCTGCAAGACACGGTGCGGTCCGCCCTCGTCAAAAAGGGCACACCACGCTCCCGCAACTCCAACACTGCTGCAGCCGTCCGAACGGTGATCCGTGAGGTCGACAAGATCGCCAAGGACGACCCCGTGCAACTGTTTGAGTTGAGCGAGAAGATCGAACTCATCTCGCTGCAAGTCCTTATAGAGAGCATGTCAAAGGAACTTCTCAACCGACGAAAGGAGGGATTTTGGCAGGAGTATTTCGTCCAAAACCCCTTCGTGTTGAAGATGCTCTTCGGCCTGCCTGTGATTATGTACACTGACCAAGCATCGGTCGGAGGTATGGGCCTCAAGCGTTCCGGCGAGAAATATGCGGACTACCTTGTAGAGGCGGGCATGCTAGGCAATCTGGGTATCGTCGAGATCAAAACGACCGAAACCCCGCTGTTGACGAAAGACCCTTACCGCGCGCACTTTTTGGCCCATCCACGGACGTGTCGGGTGGAGTGAACCAGCTCCTCGACCAGAAGCTTAGGCTGGTCAAGGGTATCGCGGCAAAAAAGGAGGACGACGACCAGCCCCACATTCAGGCCTGGTCGGTTCCCTGCATCCTGATCGTCGGCAGGCTGCCGGAAACGCGCGACTTGAAGAGGTCGTTCGAGATCTACCGCGGAAGCCAACGCGATGTGCTGATCATCACGTTCGACGAACTCTTGGCCAAGCTTAAAGCGTTGCACGAATTCCTGTCGACTAAACCGGACGAGACCGAGGAGGACCTCTCGGACCAATTCGCGGATCTGTTATGATAAAGCGAGGCCGGACGAGCTTCTTACGCCTTAAAGCGTAACCGGTGTTCCACTCCCACGTTGTCTTCCCCACCTTGATCTGTGATTCCCTTTCCCTGGAAGAGCAACGGGAGTTTCTCCATGGAGAGTACATTGGAGGTTCTCACGACCAGGAAGTCTGGAGGTGAGGTTCACCGGCACTGGCCGGACGAGGTCAAGGCGCAGATCGTTTCGGAGAGCCTGCGACCGGGCGCGATGGTGAATGAGGTCGCCGAGCGGCACGGTTTGAAGCCGAACCATTTGTCGACTTGGCGGACGATGGCGCGGCAGGGCAAGCTGGTTCTACCCGCACCCGAGGACGCGGTAGAGTTCGCAGCGGTGATCCTTGATCCGCCCGTTCCGGAGCCGCTGGTCAAAAAAGCCAGTCGCCCCGAGATCGTCGTCGGTTCCGTCACCATTCGTCTGGAAGAAGGTGCGTCTGCCGCCCGCATCGCCGCTGTCGCGCGTGCCTGCGCGGTTCCGGCATGATCTTTCCGTCGAACCGCGTCCGGATCATGGTCGCGACCAAGCCGGTCGATTTCCGCAAAGGCCATGATGGATTGGCGGCGCTGGTCAAAAACGAGCTACACAAGGACCCGTTTACCGGGACGGTCTTCGTGTTCCGGTCGCGCAAAGCGGATCGGCTGAAGCTGATCTACTGGGATGGCAGCGGGCTGGTGATGGCCTACAACGATCGGCGTTCATACTACACCTCTTTCCTCGCCAGTTGATGTTTTTGGCTCAGTTTGCGTTTCTCGATACGCAGCAGCGCGATTCTTGAGGGGGTTCCATCGGCTGCATTGCTTTTGCGGCAGGTCTCCATCGGCGATTTCGTACAGGCTATAGTGCCCGTTATAGGCATGTCTGGTGATGAGGCCAAATTTGGCCCATCTGGCGACGGTTTGCTCGCTGATATTGAGATGCGCTGCCGCTTCCTGTCTTGTCAGCATTCCCCGCTGTCGCAGTCGATCATATCGTGATCGCAGCTTATATTCGTGGATGAGATAGGCGACTTTGAGGGGTGTAAAGCGGGCGTCCTGGCAGCCGCGACGTGCGGTTCCACCTGGGCGATGTCCCTGCTCGTTTAGAATCTCGGCGATCTCGGGATAAATGTAATCGTCGAGAAGCCTATCGACCAGTTCAATGATACTGGGCTTTGTCTTGATCTGCTGAGGAGAGGATTTTGGGTTCATGGTGGTGAGCGTCTGGATTTTGCCGCCCTTGAAGCGAACGTGAAGCTTGGTGGTTCCTTCCGCTGGCAGCTTTAAGAGAGTGACATCCTCAATGATGTGGGCCAGTAATCGCTTGCGTTCGCGGCTTAGGGTATCCGGCTCTTTCCAGAGCTGGTTGAAGTCGGCCGTCATCGCGACTAACCGTTCGTGGACAGCTTTATCGAGGATGAATTGATCGTGCTCTCGGCCACGTTCGCGCTCTTCGCGGGCACTGGCCAGCGTGCGAAGCTTCTCGTTCCATTCACCTTCGAGCGTGTCGGCGACGAGGCGGTTACTAGGATCGACAAGCATGAAGCGGCGCTGAGCGAGACTCGGCTTCCGTTTGGGCGCGTTCGATTGCGCGACAGCGCAGCCGGTCTGCTTCTTCATGCCGGGCTTGGATCTCCTTGCGGACTTCGAGAGCGAGTTCGACGGCCGCCGGCGTCATTTGCTCGGCAATCAGCATACCGATGGCTTCATCGACGGGAGGCCCGGCGATCGACTGACACATAGGCTCCCCACGATAAATGCGGGCACGATTACAAATGTACCAGGCTTCCTGCCGGCCACGCCGCGCCGCATAGCGAACCCTAAGATGGCTGCCGCACTGCCCACATACGGCCCGGCCTTGCAGCAGTGCCGGTCCCTCCCTTGGGATTGAAGCTCGTGCCGCTTCAAATCCACGGCCATTCGCCTTGAGGATCTTCAGATTCTCCTGATGTCGCTCCCAGCTGATATAGCCGGGATGAGCATCGGGAATGCAGGCCGGCCAGTCATCAATGTCGCGCGCACGCAGAGTCTTTTTGCCGTCGATGGTGCGTCGAAACTGTCGTCGGCCATAGGTATAGGCGCCAGCGTAGCGCGGATTGTTCAGGACACGCATCGCCGTCGATGCGGTCAGCGGCCGAAACAGCGTGCCGCCGTTGTGTAGGCGCGATGGAAACAATAGGCCTTCATTGCGAAAGACCTTGACGGTCTGGGAGGCGGACCCGAGGCGAGAGAACATCTCAAAGAAATGAATGATCGTTTCTCTGACTTGCATGTCTGGATCGAGCGTCACATTGCCGAAATGGTCATAGACCAACCCAGTCGGCAGGAGGCAACGAAACTCGCCGCGCCGCACCTTGTTGAGAATGCCGCCGCGTAGCCGGGCTTTGATCACATGCAGTTCGGCCTCACTCATTGTTCCCTTGAGGCCGAGCAGGAGCCGGTCGTTGAAACTTGCCGGATCATAGACGCCGTCCTCGTCGAGGATCAGGGTGTCGGCAAGGGCGCAAATCTCCAGCAGACGCTGCCAGTCGGCATTGTTGCGCGCCAGACGCGAGACCTCCAGGCCCATGACGATCCCGGCATGTCCCATGCCGACGTCGCTGACCAGCCGCTGAAACCCCTCGCGCCACACCGCCGATGCACCGGACTCTCCTTGATCGTTGTCGATGACGATAATCTGCTCGTCGCGCCAGCCGAGGGCGACAGCGCGTCCCCGAAGCGCATATTGCCGCCTGGCGCTCTCGACGTTCTCGACGACTTGCCGCATGGAAGACTGGCGGATGTAGAGGTAGGCGCCACGTTCGAGGTGATGAGGCTGGACTTTGAGATGTACATTCATGGTGACCTCCGATCGTTGGTGCTCATAGCGATTGTCGCAAGGACGTGAACGACGGCGCTGTGTCCGCCGCGCAGCGGCCAAGCCATTGACGATGGGTAATTCTGCTCTGGCGGGGTGACTGCTGTTGCGGTCAGCGCCTGAGCCCATCCCCACATGCCCCGGCGCAGAAAGAGCATCAGGCCGCTACGGGCCATAAGTGGCAGCGCTGCGCCGAAGGCGGCCTTGCGCAATACCTCGTACTGGGACGCGATGGTCGACGGTTGGGTCGGGCATGCCGCCGTCGCGGCAATGTTTACGTGTCGCTTTTTTTAGAACCCGCTCGATCGATCTGGGATGAAGCTCGATATCGAGTTCCTGGCGGAGCAGCTTGGCCAGTTCCCGGGCGCGAACGGGTTCTCCTGGGGCGGTCTGCGCCTGCAGAAATGCCAGGACTTTGTCGTCGATCTTGTGGGGACCGCGGGGGCCCGGCTTTGTCGGCACCAGTCCGGCAATCCCGGCCATGTCGAAGTTCACC
This sequence comes from Rhizobium sp. C104, assembly GCF_022354505.1. Lineage (NCBI taxonomy): Bacteria > Pseudomonadati > Pseudomonadota > Alphaproteobacteria > Hyphomicrobiales > Rhizobiaceae > Rhizobium > Rhizobium sp. C104. The sequence goes on along the minus strand of NZ_CP092352.1, from coordinate 782,329 downwards.
TTGGCCTGGTAATAGGTTGGCCTGGAAACACCGTACTCGTCGGAGGCCTCCGTCACCGACACCTTGTCGATGGACACGCGACGCAGCATCTCGTATTTGACCTGCACGGCGTCGTGCGGATCGAAGAACTCGCTGCCCCGAAACTTTGGATCGCGCACCTTCTCGGGGGTGGGATTGAACGTGCCCTCTTCGATGAGGACATCCATCTTTGTGCGCTTGCTCTCGTACTTCGCAGACATCAATGGCTCCGAGGACATGAAGCGGCGTTAGCGTAATGCTAATTATGCCGCATTCTGCTACCTCGTCAAGGCGATGTTTATGGTCTATCTGACGCGATATCTCGTATTTGCAGGCGTACCATCTCATAAAAACGACCTCTTGCGGCATAATCCACTTTACAGATGCGACATATTTACCTTTACACTTCAGCGCGTCAGCGCGGGCTCGATTTGCTCGAAAGGCGCTCCACCAGAGTGGCCAACTCCATTAAGTCGACAATCCGCAAGAGCAATCGTCCGTTGCTCATGACGACTTCGGGATCCAGGCTCACAAGATCAGTCCATTGCGGAGGAACCGACCAAACAGTGGCGTCCTCGGTCTGCAGCAAAAGGCGTTCACCATGCCGGTTGTAGCGCTTGCCGATGCACGGCAACTGTCGTGGGAATAAAGGATGAAACGGATGCGTTACCCGCACTAACTGCGTATCTGCGTTGGCAGTGGCTGCATTCTGTTGTGAGGTACAAGCGGCTGGAGGAGCACACGTTCACCTGGCCGGGCATCAAAGATGGCCTGATGACGTTGGGCCATGCTCAGTTCGAGGCGCTATTTGCAGGCCTCGACTGGCGTCGTGTCCATGCTGTGGAGGCAAGAGCGCCGGATGCCATCGAATAGATGCGGCACGATGACTCGGGCGGTAAATTCCAACGGCGAAGCGACGCTAGCTTTGATAGACTTCGGCCATGTTGGACGCCGCCAATCTTCCCGACGACATTGCTGCCTTGAAGGCGATGCTGATCGCGGCGCAAGCGCGTGAAGTCCGCAAGGATGAGCGGATCGAGCGGCTGGAGAAGTTGGTCGCCGCCTTCAAGCAAGCAGCCTTTGGCCGCAAATCTGAGAAGGCTGATCCCGAGCAATTCGATCTCGCGCTGGAAGACTTGGAGACGGCAATCGCGGCCGTCCATGCCGAAGACGAAGCCGATAGCCCCTCGGGGAAGCCGCAATCCAAGCCCCGCGCCAGCAATCGCGGTTCTCTGCCCGCCCATCTACCTCGCGTCGAGGAGATCATCGAACCGGAAAGCCTGACTTGCGCCTGCGGCGGCAGCCTTCATTGCATCGGTGAGGACGTCTCCGAGCGACTGGATGTCATTCCGGCGCAGTTCCGTGTCATGGTCACCCGCCGTCCAAAATATGCCTGCCGTGCCTGCACCGACGGCGTTTCCCAGGCCCCAGCGCCTGCACGATTGATCCAGGCCGGGTTGCCGACAGAGGCGACCATCGCTCATGTGCTGGTATCCAAATACGCCGATCACTTACCACTCTATCGGCAGGCCCAGATTATGAGCCGCCAGGGTATCGATCTCGACCGCTCAACACTCGCCGATTGGGTTGGCCGGGCGGCATTCGAGTTGCGCCCCGTCTTCAACGCTTTGATTGCCGATCTAAAGCGGTCGACAAAACTGTTCATGGACGAGACCCGTGCGCCGGTCCTCGATCCTGGCTCCCGCAAAACCAAGACCGGATACTTCTGGGCGCTGGCGCGTGATGACCGACCTTGGGGAGGAGGTGCGCCACCAGGTGTCGCCTTCACCTATGCTCCCGGTCGCGGCGGCTTACATGCCGAGCGGATACTGCAAGGATTTACCGGCATCCTGCAGGTGGACGGCTATGCCGGATATAATCGGCTGATCGCACCGGATCGTGTCGGTCCGGACATTCAGCTCGCCTATTGTTGGGCCCATGCGCGACGCAAGCTGGTCGAGATCACCCGCACTGGCTCGACACCGATTGCCGAAGAAGGTGTGAAGCGGATCGGCGAGCTCTATCGCATCGAAACGGAACTACGCGGTCTCGACGCTGATGCTCGCCTAGCTGGGAGGCAAGCACGGTCAGCGCCGTTGATCGCAAATATGCGGACCTGGCTCACGCAGCATCGCGCCCGCGTTGTTGGCAAATCTCCGCTTGGCGAAGCGCTCGCCTATATCGCCAAATATTGGGACGGCCTTTGTGTCTTCCTGACCGACGGTCGCATCGAGATCGACAGCAACGCCGTCGAAAGAACAATCCGACCGATAGCCCTCAATCGGAAGAACGCACTCTTTGCGGGTCACAATGCTGGGGCCGAGAACTGGGCGACAATCGCCTCGCTCATTGAGACTGCCTTATGCCGCGCGCGGCATAAGGCGGTTTATGCCGACCGGCGAACTATGCCGATTAATCAACTTTTTGCCAACGTTTCCAGCACCATAGCGGCCGCCTAGTCGGCATAGCTTAGGGTCTCTCCGTCGCAATTGTCGCGAAGGAGAGGACACATGAACGCAACTGACTATTTGAATCGCAGCGCCCTATACCGGAAGCTGGTCTACGGTCCGTATCGGGAGTTTGCGGGCGTTTACGCCGCCAAAATGTCGAACGAAGGTTTGGGGCGGCAATGCACGTGGCGGTCGCTGAGCCTGTTTCGGGATCTGATGGACTGGCATGTTGGCAATGGACATGCTCCGCAGGATTTGAATGAGGTTCACGCCGACCGCTTTCTTGAGCATCGTTTCAAACACTGGAAGCCCGACTCGGGCGATCGATCGGCGCTCCGCCGCTTGCTTTTGGCGTTACGGGAGAAAGGCTTAATACCAGCCGCGCTTCCGATTCAGCGCAGTGAGCACGAGATGATCGTCGATGTATTCGGGCAATATCTCTCGAATGAGAGAGGGCTCGCCGCCGCGACAGTGGGGAGCCACAAGCTTCTGTCGCTTCGATTTCTCCGGGAGGTGTGTCCTTTCGGCGCAGACGAGTTTGCAGCGCTCACCCCGGAGATCGTTATCGGTTATGTCGAGCGACATGCGCTCGACGGTTCCGCCGACAGTGGCAAAGCCATGTGCGGGGTTGTGCGTGCTTTCCTGCGCTATTTGCATCTGAAGGGCTTCATCTCGACGCCGCTCGCTGACTGTGTGCCGTCCATCCGCCGCTGGCGACTTGCCGGCCTTCCAACCTTCCTGCCGCCCGAGAAAGTCCAGAAGGTTCTCGATGCCTGCGATCGGACGACGGCAATGGGTCGTCGGGACTATGCGGTTCTGATGATCCTCGCCAAGCTCGGTTTGCGCGCCAGCGAAGTGGCCACCCTCAATCTTGACGATATCGACTGGCAGTCGGGCACGATCCTCGTACACGGAAAGGGACGACGACAAGCGACTATGCCGCTGCGTCACGACGTCGGAACAGCGATCGTCGCTTATATCCGGCATGGGCGCCCAGCTTCGGCATGTCGGCGAGTCTTCTTGCGAACACTTGCGCCGCATGTGGGCTTTGCCTCCGGCTGCGCCATCACGATGATCGCGAAGCAGGCACTCGAACGGGCAGGCATTGACGGCTATGCGCATCACGGTGCCCATCTTTTCCGCCACAGCCTTGCGACCGACCTTTTGCGGTCGGGCGCCAGCTTTGCCGAGATCGGTCAACTGCTCCGCCATCGAAGCATCGACAGTACAAGAATCTACTGCAAAGCTCGATATTGAGAAGCTGCGGGAACTGAGCCTACCCTGGCCGGGAGGTGTCCAATGAGCCGGCTTCGCACCGCGCTTGAGCGCTACATCGGCATGCGCCAAGGGCTGGGATACAAATATGACGGTCCGGCAAAACGATTGTCGGAGTTCGTCGCTTTCATGGAAGCCCGCGGCGCCGAGACCATCACGGCGGACCTGGCAATGGAGTGGGTCACCTCGATGGGCCGGCAGCCGAGTTGGTCAATCCGACTGGCTGATGTGCGCTGCTTTGCCCAGCACCTCAGTCATTTCGATCCTTTGACGGAAGTGCCACCGAGCGACGCTGTGGCGCCGGCACGGCGGACAAAACCCTACATCTATAGTGAGGTCGAGATTCAGGCACTTCTGGCGGCAGCACTGTCGTTGCCGCCGGCCAACGCCCTGCGGCGCTGGACATATCACTGCCTGTTCGGGCTGATAGCGGTCGCCGGACTGCGCCATTCCGAAGCGCTCAGCCTGCTCCGGGCCGATGTAGATCTCGACCAGGGCGTCCTCACCATCCGAGAGACAAAGTTTGGCAAGTCACGGCTGGTGCCGCTGCATGCCACGACAATTGCTGTCCTTTCAGGCTATGCCGCCCGACGCGATGCACACCTTGGTACGCCGCGTAGTCCCTATTTCTTCGTCGCCGAACAGGGCGGCAGATTGCTGCATCAATACGTGCACCGCGTGTTCTGGCGACTATCTCGGCAAATCGGATTACGGCAGGAGGGGAAACGAGATGGCCCACGGATTCATGATCTTCGTCACCGTTTCGCCGTCCAGACCCTGATCAACTGGCATCGCGCCGGCGAAGATGTGGAACGCGAGCTGCCGGTTCTCTCGACCTTCCTCGGCCATGCGAATGTTCGCGACACCTATTGGTATCTGTCCGCCACGCCGGAACTGATGAACCATGCCGTACGGCGATTGAATAAGCGCTGGGAGGTACGGTCATGAGACGCACGAAAGACCTGGCCGTGCTGATCGAGCGGTGGTTCACAGATCGGCTCATGAAGCATCGAGGTGTAAGTTCTAACACCATCGCCTCCTATCGCGACACCTTCAGGCTCCTGTTTGCGTTCGCACAGACGCGCCTTGGGAGATCCCCATCGGAGTTGACGCTGCGGGATTTGGACGCTCCCTTCATCGGCGCATTCCTGGAGGATCTTGAGACGAAGAGATCCGCCTCGGTGCGGACCCGGAATCTCCGCCTTACAGCCATCCGCTCTTTCTTCCGATATGCGGCGTTCGAGGAGCCGGCACATAGCGCCCACATTCAGCGTGTGCTCGCGATCCCCAGCAAGCGATGTGACAAGCGGCAGCTTCAGTTTCTAACTAGGCCCGAGATTGAAGCGATCCTGGACTGCACGGATCGAAGCACGTGGCTGGGACGCCGCGACTACACTCTGCTGTTACTGGCCGCCCAAACGGGGCTGCGGGTCTCGGAGATCATCGACCTTGACCGAGATTCGGTAATGCTCGGCCGCGGTGCGCATGTGCAATGCATCGGCAAGGGCCGCAAAGAGCGAAGTACGCCGCTCACAAAGGTTGCACAGCAAGCCCTCCGTTATTGGCTCAAGGAACCAGGGAAGCGAGGCTCAACAGCCCTCTTTCCGAATACGCACGGTGGCAGGCTCAGCGCCGACGGCGTGCAGGCACTGCTGAACAAATATGTCGCCAAAGCACGTGAGCACTGCGTCTCCCTTCGCTCAAAGCGGGTGTCGCCCCATGTCTTGCGGCACTCTGCTGCCATGGAGTTGCTGCAGGCGGGCGTCGACTGCTCCGTCATTGCCCTGTGGTTGGGCCATGAAGCGATGGAAACGACGTTGACCTATCTTCATGCGCATCTCGAACTGAAGGAATCTGCACTCGCAAAGCTGAAGCCGTACGAAGGCGCCAAGGCCGAGCGATTTCGACCAAGCGACCGGCTTCTGGAATTCCTGAACACCCTCTGAGCATGAGAACTATGCCGAGTGCCAAACAACGGCGACCCGCCAAACTGGCTCGGAACGCACGGTTTGCCGTTCCTGCCAGAAGACGCACTCGGCATAGTTCGCCGGTCGGCATAAACCTGCAAACTCAATGCTATCGATCCGCTTGCCTATCTAACCAGGACCCTCACCGCCATCGTCAACGGTCACAAGCAGAGCCGGATTGAGGAACTGCTGCCGTGGAGTTATCCGGTGGAGTAATCCCTGTCCAAAGACCGCAGTCGGCCCTAAAGCCGACCCACAGTGGCGTGTTTCACCGACGTTTCAAAACCCGCCGGGGCGGTAGCCAGCGGGGATTATTGCAGCGAAATGCCGAAGCTTCTCATGCTGCTGCCGAGCGAAGGTGGTATTCGTTGCAGGCCGCACCCGCATAAGTGCGACCTGTAGGCGGGCGGGCAGCCTCTGCGCCCTTGCCAAGATATTAGACCTGTATCCGCTGTGGCGATATTGTGCTTTTGGGCAACTGCGCCCGGTCTCTCAGGGATACGCTGTGGAATTTCTCGACGGCAGACTGAGGGGAGAGCCTGGCCAATTGTCGCGATCTACAAGCCGATTCTCTTGCGTCACAGCGGTCGTCTCTCCTGCAAGAGCACGGCCACTCAGGAGGCAGTCGATCGCCGTGTATTACAGTAACATACTTGCTTTTACGGCCCTCTGCGAGAAGGTTGTCCGGCGTCGGCATTACCATCAATCAAAGCATCGGGAGAACATCATGAACAGGCACGTGATCGGACTGTCCTTAGGACTTCTTTTATGCTCGACCCTCGGGCAGCCAGCGCTGGCACAAGCCGCGCAGCCAGCTCTTACCGAGGCAGAGGCACACTCCATTGCAGTGGACGCATATGTGTATTTCTACCCGCTGCTGTCCATGGACATCAGCCGGAAGACATTCACAAACGTCGAACCAGGCAAGGAATTCGGCAAGGGACCGATGAACGTCTTCACCAACGTTCCCGAGTATCCTCCGGCGGATTTCAAAGGCGTGGTTCGCTCCAACTTCGACACGCTGTATTCCTCCGCGTGGATCGACATGACGAAGGAGCCCGTGGTGATCAGTGCGCCGGATACCGACGGACGCTATTACCTGCTTCCGATGCTGGACATGTGGACGGACGTTTTTGCGTCGCCAGGTTGGCGGACGACGGGCACAGCCGCGGGGACATACCTTGTCACGCCGCCCGGCTGGAGACCCGATTTGCGCGACAAGTTCATTGAGGAGTTCAAGCTCCCCGAGAACACCCAGCGAATTGAAGCGCCGACGAAACATGTCTGGGTTATCGGCCGGACAAAGACCGACGGCCCGGCTGACTACGATGCCGTGCACAAGATCCAAGCCGGGTACAAGGTTACGCTCCTGTCGGACTGGGGTAAGCCAGCGAAGCCGGTTGAGGTTAAAATCGACGCTAGCGTCGACATGAAGACACCGCCAAAGACCCAGGTCGATACGATGGACGCTGGCAAATATTTCGCCTATGCCGCCGAACTGCTCAAGGTCGAACCGCCCCACCCGACCGATCAACCGATCCTCGCGGAGATGAAGAAGATCGGCATCGAACCCGGCAAGAGCTTTGACATGAGCAAGCTCGATCCAACCGTGCAGAAAGCCCTGGAAAGCGCGCCGCAAGTCGCCCAAAGACTGATGGAATGGAAGCTGGCGACGTTGGCAAGGGTAGACAACGGCTGGTCGATGAACACAGATACAATGGGCGTATACGGCAACTACTATTTGAAGCGGGCCATTGTTGCGCAGCAAGGCCTTGGCGCGAATCTGCCGGAGGATGCCATCTACCCTCTCAATCTCGCCGACGACTCTGGACAGCCGCTCGATGGCGCGAATAAATACACTCTAGCGTTCGAAAAGAATGCCATGCCGCCCGTCAACGCTTTTTGGTCCATCACGCTCTACGACGCAGCCGGGTTTCAGGTCGGCAACAGCCTCGAACGTTTTGCCGTCAGTAGCTGGATGCCGTTCAAATACAACACAGATGGCTCGCTCGATCTCTACATTCAAAACGAGTCCCCCGGTCCAGATAAGGAGGCCAACTGGCTGCCTGCGCCGAAGGGAGCGTTCAATCTGACGATGCGCATGTACGCTCCGAAATCCGAAGCGCTGATCGGAAAATGGAACCCGCCGCCCGTCAGGAAGGTGCAGCTTCCGGCCTTGACTACTCAGTGAGTTTTCGAACGGCAAACTTGGGAGATACCTCGGGCCTGAGATGTGTTTTGCCAGTGCCCGTGTGAAGAGCCACTGGCAAAATTTCGCAAGCTCATGTGAAGTTCACCACGGTTCTCGGCGAGGAGTTCACGCTGAAACACCGCGCCCTGATGATTATTAAGGCATTCCACGACAGCGACATCACGCCTGCGATCAAGCGCGGGGTTCAATCCAGTGACGCGAGTCCGCGTTCATAGGGCAAGCGAGAGAAATGCTCAATCCAGATCACCTCAACACCCTCAACCGCAAAAGGTGCAGCGAAATTCGCGCTTACGGTTGATGCAAGCCCTGAGATAAGCGGGGGCCGCATTCGGCGCACAGTTGCCGTGCCGTTTAAAGGGTGCGCATTATTCGCATCGAACTCAAATTCGCTGACAAGGTGGGACCGACACAGCGCTTACCTTAAAGCAATACGAACCGACCACCTTGTGGTCTAGCTTACGGTAAGCGTCCGGTGAGGGCCGTCTTGCGAGGTTGAGACGAACATCGGAAGTCCTAGTGCAAACACTAGGAGTAGTCCTATGACGAAGCATCAGATTGAAGTGATCACGTCTGTCGAGCGCCGACGGCGCTGGTCTCAGGAAGATAAAGAGCGGCTCGTTTCAGCCTGTCTCGAGCCAGGTGCAGTGCTTTCCGAGATTGCCCGTGCGGCCGGTATCCATGTCAGCCAGCTCTTCCGTTGGCGCAAGGAGCTTTGTCAAATCGAGGAGCCGAGGACGGAAACAGCGAGCACGTTGGTGCCGGTGGTCGTGTCCGAGGCCGCGCTTCCAGCCTCGCCCATTCCCTCGGGGCCACCCACCCCATCGCAGTCCCGCCGGAAGCGCAGCGATGTGACGATTGAACTCGGTCGGGACCGTCGTATCCGCGTAGACAGCGACATCGACACGGACGCGCTGGGCCGCATTCTCGATGTCGTGCTGGGGCGGAGATGATCCCGGTTCCGAGTGGTGTGAAGGTCTGGCTGGCGACCGGTCACACGGACATGCGCAAAGGCTTCCCCGGTCTGTCGCTGATGGTGCAGGAGACGCTGAAGCGCGATCCGATGTGCGGACATCTGTTCGTGTTCCGGGGTCGCGGTGGAGGTCTGATCAAGGTGATCTGGCATGACGGACAAGGAGCCTGTCTGTTCACGAACGATCGGCGTTCATACTACACCTCTTTCCTCGCCAGTTGATGTTTTTGGCTCAGTTTGCGTTTCTCGATACGCAGCAGCGCGAATTCTTGAGGGGGTTCCATCGGCTGCATTGCTTTTGCGGCAGGTCTCCATCGGCGATTTCGTACAGGCTATAGTGCCCGTTATAGGCATGTCTGGTGATGAGGCCAAATTTGGCCCATCTGGCGACGGTTTGCTCGCTGATATTGAGATGCGCTGCCGCTTCCTGTCTTGTCAGCATTCCCCGCTGTCGCAGTCGATCATATCGTGATCGCAGCTTATATTCGTGGATGAGATAGGCGACTTTGAGGGGTGTAAAGCGGGCGTCCTGGCAGCCGCGACGTGCGGTTCCACCTGGGCGATGTCCCTGCTCGTTTAGAATCTCGGCGATCTCGGGATAAATGTAATCGTCGAGAAGCCTATCGACCAGTTCAATGATACTGGGCTTTGTCTTGATCTGCTGAGGAGAGGATTTTGGGTTCATGGTGGTGAGCGTCTGGATTTTGCCGCCCTTGAAGCGAACGTGAAGCTTGGTGGTTCCTTCCGCTGGCAGCTTTAAGAGAGTGACATCCTCAATGATGTGGGCCAGTAATCGCTTGCGTTCGCGGCTTAGGGTATCCGGCTCTTTCCAGAGCTGGTTGAAGTCGGCCGTCATCGCGACTAACCGTTCGTGGACAGCTTTATCGAGGATGAATTGATCGTGCTCTCGGCCACGTTCGCGCTCTTCGCGGGCACTGGCCAGCGTGCGAAGCTTCTCGTTCCATTCACCTTCGAGCGTGTCGGCGACGAGGCGGTTACTAGGATCGACAAGCATGAAGCGGCGCTGAGCGAGCTCGGCTTCCGTTTGGGCGCGTTCGATTGCGCGACAGCGCAGCCGGTCTGCTTCTTCATGCCGGGCTTGGATCTCCTTGCGGACTTCGAGAGCGAGTTCGACGGCCGCCGGCGTCATTTGCTCGGCAATCAGCATACCGATGGCTTCATCGACGGGAGGCCCGGCGATCGACTGACACATAGGCTCCCCACGATAAATGCGGGCACGATTACAAATGTACCAGGCTTCCTGCCGGCCACGCCGCGCCGCATAGCGAACCCTAAGATGGCTGCCGCACTGCCCACATACGGCCCGGCCTTGCAGCAGTGCCGGTCCCTCCCTTGGGATTGAAGCTCGTGCCGCTTCAAATCCACGGCCATTCGCCTTGAGGATCTTCAGATTCTCCTGATGTCGCTCCCAGCTGATATAGCCGGGATGAGCATCGGGAATGCAGGCCGGCCAGTCATCAATGTCGCGCGCACGCAGAGTCTTTTTGCCGTCGATGGTGCGTCGAAACTGTCGTCGGCCATAGGTATAGGCGCCAGCGTAGCGCGGATTGTTCAGGACACGCATCGCCGTCGATGCGGTCAGCGGCCGAAACAGCGTGCCGCCGTTGTGTAGGCGCGATGGAAACAATAGGCCTTCATTGCGAAAGACCTTGACGGTCTGGGAGGCGGACCCGAGGCGAGAGAACATCTCAAAGAAATGAATGATCGTTTCTCTGACTTGCATGTCTGGATCGAGCGTCACATTGCCGAAATGGTCATAGACCAACCCAGTCGGCAGGAGGCAACGAAACTCGCCGCGCCGCACCTTGTTGAGAATGCCGCCGCGTAGCCGGGCTTTGATCACATGCAGTTCGGCCTCACTCATTGTTCCCTTGAGGCCGAGCAGGAGCCGGTCGTTGAAACTTGCCGGATCATAGACGCCGTCCTCGTCGAGGATCAGGGTGTCGGCAAGGGCGCAAATCTCCAGCAGACGCTGCCAGTCGGCATTGTTGCGCGCCAGACGCGAGACCTCCAGGCCCATGACGATCCCGGCATGTCCCATGCCGACGTCGCTGACCAGCCGCTGAAACCCCTCGCGCCACACCGCCGATGCACCGGACTCTCCTTGATCGTTGTCGATGACGATAATCTGCTCGTCGCGCCAGCCGAGGGCGACAGCGCGTCCCCGAAGCGCATATTGCCGCCTGGCGCTCTCGACGTTCTCGACGACTTGCCGCATGGAAGACTGGCGGATGTAGAGGTAGGCGCCACGTTCGAGGTGATGAGGCTGGACTTTGAGATGTACATTCATGGTGACCTCCGATCGTTGGTGCTCATAGCGATTGTCGCAAGGACGTGAACGACGGCGCTGTGTCCGCCGCGCAGCGGCCAAGCCATTGACGATGGGTAATTCTGCTCTGGCGGGGTGACTGCTGTTGCGGTCAGCGCCTGAGCCCATCCCCACATGCCCCGGCGCAGAAAGAGCATCAGGCCGCTACGGGCCATAAGTGGCAGCGCTGCGCCGAAGGCGGCCTTGCGCAATACCTCGTACTGGGACGCGATGGTCGACGGTTGGGTCGGGCATGCCGCCGTCGCGGCAATGTTTACGTGTCGCTTTTTTTAGAACCCGCTCGATCGATCTGGGATGAAGCTCGATATCGAGTTCCTGGCGGAGCAGCTTGGCCAGTTCCCGGGCGCGAACGGGTTCTCCTGGGGCGGTCTGCGCCTGCAGAAATGCCAGGACTTTGTCGTCGATCTTGTGGGGACCGCGGGGGCCCGGCTTTGTCGGCACCAGTCCGGCAATCCCGGCCATGTCGAAGTTCACCTTGGCCTGGTAATAGGTTGGCCTGGAAACACCGTACTCGTCGGAGGCCTCCGTCACCGACACCTTGTCGATGGACACGCGACGCAGCATCTCGTATTTGACCTGCACGGCGTCGTGCGGATCGAAGAACTCGCTGCCCCGAAACTTTGGATCGCGCACCTTCTCGGGGGTGGGATTGAACGTGCCCTCTTCGATGAGGACATCCATCTTTGTGCGCTTGCTCTCGTACTTCGCAGACATCAATGGCTCCGAGGACATGAAGCGGCGTTAGCGTAATGCTAATTATGCCGCATTCTGCTACCTCGTCAAGGCGATGTTTATGGTCTATCTGACGCGATATCTCGTATTTGCAGGCGTACCATCTCATAAAAACGACCTCTTGCGGCATAATCCACTTTACAGATGCGACATATTTACCTTTACACTTCAGCGCGTCAGCGCGGGCTCGATTTGCTCGAAAGGCGCTCCACCAGAGTGGCCAACTCCATTAAGTCGACAATCCGCAAGAGCAATCGTCCGTTGCTCATGACGACTTCGGGATCCAGGCTCACAAGATCAGTCCATTGCGGAGGAACCGACCAAACAGTGGCGTCCTCGGTCTGCAGCAAAAGGCGTTCACCATGCCGGTTGTAGCGCTTGCCGATGCACGGCAACTGTCGTGGGAATAAAGGATGAAACGGATGCGTTACCCGCACTAACTGCGTATCTGCGTTGGCAGTGGCTGCATTCTGTTGTGAGGTACAAGAAGCTGGAGCGCGGCCGCTTCATCTGGCCGTCAGCCGCTGACGGCACGGTGGTGATCACACCGGCGCAGCTCGGTTATCTGCTCGAAGGCATAGACTGGCGGATGCCGCAAAAGACCTGGCGGCCAACATCGGCAGGATGAGCAAAAGCACTGGAATAGCGGACTCGAATATGATTCCATCCTGCCATGAGCGACGCGACTGATGAGCTTCCGGACGACCTTGCCAGTGCGCTTGCACAGCTGGCCGAGGAGCGTGCGCGGCGTATCACTGCCGAGGCAGAAGCAGCGACCGCCAAGGCGCAAGCCGCCAGCGCAAAGGCGCTCGTGTCGCATTCCGAAGCGCTGATCGCGCGGTTGAAGCTGGAGATCGAGAAGGTTCGCCGCGAGCTTTACGGTAGCCGGTCAGAACGCAAGGCGCGACTCCTCGAACAGATGGAACTGCAGCTCGAGGAGCTGGAGGCTGACGCTGGCGAAGACGAACTGGCGGCAGAGGTTGCGGCCAAAGCCTCGACGGTCAGGGCTTTCGAGCGCAAGCGTCCATCACGGAAACCATTCCCTGAACATCTGCCGCGCGAGCGTGTCGTCATCGCGGCCCCGGCGAGCTGCCCTTGTTGCGGTTCAGGCAAGCTGTCGAAGCTGGGCGAAGACATCACCGAGACCCTGGAGGTCATCCCGCGTCAGTGGAAGGTGATCCAAACGGTGCGGGAGAAGTTCACCTGCCGCGAATGCGAGAAGATCACTCAGCCACCAGCTCCTTTCCATGTGACGCCGCGGGGCTTTGCCGGGCCCAGCCTTCTGGCGATGATCCTGTTTGAGAAGTTCGCGCAGCATCAACCGCTGAACCGCCAGAGCGAGCGCTATGCCCGAGAGGGTATCGACCTCAGCCTGTCGACGCTGGCAGATCAGGTCGGCGCTTGCGCCGCGGCGCTGAAGCCACTCCATTCGTTGATCGAAGCGCATGTCCTGGCTGCCGAGCGGCTGCATGGCGACGACACCACAGTGCCGATCCTGGCGAAGGGAAAGACCGATACGGGTCGCATCTGGACCTATGTCCGAGATGACCGGCCGTTCGGCGGGCAATCGCCGCCGGCGGCTCTCTACTATGCATCGCGAGATCGACGACAAGAGCATCCCGAGCGCCACTTGAAGACCTTCACCGGCATTCTGCAGGCTGATGCCTATGGCGGTTACAATCCGCTGTTCAAGGTAGACCGCGATCCGGGGCCGCTGACGCAGGCGCTCTGCTGGTCGCACGCGAGGCGCAAGTTCTTCGTGCTGGCCGACATCGCCACGAATGCCAAACGCGGCAGCCGCGCCGCGCCGATCTCGCCTATGGCGCTGGAAGCCGTCAAACGGATCGATGCGCTGTTCGACATCGAGCGTGAGATCAACGGGCTTGCCGCAGCGGAACGCCTGGAGCGCCGTCGCAAGCACAGTCTGCCGCTTGTCGGCGAACTGCACCGCTGGCTTCAAACCGAGCGGGCAAAACTGTCGCGCAGTTCTCCGGTCGCCGAGCCGATCGACTACATGCTGAAGCGCTGGAACGGCTTCACGTCCTTCCTCGATGATGGCCGGATTTGCCTGTCCAATAATGCTGCCGAGCGGGCATTGCGAGGCTTTGCTCTCGGAAGGAAGTCATGGCTCTTCGCCGGATCGGATCGCGGTGCCGATCGTGCCGCCTTCATGGCCACGCTGATCATGAGTGCCAAGCTCAACGACATCGATCCGCAGGCATGGCTTGCTGACGTCCTGGCCCGCATCGCCGACACGCCAATCAGCAGGCTGGAGCAATTGCTTCCATGGAATTGGCAGCCGCACGGACTGAACGCTCAAGCAGCCTAACCTGCGGCCTTCACCGGATGCATACAGCTTACGAGCGCACCTATTGTTTATTTTGGCCAATGGCTTGGCTCTCCGCAACGCGCTTTCCAAAGCGATCGCTTACGGACGCACGCAATACCCAAGCGGGCATTCTAACTACCGACTTAGTGACACAGAGGCCGATTTTTCGATAATGTACGGTCAGGCGACATCGAGAGGTTTGTCGTGAGACCCTGATTTTCAACGCCGATCAAAGTCCTGCCCGACGGCAGACCTCAAAAGCTCAACCAATTCGATACGGTTTGACGACGCGGACGCAGAACGGAGCAAATAATCGTAGTCTATTAGAAGTGCTGCATTGCGCCGCGGGTTCAGCAAAAGAATGTCCGACCATACCGCGCTTTCAGTTTCGATGGCTCGTGCGTACCGCAATAGCCAATACATTAGAATCTGCCGGAAATCGCCGGCGCCAAAATTGCGATCCGTATGCTTAACCTCAATGAGCGTTGAGCCGATCGCGAAATCCCCGTTGCCAGATGCTATCCAGCCGAGGCCAGGAATCAGCGGTGCATACTCCAAAATACTCGATGGCCGTTGAGCTTGTACGCTCTCCAACATCGTCACAAGATTGCGAGAGGCATACTCGGCAACGAGGATGTCATCCGGCTCGAGAGTCTTTGGAATTTGTGCATCGAAATGGCGCTGCTGGCGCCGCGCCGCAATATGCAGGCATTCATTCCAGGACGCGACAGTCCCGCGCCTTAACTCGCTTTCGGCGCGCGCCATGGACAGCTCGAATAGCATCGCCTTTTGAAGCTGGCTTTTTTCGATCAGCTCGGGTGGAATCGCGCTGATTCCGGCGAATGTGAACATCTTTGCGTTTAGAGCTCTGACGAGGCCACCGGCCAATCGGGGGAAAAGTATGTCGAGGACTCCGGGAATGTCCCGCGCTACTGTTCTTGGGTCGCGCGTCGGCAGTCGGTTAAACGCCATATTTGACCCAGTCCTCATAACAGGCTGCAAAGCTTCCCGCCGTGACATTCTCGATCCCAATCTGCCACGCCTGTGCAATCGAGCCGCGAAGTTGGTCCTTTGTCTTCGTCCCTTCGTCTCCAAACGCACCAGCCGCCAACCAAAGCATTCGTTGCTCGCCGGCGCCCAAGTTCTGCCATTGGTTGCGCAAGCGGGTAAAGTTTGGCCGATCCGCCCAATATCTCCAGCAGTCGATGCAGGCCCGTCGGACAGCGGCTGATTTTGTCGAGTCGTAGGTTTGACGAACGAAAACACCCCGAACATCGGTTCTGGCGAACCGGAGCGCTCGTAGGAAATGCAACATATTGGCTTCGGGGACGAGCAGATGCGCCCCGGCACTCGGAATCTTGTCGAGCAAGATGTCGATCGCAGCAAAAATAGATGCGAACTCGTCATTCGATCGCACCGCATATACCCCCCGCATAATTTTCGACCACGACGCGCGAAACGAATCCAGATTCTTTGGGTCGAGAAGCGTTGCGCATAATTGAACTGCGACGCCCGGCTCTTGAAACTTGAGCGCTCGACCGATTTGCGCAAGCACGAACGCGTCCGGCTGCGACTTCTCTCGCTCAAGGTCCAAAAGAAACGAGATATCGATCTTTTCGAACGACTGTTTGAGCTTTTCGTACTCTGCGCTAGCATTGTCCGAGTATGGGTCGAAATGCAGGTCGAGTTCACGCAATGCAAGGCTGGAGTCCTCACCCTCTCCCAATTGCGCTCCTACGAAATCCTTATAGTGTTTAGCGGTTAGGATGGTTGTTTTGCTACGGTTGAGCGAGAGGCCATAGTCAGCCAACGCATGCGACAGTTCAGAGAGCGCTTTGTAGGCCTCTTGCTGCGAACGGCAAATTAAGGTGTAGTCATCAACATAGCGGTGCCAGATGAGCCCGGCGTCGCTTAATGATCGGTCGATCGGCGTCATCATCACTTCAGCCAGAATACGCGCGCATTGACCACCAACCGGGAGGCCGAAGGAACGACCCGCCGACAACTTGCTTAGGATCCGATCAATCTGCATCGCAATTGTGGAACTCGGTGCCAGGTCCTTAACGACGTTTTCCAGCCGATGGTGGTAGATGTGTTCGTAGAAACTTGCGACGTCGGTCTGGATAACCACCGCGCCGTCATCGCCCAGATTGGGCTCGCTTAAAGTTGCAAGTTTGTAGGCCCGCCATGACCGGGTTCGATCGAAGAGGCCAGGCCCCTGGGACGCGAGCCGATAAGAGTGCGCTCGATCGCTCCGCTGTCCTTCGTTGGCCTCAGCGATCGCCAATCCTAGTCCATTGAGATAGAGGTTCCAGAACGGATGAATCTTCGTAGTGAAGCGAAAACCATGTGGCCCAGACGGGACGAGTAGGCGCTCTGCCGGAATCGACAGACCGTTCATGAAAACTGCCGGTTTCCCGATTGATCCTCTCTCGACGCCTTGGAACAATTCCAGGCAAATCGTCGCGAGATCCCCTGCCTTTTCTTTGATGAATCCTGCATCGAGATCGTAAGGTAAAGTATCGTTGTCGCCGCTGTGACCAATTTCAAGCGCGGCCCTCAGAAAATGATCTTTGTCAACCTTGATCAATTGCGCCCTGTTCTTGCTTGAGGCGGACGGCTAACGCAGCCTACGCCTTCCAATGTGTTTGCAGATAATACACCTCTCTGTCTAGTGGCAGGCAGGGTGCTGAATCCAAACGCCTACCGTCCTTTCATCGAGAGAGTGCGAGACAACCGCCAGACACAACAATCGTCATCTGCTGGAACCACACGATAGCTAGTCACTGATTTCAGGAAGCTCGAGCCCAGTGAAGTGAGCCGAAACGGGAACGCTAGTTTGTAGCAATCGACCCAATAATTTGGCGAGACAGGATCTAGTTGAAAAATAGTCAGACGTGAACGTCGAGTGACGTACTTTGGGTTGCATGCATCATTGCGACTGTTATAACTAAGCTCTTACTCGACCTAACGTTTTGCTTCGAGCACAAGGCTGAAATGCAGGCAACTCTGATGTCGTTACAGAATGCGGTGAAAGACCTGCCGTCAGCAAGAATTCTTCTGGCAAACGAGTTTGAGAACGGTCCGAAGATTGATCCTCTCAAAGTCATCCAGATTTATGAAGCCAGCGATTGGGAAACGTTCATTGACGAATGGGTCCACTCGCTCAAATCCGCGTATGTCAGCGTTATGCGTCCGACCGGTGCTGGCGATAAAGGTATCGATATTGCAGGCTTCTGCGACGCCGACCAGCTACTCGGAATCTGGGACAATCACCAGTGCAAGCACTATAACTCACCCCTGAGTTTCGGTGTCGTCGCGCCTGAGATTGGGAAAATGCTCTGGTATTCGTTCTCAGGAGAATACAAAGCCCCGAGAGCATGCCGGTTCATCGCGCCGAAAGGGGCTTCGACATCGTTATCTTTATTGCTCGCCAACGCGGACAAACTGAAGGCGAAGGTGTTTGCGGAATGGGACAAAGTCATCTCCGGAAAAATCACTTCAACTGGCCCGGTCACTCTGGACGGTAAGTTTCTGGCCTACGTTAGAGATTTCGACTTCCGGATATTCTCGGCTGAACAGCCTCGAACGATAATCGAAGCCCACTCCAAGAACTCCCTACCATCGTGGCCGTTTCGGCGGTGGATTGCCGTCGCGCCCGCAACCCGACGCTGTTCCAGTCGAGATTGGAGAGGCAGAGGCGACCTACACGAGCAAGCTGCTCGATGCCTATGCAGAGCACAAGGGCGAGACGATCGCTGCGGCCTCGCATCTCGATAAATGGGCTAATTTGAAGTCGCATTTCCAGCGCTCTCGCGAGGCGTTTTACCATGCGGAGTCCCTGCGGGTCTTCGTGCGCGAGAAAGTGGAGCCTGGGACGTTCGAGGGGTTGCAGACCGAAATCCTGGGCGGGGTCTTGGACACTCATGATGGCGAACACTCGGACGGATATGCGCGAGTTGTCGCCGTGACCGAGAAAGCGCAGTCCATGGCTCTCGATGCTCATCCGCTGAACAGAAGCGCTTTTGCCATCGATCGCCGGGGCATTTGTCATCAGCTTGCGAATGATGGGAAGCTGACATGGCGACGCTAATGCCTTCGGCTTCGGCTTTCAACGGTCCGCTCGAAACGGGCGTGAGGGCGGTCTTTATTCTACACGCACATTTTCCCCGGGCGGTGGATCTGAACCGGCTGACCGCTATGGACTATCTTGTCGTTAGAACCAGCGTACTCGATGGACCAGCGGACTTGCATCCCCCGACACCGATCATGTCACCTGTCACGCAGGTTCGAAGAAAGTCCGTTCAGTCCGCTGTGGCCCTGATGATGTCCCGAGGGCTCATCGAACAGGTTGTCGATCAAAGCGGGATCCTGTTTCAGGCCGGAGACAATGCGGAGTTTTTTGTCACCGCGCTTCAGACGCCATACCTTCGACAATTGTACGATCGCGCCGAATGGCTGGCGGGTTACTTCCAGAACTACAGCGATGAGGCTTTTGACGATCTGATGCGCAATCTCCTCACAAATTGGGTATCTGAATTTCAAGACGAAGCGTCCGGACCGGCACTATGACATATTCAGGCTTCCAGATCCGTCATCTTTCCTTTCACGGCTCAGACAGAAAACCGGCGGTCATTTCGTTCCAGTCTGGCCTTAACGTCGTCTACGGGGCTTCCGACACCGGGAAGTCTTACATTGTTGAAGCGATCGATTTTATGCTCGGGGGCAAGGGCCCTCTGCCCGATATCCCGCAGGCAAAAGGCTATGATCGCGTCTTGCTTGCGATAATTTTCGACGACGGATCGGAAACCACATTGCTCAGAAGCATGGCCGGTGGACAGTTCCAGGCATTCGAGGGTTTGCACACGTCGATCCCCGATGCAGAGGGCAGCCCCCTTGGTGAAATACACAACGAGCGCGACGAGACGAACCTCTCGTCGTTTCTTCTCTCCAAGATCGGCCTTGCAGGCAAGCGGATCAAAAAGAATGCAAAGGATGAAACTCAGGCCTTGAGCTTCCGCAATCTCGCGCGGCTGGCGATCGTCAACGAGGAGGAAATAATCCAGAAGCGTTCGCCACTGTCTGATGGAAACTACACGGCAAATACGGCAAATACCTCCGTCTTTACGATGTTGTTGACCGCCATCGATGACACCGCTCTCCTGTCACGCAAAAGCACCTCCGCCGAGGAGCAGAAGCGCCTGGCGCAAATTGATCTTCTCGATCAACTGATCACGGACGCTCAAAAACGCATAACGACGATATCGGGCTCACGCGACGAACTATCTGATCAGGAGGAACGCCTCACGAAAGCGATGGATAATCGCGCCGAGCAACTCGCCTTCACCGAAGAAAGGTTCAAGGCGGTCTCGACCAAAAGGCGGGCCATTATCCAAAGGCTCGAGACAACTAACGATCGATACACAGAAATCGCCACTCTGCTCGAGCGTTTCAATCTCTTGCGAGAACACTACGGTTCGGACTATGAGCGTCTTCTCGGTATTCGTGAGGCGGGGAGCTTTTTCTCGGTTCTCGAACAGGAGGTTTGCCCCACCTGCGGTGCCTTGCCCGACCATCACGATCCCACTGCGGTCTGCCACGGCGATGTCGCAGTGACCGTCTCAGCGGCCGAAGCGGAGATGCAGAAAATCGAGTCTCGTCAATCCGAGCTGATGACAACGATCGCCGCGTTGAAGGCGGAGGCGCAATCGATTCAGAAGTCGCTTCCCAATATGAGGAATTCACTGAGCGAACTCTCGATTGAAATTGAGAGGGTCGTATCGCCAGACCTGCGAAAACAACGCGCAACATACAAAGAGCTCGCAGACAAGGGCGCGAATGTACGCGAGGCGCTCGGGCTTTTTGCCAATCTGAGTGATTTGACCAGTCGCAAAACTGCGTTGGAACGGCAGAACGAGGGGGGCTCGGGCGATGCCACGTCCAACAATCGTCTAACCAGCACAATTGTGGCCCCGTTTGCGGAACTCGTTGGGAGCGTGCTCAAACAATGGGGTTTCCCGGGTGTCGAACATGTGCACTTTGATACCAATGCGAAAGATCTCATCATTTCCGGGAAGGCCAGAACTTCTTACGGAAAAGGGCTTAGGGCAATCACGCAGTCGGCCTTCACAATCTCACTTCTGCAATATTGCGCCGACAACAACCTGGCACATCCTGGGATCGTGGTGCTCGATTCCCCCTTGCTGTCCTACCGCGAGCCAGATGGGGCAGAGGACGATCTCAGCGAGACAAATCTGAACGGAAACTTTTATAGATACCTTCTGGGCCTCAAGAGTGATCGACAAGCCATCATAGTTGAGAACATGGATCCTCCCTCGGATGTCGAACTAGGCGATCGTGTCATTCACTTTTCTGGAATGGTTGATGAAGGTCGCTTCGGCCTTTTCCCTCGGTAACCGATCCTCTCCATTCCAGGATGCCGCGCCAAGTGAGGAAACCGCTGTGATCATCCGAAACTATCTTCGATGCCTGACATGCGATCAGGTTCATATGCTGCGGATAGCGATTGGCGACGCAAAGCGACAGCCGCATCACTTTGCGTGTAGGAATTGCGGAGAGGAACTTGAGGTCGTGCTTACCCTTGGTACGGGAAGCAGCAGCGAAGGGGCTTTCTCGTGTTCCGAAAACGCTGAATTTTGCGACGAAGATGCCAAGGCCCTTACTGTTAATCTGGACCCCAACTTTGTAATTCCAAAAGATCAGGCAAATTCGCCGCTTTCCTTTCCCCGGCTTGAGCAAATGAGGACGATAGTCAAGGCGATGGAGGCGCGCGGTGCATCGCTCGATCAAATGGCCCGCGCCTCGCGCGAACGAGGACCGACGTTTCCGACAGAGTGGACGCATCTGAGAAAAGCGATCGGACTTGAAACAAGGGGCAAGTCGAAGCTTTCAAGGCGCGAGATCGAAACTAGTGGTGAGCTGTTTTACGAAGGCGAAAGGCTCGACAGTCTGGACGATTGGCTTATCCGGTTTCTGCGGAGGCTCGTCGGCCCCGACAATTCCGAGATATTCGAAAAAATTAGCAAAGAGGTCGAACGCATTGTTGCAGCGAAGGATGCGAGCGGCCTGATGGAGCACTACTTCGCAGACCTCAGAGCTACCAGGCGAGACGCATACTTCGCAATCCTGACCGACTTCTTCCGGAACTATTCTGAATTTTCTCAGGTGCTGTACCGAGTCCGACTGGGCGCCCGAGCGCCAGAAGACGCAGCCGCTGGCTCGACGAATTTCGAGAGTGTGAAGACCTTCTATGGGGATGCCTTTGAGACCTTCGCAGGTCTGGTGGAGCTTTTCACCATGCTCAACAACCTGGATGCCGGGCGAGAATACGACCAGGGAGAACGGCTGACCTTGAAGAAATATCGGGAACTCGACAACGCGAGCAAGTTCAATCCCTTCGCCGGCAACGCGGCCTTCACGGACCTCTGCGTCGAAATCGACAACCAAATCCGAAATGCTTCGCACCATCGAGGGATCAAGCTTTCCGCGGATCGTCACACCGTTCTATACCGTGCCGGTAAGGGGGGCACCGGGGAGGAACAGTCTATGACCTACGTGACCTATCTTGATCGGTGCACGGGTATCTTTATGCAGATCGTTGTGTTGCTCTGCGTCGAGATCATGATGAACTATCGCCAGGGACAGGCTCTATTTGGAGGTGAATCGACAAGCTAGTGGGTTCAGCGTCGCAAGGTGCGGCCACTTTCAAATAATTCCCCACGCCCGAAACCTCCCCCTGCCCGTCATCTCCCTCAAGCCGAGCTCCAAAACAATCCGCCGCGCCGCCTGCGGCGTGACTTCCAGCGTCTCCGCCACCATTTTTGCCGATACCAGCGGCTTTGCCATTACCAACTCGACCAACTCCGGCAGTTTTGAAGACGTCCGGCGCCCGTCGAGCTTTCGCTCGAACAGAGTGCGCGCCAGCGTCAGCCGGTCATGCTCTTTCATGCCGATCTCGGCGGCCGCCAAAAGCCCATGGGCAATCGCCAGCAGCCGGGTCTCCCGGTCACGATGCCGGCGCCGATCGACAGGTATGGTTTTCAGGCCGAGATTGATGGCCGCCAGATGGGCGCCGGTGGTGATCCCGGCCTGGCGCAGGATCGAGGCGGAAAACAGCCGGCCGAGCCAAGGAGCGTGCTGAAGGACCGAAAGCTCGTTCCAGGCATCGAGGGCAACGATGGCCTGCAGCATCGCCGGAAGGTTTTCCGCCTGCCGCAGCACGCCGCGCCATTCGTCCAGCCGCTCGTCCTCGTCCCAGTCGAGATCATAGACCAGCGGATCGGCCGGAGCCCGGCCGGGCTTTTTGGCTCGTTCGATCGCAGCGTCAGAGCGCGCAAGCAGCGCATCGATAGCAGCATAGTCGACGCCGGGGAGATCTTGGGCCTCGTCGGTGCCATCCCCCTCCCCTTCCGCGTCGATCGCGATCGCCGGCCGAATAACTCCGGTCGTCGTCGCCTCGTCCGCGCCGCCCGCCCCGATCTCCGAGGTTTTCCGCAGCGAGCGGATGCCGTCGGCAGAGAACGCCCAATCCGGGGATTGGCCGGCGATGCGCCGGCGGGTTCGCAGCACGTCGCGGGCGATTGTCAGCTCATGGGTGGGTGTGCGAATATCCCGCGTGGCGTCGTGGAGGACGAGGTCTTCGAGATGGACCAGCTCACCGTCGATCCACAGCGAGGCGCAGGCGTCGGAGAAATGGGTGCGCTCCCTCCATCCCTGCCCGACCGGCGAACGGGCGATGCGCTCGTCGAGACGAGCGAGTGCGATGCCAGCGTCAAAAGCCGGCCGCATCAGGGCAGTCATGCTGATTTTCGCGAGATTGTAAGCCATTGAATTTATGGTAAATGATTTACTAAAGGAAATCTATCTCGGCGTTACGGTTCGCCACTGGATATAATGCACCAGCGCACCGCTGGCCATCGATAAGTAATGCTTATCGGACGTGAAACGTACAGATGGATTGTACGCGCGGGTTTGCGGTGCTATCGTGCAGTTCGAGAGGCAAAATCGGATCGCACGATGCCCCAGACCACCTACAAGATCAGCGAAGCGCGGAAAAAGTTCGCCGAGGTGCTCGAGCGCGCCAACCAGGGCGAAGAAATCATCATCATGCGGGGCAGTGAGATCTATGCCCGCATCGGCCCGGCCGATGGCGGCAAGCGCCCCTTCGGCTTGCTGCGCCAGCGCGGCCTGCCCGACGACCTGTTCGACGAGGTCGATGCTGAGCAGGCAGCAATCGACGCCGGCGACTGGAATAACGATGTCGGCGTCTGGCAGGGTGATCCATCCGACCGTGTGCCCAAGGCATGAAGGTTCTACTCGACAGCCACGCCGTCTACTGGTGGACGATCGGCAGTGAACGACTTTCGACGACGGCCCGATCGCTGATTGAGGACAAGGCCAACACCGTCCTCGTCAGCGCCGTCTCCTTCTACGAACTCGACAACAAGATGCGCCTGAAGAAGCTCGACTTGAAGCCGCAGGAACTACGCGCTGCCGTCGCGGCCAGTGGCTTGCAGACGCTTGCCGTCACCGATCTCCACGCCGAACTGGCGGCAAGTTTTGATTGGGATCACCGCGACCCCTGGGACCGCATTCTCGCCGCCCAGACGCGGCTGGAACATTGCTCATTCGCGTCGCTCGACATCGCCTTCGATGCGGTGCTGCACGAACGGATCTGGTAGGGAGATCGCCAGTGATGGTGATATTCGCCGATGTCGAGGAAGCCGCCGAACGCCTGGAGGAATTGATCGAATTGGCCCTTCGCCAGGACGAGTGTATGTGTGCCGAGACGGACGGCCGGTCGCGATGCTGACTTGGTTTTGGCGCAGCGATGCGCTCGTCTCAGGCGAGAACGCGCAGAACCTTTCTGAGGCAGAAGCCCCGATTGCGTGATCTCACGTCAATCCACGACGACAACCATGACGCCCGGGGACGTCCGCAGTGACGTCGCCTCCGTCGATCGCCGCGCCGAGGAGCTCGACACGATCGCCGCCGTGCTGCCGACCGAGCGCCGCGAAGAGCTCGCCGTACTGCTCACCGATCAGGATGTCGACACGCTCCGCCACCCGGTCAATGAAGGCATGGGCGTCAATACCCTGCGGACTTCCGACCTCGCCTATCTGCAGGCCCGGTCGATGGCCACCGCCGGCCAACCCCTGCCCTGGCCGGCGACCGAGGCGCCGCTTCTAAAATTTGTCGCCCATCACCTCTAGAAGAACCGGATTTATCCTTGCCAATGTTCGACTGAAAAGAGGACACTAGCATGTCCCTTACCATCGGCTCACCCACGTCATTCCTGTGAAAGACGATGAGGTGCCGTTGCGCGAATATCCATAATTCGCAGACATGTCCGATACACGCAGCAAACGACGCGCGGGCAATTCATTTTGCGCCGGAACTTGCAAGTTTTAACAAAGGCTTAAGCTTCCGGGATACATCTCGCATTAGTATTTTTTCATGTTCAGTGCGACGGTGGTTTTTTGAAGTCAGCTCTTTCATTTTCATTAGGTCGATGCTTCCACACACTTCGCGATCTTAGAAGAGACCGAACCGGCAACGTTGCGATCATCGTTGCCCTCAGCCTGGTGCCGATGCTCGTCGCGGTCGGCGCGAGCTTTGACTATATTCGCAGCTATAATGTCCGGCAGAAAATGCAGAGTGACCTTGATGCCGCTCTGATCGCGGCCGTCAAGCAGATCAACAATACCGCGGATACCGACGCCCTCAAGGCAAAGGTCTCCGACTGGTTCCATGCGCAGGTGGACAACAGCTACACGCTTGGCGAAATCGACATCGATACGACCAATCACAACATCACGGCGACTGCAAGCGGCACCGTGCCGACGACGTTCATGAAGATTGCCAATATCGATACAGTACCCGTCAGCGTAGGAAGCGCCGTCAAGGGCCCGGCGACGTCCTATCTCAACGTCTATATCGTCATCGACACGTCTCCGTCGATGCTTCTGGCTGCAACGACCTCAGGTCAGTCGACGATGTATTCCGGCATTGGCTGTCAGTTCGCCTGCCACACGGGTGATGCGCACACCGTCGGCAAGAAAACATACGCCAACAACTATGAATACAGCACAGCGAAGAACATAAAACTGCGCGCCGATGTCGCCGGCGACGCCGTCAAGGACGTGCTCTCCCTCATCGATACGTCCGACAGCAATCATGAACGGATCAAGGTCGGATTGTATAGCCTCGGCGATACGCTGACGGAAGTTCTCGCCCCGACATTGAGCACGGACACGGCGCGCACCCGTCTCGCGGACAAAAGTTATGGCCTCACCAGCGCGACCTCCACGGCCGCCACCTATTTCGACGTCTCGCTGGCGACGCTCAAGCAGAAAGTCGGCACCGGGGGGACGGGACCACTTCGGGGACGCCGCTCAAGCTGGTTTTGCTGTTGACGGATGGCGTCCAGTCAAAGCGCGAATGGGTGACCGACAGCGTGGTGTGGAAGAGCGGGAAGGCTATATCCGGAGCATACTGGAATAAGGTCGCGCCGCTCAATCCCGATTGGTGCGGCTATCTCAAGAATCAATCCAATACCATGGCAGTGCTTTACACCGAATACCTGCCGATCACCTCGGACTGGGGTTACAATGCAACTGTCGGCTCGACCATGGCGAGCGCCAACTGGAAGAATACCTGGGGCGGCACCATGGACAGCGGCGTGTCGACCAGCATCACGAGGCGGGATTACATCCCCTATGCACTGGCTGACTGCGCGTCGTCCAAGAGCCTGTTCCTGTCAGCCTCGTCGTCCACCGAGATCACGGCAGGCCTGTCGACGCTCTTCACGCAATATCTCTCTTCCGTGCGGCTGACCCAATGAGGCGCGGAAACCGGTTCGCACCGCTGCGCCGCCTGATCGGCGACCGGAAGGGGGCTGCTGCGATCGAATTTGCGATCCTGGCCCTGCCGCTCTTCATCATCCTCTTCGGCATTATCGAAGTATCGCTGATGTTTTTCGTCAATTCCGCGCTTGATGCTTCGGTGCACAAGATCTCCCGAATGATCCGCACCGGCGAGGTGGCGTCCTCGAAGATTACACTGGCCGGTTTCAAGGCCAAGATATGCGACGACATGATTCTGTCGTTCGACTGCTCCAGCGGTCTCGTCGTCAAGGTGAACGTGCTTTCCGACATGTCGTCCGCAGCCCACACCGATCCGATCGACGACAGCGGTAATCTCACGGTCACCGAGACTTATGATATCGGCAACGGCAGCGACTACATCCTGGTTCAGGCGTTCATGCCATGGACGGCCGTCGTCAGTTTCTTCAACCTGTCGAGCGCCAAGCTTTCCGACGGCCGTTATCTCCTTGGATCTTCCGCTCTGTTCCGCAACGAGCCATTCTGACATGACGATGAAACGAAGCCTGTCCCTTTTCCGGTTCGCGCAGTCCGGCATCCGTTATTTTGTGCGCGACCGGTCGGCTGCTTCGGGCGTCGAATTCGCGCTCGTGCTGCCGATCCTGGTGATGCTGTTGTTCGGCACCGCCGATCTCGGCCATGCGCTGACGGTCAGCCGCAAGATAGACGAAATCGCCTCTTCCACAGGCGATATGATTGCCCAGCAGAGTTCCTGGACGAAGTCCGACGTCGCCAAGCTTCTTTCGGGCGCCAGCTTCATCCTGCAGCCCTATGACACCACCGAACTGACGATCACTGTCGCGGTCAACGATGTCAGCGCGAGCGGCAGCGCGACCGTCAACTGGTCCGCCGCCCTCAACACCTCGGCGGTGAACTCCGGCACGGCGAGCGCGGTCACAATCCCCTCCAATATCCAGGAAACTGGCGTGCAGATCGTGCTGACCCGGGTTCAATATACGTTGACGACACCGGTCTCCGCGTTTTCTCAAACTTCACTGGACAGAACGGCTACAGCTTCGACCGATATTTCTTCAATCGTCCGCGCGTGAGTGACACGATCACTTACAAGTAAGCCGAAGAACGCCCGCCGGATCGCCAACCAATGCGGCATACGCTCGGACCGGTTGTCGCCGGGCCGACAATGGTGCATTGCTGCGGCCGATGAGAGCGTCAAGGATCATGAAATGACATCAGAAAGGGTTAGCGGCAACATTGGGCGGTTGCCGGTTACGGTGGCGATCGCTCTGGTGGCCGCACTCTGTTTGCATGGCCCTGTCGGTGCGGCAGCGGGAGATCGGCAGTGGTCGCAAGATCCGGGCAGCCACTGCAAATTCATCGCACCAGCCTCCTTGACCAGCGGCCCGACGTTCTGGATCGGCGCCTGCATCAACGGGAAGGCATCAGGCGAGGGGATGCTGCGCCGCCGGGACGGCGAGCGGGCCGGCCCCGCCTTTTTCGGCCGGATGAAGGAAGGGGTCCCAGAAATCGGCGTCGTCGATCTGGCTGACGGATTTAGGGCCGGCCGTTTCAGCGGCGACGACATCGGCGGGCAAGCGGAGTCCGATCCGCAGGACAGGATCAATGCCTTCCGTATCGCGGCCGAGGCGGCGCGGCAGGTCAGCGCCCAATATGTCGCCGAGAAGAACCCCGGATCCGCCCGCCACTACGAAGAGCTTGCCAAGACATTGGAGCTGCAGACCGATTGAAACGGTGTCCGCACGAGGTTGCGCCTTTCAGCCGCCGAGCCTGACGATGCCGTATGGATTGAACTTGTATTCGTCCACTTCATAAGTGGAATTGAAGGAGAGGCTTGCCCGGCGCGCCTTCAGCGTCGATTCGAGCCCCTGCTCGGCGATCTCGTCGGCGACTGCATCCATGATGGCGACAATCTGCCGTTCGCTGCCTTCTGTGTCAGGCACATAGACATCCGGCAGCCCGACAAGATGGAAGCCGACGCTTTCGAGATACCCCCGCGCAGAGAGCGGCCGCTTCGCAAAGGCCAGCCGGCCGATCCGCTGCTCGGTGAGCCTGTCGGCGGATTTCTGCGCCTCGGCTCCCTGCCGGATCAGTTCTCTCCATCGATCGAGCCCATGGGCGATCCCGGCGCTTTCACCCTTCACGGCAACCGCTCCCGCGCCGATCAACCGTTCGACGAGGCGGAGCGCCAGCATCGAAACCGTCGCCGTTTCCGCCTGCTTCATGCTCGGCCCAAGGATGTAGAGCACCGATCGATGATCGGCGACGGCTTTCTCATCCGCCGGATCCCAGGCATCGGGTTCGACCCGATCCCAGCAGACGTCGAATGACCGGCTCATGCGATCATCAGGCTCGGCCTGCGAATAATCCTCGTCGATGCTGAAACCGGTGGCGAAGTCACGGATTGCCTGCGATGCCGCATCGGACAGGCGGCTCAGGTCGGGGTCCCGCCCGAGAAAACACAGGACATGCCGAGGCGTCACCGACGATGCCTCGGCCTGCATCGTTTGCTTGCCGGAATCCGAGCCGGCTTCCTTGGCAGATGCCGGCCTCCAGCCGATCAGGGCCCAGAATGTCCCTAACAGCGCGCGACGCATGAGATTCACGATCGATGCCTTTCCTCCGGTCGAATGTTTTGAGCTGCCTCAGCCTTGTAAACATCCGAAATCCGAAACGAAAGACGTCACCAGACGATGCCGCCGCGCGCCGATGTTCAGGCCCAGATATCGCCTGGGGTGAACCCTTCCGTGAAGGGATCGTCATTGTCGAGAACGAGGGTATTCAGACCGGAGATCCAGCTCGTGCCGGTCAGCGTCGGGACAACGGCGGATTTGTCGCCGATCCTGGCCTCTTCGACCAGCCTGCCTGTATAGATATTGCCCAGAATGCCCTGGTGCCGGAAATCCTGGTTGAGCGGCAATTCGCCCTTCGCATGCAGAACCGCCATCTTCGCGCAGGTGCCGGTGCCGCAGGGGCAGCGATCGAGCGCTCCCGTCCAGGTAGCGGGATCGTCCCAGGACAGACCACCCGTCGCCATCGTCACCGTATTTTTCCAGTCGGCGTTCGGATCGTCCGTCGGTCCCGACAGCTGTGAGATCGTAATGCCGACGCCGGGGTAATGCGGATGGGCAACCGGCAACTGTTCGATGGCCGCCTGGCGGATCATCGCGGAAACGCGCGCGATCTCCCGCCCATGTGTGGGGATCAGCTCAAGGCCTTTGAACTGCCTGACATCGGCGATGACATAGAACATGCCGCCCCAGCCGACATCGACGGTGACCTTTCCGAGATGCGGCACATCGATGACTGCATCGAGATGGGCGGCAAATGCGGGGACGTTCTTGAAGGTCACGTTCTTGGCCCTGCCGTTGCTGCATTCCGCCGTGACGCGGATCAGGCCGGCGGGCGCCTCGAGCACCAGCTCGGTGACGGGCTCCTTCATCGGCAGCATGCCCATTTCCAAAAGCACCGTCACCACCGAGATGGTATTGCCGCCGGACATCATCGGATATTCGATTTGCTCGAGGATGATATAGCCGGCATCGGCTTCCGGGTGACAGGGCGGCACGATGATGTTGCAGCAATGGGCGGGATAGCCGCGCGGCTCGCGCAGCATCAGCTTGCGCAGCTGATCGTCGTTGCTCTCCAGCCATTTCATCTTCTCATAGACGGAATTGCCGGGAATATGCGGAATGCCGCCCGTGATCACGCGCATCGGCGTGCCTGCGTGCGTATCGACCGCGTGGATCGTTCTTTTGAATCCCATACTTGTTCTCCTCCATCGTTGCGAAATTGCCGTCTTCGTCAGACAGCGGCCTGCAACTGGGCCATCTCTTTGTAATATCGTATACGTTATCCTTTATCCGAAGCCGCGAACTTGTCAATCACCAACGTCATGCTTGTTGACACTAATGTACATTATTCCTTTCGGCGTCTCGCGACCGTTGCTAAGGAACTCCATGGGCCGGAACACCGACCGGCCGAGAACCGGGCCGCGCCGGATGTCTTCAAAGCATCGGCGGTCAAGGAAACACGAGAACGGAGATTTCAGATGTCTGATGAGGTCGTGCTCAATCTGGCGGAAGCCGAGGCCCTGGCAATACGGGCCTGCCTGGCAGCCGGCGCAACGGAAGCCACCGCCCGATCCCTCGTAGACGCTACCTTGTCCGCCGCACTCTACGGACCTGCGACACTCGGGTTTCCGCACATGGTGGATTACCTCAACAGCTTTCGCGAGGGCCGCATCAACGGCGGCGCTGAACCAAGCTGCACGCGTCCTTATCCCGCCTTCTTCGTCGCGGATGCCGATCGCGGCATCGCCCAGCTCGGTTTCGATCGCGTCTTCGACGAACTCGTCGCGGTCACGCGCAATTTCGGGGTCGCCGTGTTTACGCAGAAGAACAGCTATACCGCGGGAGAACTGGGCTACTATGTTCGCAGGCTTGCCGGCGAAGGAATCGTCGGCATCGCCGCGACCAACGCCAATGCCATGGTGGTCGCCAAAGCCGGCGGCCCAGCCGTTTACAGCACGAACCCGATGGCCTTAGGCTTTCCGCTGGGAGAAGGATCGCTACCTCTCATCATCGACCAGGCTTCCAGCGCCACCGCCTATGTCAATATCGTCGCCGCCGCAGCCGAGGGACGCGCCATCCCGGCCGGATGGGCCGTCGACGAAGCCGGTAACGACACCCAGGATGCGGCAAGAGCGCTTGGCGGAGCGCTGCTTCCTTTCGGCGGACGCAAGGGCGCCAATGTGGCGCTGATGGTGGAAATGCTGTCGGCCGGCCTCTCCGGCGGCCCGTGGTCATTGGACACGCCGTCGTTCAGAGAGGGAAGCGACAGCCCTGCCGTGGGATTGACCGTCGTGGCGATGATGCCGGGGTGCACCGACGATGGCCTTGTCGAGCGCGCGCGCCGCCAGGCCGACCGCCTTCAGCAACACGGCGTGTTCATGCCCGGCGTCAGCGGCATCGAATATCCAAGGCCGGCGACGGAAAGCCTGAAAGTGCCGCGCGCCGTCTTCGAGGCTGTCGTAAAGATCGCCGGCACCTGACTTTTCCCGCGATCGATGGGATGACGCTCAACGGGGCTTCTTTTCCGGAAGATGTTCGAGAAGCGATTGGCAGGCGCTCATGATGTGGGCGTAGAGCAGACCTGCCGCCTTTTCCTCATCGCGCGCTCGGCACGCTTCGAGGATCTGGCGATGTTCGCGATCCGCCGTCTGCTTGCCATGCGACAGGGTCAACTGTACCCGGAGATAGCGTTCCAGCCGGTCGTGGACGGAACGGATGGTGGTTACGAGAAATGGCCGTTGCGCATCCTCGTAAAGGCAGCTGTGGAATCGCCAGTTCAATTCCGACCACCGTGCGACATCGGTTTCCCCTGCGAAGGCGTCGCAATAGCCAAGCGCCTTTTCAAAGGTCTCTTCCGTCATATGAGGGATCGAGAGTTTGATGGCGTTCGATTCCAAGATCGCGCGCACCTCGAAGATCTGGACAATCTCAGGCTCCGAAACGCTCGTGACGATCGCGCCCTTGTTGCGGTGGAACTCCACCAGACCTTCCGCCTCCAGCCGCTTGAGCGCTTCCCGCACGGGGATCTTGCTGACGTTGAACAGCCTGGCGACATCGTCCTGACGGATCGGCTCGCCTTCATCCAGCGATCCATCCGCAATGGAATCGCGGATGAACTTCAGGATGACATCCGAGGCTGTGGGGGCCTTCCCGAGATTTGTCACCTGAGCGGTGTTGAAAGGCATTCCCCAAGCTCCTTGTTTCCGGGACGAAGATCCTGCTTGGGATATCGTAGACGATCTCATTCCTCAAGATTGATCAGCTTTTTCACGCCGCGGCTTGCGCTCCCGTAATCTCTGGATCCAGCCGCCGGTTTTGCGTTCACCGAGAAATTACCGTGCGAGCCGATGGGGCGGCCCTTTCGACCGTTATTTCTGCTGACCGAAAGCCCAGTCGTGACCTCGCGACCCGTCGTGCCGAACAGGCGGGAGATCTCGTCGAAAGTCTGCGTCACCAAAGGTGATGATGATAGGCCAGCTGGCGAACGTATTCATCCGCCAGACGTTTCGAGAATTCGGTCAAGTGCGAAGCATAGGCCGCTGCTTCGCCTGCCGGCATGATCAGGCGCTGGGACATGGGCGCGTCGAGAGGCGATCCGGGCGTCATCACGGCGACCTCGCAGTAGATCATTACCTTGCAGTCCATCGCATGGAGAAGGTCGGCATGCCGCGACAGCGGCCATTTCGTCATCGACGCGGCGTTCCGCCAATTCGCCGGAGTGCCACGCTGAAGCCAGCGCCACTGCATGCCGCACATCTTCGGGCAGGAAATCGAGAGAATTCATGCGAACCCCTGTGGCGCGTCAATGCGTTGCGGCAGACGCCCTTGTCTTGGAAATGGTTGGACGGGGAGCGCCGGAGATCGATCTCAGATGCTGTTGAAAGAAACACTTCAGCTCCCTGAAGGTGTCGAAGCCCAACGCATTGGCGACGCGGACCACCGTGGAAGGGGACACCACGCATTCGCCCGCCACGGAACTTATCGTTCCGAAGGCGACGATATCGGGCCGTGCCAGCATCTTGCGCGCCACGCGCTCCTGCTGCTCGGGAAGTCGCAACCCGGCTGCCGTAATCATGCCCTTCAGTTCGGCGACGCTGTTCGGCTTCTGCAATGTCCGCTCGGCGCTCATGGTGTCGGCTCCTTGTTGAGGCGGGATGCGCCGGCTCGGCGGCGCATCCCGGCTTTCATGACAAAAGCACGGGCCGATTCTTCGAAACGGACTCGATGCTGGCGAGCGCGATCATCAACGCGTTGCGCGCATCCATGCCTGTCGGAGCATCCTTGAATTCGCCATTGCGCACGGCGTCGACGAACGCGGCGAGCTGGGCGGTGTACCCCTGGACGAAGTGATCGGTGTCCCGTCGCCACGTATCGTTCGAGACACCGTCCTTGTCGAAGAGGGTCATACTCGACCGCCGGACGTCGCCCATGGTGACCATACCTCCGGATCCGAACACCTCGCCGCGAATGTCATAACCGTAAAGTGCCGAGAAGTTCGCCTCCGCGACGGCGACCGAGCCGTTGTCGAAGCGGATGTTGACCACTGCGGTGTCGATGAAGCCCTTCTCCTTTGCATCCGGGCGGAGGAGCGCGTCGGCCATCGCGAAAACCTCGACCGGCTTGGCGCTGGCATTGAGCCAAAGCAGGGTGTCGAAGTCGTGAATGAGCGTCTCGTAGAAAATGGTCCACTGTGGGATGCGGTCGGGATCTGCGCCGAAGGGGCCTGGATCGCGCGTCAGGGAGCGGATGAGCTGCGGGGCGCCGATCTTGCCGGCGTCGATGGCGGCGCGACCCTCGGCAAAGGCCTGGTCCCAGCGCCGGTTGAACCCGACCTGGAGCGGCACGCCGGCCGAATGGGCCGCGGCAATCGCCCGGTCCGCATCTTCAAGGGTCAGGGCCATCGGCTTCTCGCAGAAGATCGCCTTGCCGGCTTCGGCAGCCTGCACCAGCACATTTGTATGGAACCGCGCGGGGGTGGCGATAACCACCGCATCGAGCCCCGGATGGGCAAGGAGTTCTGATACCTCAGCATATGCGGCGTCCACACCGAGCGTCTCTGCGAGCTTCGCTGCGGTGCCCGGCGCCGGATCTGCGATGGCGACAAGTTCCGCGTCCACCAGCCGGCGGGCGATGGATTGGCCATGGAAGGAGCCGATGCGGCCGGCGCCGATAAGGCCGACGTTGACGGACTTGATCTTGGGCATGGTTCGGGTCCTGTAGGATTGAAACGTCAGAGGGTGAATGCTGAGCGGAAGGCTTCGAGCGCGGCGTCGGAATCGCCGGCAGCCCAGGCTTCCAAGCCGACGGGACCGGCGTAGCCCATCGTCGTCAGCGCTTTGGCGACCCCTTTCCAGTTGACCTCGCCCGTGCCGGGTTCGCAGCGTCCCGGCACGTCGGCGACCTGGATCTCGCCAATCCATGGCAAGCACCTGCGGCACAGCTCGATCAGGTTCCCTTCGCCGATCTGGGCGTGATAGAGATCAAGGTTCAGGCGAAGACGGGGATGGTCGATGCTGGAAACGAGCGCCATCGTGTCCTCCGCGCGCCCGAACGGCACACCTGGGTGGTCGACCGGCAGGTTCAAATTCTCGAGAGTGAAGACGACATTCTCATCCTCCGCCAAGTCGACGATCCTGCGCAACGTGTCGCGCGCCTTCATCCACATCGCCCCCGTGACGACCTCTATCGGCTGAACCGGAAGGCCGCGGTCGCCAAGACCGGTGCCGTGAAGGTTCAGCCGCTGAACGCCGAGGCGCTTGCCGATCTCAGCAGTTTGGCGCGCCGTCCTCAGAAGTTCATCCGCGCCCTCGTCGTCGGTGAGCCGGCCAGTGAGATAGCCGTTCATGATGGTGAAAGTGGCGCCGGTCGCCTCCAGCTTGCGAATGTCATGTTCCGGCCAGTTCCAGAGACCGACGCCGAAACCCAGTTCCTTGAGCCGTGAGGCACGCCATTCGATGGGCCGATCGCGCCAGAGCATTTCGGCGCAAGCCGCCAATGGAAAGGGGGATGAGATGGAGTTGCTCATTGCGGGTTCTTCCCTGATCATGGGTATGAGTGTCCGTGGTCCGGCACGCAGGTGCTGGACCGAATTCGCTTTTTTGACGAGAGCGTCAAATCGTTCCGCCAAGCTCCTCGGAGATCGACTGAAGTTCCTTTCCTCCTTCAACCGTCCCCTCCACAGGAACGGACAAAACGAATACTACCGGGTGCAAAACGCTTGCTACCGGGTGCAAAGCAGGTGCATCATATGCAGGAATAAGCTAAAAGCAAGCATTCATTTCACCGGAATCAGAAAATGGAATGTTTATTCCATTTTCTTCGGGAGGCGTAATGCGCAAGCGGGCAACGGCAAAACAGGTGGCGGAGGCCGCAGGAGTATCGAAGTGGACGGTCATCAGGGCCTTCACACCCGGCGCGTCCATCACCGAGGAGAGTAAGCGGAAGGTGCTGGAGATGGCAGCCGCGCTCAACTACACGCCGAACCTTTTGGCGCGCAGTCTCGCGACCAACTCGACGCGCCAGGTGGCGGTGTTCGTCGACGATTTTGCCAACCCGCAAAAACTCCCTTTCCTCGAAACCTTGACGGAGCAGCTACAGGCGGCGGGGCTGGTTGCGATGCTCATCAACATCAACAATCACTTCGACCATGTGAACGCGCTACTCCATGCCGACCAGCGTCAGGTCGACGCCATCATTCTCTTCGGTACCGCGTTCCGCGATGAGACGCTGACCGACCTGCAGCTCGGCCATGGAATGCCTCCCATGTTCGTTCTGGCTCGAGACAGCCAGATCGACGGCGTCCCAGCCGTCGTATGCGACGCCGAACTGGCGCTTCGGGACATCGTCCGTCACCTTTATGAACGAGGCTATCGGCGACCCGGTTTCATGAGTGGGGCCGCCGCTCTCTCGACGGCGCTGAGGCGACGTCAGCATTACCTCGAGTTCTGGGCCCAGCACCGCATCCAAAACATCTCACTTCTTTCCGCAGACAGGTACAGTGCGGACGCGGGTGCGGCGTCCGTCCGGGCATATCTCGCGAGCACGCCGGCGAAAAAGCGGGTGGATGTCCTGATGTGCGAAAACGACATTCTCGCACTGGGAGCAATGGACGAGATTCGCGGAAACTTCGGACTGAAGATTCCCGAGGACATCGCTATCGTCGGCTTCGATAATTACGAACTCGGCGGATCATACGGATACGGACTGACAACCTACGAACAACCCAGGGAAGAGATGGTGCGGGCTGTCGTCAGCATGATTAAGGGCGCCGTCGAACCGGAGACTGTGACGCTGCCGGGCCGGCTCGTCGTCCGAAGTTCGACATAGTCGTCCGGGCGCTATGATACGGCCTGCGCGCCGGTGATC
Organism: Rhizobium sp. C104; assembly: GCF_022354505.1. Taxonomy (NCBI): domain Bacteria; kingdom Pseudomonadati; phylum Pseudomonadota; class Alphaproteobacteria; order Hyphomicrobiales; family Rhizobiaceae; genus Rhizobium; species Rhizobium sp. C104. Next base: position 746,209 of record NZ_CP092352.1, on the reverse strand, counting down.
TCCACCAAAGAGCCGCACATGAACGCGGCCTCGTCAGAGGCGAGGAACGCGACGAGGGCCGCGACCTCTTCCGGACGGCCGATGCGGCCGTAGGGAACGAGCCTGTCGAGTTCGGCGATCGTCCGGCCGGAGCGCTTGACGCCGGCTTCGAGCATCGGCGTACGAATTTCGCCGGGGCACACGGCGTTGACGCGCACCTTGTCCGGCGCATAGTCGCGGGCGAGGTTCTGGGTGAAGGCGGCAACGGCCGCCTTCGTGGTGTTGTACGCGATGTGGTTCGGCGCGGGGTAAAGCCCCCATTGCGAGGCCGTGTTGATGATCGCGCCGCCACCGGCGGCGATCATATGCGGCAGGGCCGCGCGGCAGAGATGGAACATCGAATCCAGATTGACCGCGAAACTCAGCTGCCAGTCTTCATCCGAGAGCGCCAGCAGATTGCCGCGCCGGTTGATGCCGGCATTGTTGACCAGCACATCCAGCCGCCCCTTGATCGCAAAGGCTTTTTCGATAAGTTCCACACATTCCGGCTTGCGGGAGATGTCGGCCGCAATGGCGGTCGCCGATCCGCCCGCCGCCTCGATGAGCGACGCGACTTCGCCTGCGGCCTGAGCGTTGGCATCGGTCACCACCACCAGCGCGCCTTCCTCGGCCAACCTCTTCGATATGGCGGAGCCGATGCCACCGCCGCCACCGGTCACGACCGCGACCTTGCCATGAAATCTCTTCATCCCGTTCTCCTATCTGATGTAGCTGCCGCCATTGACGTCGAATGTCGCGCCGTTGACCGATGCCTGCGACGGACGAAGCAGGAAGGCGACCAGCTCGGCGATCTCGCCCGGCTCGGCCATCGCGCCGATCGGAATATCGCCAACCGCCGCCTCCTTGCCGTGCCTTGCCACGAAATCCTCGGCCATATCGGTGCGCACCCATCCCGGCGCGACGGAGACGGCGACCACTCCGTCGCGACCGAAGCTCCTCGCGATCGACTGTGTGAGATTGGTGAGCGCCGCCTTCGTCGCCCCATAAGGCATGGCGTCGGCGGCGTACCCGCGCTGACCGGCGCGGCTGGCCATATTGACGATCCGCCCGCCGCCATGCTGCTTGAAATGCACGAGCGCCTCTTTGCAGAGATCGGCCGCGGCAAAGAAATTCACCTGAAACTCTTTCTGCCAGGCTGCCCGCCAATCGGCCGGATCGGCATCGATCGAAATCTCGTTGCGGACCCCGGCATTGTTGACGACGGCATGGATCCGTCCCGCCGCCGAAAGCGCATCGCCCCAAAGCGCGAAGGCGCCGTCCGGACGGGAGAGGTCGGCCTGAACGATCAGGCCGTTTCCGCCAAGCTTGCAGAGCAGGGCTTCCGCACGTTGCCTGTCGCGGCCGTAATGGATGACCGGTCGCGCGCCTTCGGCCGAAAGGCGCTCGACGATGGCTGCGCCGATTCCGCCGGATGCCCCGGTGACGAGGACAGTCTGGCCGGCCAGAGGTTGAAGGTAAGACATTGCGGGCTCCTATCCGAGCAGGCCGACCTGCGGCCCCCATGTATCAGAGAGCGCAAAGCCCGCGGCGAAGGGATCGTCGTCGGACATACGCAGCTGCTCGCGGCCATAGACATAGGCGCGGCCGGTTATTCTCGGCAACACGGCGCGGCGGCCGCCCACCTCGGCTTCGCCGATCGCCTCCGCCAGAAACTCGCCGCCGATGATCGACCGGGACGTTCTCAAGTCTCCGACCGAGACTTCGCCACGGGCATAGAGCGTCGCCAGATTGGCCGAGCTGCCGGTTCCGCAGGGCGAGCGGTCGACGCGGCCGGGCTGCAGCGTCGTGCAGGTCCTGACCGCCCCGTCAGCCTCGCGCCCGCGGAACATCACATAGGCGATCTCGTTGACGCCGGTTAAAACGGGATGGGCGACAGAGACCTGCCCGGCAAGGAGCGACTTGAGCTCGATGCCGGCCTCTGCCAGCAGCCGGGCATTGGCCGGAGCGATATCGAGGCCGAGCTGGTCGACATCAACAAGCGCGTAATAGACGCCGCCGAAGGCGACATCGACCTTGATGCGGCCCCATTTCGGCGTCTCCACCTCACTGTCGAGCGCCTCGGCAAAACTCGGCACATTGTCGAGGCTGACCGAAAGGCAGCGGCCGTCGCGGCAGGTGGCGCGCGCGACGATCAGGCCGGCGGGCGTGTCCAGCCGCACCACCGTCTCCGGCTCCGACATCGGCACCCGGCCGCTTTCGAGCAGTGCGGTGACGACGCAAATGCAGTTGCTGCCGGACATCGGGTGGGCGCGGTCGGCCTGCAACACGATGAAGCCGGCATCGGCGTCGGCGCGGGTCGGCTCGACCAGCAGGTTCACCGACATGGCAACGTTGGCGCGCGGCTCGAAGGTGACAAAGCGGCGCAGGCTGTCGTCCACCGTGTTGATGTGGTTCATCTTGTCGAGCATGGTCGCGCCCGGTATTTCGGGCGCGCCTGCGACGATAACCTTGCCGATCTCGCCCTGGCAGTGGACCTGCAGCAGGTCGAGGCTGCGGTTCCAGTTCATTCGGCCGCCTCCGGCTTGATGTACCAGCCCCAGGGATCCTCGCCGACGAAGCGGGTGATCTGCTTGGTCTCGAGATAGTTGTCGAGGCCCCAGCGGCCAAGTTCGCGGCCGATGCCGGATTCCTTGTAGCCGCCCCAGGGCGCCTCGGTGAAGGTCGGCTGCGAGCAATTGATCCAGACGATGCCGGCGCGGAAGGCGGCGGCAACGCGCTCGGCCCTGATGTCGTCCTTCGACATGACAGCGGCGGCGAGGCCGAAACGGGAATCATTGGCGAGCTCGATCGCCTCTTCCTCGGTCCTGAACGGCCGGATGCAGACGACAGGCCCGAAGATCTCCTCCACCCAGGCGGCGCTGTCGAGCGGAACATCGGTCAGAACGGTCGGCTGGAGATAATAGCCCTTGTCGAATCCTTCCGGGCGGGCTCCACCGCAGGCGACCGTCGCACCGGCCTGCCGCGCCGCTTCGATCGCGGCAACAACCTGCTCGTGCTGGCGCTTGGAAACCAGCGGCCCAAGGAGAACGCCCTCGTCGAGACCGTTGCCGATCTTGATCTTCTTCGTCTCCTCGATCAGTCGTGCGAGCAGCCGCTCGTAGATGGTGTCCTGCACGAGGACCCGCGACGTTGCCGAGCAGACCTGACCCTGGTTCCAGAAAATGCCGAACATGATCCATTCGACAGCCTTGTCGATATCGGCGTCCTCGAAGACGACGAAGGGCGACTTGCCGCCGAGTTCGAGGCTGACCCGCTTGATGTCGCGGGCGGCCGCCGCCATGATCTTCGAGCCGACCGGCCCCGAGCCGGTAAAGGCGAGCTTGTCGACCTGCTTGTGATCGATGATCGCCTGGCCGGCGACCGACCCGGCGCCGGTCAAGATATTGAGCACGCCGGGCGGCAGCCCAGCTTCGTCGGCAACCACCGCCAGTTCAAGCGCCGTCAGCGATGTCAGCTCGGCGGGCTTCAGCACCACCGTGCAGCCGGCGGCCAGTGCCGGGGCGACTTTCCATGCCGCCATCAGCAGCGGATAGTTCCAGGGGATAATCGCGCCGGCGACACCGAGCGGCTCGCGTACCGCCTTGGAGGTAAAGCGCTGATCGGGAAGCGCGATCGTCTCCTCGGGATTGTTGTCGAGCTGTTCGGCGAGACCCGCGTAGAAATCGAAGCAGCCGGCGGCGTCGGCGACGTCCCAATCGGCCTCGGGGAACGGCTTGCCGTTGTCGAGGACCTCGAGGCGGGCGATCTCGGCCTGGCGGGCGCGGATGCCATCTGCGATGGCCCGGAGATATCGGGCGCGCTGGGCGCCCGTCAACTTCGGCCAGCCGTCCTTGTCGAAGGCCCGGCGCGCTGCCTTGACGGCAAGGTCGACATCCTCGGCCGTTGCGGCGCCGATCGTCTGGATCACCTCTTCCGTTGCCGGGTTCGTCACCGTGCAGACGCCGCCCTTGACCGGCTTCACCCACTGTCCATCAATGTAGAGTTCGCTTCGCATGTTCACTCCCTTTTGCCTTGCGTCGGCGCCGCGCTCAGAAGCGGTCGACGCGATAGGGTTTCATGTCCACGGGCGGTTCAACGCCCGTAACGAGATCGGCCATCAACCGGCCGGTCGTGGCGGCATAGGTCAGGCCGAGATGCCCATGGCCGGTCGCGTACCAAACGTTGCGGTGCTTGGCGGACAGTCCCATGACCGGCACGGTATCGGGCAGTGCCGGGCGATGCCCCATCCACTCCGTCACCCCTTCGGCCTTCAGCTCCGGCAATGCTTCCTGTGCCCGCTTCACCAGGATCTTTGCGCGCCGGTAATCCGGCGGGGCGTCGAGGCCGGCCATTTCGACCGTGCCGCCGACGCGGATGCCGCCCGCCGTCGGCGTCACCATGAAGGCGCGCGCCGGCCAGATGATCGAATGGCGCATCGAAATGCCGGGCTCCATGATCTGCGTGTGGTAGCCGCGCTCGGTTTCGAGCGGGATATGTTCACGCAGCAGCGCGGAAAGTCGGGCGGTGAAGGCACCGGCCGCGAGCACCACCTTCTCCGCCGCAAGGGTGCGCCCGTCCGCCAGACGCAGAGCCGAGACGCCGGCCTCGCTTTGCTCGAAGCCTGCGACGTCGGCCTCGACGATCCGGCCGCCGAGCGCCTGGAATTTTTCGATGAGGGCGGCGACGAGTTTGTACGGATCGGTGATCGACCGATTGTCGGGAAAGAGTACCGCCTTGCCAATCCTAGCGGTCAAGGCCGGCTCGAGATCCCGGATGGCGTTGCCGCCGAGGATTTCGTGCCGGAAGCCGAAACGCTCCAGAATATCGATATGTTCGCGATCCGCCCTGAATTCGGCGTCGTCAGTATAGAGGCTGAGGCAGCCCTCGGCCGTCAGCATATGCGCAAGACCGGTCTCCTTGAGCAGCACGTCAAGGTCTTCATAGACGCGGCCGCAGAGCACGGCGCCGGCCGCTTCCAGCTCCCTCAATTTTGAGGGGCGGCTGGCGGCGAGGAACCTCAGGAACCACGGCACCAGTTTCGGCAGATAGGCGGGCCGGATGCGCACCGGCCCCTCCGGGTCGAGCAGCCATTTCGGCATCTGCGCCCAGATGCCGGGACGCGAAGCCGGCATGAATTCGGTGACGGCGATGCTCGCCATATTGCCGTAGGAGGCGCCCATGCCGGGGGCAGCCCTGTCGATCAGGGTGACGTCGTTTCCCCGGCGCTGGAGTTCATAGGCGATGGTGGCGCCGATAATGCCGGCGCCGACGATCACGATGGATGACACGGCGAACCTCGTAAATTCAGAGATCCCGGGGCGGTTCGGCCGCCCCGGCCTGTTCCTGCTACCAGTTGAGGATCGGCTCCATCGCCGCCCTGAACTCGGCCTTTTCCTCCGAGGTCAGCTCGCCGAGCGGCGCGCGGCACGTCCCCACGGACAAGCCCTGCAGCTCGCAGCCATATTTGATCTTCTGCACGAACTTGCCGCTCTCCAGGATGTTCATCGCCCGATAGAGGGTCTTCATCATCTCGCGGGCTTTGCTGAGATCTCCCGCCTTGTAGGTTCGGTCGAGATCGCAGCACGCCTTGGCCATGCAGTTGGACGGACCGCAGATCCAGCTTTCCGCGCCCCAGAACATGAAATCTAGCGCGATATCGTCCGAGCCGCTGACGAGCTGGAGCTTGCCCTCATAGCGGCTGGCGATGTCGATGGCGCGCTGCAAAACGCCCGAGCTTTCTTTGATGCCGATCACCCGCGGATTATCGGCAAAATGATCCATCAGCTCGAAGCTGATGTCCGAACCATCCTTGGCCGGATAGGAATAGAGCACGAGGTTCACATCGACGGCACCGAGCACGGCTTCGTAGTGCTTGATGAGCTCCGCCTGCGTCGGACGGGTATAGAATGGCGGCGCCAGCAGGACCGTGTCATAGCCGATGTCGCGTGTCATCGCCGTCTGCTCGACCACCTCGCGGGTCGCCGGCGCATTGGTGCCGGCGATCAGAATTTCGCCCGGCCTGGCAAACTCCTTGACGAACTGCAGCACGTCACGGCGCTCTTCCCTGGATTGGCTGAAATATTCACCTGTGGACCCATTCGGAACCCAGCCGGTGACGCCTGCCTCACGCAGATGTGTCAGAAGCTTTTCGAACGCCTTGAAGTCAATCTTGTTGCTCGCGTCGAAGGGTGTGATGAGGGCGGGCATGACGCCGGAAAGTTTCATGGATTCTCCTGTCCTGGGAATGACGTTTTCAGATTGCGAGCTTCTTGAGGATGCGTCCCTCGATGAGGGAAACCGCCCGCGTCAGTGGGAAGGCAATGGCGAAGTAGATCAGCGCGACGACCGTCAGCACTTCGACCGGGCGGGCCGTGTTGTTCGAGATGTTCTGGCCGACGAACATCAGGTCCGCCATGCCGACGGCGGAGACGAGCGCGCTCTCCTTGAAGAGGCTGACGCAGTTCGACAGCAGCGTCGGAATGGCCCGCAGCACCGCCTGCGGCAGCACGACGTTGACGACCTGGGCGCTGCGCGGCAGGCCGAGTGCGACGCAGGCATCCAACTGCTCGCGGCCGATGGATTTGAGGCTGGCGCGGAAGGTCTCGCTGGTGATTGCGCCCATATAAAGTGTCAGCGCGATGACGCCGGAGGCCAGGTTCGAAAGCTCGACGCCGAGGATGAGCGGCAGGCAGAAGAATATCCAGAAAAGCTGGATCAGGACCGGCGTACCGCGGAAGAATTCGACATAGGCGCCGGAGACCGCTCGAAGCGCCAGATTGCCGGATGCTCGGGCAAGGCCGACGAGGAAGCCGAGAGAGCATCCGAGCACGATGCAGATGACCGTCAGTTTGATCGTCATCCAGAGACCGAGCAGCAGTGCGTGCTCGAAGCGCGGCAGGATCGAGAAGTCGAGCGTCATCATGCTGGCCTCCTAGCTGACGAGGATCTGGCGGCGGCGTTCGAGCAGGCCGACGATCTGGGTTATCGGGAAGGACACGGCGAAATAGATGAGTGCCACGACCGTGAAGGTCTCGATCGGGCGATAGGTCTCCGTCGCCAGAGTCTTGCCCTGGTACATCAGGTCCTGGATCGCCACGATCGCGACCAGCGCGCTCTGCTGGAAGATGACGATGCCGTTGGTCAGAAGCACCGGGATCGAGGCACGGAACGCCGTCGGGAAGACGATGTAGAGCACCCGCTGCAGTGGATTGAGACCGAGCGCGATGCCGGCATCGAGCTGCTCGCGCGGCACCGCCTGGATCGAGGCCCGGTAGGCCTCGGCATTGAACGCCATCAGATTGAGCCCGAGGGCCATGATGCCCATCGTCATCGGGTCGAGGAAGACGTCGAACAGCATCGGCACGCAGTAGAAGATCCAGACGATCTGGACGATCGCCGGCGTGCAGCGGAAGAATTCGACGAACAGCATGAACGGCAGCCGCACGATCTTGATCGAGCTCATGATCAGCAGCGCCAGTCCGAAGCCCAGGACGATGCCGAGGGCGTTCGCAGCCGCCGTCAGCTGCAGCGAAACCCACAGCCCCTGCAGCAGCGGAGCGATGGAGACGGCGTTGAAATCGAACGTGTAGTTCATCTGTGCCTCCTACTGTTTGATGTGGAAGACGCGGTCGATGAATTCCTTGGTGCGTTCCTCGCGCGGAGCGCCGAGCACCTGCTCGGGCGGGCCGTCCTCGACGACCACGCCGCCGGCGCAGAAGATGACGCGCGAGGCGATGTTCTTGGCGAACCACATGTCGTGGGTGACGATCATCATCGGCATGTCCTGGGCGGCGAGCTGCAGGATCACCTGCTCCACCTCGCTCACGAGTTCCGGATCGAGCGCCGAGGTAACCTCGTCGAACAGCATCAGCTTCGGATCGAGCATCAATGCGCGGGCGACGGCGACGCGCTGCTTCTGGCCGCCGGAAAGCTGTGCCGGATAGGCATTGGCCTTGGCGCCGAGCCCGAAGCGCTCGAGCAGAGCCTGGGCGCGAGCGGTCGCCTTCGACTTGCTTTCTCCGCGCACTTTGCAGGGTGCGAGGATCAGGTTCTGAATGACGCTCAGATGTGGAAACAGCGTGTAGTGCTGAAAGACCATGCCGATCGAGCGGCGGACATTGGTGTCGATCTGGGTCTTCCTGGCACCGCCATCGGAAGAAATATAGGCCTTGCCGTCGAATCTGACCGAGCCGCTGTCGATCTGCTCCAGGCCCATCATCACCCTGAGTAGCGTGCTCTTGCCGCCGCCGCTCGGACCGATGACGACGACGCGTTCGCCGCGCTTCATTTCAATGTCGATGCCTTTCAGCACCTGGATTGCTCCGTTGCCATAGCTTTTGTGGAGCGCCTGCATTTTCACGAGGGGAAGGCTGAAGGACGTGGTCATGGCCAATCTCCGATGATCGAAGCTGGAAGGGCCGGCGCGATCCCCGCACCGGCCCGGCGAGGTTACTTTGCGCCCTTGAGCACGTCGTCGACCGCCTTGCGGATCAGCTCATCGACGTGACCGGTGGCGACCTTCTCTTCGAGGAAAATATCGACCACTTCGACATCGGCGGCCGAAAGCTGATGCGGCAGACCGAAAGCGACACCCTGCTTGGCAAGAGCCGGCGTCGGGTTGAGCGCAACCGCCCAATCCGGGTTCGACTGGGTGAAGAGCTGATTGGTATCGGAGGCGTCGACCAGGATGTCGGCGCGCTTCGAGGTGACCGCCAGCCGGGTTTCGTCATTGCCGGGAAGGCGCATGATCGTGGCGTTCTTCACCGCAGCGGAAATGGCTTTGTCCTGCGCCGTGCCGGACATGACGGCGAGCGTCACGCCTGATTTGTCAATATCGGCCACCGAAGCGGCACCGGTGGTAATCTTCGGATTGTTTTTATTGTAGGCGAGCGAGATCTGGTACTCCATCGCCGGGATCGAGAACTGAACGGCCATGGCGCGAGTTGGTGTCCGGTTGAGCGCCAGCGACAGATCCCATTTGCCCGCCTGCAGACCGGCAACGATATTGTCCCAGGTGGTATCGACGAATTCAGGCTTCACCTTGAGGACGTCGGCAAATTCCTTGCAGAGATCGGCGAAGAAGCCGGTGTACTCGCCCGTCGCCGGATCGCGCATGACATAGGGCGGCGCAACGGCCGCGCCGCAGCGCAGCGTGCCTGCCTTCTGCACGCCCTGCCAATATCCGTCAGTGGTCTGGGCGTGTGCGGCGGTTGCGGAAAGACCTGCCATCAGGGCGAGCACGGGCAGCGCCCGCAAGGCGGACGTTATCAAAGAAAGCATTGGGCATTCCTCTTTTGCTGTGCGCGAAAGCGCGCGGTTCCACTCGTCGGCTCTGGCCGTTTCTATTGTTTTTTTGTCGGCTGCGTGTCGACTGGACAGAGCATGTCAACAGCGTGTCGACAAAGTCAAGCGGAAAAATTACATTGCCGACACGCTGTTTTTCTGGCCCAATGGGATCCGCGCCTGGAGAAAGGGACTTAAGTGTCTGATGAATCGGAAGTGAAACGCATCCGCGGGACCGGCTGGAAGAGCGTTTACGAAACGCTCCGCAACGAGATTTTGTCGCTTGCTTTGCCGCCCGGTCAGCTTCTCGACGAGATGACGCTTGCCGAACGCTTCGACATGTCGCGCTCGCCAGTGCGTGAAGCGCTGATCCGGCTCGGCGCCGACGAGTTGGTAGTGACGCTTTCCAACCGCAGCACGATCGTCGCGCCGATCGAAGTCGCGACCTTTCCCAAATATGTCGAGGCGCTCGACATCGCGCAGCGAATGAATACGCGGCTTGCCGCAGCGCTCCGGACCGAGGCCGACCTCAAGACCATCGCCAAGCGGCTGAAGATCTTCGAAGCGGCGGTTAAAACCGGCAATCATCTCGCCATGTCGGAGGCCAACAAGGAATTCCACATGGCGATCGCCCATGCCGGAAAAAATCAGTACCTCGCCTCCTTCTACGAGAAATTGCTGTCGCAGGGACAGCGCATGCTCCACCTGCATTTCGAATATCTGGAGCGGACCCATGAGGGCTATCTGCTGACCGACGAGCACACGCTGATGCTCGATGCCATCAGGGACAAGAACGTCGAGCTCGCCGATGAGCTCGCCCATGCCCATACGCGCCAATTCCAAGACAATTTCATCAACTTCATGCGCGAGAACTACACGACGGATGTCGCGTTGGGGCCGTTGCGGGCTGCGGAGTAACAGCGATGATCGACAGCATTGGATTCGTCGGCACCGGCGCCATCACCGAAGCCATGGTTCGCGGGCTTCTGGCCGCACCGGCTTACGCCTCCGAGGTCCACGTTTCACCGCGGAGCGCGCACATTGCCGCCACGCTGGCAGAAGAGTTCGCCTCGGTCAGGATTGCCGGGGACAACCAGACTGTCGTCGATCGCAGCGACATGGTGTTCCTGGCGATAAGGCCGCAGATCGCCGAGGAAGTCGTGCGGGCGCTGTCGTTCAGGACCGGCCAGACGGTCGTCAGCCTCGTCGCGGCGACGGAGCGGCAAGCCCTACTCGATTGGATCGGCGCCGATATCGATCTCGTCCAGGCCATCCCCCTGCCCTTCGTCGCACAGCGGCAAGGCGTTACCGCCATCTATCCCGCCAATGCCGCCATCGCGGCGCTGTTTGACACGCTCGGAACAGCCGTGCAATGTCAGTCGCGGAAGGAGTACGATCTCCTCGCGGCCGCAAGCGCTGTCATGTCGACCTATTTCGGCGTCATGGAGTCGATCACCGGCTGGCTGGAAAAAAGCGGCCTCGAAAGGGCAAAGGGCCAAGCCTACATCGCCCCACTGTTTGCAAGCCTGGCGCAGAAAGCCAACAACCCCGGCAACGAGCCGTTCAGCGCGCTGAGCCGCGAATTCGCCACCAAAGGCGGCCTGAACGAGCAGGTTCTTTCGGACTTCGACAAGCAGGGCGGTCTTGCCGCACTCACCGCCGCCCTCGACGGCGTGCTTGCCCGCATCGAGGGCCGCAGGAGCTGAGGCGCATGGCATCGGCATGGATGCGAACAGGTCTCGGCGCCGCCCTTGCAGCCGTCGCGGCCCTTCTCGGCGGAAGCGTCCTGGCGCATGCCGAGGCGGCAAGACCACCGGCCGTTTCCACCGTCATTCTCTCCCTCTCACCACGGACCATTCGTTGGGTCACCATCTACAAGGTTCCCGACCCCGCCGATCACGATCCCTATTACCATCTTGAAGTGATCGAGAAGGAGCGGCATACGCCACCCTGGCAATTCAAGCGGCTTGCCGCCCATCTCGTCGTGACGGCGGCGGCTTTGGACAGGAGCCGCCTGAGACGGAAAGCAAAGACCTATTTTTACAAGGACATCGAGTTCCGGATCGCCGACAAGGCCTGGCGTCAACAATCTCCGGCGCAAAGAGAGGCCATGGTTTGCCGCACGGCAATTCTCGAATGCATCGGCAGATCCGATTCAGAATAGATGTGACCTGCTAAATTAAAGAGTTAGAGCATGATGTCGTCCGAAAACCGCTCACACTTTTCGGCATCATGCTCTAGAACGTCGGCGGCGTGCAGGCGCTGATGACTTCGCAGGGCACCGGCCCGACGCAGCGGAACCGATGCGGCCGCCGGCTTTCGAAATAATAGGCATCCCCCGGCCCGAGGATACGCCGCTCGTCGTCGACGGTCACCTCAAGCCTTCCCGAGAGGACGATCCCGCCCTCCTCCCCCTCGTGAACAAGCGGAATCTTACCGGTGTCGGCGCCAGGCTGGTAACATTCCTTGAGCATTTGCAGGCTGCGCCCGAACAGGTTTTCTCCAACCTGCCTGTAGGAGATGGCGCCCTTGCCGATCTCCACCAGTTCTTCGGCCGCATAGAAAGCCTTCTTCGGACGCTCGGGCTCAAAGGCGAAGAACTCCGCCAGACCGATCGGGATACCGTCCAGAATCCGCTTCAAGGCCCCGACCGAAGGGTTGGAGGCGTTCGATTCGATCAGCGAAATCGTTGAATTGGGCACGCCGGTGCGCTTGGCCAGTTCACGCTGGGAAAGCTTATGAGCGATGCGCAGATGACGCAGGCGGCTGCCGATGTCGACTGACATGATGCGGTCCGTTTATGTTGTCCAGAATATCGAAAAACATATCCGCTCGTCTGTTCAGTTTCAATGACTTGTACCGCAGAAGAAAAGGACTTGTTTGACTGGGAGAAATTGCCATTCTCACCGCCAACCATAGGAGGCCAGCATGGACCAGATCAGCAAACCGAACGCGCCCATACTCGACAATTTCTGGATGCCGTTCACCGCGAACCGGCAGTTCAAGGCTACGCCGCGCCTCCTGGCCGCAGCGGAGGGCATGTATTACACCGACGTCGACGGGAACCAGGTACTGGACGGCACTGCCGGCCTCTGGTGCTGCAATGCCGGCCATGGCCGCAAGAAGATCGCCCAGGCAGTCGAACGGCAGCTTTCTACCATGGACTATGCTCCGACCTTCCAGATGGGCCATCCGATCGCCTTCGACTTCGCCGCCAAGCTGGCCGCGAACGCGCCGGGCGGACCGGACGGCAAGCTCGACCGGGTATTTTTCACGGGCTCAGGTTCGGAATCGGTCGATACGGCGCTGAAAATCGCCATCGCCTATCAGCGTGCCATCGGCCAGGGCACCCGCACGCGCATCATCGGGCGCGAGAAGGGTTATCACGGCGTCGGCTTCGGCGGCATTTCCGTCGGCGGCCTCGTCAACAACCGGCGGGTCTTTCCGCAGATACCGGCCGACCATATGCGCCATACGCTCGACGTCGAGCGCAATGCCTTTTCGAAGGGCCTTCCCGCCCACGGCGTGGAACTGTCCGACGATCTGGAGCGCCTGGTGCAGTTGCACGGCGCCGAAACCATTGCCGCCGTCATCGTCGAACCGATGTCGGGATCGGCGGGCGTCGTCCTGCCGCCGAAAGGCTATCTGGAAAAGCTGCGTGCAACCGCCGACAAGCACGGCATCCTGCTGATCTTCGACGAGGTCATCACCGGCTTCGGCCGTCTCGGCACGCCTTTCGCCGTCGATTATTTCGGCGTCGTGCCGGATCTCGTCACCACGGCAAAGGGGCTGACCAACGGGGCGATCCCGATGGGCGCAGTCTTTGCCAGCCGCAAGATCTATGACGGCCTGATGGTCGGCCCGGAAAATGCGATCGAACTCTTCCATGGCTATACCTATTCCGGCCATCCGGTCGCCTGCGCAGCCGGGCTTGCAACCCTCGAAATCTACGAGGAAGAAGGACTGCTGACGCGCGCGGCCGATCTGGCCGAGCACTGGCAGGAAGCCCTGCATTCGCTGAAAGGCCTCCCCAATGTCGTCGACATCCGTAATCTCGGCCTGGTCGGCGCGGTCGAATTGGCGCCTCGCAACGGCGCGCCGGGAACCCGGGCCTACGACGTCTTCGTCGACTGCTTCAACAAGGGCCTGCTGATCCGCGTGACCGGCGACATCATCGCGCTCTCGCCGCCGCTCATCATCGAGAAGAGCCAGATCGACACGATCGTCTCGACGATCGGCGATGCACTGAAGCGCGTGGTATAGACCTGCATCCGGTGTCCCTCGTCGGCGATTTGAATCGCCGACGGAACCGCCCGGCTGCAAGTATGGCGATCAGCGCTTGAGGGCCTGTGACGGCAGTTGACCGAAACGCTTCCGGTATTCTGCTGAAAATCGCCCGAGATGGGTAAATCCCCATCGGAGCGCGATGTCGGCGACGGCCTGTCGCGTGCCGGATTCGAGCAGATCGCGATGGGCGGCAAGCATCCGGATTTCATGCAGGTAGGCCATCGGCGTGGTATCTCTGAACTGCCGGAAACCCTGTTGCAAAGTGCGGACGCTGACCTTGGCTGCGGTCGCGATGTCGTTGAGCGAGATCGGCTCGGCGATATATTCCTGCATGAATTCGATCGCCCATTTCACATGGCGAGGAGCCGGGGCCGGAGCGGGAAGCGCAAGCGCCTCCGAATAGCGATGGGGACAGGTCTCCAGAAGCAGATAGATCGTCGCGTCGCAGAGTGCGTTCAGAGCCAGCGGCGACTGCAGCAGCGGCCCGTCGCCGCTGAGCCCATAATGGAGGTTCGCGGCGAGTTGCTGCAACACGAGCCCTGGACCGGTCGTCAGATCGATAGAGGGACGAAAATCCGTGTCGCCAATAATCGTTCGCTCGAACATCTGTGTCAGGTGCCTGTTGATCCTCGCTTGATCGATGAACAGGCCGAGATGACGGCGCGGGCCGAGCAGACGGGCACCCGAGACGCGGCCCGCCCCGAGAATGGCGCCGCGGCCGGGAACGGAATGGATATGCTCCTTGCCCGCATCGAAGAGGGCGTCCCCCTCCATCGGCAGGAATATGATGACCTTGCCACTGGGCGCCTCCCGCCGGATCGAGATTGTGCCTTCGTAGGCGCAGTCGGCAATGGCCAGCTCTTCCGTCGCGACGAAATTGCAGCGGTAGGCGATGGGTGCGTCGGCTTTCGCCTCAGCCTTGATCGGAGAGTTCGGCGTCGACAATATTTCCGAGAGTGCGTCCGGATCCGTGCCGCTGAACGCCGTCTCCCAAAACGGCGGGCTCTGCCTCGCCGGATCGTGGAGGGAGCTGCCATTGGCGGGCATAAGGGAACGACCGGACATTCATGACCTCGAAGACAAAGCCCATCGATAATAAGCGATGGCCGCAATCATTTCTTTGCATTTTGCGCCGTTTGACGGGTTTCAGCCATATCGATTGATGGCGAGATCCCGCGCGTCGATCTCAGGCGTGCGACCGCCGACCAGATCGCTGATCAGCCGCGCCGAACCGGTGCTCATCGTCCAGCCGAGCGTGCCGTGGCCGGTGTTGAGAAAGAGACCGCTGATCTTCGTCGGGCCGATGACCGGCGTGCCATCCGGCGTCATCGGGCGCAGGCCGGACCAGAAGGACGCCTTGGAAACATCGCCGCCGGGGAACAGATCGGTGACCGAATGTTCCAGCGTGCTGCGGCGGGCGAACCCGAGATCGTTGGTATAGCCCGAGATTTCAGCCATGCCGCCGACGCGGATGCGGTCCCCGAGCCGGGTGATTGCGATCTTGAAGGTTTCATCCATGACGGTCGATTCCGGAGCGCGCGTCGCGTCGGTGATCGGGATGGTGAGCGAATAGCCCTTCACCGGATAGACCGGCAATTTGATGCCGAAGGGCTTGAGCAGCAGCGGCGAATAGCTGCCGAGCGCAACCACCACCGCATCCGCACTCATCCGTTCGCGATCGGTGATGACGCCGCGTACGCGGCCGGCCTCGACATCCAGCGCCTTGATCGTCGTGTCATAGGCAAAGCGGACGCCGAGTGCCTCGGCTTTGGCCGCCAGCGCATTGGTGAATTTGAAGCAGTCGCCGGTTTCGTCCTTCGGCGTCAGCAGGCCGCCGACGATCTTGTCGCGCACGTGCTTCAATGCCGGCTCGAAGCGGATGCAGCCGTCCCGGTTCAGCACCTCATAGGGAATGCCGTCCGCCGCCAGCGCCTTGACGTCCTTGGCCGAGGCCTCGAGCTGCTGCTGCGTGCGGAAGAGCTGCAGCGTTCCCTGCATGCGTTCGTCATAGGCGATGCCGGTCTCGGCGCGAAGGTCGGCCAACGCGATGCGGCTGTAATCGGCAAGGCGCAGCATGCGGCTCTTGTTGATCGCGTAGCGCTCGGAGGTGCAGTTCGACAGCATCCTCGCCATCCAGGAGAGCATGGCCATGTCGAGCTTCGGGCGCAGGATGAGGGGCGCATGTTTCATGAACAGCCACTTCATCGCTTTCGCCGGAATGCCGGGCGCTGCCCATGGCGAGCAATAACCGAAGGAAACTTCGCCGGCATTGGCAAAGCTCGTTTCCAGCGCCGGGCCTGTCTGCCGATCGACGACCGTGACCTCATGGCCTGATTTGGCTAGCTGATAAGCGGATGTGACGCCGACGATACCGGCACCCAGAACAATGACTTTCATGATCTTCCCAAATGATGGAGCCGCCGGGCTCTCAGCGATATTGCCTGTCGTAACGATCGCCCAGAGCGGTTAGGATTTCGTAAGATATGGTGCCGGCATCGCCGGCGATGTCCTCGAGCGTCTGGTTCGGGCCAAGCACTTCGACCAGACTGCCCAGCGTCAGCGTGCCTTCGGGCAGTGCCGACACGTCGACGGTCACGCTGTCCATCGAGACCCGGCCGACGATCGGCAGGCGGATGCCGTTGACATAGACGGCGCCGCGGTCGCTGAGAGTCCGGGGCAGACCGTCGGCATAGCCGGCGGCGATGGTGGCGAGACGCATCTCCCGCTGGGTGACATGCGCGCCGCCATAGCCGACCTTGGTGCCTGCCGGCACGGTGCGGGTCTGCACCACGGCGACATCGAGGCTGACGACCGGCTCCATCGGGTTCGCCTCACCATTGTTGGGCGCGCCGCCGTAAAGCGCGATGCCGGGGCGGGCGAGCACACCATGATAGGCATCACCGAGGAAGACTCCGCCGGAATTGGCGAAGGACATGTCGAGGCCGGGAAATTCATCGGCAATGCGGGACATCTCGGCCAACTGTTCGCCGTTCTGGTCGCTCTCCATATCGTCGGCCGAAGCGAGATGGCTCATGATGAACAGGATTTCGACATTGCTGCCGTCGCCAAGCGCTGCCGCCAGTTCGGCTCGTTCTTCCCGGGGAAAGCCGAGCCGCGACATGCCGGTGTCGAATTGCAGCACGGCAGGCAGGCATCGCTTCAGCATCCGCGCCGTCGCCGACCATTGCCGCCACTGGGCCAGCGAGTTGACAACCGGCACGATGCCCCTCTCGGCGCCGGCGATCTCGTTGCCCGGCTGCAAGCCGTTCAGCACAAAAATCTGGGCGTCATGCGCAAGGGTCGGCCGCAGCCTGACCGCCTCGACGAACTGGGCGACGAAGAAATGCCGGCAGCCTTCGCCGTAGAGCGTTGCCGCGACCCGCTCGGCGCCGAGGCCGTAGGCGTCGGCCTTGACGACGGCTCCGGCGCGGACCGGCGCCAGCATCGATACGAGCTTGCGGTAGTTGCGGCCGAGCGCGGCAAGATCGATCGTCAGATGGCCCGTGGCTCCCTTTGCGGTCGTGGTGCGTGTGCGGGAAACCAAAATATCGCTATCCATGTCCATCCCTCTCGATCTCAGGAAAGTTTATGAAACAATGCGCGAAATTGCCTAGCATTCAGCAGCTTCTTACGGCATTATTTGCTTATTATCCGCATAATCGGCGAACTTTTGGTATAATCTATCATGACCGCTCTCGACTCGATCGATCGCAATATCCTGAGACTGCTGCGCCTCGACGCCCGCATGAGCAATGCCAAGCTCGCCGCCGAGATCGGCCTGTCGCCGTCCGCCTGCCTCAGGCGCATCAAGATCATGGAAAAGTCAGGGGTGATCCGCGGCTATACGGCGCTGGTGGACCCCGGCAATGCGGACGAGATGATCGCCGTGATCATCAACATCACGCTCGAGCGACAGACGGAGGACCATCTCGATCGCTTCGAGGCGGCGGTCCGCCGGCATCCCGAGATCCGGGAATGTTTTCTGATGACGGGCGGTTCCGACTATCTCCTGCGCGTGGAGGTCGCCAGTCCGGGCGAATTCGAGCGCATCCACAAGGAAATACTGTCGACCCTACCGGGCGTCCTCCGGATTCATTCCAGCTTCTCGATCCGCAATGTTCTGGCGACGCGCACCAGAGGCAGGCATTAAAACGCGATCACCAAACACGGCGTCGGTTTTGCCGCCATTCGAAATCCGGGTGGTCTGACTGCCTGCCAATGAAAGCCGAATTCCGGCTCGAAAACGATCCCTCTCTCCGTCTTGCGCGAAGGTTCGAGGCGGGGAGTTTTTGATTGCGCGACCGAGCACCATCAGCGGGCCTCTATCAATTCTCAACGCCGCAGCCTTGCGGATCGCTCGTCAGCGGCGGATTGTTGGGCTGCGGTGCCGGCTAGAGCCTGAATCTCTACGGAACAATCGGCAGCGTTCAGCGGTTTGGTAGCTTAAACGGGGAGGCTATCATGCGTGCTGTTCTGATCGCTGCTATATTCTCGCTGTCCTGCCTGCCTCACACAGCAAAGGCGTCGGAGTCGGGATTCTTGCGATCCCTGGCGGGCGATTGGCGCGGGACCGGTATGGTTCTCACCAAGATCGGCGGCACGAACTTCAATGTTTCCTGCACGCTCAAATCAGACGCGAGTGAATCCGCAGTCTCGATGAACGGGAAATGCCGCGGCCTTGCGGTTTTCACAAGAGCGTTCTCGGCCAACGTCAAGGCATTGGGACAACGATACACCGGCAACTACATCGGGCCATCGGGACAGCCTTCCAAACTGGTCGGCAGCAGGCAGGGCGACGCGCTCAATCTTCGAGTGACCTGGGCTCGCGTGGTCAATGGCGACCGAAACGCGACGTTGATGATCGAGAAAGTCGGACAGGACAGGCTTCGGCTTCAAACGGTCGATCAGGACCCGACGTCGGGCAAATCCGTGGTGACGAGACCGCATCGATTTGCAACGCCCCCCTGCAGCGGGAAGATAGGAATGTCCAGCCGGAGTGTCGGCGGGCGATGGGCATCCTGGCTGGTTTCAAACCGGCCATGCTTCCGGCATATCTGCTCGAAGGCACTATGTCCCTATCGGGACTTCGACTTCCGTCTTCGCTGCGGGTTCCCCGGTTAAGAAGACAACTTCGAAGACGAGCCCTTCGGACCTGTAATCCGATCTGGATTGCGCCTGCGCCTTGGAGGAAAAGGCCCGCTCTATGAGGACGGAGCCGAAGCCTCTTTTTGTCGGCGTCAAAACCGGCGGCCCGCCGGTTTCCGTCCATACAAGGAGGACGCGGCCGTCATCGTGCTTCCATTCGACGGCGACGGTTCCCTGCTCGCTTCCAAGGCTTCCGTACTTCGTTGCATTGGTCGCCAACTCGTGGAGCACGAGGGAAAGCGGCAGGGCGATATCGGCCGGAAGAATCACGTCGGGGCCATCGAGACGAATGCGTTCCTGCGAGGCGATGTGCGCCCGCAAGGCGGCGGAGATGATTTCCCGGATGGGGGCGGCCGACCCCTCCCGTGACAGGATGAGATCATATGTGCCGGCAAGTGCGGCGAGCCTTTCTGCAAAGGCGTTGTAGCTTTCCGGATTGGAGCGCGAAAAGGTCTGCCGGGCGATCGCCTGAACGAGAGCGAAGCCATTCTTGACCCGGTGCGCCATCTCGCGGACGAGCAGGGTTCGCTCCTCCTCCGCCTGTTCGTTCCGGCGTCTCCGCTCATCGAGTTCGTCGAGCAACCGGTCGAAGGTCGCGCCGACGATGTCCAGTTCGTCCGGCCCCGTCATGCCGGTGCGCGCCGTCGTCTGGCCATTGCGCCACTTCTCCATCACCTCCGCGATCCTGGAGATCGGCGCGAGAATGAAGCGGTTGCCGATGAAGATCGCGGCCAGAAAGGCGAAAAGTGCCCCGCCGATGATGGCGAGCGTATTCATCAGCGTCGCCCGGTTGATCGGCGCGAAAGCTTCCGGTTTCGAGAAGCCGGCGCTGACATAGAGGGGGCTGGACGGCAGCGCTATCGGGCGATAGCCGAGGATGCGCACGGTTCCGTCCTGGCTCGTCACCTCGATCACATCGGGCTGTTCAGCGTGGATCAGGTGCTGGTATTCGTCGGGTATGACCGTGCCGACGAACTGTTCCGGAAGGGGAACGCGCGCGACGATGGTTCCCTTGCCGTCGGCGATCGTCACCGCGTTACCGGGAGCGACGCCGCGCTCGGTGATGCGGTTTTGCAGCCAGTCCAGCCTGATACCGCTGACGATGAGGGCCTTGACGCTCTCGCCTTCGATCAAAGGCATTGCGAGCGGCAGGACGGGGCGGTCGGAAAGGCGGCTCTGCGTATAGGTGCCGACGGAAAAGTCTTTGGTCTCGAGCGTCTGCTTGAAGTAATCGCGATCGGAGAACACCACGCCGTCCGGAAAAGCCATGCTCCCGCAGACCGGCCGCCCGTCGAGCCTGACGACGAAGATGGTCCGGATGTTCGGAATGCTTTCGGCAACCGATTTGAGAGCCTCGTTGCACGCCTGGATGTCGAGATGCCGGACGGAAGGCATGGCGGACACCGACACCAGAAGGGCATGCAGGCCCTCCACGATCCGTTCGACTTCCGACGACGCCTGCCTTGCAGCCTGTGCTGCGGACGCGCGCACCTCTTCGTTGCGCTGATGGCGGAGCGCGACTTCGTTGTATGCGAGCATCGCGACCACGGGCGCCAGCGCCGCGACCGCAACTGCAACCAGCTTGAGTCTCATCCTGTTCCCTCTCGGACGAGGGTTCGTAGCATGATCGGGACGATCTGGCCCAGATCACGCAGGGAATCTTGTTTACAAAATATCAACATACGAATCAGGACATCCGGGCGTGCGCCTTGCCGAGCCTCCGATCGCGGCTACATAATCCAAGGATGAATGATGCCAAAAGCACGTCCTCCGAAGGTTCTGCCGCCGGATCCTTCTCGTTGCGGCCACTGAATGGTGCGATGGCCGATGAGGTCGAACGTCTTTTATCGGGCAGAACCCGCGATATCCGCCTGACGGGGGATCTGCGCCGCCGATATGACGAAAAGTCATGGCGGCAGACCGCGAAGGTCATCCGGTCCTGGATGATAGGGGTGGCATTCGTCGATATCCTGACGCTGGCGCTGAACGCTATTCTGCTTCCCCCACAGGTCGTGCTGTCGATGGTCGCTCCCGCCTGCCTTTTGCCGCCGGCGGCGATTTTGACAGCGCTCGTCTGGAGCAAGCCGCGCGCGGCGGTGGTACAGCGCGCATCGCTGCTTGTGGGAATGTGCCTTATTCTTCTATCGGTGGCACTTGTCGGCGTCTTTGCCGGCGGTGAATTTTACGAGCGGCATTTGAGCATCATGCTGTTCGTCGCGACGAGCGCAATCACCATCTTCAGCGTGCCGCTGGCGTGGACGGTTGCCATCGCCTGTTATGCCCTTTGTCTCTATTTCATCCTTCAATGGCACAACCCGATCCTGGACGCCGGCAGCGTCGCCGCCGCGACCCTGTTCTTTTCCTGCGGGATCATCGCCACCGTGGTTGCCCGGCGCACGATGAACATCCTGGCGCAGAAGACATTTCTGCTAGACTGCAGGGACCAGCGCCGGGTTGCAGAACTGGCCGATGCAAACGCCCGACTGGAGCGGCTGGCCAGAACCGATCCGCTGACGGGGATCGCCAACCGCCGCTGGATGATGGAAACGCTTGAGGGCCTGTGGCGCAACGACGGTGAAGCCGGCGTCGTCGCAGCCATGCTCATGTGCGATATCGATCACTTCAAGGCGCTGAACGATAAGCTCGGCCATGGCGAGGGCGACCGCTGCCTCGTCAAGGTTGCCGGCATCATCCAGAGCTGCGTGCGCGCCGATCGCGACCTGGTCTCGCGCCATGGCGGCGAGGAATTCCTGATCGTGCTTCCGGATGTCGACGAAGACGAAGCCATCGCGGTGGCCACGCGAATACGCGAGAGCGTGGAAGCCGCTGCCCTTCCGAATCCGTCCTCCGGTGTTGGCCCCTCGGTCACGTTGAGCGTCGGAGTCGCCTTGAAATCGGCGCTCGACACCGACATTTCGCTGGCCGCTCTCCAGCACGAGGCCGACATGGCTCTCTACCGCGCCAAGGAAGCCGGCCGGAACCAGGTCTGCGTCTTTCGCCGGCCGCACCAGGCTGCACCTTCCGCCACCGAGCAGATCGCCGCCCGACGCTAGAACAGGGTGTGGCCCGAATTCCGACCTGCCACCCGGCTGATCGACATTCATCGGATGACCAGGATCGCAACCATGGCAGCCGCCGAGACGAGGCTGGCAGCGTTGAGCCCGAAGATCAGATATCCCACTGCCTTTTGCCGATGACCGGGTTCCACATTTCCGAAGACGGCCGTCAGCCCGCCCGCGATCCAGCTCGCCAGCGTCAGAGCGCCGAGAAGAAGAGCCCACTGCGTTGCTATATCCATATCCTGCTCCCATGCGGTGCACGCCCGGCCAGGAATGCCTGCGCGGGTTCAGCGGTAACAGGCCGGGTCCGCTTTTGTTTCCGTGCGTGTCGCACTTTCACGTGAGCAACCCGCGATTTGCAGGCTCCGACACCCCCCAGAGCAATCAAGACTTGACGGCAACCGTATGTCTACATAATGTCTTCTAAAGAAATTATGAGGCAAGCTGAGATATGAATGCCGAAGTCGCCATTCCGGACCGCAAGTCCAGCCTCGAACTCGCACTGCGCAGGCGTATCCTGACGATGCAGCTGCCTCCGGGTGCGGTGCTTGATGAAGTGGCCTTGAGCGAGGAATTCGGGCTTTCACGTCCGCCGGTGCGCGAGCTGATGCGGCAGATGGCTGGCGAGGGCTATATCGAGCTTGAGGCGAACCGCGCCGCCCGTGTCAGCTCCATGAGCTACAACTCGCTGCGCGACTTTTTCCTGCTCGCGCCGATGATCTACATTACCGCCAACAAGCTCGCGGCCGAGAACCGGACGACTGCGGAACTGGAGGTTCTCAGAGAGATCCAGCGCGCCTTCCGGAAGGCGGTCGATGATTGCGATGTCGAGGGCCGGGTATTCTACAATGATCAGTTCCACCGCCAGATCGGCGAGATGGCTCACAATGTCTACGTCGTTCCGAGCCTGCGCCGCCTGCAGATCGACCACGCAAGGATCGGCAAGATCTTCTACCAGCACCCGAACACGCCGCGCATGCAGGAAGAACTGGAGTTGGCGTCGGCTCAGCACGACGAGATGATCGAGGTCATCGAGCGGCGTGACGCCGAGGCCTCCGGCGAGCTAGCGCGGCTCCATATCGAACTCTCCAGGCGGAACATGGCGATGTACGCCGCCCCTGAGGGACTGCAGGCGCCGACCCTCTAGGTCAGGCAATCAGACACGCAGCTCAAGACAATCCAGATCGACCTTCGGCCTAACGCAACGGGATTTCCATCAATGACCGCCTTTCCCTTTCCAGGACTCAATCTCGCAATCACCACCCCGTTCGACGATGCCGGCCGCATCGATTATGGACGGCTCGAAGTCAATGTCGAACACTATCTCGCCGCAGGCATCGACAGCTTCCTGTTCAGCTCGGGAACCGGCATGCATGTCTATCTCTCCAAACAAGAATCCGAGGAACTGGTCCGTCGCGGCGCGAAGATCGTCAATGGCCGCGCCAAGGTGATCGCCCAGGCCTCGGCGCTGCTGGTGGAAGATGTCGTCGAGCGGACCGCCCGCGCCCGCGACGCCGGCGCCGAAGGCGTCATGGTGCTTCCGCCCTTCTTCGAAGGGCCGACCGACGACCAGGGCATTCTCGATTTCTACGCCGAGGTCGCCAAGGCTGGCCTTCCGGTCATCGGCTATAACGTGCCCCAGGCGGTCGGCGTCGCCATCACGCCGGAGCTCTTGGATAAGCTGAACGACATTCCAGGCTTTTCAGCCGTCAAGGACAGCAGCGGGGATCTGGGAAAACAGGCAGCCCTCATACGCACCGGCCGCTTCGTCATGAACGGCGCCGACCCACTCGTCCCCTATGCGCTCTATGCCGGATGCGACGGCCTGATCTGGGGCGGCGCGAACTTCGCGCCGAAAACCTGCGTTGCGCTCGTTGCGGCGGCCGCTCAGCGCAAATGGGACGAGGTCCGCGCGCTCTGGAAAATCCTGGAGCCGGCCATGGGCCTGATCTGGGAGGGCGATTACGTGCAGTCCGTCTACGCAGCCGCCGAGCTGATCGGCTATGGCGCGGGCGCCCCGAGAAAGCCGCTGCGCGCCCTTGCCCCGGAAAAGCTTCCCGCTCTCCGGCACTCCCTCGAAACGCTTATGGAGCGGGAAGCGATCTGACGTGAGAGAGGCCGCAAAGAACGTCTTCGTCGCATCGAGGCTTCCCAAACGGGCGGGCCTGTCGGGATGGGTGGCGACGCTTGCGCCGCGCGCGCCGCGCCCGGCACTTTCCGAAGCGGTCAGCGTCGATGTCGCGATCATCGGCGGCGGCTTTGCCGGCCTGTCGGCGGCCCACCGCCTTTCGCGTCTCGACCCGACCGTCCGGGTCGCTGTTCTCGAAGCGGGCATTATCAGTGAAGGTCCGGCCGGCGCCAATTCCGGCTTCATCATCGACCTGCCCCACGAGGTTTCCTCCGACGATTTCAGCGGCGAGTTGGAAGGCAAGTTCCGCGACTCCGTGCTCCTGCAGCGTTCGGCCATTGCGCTCGCGACCGAACTCGCTGCCGAAAACGGCTGGGGAAGGAACTGTTCGACCCATGCGGCCGCTACAGCATCGCGATGAGCACGGAAGGCGACAAGCATCTCGAAGCCTATTCGCTGCAGCTTGGGAAAATGGGGGAAGCGCATCGCCTGCTCAAGGGGCAAGAGATCGAGGCAGTGACCGGATCGGGGGTCTTCACCTCCGCTCTGTTCTCGCCGGGCACCATCATCATCCAGCCGGCCGCCTATGTCAGAGGGGTGGCCGACTGTCTGAAGGAACCGGTGCGGCTGTTCGAGCGGACGCCGGCCCTGTCCTTCGAGCGCTCCGGCGATAGCTGGCTGGTGAAGACGCCGAAGGGATCGGTGCTGGCGGGCAAGATCATCCTCGCCAATAACGGCCATGCGGAAAGCTTCGGTTTCTTTCGCGGGCGTCTTCTGCATGTCTTTACCTATGCCTCCCTGACGGAGGAGTTCGATCCGGCAAGGCTTGGCGGCGAAAGGAAGTGGGCGGCGACCCCGGCGCTGCCGATGGGAACGACGGTGCGGCGCATCAACACCGGCGGCGGCGACCGGATCCTGGTGCGATCGCGCTACAGCTACAATCCGGGCATCGAGATCAGCGATGCCGCCATTCGCAGCGCCGGCCGTCTGCATGACAGCAAATTCGCCCGTCGTTTTCCTGGTCTCGCCGGTGTCGATATGCAGTATCGCTGGGGAGGCGCGATGGCGCTGACGCGCAACCATGTGCCGGCCTTCGGAGAAATCGAACGCGGCGTTTTCGCCGCCTGCGGCTGCAACGGCCTCGGCGCATCGAACTCCACCGCCGCCGGCATGGCCGCGGCCGAACGCGTGCTCGGGCACGATTCCGAACTCGGCCGTGTCTACAGCCGCCTGGCGGCACCGGTTTTACTGCCGCCACGGCCGCTGACGACAATCGGCGCGAAGATCCATCTCGCCTATCGCGAATGGCAGGCCGGGACGGAGTGAGGCGGAGCCGAGCCCTACGCTAAAACGTAAGCTGCACCTTACAGGCGGCCGTGCGATCGCCGGCAAGCGCGAAGGCTGCGGTGGCCTCTTCCAGCGGCAGGCTGTGGCTGATGATCGGCCGCACATCGATCTTGCGGGTTGAGATCAGCGCGACAGCGGTGGCGAACTCCTCGTGGAAGCGCTGCGTGCCGTGGATATGCAACTCCTTGCCGACGATGGCGTTGAGCGGGATCGGGATCTCTCCCGCGACCCCGACCTGCACGATCGTGCCGCGCGGCCGGATGGCCGCGATCGCACTGCGGATGGCCGGAGCGGCGGCCGAGCATTCGAAGACGAGGTCGAAATAGCCCTTGCCCGTCTCGAATTCGGCAAGTGCTGCCGCATCCCGGGAAACATTGATCGCGCGGCTGGCGCCCATCGCCTTCGCCCTCTCCAGCGCCGCGTCCGCAAGATCGGTCACCACGATCTCGGCGGCACCGTGATAGCGAGCGGCGGCAACCATCAGCGCGCCGATCGGGCCGGCACCAGTGATGAGGACGCGTTTGCCCATGATATCGCCGGCGCGTGATGCAGCGTGCAGGCAGACGGACAAGGGCTCGCTGCACGCGGCTTCCGCGGCCGTCGTCGCGGCACCCACTTCGAAGCATTGTTTGGCCGGCACGACCAGCCATTCCCGGAACATGCCCTGCTCATGCGGCAGGCGCATGGCGCTGCCCATGAAGCGCATCTCAAGGCAGTGGATCGGCAAGCCCTTCTCACAATATTCGCAATGTCTGCAGGGCTGGCTGGGATTGACCGCCACCAGCACGCCGGCTTTAAGGTCGACGCCCTCCCCCGCCTGGCTTACCGTTCCCGAGGCCTCGTGGCCTGGGATGATCGGCTCACGCACCCTGACCGGCCCAAAACCACCGTCCTGGTAATAATGCAGGTCGGAGCCGCAGATGCCTGCGGCTGCCATTTTGAGCAGCACCTCGCCTGGACCGGGGGCCGAAACGGTGTCGGTCTCGATCCTGAGATCGCCCTTCTGGTAAAGCCGTGCCAGACGTGTCTGCATCATATGCTCCTATCGCAGCAGCCCGAGCTGCTGCGGCAGCCAGAGCGACACGGCGGGGATGAAGGTAATCATAATCAGCGCCAGGAAGAGCGGCACCAGCCAGGGCAGGATCGCCATGGTGGTGCGTTCGACCGACAGTTTCGCGACCCTGGACAGCACGAAAAGCACCATGCCGAGCGGTGGATGCAACAGCCCGATCATCAGGTTCAGGGTCATGATCAGGCCGAACTGAACCGGATCGATGCCGAATTTGGCGACGATCGGCAGCAGGATCGGCACGAGGATGGTGATCGCTGCGATCGTATCCAGGAAGCAGCCGACGAAGAGCATCAGCAAGTTCACGAGGATCAGGAATACCCATTTATTGTCGGTGATCGACAGGATCGCATCCGACAGCAGCTGGGCGGCCTGGCTGACCGTCAGCAGCCATGCGAAGACCGAGGCGGCGGTGACGATGAAGAGAACCGATGCCGTCGTCTCGATCGTATCGAAGCTTGCCTTGGCGAGCGTCGAAAACGTCATGGTGCGGTAGCGTACCAGGCCGAGGAACAGCGACCAGAGCACGGCGGCAACCGCGGCCTCCGTCGGCGTGAACCAGCCCATCGTCATGCCGCCGATCAGGATGACCGGAGTCATCAGCGCCATGACGGCGGAAAAGCCGAAATACCAGTCGAGCGCCAGAAGCAAGAGAAGGGCGATGCCGGCCGCGGCATTCATCGATAGGCCGGCCCGCATCATCAGATAGATCGCCACAGGCACCATCAGGACAACGACGATTTCGATGCCAGCCGACAGCAGCTGCCTGATATCGAAGGGCGCGTCGGAGCCCCAGCGCTTCTTGTAGGCGAAGGCGGCAACGGTGATCATCATCAACAGCGTCATGACGACGCCGGGCAGGATACCGGCCATGAAAAGCGCGCCGATCGAGACGTTCGCCATCATGCCATAGATGACGAAGGGCAGCGACGGCGGGAAGATCGGCCCGAGCGTGGCAGAGGCCGCCGTCACGCCGACGGCAGCCTCGACGGGATAGCCGTGATCCTTCATCGCCTTGATCTCGATCGTGCCGATGCCGGCCGCATCGGCAAGTGCGGTGCCGGACATGCCGGAGAAGATGACGGAGCCAATGATATTGACCTGCGCCAGCCCGCCCTTCATCCAGCCGACGAGGGCGACCGCGAAGGAATAGATGCGGCCAGTCACACCCGCCGAGTTCATCAGATTGCCCGCCAGGATGAAGAAGGGAACGGCGAGCAGCGGGAAGCTTTCGACGCCGGCGATCATGCGCTGGGCGACGATAATGTCGGGCGCCACGCCGTAAAGGACGATATACAGCACGGATGCGACGGCCATCGAAATGGCGACCGGCACGCCGATCAGCATCAGCACCAGAAATGAACCAAGCAGCAGCAGCATCGGATCAACCCTCGACAGTCTGGAATTCTTCGGGGCGCTCCAGAACGGAGTAGCCGCGGCGCATATTGGCGATGAAGACGATGACCGCGCGGATCAGCATCAGCACGAAGGCGACGAGCACGGAGTAGAAGACGATGTTGCGCGGCAGCTCGACGGTAACCATCTGCTCGTCGGCGACGATATCGACATAGCGCCACATCAGGTGGCAGCCATAGGCGAAGAAGCCGATGCGGACGATGTCGACGAAAGTGGCGAGCACGCGCGCCAGCCCTGCCGGCATATAGTGATAGAACACGTCCACCTGGATATGCCGCGAGGTGCGCACGCACATGACGGCGCCTAAGAAGACGACCCCGATCAGGCAGTTGATCGCGATCTCCTCGGTCCATGCATAGCTGTCGTTCAGCACATAGCGCGTGAAGAACTGGAGGAAGACGCAGCCCGCCATCAGCCAGAAGACGATCAGCGTGATCCAGTCTTCAATGGCGTAGTCCGACATGTTCGCTGTCGGCGCGTGGCCCTCGAACTCGTGACCGATCTCCTCGGCCGTGATTGGCGTATGAATTTCTTGCGACATGATCGGCCTTTTCCGGTTGCGGAGGATGGGGCGCGGCGTGTAGGCGCGACCTTCGGTTTGTCGATAAGCCTTGTTCCTTGCTGGAGGCGTGGCCCCTCATCCGCCTGCCGGCACCGACCGGGGTCGAGCCACGGGTCTCGACCCGTCCTTCGGACCCCCGTAAACGGGGCGAAGGGGGTATGCGGCAACGTCTCCGTCCCTCGCCAACGTCTCGCAGGGCACGTCCCCTCTCCCCGTCAAAACGGGGAGAGGGTTAGGGTGAGGGGCGGCCGCAGGCGCGAACGGACCAGACCCTTACTGGATCGCGCGGATGGCTTCCCAATCGGCCTTCTCGTAGCCGAAGTCCTCGAACTTCACCTTTTCCATCACGTTCTTTTCGAAGTCTGATTTGTCGACCTCGGCAACGTTGAGACCCTTTTCCTTGAAGGTCGCGACGAGGCTGTTTTCCTTGCCGGCAATCGTCTTGGTCGTACGCTCGGCGGCCTCCTGCATCACCTCGCCGAAGATCTTCTTGTCCTCGTCGGAAAGCTTCGCCCACAGCTGTTTCGAGATCACGGTGTTGAGGTGATCGACGATATGGCCGGTCAGGATGATGTTCTTCTGGACTTCGTAGAACTTCTTCGCCTCGATCGTCGTCAGCGGATTTTCCTGCGCTTCGACCGTGCCGTTCTGCAGAGCGAGATAGACTTCGGCAAAGGCGATCGGCGTCGTGTTGGCGCCGCAGGCGCGCGGCATGGCGAGATAGGCCGGAACGTCGGGCACGCGGATCTTCAGGCCCTGCATGTCGGCGCATTTGGCAATCGGCTTGTTCGATGTCGTATGACGCGTGCCGTAATAGCTGACGGCAGCGATGTGATTGCCGGTCTTGTCTTCATAGCCTTTGGCGAGGCGCTTGAAGACATCGCTCTTGGTGTAGGCGATCAGGTGATCGGGGCCGCGGAAAATATAGGGGAAGTAAGTCACGCCGATCGGCTTGTAGTCGCGTGCGGCAAAGCTCGATCCCGAGATGATGATGTCGACCGTGCCGAGCTTGAGACCCTGATTGATGTCGGCTTCCTTGCCGAGCTGCGAGGCCGGATAGACCTCGATCTTGTAACGCCCGTCGGTGCGCTTGGCGATCTCTTCTGCAGCCCAAACGGAATCCGTGTGGAAGGGCTCGGAGGTTTCATAGACATGCGCCCATTTCAGTACCGTTTGGGCATGTGCGACCGCCGTCGTCGCCATGATCGCGGCTGCGGTGCAAAGTATCGTTGCTAGTCTGCTCTTCATCGCTCTCTCCTCCCGAGCTTGGGTTAAATCTTGTCGGTTCCTTTCGCGGGCGCCTTCTTGCGGCCACGCGCCTCCTCTCCCGAAAACTCCTCCCCGAAGCTCTCGGAAAACCTCTTCTGCGATAAGGTGAGATGGGCGCGCATGGCCGCCTTGGCGCCTGCCCCATCGCCGGCGGCGATCGCATCGCGAATGACCCGATGTTCGTCGACGGCGCTGCGCCATGTTCCCGGCCCCTCGAAGTGGCTGGCGAGCTTGGCAAAATAAGGGGTCATGCGCATGTCGAACATCTCGCCGGTCACACGGATCAGTGTCGCATTGCCGACGATGGCGGCAATGCCGGTGTGAAAGGCGCGATCGGCGGCAAGCACCGTGCTCGCATCGTTGACGCCGCCGCTCATGCGCGTCAGCGCTTCATCGAGCAGTGCGATGCCTTCCGGCCCGGCGCAGCCTGCCGCTTCTTCGGCAATGGCGCACTCGATGATGGCGCGCGCCTGCAGCAGCTCGAAGGGCCCTTCCACCGGCTCGCGCTCGTTTCCCGTCGCAGTCGCGGCATGCTGGCGCACCACGTAGATGCCGGATCCCATGCGGATATTGACGAGGCCCTCGACCTCCAGGACGATCAGCGCCTCGCGCACTGTTGGGCGCGACACCGACAGTTGCTCGGCCAGGTCGCGCTCGGCCGGCAGCCGCTGGCCGACGGCAAGTTCGCCGCGTGATATCATCAAACGAATCTGGTCCGCCACCTGCCGATAGAGGCGGCGCGATTCCACAGGTGAAAACATTTTGGCCTCCCCGGCGGTGCCTCCTCAAGCGCGCATCTGGTCAACTGGCCTGACCAATTGAGACATAGGTATCACCGTAGGGGTTGCGCGTCAATCCGCCGCATAAACGCAAAACACGAGCGTCCACAGACTGAGAAGAGTTCTGGGGTTCGGCCATTGCAGCGGCGTTTAATGCATGTCGCCGGAAAGTGTGCAGCGGTTCCCGGATAACGAGATGCATAAAAACAAAAAGCTAAGCGCGCCGCATGAATCAAGTTAACCGCGACGCGCTTTCGTATCGACGACAGGCTTCAATGCGCGGCGATCGGTGCGCGAGATGATTGATAGCGGATACCGGGAAGGTCGGGCCCGGATATGCCCGGAAGATTGTAGGCGTCGGCCGCGAAGCTTTCGAGGGCTATGCGATTGCGAACGATCACCAGGCCGCGGCTGGAATGAATGAGGCGCTCGCCTTCCAGAATATGTAAGGCATCGGTGACGCTCGATCGTCTCACGCCGAGCATGATCGCCAGATATTCGTGGGTGATCGCGATCTCTTCGCCGTCCAGGCGATCGTGGCACATCAGAATCCACTTCGCCAATCGCACGTCGATCTTGTGAACGGCATTGGAGAGCGCAGTGTGGGCGACCTGCGTGAAGAAGATATGGACGAAGTGCGAAAGCAGCGACAGGACTGCGGGTTGCTCGCGCAGGAACCCCGCCAAGGCAGCGGCTTCGACACGGCGTCCATGACCGGCGACCTGCATCGTCACCTGGAACGGCGATCGTTTCCCCTCCATGAGCAGGGTCGGCGGCGACACCCCGTCCCTGCCGACCAGGCCGACCTCCGCCCTTCTGCCCTCCGGACTCGTCGCCACCATCGAGGCGATACCGCTTTCCAGAAAGTAATAGTGACTGACCAGCATGCCGGTATGGACGAGATCGAGATCGCGCGGGAGGATGAGCGGTTCGAGAACCGTCTCCAGAGCCAGAAGCTCCGGAGCCGACAGATGCGCTAGGATGAGATTCTGGGTGTGGAGACGTCGCATGGCCCTGCCCTTTGGTTTGGCAAGAGCACACCGTCTCCCAGCCGCCAGCGCCGTGAAGTCTGCCAACGATGATGGGAATTATGGACCCCGGGCCGCCTGATTGCAAGGCGTATGACCCGGCCTCGCGTCGACGGCCGGACCGTGTCCGTCCGGCTTCTGGTCAACGAACTGGTGACGAATGCCTTCAAGCACGGCTATTCCGATATCGGCGGCGCTGTCTCCGTCATCGCGCGCAACGA
Organism: Rhizobium sp. C104; assembly: GCF_022354505.1. Lineage (NCBI taxonomy): Bacteria > Pseudomonadati > Pseudomonadota > Alphaproteobacteria > Hyphomicrobiales > Rhizobiaceae > Rhizobium > Rhizobium sp. C104. The sequence continues at coordinate 714,599 of NZ_CP092352.1, read as the reverse complement.
CTGCGGTGACATCCGCTCGCGTATCGGACAGTGGCAGGGGCCTGCCGCCGGAATTTTCATCAGACGAGAACGCCGGAAAAAGCCTGGGGATGAAGGTGGTGCGCGCGCTTGTGCAGCAGCTGGAGGGCGGAGCTTCAGATCGAAAGTCGTCGACCGGGCAGGGGTTTTGTCATCGATTGCCGAGAGATGCATAAGTACCCGCCTGACACATTGCTCTGTTGCAATTTACTCTTAATGCTATGATTTTTAACGAATAATCTTATTCTTCCCTCTCCACCGGTATTGTCAAAACCGCACAGAACCGCCCATCAATATGGCTATGCCGGCTGTTTTGACGCATAAGCTGTTCAATACCGCGATCATGAAGGCTGCTGGTATGAGCACGGGCTCCTCCCCGCAGGAGACCGTCCATGGCCGCAGCGGATCAGCGCAACAATCACAATCTGCTGTTGAAGGCCTTGCCTGCCGATGCCTTCGACATGCTGCTCGCCGCTGCGCAGGCAATCCAGCTGCCGGTGAAACATGTGCTGGTCGAGGCCGATCAGCCGATCGACCATGTGTGCTTCATCGAGGACGGTCTCGCATCGATGGTCGCTTCGAATGCCGAAGACGAGGCGGTCGAGGTCGGGCATATCGGCTACGAGGGCATGGCGGGGGCGCATATCCTCCTGAAGACAGATACGACGCCCAACCGGACCTTCATGCAGGTCGCCGGAACCGGGCTGCAGGTCTCTGTCGAGGACTTCGAACAGGTGCTGAAAGCCTTTCCCGAAATCAACGCCCTGTTCCTCAACTATGTGCATTGCTGCGACATCCAGCTGGCCCAGTCGGCCCTCGCCAACGGCCGCTACAACATGCATGAGCGGCTCGCCCGCTGGCTGCTGATGTGTCATGACCGGCTGGCCGGAAGCGACCTGCCGCTCACCCATGAATTTCTGGCGCTCATGCTCGGCGTTCGACGCTCCGGCGTAACCAACGAGCTGCATGTCATCGAAGGCCTGAGAGCCATCAAGTCGACCCGTGCCAATGTCAGGATTCTCGACCGGGAACGGCTGGAGGAGATTGCCGCCGGAAGCTATGGTGTGCCGGAACGCGAATATGAACGTCTGATCGGCCTACCGATCCGCCGGCCGGCCAAATCCGGATGATGTGAAATTAACCGGCCTGCGAACATCCGCATCCCAAACAATGAAATAGCGCAAGTCGTCTCAAGACCGCGTGGCGTATTGCTCTAATCCGAGCGCCGGACCGTCTCCACAAAGTGCACGATCAGAAGGACGCCTCCCAGTTCATCGCAGATATGGATCCGTCGCGCCGAGATGTCTTTTCCTGCAAGCACCGCCTGGCTCATCAGCGCCCTTGCATCCTGCACGGCTTCTCGTCTGGCATCGGCGAGCGTCGCCAGTTCCGAACCTTCCAAATCGACTACCACCGGGGCGTCCGACACGACGTTGAAATAAAACCTCGGGATGCGCTGCCTCACCGTCGCAGAATCAATGCCATAACGCGTGGCGCGCTTCCTCAGAAAAGAGCCCGCCTGTTACTCGGACAGCAACACTATCAGCGTCCTTCCCATCCGGGAAACCGATCAATGGCAATAACCGTTTCGGCTCGCAGACGCACCATCGTCGCCCGCAGTTGGAAGGGTTCCCGGATAATATCTTCCCAACAGTCGTCATCGGCTCCGGCGATCGATGTCATCGAAGCGCGGATCGTATGAAGCAGACGAAGGAGGATCGGGCGCGGATCGGGGGCGCCGTCGCAGAGTTTCCTGAAGTTCATCGACGATCTGTCTGAGAGCGATCTGCCGTTCCGGAAAGCTCAGACCGGAGGAACAGACCGAGAGGGAGGCTCGGAGAATTCTATCCATCCTGACGCTCTGACTGGCCCGCTTTCGCGGCTGGGCGCGAGACCGTTGGCCCATCCACGTGCATGTGGCGCATCAGGCCAGCGAGTTTATGCGGATTGCGAATGCCGCATTCGAACCAGGAGACAAGTTCCCGCGCAACATGTTGCGCTGCCGGACTGCCGATCCCGCATGATTTTTCCCGGCACCACTGCCTCAGCACTGCACTCAACATGGTTATGTCTTCAGGCTGCAGCGCCGGCTTCGTAATTCCCGAATGCTGGGTCATCCGCATTCCTCCCCAGTATGTAAGGAGATCCTAATCTTCGGATTTTCGATTTCAACTACGAGTACGGAAGCGTACCAATGCCGGCTTCCGTTCGATCCTTCCGCCGAGATGGTGGAACCGACGCGGCCGGATCAGGGCCGGCGAACCGCTTAACGCGCCAGATGCCTGCCGATCAGACGCCGGTATTCCTCCTCGGCAGACCGGATCCGTGCGCCTCTTCGATCAGTCCCCGCCGGTTGAGAATGGCGATCTGCCGCCGGTTCGCCGATTGGAAACCGCCGAGCACAACGGCGGCGCCGGTCATGCACTCGCGACCGACGATCCCCACTTCAATGTCGCGGCCGCCCGGAAATCTTGCCACGATCGAGGCAAGACCTGCCTCAAGCAGGTAAACGTCGCTAACCGGGGTATTCTCCGTTTCCAGGACCAAAGGACGTCCAGAGCGACAGGCTCCAGGTGAAGCAACAGAAGCTCGCGCTCTTGCGGCCCCATCGCGCATAAGAGTTCATTCCGGAAATTCAATTGCTCGTCGTCCATGTCAGTCCGCGCATCGATGTCGTTGTGGGCGAACCTAACCATCTAGAATCATTGAGCGTACAGAGGTACTTGGCGGCTTCTGCCCGCCAAGAATTTCCGTAGACGCCGGCAAACTCAGTTGATGAGCTTTGCGAACAGGCAGATCGGAGCCTGCCCGCAACTCATATGCCGGCATACCATTCGTAGCCGCGATCTTCCCAGAAGCCGCCATTGCCGCCATAAAGCCGACCGAGATCGGCCACCGCCTCAATGCGCGTCAGATATTTCGCCTGCTTGTAGCCGAGCTGCCGCTCGACCCTGAGCCTCAGCGGCGCTCCATGCGCCACTTCCAGGTCGCGGCCATTCATCGAATAGGCAAGGATCGTCTGCGGATGAAGCGCATCGACCAGATCGATGCTCTCATAATACCAGCCGCTGCCATCCAGCGTCTTTTCGTATTCGTCGGCGCAATGAAACACGATATAGCGCGCCTCGGGCTTCAGCCCGACCGATTGCAGCAAGGCGCCGAGCGGCAGGCCGATCCATTTGCCGATAGCGCTCCAGCCTTCGACGCAGTCGTGGCGGGTGATCTGGGTACGCGACGGCATCGCCTTCAGCTGCGCCAGCGAGAACTGCGACGGCTTTTCGACGAGACCGCCGACATCCAGTCTCCAGGTCGAGAACTGCCGGCTCATCCAGTCGAGATATTGCGGGTTATCGGGCATGCTGGTGCCGTTGGAGCGAAAGACCGGGGAGAGGTCCGTCTCGCTGAATTCGCGGGCCAGCGCGTTGTCGCCAAGCAGCAAGCGCTGCGTCTTCACGCTGAAGCCTTCGGCGATCTTCAACACCGACTTCGTCCGCTCGCTCTCGACCACTGCGTCGCAGCCGCTCAATCCCAATGCGGAGGCGGTGAGGGTCGAGCCGATCAGGAAGCGGCGGCGGGTGATCAGGCGGCTCATCATTCGTCTCCCTGTTCGATAGCGTAATAGCCGGTGATCATCGAGCGCAGATTGTTGAAGACACCCGACAGGATCACCATGGCGACATGCACCACAACGAAGGCGACGAGCGAGAAGGCGGTGAGGAAATGCAGGGTGCGGGCCGATTGCCGGCCGCCGAAGACATCGAGCAGCCAGGGCGCCACCGCGTTGAAGCCCGGCGACATGGTGAGACCCGTCGCAACCATCAGCGGCAACAGCAAAAAGATCACCGCAAGATAGGTCAGCTTCTGCAAAGTGTTGTAGTGGCGTGCCTCGGCTCCTTTCGGAAAACGCAGCCGGGCATGGCTGGCGACCTCATGCCCAAGATGGGCGAGCGTCAGTTCCTTGCCTTCAGGGGCGAGATCCCGGCGGAAATGCCGGCTGATCAGCCCATAGAGAAGATAGACGGAGCCGTTGAGAACGAAGAGCCAGGCGAAGAAGAAATGCCAGCGCCGGCCAGCCGATAGATCCTGGTAGCTTGGAAGCGTGAGCCAGCTTGGAAAACCTCTTGCTGTCGCCTCGCCATCGACATCCGAAAGACCGAGCACGCCTGTCGTATCGAAGGTGAGCGAACCGACATGCGTCAGCCCCTTCGCCTGGTCGCCGCCCTCGACGGCTTCCATGGCGATGAAGGACGGGTCGTTGTCGGCACCGTACTGGCCCCAATAGAGCGCCGGATGCGCATTGAATATCTGCAGACCGCTGAACAGCAGCACGGTGAGGCAGAACACATTCACCCAATGCGACAGGCGCACGGCAAGGCTGTGGCGGTAGATAAGCGTGCGGCCGGTTTTCGTGCCGGCATCGATCGTCGCCATGATGGTTCTCCGAAAGTCAGACGTTTCGAAAAGAGGGGACGCGGCCGCAGCAATCAAAAGTGCTACAGCGTCCTTTGCGCGTCTAAAAAGACGCGCGGCGCTGTAGAAAAGTTTCAGCGGCCGCGCAGACGCGAACGCTACTTCATCGCGTCGCAGGCCTTCATCATATCGGTCTTTTTCATCGCATCCTTTTCCATGCCGGCCTTGTGCATGCAGTCCGTCTTGGTGCCCGACATCTTCATGGCATCCTTCGACATGGCGCTGCTCTGCATCGTGTCCTTCTTCATCGTGTCCTTTTTCATCGTATCGGACTTCATGGCGTCTTCAGCCGAAGCGGCGCCGGCGAGCGAAAGACCGACGATGAAGGTGCAGGCTGCAAGGCTGGAAAAAAGCTTGGTCATGGAACTCTCCCGAAATGGATTTTCGTGTCCGCCGGCGGCCTGCCGATGGCTCACATTTGGCTATTCGGGGGAGCGTCGGGATGCGTTACAGCCTCACGCGCTTGTGATAGAGCTGTGATACCAACATTGTTTTCATCTTCCCTGTAACCGATCGGCAGCTTCCATCGAATGAAGTCTCTGACAGCATGACAACCGCCCATTCGGAAGAAGCCCTGAAAGCATTAATGCTTCTGTCCCTTGACGGGGACGAGGCGGCCTATCGGCGTTTGCTGGCGGCTTTGCGCCTGCTGCTTGTCGGTTATTACAGCCGCAGAATGGCGGCGGCGGCGAAAGCGGATATGGAAGACCTGGTTCAGGAGACATTGCTGGCGCTGCATTCGCGCCGATCCACCTATGACCGGGAAAGGCCATTCACGGCCTGGTTCTTCTCGATCGCCCGCTACAAGCTGATCGACCATCATCGCGGCCGCGGCGGACGCAGGCTCGCCGAGACCGAGCTTGGCGAGGAGATCGAAAGCGACTTCAGCGAGGATGCGCTGACGGCCAGCATGGATGTCGAGCGGTTGCTCCACGGGCTGTCACCGAGACAACGTGAGCTGATCCGGCAGGTGAAATTGGAGGGCCAGTCGGTCGCCGACACCGCAAGCCGCACGGGCCAGTCCGAATCGGCGGTGAAGGTCGGCATCCACCGGGCGCTGAAGGCGCTGGCAGAGAGAATGCGAGGCACATCGTGACAAAAACGGACGACCTCATCGAACGCCTGGCAGGTGACTTGAAGCCGGTGCCGAGCGATGCGCTGCGCCGCCGCTTCGCGCTCGGCATCGTGCCGGCGCTCGGGCTCTCCCTGCTGCTGATGCTGACCATTCTCGGTCCGCGGGTCGATATATCAGACGTGCTGATGCTGCCGGTCTTCTGGATCAAATCGGCCTATAATGCGCTGATTGCAGTCGTGGCGCTCCTCGCCGTCTATCGGCTTTCCCGCCCTGACGGTTCCGAGGGCCGTTTTTTCGATTTGCTTGCCTTAATCTTCGCCGCCATGGCGGCAGTCGCTGCCATCCAACTGATGATGGCTCCAACCGAGGCTTATCCGGTGCTGATCTTCGGCTCTTCGGCGCTCCATTGCCCGCTGCTGATCCTCGGCTTTGCCCTACCCGTCTATGCCGGCGCCGTCTGGGCGCTGCGCCAGGCGGCGCCAACCGATCTGCGGCTGACGGGCTTCGTCGCCGGCATTGCCGCGGGGGCCGCGGGCGCCTGGGTCTATTCGTGGTTCTGCACCGAGAACGGCATGCCCTTCGTGTTGATCTGGTATTCGCTGGGCATCCTGCTCACTGGCGCGCTCGGCGCCGTCACCGGCCCTCGCCTCCTCCGCTGGTAGATCCTTCGGTGCCGCCGGGCCTGAAAAGCCTTGCATAGAACGGGTCCTCTTGCGTCGATCGGGGGCATTGTTGTCGCGCGTTAGCGCGTCATTGCGCCGCCAGCGGCCAATAGATCGTCCGGCGTACCGACATCACGCTTCATCTTTGCATGGCGCGCCGCTGAGCGACCAGCCGGATCGGCATGTCGCTGTCGGAGCCCCGGCTGCCGTTCTCCACGCCCACCGTGCTTCTGTCGCCGTCCAACTGAAATTGATTGACCAGATGCCGCAGGCGGCCCGCCTCGGAGGACAGAGAGGCGGCGGCGGCCGTCGACTGCTCGACCATTGCCGCATTTTGCTGGGTCGCCTGGTCCATATGATTGACGGCGGTGTTGATCTCGGCAAGTCCGGTCGATTGCTCGCGCGCCGAGGTGGCAATCGCATCCATGAGCTGGTTTATCTGTATGACGTGCTCACCAATCGCTTTCAGCGACGTACCGGTTTCGAGAACCAGTTTGACGCCATTTTTGACGTCCGTCGAGGACTTCTGAATGAAGCCTTTGATCTCCTTGGCTGCTTGAGCAGCGCGTTGAGCAAGCTCACGGACTTCTTGTGCGACCACGGCAAAACCTTTGCCCGCCTCACCCGCACGGGCAGCTTCAACGCCGGCGTTGAGCGCCAGGAGGTTGGTCTGGAAGGCAATCTCATCGATCGCACCAATAATGTTCGATATCTGCTCCGAACTATCCTCGATGCGTCGCATGGCCTGTTCCGCCTCTGCTACGACAGTTGCCGACCGCTGAGCGCTGATATCGGCCTCCAGGGCCACATTGCGTGCCTCGTCGGTGCGTTTGGACGCCATCGTCACATTCGAGGTGATTTCGTCCAGGGCTGCGGCCGTCTCCTCGAGAGAGGCTGCTTGCTGTTCGGTACGTTTGGAAAGGTCCTGCGCAGCGGATGCGATCTCGCCGCTACCGCTATCTATGCTGTGTACCGTCTGGAGCACCGCCCCGATCGTCGTGCCCAATTGCCGGAGCGACGCGTTGAAGTCTTCGCGCAAGGTCTCGTATTCGGCGGCAAATTGATCCGAAAGCTGGAAGGATATGTCGCCTGCCGCAAGCCGTCGAAGGCCTCCACCCAAGGTCGTGGTTGCGAAGCGCAATTGTTCGGCCTCGCGTTCGGCGCGTTGCTGGGCTGCCGCGCGCACTGCCTCACTTTCGCTGCGGGAGAGAGCAGCTTCCTTCTCAAGCCTGACGACATTGAGAGCATTCTGGCGGAAGACTTCGACAGCACCGGCCATTTCCCCAACTTCGTCGGCGCGGCCGGCACCGGGTATGGCGCTATCAAGGTCACCGTTCGACAAACGCCTCATGGCCGATGCGATGCTTCGGATCGGGTTGGCGATGCCGAATACTGCAAAGGCGATACCAGCCATGGCGATGAGCACTGCCAGCGCTGCGATTGCGGCCGTCAACATGAAAGCGGACGTCGCGGAACCGTCGCTCGCGGCAACGAAGCCTTCGGCCTGGCCGAGAATGAAAGCAACCAGATCGCTGACGCCCTTATCCACTAGCACGGATTGCGGTTCCATATTCTCCTTGAAGAAGCGAGCCGCGTCGGATGCCTTGTCACTATTTTGCAGCGCAATCATCTGCTCTGCCAGCCCGCTATACTTGTCCAGTTCAGGCTTGATCTGATTGATCAGTTCGCGCCCGCGCTCGGTGCGGACACCCTTTTCGTATTCCGCAACAACTTTCTCAACCGCGGCCCGAGCGGTATCGATTTTCTGTTGTCCGGCCTTCAGTTCCTCCGCCGTATCTTCCAGGAGATACTGAGCGTAGACCAGTTTCAGATCGAGGAAGTTATCCTTGATCTCGCGCGCGGTCACAAGCCGGTGCATCCAGAAGGTCCCGATCTGCTCGGTATTGGCACGAAGCGTAGAAATCGTGCTCAGTGAGATGTAGGACAGACAAACCATGAAAAGGCTGATGATCGACAGCTTCACGATCAGGGCTTGCTTGATGCTCGGGCGCTTCATGCGGGTCTCCTCGAAGAGCTGGGACGACTGGCTTGCCGGTTGATGCAAAATCTCGCACCAGATTCAATAATTTAGTATTAACTAAACAATGGGCCCTGTTCGGTTTGCGGAAATCTTTTGCGCGGACAGTTACTTCCGCGTTCAATTCACGACGTCACGACCTCAAGTTACTGGAATCCCGCAGAAAAACAGCCATCGCGAGCAAAAATAACCCATGCTGAATCCTCTCGATACGATCGGGTGCTTGCGACGCGGTGTTGAGCAGAGATAATGGACCTATGCAGCAATCGGACAATCACCCTGCCGGAATTGAAATCGCGCTCTGGCAATATTCCAACAACGAACGCCACTGGAATTGCTGGATGGAGTCGCTTTCACAGGAGGAACGGGATCGGGCGGCGACCTACCGGTTCGAAGGAGATCGCGCCTCGTTCATGGCCGGCCGCTACCTCCTGCGACGGCTGTTGAGCTTATCTATCGGGACAGCGCCAGGCGAGCTGGTCTTGTCTGCGGACAAGGACGGCAAGCTGAGGCTCGATGGTCGTGATGCGCCGCAATTCAGCCTCGCCAATGCTGACGGGCTGGTGACGGTCGCTGTCGCTTCAGGATGTGATCACGTCGGAATAGACTGCGAACGCATCGACGTCGAGATCGAAGAGGCGGCGGTGGCTAGCTATTGCAGCGGGGACGAACGACGCTGGCTCGCGGAATTGTCTGCCCGCGAACGCGCGCAAGCGGCTGTCGCGCTCTGGACGCTCAAGGAGAGCCATCTGAAGGCGCTGGGCGTCGGGCTGCGCGAGGATCCTCGCAATATCGCTTTTGCCTGGAAGGATGGCGTCCCCGTCATGGTCGGCGGCGATCGCGATCGGCGATGGCACCACCGTCTCATCGAAAGCGGCAGCCGGCACGTCGTGGCGCTGGCTGCCTGCTCTCAATCCGGGCTCCCCGGCATTTCGACACGGATATTTCAGGACGACAGCATCCCGTCCGAATAGCCGGCTCTGAGCTGGTGCGGCATTGCGGACGCCGTCTCCGTTGCCCAGGCCAATTGCGCATTGTCCGGTTCCGCGTCGAAATGCTGCCGGCCGAGCAGCGTATTGACGATCGTCGCGCTGCGCCAAGCCATCAGGCTGAGCTGAGAGTCGGCGATACCGTGCGAGTATCGACCTGCATTCTGCGCCAGCAGCCGGTTTGCCCGCGGGCCTGTCCATTGCATCGTGTAATCGTCGTTGAGCATGGGATAGCCGTTTCTGTCGAGCGTTATCCGTTCACCCAGCGACGCGAGCGCATCCGGCAATCGGAACCGGTAGCCGGTTGCCAGCACCACCGCATCCGCATGCATCACCTCGATCCCGCCGTCGAATTGATTTCTGACGATGAGCCGATAGGCATTGCCGTTCCGTTCCATCTGGATCACGTCGCGGCTCGGCGACAGAGATGCGTTCAGCGTGCTCGGCTCGAGATAACGCAGCGCGTAGAGACGGCGGTAGATCGAATGAATCGTCGAAATCGACAGGCCGTCGCTGGTCAGGATCGAATTCTTCAAGGCTGCCTGCTTCTGTTCGCCGCCGAGCTTCAGATAGGCCTGCACATATTCAGGCGAAAAGACCTGGTTTGAAAACGGCGTGTCGTTGATCGGCTCGAAATTGTGTCGTCGGCTGATCCATGTAAGCTCTTTCATCGAACTCGGGTCCGCAAGCAAGGCTTCGACGACCTCGCCGCCGCTCTGGCCGCCGCCAACGACGACGATGCGGCCAGCACGCAGATCGGTGATACGCGATTTCGCCTCGCTGTTATGGAAGCAATCGGCACCCAGGAAGGGTTTTGCCCAGTCGGGCACGAAGGGCGAAGATCCCGTGCCGATCACCAGGTTCTTCGCTTCCTCCTGGCCGTTGTCGAAACGCAGGACGAAACGGTCGTCGCGGTGCTCGACATCGCGAATGTCAGTCCCAAAACGCAAACCCTCCACGCCCTTGGCGACCCAGGCGAGATAACGTGCGAATTCCTGCCGCGGAACGGCGTCATAATTGGCGTTGAGGAAGGCATAGAGCCTCTTATGCGCCACCAGATAGGAAACGAACGACCAGCGGCTGGTCGGCAGGACCGGCGTGACGAGGTCCTTCAGGAAGGACGATTGCAACTCGACGCCGGGCATCATCATGCCGGGATGCCAGTCGAATGCGTCCCGCCGCTCGAAGAAGCGGCTGCGAACTTCGGGCACCGATTCCAGCAGGCAGGCAAGGCTCAGATTGGAGGGTCCGATGCCGATGCCGGCAAGATCGAGCGGCTCGTTGACGGCATCCCTGCGGGTAAAAGCGACGGTCATGCGAAATCCTTCTCTGTTTCCTTGAGACGCAGGGCAAGCCTTGAATGGAAGGCGGGAGACCCGATCATGTGCAGATGGTTGGTGCCGGTGATGATTTCGGCCGCATGCGCCCGCGGCGACAGGCGGCGCCAGTCAATCAGGTTAAGGCCGCGATTGAGGCTGTCGTCGGCTGCCCAGGGATAGATCGGCACATCGTGAGGGACGAGCCGATGCTTGCGGAAGATCAGGGCATTGTCGATCAGCACCCAGAACGTATGCTCGCGGCTGCTGATGTCAGGCCCGTCGGTCGGAAGCGGATCCTTCTCGTCGCCGACGAAACGCAGGAACTGATCGTAGGTATCCGCGTCCATCGTCGACAACAGCCGGTCCCATTCGGGGCGCATCGCCGTTTTCTGCAGCCATGCCTGCACGTCCCGATGCAGCGCGTCGCGCTCGCCCGGCCGGAACCTCGGCTTGCCGCCGATCGCGAATTCAGAGCCGAGGTCGCAAACATCGACCATCGCCATCATCCTGACGTCGACCTCGTTGCCGAGCGTCCGGGCCGCCTCGTAGGCCAGAAGCCCGCCCCAGGACCAGCCGAGGAAGGTGCAAGGCGCGCCTTTGCTGTGGGTCCTGATATGATCGACATAGCTCTCGATGATCTCTTCGATCGGCGCGCCGACTTCCTTCTTTTCGGACAGCGAATGGCAAATGAAGCCGGTCGCCGGCTGGTCGGCGCCGAGATAATCGACCAGCTTCACATATTCGCGGGTGCTGACGAGAAGCCCCGGGAAGCAATAGAGCCGCGGCTTGGCGCCGGAAGCGCGCAGCACGATCACCTGCGACAGATCGCGTTCGGTCCCCTGCTCCATCACGCCGGCAAAGGCGCGGATGGTCGGATTATTGAAGATATCGGCGACGGTGAGCGGCGTTTTCGGCCGGCGCTGCCTGAGCTGCGAAAGAATGCGGATCGCGCCCAGCGAATTGCCGCCGATCGTGAAGAAATTATCCTCGACACTGATCGCTTCCAGCTTCAGAACCTGGCGCCAGACATCCAGTACCTCCTCTTCGAGTGTGGTCGCCGGCTCGACGATTTCGCGCCGGACCGGCTGGGGTGCGGGCAGCGCGAAGCGGTCGAGTTTGCTGTTCGGATTGGTCGGCATCTTTTCCAGTTCGACCACCGCCGCCGGCACCATGTAGGAAGGCAGGCTGCGTTCGAGGCCGGCGCGGACGGTCTCGACGTTCAACGTCTCGTCCTTCTTCGGAACGACATAGGCGACCAGCGCCTTCTCGCCGGCATCGTCATCGCGCAGCACGACCAGCGCTTCACCGACGCCGGGCTGCTGGAGGAGGGCCGCTTCGATCTCGCCGAGCTCGATGCGGTATCCCCGCAGTTTCACCTGATGGTCGACGCGGCCGACGAATTCGACGGTTCCGTCCTCACGCCAACGCGTCAGGTCGCCGGAGCGATAGAGCCGGCCGCCCTCCTTGGAGAATGGGTCGGGAATGAAGCGATCGGCCGTCGTATCCGGCTTGCCGAGATAACCGCGCGCAATGCCCTCGCCGCCGATGTAGAGTTCGCCGGTGACGCCGATCGGGCAAAGATTGAGATCGGGATCGAGCACATAGACGCGCCGCAGCCCGACGGCGCGGCCGAGCGGCGCATAGACGCCCTGGAACTTCGTACCGGCCCTCACCTTCCAGACCATCGGCGTCATGATGGTTTCTGTGGGACCGTAACCGTTGATCAGCCATTCCGCCTTCAGTGCCCGCGACAGAAGATCGAAGGTCGGTTGTGCAAGCCCCTCGCCGCCGAACGAGTAAAGCCGCATCGGCGGCGCCCCGTCGGTGATGTCAGCCCACTCCGCCAGCTGCTGCAGATAGGTTGTGGGAATGCTGGCATTGTTGGCGCCATGCTTGCGCATCGCCGTCAATGTCTCTTCCGGCGTCCAGAGCGGCTGATCGGGAAGGATGATGCTGCCGCCCTCCATCAACGGGTTCATCCACCGCTCATGGCCGCCATCCGAGCTGAAGGGCAGGAACGGCAGCTCACGAGATTCCGAGCTCATGCCGTAGACTCGCGAGGTGTTTTGCAGATGGTGCGTCAGCGGCCCGTGTTCGACGGCGACGCCCTTCGGCAATCCGGTCGAGCCCGACGTGTACATGACATAGGCGAGCTGATCCTTGTGCGTGGGACTATAGAGCGGCGTATCCGGCTCGCCGTCGAGGTCGATCTTGTCGAGTTCGAGAATAATGGCGTCGAGTTCTTCCGGCAGCCGATGGCGCAGCCAGCTATGGGTTAGGACGATCTTGACGCCCCCGTCGCGCAGGATGTGGTGGTTGCGTACCGGCGGGTGGTCGGGCTCGACGGGAATATAGGCGCCGCCGGCCTTCAGCGTTGCGAGAATGCCGACGATCGCCTCCGGCGAGCGCTTGATGAAGATGGCGACCGTCACCTCGGCGCGAACGCCGAGCTGCCGCAGCCGATGCCCGAGGCGGTTGGTGTTTGCTTCCAGCCAGCCATGGCTCCATTCCTCGTCACCGTAGACGATCGCGGTCTTCTCAGGCGTGCGGCGCGAATGGGCTGCGATCAGCTCATGCACCGGCCTGTCGTCGTTGACGGCATCATCCTCGTAAGGCGCCGACAGCCAGTCCAGCTCTTCGCTCCCCACCAGTTCGATATCCTTGATCCTCACATTCGGCTGGGCGACCATCTGTTCGAGTAGGAGGCCGAAATGCCTGGCGATGCGGGCAACCAGGGCGCCGTCATAAAGATCCTGCGCGTAGTCGATCAGCGCGGATGCGCCGCCCGAATGCGCCTCGACCACCAGGGAAAGCTCGCTGTCGGCGCGGGCGCCCGGCGGCTCCAGATTTGTGGCGTGGCTGGGCACCGCATAGCGTCCGCGGAATTCGAACAGCGCCTTGACCACGGCTTCCTGGGCGGCGGCTTCGTCGACGACCAGTTCCTGGGTGATGCGTTCCAGCGGCAGGAGCCGGCGTTGCCCCTCTTCGCTCGCCGACGAGATCGCCGCTATGATATCGTCGAGAGAATGTCTCGAGGTCAGCGACAGGATGATCGGGAGCACCTGCTCGGCACGGCCGCGGCTGGCAAAATGCTCCTTATGTGGCCGCGCAACGAGAAGGCCGGTCAGCAAAGCGTAGTTGCCGCTGTAGCGGGCCAGCAGGGCGCAGAAGGCGGCGTGAAGCACGCGCTCGACCGGAACGCCCTTCCCCGCCGCATCCCGTTCGAGTTTGCTCCAGAGGTCGGCCTCGATCGAAAATCGGTGCTGCGCGCGCGCCACGCCTGCCAGCCCGCCGCTGTTGAAGCGGGTGGGAAAAGTCGAGGCCGCATAGTCGAGACCGATGGTGTCGCGCCAATAGGCAAGCGCTTCCCGCGCTTCGTCCGTCTCCAGCCAATCGGCCTCCCGCGTCCCGGCCGAGATTTCCAGCGGATGCATGTCGCCAATGGGCTCGCCATCGAGAATTCGCGCCAGCGACCTGGCAAGAACGGATTTTTCGTGGTCGTCGCAGACAATCGGATGCAGCACGATCGTCAGCAGCGACTGCCCCTGGGCAAGCCGGATGATCTGGATGCGTGCACCGGGCTCCTCTAGCAGATCGAAGCGCTCGTCGCGGAAGGCTTTCCTTGCCGCCGACGCATCCGGCTCGGAAAGGGCCGCGCCGTCTCTGCCGAGGATCTCGATCGGCACCGCGCTCGATGCGCCGCGATATTGCTCGATCCGGCCGCCCGCCAGCCGGCGGAAGCGGCTAGCAAGCGACGCATTTTGCGCCATGAGCGCCCGGCAGGCGCCGACAATCATCTCGAGGTCGGTTGGCGGGCTCAAACGCAGCCCGATGATCTGGTCGGGAAAGACGGTGTAATTGCCGATCTGCTCCAGTGACCAGATGCGCTTCTGCGCGATCGTCAGCGGAAAGCTCTCGAAGACCGCATCCATTGCAGCATCGGTCGGGGAAGCATCGGCGAAATTTGTGATTTGCTTGTTCATCTTGGGGATCCGGACGTTATTCAGAGACGCGCATCGCCTGATATTGCCGAGCGCAGCGAGAGGGGACGCGGGTCCGTCCAGACGTCGCGGATATGGGCCAGGCATTTCTGACGTGAACCGGCAAAGCCGGCCGGCTCCCAGCCCGTGGGAATCCGCTTGTCCTGCGGCCAGACCGAGTAGTGGTGCTCGGTGTCGATGACGGCGATCCAGAGATCGTCGCGAGGCTCAAAACTGTCCATCGAAAGCTCCTGCGGTGATTGATGTCATGCGCAAATGACGAATTCCGATGGCTGCGGTTTAGAAAATTGCTGAGAATTTTTTTCTTCGTTCACCCCTAAATTCGCCCAGAGATGGATCGTCATTCTACCAAATCGGCAGAAGAGCGGGCTTCATGCTCGCCACATCAAAAGCCCGGTCGGTCAAGGAGAACATCATGGATTTCGACGCCGCCAAACAAAGGCGCGTTCTGCAGTCGCGCAGCTACATCAGCCTCGCACCCAATCTTATCCATCTGAAGACCGCGCACGGTCACCACGAGGCCGCATTCGAGGTCGAGGCCGACACCGCGACGCTGACCTTCTACCACGGCGATCCCGTGCGATCGGCCGAGCTTCTGATGGCGGCCGCCGAAGCCGTGACGGCGGAAGATCGCTCGATCAGATCAGTCGTCTTCGACGGGCATCAGGCGAGCCTCCCGCCGCATATTTCCGGCGCCGGCGGCACGCTGGATTCGGAGATCCTCTGGCAATGGCCGTCGCTCTGGCTGCCGCAGCTCAGCTACCCGCTGCCGCCGGTGCAGGAAATGACCGCCGGCCGTTATCATCCGCGCCGGCCGGCAAAGCCGAAGGGCACGGTCTACCGGCGATTCATTCCCTGGCTGGAACGCGACATCAGCTTCCGGGTGGCCGATCCCGAGACCGATCTTGCCGCCTTCCATCGCTGGATGAACGACGAGCAGGTCAATACGATCTGGGAGGATGCGGGCTCGCTCGACAGGCACCGGGAGATCCTGGAGGAGCGGATCGCCGATCCGCATGTCCTGCCGCTGATCGGCAGTTTCGCGGACATCCCCTTCGGTTATTTCGAGGTCTACTGGGCCAAGGAAAACCGGCTCGGCCCCTTCTACGATGCCGACGACTATGACCGCGGCTGGCATGTCGCGATCGGCGAACCCGATTATCGCGGCAAGAAATGGATCAGCGCCTGGCTTCCCTCGCTGATGCATTTCATCTTCCTAGACGATCCGCGCACGAAGCGCATCGTCGGCGAGCCGCGCGCCAGTCACGAGCAGCAGATCCGCAACCTCGATCGCTCGGGTTTCGCCAAGGTCAAGCATTTCAATTTTCCGCACAAGCGGGCGCTGCTCGTCATGCTGACCCGCGAGCGTTTTTTCGGCGACCATCTCTGGGTGCCCGCATCATGAACGATATGAGCGAGATGAGCGGCAGTCTTCGCAAACGGCGCCTCGCCCCGGAAGATCTTGCCAATCCTCAACTTCTCAGGCTGCTGCTGCGGCTAGGACTGCCGGCCATGTTCGGCCTGTCGATCAATGCCGCGCATCACACGATCAACATGGTCTTCGTGGGCATGATCGGCGAAGACCAGATCGCCGCGATCATGATCGTCCTGCCGATCCTGATGCTGATCGCCGCCTTCGGCGAAGGCATCGGCGTCGGCGTCGCAACCGAGGTCGGGCGGATGCTCGGCGCCGGCAACCGCTCGCGGGCCGGCGCCATTGCGTCGATCAGCCTTGCTGCCGGCGTCGCCTTCGGCGCGGCAAGTGCGCTCACACTCGTCGCCTTTCCGGATCTGCTGCTGTTCGGCGCCACGCCCGCGATCGAGCCGCTTGCGCAACATTACCTGATGATCATCGCGATCTCGGTCCCGCTGACGATGGCGCAGATCATTCTCGATTTCCTGGCGATCGCCGAGGGTAACGCCCGCTTCAGCATGTGGACGCTGGTCGCCTGCTTTGCCTTGAACATGATCCTCGACCCGATCATGATTTTCGGATTCGGCCTCGGCCTAGAAGGCGTTGCCATCGCCACCATCCTGTCCCAGCTCGTCGCGCTTTCCATCTATGGCGCCTACCACATCAGGCGGCTTGGGGCGGTCCGGCTGAGCCTCGACTGGCGGTTGGCCGACATCCGCACTCTCAGGCCCGTCCTTGCAGTCGGGGCGCCGACGACGCTGACCAGCCTTACGACGGCAGGCGCGATTGCGATCATGGTGTCGCTCGCCGCCACCTATCACGGAGAAGCCGGCATTGCCGGCATTGGGATTGCCTTGCGGCTGCTTGCGGTCGGAACACTTCCCGTTATCGGCATCTCGCTTGGGGCCCAGTCCATCCTAAGCTTTGCCTGGGGTCGAGGCGATATGGCCAGGGTGCTGTCGGCAACCCGCATCCTGACAGCGGTCACGAGTGCGGTGAGTGGCACCTGTGGGCTGACCGCGCTTGCCTTCTCCAAAGAGCTTGCCTCCTTCTTCACCAACGATGCGACAGCGATCGGGATAGCCGGGCAGGCGATCGTCGCAACCCATCTTCCGCTTCTGCTGTTCGGCCTGCGGCAAACGGTGCTGATCCTTTTCCAGGCGCAGGGCAGACCCAAGGCGGCGGTTGCCATCGGCCTGGCGCAGAACGGCTATCTGCTTTTTCCGCTGCTTGCGTTCCTGCCGCCCTTCTTCGGCTTTTCAGGCCTGCTGGCCGCGATGTTCCTGGCCTCGGCCCTGACCGGCCTGCTGTCCGCGGTCTGCCTGGTGAGATCGCTCAGCGCACTCCGGCAGCGCTCCACCAGCCGTCTGACCTCCATCCGTCCCTATCCAGCTTTTGTCCATGAGAGGATGACCATGAACCAATCGATCAATCCGCACGACCTTGGCGCCCATGCAGTCGCCGACGATCTCTTCACGCCCGTCGATCCGGCGGCATTCAACGCCGTGTCGCCGCCGATCTTCCAGACCTCGCTTTTCACCTATGACAGTTACGAGGCGATGGAGGATGTTTTCGCCGGCCGCACCCGCAACTACATCTATTCGCGCGGCGACAATCCGACCGTCCGCGAATTCGAACTCCTGGTCGCCCGCCTCGAGGGCGCCGAGGATGGGCGCGCCTTTTCGAGCGGAACGGCCGCCATCACCTCGACAATTCTGAGCCTGGTGCAGGCCGGCGACCGGGTCGTCGCCGTCCGCCACCTCTATAATGATGTCTACCGTCTTCTGGTTAAACTGCTCGACCGGCTCGGCGTCGCCGTCGATTTCGTCGATCCCGCCGACCACGACGAGGTCCGCAAGGCGCTCTCCGGCGCCAAGCTGCTCTATCTCGAAAACCCGACATCCTTCGTCTTCGAGCTGCAGGATATTGCGGCGCTGTCGGCCATGGCGAAGGAGGCGGGCGTTACCACCATCATCGACAATTCCTGGGCAACGCCGCTGTTTCAGAAGCCGATCCAGCACGGCGTCGATATCGTCATCCACGCCGCCTCGAAATATCTCGGCGGCCACAGCGATACGGTCGCCGGCGTCGTCGTCGGCTCGAAGGAGGCGATCGCGCGGATCAACGCGACCTCCTATCCCTATGTCGGCGCCAAGCTCTCGCCGTTCGAGGCCTGGCTGCTGCTGCGCGGCATGCGGACCCTGCGTGTCCGGCTGAAGGAACATGAGCGCAGCGGGCTTCTGCTGGCCGATCGGCTGAAACAGCATTCGGCGATCGCGCGCGTCCGTCACCCGGCCTTTCAGGATCATCCCGGTCGGGCGACGCTGTCGGGTTATGCCGGGCTGTTCGCCTTCGACCTCAATCCCGATATCGACGTCGCCCGTTTTGTGAATAGTCTCCGCGACATCCGCCTCGGCGTTAGCTGGGGGGACCCGAAACACTGGTGGTCCCCGCCAAGGTGGCGCTGCAGATCCCCGACCGGATGACTTCCTTCATCCGGTTCGGCGTGAGCGAGCAGACGGTTCGTTTCGCCGTTGGCCTGGAAGAGCCGGAACTGCTGTGGAACGATTTGCAGCAGGCGCTGCACGCTGCGAGACGTTAACAACTTGCCGGTGCGCATAATCGGGGCGCAGGAGGGGTTCGGCCATCGCGAGATGGCAATGCTCCTCCGCCGCCTTGATCATGAAGTTGACGAGGGTCCTTGAGACGCCGAGTTCGGCGGCAATATCCTTCTGCGGCACGCCGTTGAGGCGGTGCCGTATGAAGGCATCGTTGGTGCGCTTCGGCAAGGCCTCGAGCGAGGCAAGCACATCGCGCAGCGTCTCGGCGGCGACAAGCTGGTCGAGCACAGTTGGGATGGGAGCCGTGATCTCCTGAACCTGATCTATCGACCTATAGTTGTTCATCTGCTGACGGCGGCGGCGGCTTTCGTCGAGTGCGAGATTATAAACCATCCGAAAGGCGTAACCGATCGGGCAACGAATACCATCGGTTTTGACCCCGTAAGCTTTAATAACACCATCCTGAAAGATATCCTCAGAATATGACCTTGATTTAACAACGCTTTCAATCGTCTTAAGGAGCTTATCCTTGTTTTCGATCATAGCGTTGACAACGGCATTTCCATTCACATCGCGATGCAATGCTTGCATTGTCCCGTACCCTTTTTACAAATGGAAAACAGGCTTTGTCGTTACTGGTCGACGTAGTCGTGGCGCTCTTTTTTGCAGGAAAGTACACGATTTGATTGCAGTGTTTATTTTAAGGTGATAACAGGAGTCAAGTTTAAATCGACGGAGTGAAAGCGAGAAAAATGGGAAGGACAGTTGAGATCCTGACGGGCAAGGCGGAGCTCTGCCGATCGATCATGAGGGCTTTGCCCGACTGGTTTTCGGAACCCGAAGTCATCGAAGCGAGCGCCCAGGCGATCGAGGAGCTGCCGGTCTTCGGCTATATCGAAGCGGATGTCGTCACCGCGCTGATCGCCCTGAAGCCGCACCTGCCTGATGCCGTCGAAATCGCACTGATCGCGACACGCCCCGAACATCACGGCCGCGGCGCCGGACGTCATCTCATCGACGAAGCCGAACGTTTCAGCCATGAAGCGGGTGCCCGGTTGCTGACGGTCAAGACGCTCGCCCCGCGCGACCGCGAGGAACCGCAATTCGAGGCGACGCGGCGCTTCTACGACCGCAACGGCTTTATCAGGGCGGAGGTCTTTGCAAAGCTATGGCACGAGGATCACCCGTGCCTGTTCATGGTCAAGCCGCTTGCCGGCGTCCAGGCAGGTGAGACGACGCTTTGAGACGACGAGACTTTCTGCTTGGTGCGCTGGCAATGACCGGCGCACCCGCAACCGTGCGTGCCGGAGGCGGCGGCGTCGTTTCGCTCGACTACGGGCTGGCATCGACAATGCTTGCGCTCGGCGAGGCGCCGCGTGCCGTCGTTTCCTTGAGAAACTGGGGGAATGGGTGGTCACGCCGACGATGCCGGCCGGCGTCGTCGATCTCGGCACCACGTCGGAGATCAATCTCGAAGTCCTCACCAGCATCCGGCCGTCGCTCATTCTGAGCACCCCTTTCCTTGCGGCACTGGACGATAAACTGTCGCGGATCGCGCCGGTGGAGAGGTTCACCATTTATGCCGAGCACAACGAGGCACTCGACTGTTCCTACGCCGAAACGCTACGGCTCGGCACGATGATCGGACGGGCACAGGAAGCAAAGGCATTTCTATCCCATGCCGATGCCACCTTCGATCGGTTACGCGACCAGACGAAAAACCTGTCTGCGCCCCCCGTTGCCGTCATCAATTTCATCGACAACAGGCATGCGCGCATCTACGGCGGCCCCGGGCTTTTCAGTGGCGCCATGAAGCGCATCGGCCTTGAGAATGCCTGGAAAGGCGAGGCCAGTTACTGGGGATTTCAAACGATCGGCCTGGAACAGCTCGCCGAACTCGACCGGGAAGCGCATCTCATGATCGTTTCGCCGCTGCTTCCACCCGACGCCCTGATGCAGCTTTCCGACAGCCCGCTCTGGACCAGCCTTCCCTTCGTCAGGCGGCAGCGGATCTCGGTCATTCCAGGCGTTCTGATGTTCGGAATGGTGCAGGAGGCGCTGCGGTTTTCGACCCTGGTCGTCGATACGCTGGAGATCTCAGCCAGATGAAGGCCAGATTTTCTCCCTTCGGGGCGCCCGCACTTGCGGGCCTCCTGCTCTTTTCCGGGTTGGCCCTTGCCGTGCTGGAGGTTTGGACGGCGCTGCCTCATCTCAAGGCGGCGACCGACGGCTATGATGCCGAGCGTCTTCTTCTCCTCTATTCGACACTGCCGCGCATGGCGACAGCCCTGATCGCCGGCGCAGCACTCGCACTCTCCGGCGCGATCCTGCAACAGGTGCTGCGCAATCCGCTGGCCTCGCCGACGACGCTCGGTATTTCCACCGGCGCCAATCTGGCGTTGGTGTCCGTCATGCTCGCAGTTCCCTCACTGGCGGGATGGGGCCGGGACGCGGTCGCGCTTGCCGGAAGTGCCGCAGCCGCCTTCGCCATCTTTTCGATCAGCGCCCGGCATGGCTTCTCGCCCTTTTCCCTCATCCTGTCCGGTATGATCGTCGGCCTCTGGTGCGGGGCGGCGGCGGCCATCCTGGTGCTGATGAACGATCAGTATCTTTCCGGGATCTTCATCTGGGGCGCCGGATCGCTGTCGCAGCAAAGCTGGGTGATTCCGACATCGTTGCTGCCGAAGGTGGCGCTGCTCACCGCGCTTGCCCTTCTGGCCACAAGACCGTTGACGCTGAGCCAGATCGGCGATGCCGGCGCAACGAGCCTCGGTCTGCCGATCAAATGGGCCCGCGGTTTCATGCTGGCGATTGCCATTGCGCTCAGCGCCCTCGTCACCAGCGCCGTTGGCGTCATCGGCTTCATCGGGCTGGTCGCTCCGCAGATCGTGCGGCTTGCCGGCGCCAGGCGCATCCTCAGCCAGCTGATCTGGTCTCCCATTACAGGCGCCGGCCTTCTGCTCCTGACGGATCAGGCGATCAAGCTTGTTGCTCCAGGCGACTTCGTGCCGACGGGGGCGGTGACGGCATTGCTTGGCGGCCCGATCCTGATCGCTCTTCTCCCACGCCTTGCCACAGCCTCACGCGCGCTGCCCGGCGTGGCGTCACCACAACATGCAATCAACAACCAAACGGCATCCTTCGCTGCTCTGCTCGTCCTGGTCATCGCATTGGCGACTGCCGCGATCTTCTTCGGCCGCGCACCCGACGGCGCCTGGACATGGCTGCCAACCGCCGCGTGGGACGGAATCCTTCCCCTTCGGCTGCCGCGGGTCGCCGCCGCGTTCGGCGCCGGAACCGTGCTCGGCGTGACGGGCCTCATTCTGCAGCGGCTGACCGGAAACGAAATGGCAAGCCCCGAGGTGCTCGGCGTATCGGCGGGGGCGACGCTCGGCGTTGCGGCGGCCATGTTCGCCTTTGCGGCACCTGGCCTAACGATCCAGCTAGCCTTTGCCGGCGGCGGCGCCCTTGTTGTGCTGACCCTGATCTTCCTCCTGAGTGCGCATTCCGGCTTCGGCCCGAACCGTGTGCTGCTGGCGGGAATCGCCCTCGGCGCGATACTCGATGCCGGGATCGGCGTCCTTGCCGCAAGCGGCGATCCGCGCGGCCTGGCGCTCATCCGCTGGATGGCGGGCTCGACCTATTTCGTCGACAATGCGGTGGCGGCAAGCGCCCTTCTCATTGCGCTCGGCTGCCTGGCCGTAGCCTTTCTCACCAGCCGCTGGCTCGCCCTGCTGCAGCTTGGAACCGAGACGGCAAGCGAACTCGGCCTCAGGATCGTTCCCGCACGTGCGGTGCTATTCGGTCTCTCGGGGATCATGACTGCGGCGGCGACGCTCGTCGTCGGCCCATTGAGTTTCGTCGGCCTGATGGCGCCGCACCTTGCCCACGGGCTCGGCCTTCGCCGGCCCGCCGCCCAGCTCCTGGCCGCCGCCCTCATTGGGGCGGCCCTTCTCGTCCTCGCCGACTGGACGGGGCGCATGATCGCTTTTCCCTATCAGATCCCCGCCGGATTGATCTCGGCCCTTGTGGGAGCCCCGATGCTGCTGATCGTTCTGCGCCGGCGGTCGTGAGAAACTGACCGCCGTCCGCAGCACCAGCCTGCACCGATAAGGCTCCAGCAGGATGGCCTGACGGTATTAGCTCGCCAATGCCTCGGCATCGGCGCCTGCGGGAATGCGCAATGGAGAGGAAGGATCGGTCGCAGCGCGCCATACCGCCTCGGCAACGTCGCCGGGTTGTGTCAGGGCCGATTCAGACTGCTTCTCCCACGACGCGAATACGCCGGCAACGACCGATGAATAGGCTTCGGGGAAACCGCCCTGTTTCTGAAGCCGCGAGCGCGCCGTATCGCCGAACCGCGTCTGCGGCGCGCGTCCGGGAAGGACGATCCTCACACGCACGTTGAAGGCCTCAAGCTCGAGCGTGGCGGAACTCGGTAAAAGCGTTCACCGCGGCTTTGCTGGCCGTATAGACCGAGAGGAGCGGAAGCGGCTTAAGGGTTACGCTTGAGGTGACGTTGACGATGACCCCTTCCTGCCGCTCCCGCATCTGCGGCAAAACCGCCTGCGTCATCGCAATGGTTCCGAGCGTATTCGTCTCGAAAAGATCGCGGGCAGTCTCCATCGACGTCCCTTCAACCGCGTTGAGCCAGCCGATGCCGGCGTTGTTTACCAGCACGCCCACAGGACCGGCGGCGTCAAGCGCAGCATGTATGCTTTCAGGGCTCGTAACATCCAGCGCGAGGATCTTGAGATTTTGCGACGGCGGCAGAAGGTCTTGGTGCGGCGTTCGCATGGTGGCAACCACTTTCCAGCCCTGCGCGAGAAAGAAGCTGGCAATTTCCAGCCCGAAACCTGATGAGCAGCCGGTGATGAGAACGGTCTTCATATGTGTCTCCTGTCTATGCTGACGGCCGTAGATGTAGACGGCGGTATCGATACTGTATATCATGCATCGTCCATATTACATTATCCGGAGTATCGATGAGCGACCCTTTGGCGGACATCGTCACGCTGCTGCAGCCAGCTGCGCGGTATTCAAAGGTGGTCAGCGGCGCAGGGATGTGGCGCGTGGATCGCCAGGAGACTGGCCAGCCATTCTACTGCGTGGTCCTGGAGGGTGCCTCACAGCTCAGCGCAGAGGACGATCGGATTATTCTGCGGGAAGGCGACTTCGTACTGATCCCGGCGGCTCATTGCTTCACGATGTCGAGTCTGGGCGCTGAGTTGTCGCCCGGGATCGATCCCCTCACCGTGACAATGCTCCCGGACGAAACCCGCCACGGTGACCCCGAGGGTGCAGCGAATGCACGATTGCTCGTCGGCCATTTCTCTTTCGGCTCGCCTGATGCGGCGTTGCTGGTCTCCCTGCTGCCGCAAATCATCCATATCAGCGGCGATAACAGGCTGTCGGCGATCGTTCATCTCGTTACCGACGAGGCCCGTGCTGAGCGGCCGGGAAAGAACATGATCCTTGCGCGGCTGTTGGAAGTCCTGCTTGTCGAGGCGTTGCGGTCGGATGTCGGGGAGGAGACGCCTCGCGGAATTCTGCGAGGCCTCAAGGATGCACGTCTGGCCCTGGCCATCCGTCGACTGCATGAAGACCCAGCCAGGGAATGGACGGTGGAACAGCTTGCCGATGAGGCGGCCCTGTCGCGGTCGGCGTTTTTCACTCGCTTTCGGCACGCTATGGGCCTGGCGCCAATGGAATATCTCATATCGTGGCGCATGGCGCTCGCCAAAAATCTGCTGAGGCAGGACGGGATCGGAATTCAGGAGATAGCGCTGCGCATCGGCTATGGCTCCGCAAGTGCGTTCAGCACGGCCTTTACCCGCTTCGTCGGATTGCCGCCCTCGAGATATGCCGAGCAGGCACGGACCCTCGCGAACGCCGCCGCATAGCTCGGTTGACCGCCGATTGTTTGTCGATTTTTGCGGTGCTCCGGCCGCTCAAATCGCTGCTTGGCTCTTTCGAGAGCCTGATCACCCACCAGGCCGTCAAGGTCGACGGCCTGGTGGGCGACAAGATGATCGACAATCGAAGGCGCGCCGAGACGCCCTATTCGGCTCTGCAGCCCTACCTTACCACCGATACTTAAGCGTCCCCGTCATGTTGCGGCCCTGGCCAAGATAGCAGAAGCCCTCGTTGCAGACGGTGTCCCGTTCGTCGGCGATGTTGCGGATATTGAAGGCCGCCGTCAGGCCTTCGTATTTCTTGTCGACCGCGCCGAAATCATATGAGGTGGATGCGTCGATGTAGAAGCTCGAGGGGTTCTTCGACGTATTGGCTGTGTCCGTCCAGTTCTCGCTGACATAACGAACGCCCGCGCCGACAGACAGGCCATGGAACGGGTTGGTTTCCTGGAACGTATAATTGGCCCAGAGGCTCGCGACGTGCGAGGGTGTCAAGGCTGGCGTATTGCCCTCGTTTTCACCGCCTCCCGTCACTTCTGACTGGTTATAAGTGTAGGCCGCAATAAGATCCCAGCCATCGGCTACCGCCGCGCGGGCTTCGAGTTCGATGCCCTTCCCGGTCACTTCACCGATCGATCCATAGGCAAACAACAGCGGATCGACCAGCACCGGCTTGTTCTTTTCGACGATGTGATAGGCAACGGCCGACAGGAGGATGTCGGAGCCCGGCGGCTGGTATTTCACGCCGAGCTCGTACTGTTCACCCTCTGTCGGCGCCAGGATCTTGCCTGAGGTCGAACGGTTGGTCACCGGATCGAACGATGTGGCGTAGGAGACGAAGGGAGCAATGCCGTTATCGAAGAGGTAGAGGGCACCGGCTTGCCAGGAGAAGGCGTTCTTGTCGACCTCCTCCGAGCTGACCGCGGGCAAGGTCGCATCCCGCGTCTGGTTCACCCAGGTCTGCCGGCCACCGAGGTTGAAGCGCCAATTCCCGACCTCGATCTGATCCATGGCGTAAATGCCGAGCTGCCGCAGGTCGGCATCGGAAGCCAAGATGCTATAGTCCGGCGTGGCGCCCGAGACACCATAGGTCGGATTGGCGATATCGAAGTCGAACGCCGGATCAGCAGCACCGGCCCCGTAGCCAAAGCTCGACTGGAGATTGGTGTAGTCGAGCCCGAACAGAATCGTATGAGCCAACGGGCCCGTGTCGAACTTCGCTTCAAGCTGGTTGTCGACCTGGAAAACGTTCATTTCGTCGCGGATCGCATTCGTGCCGCGATGCGCGACAGTCCCGGTCCAGCTGGTCACGCCGAGATAGCGGGCCTCCAGGTCGAGATGCGAATAACGCAGGTTCTGCCGGAAGGTCAGGCCATTGTCGAATTCGTGTTCGAACTGATAGCCGACCTGCTGCTGCTTGACCTTCTGGTAGTCGTAGTCGGGATCGCTCGCCCTGAGCTCGTGGATCTTGCCGTCGAAGGTCGTGATCGCACCGACGTTGGAGTCGGTCTCGTCCGATTGCGCCAGGCCGTACACCGTGAAAGTCGTGCCCTCGTCAGGCTTCCAGGTAAACGACGGCGCCAGGAAATAGCGGTCGTCGGCAATGTCGAAATTGGTATCGCCACGACGAGCGAGGCCGACGATGCGATAGAGGAAATCGTCGTTGCCTTCGCTGATCGGCCCGCCGAAATCGAACATCCCCTGCACCCGATCCTTGGTGCCGTAGGTAATGCCAACCTCGCGGATCGGCTCCTCGGTCGGGAGCTTCGATATCTTGTTGACGAGGCCGCCCGGCGATCCCGCACCGTAGAGAACGGAAACCGGTCCCTTGATCACCTCGACGCGCTGGAGCTGATAGGGATCGGTGCGGAACATGCCATAATTGATATAGGGCTGGCGCAGGCTGTCACGAAAGTCCCCGACTGTCGTGATGTTGAAGCCGCGAATGTAGATCTGATCGAAGCGCGGATCGAAGCCGTTCGGCCCGGTCGTCACGCCGGCCGTATAGCGCACAGCCTCGATGATGCTTTGGGCGCCGCGCTGCTCGATTTCCTTCTCGGTGGTGACCGAGATGGAACGCGGCGTCTCGACGAGCGGCGTGCTGATCTTGGTCGCGCCCGAGCTGTTCTTGGCCGTAACCGACGTCCGGTCCGTCTTGCTATCAGAGGCTGCACCTTGAATAACGATCGGCTCCAGTGCCGTCGCGGTGTCACCTGTCGCCGCGCTCTGGGCGGCAGCCGGCGAGGCTGCAATACTGATCGCAACCAAAGCTGTCGTGGCAAACAGGCTATTTCTGTAAACTTGCGATACAATATTAGAAACGTTCAAAAAAACACGCGCCATTCTTGGTCCCTACCTCACGGATGCGGGCGGAACCTATGGAGCGGGGGGCCTCTTGTCAACATAAGATGATTATTTTCGTCACCTTTTAATCGACGAAATTACGGCTTTCGCCATTCCCGAAGAGGTTGTGCAGATCACTGGGCGCAGACCGCACCCTGGCTTGTGTTTCAACCGCCCAATCGAGACATCGAAGCGGAAGTTACTTTCCCGGGACAATGTTTTCAGAAGCCTCGCCCGCTGCAACGCCGGCATCCGTCTCACCTCGATCAGCCTGACCAATTGACAGATATCCTACAAGTATATATGTAGTGCGCATCTTATCGACGAAGCGAGAAAGCGACCCGGCATGACATTTAAATCGATGAAGCCGCTGACGCGCGCACCCCTGCTGCATGTCTCGGTGCAGGAAAGTCTGCGCGCCTATATCGACGACAATGGGCTGGCGCCCGGAACCCTGCTTCCGGCGGAAGGCGAGCTTGCCACCCAGCTCGGCGTCAGCCGCAATTCGCTGAGGGAGGGCATCAAGGCGCTGGAATCGCTCGGCGTGCTGGAGACACGGCGCGGCGTCGGCATTTTCGTGAAGGCGTTTTCCTTCGAGCCGCTTCTCGACAACCTCGCCTACGGCCTCGGCGGCGCCCTGCGGCAGATCGAGGAGGTGCTCGAAATCCGGCGCACGCTGGAGGTGGGACTGATCGGCAAGACGATCGATGTGATCGGCGAGGAGGACATCGGCGAACTGCGCGCCACCGTCGATCGAATGCGCGCCCATGCCGAGCGCGGCGAAACCTTTGCGGCAGACGACCAGCTGTTCCACCGGCTGCTGTTTCGCTGCCAGGACAACGAGACGCTCGTACGGCTGATCGATGTCTTCTGGCTCGCCTTCTACAAGGCGTCGGATTTCGTCAACCTCGAAAATACCGATCCGATGGCGACGTGGCGCGATCACGCCGCGATCGTCGATGCGATCGAGGCAAAGGATCTGGAGGAGGCGCGCCGGCGCCTGGATCGCCATTACGAGGGAATTGCCCGGGTGATCGCCAATAACAAGACAAGTGCAAACATGGGAGGAACGCATGAAAAGACTGTCTAGATTATCCGCTGTCGCGCTTGGCGCCCTGCTGTCGACAACAGCCATTCCGGCTCTTGTCGTTTCGGGCGCCGCGATTCAGGCTGAGGCCGCCACCCTGTCCGGCGGCTTCGATGTCGGTCCGGGAGGCTTCCAGGGCAACTTCAATCCGCTGGCGGCGACCGCCGGCTTCACCTGGCTCAGCATCTATTACGAACCGCTGATCACCTATGACGAGAAGTTGCAGAAAGTCGTCGGCGCGCTGGCGAACGCCTACGAGGTCAGCCCAGACCAGCTGACCTACACGTTCAAGCTCGCCGACGCCAAATGGCATGATGGCAAGCCCTTTACCGCCAAGGATGCGAAATTCACCCTGGGCCTTGCGACGGATGCGAAAACCGGCTCGGTGCTCGCGGCCCGGCTGAAGGGCATATCGTCCGTCGAGACGCCGGACGATCACACCGTCGTCATCAAGCTTAGCGCACCCAGCAGCAGTTTTCTCGACACGATGACCAAGGTGATGATGCTGCCCGAGCATGCGCTCGCCGCCATACCGGCCGACCAGTTGGCAAAGAACACCTGGTGGTCCACCGCGCCGATCGGCACCGGTCCCTTCAAATTCACCAAATACGTCTCGGATCAGTATGTCGAGCTTGCCGCAAACACCGATTATCGCGGTGGCAAACCGGCACTGGAGCGCGTCATCAATCGCTATTTCGCCAACCCGGCCGCAGCGATCGCGGCGCTGAGATCCGGCGAAATCCAGTTCACCTATGTCGATTCCAACGACGTGCCGACCTTCAAGGACAACAAGGACTTCAAGGTCATCGAAGGCAACTCTTTCGTGGTCAACTATCTGGGCTTCAACCACGATTCCCCGATCTGGAAGGATCTGCGCATCCGCCAGGCGGTGATGTATGCGATCAATCGCGATGCCATCATCCAGAGCCTCTATGGCGGCGCGGCCAAACCGGCCAACTGCGCTTATGTCGCCGAACAGCTGATACCCCAAGGCATCGACAGCTACGCCTACGATCCCGAGAAGGCCAAGCAACTGCTTAAGGAAGCCGGCTGGGATCAGATCAACGGCGGCAAGCCGATCACGCTTCTGACCTATTACACCACGCCGCTTGCCACCAACGTCCTTGCCGCAGTCCAGGCGATGCTTGCCCAGGTCGGTATCAACATCGTGCCGCGCGCCGTCGATGCGCCGACCTATAATAGCATCGTGCTCAATGCGACGCCGGATATTGCCCAGTTCCAAATGGTTTACGCCGGGCTGCAGAACGGGCCTGATGCCGGAAGCATCAATGTCGGCCTCAACGAGAAACAAATCCCTCCGGCAGGACCGAATGTCGCCAGAGTGCGTATGCCCGATCTCACCAAGGCGCTGGATAGCGCGCTTGCCGAGCCCGACAGCGCCAAGCGAGATGCGGCCTACCAGGACGTCTGCAGGGTGATGAACACCAACCTGCCCTGGGCGACGCTCTGGGTGGCAAACCGTTACGGCATCGTCTCGACCAAGGCGAAGGATTTTGTCTGGACGCCGGCGCCGGGCGGCGGCCCCTACCAGGCCGACCCGCAGAAATGGTCGATGGCCGAATAACGGTTTCCGCAAAGGCTCAAGGGTGGCTTCGGCCACCCTGACAGGACGGCCCAACAAGACGGCCCGACAGACGGATTGACGATGCTCCGATACAGTCTTAGACGCCTGATCATAGGAACAGGCATGCTCGTCGCCCTGAGCATGCTGATCTTCCTGCTGCTGCGCCTGACACCCGGCGATCCGATCGATGCCTATATCGATCCGAACCTGCCGATGTCGCCGTCGGATCTTGCCGATCTGCGCCGACGCCTCGGGCTCGACCAGCCCTTGCCCGTCCAGTATCTGGGCTGGCTGCAGCAGGCACTGGCGGGCAATCTCGGTTATTCGATCAAGCGTCTCGACCAGCCAGTTCTTGGTCTGGTACTGTCGCGGATCGGGCCGACGGTGCTGTTGATGGGCACCGCACTTGCCTTCGCCATCATAGCCGGCATCGCCTGCGGGGTGATCGGCGCCGTCCGCCGCAATTCGCTTGCCGATCTCTCCTTGTCGGTGACAGCGCTTGCCGGCATTTCGAGCCCTGCATTCCTCAGCGCGCTGATCGGCCTCTATATCTTCTCCGTCCGCCTGCACTGGATGCCGTCGGGCGGCATGCTGACGCCGGGCGAAGAATTCTCGCTCGGTGATCTCCTTCACCATCTGATCCTGCCGGCCGCTCTTCTGTCCGTTGCTCAAGGCGCATTGATCATGCGCTACATGCGCGCGTCGCTGCTCGAAGTCCTGAACCAGGATTACGTGCGCACGGCCCGCGCCAAGGGCGTTCGCGAGTTCTGGGTCATCAGCAAGCACGCGTTGCGCAATGCGCTTCTTCCCATCGTCACCCTGATCGGCTCCACCATCGGGCTTGCGATCGGCGGCGCCATCTTCATCGAGAGCGTTTTCAATTGGCCCGGCATGGGTCTTTTGCTCGTCGATGCCGTACAGACGCGCGACTACCCCGTCATCATGGGCGCGACGCTGATCATCGGCGCCTGCGTTATCACAGTCAACCTTCTGACCGACATCACCTATGCGGTCGTCGACCCGCGCATCAAGGTGGGCTGATCATGCTGGCACGCGCCCCCCAACGCCGCAGCCCGGGGCCGCTTGCCCGCGCCTCCAGCCGTTTCCTGCTCAACCGCGCAGCGGTTGCCGGCATCTGCATGGCCGTTCCGATGCTGCTGTTGATCCTCTCCTATCCGCTCTGGTGGGCTTTCCAGCCGAATGACATCGATCTTCTGGCGATGAATAGCGGCCCGACGGCCACCCACTGGTTCGGAACCGACGGCGTCGGCCGCGATGTCTTCGCGCGTGTGCTCGAAGGCGGCCGGATCTCGCTGCTGGTCGCCATCGCATCGACCGCGCTTTCGGCGGTCATCGGTTTTCTGTTTGGAGCGATCTCGGCACTTGCGGGCCGGTGGGCGGACGCCGTCTCGATGCGCTTCATCGATCTGGTGATGACCCTGCCGCCCGTCATCTTCCTGCTCGTGCTCGCTTCGATCGCCGGCACGGGAATCTGGCCGACGGTGCTGGTCATCTCACTGCTCTCCTGGCCGCTGCTGGCCCGGATGATCCGCTCCCGGCTGCTGGAATTGCGCGAGCGCGACTTCGTCCTGGCCGCTCGCGGCATGGGCGCCGGCATCGGACATCTGCTCTTCCGCCACGGCCTGCCGAACTCGATCGATATCCTCGTGGTCTACGCGACGCTGCAAATCGCCAATGCCATCCTGCTCGAGGCGGGCCTCTCCTTCCTCGGTCTCGGCATCGCGCCGCCGGCGGCTAGCTGGGGCAACATGCTGAACGCGGCCCGCTCGACCGCCGTGCTCGAACAATATCCGTGGCAATGGCTCTTTCCCGGCGGCGCGCTGATCCTTGCCGTGCTTGCGATCAACTTCATCGGCGATGGCCTCAGAGATGCCTTCGACCCGCGTACCGAATTGAACTGAACTGACAATCGAAAGAAGCGAAAATGACAAAATTCAAGGGTGTCGTCCCCCCGTCGTAACGCCGCTCAATCCGGATCTCACCGTCGACTACCTCTCCTATACCAGGGTACTCGAACATCTGATCGATGCCCGCTGCCACGGCGTATTCGTGCTCGGCTCGACCAGCGAAGTCATCTTCCATGACGAAAAGACCCGCCGCGAAATCATCGAGCATTCCGCCAAGGTGGTGAATGGCCGCGTGCCGCTGATCGTCGGCGTCATCGATCCGACCACCGATCGGGTCATCGCCCATTCGAAGGTCGCAAAGGCCGCCGGCGCCGACGCTGTGGTCGTGACCGCCCCGTTCTATACGGTCACCAGCCAGTCCGAGATCCTCGATCATTTCCGTTATGTCAGAGATGCGGTGGACGTTCCGCTGATCGCCTACGACATTCCGGTCTGCGTTCACGTCAAGCTGCAGCGCCAGACCGTGGTCACGCTCGCCAGGGAAGGCGCCATCATCGGCCTCAAGGATTCCAGCGGCGACGACGGCAACTTTCGTTATGCGCTCCTCGATCTCGCCGAGCACAAGGACGTCTTCCTGATGACCGGCTCCGAGATCGTCGTCGACACCGCCCTGCTGATGGGCGCCCACGGCGTCGTTCCCGGCATCGCCAATGTCGATCCGCACGGCTATGTCAGGCTCTGGGACGCCGCGCAGCGCGGCGACTGGGCCGCAGCCAGGAAAGAGCAGGAGCGGCTCTGCCGCCTGTTCGAAATCGTCTGGGTCGCCCAGGGCCGCGTCAGCGGCGGCGCAGCGGGCATCGGCGCGTTCAAGACCGCCATGCAAAGCCTCGGCATCATCGACAGCGCCGTCATGCCGCGACCGCGCGCCTCCCTCAACGATGCGGAAACCGCACGGATCGACGAGATACTGCGCGCAACCGGCCTGTTGAACTGAGCCGGCCGATGGAACAGGCGACCGAACCGGTGCTCGACATCAGGGGATTGCGAACGATCTTCCGCATCCGCGGCGGCGAGATCGCGGCGGTCAATGATATAGACCTGACCGTCGCCGCCGGCGAGACGCTGGCGCTCGTCGGCGAATCCGGCTCCGGCAAGTCCGTCACCAGCCTGTCGGTCATGCGGCTGCTGACGCGCAACATCGGTGTGATCGCCGCCGGCAGCATCCGATTGACGACGAGAAGCGGCACGGTCCGGGATCTTGTTTCGCTTGATGAAGAGAGCATGCGCAGGATCAGGGGCGACGAGATCGGCATGGTGTTCCAGGAGCCGATGTCGAGCCTCAATCCCGTTTTCACGATCGGCGACCAGATCGCCGAGCCGATCCGCATCCATCGCGGCGCGAACCGGAAGACGGCAATGAACGCAGCCGTCGCCTTGCTGGAAAGCGTCGGCATACCGGATGCCCGGCGCCGTGCCGGCCAATACCCGCACGAATTGTCGGGCGGCATGCGCCAGCGCGCCACCATCGCCATGGCGCTCGCCTGCGATCCGGCGCTGCTGATCGCCGATGAGCCGACCACGGCGCTCGACGTGACGATCCAGGCGCAAATCCTCGATCTGCTGCTCAAGCTGCAGCGCGAGCGCGGCATGGCCATGCTCTTCGTCACCCACAATCTCGGCGTGGTCGCCGAAATCGCCCATCGCGTCGCGGTGATGTATGCCGGAAGGATTGTCGAAGAAGGGCCAGTCGGCGAGGTTTTCCGCAATCCGAAGCACCCCTACACGATGGGCCTTCTTGCCTCCATGCCGCGCCTCGGCGACGCATCGCGGATGAAACAGGCGGGCGAAAAACTCTCTGCCATTCCCGGCATGGTCCCGAGCCTGATGAACATGCCGAGCGGCTGCGCCTTTTCCCCGCGCTGCAAATTCGCCATCGATGCCTGTCGCGCCGCGATTCCGGTACTCGAACAGGTCAATCCGCAACACCGCAGCCGCTGCATCAGATGGCAGGAGATCTAGATGAGCGCACCGTTGCTCTCCGTCCGCGACCTCTCGAAACATTATACGTCCCGCGGCACGCGGCTGAACATTCTCGAGGGCATCTCCTTCGACATCGGCAAGGGGGAGGTCGTCGGGCTTGTCGGCGAATCCGGCAGCGGAAAGACCACGATCGGGCGTTCCGTCCTTCGGCTGGTCGAACCTTCCTCAGGCAGTGTCCGCTTCGACGGGCAGGAGCTCACCGGACTTTCCGCCTCGGCGTTGAGGCGGCAACGGCCGCGCATGCAGTATATTTTCCAGGACCCTTTCGCCAGTTTGTCGCCGCGCATGACGATCGGCGAGATCCTGACGGAGGGCCTGAAGATCCAGGGGATCGGATCGACACGCGACAGGCTTGAACGAGCGCAAGCCGCGTTGGCCCAGGTCGATCTGCCTGCCGATGCGATCCATCGCTACGCGCATGAATTTTCCGGCGGCCAGCGCCAGCGCATCGGCATCGCCCGGGCATTGACCTTGTCGCCGGAATTCATCGTCGCCGACGAGCCGGTCTCGGCCCTCGACGTCTCGATCCAGGCGCAGGTGATCAACCTCTTGCGCGAGTTGCAGCAGCGGCTTGGGCTTACCATGCTGTTCATCTCGCATGACCTCGCCGTCGTCGAATATATTTGCGACCGGGTGATCGTGCTCTATCTCGGCCGCATCATGGAGATCGCGCCGAGTGCCGATCTCTATGCGAGACCGCAGCATCCTTATACGCGCGCGCTTCTCTCGGCGATCCCTTCACCCGATCCGGATGCCCGCCGTGACAGGCAGATCCTGAAAGGCGATATTCCAAGCCCGGCCGATCCGCCGAGCGGATGCGTCTTTCGCACGCGCTGTCCGAGTGCGCTCGATGCCTGTGCCGCCGCCGTTCCGCCATTGCGGGAAATCGCGCCCGGCCATTTCAAGGCCTGCATCCGCGACGACCTCAACTGATCCGTCATCTACAGCATGATGCCGAAAAGTGTGAGCGGTTTTCGGGCGAAATCATGCTCTAACTCTCTAATTTAGAACAGGATTCAGATCTTAGACCAACCTGGCCTAAAACCATCCTGTTCTGGGGAAAACAGATGAACGCGAAGACGCCACATCCGGCCATCGGCGGAAACTGGGCGAGCCTGCTTCTGCCGATCGCAGCCGACGACAGCATCGAATTCGATAAGCTCGGCGAAGAGATCGACATACTCATCGATGCCGGCGTCGACGGCATCTATTCGAACGGCACCGCCGGCGAATTCCACAATCAGACGGAGGAGGAATTCGACAGGATCCAGGCGATGCTGGCCGAACGCTGCAAGGCTTCCTCCACACCATTCGTGATCGGCGCCTGCCAGCCCGACCCGCGGATCATGCTCGATCGCCTCCGTCGCGCCGCGGTACTCGATCCCCGCGCCATTCAGGTCATATTGCCTGACTGGTGGCCGCTCACCGATGCCGAGGCGGTCGACTTCCTGAAACGAGCCGCCGAGGCGGCCGGCGGAATTGCGCTCATCCTCTACAATCCGCCGCATGCAAAACGGGTGCTGGCGCCAAAAGAGCTGAGCATGCTCTGCGCGGCAGTGCCTGAGCTTATCGGCATCAAGCTCGCCGATGGAGACGCTTCCTGGTATGCCGAAGCACGCCGGCATCTATCCGGGATTTCGCTCTTCGTCCCCGGCCATCATCTCGCCACCGGCATCAAGGAAGGGATCGCTGCCGGCTCCTTTTCCAATGTGGCCTGTCTTAGTCCGCGCGGTGCTCAGGCCTGGACGGTGTCGATGCGAAACGAACTCGACGCCGCCCTCGATCTGGAACGACGCATCTGCATGTTCATGGACACCCATATCGTCCCCTTTCGCCAGCAATTCGGCTATTCGAACGCTGCTCTTGACAAGCTTTTGAGCTGCATCGGCAATTGGGGACCCGTAGGCACCCGTCTGCGTTTTCCTTACCGTTCGATAGACACGGAAGAAGCGGTCAGGTTGCGACACATCGCCCGCTCCGAACTTCCCGATCTTTTCCTCTGAGTTTGCTTAAAGAAGGGGCTTTCCGATATGGCGCGGAACGAAAAGCTCTACCATCCCAGGCGGGCCGATATCTTGCTGGAGGCCTCCTTCAGCAGAACGATGAAGCGGTCGACATCGCTTTTTTGCGTGCGAAAGGCCGGGGCGCCGACATTCACCGCGGCGATCACGGATCCATCGAATGCCAGAACCGGCACCGAGACGGAGACGAGTTGCTCGCTGACTTCACCATAACTCACACAAAATCCCTGGCGGCGGATTTTATCCAATTCAGCAACCAGCTTGCCACGATCCGTGATCGTGCGCTTGGTCAGCCGCGGTAAAGTCTCGGGGATCATTTGCAACTGCACCTGGGGCTGGAGATAGGCGAGAAGCACCTTGTACGACCCCGCCGTGAGCGGCCGTCTTCGACCGATCATCGCCTGCACCCGCAAGTCGCGCATCGGTTCGAACTTTGCAATGCACAGGGATTCCCCATTGTCGATGATCCTGAGCTGGGTCGTTTCGTTCGCCTTCTGACCGACTTCTTCAAGGATAGGATTGGCTATTCGCACCAGATCAACCTGTGTCGATGCAGCGGTCCCGAGAATGATCGCAGTCGTCCCCAGCCGGTAAGTGCCTGTCTCGCTCTTCCGCACCAGGCCGCGACGTTCCAGTGTGCGTAACATGCGCAAAATTCTCGGCCTGGTTTCCCCGAGGTTCTGCGCCACCTCGGTCAGTCTGATATCTGGGTTTTTGGCGACATTCAGCAATACCTCGATGCAGACGTCAACAGATTGCACGATATCGCTTTTTGATGATTGTCTTTTGTCCATAGGATCAGAATTTTCTCCGCGACCAGGGCTGAAAGAATGGCAAAATTTCAGGTTACGACCATCGTAACGCGCTTGTTTTCCGTTTGACAGCCCCCTTGAGGCCCCCTTACCAATTTGTGTCAAGAGTGGACGGGAACCTGCTCGCACCGACCAACAAGGTCGGCCCAAAAACGCTAAACCGGGATGGAAGAAATGACCGCAAAAACGTTGACGCGGGCAGCGATCGGGCTGCTTGGAACGATTGCTATTCCTGCAATGGTCGTCGCACAGGAAGCCCCGCTGACAATCGGGATGTCGACGACGCCGACGACGCTGGATCCCCATGAAGACAGTTCGGCGCCAAACAATGCGACCTCCCGCCATATCTGGGACAGCCTCATAAACCTCACGGGAACGTCGGCAAATGCGCCGGAACTCGCCACCGAATGGAAGGTCGTCGACCCCACCCACTGGGAATTCAAGCTGCGGAAGGGCGTGAAATTCCATGACGGCAGCGAGTTCAACGCCGATGACGTCATTGCTTCGCTTCTGCGTGCCCGCGACAAGCCCAGCCAGAGCTTTGCTTCCTACACCCGCAATATTGTCAATGTCACGGCCACCGATCCCTATACCATCGTCGTCGAGACAAAGGTTCCGGATCCGATCCTGCTGAATTCCGTCAGCCGAATTCGCATTATCAGCGCCGATTGCAAGGAGGCGCCAGTCCAGGATTTCGACAACGGCAAGTGTGCAATCGGAACCGGGGCCTATTCCTTCGTCTCCTATTCGCCAGGCAGCAACCTGACCTTGAAGCGCAATGACAGCTATTTCGCTGGCCCCTCGCACTGGTCGAACGTCACGCTGCGCTTCCTGCCCGATGACGGCGCCCGTCTGGCATCGCTTCTTTCCGACGAGATCGACATTGTCGAAACCCTTCCTGCCGATGGAATGGCACGCGTGGAAGCGAGCGATAATCTGCAAGTCATCAACGGCCTGTCTTCCCGCTTCGTTTATCTTGGCCTCGATGTCAGCCGCGATGTTTCGCCTTTCGTGAAGGCTGC
Source organism: Rhizobium sp. C104 (assembly GCF_022354505.1). Classification (NCBI taxonomy): domain Bacteria; kingdom Pseudomonadati; phylum Pseudomonadota; class Alphaproteobacteria; order Hyphomicrobiales; family Rhizobiaceae; genus Rhizobium; species Rhizobium sp. C104. Next base: position 677,359 of record NZ_CP092352.1, on the reverse strand, counting down.
GGATAGCTCCGATCTCGACAAGAACCCGCTCAAGGATGAACGGGTGCGTCGCGCAATGCTGATGTCGATCAACCGGCCGGCAATCGTCGACCGCGTCATGCAGAAGAACGGCACGGTGGCCGACCAGTTCGTCGCCCAAGGCTATGCGGGCTATTCCGAAAAAGTCGAGAAGGTGGGTTATGATCCCGCCGCCGCCAAGGCGCTTCTGGCCGAGGCCGGTTATCCCGATGGCTTCAGCCTGACCCTGCATGGCCCCTCTGGCCGTTACGTCAAGGACGCCGAAGTTCTGCAGGCGGTCGGCCAGATGTTCACGCGCATCGGCATCAAATCGAAAGTCGAGGTGCTGCCCTGGTCGATGTATTCGGAAGCCTATTCAAAAGGCACCTACAGCACCTATTTCGGCTCCTGGGGTGTGAACACCGGCGAAACCACCAATCCGACTGTTGCGCTGGTCGCCACGCGCGACGAGAAAAAGGGACCGGCAGATATAATGGCGGCGGCGTGTCCGATCCGAAGATCGACGAGGTGCTGGCCAAGGCCAGTTCGACGCTCGATGAAGCCCAACGCGCGCCCCTTCTCGAGGAACTGTCGACCGAGACCTTCAACAACCTCTGGCTCCTGCCGATGCACTACGAAAACGTCGTGCTGGGCGCAAAGAAGACCGTGTCCTACACCCCGCGCGGCGACAAATATACGCTTGCTTACGACGTGAAGCCGGCGGACTAATGCATGCCGTCCAAAAGCGTGCCGCAGTTTTGGGACAAATAAAGATTTGAAGTGCGTCGCGTCGATCCATTCGATGCGACGCGGTTTAAAACAGCAGCATGGGGTCGCACCAGGGCCGTCCCTTTCTTCATCTCCCAGGAGACATTCATGCAGGAACTTGGAACGGGCGAAGCCGTCGCCCGGGCGAAGGCCATCTATGACTATGGCCAGACGGCCATCTTCGCCTCTCAGGCCGATCCCCGCCTCCATATGGTGCTTTATGTGCCACCGACGGCGGCAGACGGCCGCAAGCTCGACCTCCTGGTCGCGGTCCACGGCACCGGGCGCACGTCGGCCATCGACTTCCGCGACGGTTTTGCCGAATTCGGGCTCTACAACGACTGTGCCATCCTTTGCCCGATATTCCCGGTCGGCGTTCTCGGTGACGGTGCGCGTTCCGGCTACAAGTTCCTTGAGGAAGGCGACATCCGCTACGATCAGGTCGTCCTCGCCATGGTTGAGGAGATGGCCGACAAATACCGCCAGGACTGGTCAAAATTCGCCATGTTCGGCTTCTCCGGCGGCGGGCATTTCGTGCACCGTTTCGCAATCCTGCATCCGGAAAAGCTCTGGGCGGCATCCATCGGCGCACCTGGTTCCGTCACCCTTCTGGATCCGACGCGTGACTGGTGGGTCGGCATTCGGGATCTGGAGGCGCGCTTCGGCAAGTCCTTCCGGCTCGAAGATCTCGCCAAGGTTCCGGTGCATATGATCGTCGGCGATGCCGATCTGGAGACCTGGGAAATCACCCACAAGCCGGGCGGCAAATACTACATGGATGGCGCAAACGACGCCGGCAAGACGCGGCCGGAGCGCCTCGCCGCCCTGGCGAGTTCATTCCGCGAAGCGGGTGTCGATGTGACGTTCGATCGTGTTCCAGGCGTCTCTCACGACCGGATGAAAGTTCTGGGCCACGTCAAAGCCTTCCTGGCAAAGGTGCTCGAGGAGCGTCGCGCGAAATGAGAAATGCAACGATCGTAGCGCCTCAGCCGGAGGCAGTCGAAGCCGGTGCGGAAGTTCTCGAACGCGGCGGCAATGCCATCGACGCAGCACTCGCCTGTGCCTTCGTCCAAGGTGTGGTCGACCCGCAGATGGCTGGCATCGGCGGCTTCGGCTCCATGCATGTCTACATGCCGAAAAAGGGCGTACACGAGGTCCTCGAATTTTATGCGCGCGCGCCGTTGAAGGCCGCGCCGGACATGTGGCTCGACAAGATCAAGCACCAGAGCCGCGACGGTTTCGGCTATGTGCTTGAAGGCAATATTTCCGATATCGGCTATCTTGCCGTCTGCACCCCCGGCTCGCTCAAGGGCTATGAGACCGCGCTGCGCGACTATGGCACCTTCGATTGGGCCGATCTCATCAAGCCGGCTATCCGCCTTGCCCGTGACGGTTTCATGATCCGAAACCACATGCACTGGTATTGGGCCAAGGACCAGTCGAATGACGGTTTTGCCAACACGCTCGACAAGCTGCGCTTTTCTGAAACGGGCCGGAAAGTCTATTTCCACGACGACGGTACGCTGAAGAATGTCGGCGACCTGCTCGTCAACAAGGACATGGCAGAGACCCTCGAACGCATCGCGCGAAGCGGCGGCTCGGACATCTTCTATCATGGCGAACTGGCCGAGCAGATCGCCAACGATTTCAAGGCAAATGGCGGCTTGATCGATCGGGAGGATCTGGCGCGTTACGAATTGTCGAAGGTAGAGCCGGTTTGGGGCGACTACCGCGACAACCGCATCGCCACCTCACCTCCGCCAGGCTCAGGCTTCCCGATGCTGGAACTCCTGCATATCATGGAGCAGTTCGACGTCGGCTCGCTGCAGCATGGCAGCGCCGATCATGTCCGCATCCTGTTCGAAGCCATGAAGCGGATGACGATCGACAAGGACGCGCATATGGGCGATCCAGTCTATGTCGACGTGCCCTATGAGAAGCTGCTGTCGAAAGAGCATGCAAAGGCGCATGCCGGCGCGATCAAGGCCCGCGAGATCGCCAGTGTTTCGCGTCTTGATAGGTCGCAGCGCGACACCACCCACATCTCGGTGATCGACAAGGACGGCAATGCCGTCGCGATGACCCACACCCTCGGCAGTCCCTCGGGCGCGATCACTGACGGCCTCGGCTTCATGTACAATGGCACGATGAGCCGCTTTAATCCGCTTCCGGGCAAGCCCGGCTCCATCGCGCCCGGCAAGCGGCGTCCCAGCTCGGCGGCACCGACGATCGTCTTCAAGGGCGACGAGCCCAGCATCGTCATCGGAGCGCCAGGCGGCAGCTATATCGCGCCCGCCGTTGCGCAATGCCTGATGAACATGATCGATTTCGACATGTCCGTGCTCGAAGCCGTCTCGGCGCCGAGGATCGTAGGGGTGTCAAACACGATCGACATCTGCAATCGCATTCGACACTCTGTCGAAGACGATCTGCGGGCGCAGGGCTACCAGGTGGCGCGGTCGCCGCAGACATATGCGTTCGCCGCAGTCCACGCGATCAAGATCGACGGCGGCATCTCGAAAGGTGCGGCCGATCCGCAACGCGATGGGATGGCGATCTCCGTCGGCTAAGCATGTCGCGCAAAAGTGCGCGGCGGTATTGCGACAACGACGTGCGTAAAACAAAGACGTCGATTCAAAGTGTTACAGCGTCCTTTGCTGCTCTCGAAAAGACGCGCGGCGATGTAGGGAGAGGTTCAATGGTCACATCCATTATCAGGCGGTTGATACAGGCGCTGTTCGTCATTGTCGCGATGACGATCATTGTCTTCATCGGCGTCAATGTGATCGGCAACCCGGTCGACATCCTCATCAACCCGGACGCCAATCAGGCGGAGCGGGCACTCGTCATCGCGCATTACGGTCTGGATCAGCCGCTGTGGAAACAGTATCTGCTGTTTCTCCAAGGGCTTCTGCACGGGGACTTCGGCAACAGCTTCGTTTATGGGCGGCCGGCGCTGGGTCTGATCCTTGAACGTCTCCCGGCGACGCTCGAACTGGCGATCACGGCTCTTGTCATTGCACTGCTGTTCGGCTTGCCGCTTGGGCTGTATGCAGGGCTCTACCCTAATCGGATCTCCTCCAAGCTGATCATGAGCGGCTCGATTCTGGGCTTCTCGCTTCCGACCTTCTGGGTCGGTCTGATGCTGATCATGGTGTTTTCCGTCGAGCTCGGCTGGTTGCCGACGAATGGCCGCGGCCCGACGCAGGAACTGCTCGGCGCGCAATGGTCGTTTCTGACGGCAGACGGCATCCGGCACCTTTTATTGCCGGCCTTCAACCTGGCTCTGTTCAAGACGTCGCTCATTCTTCGGCTGACCCGTGCCGGCGTGCAGGAGGTCCTTCCCCAGGACTATGTGAAGTTTGCCCGCGCCAAGGGATTGCGAGAGCGGCGGATCATTTCCGTGCACGTTCTCAAGAACCTGATGATCCCGGTGGTGACGATTATCGGTCTCGAGTTCGGCTCGCTCATCGCCTTTTCGGTCGTCACCGAAAGCATCTTTGCGTGGCCGGGCATGGGCAAGCTGATCATCGACTCGATCAACCTTCTCGATCGCCCCGTCATCGTCGCCTACCTGATGATGATGGTGCTGCTCTTCGTCGTCCTCAACTTCATCATCGACATCTGCTATACCCTTCTGGATCCGCGGGTCCAGCTGGAAGGAAAGGCTTGACCCCATGGCCGAACCACACACGCAAGACACAAGCGCTCCAACGCCCGAACCCAGTCGTCTGTCGAAAGGGATCGCGGATTTCTTCAGCTCTCCGGCAGCCGCGATCGGCTTCCTCACGCTGGTGATCATCTGTTGCCTGGCGCTGTTTGCGCCATGGATATCACCGCAAAATCCCTATGATTTGATGCAGCTCGACATCATGGATGGACGACTGCCGCCGGGGTCCGAATCCATGACCGGGCTCGTCTATCACCTCGGTACCGACAGCCAGGGCCGCGATATCCTGTCCGGCATTTTCTACGGCCTGCGTACCTCCTTGCTGGTGGGCGTTCTGTCGGCTTTCGCCGCTGCCATCATCGGAACCTCAGCCGGCCTGTTCGCCGCTTACATGGGAGGGCGCACGGAAACCGCGATGATGCGGCTCGTCGACCTGCAGCTGTCGTTTCCCACAATATTGATGGCGCTCATGATGCTTGCCGTGCTTGGCAAGGGCGTGCCGAATGTCGTGATCGCACTGATCATTGCCGAGTGGGCGACCTATGCCCGAACCGTCCGCGGCACCGCTCTGGTCGAGCGCGAGAAGGAATATATCGAGGCGGCCCGGATGCTGCGCCTGCCCGGATGGCGCATCCTCTTCAGGCACCTGCTGCCGAACTGTCTTGCGCCGGTCATCGTCATCGCCACGATGCAGATCGCCCGGGCAATCGGTCTCGAAGCAACCTTATCCTTTCTTGGTCTCGGTGCATCCGTGACCGAGCCCTCGCTCGGCATGCTGATCTCGACGGGCTACCAGTATCTTCTGACGGGCCTCTACTGGATCAGCTTCTTTCCCGGCATTGCCCTTCTGGTCACGATCGCGGCGATCAATCTCGTCGGTGACCGGCTGCGCGATGTGCTCAACCCGAGGAACATGTCATGACTCCATTGCTGCAAGTGAGCAATCTTGTCACGGAATTCGGCGGCGGCAGGGGACGCCCCAGCCTTTGCGCCGTCAATGATGTGTCGTTCACGGTTGAACGCGGCAAGGTCCTGGGTCTCGTGGGAGAATCCGGATCCGGAAAGTCGGTGACCGGCTTCTCGATCATGCGGCTCCTCGATAAACCCGGCCGGGTTGCCGGCGGCCGGATCATCTTCGATGGCGCCGACATCGCGAAATATTCGGACGAAGAGATGCGGCAGCTGCGCGGCAAGCGGATCGCCATGGTATTCCAGGATCCGACGATGACGCTCAACCCGGTCCTGACGGTCGGGACGCAGATGGTGGAAGCCGTTCAGGCACACGAGCGAGTCCCGAAGGATGCCGCCCGGCAGCGGGCGCGGGATGCTTTGGCGCAGGTCGGAATACCAAGCCCTGAAGAGAGGCTTGCCGCCTATCCGCATCAATTTTCCGGCGGAATGCGCCAGCGCGTGGCGATTGCCATCGCGCTTCTTCACAAGCCGGACCTTATCATCGCCGATGAACCGACAACGGCGCTTGATGTGACGATCCAGAGCCAGATCATTTCCGAATTCCAGAAACTCACCGAAGAGGGAAATACGGCGGTGATCTGGATCACCCACGATCTGGCGATCGTTTCAAGATTGGCCGACGAGATCGCCGTCATGTATGCCGGCCGCCTCGTCGAGACCGGACCGGTGGGCAAGGTTCTGACTGATCCTCACCATCCCTACACTGCCGGTCTGATCGCGTCGGTGCCTTCGCAAAACAGACGCGGAGAGCCCCTTCACCAGATCCGCGGCATGACACCGGCCATCAACCGCCTCCCGCAGGGATGCAGTTTTCGTACGCGCTGTGATCGAGCAACCGACGGCTGTCTGGTCATGCCGGCGCTCATGCCGGAAGGCGACCGCTCTTTCCGCTGCATTCATCCCGTTACGAAAGAGATAGCATGATGACGGCGATCGCCACGCCCCTGATCGAAGCGAGGAACGTGTCGCAGCGCTTCGGAGCCAAGCCCGACCTCGCCGCCAAGATCGCGCTCAAGCTCAAGCTGGCCAAACCCGCGCCTGTCGTTCACGCGCTTGACAACGTCAGCCTCAGCATTCGGCCCGGAGAGGTTGTCGGCCTTGTCGGTGAAAGCGGCTGCGGGAAGTCGACGCTCGGCCGCGCCATTGCAGGGATCACCTCGCCGAGCCAGGGTCACATTCTCTGGAAGGGGATGGATCGAAGCGCTATGTCGAAAGGCGAGCAGCATCAGTTCGGTCTCGCCAGCCAAATGATTTTCCAGAACCCGATGGCGGCTCTCAATCCGCGCATGACCGTCGAGGAGCTTATCTGGGAGGCGCCTCGAACGCATGGGCTTGCCCGCTCGGCGGAGCGCGACGCCTATGTCGACAGATATTTGATGCTGGCTGGTTTCGACCCGGCTATGAAAAAGCGATACCCGCACCAGTTTTCCGGTGGCCAGCGGCAGCGCGTCAATATTGCGCGCGCGCTCGCCGTGCAGCCGAAATTCCTCGTCTGTGACGAAAGCGTTGCAGCGCTCGACGTTTCCATCCAGGCTCAGGTCATCAACCTGTTCATGGAACTTCGTGACAAGCTTGACCTGACCTATTTGTTCGTCAGTCATGATCTCGGCGTTGTGGAACATATTTCCGACCGCGTTGCGATCATGTATCTCGGCCGCATCGTCGAAGAGGCGCTCGTCGAGGAGGTTTTCAGGCGGCCCAATCATCCTTACACGAAAGCGCTCTTGGCCGAGGTGCCGCGCATCGAACCCGCCAAGCGACAGTTCAAGCCCGTCGATGGCGAGCTCCCCAGCCCGATAAACCCGCCGGAAGGCTGTCACTTCCATCCGAGATGCCCGTTTGCGATGGATCGCTGCCGTCTGGAAGTGCCGGTGAAAAAGGAAATTGCACCGGGGCACCTGTCGGCTTGCCATCTCAACGATGCATAACCCCTAACCAACGGGACTCGCTCCTGGAGCCGCGCGCGGTCGACCGCATGGCATCAGGACTGCTGACAAGGATCCATCCGTTCGAGTGGTCGCGAGTTTGCAGGGTGTAACGTTCTCCTCCCAAGTAACCGTTGAAGCAAATATATCCAGAAGACCGCAACTCGATCCAGGTCTTTAAGATGGAGAACAATTTTCTGTTGTCGCAAATGAAAAATCTGATTTACTGATACTCCGCTGCTTGGCTTTAAGGGGGATATTGCCGATGCCGGGGACCCGCAGGGAAATTTTGCTTGGTGGTTTGGCGTTACTTGGCGCCGGTGCGGTCGGCAGACCGGCATTCGCCGCGGCCTCGTCCTATTTTGATGGCACCATCGTCGACAATGGCGTGACGTTCCGAGGGACCAACTTCGCCAAGATCGACAGGAAATGGCACCGCCAGGTCGTCAAATATTTCAGCAGCGAGCCGATCGGCACCGTCGTCGTCGATACAAGGCACCATTTTCTCTACGTGATCATGGAGAACAAAACCGCCATTCGCTACGGAGTCGGCGTCGGCCGCGAGGGTTTTAAATGGTTCGGCCGCGCCACGATCGACGCCAAGTCGCTTTGGCCGCGCTGGACGCCGCCGCCGGAGATGCGCAAGCGCCATCCCGAACTGCCCGAATTCGTCGCAGGCGGTTCACCGAAGAACCCGCTCGGCCCCCGCGCCATGTATCTGCATCGCGACGGCGTCGACACCGGCTATCGCTTCCATGGCACACTCGAGCCCTGGAGCATCGGCAAGGATGCCTCCAGCGGCTGTATCCGCATGTTCAACGAAGACGCCATCGACCTTTACCAGCGTTGCCCGATCGGCACGGCCGTCCAGGTTCTGCCGCATATTGCCGACCAGGCCGAAAGCACCACGCAGGTCAGCCAAACAACCCCGGTCGAATAAGGAATATCACCTGATGTCTGCTACGACCGGATATACGAGCCGCCTTCTCGCCGCGGCCATGTTCCTCGCACTTGCCGCCTGCTCCACCACGAAGATCGCCTCCCTGGAAGAACCCACTGCAGCGCCGATGACCGGCCAGACCAACGATCCGGCGCCCGGTTTCGAAAACGTCGCAGCCGGCAGCGAAGAGGATTTTATCCTCACTGTCGGCCGGCGGATCTACTTCAAGCAGGACTCGGCCGTGCTCGATTCCGTCGCTATGGCAACCTTGGACAACCAGGCCGCCTGGCTCAACAGGAACCCGACCTGGCTGCTCAAGCTGCAGGGATTTGCCGACGATTCCGGTTCCGCTTCGAAGATGGAGACGCTGTCGCAGAAGCGCGCCGACGCGGCGATGGCCTATCTTGCCTCGAAGGGCGTCGATCCGAAGCGCATGTGGGCCAAGGGCTACGGCAACGATCGCGAAGTCCGCGACTGCACGGAGCGCTCCTGCAAGGTACAGAACCGACGCGTTGTCACCAATCTCCGCAGCCAGCCCGACGCGGTCTGATTGCAGGTCAGCAGCGGCCTCGTCGCCCGCCGTCAGTGAGACGGCAGCAGTACGTAGCTGGATGGGGACGACAGCTCGACGACGAACCTGATATCCGCGGCATTCGCCGCCACGATCAGCTGATAGTCACCGGGTTCGGCGCGGAAGGCGCCAGCCTCGACGTCGAAATAGGCGAGATCGCGCGGCAGGATCTTCATGGTGGCGGTGCCGGTCTCGCCAGGCTGCAGCGAAAGTTTTGCGAAGGCGCGCAGCTCCTTGTCCGGCCGCTTCACCTTGGTCTTCGGCGAACGCACATAGAGCTGCACCAGTTCGGATCCCGCCCGGTCGCCGGTATTGATCAGGTCGAGACTGACAGTCACGCCTTCGGCGCCCATTTCGGCGGCCGACAGCCGCGGTGCACCCCAGCTGAAGCGGGTATAGCCAAGGCCGAAACCGAAGGGGAAGAGCGGCTCGACGGCATGTGTATCGTGATGACGGTAGCCGACGAAAACGCCTTCGGCATAACGCACATGCCCATCCTTGCCGGGATAGACGGCGGGATCGCCTGTAATGGCGGAATTGTCGATTAGCGCCTTCGGGAAGGTCTGCGGCAGGCGCCCGCCGGGCTCGACATCGCCGAACAACACGTCGGCGACGGCATTGCCCAACTCCTGCCCCGGATACCAGATCTGCAGCACGGCGCGGACCTTGCCGAGCCAGGGCATTTCCACCGGGCCGCCGGTCTGCAGCACGACGACGGTGTTGGCATTGGCGGCGGCCACCCGCTCGATCAGTTCCTCCTGCCGGCCCGGAAGCCGCATATCGGGCAGATCAAGACCTTCCGTATCCCATTCGCCGTCGCGGCCGACGAAGAGAAGCGCCAAATCGGCATTGCGGGCCGTCTCGACGGCTGCCTCGATATCGGCCTCGCCGAGCGGTTTTTCCACACCGAAACGGACGGCGATAAGATTGATGCCCTCCCCGCTCGCGATGGACGGCTCATATTCGACGGTGACAGCATAGGCCCGGCCGGCTTCGAGCGCCACGCTGCCGCGCTGCTCGTCATTGGCTGTGCCGAAATAGTTTTCGCCGCGCGTCCAGCCCTCATGGCCGTCGACCATCAGTGCACCATCGACGAAGAGCCGCGCCAGGCCGGCATTGGTCATGCCGAAGACATGATCGCCACTTTCCTCCGGCACGAATTGCATGGTCATCCGGGTCGAGAAATCGGCAGGGTCGAGTTCGCCCGACGGCAGCTCGAACCAGAAGAATTCGCCCTTGTCGACGATCTCGACATGCAGCGGCTCGCCCTTGCAGCCGCGGCCCTTGAAATATTCGACGGTGATCTTGCCCTTGAACACGTCTATCAGGCGATTGTGGCGGCAGCCGACCGCGTGGCTGATGCTGTTGGCATTGGAAAGGGCGGCGCGAATACCTTCGAGCGGGCTGACCGTATAATGCGCCGCGATCTGTGCGCTGCCGCCGCCCATGACGCGTGCGCTTGCCGCATTGGGGCCGATCACGGCGATGCGGTCGAGCGAGGTCTTGGCAAGCGGCAGGATGCCGTCGTTCTTGAGGAGAACTGCGCCCTCGGCGCCGAGGCGCCGGATGAGCGCCCGATCCTCGGGCAGGTCGATTGCTCGCTCCGTCAGATCTGGCTTGCTCTTGAAAGCGCCGACCCGCTCGAGCAGAAGCAGCACGCGCCGCGCCGCCGCCCGCACGTTTTCGGCTTCGACCTTGCCCTCGCGCACGGCGGCAACCAATTTCTCGCCGCGGTCGCGCGCCGGACCCGGCATTTCGAGATCGAGACCGGCAATGATCGTCTCGGCGGTCGAATGCGAGCCGAACCAGTCGGACATGACGATACCTTGGAAACCCCACTCCTGGCGCAGCACCTTCGTCAGCAGCCAGTGATGCTCGCTCGTATAGGTGCCGTTGAGGCGGTTATAGGAGGACATGACCGCCATCACGCCGGCGCGGCGCACGGCCTGTTCGAAGGGCGGCAGGTAAATTTCGCGCAGCGACCGCTCATCGATATCGGAAGACATGGTCTGCCGCTCGATCTCGGATTCGTTGCCGGCGAAATGCTTGATCGTCGCCGCGATCCCCTCGCCCTGCACGCCGGCGATATAGGCGACGGCCAATTCGGCGGTCAGCATCGGATCTTCGGCATAACATTCGAAATTGCGGCCGTTGAGGCCGGAACGATGGATATTCACCGTGGGCGCGAGCAACACCGCGGCACCCTTGCTCTTTGCCTGGCGCGCAAGGGCTGCGCCCATCTGCGAGACGAGTTCGGGATTCCAGCTGGCGCCAAGCGCGATGCCGACGGGAAAGCACGTCGCCTTGACGCCTGCGACCAGCGAGCCGGCGCCGCGCGCGCCGTTCGGCCCGTCCGTCACCTTGATCTTCGGCACGCCGAGGCGCTCGACCGGAACGGTCGTCCAAAAATCGGCGCCGGATAACAGGGAGACCTGCTCCTCGAGCGTCATCTGGTCGAGAATGGAATCGATCATGCAAACCTCCCAAGGAAATTCTTAAACCTACCGATTACTCGGTATTTTTAAGATGTCAATCGCGCAAGCCTGATGTAAGGATGGAGAGCATGGGAGAAATCGGCCGAGGACCGGCTGATCGCCGCTCCAAGAGGCAGACAAGAGACGATGGCAGAATTGTCGGAACAGCAGACCGGAGAGGAAAAACGACGGCGCCGATCCCGCAAGGGAGAGACACGCCGCGCGGAAATCCTGACGGCGGCGATGCGGCGCTTTGCCGAGGACGGCTATCAGAATGCCGCGATCGGCGATATAGCCCGGGATGTCGGCCTGTCGCTGCCCGGCTTGCTGCACCACTTTCCCACAAAGGTCGATCTGCTGCTGGCAATCCTCGCGCAACGCGATCTCGAAAGTGCTGATTTCATCGAGCATTATCGCTCCGATCTCAGCGGCCTGCTCAAGGGCATGGTCGCCATCTTCCGCCGCAACGCCGACATGATCGAGGTCGTCAGGGCCTTCGCCATCCTGAATGCCGAGAGCCTTATGAAGGACCACCCCGCCAAGGCATGGTTTCTCGCGCGCGCCACCCAGATGCAGAACGACATCGCCGCGACCTTCGAACGGGCGATTGCCGACGGCGCGATTGACGCCAGGATCGACAGCAGGGCAATGGCCGCCGAACTGATCGCGGTGATGGACGGCCTGCAGATGCTCTGGCTGCGCGATCCCGACCGCTTCGACATGGTCGGCGGCTTGGAAGCCTATGTCGGCCGGCTGCTGACAAGCCTCAGCTTGGAAGGCTGACTGGAGCTATCTGCAAAGCGCGCCAGCCAAACCATCATGCAGCTTACGGCCTCATAGTATCTTTGCCCGACCAGCAGACCCGTATGTGTCGTCCCCTGAAGCCCCAGATACTCGCCGCCAATATGCCGCGCCGTCGCCCGGCCTCGGCGATCATCCTCTTCATCCTTGACGGCTGAGATGACCAGGCTGGGACAGGTGATTTTCCCGCCATCGACGGAAATCCCCTCCGCCCCGAAATGAAAGGAAAATGCGGCGAATGCCTTCGCCGATTCCATCGACAGGTACTTCCGCTGGAACGTGATATCGTCGAGCGTTTCATCGGCGCTGCTTTGCTCGTCGCGCGCCGGCGCCGGCACAACCAGACCCGGCATTCTGGGTGCAAGATGACGATAGGGCACCTCGTCATGCACTTGCCTGCAAATGCTGGAATCGATCAGCACCAGCCCGGCAATCCCGACGCTTTCCGCCAGTTTCTGGCTCAGTATCCCTCCCATGCTGAAGCCGATCACAACAGGTGGAGCTGCGCATTCCTCAGCGATTTCGGAGATCGCCTGGCGGATGTCGTCCAGGTAGTCCTCAAATTCGACCTTGGTCAAATCGACCGATCTGCTTTTGTAGTGGCCGCGCAAATTGATGCAGTAAGAATTCCATCCGGCCGATATGAAGTGAGGAAGGTGCTTGCTCCACATCCAGCTGCCGGTGAAGGCGCCGTGAACGAAAAGCAAAGGCGGTCGTGCGCGCTGCGACGAACTGTTGTTCCCCCGAAATATCTCCAGAAACAGCTCGTTCTCTCCAATGTATTTGCTGACGTGCTCAGGCAATTCTTTTGCATAGTCCTGCATGCTTCCACTCCTCTGGTGCGGGGCTGATACCGCTTGGCGACAAAGGATATTTCCTGCGCAATATTGATCAATGGCAGCTCACGGGCGTACATAAAGGACAAAATCTCTCTAATCGGGTGCCAAATGGAAAGCCTCGCGAGCGTTTTCGCCCTTGTCTATGCTGCTGAACAGCAGAGCTATGTCGGAGCCGCGCGCGTCGCCGGCGTTTCACCCTCCGCGATTGGAAAAGCGGTCGCGCGGCTCGAAAGCCGATTGGGCGTGCGGCTCTTCAACCGCACCACGCGCAGCATCAGCCTGACCGAGCAAGGAACCCTGCTCTACGAGCGCTACAAACGCATCATCGACGACATGCATGACGCGGAGGCCACGATCTCACGAAGCCGGGAACGTCCAAGGGGGCGCCTGCGCGTCAGCGTGCCGCATATCGTCGGGCATCACCTTCTCATGCCGATCCTGCCCTTTTTTGCCGAGCAGTTTCCGGAGATCGAACTGGACATCGATTTCGAAGACAAGGTCATCGACCTGGTCGCAGAGGGCCTGGATGTCGTCGTGCGCAGCGGTGAGCTTGCCGATGCACGATTGATTGCCCGCCATCTCGGCGACCAGCATTTCGTCGTTTGCGGAAGTCCCGATTATTTCAAGCGCCATGGACGACCGCAGACGCCGGATGACCTCTCCCAACATGCCTGCATTCACTTCAAATACCCATCCAGCGGCCGGCTTGCGCCGTGGGCATTCCGCTCACCATACGATCGGGTAATTTTCCCAAGGAACCTTACGTTCAACAACACGGATGCAGGTCTGCGGGCAGCACGGGACGGCTTGGGCCTTGCGCATCTGCCCGTCTACGTCGCAGAGTCCCATATGCGGGCCGGAAGTTTGGTCCCCGTCCTGACTTCCTTCATGGTGCCGTACGGTTCGCTCTCGCTCGTCTGGCCGTCCAATCGTCAGCTTTCACCAAAAGTCCGCGCTTTCGTGGATTTTGTAGTTACGAACTTTGCCGCCCGACCCGACGCTTTTCGACCGCCGGATGCGGCTGGCGTCTCATCCAATTCTAGGGGATAGCAGCTGCTTTCAGGAGCGCCCGCCAGTTCTTCAAATCATGGTGCGTTTGCCATCGGCCATTTAATTCCCGGCACGCATGGCGGTCAGGCGTCAGCCATTCTGCAGCTTCCAGGTCCGGATTTCGAACGGCATGATGTCGGCAGCTCCCTTCCGCTCCATCGGCTCTTCGAGAATGTTCAGCGGCTGCGATGCCGTCCATCCTGAAGGCGGGTCGAGGGCGAGCGTGCCGCGCCGGCCGGCCGGTTCGTAGAGGCGCAGGATGAGACCGTCGCCCTCTTCTGCCGGCTTCAGGCCTGAGAACGCGACGGGATTCCGGTGACCGCTAGCGGCGCAAAAGTGCCGGCGGAGAGGCCGCTGGCTTCAGCTGCGACAAGCGGTTGGTTGAGATCGATCGCCTCGTCGAGCACACCACCGTCATGCCAGGTGCCTTCGTGCGGCATCAGCGCATAGGTGAAGCTCTGCTCGCCTTCATCGGCCAGTGGATCCGGATAGATCGGCCCGCGCACCAGGCTCATGCCGATCACATTGCCGCGTGCGCTATGGCCGTATTTGGCATTGTTAAGCAGGGCGACACCGAAACCCGGCTCGCTGATATCGACGAAGCGATGGGCGACCGCCTCGAACATTGCCTGTTCCCAGGAGGTGTTGGTGTGCGTCGCGCGCTCGACGACGCCGAAGGCGCATTCGAACGTTGCCTTCCGCGACCGGACATCGACCGGGTTCAGGGTGCGCAGCAGGGTGCGGCGGTCATGCCAGTCGATCGCCGTTTCGATATCGAGCCGCTTCGCATTGGCACTGAGCACATAGGTCTGGGTGACGCTGGAATTCCGGTAGCGATGAACGACGCGGATTGCCGCGCGGTGCGGGCCGCTTTCGACAAGCGAAATGCTTTCCGGCGCCTCGAGACGGATGGCCTTTTCGGCATAATCGGCGTCGATATCCCAGGCGTCCCAATTGCGCGGCTTGTCGGCAGGATAGACCCAGAGCTGGTTGGCCGAACCATCGACCGCTTCGCGGCCGCTCGCCTTGTGGATGAGGCTCGCAACCGCCCCGTCCTTGCCGATGGTCACAGCGAGATAGTCGTTTTCGAGGCGATCCGGGCTGGCCGTCAGCCGGCCGGCCGGCCGAAGCACCTGCCGATCGAAGACCGCGACGGATAGAGGAGCGACGATATCGCCGGCCGAGATGACCGTGCCGTCGGCAAGCGTGGCGCTCACCGGCCGTGGCGCAAGCGACGGATTGACGACGACGAGCGCATTGCCGAGCCCGCCCTTCGGCAAATGGGCCGAGAGCGCCTGCAAGGCCTTTGCCTGCTCGGACTTGGCGTGGTCGATGACGCCACCCAGTTCCTGCTCCGCATCCTGATAAACCTCGCGGATGCTCGATCCCGGCAGGATGTCGTGGAATTCGTTCTTCAGCACCACGCGCCAATCCGCTTCGAGACTTTTCGGCTTTTCGCCCCCCAGCATATGGGCAAGTGAAGCGAGCGTTTCAGCGGTGATCAGCGCCCGTTCTGCCTGGCGGTGTTTGCGTTTGACGCCGCTTTGGCTCGTCAGCGTCGCGCGGTGCAGTTCGAGATAGATTTCGCCGTCCCAGACCGGAAGGTCCTTTTCGCCCGCGGTGCGATGCGCCTTTTCATAGAAGCTTTTGACGGTGCCCCAGCGCGCCTGCGGGATGGCCGGGAAATCGCGCAATTGCACTTCGCGCTCCACCATTTCAGGCGTCACGCCGCCGCCGCCATCGCCATAGCCGACAGCCAGAAGCGAAGTATCGTGCTGCGCCTTGCCGCGGAAATTCTTCCACGTCGGCAGATAGCAATCGGCCTGCACGAAGCCGTTATATCCCTGCATCGGATTGTCGAAAGTGTGAGTCAGCACCTGGCTGCCGTCGAGGCCCTTCCACCAGAAGAGATCGGAAGGGATATGGTTGGTCTCGCTCCAATTGACCTTGATGGTGAAGAAGCTGTCGATGCCGCCCTGTCTGAGGATCTGCGGCAGCGCGCCGGAGAAACCGAAGCAATCCGGCAGCCAGCACACCGTATGGCGCGTGCCGAAGGTCTTTTCGAAATAGCGCTGGCCGTAGAGCACCTGGCGGACAAGGCTTTCGCCGGTGGGCATATTGGTATCAGGCTCGACCCACATGCCGCCGACTGTTTCCCATTTACCTTCCGCGACCTTCTCCTTGATGCGTTCGAGAAGCTCCGGGTCTTCCTCTTCCATCTGCGCATAGTAGTGGGCGGTCGACTGGTTGAATCGGAAATCGGCCGAACGCTCCATCAGCGACAGTGCCGTGTTGAAGGTGCGCCGCATCTTCCGCCGCGTCTCGCGATAGGGCCAGAGCCAGGCGAGATCGATATGCGCATGACCGGTCAGCAGCAGCTCGCCATTTGGCGGAAAGCGCTTCTGCAGGTCCTTCAACCGCGCCGTCAGCGCTTCGAAGGCAGAGGCTGCCGAGGCGCTCTGCTCATCGCTCAGACCTGCCGGATTTACCGCAAGCTCCGGCAGCTCCCAGATCTTCTGCTGCATCACGGCATCGGCGGTGCGGGAGATATAAGCCGACGTATCCGACGGCCAGTCGAGGCTGCGCAGGGCCTGTTCGGCGGCATCCATCAGATGCGGCACGACTTCATGCTCGCCGAGCACATCGATCGCCTCGGAAACCTGCTTCAACAGAAGATGCAGGCGATGAGCCGGGCCGTCGAGCCAGATGAACCGGGCCTTGTTCAGCCGCGGCGCCCGGTTCGGCTCGCCGAACGGAAAGCGCGCAACGCTTTCCGTCGCAATCGAGAAACGGCGGCCTTTCACCGGGAATTCCTGATGATAGGGGTCGAGACCGAACGTTTCCGCCTCGCCATCAGGATAGCTCAGCGTGATCAGACTCTCGCCGCCGAGATCGAGCTGCAGACGGATATCTTCGAGCGGCCAGCTCTCCGGCGCCTCGGCGCTTACGGCAAAATGCACGACACCCTGGCGATGCGGCCAATCCTGCTGATGGCCGATCGGCTCACCCTCGAATGTCCAGCCGTCGATCGGGCTACTCTGCCGATCCCGCCAATGCGCCAGCTCGGCGATACGGACTTTCAGGCGGTCGAGGCGTTGGGCAATGGTTAGAGGCATGGTTTATCCTGTCAGAAATCAGCGGCGAACGATCTGGAATCATGGCTTTGGGGAGGTGAAGATTATGCGACAAAGATCGCAAATTGCCGGCCCTCCTCCCAGCGGGTCCTGCTGGACCTTAGATTAAGTAACTTTGATTTGCCGTCAAGTGTGGACGCGGTCATTGTGAAGCGAACCTGTCGACGTCCCAATCTCTTTGCACTTTTACACCTCCTTGATTCCAAATGTGCGCTAAGTGCTTTCAACCGTGGAAATCAAGCAAGTTTCTGGAACGGCGGGCTGCCACGGTGTAGAGGAGCGACGTCCGGTTCATTAGGAACGAAAGGCACAAACGCTGCAAGACTGCGATCAGTCATCAGGCAGTTCGAAGTGTTCGTGGGTTACCCAATAGATGCCTCAGGCGCTCGCATCTTGAACACCCTCCTGTTCGAGATGAAGTGAATACAGGCTCGCAAAGGGCTCGCGACGTTGTGTATCGGCGGTTGGGCATCGATCTGAACGGAGCGATGGCAGCTGCGATGGATTTGCAGCTGCTGACGATCGCGACATGGAAACCGCTACATTGTTTCCTTCCGCACGCAAATACGCGCTAGTTAGCCTAATCTCTTAAAACAACATTCATACCCTGTTGATACAGGCGAGCCCCGAATAAGGGACCGTTCTCTAATGCTTGCAATCGCGTACTGGAACCTGGGTAAGCGAGCCCAAGTTCAGCATGTGGTCGATCTGACCTTCGAATTGACCGAGTTCTCCGAGCCTATCGGGACCACACGGGGAAGCTATTATCGGGCTGTCAGAAACGGGGAGGATCTCGGTACAGAGCCTAAGGGCCGCTCTCGGAACTGCGTTTTCGGTATACGCTAGCGACTACAAATCCTTTATATGCATCTCGAAATTGGCGTCAGGACAACTTACATCGGAATTCGAGGAGGAGCATGCTTGGCCCTTCCTGCTGCACCGAGGCGCTGGCCAGACGCTCGAAACGCATTGTTTGTGGTTTGTTCATAGGCCGTCACCATTTGGAAAATTTAATCCCCGGACCTACTCCACTCTCGACGCCGCCAAGCTTCGGCAGCGCGTTGAAGTAAGGGAGGCTGAGCAGGCGATTGCAAAGTCCATACTGATTGGCGACTTCAATAGCGACCCATACTGCGATTCCATGGTTGCCGCAGGTGCACTCAATTCTGCTATGTGTAGGAATATCGCCTCTCACATGCGTTTCCGCACTGAAGGAAAAGGGCGATATCAGAAAAAGATCCCAATGTTTTACAATGCGATGTGGGCAAACCTGGGGATCAGACCTCAACAGCACAGCCTGGCTCCTTCTTCAATGACGGGGACATATCGGATTCCACGATTTGGCACGCATTAGACCAAGTTCTTATTAGGCCTTCATTGATCCCCACACTGCCAACCGGGACGCCAAAATATTTGACGAATATAAGAGCGACGAACCTGCTGAAGCCACAGTCAAACGGAATCGACACTACAATCTCTGATCACCTTCCTGTGGTCGTCACAATGAAAATTTGAGTTTCGAGCATGGTCAGTTACAGCGGCGATCAGCATACTTCGGATAGGCTCTTGTCGCTTCTCCGAGCTCAGGCAGACAAACTGGTGGCGCTTTGGTCAAACACGATCCAGTTTGATGTCAGACATGAGCTTGAATCAGTTACCGCCCTCACAACACTGGTGGCGTGGCCGGGTTGGCATCCAGAATCGGCTTTTGACTTCCTGACAATAAGATCGTTTGACGGCGATGTTCCGGCGATATGCATATCGCCATTCGAGGATACGCCCAGGAAAGTAGTCTCAGTCCCCGAACTCGTTGAATACATCAACACGGCGCTTAACTCCTCTGCCGCAGTTGAGGTGCTCAACGCGATGTCGGAACGAGCATATGAGAGCTATCGCAATAAGACTGAACTGCACCGGCAAGATCATTTCGAAAAGGTGCAAGTCGGACACCCGTTCCTCGATAGCCGAGGTCGCCTTTGCGCGAAATTGTCTGTTAATGGCGTCTCAGGCTTCATAAAGGCAGCTACACTTAAAAAACTGGCAATACCGCCCGGTGAAGCCGGTAGCGCCTATGGCTTCAGAGATAGGGAAGACTTCTTTGCAAAGCTGACCCTACTTGGTCCTGCAAGAGTGAGGCTAACCGAAAAGGAAGTCTCTGAACTAGTTGAATGGGCTCGCTACATCTTGTCGCTCAATATCAGAATGTAGGACCTGGCAGCAGTATAGGACCGGGATCATACTGGATGGCTATTTCAGTTTTCCGATCCATGCGCCTATGAATCTTTTGTGAAGATCGTCTTCGACGGTGACAGCCAGATTAGCCCTGAGCGGTCACATAGAAGGTACGTCGAACACGCGCCGTCCGTCGACTGTTTGGATCAGCTGGCTTTCGGGCGAACCGTCGCCCTGTGAACAATTGCTGCGGCGTCCAAGCCGTCTCTCGAGGTCGAACATTAATGCAAGCGATGATCCGGAAGGTGGGATCAGGACTGCGCTTACGGTTTTCGCGCTTTGCTGGAACAACCAGCATTCTTAAAGCTGCCGGAGGAGGAAATCTCGCTGTCCAGCTTCGAGATTGGGTTTTCAGGCGTCACGAGTGACGTGCCCGTATCCCTGAATGTGGGCCCGGCAGGACTTGAACCTGCAACCAATCGGTTATGAGCCGACGGCTCTAACCAATTGAGCTGCAGGCCCCACACCCAGAGGCTTAGGACAGGCCAGAGGGATTCGCAAGTTCGCTCTAACCCGATTGAAAGAGACACCCGGACTACATTTTGCGTGCATCAATAGACTGCCAGATCCCGCATCGGCTCCTCAACATCATCGAAGAGGATGAGCTCGTAACCGCGATCGGCAGCGTACGCGAAAGAACGCCATAGATCGTTGAACCGTCGGTTCCCGAAATTGAACGCCGCGTCTTCATCAACGTGGAATATCCAGCCCGTATTTCCAAATGGCCCGCCAACTGTGAGCCACTCTTTTTGATCATGAGACATCAGAAACCGCTTGGTGGCCGCGGACAAATGTGAGGTGCTCAAGCAAAGAAGTTTGCGCAAGTCGAAATTCCCGATGACCTGCCACGGGTAATTTCCTCCAGGATAGATTAGAGTCCGGCCTGTTAAAGGACGGACGAATGAAGAAGCAGCGATTTACGGAAGAGCAGATTATTGCGGTGCTGAAGGAGCAGGAGGCTGGCGCGAAAGCAGCCGACCTCTGCCGCAAGCACGGGATTTCAGAAGCAACGTTTTATAATTGGAAAGCCAAGTACGGCGGCATGGAAGTCTCCGAAGCGAAGCGTCTGAAGGCGCTTGAGGACGAGAATGCCAGGCTAAAGAAGTTGCTCGCCGAGCAGATGCTGGATGCAGCCGCACTCCGCGAGCTTCTTGCAAAAAAATGGTAGGGCCTGCCGCCAAGCGTGACGCCGTCACGCATCTGAAGACCGTCATGGGTCTTTCGGAACGGCGGGCCTGCCAGATCATATCCGCCGACCGCAAGACGATCCGCTATCAGTCGAACCGACCGCCGGAAACCGAGTTGCGGGTGAAGCTGCGCGACCTCGCCAATGAGCGTCGACGTTTCGGCTACCGGCGACTGTTCGTCCTGCTTCGGCGGGAGGGAGAGCCGTCCGGGGTCAACCGCATCTACCGGCTCTATCGCGAGGAAGGGCTTTCAGTACGCAAGCGCAAAGCCCGGCGGCGTGCGGTCGGCACGCGTGCGCCGATCCTGGTCGAAGCGAAGGCCAATGCCCGATGGTCGCTGGATTTCGTCCACGACCAGTTCGCCTGCGGAAGGAGGTTTCGCGTGCTCAACATCGTCGATGACGTGACGCGCGAATGCCTGGCAGCAATTCCGGACACCTCGATCTCCGGCCGCCGCGTCGCACGGGAGCTGACGACGCTGATCGAACGACGCGGCAAGCCCGGAATGATCGTCTCCGACAACGGCACCGAACTCACGTCGAATGCTATCCTTGCCTGGTCGAAAGATCATAAGGTCGAATGGCACTACATCGCGCCGGGAAAGCCGATGCAGAACGGCTATATCGAGAGTTTCAACGGGCGAATGCGTGACGAGCTGCTCAACGAAAGCCTCTTCTTCGGCCTCGATCATGCCCGAAGCGCCATTGCTGAATGGGCCGACGATTACAATCCTGTTTCATAACACCCATCTTTCTATGTCATTGAAGGGAATAGGTTTTCCTGATCTGGAGGCGATCCCGCGGGGTGGCGAGGGTTCTTCCGGGCACGATCGAGAATCTGACGTGCTTGCGGGGTCGCGAGTTTGGAACGGCTGAAGATCCATGGGCCATCGGGTAGCGGATGAGCCCCCTTAATATCGCCAGCCTCGGCCGCCAGACGCAGCGTCTTTGGCGATATCCCGAGTAACTTCGCCGCACCGCCCAGATTAAGCCATGGCTCAACCCCGTCGATCTGCGGACGGAAGACCGGAATCTTGCGATATGACCTCAGCGCGGTGACCCGCTCCCGTGTCCAGCGATTGCCATTGCCGGTCGTCAGTCCGTTGCGATTGAGGACACCGGCAATCACATCATCATTGGCGATCAAGACGAGCTGTTTCACAGCGTCGACAATGTCGTCAGGGGTCGCGTTTCTTTGGCCACGGTGTCGCTTCGGCAGGCGCAGTTCGGTGTGGACGCCTCCAACCCAATGAATGACGAGGACGATCTCAGAGGTTCCATCATCGAGATCGGCGACCACTTCATTGATGAGCGTGCGCACGATGCGCTTCTTCAGCCTTGCATCGGTTGTCGGCGCCGTCCAGACGGCGCGAAGGTTTCCCGCAAGTGCGGTTACCTGTGATGCGGACATGGGGAACGGATGCGGCGTAATTGTCCGATGTTTGGCAATCTTGGCCTCGATCTCACCGACGCCAGTCAGCGCCTTGTTCCAGCGTGCTTCCAGCTCCGACGTCACCAGCCTATTCTCCGGATCAGCCGCGTCATATTGCCGGAATGCCCGGTCGGCTACATAGCGTGCTGCCTCGAGCTCGCGCATCAGGGCATCCTGAACCTGATCGCGTTGGTTGGCCATATTGCGTTCCGCCTCGACGGCGGCGGCAATGGCTCCTGGCTCGACCACGCCGAGAAGTGCCTCTTCGATCGCGTCATCGACCCGCAGACCGCCGAAGGCGATGCAACGTGGTTCGCCGTTGTCGAGCAACCCTCGCCAACAGGAATAGCGCGGGATGTTATGGTTGGCTCCTGTGTAACGAACCGTCAGCTTCCGGCCGCACCTTTTGCAGCGGAACAGGCCGGCAAGCAGAGCGTCGCCATGCTTCGGCGCTCCATGATGGCGACTGGCCGGTACATTGTCGCTGACCATCTTGCGGATCTCCTCCGCCCGTTCCCAACTGATGTAACCTTCGTGCGCGTCCGGGATCAGGGCAAGCCATTCATCACGCGCCTTGCGGCGAATTCCAGATCGGCCATCGTATCCCGGTACGGAACGACTCTTACCATAAGCATAAGCGCCGCCGTAGATCGGGTTCGCAATCATCCGGTGGATGGTGGCATAATTTGGCCTGCGCCAGATGACGTCACCGTTGGCGCACCTGACGGGCAGGTCCACCCCCTGCTCAAGGAACCATAGCAAGGCCTGCCGGGCACTCCCGAGTTCGGTGACCTTGTTGAAGACGAGTGCGATGGCTTCCTGGATGCGTCGGTCTGGATCCTTCTCGATCCTATCACCGGCCTTTACGAAGCCGGCCGGAACAGTGACGACGAGTTCACCGCGGCGAGCCTTCTCATAGCGGGCGGAAAGGGAACGCTGACGCAAGAGATCGAGTTCATACTCGTTGAGGCTGCCCTTCAAACCCAGGAGCAGGCGGTCGTTGCCCTGGCGGGGCGCATAAACTGCTTCCTGGTCGACCAGGACGGTATCGACAACGCGGCACATCTCGATGAGTTGCTGCCAATCGCGGCTGTTCCGGGCGAAGCGCGATACCTCACGCGCGGCCACGGCGCCAACCTTGCCAAGGCAGACTTCCGCCACCATCCGATCAAATCCAGCGCGGGTCACGCCGCCGGCGGCCGAACGACCAAGGTCGTCATCCACCGTCTCTATCTGTGACCACCCAAGCGCTGCCAGACGGTCGCGCATGGCGTACTGGAGGGCGCTGCTCTCTCGATTGTGCAGAACCTGGTGAGCCGAGGATTGCCGAACATAGAGGATGGCCTTCCGCTCCAGATGATGCGGCCCGATCTTCTCATGCATCATGACCGGCCTCCTTCTGTTGGGAGGCATGTCCGCACTTTGCGTGATCGACGAACAGCCGCACGATGAGCACCGTCAACGCTTGGCGGGTCTCCTCCGGCAACTCCGACCATTGCGGCGTCCCTGCCGTCTTCCCCCGCTGCGGGGCCGAGAACAGATCGAACTGGCATGTCATGGGCTGGCGAGGCATGAACATCTCTCCGAACTCGTTTCGTGAGAGACCAATGCTGCGCCCATTACCGAAGATTGCGATGACGCATCAGCGTCCTTCAGCAATCTTGCCAAAGTATGCAGGCTTGCGAGATCGACGTGCGGGACCGCCAAGCTGCGCCAACAACCACTCACTGATCGGTCGAACATCCACGACGGGACCTCAAGAAGTCGACCAGAAGAAGAACCAGAAAGGCTGCAGCGGAAAATATGCGTCCCTTTGGACACCGCATCATGCACGTGAACGAGCCGTCCGGACCAGGGATGCCACGGATACATAAGCTCGCGAACCTCGGTCCCGTGGGTGTTCTGTCGTCGTGTTGTACAACCATTTCCGGCCGCACTCATCGCTCGGATACCAAACCCCGGCAGACTTTGCCGGGACCATCGCCGCAACCGGCTCCAACGCTGCGCGAGATGAAAGCTTCGCGTTTCCGCCGGTTGCTCACACCGCGCCACTTGGCGTATTCAAAACCGCCGGGGCTCTAGTCGCCGCTGGATGAAAGTTCAGTGGCAGGTCACCGAATGCATCGAGATTAATGGTGCGTACGCGGCGGGACGAAGTCAACGTTAGCCTTTGCATTGGCAATTTGAGGTCGCTATTTCGGAAAGCCGTTGGGAACCGAACTGAAGCCAGATCCCTAGAGGCACACTGGCACATGGGTCAGATCGCACGGACCTAATTTTTACATCGCGCATTTCAGAGCGATTGCCACATTGAATCTGGCAGTACGTGGAGCTTGCGCCGTCATGGTCCTGGTCCGTCCATCGTTGACCACCTTCACGGGATTGCCTTCGACGGCAGATGCTGCTGGCCGCCGGGTGTCAGCGAAAGGGCGCAATAGGGGTTGAAGTCGACCGTCCCGTCCAGACGGCCCAGGGCTCACCGAAAATGGTAGAGAATTACAAGAATTCGTCAATCCTCGCGACGAATTCGGGTCCTTGGTACGGCCGCTCCGGCCATGTCTGGCAGAGTTGACAACCTTCGGATTTGCCAACCAGATAAAGTGCGGATGATAAAGCGATGGGGAGGTCAGATCCGGCTTCATCCTCTAGAGCACGTCTCGAGAACCATCGCGATTTATCGTCCAAGAGGTCAAGGGTCATTTGGTTAAACTTGGCCACAACAGCCTCAGCTGCGGCGACTCCCTTGACCCGAACAAACGCGGTTGTTGTAGCGTCCAGACTGGTGCTGTAGACCGGAACCTGTTCATGTGCGGCCGAGAGCTGAGGATATGGGTGTCGTAGGCCGTGCCAATTGCGTTGCCAGCGATCTTGGGCCGCGAGTACCGTCCTCCTCGGGACCTCGACGAACATGGCGCCATCGATAGGTCCGATGGCTGTGAATTTGGTCGAAAAACTAGCTCTCTGGCGGTAGCGGTCAGGTACGTCAGAGAACCACTCGTCATCTTTGCCGTTGAGCGTGTTCGAGCAATTATTGTCTAGAATCCGCTCTGCTTGTTCATGACTGGTTGCTTTGATGTGAAGGTTGCCTTGCAGCAGAATTTCGATTGCATAGATGTTCATTTCCCAATGTCCAAAACGAGAGAATTAATATGGTTGAGCGCGAAATCGGCGCTCTTGGTACCCAAAGCGGCGAGCACGCGACGCTATTTAGACCAGCCGCCTGGGACGCCTATGCTAGTCCGGCCACCGCTGCTCAAGTCCGCAGCCTTCAGAAGCTCCGATGACCTTGATTGCTGACGACAAGACGACTGGTAAAGCCGCCATCTCGTCATCGTCGAAGCCAAGCTTCGAGAACCACAGCCAGTATCCCATCTGCAGTTCGACGTGGAATTGCTGCTGGAACTTCGAAGTGATGATCCTTGCCTCTTGCCGCGACTCGGCTTTGATGAACGCTGTAGCCGTGAGATCGACGTCGGTGGTGAACACTGGCACTTTGTTGAATTCTTCCGCGCGTTCAGCGAATGGAACTACCACATCACGAGAACCGAGAACGAAGCTTCGCTGCGCAAGCTCTACGTCTCTTTCCGTGACCTCGACGAGTTGCGATCCGGGGAAAGTCGCATTTAGGGTGAGAGATGATGCGAAACTAACCCGAGGAACGTGCTCGAATGACACGTCCGAAAACCAAGCGCGATGCCGCGCATCGATGGTATTCGAACTGAGCCGGTCGAGTATCTTCTGTGCTTTTTGGAGGGTGGACGCCTTTATGTAAACCGTGCCGTAAACCAGGACTTCAATCGCGTAAAAACTCATACCGCTATTCCGAACTCGAACGGTAAAATGGTCAGGCGAACTGATCTGCCTGTCAACTGACCTAGTTCACTCTAAATCTTGGCCCTCATCTCATTCAGGTCAGATTGAATTGACCACGTTCCTCGTACGCGCGGGCCTAAGCCTTTTTGCAGACGTGTTCGAATAGCCGTTTAGACATCTTGGCTTCGCGGAGAAATAGTCGTTTGCTTCCGAACGCCGATCGACACAGTATTGAAACTACCTAAGCAGAGCGCCTGACAGATGGATTGCACTGACCCCCCAAATTGCTCCTACACCGAGAAGGAAAAGGAGCACTGGTCGAAACCGATACGGGCACAAGCATTGGAGTTGGCAATATCTGCCGTTAGCGAGGCTTGGGCGATCCTCGATGTAGAATTACAAAAAGATGGCTTCGACGATCGAATTCCGCCGTTTGAAGGCGGCTCGCGCTATGCTTACTATTGCGATCTGGATACTCAAACACTTGAGGATTCGGATTCTGTCTACTTCAACTCGCCGGACAGAAAACGCAAAACCGACGACCGGGATCTACGATATTTCGAGACTTGCTTTCAGGTTCACGACTACTTTTCTCCTCGCATTAAAGCGTTAGCTTTGAGGACTTTGGCTAAAGACCTTGTGAGCGTGGCTTCTGTCATGCGCGAAGAGGATCTGCAGGATGCCCTGAACCGGATTGCCTTGAACAGTGACGGCTCAGTCAATGTATTTTCCACCTACGAAAATTACCATCCATATTTTCCGTTGGATTGAGTGAAACCTGGACGGCGCTTCAGGCAAATCAGGGAAGAGATTACATGAAGCCATTGTTCGAAGTTGGCCAGGGGGTAAGGCCTGCCGACGCGGCGGTCCTGTCGGTCTACCACCGCCGTACTCCGTTCCCACCATCTATTCGGGAGCGAAGGAAACGACCGACAGCCTGTCCGCAACTCGCGCATTCCGATTGACTTCCACCAGCCGATTGTTCAACTAAAACTCGTGTTTTGGTTGAGGGGCTCAAATGCGATTCGTGGGAAATATCATCTGGTTTGTCTTCGGGGGCGCTGTACTTTCCCTGATGTGGTTACTCGGAGCCGTGCTCTTCGCGCTCACGATCGTGGGCTTGCCGCTGTCGCGTGGAGCTATTGAGATGGCTAAGCTGTCAGCGTTTCCTTTTGGCAAGGAAGTCGTTCACGTTCGTGAGCTCGACGGGAAAGGCGTCACTGCCGTGACCGCGCTGACAGGAACGATTGGTTTCGTCGTAAATGTCATCTGGGCCTGCACCTTCGGTATCGGCTTGTTCGTCGGTCATTTGGTCGCTGGCGTGATCAACTGCATTTTCATCATCACCATCCCGTTCGGACTTCAATCGTTCAAGCTCGCTGGTCTCAGCTTCTGGCCAGTGGGCCGCCGGGTGGTATCCGTCGAAATGGCGCGGATCGCGCGAGAGCACAACGCCCAGGAAAAGTTCAACAAGATCCGTGCAAAGAGTGGCGGCACAAGCGTTATGGCCGCAAAATGAGCCGGTCACCGCCGCTCGAAAACAATATGAAGTGGGGCCTCGTTTTTGGCGCAGTGCTTGCCTTCAACGGTGCGGCGCACGCGGACTCCATTCCACGGTACGATCCTCCAAGCTACTGTTCTAAGGTATCCGAGGTGAGTGGCGGATCGCGCACCATCTACAATGGGTGCCTTTCAATGGAACAGGAAGCCTACGATACGCTCAAGTCGTCGTGGGGCCAGATCGCAGAAAGCGCGAAGAGCTACTGCGACGAGGTCGCGCGATCGAGTGACTCCTCGTACAGCATCCTAAAGGGTTGCATCGACATGGAAGCGGATGCATCGTCTTCGGAGCCGGAGTTCAGGTATTGAACAGGACATCGTTGCTCACCGCCGCGCTGCTCACGTCCTCCCCCTTCTTGCTTGCTGCGAGCGCCTCGGCCGCCGAACCTGTCATTGTGACGTGCAAATTTGAAAAGCTCCCTCTGATGATTCTGACTTTTCGGGGCGGGATGGGAGCGTCCGATAACACCTTGCAGATGGGTCAATCGAAACCAGTCCCGCTGAGCGTTGGATCTAGCCTGATGTCGGCGGAATACGGCACGCAGTCCTTCACATTTTCGCTGCGACTACCGGCAAATGTCTCAGTGAGCGCTCCGAAACAAAATACGCTAACCTATTACGGGGACTGCATCAGCACGCTCCAGCCAAATTGAAGTCGATGCCTCCAGGAGTTGAAAGCCAGGTCCACGCCCCTTCATTGCGTGAAAAAAGCCCGTCAAAAGAAACCATCCCAAGGCGGCGAGCATCTTGCCCATTCACATGCGGACGAGCTAGCTTGCGAGACGACGCGAAGCACCCTCCTCCTCAAGGGCTCTGATCCTCTCTGCCGTTACGACTGCACCTTGGTCGAGCTCATCGGTGACCTTGAGCAACAGCTCTCGTTCAGCCATCAGAATTTCCCGCGCACGGCTGAGCTCAACCTGCAGAATTTCATCAATTTTCCGGGCTGACGTCGAGTTCGCTACGACGGCGGCGACTACTTGAGGACTAACCTCGGTCGCCCGTTGGACAAGACTATCGCCCATTCCGACCTGCACCTCGATTTTTGTCGCAAGCGCCGTTGCCCGAGCCAGATCGCTTTCGGAACCCATCCCAGCTCCCTCGCCGTGCGAGCCAATCAGAAGCTGTTCCGCTGCGATGCCAGCGAGTAGCAGGCAGATCTCGTCCACGTAGGACTGTCGACCCCGAAACCGAAGCGCAGAGTTCTGAAATACCGAGCCACCTGCTCTCTGGATGTTTACACTTGGGTTCAGTTGATCGGCGATCTCGACGAATAGGAACTCGCCGCAACTCAGACGTCGGCCAACAATTGCATGACCGGCCTCGTGGATAGCAAAGATTTCCGAAAGTCACCGGCGAGAGGGACAAGCTCCGGTAAGTTGGCTGTCAAATCCGACAGATTCAGCGGCTCTCGTCGCAAGCGTGCGGCGCGTTTGGCATCACGAACCAACTTGGCAAGGTCAGCGCCGGTCATTCCTCGTGTCTGCATAGCAAGCGCCGTCCGGTCATATGTAAACGGCACTTCACCGATCAGACTTTCAATGATGGCGATTTGATCGTTAGCGTCCGGCAATGGAATGGCGACATGTTTGTCGAGGCGGCCAGCTCTACGGATCGCTGGATCAATATCCGACGGATTGTTCGTCGCGCCGATGACGACCACCCCTTCCCGCCCCCCTGCTCCATCCAAGCACTCGAGGAATGCGTTCACCACCTGCGTAGAGTAGGACTTGTTATCATGGTCGAAGCTTTCGCGATCGCCGAAGCTGTCGAGTTCGTCCACGAACATGATGCTCGGCGCGTCTGCTTTCGCCCGGGCGAAATCCGACCTCCTCAACTTGAGAAGATCGCCGAGATGTCCCTTGGCTTGCCACTGCCCTAGTGAGGACGCGACAAACGTGACGCCACAGGTTTTCGCCAGGGCTTGGGCGAAGATGGTTTTGCCAACACCTGGAGGCCCACTGAGCAGCAGCCCACGGTCGACATCGTCCCACGACAAGATCCCTGCCCGCCAGTCAGCCAGATCCTTAGCGAGTTGGAGACCCCACTCCTTAGCTGGACCGTAGCCATGCATGTCCTCCAGCCGAGGCGTTGCACGGAGTTCTGCCCGTTTGACCGGCTCGGGGTCGGCAATGGCCTCGGCGCGTGCCTCTCGCCGTAATCGACGTAAGGTCTCATCCACTGGACGCCACGGTCTCAGGGCGATGACAAGATCCTTGATAGGATATTTTAGCAATCGTTTGGCTTGCCCATAGCTGACCTTCATATCTAGGATCTCGCCACATGCGGCCTTCAGGTCGCCGGGTCGCACGGGTTCGATATCCACAATCCAGTCGAGTGCAAGTCGTAGATTTCTAGGGATATCTTCTCTGTTTGGGCAGATCACGAGAGCCTTTGGTCGGCCTTCGCATTCATTCTTAAATTTTCTCTCATTGTCCAACAAAGTGTCTCCCTGGCTGAACCAGCACGAGGCAACCGGGCCAAAATTCGTCTCGTCCTCCTCACCGAATAAAACCAGCCGAGCTGCATTGATGTGCTCATGGGGATCTGAGTTGTCCGGACTGATGAGCACCAGGACACCGACGTCAGCCGTCACGAAGCTCGGGATTTTCTTCAACGCGCGTTGCGTTGTCAGGTGAAGGGCGAAGTCTTTTACGGTCGCACGGACGCGTTCATTTCGCGTTGGGCTTTTCTGAGACATAGTTACACCACGGATTGGACAGCAGGGATTGACGCAGAGGAATCAGAGTTCCTGTGTGGCCTGCTATCCGTCCCGCTGTAACTGCCTGGGTTTCGTCCGTGTTGACGAGCCAACTCCCCCAATCCGCGATAGTCCACCAACCACATCGGAAATGATGGCCTGATCAGAGATTGGGCTACGGTATGGATAAGGGAAAGCCTGGATAGCTGTGACCGCAAAACCGCGATCAGAAACAGAGATGCTCATCATGAACCCTCAACGAAAAACAGCGATGAAACCCACAGGCGGGAGTTCAGCGATCTATTCGTATCAAGGTTCGAGCGAGAATATCCATACGAGAACGAATAGAGAACTGATCCAGGCGCGTCAAGCTCAAACTCGTACTTTCTGGGGCGTTATTCGCGCCACCTGCTTGGACGGTAAATTTCGCTCAGCAGAACAGCAGCCCCGACTTTTGCCGTTAAAGGCCAAGATCCTTGTGGAGCTCTTCTCCGTCGTCATTGGATGGACGCAGCCCTGCCTGTTCGCTCGAAACCCATGTCCAGCTCATAACGAATGCACCGTCGTCGCCGCCGCGAGATATGATCGTGTCCAAATCGACCTCGAGATCGTCGCTGATTTGCACCGCTGCGGCGAATGCCGCAGTGTCTGGATCCACTGGCTTTCGCAGTTTTTCTGCCAGTGGCCCTTCCGGAATAGATTTCAGAATCTGATCGAGTTCATCTTTTTCGAGGCGTATCCACATCGGTCTAGCTCAATTGCACTGCTGCCAGTGTGCTTCTCACTTCTGTGGGCCGCAACGGTGGATGTAAGGCACCAAGTGCTCTCGCATACCGAGTCTCTACCGGCACCCTTGATGTGAGACCGACAACGCGCAATGCGGCGGACAGAGCATAGCTGGGATGCAAAAAGTGGGATTGCTAGACTCAGGCTTGATAGGTAATCAACCGCCTCACGCGGACGGCCTGCCGATCACTCGGTTTTTGCCGTCGGTAGCAACATACGGGCGCTCCCCAAATCGGGTCGAGCGCCCGTTGTGTTTGATCGCATGGGAGCGAATAATTCTGCAGCCCAGCAGATTCCGCAATCTAATGCCCTTCAAAACTAAGTAGGCACGGGCCAACGGGGCTATTTTTGTGCCGCAAATCAACTCCAGGACTTGTAGTGCCAACAGGCACAGTAAAGTGGTTCAACTCCGAAAAAGGGTATAAATGCACTGATTCAACGGAAAATCAGTTCGATGTTACAAAGAGATTGGCGCGGAGCACGTTCCGTCTGTATTGAACCGGGCGTCACGATGCGCTTGTGCCCAGACACGACGGTAGGCCAAGCACATCGACTTCGACGCTCGGGTAAATTTTCTCTTTCACCAATTGAAGGGCGTTCACGTTGCCTTCGATGGGCAACAACCCAGCATCGCCGGGGAGCGCTGGCAACTGTTCCTCGGCCGAGAACCTGAACAATGTGATGTGAGCTATTCGCGGCGGCTTTGGACGCCAATCTTCGAACCAGATGGCGTCTGAAACAGCTGAGCGAAGCCGTTGCAGCTCTGGTGTGTTTAAGCATGGAATGTTGACCCCTCTGGCGGGGTGATACTTATCCAATTTTGACCCCCCTTGGATTTCATCCGACCATCCGGCTTTTGCCAGTGGATGGGGTGGGGAGTTGAAGAGAGTGGATACGATTGCCCGTGTCCGACGAGCCTTCCATGTTCAGGGCTGGTCGGTGAAGAAGATCACCAGAGAGCTGAATGTTTCGCGTAATACGGTTCGCAAAATCCTGCGTTCTGATGCGACTGATTTTGTCTACAAACGAGAACATCAACCGTTGCCCAGGATCGGAGCCTGGAAGGGTGATATTGAACGGTTCCTCATTGCCAACGAAGGCAAGGCATCGCGCGAACGGCTGACGCTGATCCGGATTTACGAGGAGGTTCGGGCACTCGGCTACGACGGCAGTTATGACGCGATCCGGCGATATGCCAAGACCTGGGCGAAGAACCGGGGAGCCGTGACGGCGGAAGCCTATGTGCCCCTCTATTACGCGCCGGGCGAAGCCTACCAGTTCGACTGGAGCCACGAGATCATTCTGATCAACGGGGTGACTACGACCGTGAAGGTCGCGCATGTCCGGCTCTGCCACAGCCGGATGATGTTCGCCCGAGCCTATATGCGTGAGAGCCAGGAGATGGTGTTCGATGCCCATGACAAGGCCTTCGCCTTCTTCCGTGGCACCTGTACGCGCGGCATCTACGATAACATGAAGACTGCGGTCGAGGCGGTGTTCGTCGGCAAGGAGCGACAATACAATCGCCGCTTCCTGCAGATGTGTAGCCACTATCTGGTCCATCCCGTTGCCTGCACGCCCGCATCCGGATGGGAGAAGGGACAGGTCGAGAACCAGGTCGGACTGGTTCGAGAACGCTTCTTCACACCACGTCTTCGGGTTAAAAGCCTGGAAGAGCTGAACGTCTGGCTGCTCGATAAGTGCATCGCTTACGCCAAGGCACACCGTCATCCTGAACAGACCGAGCGAATGATCTGGCAGGTGTTCGAGGAGGAACGCGGCAGCCTCGTGCATTACGTCGGGCCGTTCGATGGTTTCCACAGCGTCCCGGCCTCGGTGTCGAAGACCTGCACGGTCCGTTTCGACAACAACAAATACTCCGTCCTCTCGACTGCGGTCGGCCGCCCTGTTGAGGTTCACGCCTATGCCGAGAAGATCGTCATCAGGCAGGACGGCGTGAACGTCGGTGAGCATCCGCGTTGCTTTGGCCGTGGCGAGACGATCTACGATCCCTGGCATTATGTACCCGTTCTGGCTCGCAAACCCGGCGCTTTGCGCAATGGTGCGCCGTTCAGGGACTGGGTGTTGCCAGCGGCGATGGAGAAGGTCCGCAAGCGCCTGAAGAGCGTCCACGACGGTGATCGGCAAATGGTCACAATCCTTGCATGCGTTCCCACCGATGGTCTGACGGCCGTCGATGCGGCCTGTCAGGAGGCGCTGGACCAAGGCGTCTGCTCGGCCTCGGTGATCATCAACATTCTGGCTCGTAGTCGTGACCCGGCTCCGGCCGCAACCCTGCAAACCCCGGATGCGCTTCGATTGACCCATGAACCGGTCGCCGACTGCGCACGCTATGACAGCCTCAGGAGGGCAAGCTGATGGAACGCACACAGGTTCTCGAACTGATGAGCACGCTGAAGCTCTATGGAATGCGCAGCGCCTACGACGAGGTCATGGGCAACGGCATCAAACGGCAGCACGAACCGCCGCGCATTGTCGGTGATCTCTTGCAGTCGGAGATCGCCGAGAAGCAGGCCCGCTCCATTCGCTACCAACTCAGCATCGCCAAGCTGCCCCTCGCTAAGGACATCGACGATTTCGACTTCACCGATACGCCGGTCAATGAATCCCTGGTGCGGGAGCTGGCTACCGGCACCTTCGTCGCCGATCAGCGTAACGTCGTCCTCGTCGGCGGCACGGGAACCGGAAAGAGCCATCTCGCCATCGCGATTGCCCGTGCACTGATCCGCAACGGAACACGCGGGCGCTTCTTCAACGTCGTCGATCTGGTCAATCGGCTGGAAACGGAAACGCGCAGCGGCAAGCAAGGGCGGACGGCCGACTATCTCAATCGTCTCGACTTCATCATCCTCGACGAACTCGGATACCTGCCATTTGCCCTGGCCGGCGGCCAACTCCTATTCCATCTGATCAGCAGGCTCTACGAGCGCACGTCGATCATTGTCACCACGAACCTGGCGTTCGGTGAATGGCCGACGGTGTTCGGCGATGCCAAGATGACGACGGCACTTCTCGACCGCCTGACGCACCATTGTGAGATCGTCGAGACCGGAAACGAATCCTGGCGCTTCAAGAACCGCTCTCAAAGCTAAAGCCGAAGAGCCCCATCACCCGCACTTGGCCTACCCTCTGCAACCCCGGCCAGCGCCGGGCAGGCCAAGCGCTGATCTACAGCACAGGGGGGTCAAAATTGGATAAGCAAAAGGGGTCAATGTTCGGTGCTGATTGACACCTTTACGGATTTTTTGGTCGCATCGCTATGGGAAATGAAAACCGCTCGGTATGGCTCATTGTTCTTTTCCCTCTCCCTCAGAGCGCTGACCGCTTTCAACATGAGGCACAGAGTTCTTGCCGGTACCAGCTGCGCCTTCGATGCGGTGAGGCCCTACGATTTTCGCTTCAATGAAGCTTTTTTGCTGCGATGTCAGCATAGGCAGCCATTCATCGAACCCTCTAAAGATCGAAGAATTTCCATCGCTGGGATTATCAAGAAACGAAACCTGGAGTTCTTTGACGCCGACTGCGGCTGTGGAATCGTCAGTCGCCTTACGGACGGTCTCCCTAAATCGCGGCAGTGCCTCGAAGGCCTTTCTAAAGTTTGTAAGTTCGGCGGTCTCTTTTGCCGCCTCCCCCAATTCATAGCCTGCCTTATAGACTAGCAGGAAGTTTCCAGCGACGCCGCGTTTCTCCAGCCGATTAGTCATCGGCTCTCGCTCAATTACGATGCGGAAGGGTGTGGGGCGATACTGAAAAGGGAATAAGACCGACTTCGAAGTACCGGAGATCATTTTCTCCGAATGCGTCAGGCTCAGACCGTTCCAAATCTTCTTGATGAACCTCAAGAGTTTTTGAGTGGCAAAAAGCGCCTCCGACTCGTTTAAGCTGTCAAAGACCCTCGCCTGCTCGATGTCGATAACTACGAACTTGGAGTCCTTTGACACTTTCGGGCTGAATAAGGCAATTCCATCAGCGTCTGTGATCATCGAAAGTGTAGCCGATAACGTAGCCGACCGGACTTGGCCGCGCAGAATTGCCGCAAATGTCTTTCCTTGCTCAAACTCGGTAGACTGCAACGTCCTACTGGAAACAATTTCGTCGACTGCAGCATCGTCAATGATCAAAAACTTCATTTTGTAACCCCTGCACGGTTTGGAATTCGCTGGCGTAGAACGCTCACCAGCTCGGGATCAGGATCGTCTAGACCAATGCGTCCAAACATCAGGGAGAAGCTCTGCAAGAGGTGTTCGATTTCGGGCGACGGAATTTGGCTGATCGGCATGGCGAAGTCGTCGCGGGAGAAGCTGAGACAATTAGCGGTGGATAGTGCTGCGTCCTTCTCAAACCGGCTTTGCTCAAGCCCCTCTGCAATTAGCATTGCAAGATTTCGCGGGACGAATGTCGCTTCTCGAAGCAGCGCTACGTAACCGTCCCTCGCCTCGCCAGGATACACACTCGGTAGAAAATAGTACCCTCCGACCTTATGCTTGATAAGTTCATCAATCACGCCGGATTTCAGACTTTCAAATCGAGCGAAGAAACCGGCGTGGTCCATCGAAAAACCGGACGACGCAAGGTCGTAGTCGCCAATCAAATCTTCAAATTTTTCTCTCTCTTTCTTTTTCAAATCCGCGAATGTGGTTGATAGCAATTCGCGCAACGTCTGCGAAATCAACACACTCTCTGCGACTGACTGCGCCTTCAGAAAGTTCCTGATCTTACCCAAAGCCTCCTTCTCAGCGCGATCCCTGATGATGTCCAAGCCATCAACCATCAGCCAATCATCCAGGGTCACAACTGGAATATAGTTCAAAACTGGAAACTTTGCCTGATCGATATCACAACGAGCCGTTATAACCAGACCATAAACGTGTTGGTTATGGTACCGCTCGGCCCTGGCGCAGGTGAAGATGGTGCCTTGGTCGAGCTTGCCAATGCGTGCGTCAGTAAGTTTCATCGGGTTCAATAAGGAAGGATGCGAAATTTCTTACGCATGTTGTGGATCATAAGTTGAAAAAGGACTAGCGCTTTCCGCGAAATCAATCAATCACCGGCTTTACTGCACGCAGCTTGCCTCCTTCAGGAGCGGCCGATTTAAGCGAAAGTCGAAGGTGGCCCGGCGAACGCACCTATGACCAGCACCATCAATGAATGCGGGTGCCGCAGTTGCTGCACGATCATCATATCTCTGCCCCTGACGACATTCGATTCTCAGCACGGAATTATCCCCGCAACGGGCGAGCACCACATCGATTGGGCACATGAAGCCTTATCGTTGGGACCTTCTACGATTCTCTTCATTTTTGAGGTGATGGCGTATTCCTTGTCCCGCGAAAGGCTCGTCCGAAAACCGTCCGATGATGTGAAGATGGACATGGGGGACGGTCTGCCCCGCAACCTGTCCGATGTTCCATCCGACATTGTAACCTTTCGGCTCCTGCTCATCGAGGAGCAGCTTGGCCCTGCTGAGAAGATCGAATGTGTCGAGCCACTCGTGTTGAGTTAAGTCGAACGCCGTCGCAACGTGTCGCAAGGGAATGATCATCCCCGCGCATTGCAGCACCGGGTCAAGGCTCCGAATGAAATACGCGCTGCGGTTTTCCAGCAGGGTAGCGTCCTTGCCAGAACGATTGGAGGGGCAGAAGGGGCAGCTTGAGATCATGGTTGGTGGCCTCAAATAACGTTCGCCTTGCCCGTTGACGGCGAGCTACAAACAGGGAATCCGGCCACTCAAAAGAGCTTCAGAGATTTGACGAAGTGCTTCACCGGTGCACACGGCAGCTGCGGCTCAAGATAAGCTAATTCCTCGCGGAAGAAATACCGCCGATTGATAACCTCTGGAACAAAGGCCAATGCTCGGTAAGACCAATTCAAGAAGCCTAGCGGCTCTCCAAGTTCCATCACCGCATGATGCTCCCCAACATGGCCTGGCTCTTCTGTTAATCCACGGCTATTGAACATATGGCGGAACGACAAATCTTCGATCTTGGTGACCGGTAGATAGGTTTCGGCATTTTTTGGCTCAGCGGTTCCAATGCAGTATGGCCGACCACCCGCCGATGCCTCTGCTTGGGCTGCAACGAAAAAACCATCAAAGCCAAATAGAAAAAACAGTGCAATTGCGGCAATCAGACCAACAAGCACCCGGCCAAAAACTCTCATGAAACACCGCGTCAAAAATGGCTGCAGAACGATGTATGCAGTCTCGCACGGGAACGCAACGCACAGGTACTTTATTGCCGAAACCTCCAGCGTGCAGTTCGTGCCCGTCGTACGGCCGACGATGTGACGTGGTCCCATTCGTGACCTCGCCGGTCCGACCGTGTCCATTAGAGAAGAATTCTAGGTCCTGTTGACAAAGCGAGGTTGGGCGCTTGCGAGTAATCGTGATCCGGATATGTACAGCAGATGACAACCGCTCCGTGCCCGGTCTACCTTTTTAGAAGCTCAGGTTTCGCCCCGTCCAGCGACACCGTGATTAGTGTTGCACCTCTGAACCGTGTCGTCGCAGTTTACGGCAATGGAGGCGTTGTTGGCGAGGGCGGCCTGTCTTCCTCATTCGGTGGTGCAGCGGTCTTCAAGAACGACGCCTCCGGGGAACTCTTCATCGGCGTGTGGGGAGCCCGTAATGCCTCGCGTTTTCGCAGCGAGCTACGGGCTCACATGCAAATTGCCGTTATCAAGGAAGCGCCAGACGCTCGGCTTGCTTTCTGGGGTGCGGAGAAAAAGCGCCCTAAAAGGCCCTCGCGCACATGAGAGGCAGCCATATTTTTGACTGAGGCGAGACTCGCCGTTCTTTCAGGTTGAAAGCAGGATGCTCTCTTTGCGCCCTCACGTCTGAAGACGGAGCGTGTGGGTTTGACCACCAGGATCACCGGCTAAAGTAGGAGGAGCTTGATGGCGACCTGGGCAGCAATTCTCGTCGGGCTTTGCATCGGATCGTGCGTACTTGTGCTGCTCATGATTTGGACAATTAGATCAAGCTTTTCAAACTCCCCATCTCGCCTCCCTGATCCCCATGAGAACTCCAACGAGGCGTACGACAACAACATCCGATAGCAACATCGCGCCATGAGCAACAACGGACCGGCCCACGTCGGCCCCTCCGGACATATGCTACGGAACGAACGCCAGCAGATCGATTATCCGCCAGCCCATAAGACCTGCGCAAAGCCCGGCAATAGCGCCGACAGGCATGAACATGAGCACGCCGAGTATCCCAGCTAGTTGATAACCCAACCAGCCGCCAATGATCAGCCCCATGGTGCTCAGTAAGGTAGTTATCGTCTGGTGCAGTCTGGTCATACGTCAAACCTAGACACGGGATTGGCCGTGTTCAATGGCGGGAACGGACCGAAAGCAGGTGATGGCCCTCAGCACCTTCGGGCCCACGCCAGCCGGTCGTTGCAATCTGTTTTCAAATCTCGTCATCTCAGCATGCTGCCGTCGTCCGTCATCGCAACACAGGCCGACGCAGCCCAGGGCGCTCCGACATGAGGTCGTCGAGCGCCCGTTCTTTTTGCAGGCGGCAACCCGCGACGAAGCAGCCATCGGTCATATTTTTCAATCCAGATTTAAGATACACGCGTATATTGCGGTTGGGGACTACAGTATCCGAACCTTGAGGGGTCGAGGACCATGTGCTGGAACACATCGTCGGCATTCACGCCGGTCGGGCTAGCTCTGCGCGGTCCGACAACACACAATGATCGTATGTACGCTCGGCGATGCGGCACATATCCTCATCAAGGATTGGCCATCCGATGACGGCGAGGAATATGTCGCCGCCGTCAAAGCCTGCGTCGATGCAATCAGCGGGCAAATTGC
Organism: Rhizobium sp. C104; assembly: GCF_022354505.1. NCBI lineage: Bacteria > Pseudomonadati > Pseudomonadota > Alphaproteobacteria > Hyphomicrobiales > Rhizobiaceae > Rhizobium > Rhizobium sp. C104. Next base: position 638,663 of record NZ_CP092352.1, on the reverse strand, counting down.
TCCAGAACAATTCCGAGAAGCGCTATTGCGTGCGGCCGATGAGGCGGGCATCGCTGCTTTAACTGTCGTTCATCGATGACAATCGGTAGGAAAGCGGCTGGCCGAGATCCGCATGACGGGGAAACGGCGTTGAGACCGATGCCGATCGGGGCTCCGCATAGCCGTAGTCCTTTAAGCGGCAGCTGATCCAGCTGAGGTTACTTCTCGACGCGGTTCCTGGCAGTCATGGCAACGAAGTCCGCGCCATAGTTAAATGGCTGATCGGACGTGCAAGAATAATGGAGCACCACGTCACGCGTTTGGTTGAAGTTGTGCTTCCGAGGTTGGAGCCATCCAGCCAAATCGATCAACTTGCGCTGGCGCACTGACGGAGTGTTGGGCTCGATAGTGCCGTCCCATACGACCACATTTTGTCCTTCGTCAAAGTTTTCGATGGCGATAACCTCATGACAGGACCTGTCCGTTATTGTAGCAGATCGGAACTCCGCCCCTATGTATTCACTTCCCTCGAAGCGTACAGGCGCAAGCCACTGCACCTTATGCTGAGATGTGCCGGAAATAGGTTTAGAACCAAATCGCATGGCGATTCCATCGGCCGCGTGCGTCCAATTGTCTTCGGATTCATCACCGAGATTTGTACCAGACTCGATGAAGGTCTCATCTATGAAATGATCGATACCTGGAGATGGTGTCCATGCTCCGTAATGACGAAACTTTGGTTCGCCTGGTCTCCATGCGATGCGCTGACTGAAAGAAGGCGTGGCAAAGCACTGACCAGTTTCGGCATCAAAGCAATAGTAGTCAATTTTGGCCCGCCACTGCCAATGGAGTGCTGTCATCGGTGGTAAAAGAAGCGAAATGGCGTGAGAGCAATTGCCTTGGCATTGGGCAGACGATTGCGTTGGAACACCAGCTAAAATCTCATTCGTCGGGCGAATTTCATATTCGATAGTAGAGCGGCTGCAAAGGCGGATTGGATCAAAGGTGCCCCCAATTTTCGCCGTAGCATACGGGAAGTCGTCAGCCGCTCCCTGCCAGGGGCTGTTCTTGATTGGGTCTAGGAGGTGTTGCTCGCTCTTGAAAGCCGCATCACCGTACATTCCCAACGGGCAGTTTGATCCCGACGCGTTGGCGTGAAAAGCAAAGGTGAGTGCTGCGCCAACCACCCAAAGTGATAATCTCATTTTTTAGACCCTCTCAACCCGGCCCTATAATCCGCCAGGCTATCGATTTGCACAACCGGGATCCTTGAACATTCCCCCAAAAGGTGCATTTGAATTGAGTGAATTTCACACCAGCTCAACCGTGAAATCAGGATCGAACCCCACACCTGGATACCCTCTAGGATTTGCAACTACTAGCGATTGCATCACGAATGGCGGCCGACCGCCAGCATGCGGCAGAAGAACCCAAGGCTCCCGGCAGTCGTGAAGCCGGGTCCCGCAAATCCGCTTGGAACCCGCGCGATCTATCTTGCTGACCGACTCCTCCGCATCCAGGCACCAACGACCCCTCCTCCATCGGCACCAATGCATCCAGCGGCTACTTTCGGATGTACCGTCAGGACGTCGAGGAGCTTTACGAGATGGTCCAGCCGGGGACGCAAGTGATCGTTCAGCGGTGATAAGGATCGGTGCGGTAGCAGCCCGAGAGGTTCCTCGCCAGCCGAGGGTGAACGATTTCGAGCGAGCTTTGCCAAGCAATGATCTAACCGCTGGGCCAAATGTCACTGCTGTCGGCGTCTCGGCCACGTCTTTAGTATGGAGCCGCATACCAGCTAACAGAAAACAACCCGCACGCCGGTCAGCTTAACTTCTACTATTTTTTTACTGATGCACGATACACCGGCCATTCAACCTGGGGAGTATCATGGCATCTGGCCTTACTGACATGGAAGAACTGTTGGGCAGGGTATCAAATCCTGCAATTGCTGATTACTTGAAAGAGGCGTTAGCGTGCTATGGCACGGGAGCCCACCGAGCGTGCATCGTAATGACGTTCATCGCAGTATTCGAGGACCTCAGAACGAAAACAAAGCTGCTGGCAACGCTCAACACGCAAGCGAGGGCGATATCCAGAGACATAGAGACTTTGGCAAATGGCCAGAAGCCTTTCGAGACGAAACTCGTCGAAAGGCTCCAATCGAACGAACTGATCAGCGAATTGCAGGGGCAACGCCTAAAGCAGATCATCTCCCACAGAAATAAAGCGGCCCACCCCTCGGGCCACCACGCCTCCGCCGAAGAGGCGCGGTACGTTTTCTTTGAGGCAATCGACAAATACTTGCGCCATCCTGCATTGAGCACAAATCATGCGGTTGACCGCATTATCGAACGGTTTTCTGAAGCAAACTATTTTCCTGACAACAATATGACGAACATTCGCGCGGTCGTGAGGGAGGAAGTCAGCGGAATTCATCCTGAGGCGTACGACTATCTGGCAATCAAAGTCGTCGGGCACATTGGCAGCGCAGATGCGACGGCAAATAAAAACGCTCGCTTTTTCATGTCAGGAATGGCGGCAATTGACGAGTCAGCCATGAGGAAGGTCGTTATGGAACAGTTCGTTGCGAAAAAGTCCAGCGACCCCGTATTTGGGGACGAGATCGCAGCGACGTTGTCTTCTGGTCCCAAAATGATCGAGATCGCCAACTCAACAACGAAGTCCCGACTAAACTCACTGATCGAGAAGGTGACGGAGGGCACTGAAAGCACCGTCCCAATCACAAGGATGAAGCATCCGATCACTCTCATCGGCGCAATGATTTCGAAACTCGATGAGTCGACTGTCTTTCCGACATTTCAGGGATCAGTCGACAAAATTCTCGATAAATACTGGAGAAACCCAACCATAATCGACGCGGTCAGCAGTTCTACAAAAGCCTTCAAGCAGTTACGAAGGCTATATCTTGAAAAGGCTGGATCATCGGATTTTGCGACGGCAAATGATTTTGCAGCGGCGCTTCCGGATCTCGACCAAAAACTGGCCGAGAAAGCGCCTCGGCAATTTGCGGTACAGGTGCTCGGATCTGTGTGTGTAGCAGCGCAAACAGGCGCCTACAAAGCAAAGCCACTTCGATCTAGCAAGTTTGCCTCCATCGGAGCACTCAGAGCTAAAGCCATTGATTACATCGACGAAAAGCCAGACCAGGCCACCAAGGCACTCAAGAAGATTGGTATCGGCGGGACGGCAGCCGACTTCAAGGCGGATTATTTGGCGCCGCCCGACGCCGACCAAGACTAGCAGCAGGTTCTCGACCGAGGTCGCCTCCTGACAGGGCGTGTAAGGTGCGTATGAGGCTCAGGGGGTATAAACGTGTGATCGATGCGTATTAGCTATTGAAGCTTCGGAAGCGAACCAGAGACCCGTCATCGACAGCCTCTTTTCCACCTAAGAGCAGCGGCTGGTACAGGAAGTCTGACCTCGGTTCTGTCCCCACAACCAAACTAACACAAAACCCAGTTGACGGTTGGGCTCACTTGGCCGGAGGCGCGGTGCTGTTCTGCCAAAGACATACCTGGTAATGGGAACTTCAACGTTATTGCCGAGCATCTGCAGTGCGACGTCGGCCTGGAAAACCGCGTCATCTCAGTTGGCCCGCGAGCCATCGGCGGCTGCCGTTGGTTCGGCAATGCTTCCTATTCGGAGTGGAGACGGAGTGGATCGAGACTACCGCAAGCCGATCATTTTCATCGATTTCGATGGCACCATCTGCCACGATCGGTACTGGCGCAGCCTTCCCCCGTCAAGCAGAACAAGTTGCAAACCTACTTGTTTCAGAAGAACCGCCATATTGTCTTCGAGTGGATGCGAGGACTTCACACCGCGGAAGAGGTCAACGGTATGGTCGCCGCCGCACTCGACATGCCCTTCGACAAAGTATGGGAGATTTTCGTGGCAGATTGCCAGTCGATGCAGGTTTCGCTGGTCACTCTTGCCCGCCTCTCGCGCCTTAGACTGGTCGCCAATGTTATCCTTGTGACCGGAAACATGGACAGTTTTTCCCGCTTTACGGTGCCAGCCCTTCGGCTCGACCAACACTTCGATGCGATCAGCAATTCCTATAACGAAGGCAGGCTGAAGACGGATGATGGTGGCGCCTTGTTCATGCAGTATGCCGACCAGTTCAGCGCCTCGATTCTGGATTGCGTTGTCATCGATGATTCCGAGGAAGTCTGCTCGACTTTCGCCCAGCTCGGTGGAACGCCGCTGCGCGTGACTGCGGAGCGCACGACGGACGCCATCCTAGACGATTTGCTGCTGTCCTGAATACGAACGCACTACAATGGCCCGCATTCGCCCGGAATGTGCCAGGTTTGGGTCTCTCCCTGCGACCCACCGGGCGCCTTCGCCTCGTTCACGCCGGGAGCAATGGATCGCTGAATGGCAGCTATCAGATTCACTTGGTTTAAGTGCGGGCAGCCGTAACGAGGTCGAGAGTCGAGAAAGTGACGCCAGTCCGGTCCGGGCGAATCCTTCTTCACCTGTCCGGTCGGCAGGCTGACACAAGATCTCGGCAACAGATCCACGTGCTGTCGAGACTACCTTTCGGTATGGCATTAACAATATCGGTTCACTGTGAACGCCGGAATTCGTATGTTTTAGTGTGCGAAAACTCGTTGAGTTATTCTATTCGCGCTCAACCTGTGATCTAAGTTTCCGCAATTGTTATTCCAGCATACGATCGAATTGACCTGATGAATAAAACTACCTGGCTTCGCGACCTCGTACGCTTTCTTCCGCTAAAGAGCCAGTTCGTACTGTCTGGCAATGTACGTGACCTTCAGGCCTATGAGATCGCGCAGGACACCGTAGCGGCATTGCCTCTGGGCCTCTGCCTGCAGCGAGAGCTACAATCGTGTGGCTATCGCGACGTCATCTCGTTTTCGCCAACGGTGGGTTTTGGACTGCCGGGTGTGACAAATGAAGCAGAACTTGCCCAAGTTATGATGCGGAACGGCTTAGGAAGTGAAAATCCCAAGACAATGGGATTGGAGATGCTTGGACAGCTCCTTGGCTCATTCACTGCGGCAACCGGTGAACCTGCCGCACTTATCGTCGATTTCGCGTCACGGCTGGTGAACCGGTCCGATGCATTGACGATCGCCGAGCACACTCTATTCACCCAGGCGCAGATTCTTTGTCATGCGGCAAAATCCCGACCAGCAGGTCCAGATCGGAAGCCATTTTACAATTCGATTATCTGGATAGTCGAACGCGATTCCGATCTCCCCGATTGGCTAACTGTCGATAATCCCAAGCTCCGGACTATCCCCGTAGCAGTCCCCGATAGTCTCACTCGAAAATCCTTATCGCAAACCCTGCTCAAATCCTTACCTGCCGCTCAGCAGGCTTCAGAAGGGCAATTAGCTCAGTGGGCCGAGACATTTGTCAACCTGACTGAAGGGCTGTTGCTCTCAGATATGAATTCCATTGCCCAACTTGGTCGGAACGAAGGATTGAAAGCCAGCGAGATCGCTGATGCCGTTCGCCGGTATAAAGTCGGCGTCACGGACGACCCTTGGCGCAAGATCGATAGGACTAAGATCGCAGGGGCCGAAGAGTTCATTCGCTCTCGCGTAAAAGGCCAAGATCATGCGGCAATGCATATGCTCGATATTGTCAAACGGGCTGTGACAGGGGTCGGGCGCTCTTCCACCAACGGGCGTCCGCGTGGCGTTGCCTTCCTCGCTGGGCCGACCGGCGTCGGGAAGACTGAGCTGGCAAAGACGATTACCAGCCTCCTCTTCGGCGACGAGTCCGCATACATTCGTTTCGACATGTCGGAATTCAGCGCGGAGCATGCGGATCAACGGTTGATTGGCGCCCCACCAGGCTACGTGGGCTATGACGCCGGTGGCGAGCTAACGAATGCAATTCGCGAAAAGCCATTCAGCGTGGTGCTGTTTGACGAGATCGAGAAAGCGCATCCCCGCATTCTCGACAAGTTTTTGCAGGTTTTGGACGACGGTGTGCTGACGTCAGGCCGCGGCGACAGAGTTTACTTCTCCGAAGCGATTATCTTGTTCACGTCCAATCTCGGCATCTATCGGACCGATGCAAGCGGCGCTCGTATCCAGAACGTTTCGTCCGATGAGACACATGAAGTAGTGACCGCGAAGGTCAGGGAAGAGATCGATCGCCATTTCAAGCTCACCCTCAACCGACCAGAGATACTGAACCGCATCGGCGAGAACGTCATTGTCTTTGATTTCATCCGTCCGCAGATCGCTGATGCCATCTTTGACGGCATGGTTGCGAACTTGCTCGAAAGCACACGCTCGATTGGTTTCGATATTTCCATCACCGATAAAGCGAAGACCGTGCTGAAAGAGATGTGTCTGCGTGATCTGTCTAACGGCGGTCGTGGTGTTCGCAACATGGTGGAAGCACATCTAGCTAATCCATTGTCGCGAGCGCTGTTTGACACCGGAGAGGTTGGCGGCACCTTCCGTATCGAAGAACTCTCAACCGGAGCTGTAACGTCGATCACGCTCGAGCGGGAACAGCGACCATCATGACGGCTATCGCCATCTCTCGAATTCATTTTCCGGTCACGACGCTGGGACCGGGCAATCGCATCGGGATATGGCTACAAGGATGTTCAATTCGGTGCCCCGGATGTATCTCGGCAGACACTTGGGCAACAGGCAGCGGAAAGACGACTGTCGAGGACGTCCTATTCGTGATCGCTCAGTGGCTGCCCGAAATCGATGGCGTGACGGTCTCTGGCGGCGAACCATTTGATCAGCCGGAAGCTCTCCGAGACCTACTTAGGCAGATCCGCCTCCGGACCAATGCTGATGTGCTCGTCTTCTCAGGCTATCCAATTGAGAAAATTGCGGACCAACTCGACGATATGGCCGGGCTGATTGATGCGTTGATCTCCGATCCCTGACTCAATCGAAGCTCCGCAGACGCTAGCCCTCCGGGGAAGCGACAATCAGCGTTTGAACATCTTAACTCCGCTCGGAAATGCCAAGTTCTCGTCGTATCAGCGGGAAGCTGCGTCCTCCGACCGGAAGTTCGACCTGATGATGGATGATGCAGGTCAGGTCTGGATGGCCGGGATCCCGGGACGCGATGACTTCAAACGGCTCACTGAAATTCTGTCCGCCCAAGATCACAAGATTTTCACAACACAAGACCGCTCCGCGGGAGCACCGAGACGCAAAGCCAATGATTAGATTTTGTCCGAACTGCAAGACAGAACGTCCACTCAGCGAGTTCTACTGCCAAACCGTCCTTGAAGATGGCGCGACTTGCAATTGGGATCTAACCGCGGTCTCCGTCAGAGAACCAGGCAAAGGTGAGGCCACCAGTACGGAATCCTCTTCTCCTGTTCACACGCAGGTACCTGCCCTACGGACGTGCCCAAATGGACACGCCGTCGACGAGGGCGATCTAATCTGTATGGCTTGCGGAGCGGAGATCTCAGACGAGGTTCCACCCATCGAACCTGTCACGTTAGAAACTCCTCCTGAAGACGCACCAACCGCGGAGGTAATCGCGACGGAGATTGCCGGTTGGACAATAGAGAGCCGCTTGCCATCGATCAGTACAGTCCGAGAGCGTTTCCTGGCAATCGAACCGGAAACAGGAAAACGAGGCATACTGACGCTTTACGCGGACGGATCTGAGCCGGATCCGTCGGTCTATGACGCCATTCGAAACATGCCCGACGACCACCTCCCCCAAGTTTATGAGGTCGGCCGTTGGCACGACCGAGCGTTTGAGATTTCCGAGGAAATCACCGGCGGGAGCCTCGAAGAGGCGCAACTCGATGGCGCCAATCTTGGCGTGGTCAACTCGGTCGTGTTTGAGATTGGTAAAGCCTTGGGGTCGTTCTCACAGGCGGGCTTGCGCCATCGCGACATCACCCCTGCGAACATCCTGAATTCGGACCAGAGATCCTCTCGATCTCGTCGTCGCCGGTTTCGGATCGGCGAGATTATCTGACTACGACTTGGATATAGTCGCGCCTCTGGAAACGACCCGCTATATGGCACCTGAAGCTATCGCAGGTGGGGTGGCGGCGGCTTCCGACTGGTGGAGCCTTGGTATGATCACGCTCGAGATCGTAACCGCGGGCGCGTGCTTCGAAGGAGTGAACCCTCAGGCATTTCTAATTCACGTCCTGACCAAGGGTGTCACCGTTCCCGAAGGTTTGGACCCATCGATCGAGCGCCTTCTGAAAGGTCTCCTCGCGCGGGATCATCGCGAACGTTGGCAATGGAATGAATTGCGGGCTTGGTACGCGGGCGAGTTTGTCGAACTGCCTGCAGAAGTCGTTGACGAGACTGATACCGTTGGCAAGGCAGCCATCGCCCTGGCAGGAAAATCGTATTCAAAGGCTACAAGTTACGCCTTGGCAGCCGCAGAGCCAGGAAATTGGGACGAGGCTCGGACCCATGCCGCACGCGGCGTCATCGCCGCTTGGGCGGAAGACGCAGGATTTGATGATGCGGTTCAATCAGCGTTGAGGCGCCTCGCGCATACGGACGGACTGTCGGACGACCTACGCCTTTCGATGGCGCTGAAGACACTCTATCCGGCAATGCCTCTCATCGTGAAGGGCAATATCGTCACCCCCGGTTGGCTGCTTGACCATCCTGCCGAGGGTACAGACCTTATATTCGGGCCATCAGCTGAAATCCTGGCACGCCTCGGCGTCGAGGAATGGCTGCAGCGCTTGAAGCAGCGAGGCATTTCAGTTCGAGAGAAGGCTCGTCAGTTTTCGATCACGCTGAATGAAGAGGATTTGCAGGTCCACCTTCTGTCGAGCTCAAAGGCTCGCCTCGCGGCGCTTTGGACTGAGAAACGACGGATTCTGCCTGATACCGATCATCCTGGCCTCAACTCCCTCATTGAAAGACGCCAGACGACGGACGAGGACTTCATTCTCTTGTTGGCTGCAGACGTCGGCCAGTTCCGATCTGTCGACGAAATTCTGGATGAAGCGCAGGCAACGGCTGAACGCGCTGGAGTTCCGTCGTTCGAAAGGGAGCAAGCCCGTGACCTCCTGAGCCGGTCTCGAAGAGATTTGCACGCGCTTGTTGATCGGCGGCTCGCAGGTTTCGCACGCTCAGGCATCGAACGGGTTGACGAATGGGCGGATCAGTTCCGGCTGGACAGACGCATCAGCCTCGACCGCACCCTAGTTCTCCTTTCTGTTCCCGAGGAACATTGGCTAGAGCCGCCAAAACAGCACTATGTGTCGACTCTCCTCGAATACTTCTCGAAGAAGATTTCGGGAAGCATCCTGCGTGGACCGCTGACGAGAATGGTCATTGGCAAGACGACGCCCCGCGTTGATCTTACCGAGCTCGGGACCGAGCGTAAGCCTGCAGCGGCCATGCTAGATCTCATGCTCTCCCGAACAGATCGTTCTGAGGACCTCGATCCTGCGGCATTCGGCCAATCGGAAACGCTGGAGCGGCGGTTGCGATCACTGCACTCGCACTCGACACTCTACAAACGCGATACGGGCATCGACGGACTTTACCTTGGCTTTCCGTTCCTTATCCATCGTGACGATCGCAAAAAGCCAAAGATCGCTCCCATCCTGCTTTGGCCCGTCAAGGTCACCCCAGAGGTTGGCAATCGCGGTCACGCGACCATCGCCTTCGACCGTGACCGCGACGAAGTACGTCTCAACCCAGCGTTTGAAGGCATGATTGGCATCGACGCGTCGCGACGCTGGCAAGAGGCCGCGAACGATCTCCTTGGACGGGCAACATTAACCGCGGCGGATGTGGTCGATGGTTTTGGTGGGCTTTCCAAAATCGAGGGCCGATCACTATCGAAACTTCCGAGCAAAGACACGGATGCGGATTTCGGACATGACGTTATCTCTTGTTCGGCCGTTCTGTTCCATCTGGCATATATGGGCCAGGCGATCGTGGAAGATTTGCGCCAGTTGAAAAGCAAGCAGCTGGGTGGCAGTGCGTTGGAAACCGCGCTCAAAGTTACGGATGAACCACCGCAATCCGCGCCCCGTGAAAAGCCGTCAGAAATGGATCGTTTCTTCACAGTTGCGAGCGATCCGTCCCAAGAAGCGGCCGTCATTGAAGCGCGATATGCCCCAGGGCTTCTAATTGAAGGCCCGCCTGGCACCGGCAAAAGCCAGACTATCGTGAACATGGTGGCTGACGCGATTGGCCGGAAGAAGAGTCTCCTTGTAATCTGCCAGAAGCAAGCCGCGCTCGAAGTTGTAAAAAAGCGCTTGGAAGCTGAAGGACTCGAAGATCGCATCTTCATGGTCACAGATATCAACCGAGATCGCGAACCTATCATCCAGGCAATTCGAGATCAGTTGGAGGCCCATCACAACAACCAGTCCAACCAGGGATGGAAGCGTGATCGCCAGAATTTGGCGACGAGAATTCAAGCCGTCGAGAATGATCTGAACGGCCATCACGCTGCGCTTCATACAATCGACGACCATTCCGGGCTATCGTATCGGGCTCTACTTGGCGACCTTATAGAGATTGAGACCCCAAAGGTCCCGATGGATGTCCCGGCGCTCCGGCGACTGCTTGGCCCATTTAGCCCGACCGAGATTGCAGAGTTCGCAGAGGCGTGTGGCCCGCAGGCACGCTACTGGTTGCCAGCGAACTATGAAGGCAATTCCCTCGTCGTTCTGAAGACATTCAATCCAGATCCGGCCAACACCGCTTCCTTTGACGAAGACCTCCAAGCGTTTATCCGCAGTGAGAGCGATCGTTTGGATGTTTTCACGCGTACGGCCCAGGCGCTGTCTATGAAAGACCCCGCACCGTATCGAAGCTGGCTTGACGAAAACGATCGCGAGTTCACGGAGCTCGACCAGATTGAACGCAACGAGCTCGCTCGCTGGTACCGGCTGTGTACATTCGAAAACGGAACTAGCAAAGCTTCTATTGCCGAGGCCCGGCTGCGGCATATTCACGACGCCATTGGCGACTTAAGAGGCTCAGTTCCTCTAGAACCGTTCCGCAAGCAAACCTTGGCGCTGTCAGACGCCGACCTTAAGGCTTGGGCGGCTGACGCCCAGGTCCTGACCACTCCCCCGTCCTTCTTCGGAAAAATAAATCCATTCCGCTGGCTACGTCTACGCAAGACGAAGTCGTTCCTCCAGTCGGCCGGATTACCTCCGGAGATCGCAGCGTTCGATGCGGCCTTGCGGTGGGAGCAGCAACTCCGCCCCCTACGGCAGGACCTCGCACAGACCTTGCGTCCATTTGGTGAAGCGAATGTCGTCTCTGATGACCTTGTCGCAAACGATCTAGCAGCCGTAGCAGTCCACAGAGCTGACGCGATCGCGAGTGCTCAAGCCCTGGCAAACAAGGTTTTCCAGTACCCTGTTCCCTCACAGTTAGAGGCCGTCGTCGCGAAGGCGTCACTTGCCGAGTATCAAAGCCTGAGGGATAGCGCACATCAGGCATTCGAGCGATACGAGGCCAAGCAGTTCAGCCGTGCGTCGCTGGAAAACGCGGCGCAATGGTTCGACCCGAAGTGGGTATCCGAGCGGCTGAAAACCATTGAAGATGATGGGCAGAATGGCGGAGTGATCGCTTCAATTTTGGAAGCTCGCCCAACTCTCGAAGCCTACCAGAGATTTCGGATCAGAGCGAATGGCCTGCCGCAGGCGGCACTTGATATTTTCAAGCTTTTGCGCCCCAAAAGCGCCGAACTCGAACGCCTGCCCGGTTCGGCCCTGGACGACGAAGTTCGAAAGATCGTCAAACGCGAGGCGATGCTCGCTTGGAAAACCAAGCTCGAAAACGACGATCCCCGCCTGCTCTACGAGGCCGCTGAGCTGCAGGCCAAGATCAGATCGGTTGGCGAAGCGGAGAAGGCCATGCGGCGGGCAAACCGCCAGATGCTGACGCAGGGTATTGACCCTGCCCGGGTCGCGTCGCCACGAGATTGGGAGCCAATCACTCGGCTTCGCGGACAGCGAGCACAGCGACTGCGCGAATTCCTTGAGAAGGGACCAGACCTTGGCCTCATGGAGTTGCGCCCCGTTTGGCTGATGAACCCGGATGTGGCGAGCCGAGTGCTCCCACTACGAAAGAACATGTTCGACACGGTCATCTATGACGAGGCATCGCAGATGCCTGTCGAGTATGCCCTTCCCACCCTTTTCCGCGGTGAAGTCGTGGTCATCAGTGGTGACGAGAAACAGATGCCGCCAACCGCATTCTTCGCCAGCCGAGTTGAGAATGACGAAGCAGACGTTTTCGATGGAGAGGAGCTTGATGAAGATGCGACAGAGGTCGAGCGCGAGACGTACAACGAAACGTGGAACCGTCGCGAAATCAAGGATTGCCCCGATCTCCTGCAGCTCGGAAAATCTGTTCTTCCGACTACGACCCTTCAGATTCACTACCGCTCAGCGTATCGCGAGCTGATTGGGTTCTCCAATAGCTCCTTCTATGGCAACAGATTGAGCGTACCCGTGCGGCATCCAGATGAGGAAATCTTAAGGGCAAAGCCGATCGAGGTCATACGCGCCGACGGGATTTACAGCGATCAGACCAACGAAATCGAAGCGCGTCGCATAGTTCAGGTCCTGGCAGATATCTGGCGCAGGCCGGGGAACACGCCGACCGTCGGCGTTGTGACCTTCAACCGCAAACAGGCTGACCTGATCGAGGAGATCCTTGAGAAGCAAGCTGAGAGGGACGATTGGTTCCGAAACATGGTTGCGCGAGAGCGAGATCGTGTTGAGCGTGGTGAAGACGTAGGCTTCTTCGTTAAGAACGTCGAAAACGTCCAAGGCGACGAACGCGATTACATCATTTTCTCGTCGACCTTTGGAAAGAACGCGCAGGGAAGCTTCCGAAGGAACTTTGGTGTCTTGGGGCAGAAGGGTGGCGAGCGTCGTCTGAACGTTGCGGTAACCCGCGCACGGATCAAGGTGATCATGGTGACATCGATGCCCATCGGTGATGTTTCCGATATGTTGAGCAGTCGCCGGAAGCCAACGATCCCGCGTGATTATCTCCAAGGCTATCTCGAGTACGCTCGGTCAATGTCAGATGGCGACTTCAAGAATGGTCGTAGCTTACTGGATCGAATGCTGACTGAGCGGAGCGGGTCGCAAAATCGAGATGGATCAGATCTCGACGGATTTGCTGCATCGGTGGCGGCATACCTTGCTGAACTGGGCGTAACTACCGACCAAGTAAATGATGGAAGCGCGTTTAGCCTGGATTTTGCTGTGGAAGACCCGAAGACCGGTCTCTATGGCCTTGGCATCGAGTGCGATGCACCGCGCCACAGAATTCTAGATAGCGCTAGAGCGCGGGAAATTTGGCGGCCGTCCGTTCTCGGTCGCTCTATCCCCGTCATCCATCGCATTTCATCACATGGCTGGTACCACGCTCGCGAAGAAGAAAAGCAGCGTCTGCGCGATGCTGTCCAATCGGCGATCTTCAGGGAGGCGGCCGAATGAGCGGTCCCAAAGTCGTTCGGGTTATCACCCGAGAAGAGATAATCGCGATCTGCCAAGGTCATATCGCTGCGCTGGTAGCTGCGTTCGAGCAATGGCAGCGGGTCGGCAAGCGGAATGAAATCGTGGATGCGGAAGACATACGGCTGGCCCAAAGTAGGATCTCTGCGATGGGCGACCTTCTCGCAATGGATAAGTTCGCTGAGCTTCAAAAGCAGGCGCCTCTCGAAATCGCATTCCTAAAAGCTGACATGGAAACACGAATCGAACGGGCTGCCGAAAAGACTGCGCGGGACCGCAACGAGGGCAAGCGAAGGCTTCGCGCGGCGAATTCGTTGGCGATGGCCCTGTCAGAAAAAGGGTTTGCAGTTCCCCCTGCTCTGTCCAATCCAGGATCTTGCTCTCAAGACGAACTTCAGGCCGCTGTCACCCAGGGATTTGCACTCTTGGCGCCATCGAGCTTGCCCAGCGAGATCACGGATCGACAGCGCGAACTGGCAGCCAAGTTGGGCGAAGGAGAAGCGCATCCGACACTTGCAGATTGGCTGGCAACCCAACATCCCTCCGCGGTCGAGGATCCGCGATTGGCCGACCTCGAGCGTCGATATGAAGAATTGCGAGCACTTGATCCGGAACGCGCAAGCAAACTGAGCGATCGGGTGGAAAAAGTATCAAGCGACAGATCGTCCAGACGCTCGCTGTTGATCGACAGCTTGGCATTGGACATTGCCGCCGAACGGCGGACCGCGACTGACGAAGCGGATGCACTTGTAAAGCTGCGTGCAATGGAAGCTCAGCTTAAAAACATCCAGACACCGGCTTCAGCCTCACAGCTCGCGAAAATAAACAACCTGCTGAACGGGTCTTCGACGGTCGCCGAGCTCTCGAACATGATCGCTACCGCAACCGCAACCCTTCAAACGATAATTCAGGAGCGAGCGGAACAGGATCGGCGCAGCGCGATCCTCGCTGGTCTCAGTGAACTCGGATACGAAGTCATAGAGGGGATGCAGACAGCCTGGGTTGAGAACGGCCGGGTCGTTCTGAAGAGCAATAAAAGACCTGGGTACGGAGTGGAGATCGGTGGAAACCCCAATAGTGGCATTCAGCTACGCACGGTTGGCTTCGCCGCCTCAGCCGATCCCCGCGATGCAATCGCCGACATATCCGCTGAGACTGAGTTTTGCGGAGATTTTTCGGTACTGCAGGCCAAGCTAGCCGCGAGTGGGGAGAATTGGTGGTGGTGAAGGCACTGGGTGTCGGAACAACGGCCGTCAAAAGAATATCTGCGGTCCCAGAAAACGAAATATCGGACACGAACGCGCGGGGCACCGCTCCCACTGTTCGACGATCATAAGTAACTTGCAGCCACTAGACTGCCCTTACTAAATCCACATGGACCGGCCTGTCGCGAAACATCATATTATCCTTTCGGTCGTTCTTGATACAGCGTGTTCGTCGCGACCACGAGAGTATGGCACTCATGGAGGAAGTCAAGATCGCGTGAAAGCTGCACAGGCCTATCTGAGCGACCGCATCGGAGGCTAAACGGCAAAAACTGCTAGTCCGCGATCAGCTGACAATACTCGTCGTGCGGCCTGCCTTTTTAGCTGTTTGAGAACAGCTTCATTTGCGCCGACAGAATTTTCCTCTGACACTGGAAGGCATCGAAACAGAGATATCGAAGTGCAAATGGACATCCTTCAGCCTCTCCCTGAAACTCTGCGCCTCTCCGAGCTGATCGACAGTGGCTATTCGCAATGTTTCGGCATCCAGTTAAGCCACGACTATCAGATGGACGATTCCGATTTCTTTCTTTTCGATGAGCTAGATAGGGAAAGGTGGGGTGACACCCTATTGACCTTTGACGCGCAGACTTTGCTTTCTAAAGATGGATCACCGGTCAGAGGCTACGCAAGCGAGTGGCAAGGCGATCATCATCGTTTGATTTGCGTCGGAACTGTCGATGCGAAGAAGATAACCGTCAATCCTGATGAGCTTCTGGCGACTTCGCTGGGATTGAAACGCAAGAGGCCCAGAACCGTCTTGACGCGACGGCCTCGTGCTCACCTCTGAAAATCCGCTGCCCGGCGGTCAAAAGTGCTAGTCGTCCTTCAAGCTGACCGGCAACGCAATGGCCAGCTGCCTACCTCGCGAGCGACTGAAACTAGTGTTTTTCAAGGCCCGTTCTCTTCGATGTCTTTGTAGCAAGCGTCGAGAGGACCGATCTCTCGCTTCGAGATTTCGCTCCAAATTCCATTCGCGAAGTCGAAATACTCCATGATGCATTTGCCGCTGTCATATGAGCCCCACTGCGCCACCATCAGGCGGCTGTCGAGCTGGTATTTGAGTGTGAGATACATATTGTCTTCACCACCTCGCGGAAACGAATACGGTTGACCGGTTTTGTTGCTAGCGACGATCACCGCTGAGCAGCCCGTGCCGCAGCCGAACTGAATGACCGAAAACTCACCCGCAAAACCCGGTCCCCCAGCCATACCTTCGCGGATCCGGGTGCGGAAGTCCCTGAAGTGAGCGTTCTTCCCAGCAAAATCAGGCTTCGCGGTCTTTCCGCGATAAACGCGCTCCACCGGGAAGTCGGTGGCATCTGGTTTCTTGAAAGCCGCCGGTGAGGATTTCGACTCCTGACTAGGATTGTTTCCCGGCCAGTCGATGGCGGTATAGTTGGGCGACGTGAGTTTATCGCTGCCCCAGATCGTTTCGAGATAATCCTTTTCGCCGACGATGATCGCTTCAAGAATTGCTATGTCGCCAACGTTTTGGTTTGAGCCCTTTTCCTTGATGGATTTTACGGTCGCAGCGGAAACACTAGTCACGAACGTGGCGATAGTGCCCGAACCGTTTACCTCGTACGAATTGAAAAGCGCGAGTCCGCCGTCCGGGGTTGGAGTTGCGGGAGGACGATCCTTGAAACTCATCCCGTTGCTTCCGAGCTTGGTGCGGATCTCGCTGAGGGTGGTCTTGCCGAATTTGAACCCTTCGAAGTCCGAGAAGGCTCCGGCCGTTTCGCCTCCCCAATCCGTCTCCAGGTAGACGATCTTGCCGGAGGCTCGATGGTACGTAACAGAAAGCTCGTTGCCGCCTGAAAGCTTGTACTTCTCAATCGTGTGGGGACCCATCGCCTCGGTCGCGACCGGACGGCTACCTATGCTGTCAAGTTGCTGTCGATCGCCACCAACTGATACGCCGGACATCGACTGAGCAGAGGCTGCCGATGCCGTGGAAATCACAAGGGCGGAAAGAGCCGCTGCGAAAAGATGTTTCATCGAGTGCGGGTCCCCTGCCGGTAAAGATCAATCGGATACTGAGACGTCGATCCAGCGGCCAGCGCCCTGGCTGCCGTAAATATCCACGTCAATCCAGACATTCCCGCGAACTATCATGTTGGCGGCGTCCCTTGTCATTGTGCCGTTGCGAAGCATCTGTTCAAGCGCTTGGCGGTTGACCGGATCTGCAAAGAACGAATCCGTCTCGTCACCGCGGTCGCGTACACCGTACTGATGGAAATTTGCTCGGTCCTGCCGAATGATCTGCCACGGCTGCGTCAGTCTCACGCCGTTTGAGTTAAACAGGTCCGCCTCACCGATATAGGCTCGGTAGCTTTCGACCAGGCCGTTCCGATGTGTTGCAGTGACCCTTGCCTGAGCACGCGCAGTTCCGCTCATGGCCGCTACGCCAAATAGTATCAACAAAAGTTTTTGCATGATGCCCTCTTTCGAGGACGTTCGTACTCAGAGCTGTAAGAATTGACTAGACGAAAAAGCGCACCTGGTTAACACCGACACTGAGAGCCGCCTGGATCAAACCTTAGCGCACCCTCTTCGGGCATAGCTCCTTGAACTGGTCGATTGCAACGGGATAGCCGCTGGCCATGGTCCCATCGAGCGGCTGATTGGTATCCGGGTCGATCAACACAAAGTCATTTCCCATCGTGCCAGCGTTCGTGGCGGTATTTCGCCCGAAAAAGACGTAAGTTTGCCCTGTAATCGTTGTGAAGCGTCCGGTTTTGCAGTCGCCTGTGAACTTGTTTTGAAGATCGATAGCCAGCTCGTCTTGGATGCATTTGTCCGTCACGTTCTGAACGAAGTCACGACAAAACGCGACGGCATCCTCTCGGCGGTGTTCTACTTGGATGACCGCCCGGGACGTATCGATGCCAGAGCGCGACACCACCGAAACCTGCATCCCGGCCCGAGTGCCGTAGTAAACCCTGTCTTTCCGATCACCGTCCACCGGCTCACCCAGGATGATTGACTTGTAAGTACCTACGGCCTTTGTCATCGTCATCTTCAAGCAATCCATGTCCGCGCCACACGCCCGCCGTTCCGCCAACAAGGACCGCGACAATGGTTTGACGACCGCTGGCGCCTGTCTGCGAGCCTCCCTGAAGCCCGCTGCCATCGCGTCATCCAGGCCCGAAAGCTCATCGTTGGAGCAAATAGCATGCTCTTCAGCACTGGACGCCTTTCGGCAATCAAAACTGGCCGCGTCAGCCGGGTTCGCTCCAAATGTGGCGGCGAGGATCACGCCGATGAAAACCAACGCCACAACAAGGAAGGGGCGCTCGACTGCGCGTCTTCTCGTCGACAGGAAAGCTTTAGCCATCGCCGTCATTGATCCCGCCTCAGGTGGAATTTGCTGTCGTCAGATACGCAGCCGTGCTTTTCCAGAGTCATCGTGCACCCATCGGCACCGCCGATGATCACCGGTTGGATCTCAGAAATCTGCCAGGCATCGACCTTCGTCTTCTTGACGCCCGCAGCGCCGTCCAGGCCGATGAAACTTCGCATGCCAACTTCCTCGACCCCAATCGCCCTAACAGAGCATGCCGATCGACCACGCTCAACTGCAATTTCTCGGCTATTGCAAAGCGCAACGTTCTACCCTGACAATCGATTGACCGCATTTCGATCAATCACACATGAACGTCGCCTCCCCCTCCGCGATCGCTGGAAAGGTCGCAGGCCAATTCTTCACTCCCGAAACCGTCGCGAAATCCTTGGTAAAATGGGTCGTTCGAGTGCCCAGCGATCGCTTGCTTGACCCGTCGTGTGGTGATGGCGCAATTCTCGCCCACCACACCAGCTCTAGGGGCATCGAACAAGACCCCTACTCCACTTGGGTCGCCCGCGAGCGGCTGCCCCTGGTACCGATCGATAACGTCGATTTCTTCGCGTGGGCGGAAAGCACCTCCGAGCGCTTCGAATGCGCCGCCGGAAATCCGCCTTTCATCCGCTACCAGAATTTCAAGGGCCTTTCGAAAGCAGCAGCAACCTCGATCTGCCTGGCCAACGGCGTGACGCTGAGCGGTCTCAGTTCCGCGTGGGCACCGTTTCTCGTTGCCACGGCATCGTTGCTTCACGGGGGTGGCCGGATGGCTTTTGTCGTGCCCGCTGAAATCGGCCACGCGCCTTACGCCGTGCCGCTCTTGGACTATCTCCTCGCAAATTTCTCGAAGGTCCAGGTTGTCGCCGTTAAGAACAAGCTTTTCCGTCGGCTCTCGGAGGACTGCTGGCTCCTCTGTTGCGAGGGACGCAGCGGGAAAACCGACCACATCCACTTTTCGTACTTGGATCGATTTGAAGGTTCTTCCGTGCCCCCAGATGGAGAGGCTCATTATTGGAAAGATGTAAAAAGGAAGTGGCGGGGCCGATTGCGGCCGCTTCTGCTCTCTGCCGAGGCCAGAGGGGCGTATCTTGCGGTCGCCGACGATCCACGCGCCTATAGGTTTGGTGAGTTCGCTAAGATCGGCATTGGATACATAAGCGGTGCCAATGATTTCTTTCATCTTTCGCCATCCCAAGCCGCCGAGCATCAGATACCGGATGAGTTTCTGGTGCCGACTGTCCGGCGCGGAAAGTTTCTGACCGGCGATGTAATCGATGATGAGAAGTTTTCGGCATGGAAGGCTGCGGATGAAGCTTGTACGCTCCTCCTTATTCCGCCGACGAAAGAGCTTCCGGAAGCAATCACCAGATATCTCGACAGCGAACGGGGGCTAGAAGCGCGGCGCTCGTATAAGTGTCGTATCCGCCCTTTCTGGTACTCAGTGCCGGGCGTCATCCGGCCCGACTACTTTCTCCAGTACATGGCCGGATCGGAGGTACGGCTCGCGCGAAACGATGCCGCCGCCGCCTGCACCAACAGTATCCACGCCGTTCAAATCACGGACGGCCAAAAGGCGGCGAGCGCCCTTCCGCAATGGACGTCGGCGCTAACGAAGCTCAGCTGTGAGCTTGAAGGACATCCATTGGGCGGCGGCATGTTGAAACTGGAGCCACGCGAAGCATCAAGGCTTCTCTTCGAACCAGCTTGCAGGCCGACCGAATTATTCCGGGATGCTATTGAGGTCATGAGGCAATGGCGCCATAGCGCGACGTAGGCGGCCCCCTTTAGGCAGCTAAGGACGCTTGCTGCCTTAGCGGACGGATTTCGTCTCGGTGGAGGGCTGACTCGTTGTCGCGAAGAAGAGCTTCGCGCATTAGGATAATCAATCGCGCGAAACGCCGCGTTGCCATGAACCCTGCCCTAGCTGGTGGTGCCAGCCCCTTACTCATCTCCGTCGGGAATAAACAACTCATCCCTTACCGACATGACCGATGTCACTGCGGTGACGTGACGGTTCAGGTGCCGGTCCACCATGCGTCTGACGTCGCCTCCAATTCGGCGGGGCACAAGGATCAGTTCGGCGTCGAGAGCAGAACATAGAGCATTGAGAGTGGCGACCTCTGGATTTGCTTTCCCTGCCTCGATCTTTGATACCTTGCTCTGACTCGTCCCGGCAAGGTCGGCCAGCTTAGTTTGGCTCATCTGGATGGCCTTTCGAAAGTCCCGAAAAGTCCGCAGGTCTAATCCGAAAATCATCGCCAGCCTCCAAAGTTACGCCGTATACGGTATATTCTGAGCCAATTATACCTTTTATGGCATGTTTCCATCCAAGGTCGCCGCTGCATAATCGGCGTGCGGGCCGTACCGCCAGGCGATTTGCCACCAGAACGCAGGCGGGATAGCCACGACGTTTCGAACATCCGCGGCAACGCCGAATGCGGAACCAACCGAAATCAGAACTTGAAGCAAAACCGGTTTCCGGTCTCTGCGTTCACCGCACACATAGCGTAGCCTTCCGCAAAGTTCATCGACGCCTCTTTGCCGTTGATCCTTAGCTGCTTACCCTGTCGTTGCACGATAGTTTTGTTTCCGGTGGGCCACGTAAACTCCCATTTGCTCGCCTTCTGGCCATCGGCGCCGGTGGAATTCGCGAAGCGCACCGAGCATTTCTCCTGCTCGGTCTCGCCTGAAGCGCTGAAGATGGCACAAGTCGCGGGAGCAGCGCCATCTTCCGCGTTCACCGCTGCACCTTCAAGCTGGCCCAGGCTGAGACCTGGCTTGAGAAGCGACACTCGTGGGATCGATTGTGCTCTTTCTGCAAAGTTTTCGGGAGTGCACTGACCTTGCCCGACCGACACGTTGTACATGCCGTTATAGCCGCATCCCTGGACGTAGCCATTCTTGAGCCCGATCAAACATCGAGCTTCTGAGTAGCCCTCGTCTTCACTTGTGACAGCGAATAAACGTCCCAGTGGACCGTCGGAGACCAATTTGACGATCCCGTCACCGGCTCCATTCGTCCCGAGCTGCAGGCGCAGCCGCTGATAGTCAGTGTCCTTGCCGATTAGACCTACCTGCCAATGGAAGCCGTTCTCGCAGGCGTAGTAAGCCTGGGCCTCGGTCAATCCGGTACTTTCGCCTACTCCGAACAATTCGATCTCGAAGCGCCCGGCCTTATCCACCGTATCGATATAGTAGAGGTCGTTGCCGATATGGCTCAGCATCGCCTGGATGAGATCGGGCTTCATCATCGTTGAATTCGACCAAGGAACCTGATTGTTCGCCAGCACCATGAGTTGGGTGATGGACTCGATGGCCGCGTCGTGAGCAATGGCCAGCGCCTTGACGTTTATCATCTCGTCGGAATCAATCGCCAAGTAGGGGCGATGGAACCCAAGTTTTCCCGCAACATTGAGCTTTCGGTTGACGAAGTTCACCTCCGGCCCTTGTGCTATTCCATCATGAACATCACGGAGCATATCGAATAGCACTCGTCCCCTTTGTCGATAACGGTCCCGATGCCTGTCTTGTAAATGAAATCTGCCAACTTCACGCCCTCGACGACACTCCCGCCCGGGCTGTTGAGGCAGAGCGTATCGTGCGAGGAGCTTTCCCCATCAATACCTTTGAAATTTCCCGAAGCTAAATTCTTCAACCGGGCCAAATCTCCATCGACGATTTCACCCTCAAGGCGAAGGACGCAGATGTCTGTGGCAGATTTCATCACCTCAGCGGCACGCGCACTTTCGGTGGCAAAAAGTCCCAGCGCAACAAGGAATGCCACAACCCAAGCTGCAGTCGAACGACCGGCAAACAATATCATCATACCCTCACCCCAAAAGCCGGGCGACTGTATGTCGCCACAACTCCATCGCGCAATCACTTCCCTCTCAATCAACAGGGCTTCAGACCTCCATGCTTGGACAGGAGCAGTCTTAACTCCAAGTTCACCGCCTTTAAAAACTCCGGTGCGGCGACGGCGGGATCATCGCGAGCTATTAACGGCCACCCGGTAGGTGTCGAACTGCAGGTGGCAGAGCGAGAGTCCGTTTATGAACAGATACGAAATTGAAGAGCGCGACGGCGGTTGGACTGTCGTGGACCATATCGCCAGACCGCCCGACTCCGGCCTAACCCTCCGTACCCGGCTGGAGGCACAGGCACTCGCAGATTTTCGGAACGGTATAACCACGCCCACTGCCGAGCGCGTCCGGCCGCGCCTGCAAAAAATGCGTCTCCTATGGAGAGCGCTAGTGGGCGCTGGCCGTTGACCAACTTCATCCGCGGGACATAACCTCATCCTCGAACACTCGCCGCGCTTCGACATCCGAAGGAAAGTATGAGGCCAGCCGACCATCACGGATACGCCGTCGAACATTGTAGGTTGGATCACCGTCCACCGGCTCATCGCCAAGGATGGCAGCTGCCTCGGCAGGAAGGATTGCCTCCTCCCTTGGCAGTGGAACGCCGAGCTGAAGTGCGATCTCATCGATCGTATCGCCCTCCTCCAGAATAAGCATTTCTATCGCCGTGCTCGTCGCCAAAAATCCCTGCGACCAACTCCAGAGAATGTCGTGCTCTGTCACCGGATGGGCGTGGTTGAAATCACCGACTAAATAGTAGTCGGGACGCGGAACGACCCTTTCGAGGTTTCGCAGGACCTTGATGCTGGCATCAGTGTATTCGAAGTCTGCAGCGGCCTCGTTTTCTAGTAAACGAGCTTCGTCAAATTTCTCCTGAACAGACGCGACGCTATCGAGAGCCCTACGTAGTCTCGCGTGGGCGACCGAATACGATTGTTGCGCCTCCACCTGTCCGTACGCCCTGGCTTCGAGCGCAATTGACGCCACGCGATCCAGCGCTTCCGCAACTGCGGTTCGAATATCGGAGAACTCTTCCTCGACCTGATCGCGTTTGCTCTTAAGGAGCTGGGGTCGCACTCGCGCCTCCAGATCCTTGATGCGCTTGTGCAGCGCTTCCTCGCTCGGTGGCGCGATGCCGTGTCTCTGCGCCAACTGCAGCAGCTCAGCGGTCGTGACCTTCAAGATCAGAAGAGCAGTCGAGATGGTCAGTTCGGCGTTGCTCCAAAGACGAAGGACCTCCAATTGTCCGCCTACGGTGCTGACGTCGATGTTAAACGGGTACTGGGCCATCAGTCGTCCTCATCCGGCAGGTCGGTCCACACACCTTTGATTTCGTCCAATCCGAGCACGGTTCCCGAATCTGAATTCAAGGCTTTCAGTTCGAGGTCGGCGAAGTACGGGACCTCGATACCGTAGGCTGTCATCCTCTCGAATGCTTCCTCTCCTGTGATGCCCAACCTTCGGCTAGCGCTGCGAAGGCTCAGAGCCCCCAAGGACCAGCCTTCTAAGGTTGTGCGCTCATACTCGGGATGGCCCTTTTCGAACCGGCCGCCATCCTCCGCTCGATAGATCTCGACTGCTTTGAGGATGCAACGGATCGCATTTTCGTCCGACATGTACCCGGCCTCAAAACCGGTCTTGTTTGGCCAATGCTCCTCGTACCACCATTTTGCGCCTTTGGTACCATTCTCGTTTCCGCCAGCTTCAAACCGCCAGTACGATCCACGCGCTCGCAAATAGAAATAGCTGCCGTCAAACTCACCTTGAGCTTGGACAGGGCAATATCCCGCGAGTTCGTCCAACCTGAAGTTCGACAGGCTTTCAAGTCTTTCTCGGGTTTCTGGACTGAGTTTTAGTCGCTGTAAATCGAATGGTGCATCCGCGTCCTCCGGCTCAAAAATGAAATCGAAGTCAATCGCTCGGACGACCTCGAACAGGCTAGGAAGCTTGGCCCGTTCCATCGGTCGCCACTGGTCACCCTCACGAACAAACCCTTCGTTGTCGGCAGCCCGCTCGATTGCCTGGCGCTGCTCATGGGAGGCATCGATAAATTTGACGGTGAAGGTGGGAGTGCCGTTGTTCCACTCCGTCCGCCAATGAAGAGTGGGCTTAGCCATCATCATTCCCCTCCTCCACCTTAGTATCGACAACGAAGCCCAGCCGAAAACCACTGGTGCCGAACTCCCCTACATAACCCCTGGGATTGCACAGGACACGGGTATCGCCTTCGACATAGTCGGCGAAGCGGTGGATGTGACCATGTACCCAGAAATGTGGCCGCCTGGCGTGGATGACATTGGACAGGTCCGACGCAAAGGCTGCGTTCGAAATGTGACCGGTGAAGCGTGGATCCAGCGACTGGTGCGAGATCGCGTGGTGTGTGAGCACCACTGTTGTACCTTTGAACGGCTTGGCGATTTCGTTTTCGATGTAGGCTCGGCTCTCTTCATGACGAGAAATCATCTCGTCCGCAGTGATGAGACCACTTTCGTCTCCCACTCGCGCGTCGGATCGATAGATCAGCCGAAAATCGAGCAAGTATCGCATACACTCCCGAACGGCCAAGTCGCGCCTGGCCCGCACCGGTAAATGCCCAGAATCGTGCGCCGCGATCGCGAAGTCTGTCCACAATGTCGCGCCAACGATACGCAGGTCGCCGCGATGGAACGTGTCGTTCTCCAGGATGTGGACATTGGTTCCAACCGTCCATCTTCGGGAGTATTCCAACGCGCGATCGATCGACGAACCATAATAGTCATGGTTCCCAAGGACAGCGACCACCGGCATGTGCGGCGCGATCTCTGCATGCAGGAAATCGATGGCACGTTCAATGTCGCCTGCGATATCGCCAGCGCAGATGCAGATGTCGGCCCGAGGAACGCTCAGCTGCCTGCGGTGAAGCAGATCGAGTGGTGACGAATGGATGTCGCTAATTACCCAGGCCTTCATCGCCGCACCTCCTTCTCGGCAGGTGCTCGCGTACTACCGCGTGTTTCCAAACCCTCTCCCGAAGGCGGGTTACTCAAAGAGATTGTTCCGCTACTCTCCACCTCATTTCGCAATTCATCTAAGCGTTTGGGCAGAACGGCCCCAATCTCCTCCAACTCTCTGGTCAGAGCAATTAATAGTGGACGATGCGCGGCTACGATCGCTTCGGCACGAGCCATTTCTTGACGCAGGATCCCTTCAACTCGGTCCATCAACCACGGTGCGCTCTGCGCTCCGAAGTCTTCCCAGCCCGCGCTTTTGCCAAAATGATGCAATCGAGCGCCCATCCCAGCCTTAGTTTCCATCTGCAAGGCGAGATCCGTGGCAATGGCCAGATCGCTCGTTGGCCCGATACCGCACCCGTCGCTATGACTTCCAAGGATCAGCCGCTCAGCAGCGATTCCCGCAAGTCGAAGGCAGATTTCATCGCGGTATCGTTGCTCATTGCGAATATGTACGGTCGGGAATTCGAAGCTCGCGCCACCTGCCGATTGGATTTCGATCCTTGGATTAATCTGACGGACCACCGAAACGCCGACGAATTGCCCGAGCCCTAACGCATTCCCTACAACGGTATGGCCCGCCTCGTGAACAGCAACAGCATGTCGATATTCACCCTCAATCCTGATGACGGGCGGGAGTTGCGAAATGAGATCGGCTACGGTGACGTCTCGGTCTTCGCGCCTCGCCCGCTTCTTTGCATCCCGGACCATTCGCGCAAGGTCGGCTCCCGACATCCCTTCAGTCTGCGGACCGAGTAAGCCAAGGTCTGGAAAGTCCGGGTCTTCGAGCATTTGTGCGAGAATAACGATGCGATCTGCCGAACTGGGCATTCCGATCTTGACGTGCCGATCCAGCCTGCCTGATCGGCGGATGGCGGTGTCAATCTTCTCTGGAAAGTTGGTGGCGCCAATGACGACGAGTCCGTCCCGGTTGGCCGATCCATCCAAGGCTTCCAGCAGAGCATTCACCACTTGGATGGAATATGATGCATACTCCCCGGTGAAGGTGTTTCTGTCCCCAATAGAATCGAGTTCGTCGAGCAAGAGGATGCTAGGTGCCTTGTCGATGGCGCACGCGAATTCAGCCCGCATCGCCTTGAGAAGGTCGCCTAGATGACCCGTCGCCTGCCATTGTACGACCGATGTCGCGACGAAATTGACACCGCAAGTCTCGGCAAGTGCCCGAGCGAAGATCGTCTTCCCCACGCCGGGCGGCCCACTCAGAAGAAGTCCTCGGTCCACATCTGACCATTTCAGCTTGCCTGCCTGCCACGACTTGAGATCCTTGGCTAGTTGAAGCCCCCACTCCTTGGCAGCACCATATCCATGGAGGTTCTCAAGGCGCGGCGGGCTCTCCTCGATGGGCTTGCCTTCCGGCTCGATCGATGAGACCGAACTCAGACGCCGGATTGTATCGGCCGCCGAGCTATTTCGCCTGAGTGCAGCAAGCATAAGGTCTCGCGGGAATGCCAGCAGGCGCCTGGCCTGCTTGGCGGTGATGTTGAGCTTCAATACCTTTGCGCACGCCTCTCGTAGATCGTTCTCGTTGATGGGCTCCAGATCGATGAACGTATCGGCGGTGACAGAAATGACCGGCGGTAGGTTGCGGGTCTCCGAGATGACGATGGCTCGCTCGCGCGTTGAGCACTTATCGTAGAATTCCGATTTCATCCGTTCTGGCTTGTCCGTCGCGCTGATGCACGCATAGCCAACGTGGTCCCAGTTGTCTCGCTCGATCCCTTGATACAAATAGGCGACTGCGCACGCCTTATAATCAGCGGCTGGCTTTCCTCTGGGCGTGACCAGTACCACAATGCCTGGGCCGCCCAGATGGAAAGCTCTGAATCCTGCGAGTGCCCGCTCGAAGGTTCGATAAAGTGTGTAATGATTGATGGACGAATTGATCTTCTCATTGGTGGTGCCAATAGGCATAGCTCATCCTCCACTGCTCGCGGCAGCGTCAAAAGTTTCCAGAAGGTTTTCGGGGATTAGTCGCGCTTACGGCGCACTATGGTCTCTGGCCCAATGAGCCGTTCATCGAGATCCATGGTGACGAACCGCTGCAGAACCATGGATGCCAACCCGGCGACGGGCTTTGTTTCGCGGAACACGACAAGCGCTTCTGCAACGGTCAGGCTTGAGTATTCGTCCAGTGCGGCAAGCAGCCTGATGCGGTCCGACAGAGCCGCTTCATGCCGCGCGTAGCGCAGTAGGTCTTTTGCATTCTTCAATCGGATGCGTGGAAGGGCTGAAGCCGGGACCGCCTCGTATGGGAAGCCAGCATCGATGGATTTTGCCTTTGCCCAAGCCGGTGCTCCATCATCTCGGACGCCATCAATGGCAAACCGCAGATCAGTTCTTTCGACCATAAAATCCGGTTTGTAGACCTGACCATCTTTGGATAGCGAAAGGGACCGGCATGACCACGACAGGACATCGTCGTCGACGTCCAGCAGGCACGCGATGTCTCGTGCCAACTGATCTCTGAACAGCACTGGCCCTACGCAACGAACCGTGCTGAGCGGATAGAAAATTTGGACAGAATTATTCTGCGCGAAATCGCGCGACGAAGAGACGCTCATCATGAACCCTCGAAAACACACAAAGCAACAGCCTCCGCAATTGCGAAGCAGTTCAGCGTGCTATTCGTATCTGGGTTCGAGCAATAATCTTCATATCGAACAAATACGGAACAAAAATCTGGCTGTCAATTAGAAAATGCGGTCACTGTGTTAATGGCCGGACTTCATTTAGCCGTTGAAAAAGCGGTTACACTCCGACTTCATCAACCTCGGTGAAGTCGGAGTGTGTGACCGTGTGAAAGACTCGAAGTCGTCAAGTCACTTGGCTGTCGCTGCCTCTTCGATGATCTTCGCAACCTTCTCTGGATGGGAAACCATGACAACGTGCGAAGCGCCCTTAACTACGATGGTGTCCTTGGACTTCGCGCGTTCCGCCATCCAAGCAATTGCTTTCGGCGGGATGTTTTTGTCGGCGTCACCGTAGATGAACCAGGACGGGATGTTCTTCCACGCGGCATTCACGGACTTCTCCCCAAGGGCAGCCGACGTGACGGGGCGCTGGGTTGCCGCCATCAATTTCGCAGAAGCTTCTGGAATGTCGGCAGCAAACTGGCTATGGAATTTGTCCTGCTGGATATACAGGTCCTCGCCTCCATCATTTAACGCTACCGGTGCCGCAAGCGTGCCACCAAGTGTGCTCCCAGGAAACTTGCCTGAGAGGTCGATTGCGGATTCGCCGGTGTCTGGCGCGAAGGCAGAGACGAAGACCAGCGACTTTACTTTGGACGGGTCCGCGGCCTCGGAGATGACCGATCCGCCGTACGAGTGACCGACCAGAACCACCGGCATCTTAAAGCTGGCGACGAGATGGCGCACATAGTCGCCATCGGATTTAACACCTCGGAGAGGATTCGCGACCGCTGTGACGGTATATCCATCAGCTTCCAGTTTTTTGATCACCCCGTTCCAGCTTGATGCCTCCGCGAACGCGCCGTGGACGAGGACGATTGCTGGCTTTTCGGCGGCATTCGCCGAACCGGTCATAGCGAGTGCCGCGGCGCTGAGCAGCACGGCAGTTAACAACTTGATCATGGTAAACTCCTTTGCTTTAGGGAACTTGGTTTGGTGAGGCAGACCTTGCTTTTGCAGGTTTACCCGTTTGTGGAACGAAGGGTCTCAAAAAGGAACCACACCCTCATCTCGCCTTGGTCGATCCAGTTTTCGAGAAGGCTGGCGGTCGCGACATCGCGATATTCGTCGCAGAGTTCATGCAGGGCCCGCATCCTAGCGATGAGAACGCCGTTGTCATCCCGTAGCTCGGCGAGCATCTCATGCGGGTGAACAAATTCTGCGTCGTTGTCGGTGATACGCTGCTGTCGCGCTATATCGCCGATGGAACGCAGTGTCGTACCGCCGAGCTTTCGAACTCGTTCGGCCAAAGGGTCCGTAATGGCGAAGAGTTCTTCGCCATGGGTATCAAGGAGCAGGTGATAGCTCCGAAAATTCGGTCCCGACATGTGCCAGTGAAAATTCTTGGTCTTAATATAAAGCGCGAAGACGTCAGCTAGCAGCGTTGTGGCAGCAGCAGAAATGTCCTTCACCGCTTCCTCGCCCAACCCAGTCGGCGTTTTAAGCGCAGCGGCGCGATGCAAGTTATCGATCTGGTCCATTGAAAACTCCTTCTGCGTTTCTCGAGTTCATTCCATTCTGCCCGATGCCATTGGATCGCTTGCTGGGAATGACTCCAGCAGCGCCTCATCGACGAGTTCATCAGCAGTGGTGCGCTTTGCCTGGGGCCACTCAGGTGGCATATCGGCCATCTCGGGCATGACTTCGATGCCATCGCGGACCTCGGCTCGACTGTCGAAATTTTTGCTGTCCATTTCGAGATCTCCTTTTGCCTCTGGTGATCTTTGCGAAATGCGATGAAAATATCTTGGACATTTCAGCTCCTCCGCCGTCTGCAAGGGCGCCTTATCACTCTCGAAGATTCATGGCTGACGGCCTATCTGCGGATGTCGAGGTGACCTTGCCCCCAAGTTTTATCCAATTTTGAGTTCGCTCCAGCGGTTTTTGGTTGCGGTATTCGAGGCGGTAGCGGCGGGTTGCGGTGCGGAGCCGTTCCGGCTGCGCAGCACCGCATCACGTCGCGGGTTGATTGTCTGAGCGAACTCGGCAGGTGTCAGCCAGCCAAGGCCTGAATGCGGGCGTTGATCGTTGTAATCGCTACGCCAGTTTGAAAGCGCAGACCGGGCGCAGCCGCCCGTTGAAGCTTTCGATAAAAGCGTTCTGGATAGGCTTGCCAGGCGCAATGTAATGCCAGTCAACCTTGGTCCGGTCCGCCTATTGCAGGATCGCGTTGCTGGTGAACTCGCTGCCGTTGTCGCTGACGATCATCCTCGGCTTGCCGCGCTCCTCGATAGTCCGGTCAAGCTCCCGTGCGACGCGAAGACCGGAAAGCGATGTATCGGCGACGAGCGTCAGGCACTCCCTCGTGCAATCATCCACGACGGTCAGAATCCGCAACCTGCGCCCATCGGTGAACTGATCCGACACGAAGTCTAGCGACCAACGATCATTGGCCACCATCGGCACCAGCATCGGCGCTCGCGTGCCTATCGCTCGCTTGCGACCGCCGCGCTTGCGCACCGTCAGTTTCTCCTCCCGATAGAGCCGGAAGAGCCTCTTGTGGTTCACGAGGTGACCCTCCCGCCGGAGCAGCACATGAATGCGTCGATATCCAAAGCGGCGGCGTTCATGCGCCAACACCTTCATTCGCTCGCGAAGCTCATGATCATCTTCGCGCCTGGTCTCGTAACGGACCGTCATTCGGTAAAAACCAATGGCTTTACACGCCCGCCGTTCACTCATCTCATGATGGCTCAACAGATGCGCGACAGCTTTCCGCTTGGCCGCGGGCGTCACCACTTCTTTCCCAAAAGGTCTTTCAAAGCGGCATTGTCGAGCATGGCATCTGCCAGAAGCCGCTTCAGCTTCGTGTTCTCGTCCTCCAGCGTCTTCAGCCGCTTGGCTTCGGATACCTCCATGCCGCCGAATTTGGCCTTCCATTTTTAGATGCTAGCATCGCTGACGCCATGCTTGCGGCAAAGCTCCGAGACCGGCGTGCCAGCCTCGTGCTCCTTCAGAATGCCGATGATCTGTTCGTCTGTGAAACGGTTGCGCTTCATTCTCTGGTCCTCTCAATGGGCCAGAGCTTACTTCAAAATGGATTATTTCAATGGGGCAAGGTCAGAGGCACCGAGCGACCAGATTGCGGTCTCGACCCGCCAGCTAACCATCCTTTTCTGGGCCCCTTACCCGACCAAAAAGAAGCGGCGCCCCAGAAGGCGCCGCGTGGATAGGTGCGTTAGGAGATCACTCGGCTGCTTGTTGATGTTCAATCATCACGTCGTCATCCTCGACCGTTGTCCGCGGCGAATATCTCGATCGAAGAACCACGTAAAAGACCGGCGTAAGAAATAGTCCGAAGACCGTTACACCCAGCATGCCACTAAAGACCGCAGTTCCAAGTGACTGACGCATTTCTGCACCGGGGCCCTCCGCTATTGCTAGCGGCAGCACTCCGAAGATGAAGGCCAAGGCGGTCATCAAGATCGGCCGGAGGCGTAGGTGGCTGGCCTCAACTGCGGCCTCAACCGCAGACTTACCGTTTTCCTGAGCCTGACGAGCGAACTCGACGATCAGGATTGCGTTCTTGGCCGCGAGACCAATCAGCACAACAAAGCCAATCTGGGTCAAGACGTTGTTGTCCATGCCTCTCAGGTAAACACCTGTAAGGGCTCCAAGAACCGCGAGCGGAACGATCAGAATGATTGCCAAGGGAAGCACCCAGCTCTCATACTGCGCCGACAGCGCCAGGAAAACGAACACCACGGAAAGGGCGAAGATCCAGGTCGCGCTGCCTCCGATATGCGTTTCCTGATAAGCAAGCTCGGTCCATTCGAACGTGGTGCCTGGCGGAAGGACCTGCGCCGCAATGCCTTGCATCTTGGCAATCGCTTCCCCTGTCGAGACGCCGGGAGCGGCATTTCCCTGCAGCGGGACGGAAACGTACATGTTGTACCGCTGCACCAATGTGGGTCCACTTGCCTCCTTTATATTTGCGAGGGTTCCGAGCGGCACCAGAGCGCCGGTTGCGGAACGCACTTTCAGATCAAGCATGTCGTCCTTCTCAAGCCTGAACTTCTTGTCTGCTTGAGCCCGGACTTGATAGACGCGTCCAAAAGCGTTGAAATCGTTGACATATGATACGCCAAGGTTGCTCGACAGCGTTTCGAAGATATTAGGGATTGGAACATTCAAGAACTGCGCCTTATCCCGATCAATCGACAAGAAGTATTGGGGGCTTGATTCTGAGAAGGTCGTGAAAACTCCGGTCAAGCCCGGCGTCTTGTTGGCCGTCACCATCATCTGTCTTGCCAGCGCCAGCGCACGCGTCATGCTGGAACTGTCCTGGTCCATCACCTGCATCTTGAAGCCACCCGAATTCCCGATGCCCTGCACGGGCGGCGGTGGAATGGCGATGATGAAGGCCTCGTCGACAGCCTGGAGGTTTTTGTAAAGCGTTTGAATAATCTTTGTTGACGTGTCCCCGCTCTTCAATCGTTCGTCGAATGATTTGAACGGTGTGAAAATCACGCCTGCATTGGATGCATTGGTGAAGGTTGCGCCGCTGAACCCAGCGAACTGAACGGCGTTAGCAACGCCTGGGGTCGCCCTCGCGATTTCACCCGCTTTTTTGATGACCGCATCGGTTCGTTCTAGCGAAGCTCCATCGGGAAGCTCGACGACGACGATTGCATAGCCCTGGTCCATGATCGGGATGAAGCCACTTGGCACCTTCGTGCTCAAGAACCATGTGGCGACCAACAAACATGGGAAGACGATCAAGGCACAAGTCAGTCCGGTTTTCGTGCTAACGATATGACGGATGCTCGTTGAATAGGCACTACTCACTCTGTCAAAGCCGCGGTTGAAGAGCTCGGCCGACTTATGACCGATTCTTCCCGCGATGCTTCGCTTTGCAGATTCGTGTTCATGCCTCTTCAGCACCAGTGCTGCCAGAGCGGGAGACAACGTCAGCGAGTTGACTGCCGAGATCGCCGTTGCGATCGAGATGGTCACTGCGAACTGCTTATAGAACTGTCCGGAAATTCCCGGAATGAAGGCGGTCGGCACAAATACGGCGATAAGCACGAGCGAGATAGCGACGACGGCCGTCCCGACCTCGTCCATCGTCCGATGAGCTGCCCGCCGCGGACTCATACCCGCGGCGAGGTTTCGTTCAACGTTTTCCACTACGACAATCGCGTCGTCGACCACAATGCCGATCGCGAGCACCAATCCGAACAGTGTCAGCATGTTCAGAGACATGCCAAACGCCGCGAGGAAGGCGAATGTACCGACAAGAGAGACCGGGATGGCAACGATCGGCACTATCGCGGTTCGCCAGGACTGGAGGAAGATGAGAACCACGAGCGCGACGAGGACAATCGCTTCGCCGATGGTGCGGTAAACCTCATCGATCGAAGAAGCCACGAAGTCGGTGGTGTCGTAGATGATGCGATACTCAAGACCAGGCGGGAACTGAGCTGACAGGTCCTTCATGATAGATTTGATCTGAGCTGCCGTTTCCAGCGCGTTCGTCCCTGGCCGGGCAAAGATGCCCATACCGACGGCTGGCTTGTTGTTCACATAGGCGTTGGTAACGTAGTCGCGGGCTCCAAGCTCAATGCGAGCAACATCCTCGAGCTTCACGAGGCGCCCGTCGGGTGTCGACTTGACGATGACATATCGAAATTGTCGGGCGTCGGAGAAGCGGCCATCTGTCCTGACGGTATACTGAAACGGATTGTCGACCGCTGCCGGAGGAGCTCCGATCGAGCCGCCGGACACCTGAACATTCTGGTCACGCAGAGCACTCACGACGTCGTTCGATGTCATGCCGTAAGAGGACAGCTTTTCCGGGTCCAGCCAGATGCGCATAGCGTATTGGCGTTCACCGAAGATTTGAATATCGCCGACACCCTGCAGGCGTACGAGCACATCTCGAACGCGGTTTCTCGCGTAGTTGGAGGTGTAGAGCTGATCATACCTTCCGTTGGGAGAAAGCAGGTGGACCACCATCAGGAGGTCAGGCGAGCTTTTGTTCGTCGTCACCCCCAGTCGCTGGACTTCTTGCGGAAGTCTTGGGAGCGCAATCGCAACACGGTTTTGGACGAGAACCTGCGCCTTATCCAGATCGGTACCCAACGCAAACGTAATTGTAAGGGTCATCGCGCCGTCGGCACTCGAATAGGACGACATGTACAGCATGTCTTCCACGCCGTTGACTTCCTGCTCAATCGGCGTGGACACCGTGTCGGCTATCGTCTGAGAATCCGCGCCTGGGTAGGAGGTGCGGACGACGATTGTTGGGGGTGCGATTTCCGGATACTGCGCGACTGGCAGTTCGAAATAGGCAATTGAACCCACGATAATCAGCAGGAGCGAAATGACTGACGCAAAGATCGGCCTGTCGATAAAGAAGTGTGCGAACCGCATCTCAGCTACTCCGCATTCACGGCGGTCAGTGGTGCTGACTCAACCGGATCTTTGTTTTCAGGCGGAAGGGTAGTTTCTTTCGGATCGACCTTAACGCCTGGGCGGACGCGAACGACGCCCCTCACAACCAGACTCTCGCTACCGTCGAGGCCGCTTCTGACAACACGGTATCCGTCGATTTTCGGACCTGGCCGGATGGCTTTTGTCGACACGACATTGTCCTTGCCAACGACGAAGACAACGCGTTCGTCTTGATCCGAGCTAATGGCCTCGTCCGGTATCAAAATCGCCTTGTATGAATTTGAACCTTCAAGCTCGACCCTGCCGAACAACCCTGGCTGAAGCACGAAATCAGGATTTGCAAACCTGGCGCGGGCGCGAAGCGTTCCGGTTGCCGCGTCGACCTGATTTTCAGCAAAATCGAGCGTGCCGGTATAGGCCGTCCCGTCCCGGTCGCCCAGTCTAACCGAGACCTTCAAACCTCCGCCACCGCTCTGCAGGACGGAGCCGTTTTTGCGGGCGGTTTCGGCGTAGCTGAGAAGGCGACGTTCATCGATGTCGAAATAGAAGTCGATCGGGTCAAGCATGACGATCGACGTGAGGACTGTCTGGTCTGCGGTGACCAAGTTGCCGACGGAAATCATATGGCGGTCGATGCGGCCGCTCAGTGGCGCAACAATCCGGCTGTAGGTCATGTCGAGCTCAGCGCGGTCGACACTCGCTTGAGACCCTTGGAGATTTGCTTGCGCCGAGTCCAGTTCCCTCCGCCGATCGTCGAGGGTCGCAACCGTCTGGCTCCCCGACTTAACCAGAGCGTTAACGCGATCGAATTGGGCCTGCGCATAGGTTAAGCCTGCATTTGCTACAGCGAGGCTGGCCTTAGCTTGGCTCAAAGCAGTCACAAAGGGACGTTGGTCGACTTTGAACAGTTCATCACCGTCCTTGACCAACTGGCCGTCTTTGAAAGCAATGCTCTGCAGATAGCCACCGACGCGCGAACGGATATCGACCTGTTCGGCGGCTCGAAACCGGCCAATAAATTCATCCCTATCTGTCACGTCGCGAACCAGAGGCTTCGCTACAACCACCTGCGGAGCTGCCTCTTGGGCATTGACGAAGTCCCTCAGAGCTACCGTCCATCCGGCCATACAAAGCGATAATACAAGAATTCGGGCTTTCATTTTCCACCTCACAAGTTGCAGCGTAACAAGGGCTGACGCCGACCTCACATGAATGCGGGTCTGGCATTGTGAAAGCAGACTGACAGCACCGCAGTGCCAGTTATTGTACAATCAACGACTAATGTCCGGTCTTAGAACTGCGCTCTTGACCAAGACAGGTCCACGTCTCAAATATGGTGTATGCGGCACTTTAAGACGGAGCGATTAATGCGATCTGTGGGCTTTATTCTTGAAGACGGTTTTCAGGTCATGGGGCTTGCCGCCCTTTCGGCGTTTGAGTTCGCCAATCAGGATCAGGGTACGGAGGCCTATAAGCTGGCGGTAATGTCTGAGAAGGGAGGCACCGTTCGATCGTCGCTGAAGATTGGCGTGGAGACCGAACCCCTTGGTGATTTTCCCGACACGCTGATGGTTGTTGGCGAGCTGACCCCAAGCCCCTCTTCCCCAGTGTTGCGAGATTACATCTTCAAGGCGGGCACAGAATCGCGGCGAGTTGCCGGGCTTTGCACCGGAGCTTTTCTGCTGGCCGAAGCGGGACTGCTGGATGGGAAGGTGGCGACTACGCATTGGGCACACGCTCGCGACCTCCAGAGACGGTTTCCCTTGGCGCATGTCGATGAGGATCGAATTTTCACGCACGATGGAAATATCTGGACATCCGCGGGCATGAGCTCGGCGATCGATCTCACGCTGGCTCTGATCGAGGACGACTTTGACGCGGCCGTTTCACGGTCGATTGCGAGGAAGCTCGTCGTCTATCACAGGCGGCCTGGAGGCCAGTCGCAGTTCTCGGCGCTCTTGGAGCTTGAGCCAAGGTCCGACCGAATTCGTCGCGCCTTGATTTATGCGAAGGAACATCTCCGCAATCCATTGACGGTTGAGGAGCTGGCGGAGGCCGTCAGTTTGAGCCCAAGACAGTTCAGTCGCCTTTTTAGGGAGGAGACTGGCCAATCGCCAGCGAAAGCGGTCGAGATGTTACGTCTCGAGGCCGCGAAAGCCATGTTGGAAGACGGTCGCCACCCAATGGAGATTGTAGCTCGCGACACGGGATTTTCCGATCGAGACCGGATGCGCCGCGCGTTTCTTCGCACACTGGGACAACCACCACAAAGCTTGAAGCGGGCATTAAAGCTCATGGATGGCGAAGATGTCGAGTTAGCGGACGCATGAGTCAAAGTCCTAAAACGACGGATACCTGTCATATGAGACAAGCTGAACTTTGGCTACAATGGGTCCAGCAAGAGGTACGTCGGGAGCCAAAAAATGCCTTCAGGGCCAGAGATCCACTCAGTCCAAACCAAGCATGGTGAAATTGCTATCCGGACCAATGGCCCAGAAAGGGGCACGCCGCTTGTCCTCCTTCCTCGTTTCAGAGCCACAATGGACGATTGGGATCCGGCGTTCATCAAATCGCTTTCCCGCGACCACCAAGTCGTGCGGTTTGACAATCCGGGCGTCGGTTTGTCTCAGGGCAGTTCGCTCAACAGCATAAAATCCATGGCCAGCGTTGCCGCCGAGGTAATTCTCCAAGTCGCACCGCGTCATGCTGATGTTTTGGGTTGGTCTCTCGGGGGCGCGGTCGCCCAGCAGCTTGCCTTGGATTATCCCCACCTATTGCGTCGGATGATCCTTGTCGGAGCGACGCCAGGCGCAATCGCCGAAGGACCGCGCCAACAACCCCGTGTTGCTACCGTTTTGGCGAAGCAGGAAAACGACGAACAAGACTTTCTCTACCTCTTTTATCCCGAGACGGAAGCTGCGGTGTCATGCGGTCGAACCTCGATCCGCCGGATCGCAAACCAGCCCTACAGATCTCCAGGAGTAAGCGCCCTCGCCTTTATGGAGCAAGTTCAAGCCTTCACGCGCTGGCCAGGGATACTACATCGAGCAAGAGAACTTAAATTGCCAATACTCGTCGTGGCAGGCGCACACGATATTGTGGCCCCCGCCTATTGTTCGTTTGTCCTGTCTCAGCAGGTCCCTGACGCGAAATTCATCGTTTACCCAGAACTCGGGTCACGCGTCGCTCTTTCAACATGCCGAAGAATTCGTTGAGGACGCAACGCGCTTCCTCGAAGCGTAAACGAAATATCGAATGTCCGAAATCGCCGTTTCAATGACATTTGAGCCAGCGCGATTTTCCGCCATCATCCTCCCATCGAAACCCGGTTGCCCAGCCAGAAAGTTGGCACCGAAAATAGATGGAGCGATTTATGAAAATGACTGGCAACACAATCTTCATCACGGGCGGCACTTCGGGGATTGGACGCGCCCTTGCTGAAGCGTTTCACAAGCTTGGCAACAAGGTGATCATCGCCGGGCGCCGCAAGGCCCTGCTTGATGAAGTCTCGGCCGCCAATCCAGGGATCGACGGGATCGAGCTGAATATTGCCGACGCTGCGGATATCGAGAGGGTGGCTACAAAGCTGATCTCGGAATATCCGAAACTCAACGTGCTCATCAACAATGCGGGTATCATGCCGTTCGACGATCCGGCAGGCAAAATCGACGATTCCGTTTTGCAGAAGATCATCGAGACAAATCTTCTTGGCCCAATTCGCCTGACTTCGGCGCTTGTCGACCACCTTAAGGCTCAACCGGACGCGACGATCATTCACAACACGTCAGTTCTTGCCTTCGTTCCGCTCGCTGGCAACGCCGTGTACTCCTCGACCAAGGCTGCGCTGCATTCCTATTCGCTGTCCCAGCGTTTTGCGTTGCGTGACACGAACGTGAAGGTTCAAGAGATCGCTCCGCCGTGGGTCGACACAGATCTTGTTAAGAAGAGCGGCGATCCACGGGCAATGCCGCTGGACGTGTTTATCGAAAAAACCATGGCGGGGCTCGCCACCGAGGCTCCAGAGGTCTTCGTCGAAGAAATCACGGCTCTCCGCGACAACCCTGGCCTGAAAGAACATCAACTCGTTCACGACTTCAACGCGGCCCTCGTGGCAGATCCAATCCCTGTTTGAGCATCGGACCGTAACGATCGGCCTTCCCGCGGTTAGACGGGAAGGCCGAGAAGAATGCAGTTAAGGGTACCTCACCATGTCTGACCGACTGAATCTGACACCCAAGATTCCCACTGAGACACTTTCCCGGACGCTGGAAACCCCTGAGCCAACGCCGTCCTTGATGCCTGCCTATTTTCTAGCTCTTGGAACCTTCGCGATAGGCACAGAGGGTTTCATGATCGCACCTTTGTTGCCGACGATTGCCTCTGATCTCGGCATGAGCCTGTCAGCGACCGCGATGCTCGTGGTTGTCTTCACGATCACTTTGGCCATAAGTTCCCCGATCACCACAGTGATTACTGGACGTCTAAATCGCCGTGACACATTGTTAGTTGCCATGACCATTTTCGCCGTGGGCAACTTCGTGGCAGCATTCTCGGCAACGTTCTCCACCCTTCTAGTTGCTCGCTTACTTATGGCCGTGGCAGCAGGACTATACGTTCCGAGCGCGAACGCTCTGGCTGGTACAATCGCCGGGCCTGCTCGAAGAGGAAGAGCGCTTGCTATCGTCAGTGGTGGCATGACCATCGCGATCGCTTTGGGGTTACCGCTTGGAGCCCTGGTCGGTCACGCCTTTGGATGGAGGACGACGTTTCTCGCTGTCGCTGTTATGGGCCTTGTGGCGATCGTCGGTATTATCGTGGGGATCGTCCGCACGGCAGGTGAAGGCATGTCCGTCGCAAGTTTGTCGGAGCGCGTGGGCGTCATTCGGCAAGCCCCAATTCTCAAATTGCTTGCCGTCACTCTGTTCTGGTCAATTGGCGCCTATACCGCCTACCCTTACATCGCACCATACCTCACCACGGTCTTGGGTTTCGGTACCTCAGGAATTGGCGCCACGGTCTCAATGTGGGGATTTGCGGCAGCGGTAGGTGTCACGACTGGTGGCGGCCTGAATGACCGGTTCGGATCAGGAAGAGTCGTGACGGCGTCACTCATTCTGCTCGGCTGTTCCTTCACTGTTTTGGCAACGGTGACCGTCCTTGGTCCAGCAGCGGCTTTAGTACCTGCCTTAGTGGCTATCGGCGTCTGGGGTTTCAGCGTCTGGTCCTTCTTCCCCGCTCAGATGGCCAGATTGATTGCGGCATCGTCCCCTTCTCAGGCTTCGGTATCCCTATCCCTGAATACTTCGACAATGTATCTAGGCTTCTCGATCGGAAGTGCGCTCGGTGCGGGGATTATTGGCCTCGACGCTGTGTGGGCCATTGGTGTTGCTGCTGCTGTCGCAGAAGCAATCTCGCTAGCGCTAAACTACCTTTTCGCGAGGAAATAGCACTGGCATTGAGGGCATAATTTCCCTGATACCCAAACATCAGCCTTTTGCCTGTCGGCCCGACAAACTCAGTTGTCGGGCCGATTGCTGTGTCACTGGCGACCAGCTGCATCGAGGGATGCGAACTCATCGTCACTAAGTTTGATGCCTGCCGCAGCGACATTTTCTTCTAGGTGGCTTACCTTCGACGTGCCCGGAATCGGGATAATTACGGGGCTTCGTTTCAGCACCCACGCCAATGCGATCTGGCTTGGGGTCGCTTCGTGGTTCTCAGCAATAATGTCAAGCACGGAGCCACGCTTGGTGAGTTGGCCAGCTGCCAGCGGGAACCACGGGATAAAGCCGATCCCATTCTGCTCGCAGTAATCAAGAACGTCCTCGCTGGACCGATCGACCAGATTGTATCGGTTTTGAACCGTTGAAACTTTGAAATATTTAGAAGCCGCCTCGATCTCCTCGACTGAGACCTCGCTCAGGCCTGCATTCAAAATCACGCCAGTGTCGAGCAGGCTTCGGATGGCGACAAACTGTTCATTGCGTGGGACACGCGGGTCGATCCGATGCAGCTGCCACAGCCCAATCTTCTCGACGCCAAGTCGCTCGCGACTTTCGTGAGCACGTGCAACTAGCTTTTCGGGGCGGCCATCCGGCGCCCACTGATCGGGGCCGGGACGGGTCAACCCGGCTTTCGTGGCAATCAACAGCCCATTGTAAGGGTGGAGAGCTTTTCGGATGAGCTCTTCTGAAACGCCAGGCCCATAGGAATCGGCCGTGTCAATGAAGTTGACGCCCAACTCTGGTAATTTCTTGAGTGTCCGTTCGACTTCATCTGGGTCTTGTGGCTGACCCCAAACTCCTCGACCGGTGATCCGCATTCCGCCGAAACCCAACCGATTGACCACCGTCGAGCCTATAGCAAAAGTTCCGGCTGCGGCTGCATTTGATTTCTTATCTGACATTGCTGAGATCTCTCAATTGCGAAGATTTTTGACGGCCCGACAGGCACTTCCCCCCTCGT
The DNA here is from genome assembly GCF_022354505.1 of Rhizobium sp. C104. Classification (NCBI taxonomy): domain Bacteria; kingdom Pseudomonadati; phylum Pseudomonadota; class Alphaproteobacteria; order Hyphomicrobiales; family Rhizobiaceae; genus Rhizobium; species Rhizobium sp. C104. The sequence continues at coordinate 598,171 of NZ_CP092352.1, read as the reverse complement.
ACAGGCGCTGGCCCGGGCTTTATTGTAAGATTGGAGCGTTTTGGGTTGGGTATGAACTGCCAACCAGTCGTTGGGGTGCCGGATATTACAATCGATCCAAACAGCACTGCATCAAGGTCCGCTTACAATCAGAATACATCCTCGTGTGTCGAGCGGAGAAGACAATGCGATTTGAAGCGACAACCTCTTTGGCGGTTCAGGCGACCGGGCCAGCCGAAATTGAATTGACGCGCAGGGAACTACGGAACCCTCCCGCAGAAAGCGTGCGGATCTTCGAATGAGCGACAACGTAACGACCTTGTCGCCGACGTCAGCCAAGGCGCCACCATCACCTGTCTCGAACCTTCCTCCAAGCCAGCCCAGCCTGTTAGCGAGGCTTTTCATACCGGCCACGGCAGTAATACTGGCTGTGGCTGGTGTTGCGTACGCAAACGCGAACTGGAATAGCTGGACTGCCTCCGCGGCAACGCAGGCGACGGATGACGCTGCCGTTGGAGCAGATTTCAGCACCATGAGCGCACGGGTCTCCGGAAATATTCGGTCGATCGCCGTTGATGACTATCAGCCGGTCAAAAAAGGGGACCTGATAGTAGAGATCGATCCCAGCGAATACGACGCGGCACTCGCCCTTGCGACAGCAAATTTAGAGGCGGCAAAAGCGTCACGCGTCAACCTTGGCAACCAGGAAAACCTGCAACGCGCCGTGATCAAGGCCGCTGAGGCGCAAAACGCATCCGCACTTGCGGTGGAGGAACAGACACGTCTCGAATTTGAACGACAGAAGAACCTTGGCCAAGCAAGCACGGAGCAGCGCCTCCAACAGGCTCAGGCATCGTTTCTCCAGGCGCAAGCCTCTGTCGCGTCAACTGCCGCCGCGATCGAACAGCAATGGGCTCAACTCCAAGTCCTGCAAGGTCAAGAGCCATTGTTGGATGCGCAGATAGATGCGCAGGAAGCCAACGTCACTACCGCCCAGCTCCACCAAAGGTACTCGCGCATCTACGCGCCTTTCGACGGCGTGGTTGGCAAAAAGTCGGTCCACCTTGGCGACTTCGTGGGCATCGGCGGCAGTATCGTTGCGGTCGTTCCAATCCCTAATGTGTACGTAACCGCAAACTTTAAAGAAACACAGCTTAGCAGGATGAGCACGGGGCAACTCGTTGATGTCCGCATTGACACTTTTCCCGGCAAAATCCTGCAGGGTAGAGTCGGAAAGCTTTCACCCGCGAGCGGCTCAACGTTCGCGCTGCTGCCGCCAGACAATGCGACTGGCAATTATACGAAAGTCGTCCAACGGGTTCCCGTTCGGATCGAATTTATAAGCGGCCAACCACTCGTTCGATCCCTACGCCCAGGGATGTCTGCTGTCGTGACGGTTTCCACTCCGGACACCAACCCATGAATGGCGCCGCCTCGACCGTGCTGGGGCCCTTATCACAAGACACGACGACGAAACGGCCGATACTCATCGTTGCGGCTCTTCTGTTGGCCGCATTTGTGGTGGGTTTCGATACCCGCGTCTTCACGGTCGGCCTTCCCGACTTACGAGGAGCGTACGGTTTTGGCACCGACGAAGGTGCTTGGTTAGCGACCGCAGCCAACGCGCCCCAGATATTTATCGCATCGGCCGTCGCTTGGTTGATGACGGTCTATGGCGTTCGCAGGGTGATGATACCTTCAAGCCTCGTTTACGCGGCGCTCTCTTGTGCAATTCCATCGATCCATAACCACGACCTTTTGTTCGCCGCACACATTGGTCGAGCGTTGCTTCTTGGCGTCTTCGTACCCGCCACGCTGATGATCATCTTCCGCAACCTTGCTCCTAAATACTGGATCATCGGCCTTGGGATCTACACACTTCGTATTCCGCTGTCCCAGAGCTTGGGATTCGCACTGGTCGGATACTACGGGGACGTCCTGGGATGGCAGTGGCTCTACTGGCAGGATGTGCTTGTCGCTCCGTTGATCGCTTTGCTTTTGGTGTTGGGCGCTCCAAGGGAGCCGATCGACAAGTCACTTTTGGCAAACGCAGATTGGGGCGGAATGCTCCTACTCGGCGCGTCGATGACATTCATCTATATCGCGCTGGACCAAGGAAACCGGTTGGACTGGCTTGAATCGGGGCTGATCGAGGCATTGTTTCTTGCTGGAGGGCTTCTATTTCTCGTCTTCCTCATAAACGAAAGCGTCGTGTCGAGGCCATGGGCGCATGCCAGCGTTCTCGGTTCCCGCAATGTTATTCTTGGTCTGGCCGTTGTCACTGTCTTTACGTTCGCGAGCAGTGCTGGAAGCACCCTCATCCCGGGAATAATGCAGACGGTGGGGGGACTGCGCCCGTTCCAGATAAGCGGCGTTTTCATTCTTTATGCAGTAATGCCGGTGGCAATAATCGTCATGCTCTCTGGATTCGCTCTGACGTACTTTGATGCGCGAGTGGTCTTGATCGTGGGGTTGTCTGCAAGCGGCGTCGCTGCTCTTATCGGATCACAGGTCACCTCGGATTGGTACCCCGACAGTTTCGGGCTGATCGTGCTGTTGCACACTACTGGCCAGGTTCTGACGTTCTACGCATCGTTTGTTTTCCTGGTTGGAAATTCAGATCCAAAACGCTCGACCGCGATGTCGGCATACATTCAGGTCGCTCGCCTTGGAAGCGCTGAGCTTGCGGCTGGCCTGATGGGGACGTGGATTCGCCGAAGGGAGCAGTTCCATTCAAATATTCTCGGAGCCCACCTGGCAAATGACAATCCGCTGTATGGTCGAAGCCTAGCCGCTTTGAGCAACGCGCTGGGTCACAACGGCGGTGGAACCGCGAAAGCTGTCGGCACACTATCCGCGGCCGTCCGATCGCAATCCTACGTTTTGGCCTACAGCGACTGCTTCATCATTGCATTCTGGTTTTCCGTCGCTGGGCTGGTCCTGGTAGCGCTTATGAATGCTTCACCGCCCAGCCCACTGAGCCCGCGTCCGATCCTGAAGCCCACACATCAATGAGCGACGTGGCTAGCGAACTCCAGTTAAGGGCCTGCAATTTCCGTAAGGTATCGAATGATCGCTAAGAGCGACCGCTCGTTGGTGTGTGATTTGCTACGCCACACCAGATAGTTCGACTGCAGCAGTTCGTGATCGTAAGCGCCATCCCGTTCGCACCTTTCCCCGAACCGTATTGTAGATCGCTACTTAGCAATCTAACTCAGTATAGATCGGAATCAGTTGACACAGCAACTTTCAGATTCTGCCTTTTAAATATGCACGACCCGCTTTTCCCAATGTTGGTCTCAATTTCGGTCCAGCCCAAGCCGCTCTAAAACGGACGGAGTTCAGGCGCACAGCAGAGATACAAAACATCGCGGCCATTCGAGATTGCAAGTCGCTCCGCTGCCTTAACGAGCGCCGACCCAACCCGGTGTTTTCTGAAGTCGTTTTCTACCCAGACCGCAGCGATCCACGGCGTCAGGTTTGGTCTCTCGACCAAGTCGGATTTGATTAAGGAGATTGTACCGACAAACATATCGCCAGTGTGCGCGATCAACGTGAATTCGTCATCTGAAGCCTTAATCCTTTGAAGTTTTTGAACCACTTGTTTTAACGTCAACCCTCTGTGCTTGGACCAGGCATGCCATATTCTGTTTGCCGCCGTTTCCAGCATGTCGGCTCTGTTTCGCAGGTTGGCAATAGCAATCTCGGCCGACATTCTTTCTCCCTGATCCGTTTAATAAATATTGCAAGAAATCAGGGATAATGGCTCTAAAAAAAGTTGAAATTCAATGAGTTTTACGACCTAGCTCGGCATACAAAGACATCCCGAACTGGGGAGGCTCCGGTTGCGTCACGGGTGGTTTGGGTCGTCCCGGTGAATAATGAACGCCAGACGGAAACGGCGACGAGAGCAAGGAACGCAACGAGCAAACCCGCGTCTTAAAGGCAGCTTTGAATCCCGCTTCCGCTCATCTGGGAATCCACTGTGGCAACATGACCTAGTAGTTTACTCCCGTGCTTTCGCAACATCATCTGCTGTAACGGCGCCCTTCTTCCCACCAAGTTCGCCGATGACGAAGTTCGCCAACGCTGCGATCTCCGCGTCATTGTAGATCGCCCCAAACGCGGGCATCGTCCGACCCGGCGCTACCATACTGTCTGAAGATCCTTGAAGGACAACCCGGATAAAATTGCTGCCGTCGACATCAGCCAACGCATGGGCGCCAATTATATTGGCCCGGCTGTTCACCAGTCCGTCACCGCCGAGCCCGTGACAGCTCACGCACGCGCCAGCAAAGATCCGCGAGCCAAGGGTCTCGTCCGAATTTTTGGACGAACTGTCCTGGATCGAGCTCTTACGCTTCACACGAACCTTCTCGTCGCTTTCGATTGGGGGAACCGTCCGAAGATATGCGACTATAGCCTCGATGTCCGACGTTGGGAGCTTGCTCAAGCTGAGGCCGACCGCTTCACGCATCGGACCGCCCGCGGGCCCGTGCCCGTTGGCATGCCCCTTGGATAAGAAGGATGCAATCTCACCGTCTGTCCAGAGTCCGATGCCGCTATCCGGATCGGACGTGATGTTCCAGGCTTTCCAGCCATCCACTTCGCTGCCCGATAACGCTTCGCTCTGTTTGCGCTGGAACATCAGTCCTCTCGGCGTATGGCACTCGCCGCAGTGCTCGAGCGCCTCCACGAGATATGCTCCCCTATTCCATTGCTCATCCTTTGATGGATTACTCTCGAAAGGACGAGACGGGAGAAAGAGGAGGTTCCAACCGCGCATAAGCCAACGTTGATTAAAGGGAAACGCAAGCGAGTTTGATGGCGCGTCCTCGCTCACAGGTGCCAGTGTGCGCAGATACGCCCGGACCGCCAAGATGTCGTCAGTCGTCATCAGGGCGTAGGACGCATACGGAAACGCGGGATATAAGTTTTCGCCGTGAGCCCCTACCCCGGACCGCACCGCACGGACGAACTCGGCGTCACTCCAGGCACCGATCCCATGCTCTGGATCTGTCGTTATATTCGATGAGTAGATAGTCCCGAACGGCAGTTTGAAGGGCAAGCCTCCGGCAAACGGTTTCCCGCCTTTCGTAGTGTGACAGGCAGCACAATCCGCCGCGATCGTCAGATGTTCGCCTCGTGCAATCAGGGCTGCGCCGGTGGGCTGCAGTGCACTCGCCGAAACATCTGGCAGGGAATGTGGCCAGAAGAAAAAGAAACCGGCGCCCGCCCCACCCACGCATACCACAGCCGCAGCGGCAATTATCAGCTTCTGAAAACGCTTCATTCCAACCGCTCCCGTGGCAATTTACTGCCGCGATTGCTCAGCTTTCAGGGCGTGACTATCGTCGAGTACGGGTGGAGTCCAACCCCGTCGAACCAAGTCGTTGTACGCCGTGCGGTTGCCGAGCATCGCATTTTCGATGACTTTCCCGATGTCATTAAACCCGGCGATGAAGTCAGGATTGTCAGATACGGGCGTGACGCCATCAAAAAGGGGCGCCATCCGCTTCAATCCAGCGAGGTCTTGTTCGATAAACACGTTTCTTCTCTTTTCGACCTCGTAGGGGTGCATTCCCAACGACCTCAATGTCAGGACCGCGGCCTCTAAAGAACTACCGAAAAGCTCTCGAACGATGTGATCCGCGCCAGCATCGGAAAGGCGATAGTAGTGCAGCCGATCGTAAGCCCTGGCGACAATCTTGATATTGGGGTTGGTTCGTCGAGCGTAGGTCACGATCTCAACCGCGCGATCTGGATCGTCAATTGCAACAACGATGACGTCCGCTTTCGCGAGGCCCGCCGAGTCAAGGAGGTCTGGCCGCCCCGCGTCTCCAAAAAATGACCGGATTCCGAACTTTCGCAGATCATCAACCACTTCTGCGCGGAAATCGAGCACGACCGGCTTGTGTCCGTTCGCCAACAGCATCCGATTTACAATTTGGCCGAAGCGTCCAAGTCCAGCGACGATGACGGTGCCCTCTTCGGGCTCGTCGTCGGCCCGGGCCGCACCTCGACTGTCGAGCAAGGTCACGATGCGGTCAAACAGGATGAACAGACCGGGCGTCAGGACCATCCCCAACGTGATAACAAGTATCAAAATCGAGACTATCTCTTCCGAAAAGATACTTCGTTCTCGTCCCAATGAAAGCAACACAAAGCCAAATTCACCCGCTTGGGCGAGGCCGAGAGCAAATAGCCAGGCTGCCGACGCCCGAAGTCGGAATAGCCGTGCCAATGGCAGGAGAACGCCAACCTTGATCAACATCATCGCCAACGTCGCAACGAGGACGATCGCCCAATGCTGCAACAGTATCGAAAGGTCGATCTTTGCACCGATCGTCATAAAGAAAAGGCCGAGCAGAAGCCCTTTGAAGGGCTCGATATCGTTCTGAAGTTCGTGCTTAAACTCGCTGTTGGCCAACACGACGCCTGCGAGGAAGGCGCCTAAAGCCGGGGAAAGGCCCACGGCGGACATCAGGGCCGCTATGGCAACGACTACTAACAGGGCGGCAGCTGTGAAAACTTCCCGAAGGCCTAGTTGTGCTATCGCGCGAAAGACGGGCCGCGAGAGGTAGTGTCCGGCGGCCACAACGAAGACAACTGCTCCCAGAGTCAGAAGTGCAGATGCCCACCCCGGTAGCGTCGCAAAGAATGTTTCTCCATGAGCACTGTTGGCGACAGTGGTGACAGAAGAAAGCATAGGAATGCAAGCCAGCATAGGAATGACCGCCAAATCCTGGAAAAGCAGGACTGCAAAGCTCGCCCTTCCACCGTCGGACTCCAGGAGCCCTTTTTCTTCAAGGGTTTGCAGAACGATTGCCGTAGACGATAATGAGACGACACAGCCGAACAATGCGCTTTGCTGCCAAGAGAAACCTAACGACGTTCCGACGAAGCAGACCGCCAAGAGCGTCATAACGACTTGCAGGCCGCCCAAGCCGACGAGCTTGCCTCTCAGCCGCCAGACCATCTGCGGATCGATTTCCAGCCCAATCAGAAAAAGCATCATCACGATGCCGAATTCCGAGAATTGTTCGAGGTAATCAGATCCTGCCCCAGAGACGTGAAGGATAGGACCGACAATCACTCCCGCGGCGATGTAGCCCACAACTGAACCGAGCCCAAGCCTCCGCGAGATGATGACGGCGGAGACGGCTGCGGCGAGATATGCCAGGGCATAGAACGTTAAACCCTCCATAGCCTAATGCTCCGCCATGATCGGCAAATCAGCCGGGAATATCGTGTCGCGGGTCATCGCCTCATCCAGATCAAGCTGGTTGGTTGTTATCAAGCTTAAGAGGGCGCCGTATGATGCCACATGTCGCTGCGCCTCCGGCGTGCCGATGTGATTGGCGGCGTGAAGGACAAATGGAGGCAGGAACTTCATTCCGCAGAGCGTCGCGGTTTGCTGCAAAGGCAGCAGGAACTGGCGCAGTGGGTAATTATTGCCTCCAGTTGCCGAGTAGTCGGTCTCACGACCGCCTGTGGTGACGCTTATGAGCGCGAATTTGTCAGCCAGTAGCTTCCCCTGTGGACCATAGGCGAACCCGTATTCCAACACGAGATCCTGCCACTCTTTCAGAAGCGAGGGCGTCGAATACCAGTAGATCGGGAATTGGAAGACAATGACATCGTGGTCCAGCAAGCGTTTCTGCTCGCGATCAATATTAATCTGAAAACGAGGATATTCCTCATAGAGATCAACGAACGTCAAATCGTCGACTCTACGGGCCACATCGGCCATTGCGAGATTAATACTCGATTTCCGTTGTGCGGGATGCGCAAACAGAACTAGGACACGCATGCTGGTACCTTCTCTTGTCACACAATTGCGCGAGCCGATCCGCCACCACCTCGAAAGGTGGTGTTTCATCGTCCTAAAGGGTTGGTCTCTCCAATTATTGGACGATCCGGCAGGAGCGAGCGAAGACATGCGCCGCACTCGATTTTGACAAGAATTCTCCACCCACTTGGTTAGCCTCCAACGCGTCAAAGAAAGGAGGCTACGATGCCCGAAACACTTACAATTACTGAGATGAGGTCAGATCCATTAATAGCGCTGCTGAACAGAGCCGATGGTATCGACCCCGGCAGTTTCGTGAAGCTGCTCGATGAGGCCGCGCAGAAATTGAATAAATACGGGGGTTCCGGCCGGGTTGGGCCTGCATTATGGCATCGCAAGTAGGTGGTCGAGGATTGAGCATTTCTACCACATATCCCGGCCGAGAGGCTTCGCGTTCGTCACCCGCGGTCCGTTATCTGATGGCTTTCTAACGCGCCACACGTCTGCGAAAGAACGTGATCTCGAACGGTGCTTCGGAAACCCTACCCCACGGGCCCGTCGGTTTTGTCATCCGTTTCGCATGCGTACCCCGTTATTGCTCGTGGCATGGCTCCAAGTCGATTTCAGGCATCGATTTGTTGGCGCATATTTATAGCGGGGCCGGTTTATGATTCCACCACATCGACCTCTGGTGACCTGGCGAGAAATGAGTCAGTATTCTACCAGGCTGAAGAGGGAAAACTCGCTTCAAACCTGTGAATTAGAACTTCTTGAAAGACCGGCCCAAGACCTGTAAGGGCAGACGCGGCGGTGCAGAACCTGAAACTGAAAAAAGCCAAGCTGAATCTTGGGGGCGGCATGTCAGTCTTATATTTCGATAGCTTCGAGCTAGATATCGAAAATCGGAGGCTGTCTGCGGATGGGAAAGCACTCCGCCTTGGGAGTCGAGCCTTCGATATTCTCGCCGCACTTGCCACGCGGGCCGGACAGGTCGTCAGTAAAGAAGAGCTTATTCGGACGGTTTGGCCAACCACAATCGTGGAAGAAGGAGCGCTGAGAGTCCATCTCGTCTCGCTTCGGAAGTCACTCGGGGATGAAGCTCGGAAATTTATCGAAAATGTGCCTAGCCGAGGATACCAGTTTCTACCGGCTGTCAGAGTAAGTCCTTCCGCGACGACAAACCGTCCAGCGAATCCGATCGATAAGTCGACATTGCCGAGAACGGCTACCAAGCTCCTTGGTAGGGAAGATTTTATACGAACGACCGCTGAGTTTTTTAAGACAACGAGGCTCCTTACGATTGCTGGTGCAGGCGGCATAGGCAAAACATCGGTCGCGATAGCGGTAGCCAGAGTGCTAAGCGAGCAGTATCGTGTGCTGTTCTTGGATCTCGCCGCCCATTCCACTGGCGAGACATTGCTGCCATCGCTGGCGAGCCAGTTGGGACTAAGTGTCTACGGATCGAATGTTCTCCCAGCGATTATCGGCGAGTTGCAAAAGAGCGCCACCCTCTTGGTTTTTGATAACTGCGAGCATGTTGTTGACGAAGCCGCTCGCGCCGCCGAGGAAATTTTAAAGGCTTCGCCATTGACCACTATTTTGGCGACAAGCCGGGAGCCATTGCGGGCGTCTCTTGAGCGCGTGCGGCAACTTCCACCTTTGGAGGTTCCCCCTGAGGGTTCATCGGCCGTAAACCCATCAGAATATGCTGGATTAGAACTTTTCATTTCTCTCGCAGGCCTCGTGGCCGATGAAAGTGACTTTGCACGCCCCGAAGCAATGACTTTGGCGGCCGATATCGTCCGCAGGCTCGATGGAATACCCTTGGCTATCGAACTCGCAGCTGCGCGAGCGTTCGATATGGATCTCGAAAGTCTTCATCGCTCGGTCGCGGACCCGCTGGCTCTGTTACGGCGAGGTCGTCGTACCGCACCGCCCCGTCAACAAACGCTAAGAGCCGCTTTGGACTGGAGCTACAACACGCTGGAGCCCACCCAAAAGGACCTGTTAGATCGGCTTTCTGTTTTTGCTGGTCCATTCACTGCGGACCACGCAAGGTGGGTTGCTGCGGAGGATGTCTCCGACGAAGAATTCTACGATGCCTTTGACGGGTTGTTTCTAAAGTCTTTGCTCAACGTCTCCGCCGCAGGCGGCAACTATCGGCTCTTGGTCACCACAAGGGAATATGCGGCGACCAAACTCGCCAACTCCGGTTTTGATCAATTCTGCAAATTGGCTCACGCCAAGCTTTGCCGCGCTCGGCTTGCTGAAGCTGAGCGCGATTGGACCGTTCTCGATACGGGTAGTTGGCTCAACGAACACGGAGGCTTGGTTCACGAGCTCCGAAGCGCACTAGAGTGGGCATTTTCCGAAGGCGGCGAGACGCGAGCCGGAATTGATCTTGTGGCCAGTTCCAACATCATTTGGACCCAGCTCGGCCTGATGGCTGAGCAGCTCACGCACCTTGAACGCGCCCTCGCCTACTTCGATCAGCTAGACGGGGTCGACGCACTTACCGAGATGAACCTACGGGTCTCTCATGGCGGCACCTTATACCACATCAAGAGCTCAGAACGTGACCAGGAAGCAATCGAAGAGTTTTCGAAAGCCAAATCCATTGCCGAGAATTTGCGTGACCACATGAACACACTCCGCGCGGTCGGAGGAATGACGGCAATCCACACTATGAATGGTGACTACGTCGAGGCGATATCACTGGCACACCGTTTCAACGACCTCTTTGGGAACGTACTGCCGAATGCAGCGAGCCGCCTCCTTGCTCACAACTTCCATTACATCGGAAACTTTGACGCCGGGTTGAAACACGCGCAAACTGCACTCGAACTCGCAAGGGGAGGTGTCCGCGGGACTTCTCAACAACGGAGCGAGTTATGATCAGCGCATCAGTGCTTTATCGACGGTCGTCAGAACTCTGTGGGTTCAGGGAAAGCTTTCAGAGGCGAGGACCTTGCTTGCCTCGACATTTGACGAAGCTAGCGCATTAGATCACGCCATCTCGTACTGCCTCTTCCTTTCAGTTTCCGCATGTCCAACTGCGTTTGGCATGGGAGACCATGATCTTGGAGTTCGGCTTCTCAGCCATCTAGCCGAAAAAGCAACGAAGAACTCCCTCCTTCGGTGGCAAGAATGGGCCACGACGTTCCATCATGTCGCTAAAGCCGTCCAGTTGGGCAACTCGGACGAGTTCAATCAAAGCCTTAGGAATGCGAAGGGTGCTCGGTTCGAAAATTGCCTTATGGCAGGCGGTCACCTCGCCGATGACGACACGTTGGATCGTGCGCTTTCAAAGAATGCAGGGTGGTGCCGTGCGGAATTGTACCGATTGAAGGGAGAGCGACTTCTTCGTGAAAATGCTCAAGATGGCCGGGACCTAATACGTCGTGGATACGATCTTGCAACGGAACAAGGCGCAAAGTTTTGGGCACTTAGATCTGCGACCAGTCTCGCAAAACACGCGGCGGAACCTCATGGTCAGGCAGAGCGCGAGAGGCTAGCGGAGATACTTTCCTTTTTCGAGGGTGAAGCTTTGTCCTTGGACGTCTCCGAAGCACGTAAATTCGCATAGTCTCCAGCCATCTGTCACAGCCGAAACTTACAAGATCGTATAAGCATCCGCGGCGCATTATCGGATCACACTCGATCAGGATTAGCATATGCGACACGATCAACAGCATAGCTATTCGACAGGGTTGCCACTGCTGGTCATCAAATCAGCAGTGTTCTCAATCGCGCTCTATGCAATCCTCGGAAAGGCAGGTTGCGCACCACACCCAGGTTCCCGCCCGCTACCGGAACCTTCTTAATTAATCGGCGATGAATTCCAGCGACTTAGAGAGAATTTCGAATGCATATCACCTATCACATTGGCCCCCATGACGGTGGTTTTGCGTACCGTCTTGATGACGTTTGGTCAGAGCCCTTCAATACACATGACGATGCCTTGACGGCTGCAAGGATTGCCGCGCGGCGACAGCAGATAGCAGGCCGCGACACCGAAATCGCTTTTGAGACGACCGACGGCAAATGGCATCGCGAATATTCCCTTGGCACCGACAGACCTGAGACTGAGGTCGTCGACGGCTAGCCAGATGCCTGCTCGTTCGGAACAAAGTAAGACCAAGAACTCTGATCCAGCTCGCATCGTCAGCGAGATTGCCCGGGTTAACTCCTTGCAATCGCGTTTCCGCTCGATGTTGAAGGGCTATAACTTTCGTTACTTTCTGTTCGGGACTTTCCCGGCGCCAGGGCGCCCACTGTTTGCCGACAACGTTCTGGCGACCAACTGGCCCACCGATCTGCTGGACGCCTACAAATTTCGAAACCTATTGACTGAAAGTCCGCTTATCAGGAGGCTTGAGCGGACCGTCCTTCCAGTGCGGACGATGCCACTACTTCTGGCCCGAGCCCCTCACCCGGGTCACAGACCTCCAGACGGGATTTTCATCAACGAGGGATTCTCGTTCACGTTTGCGGTTGCACTCTCAGATTCAGAACAGCGACGTTACGTTTGTCTAATGTCTGGTCGGCGAAAGGTCGAACGCCACGAAGAGGTGGCGATGCTTATGATGGCACTTTTGGGAGCGGTAAACTCATATAGTTCGCGTCCGCGGGCAACTGAAGTTTTGACACCTCGCGAGAAAGAATGCCTCCGATGGGCCAGCGCGGGTAAAACGAGCCGCGAAATCGGGCAAATACTTGCGCTGTCCAATCACACAATCGATGGCTATCTCAGAGCCGCCATGGAAAAGCTCGATGCAGTAACGCGCACACAAGCTGTGGCAATGGCGTCTAGGCTTGGGTTGATCTGAAAGCGGATTGATTACGAGGTGCTTGGCACCCCTGCAAACGGCATATGCGATTGGCGCTTGCCAAGCCACATCGCGAGCGGACCACGCTTGCAGATTATCTAAAGGATGGGCGCGATGAGATGGCTCGTACTAGGTTTATGAAAACCCGGGGGTAGGCACGACGGCGCGTGACAGCACTTGCGTCCGCTAGAACGAGGCGGCTATCGATTATCTGCATTGGTGATTTGCGCGGGGCGGAAGAGCCACGATCACCGGCCGGGACCATGCGCCTCAGCAGTAGCAATCCTCCCGACGATATCAGCATAGCTCTCACTGACGTATATACCGTAGGGGCCGCGGTCTCCGATAGGAACCGACGTTTGGATAACCGTGCTGCCGCCGCTTACCACAACAGCCACGATATGGTTCACGTTGATGGTTACTTGACCGCCGATATTGGTGGACGTCGCATTGATGAAGGCCAATTGATTCTGCGATGGTTGGTTTTTCTGCCCCTGCACTGCTATCGTTGATTTACGGGAGTCAGTCCGCTTTTCCACCAATCAACGCTGTCCCTGGTCATAAGTACGACCGACTGGCCGGTCTTTTGAACCAGCGTAGAAGCCAATCTCTCCGCAGCCTCAAGGTCATCCATCTCCTCGACCCACGGATCTTGCCCGTCGATTGGCGGGCAGTAAACCAGTACGTCATCTGAATCGCCTGGCGCGATGATGATTACTCGGCGCATCACGCTTGAGGCGTCATAGGTGAAATAATATCTCATTTTTTCTCCGCCAGGATTCACGGCCCACGCCGGGTTCACATCCGAGACCAGTGAAAGCTGATGGTAACAGTCGATCGCCGTTCGGTAGTTGCTACTCCGCCTTCTTCAACGAAGTCAGCGGGAATTTCCCGTTGCTTCCACGGAGACTTGTCGGCCACGAACCTGTCGCGGTTTGCGCTAGGGTGTTCTTCGTAGCCGTAACGATCGACATTGGCTACCGTCATCTTTGATCCTCAAGACTTCAAGACCACGACATCGCCATTGCTCCGGCCTCGCGGGCCGCAGGGGTGTCGCCGAACGATACTGCCATCGTCAATCCGCGCCCGCTCTATGTCGGCACGGCGGCTGAGCGAGCAGCAGATCCGTACAGGCCAGGAACTTCCTAGCAATGGCAAAGCCAGGGTGAGCTAAACGGATAGCTCGGAACGGCATTTTAAGCCTCCATGGGTGGTTAGAAGGGGTGATAAGAACAGAAAGCGTCGATTACCGGATTCGCTGGACGAAGGACGCGATCACTTCTGCAGCGTATTCAGGCACCTGATGTTGGGGTGCATGACCGGCCTGCGGTACCGTTACGATGTGAAGCGACTGCCAAAAGGTCGATACCTCGAACCAATTGTCTACCGGACAAGCGATGTCGTGGTCGCCACTGACGACGATGATCGGATGGCGTCCAGCGGCCATATCCTCCATCTGCTGCCCGTTCGGGTCCGGGAAAATGGTGGTACGGTCCTTTGCTTCACTCAGAAGCTTCATGAACGTTGCCTCCTGAATTATGGGCGAGCGGTCATTTTTTCGAGCAGCTATTCGTTCGTGAGACAGTCGCGCAGCCTCTTTGCTCCGAGGAGATTCAGGCTCGAAAAACAAAATTGCTTCGTCGGCAAGGTCGTTTACAGGCTTCATGGCGGTCTTCATGAAGAGTGGGTCTCCGCTGATCTTGGAATGGCCTGGAGGGGCAGTTCCAATCAAAACCAGATGGGAGACCAGTTCCGGATACGTCAGGCTGAAGACTTGAGCTACGACACCTCCGAGCGACCAGCCGCCCATCACAACCTTCTTGTATCCAAGGAAATCGATCAGGTCCTTGGCGTCCTTCGCCAGGGAGGCTCGGTCGTAGGTTGGTTCTCCAGTGGATGCACCCAAGCCGGTATAGTCGAAGGTGATAACAGTGAAGTCCTTGGCCAACTCGTCGAGAAACAGGGGGTCCCAGGCATCAAGTGTACCCCTGAAACGGACCGCAAGAACGAGTGGCGTTCCCTGCCCGATCAAACGGTAGGCAATGCGTCGCCCGTCCAAGTCCGCGTACTTCGTCTCGGTGTTTGTAGCGTTTTCCAAAGTCATTGATCTCGGTCCTATTAATCGATGTCACGCGGCTTTGCGAACAACGAGCTGATGCCGGTACATTCGCAAACAGCATATTCAGCCCCTCGGTGATGGTTGGATGGGCGAATATCCCGTCGCGAAGCGTTGTGAAGGGCAGACCACCAAGCATCGCCATTTGAACGACGCTCATTACTTCGCCTGCGTTCACGCCGAGCATGCTGAAACCAAGGATCTTGTCGGAATCGACCGCAACGAGCGCTTTCATGAACCCCTTGCGTTGTGAGAGGGTCCTTGCTCGCGGCACGACATCCATCGGAAGCCTCGCGACGCGGTACTCAATGCCTTCCTTGAGCGCTTCCGCTTCGTTCATCCCGATCCGAGCAAATTCCGGATCGATAAAGACGCAGTACGGGATCATTCGACCCTTTGTGGTTCGGTTGCCACCCGTCATCGTGCTCTTGACCACGCGGTAGTCATCGAGGGACGCATGGGTGAACATAGGAGTTCCGGCAACCTCACCCATCGCCCAGACGCCATCGGCGGTCGTCCGAAGATGGTCGTCAACCTTGATGAAACCTCGGTCGTCGACTTCGATACCCGCCAGTTCGAGCCCGATGCCCGCTGTTCGGGGACGTCGGCCCGAGGCGACGAGGATGTGCGATCCCGCGAATACTCGACCATCCGCGCTACGGACAGTGACACTCTCGCCTGAGCGCCCGCTAACGGAGAGGTCGTAGGCGCTGAGCGCCACCTCTATCCCCTCGCCATTGAGGATCTTCAGAATGCCTTCGCTGACGTCTGTGTCTTCCCGCGGAGCAAGCCGAGGTCCCCGCTCAAGTATCGTGACTTCTGAACCCAGGCGACGGAAGGCCTGGCCCAGCTCCATTCCAATGTAGCCACCGCCGATTACGATCAACTTCGTTGGAAGGTCGCCAAGCTGCAGAGCTTCAACGTGGGTGATCGGAGATGCGTCCGCGAGACCCGGAAGGTCTGGTACGTCTGCTGTCGTTCCCAAATTGATGAAAACTTGCTCGCCCGAAACAGTTCTCGTTCCAGACGCGGTCTTAACCTGAATGGTTTTCGGGGCGATGAACTTACCCCAGCCCAATACGAGGTCGAACCCACTTGCGTCGAAACCGGCTTGGTTAGTGGCAACCATCTCTGCCACGACACGCGCGGTGCGATCGCGAACAAGATCGAGACTGCTGCGGACGTTGTCGGCGGTGATCCCGAACTCGGAAATCCCCTTCATGGAATGCGCGACTTCGGCGCTACGGATAAGTGTCTTGCTTGGAATGCAAGCAATGTTGATGCACGAGCCTCCAATGAGACCCACCTCAACGACCGCTACCTTCTTGCCCGCCTTTGCTTGGTCCATGGCCAGCGTCTTGCCAGCTTTGCCACCGCCAAAGATCAAAATGTCGAATCTGTCGACCGAATTCATGGTGCACCTCGTTTCTTCGATGACCCCATGAAGCGGAAAAATCTCAACGCGGTCTTGTAAAATTCGGCCTCTAGCCGCCTCACAGCGTTCATAGCCATCAGCGCCGAGACAAGCATCCGTCGTCCACACAAAAGCCGGATCGTCAAAGACCGGAGCGGGCTCATTTGCGAGTTTTGGGCGAATTCAATCGCGGCCAAGGTGCCGAAAATGAGGAGTATTCACATGGCTGACGGCATCTTTATCAAAGAGAAGATCGACCACCTGTCCGTCGATGGCGTGTCGGTACGATACGTGAAGGCGGGAAAGGAAAACGGCGTCCCGTTGCTTCTGACGGCTCCATGGCCGGAGAGCATCTTTGCTTTCAATCTCGTTTGGTCGGACCTCTGCAAACTCGGACCCGTCGTCGCGGTAGATCTCCCAGGATTCGGTCAATCTAACGCCCGAGAAGATTTGATGTCGCCGGAGGCGATGGGTAACTTCGTGATAAACCTCATGGCTGCTTTCGGAATCGAGCGGGCGCACGTTATCGCACCCGACGTGGGTACCTTGGCCACGCTGTTCGCCGCATCCAAGCGGCCAGACCTTTTCGAGAGCATCGTTGCAGGCAGCGGAGGCGCCAGCATGCCCCTGCTGGGCGAGTCGTTGGCACAGGTGGTGGCATCGAAAAAAGCCGCTTATGTCGGCTCCGACGGCGGCGAACAGGTCGTGAAATTCGTTTCAGGCTCAGCGAGAGTTACAATCCCAACGGAAATCCTCGCGGACTACCGACGGTCTTCTGAGGGCCAACGCTGGAACGAAGCTGCAGAGTTCGTTCGGGCCTATTCCACCGACTTGCCCCGGCTCGAAAAGCTCCTTCCCGACATTCAGACGCCAGTTTTGGTTATTTCCGGCAAAGACGACCCGCTTGTTCCCCCGTCAAATGGGGACTTCCTGGCAGAACTTCTTCCCCACAGCCGGGCCGAGATCGTCGAGGCAGGTCATTTCGTTTGGGAAGATGCCTCGGCGGACTATGCACGACTGGTCTCAAGCTGGATTATGGACGGTTACAGGTCGGTATAAATGGAGCGTGCAAGTTTGAGTTGCCGACGTTCTTCACCCACTTTGTGATCCGAATTCCGCGGCGACAGCATCTTACAAGAATGTGGCTCGCGCTCAGTCATTTTAAGCCAATTGCTCTCAAGGAGAATCCTTATGCAGACTGCTGCAACGCATATCGGCGGAGTTGTGCCAGCGCTAGGCGAGGTACCCGCTTTCGCGCCAGGCGATCGCGTAACGATCGCTACCCGCTCGCCTGTTGGGCACTACCGCATGCCAACTTACCTGCGCGGGAAACTCGGAAACGTAGAGGCAGTCATCCCTACGATGGCCGTCGATAACGAAGAAGAGGCCTATGGACGCAACGCCGGTTCCAAAGGGCACTACTACCGCATCGCCATCCCGATGACGGAGATTTGGTCCGACTACGTGGGCTCGCCCAACGACGGCTTGAGAATTGAGATTTTCGAAAATTGGCTGGAAAGGATTTGAGATGACCGACCACGGCCACGATCATGATCATGATCATGATCACCCTCACGAGGCTATCACGGCCGACGAGCATCCTGGATACTACGAGATAATGGAAACCGCAGTCAGAGAACTGCTGGTTGAACGCAAGCTTTTCGGTGCCGACGAGATCAGAAGGCAGATCGAAGTCCTCGAACTCTCGAACTCCCGCACTCGGCGCCAAGGTCGTCGCCAGGGCTTGGCTGGATCCCGCTTACAAGGAACGGCTCCTGGAAAACGGACGCACCGCCTGCGAAGAACTGGGCATCACATTCTATGACGATACCCAACTGATCGTGCTTGAGAACACGGCGGACGTCCACAATCTGATCGTCTGCACCTTGTGCTCCTGCTATCCCCGGCCCGTCCTTGGTCTGCCACCAGACTGGTACAAACTGAAGCCGTACCGAGCTCGCGCCGTCCATGAACCGAGAGCGGTGCTGGAGGAGTTCGGCACTCACATCCCGGACGACGTTGAGATCCGCGTCAGCGACTCGACGGCTGTCATCCGCTACCTGGTCCTGCCCTTGCGTGTGATTAGGCATGGAATAAGGACCCCGCATTTGGGGTGATCGGCGTCCAAACGGGACCCCCATCTGCGATGGGGTTACAACAGCCTCCGGTTTCATCGGAGGCTTTTTGTTTGGATGCTTATTGTGGAAACAATTCTGAAGATACGACGGCTGGCCCATGTGCAAGGCAAGTCGATCAAGGCGATCTGCCGGGAGTTGGGCATATCGCGGAAAGTGGTGCGGAAGGTTTTGCGCACCGATGAGACGGAGTTCAAATACGAGCGAGCCCGTCAACCTCAGCCGAAGCTCGGACCATGGCGCGAACAACTCGATCGGATATTGCTTGCCAATGAGGCCAAGGCTTCCCGCGAGCGCCTGACGCTGATCCGGATATACGAGGATTTACGCGACCTCGGCTATGAAGGCGGTTACGACACCGTTCGGCGTTATGCGAGGACATGGTCGAAAGAGCGCGGGGCCGTGACGGCGGAAGCCTATGTCCCGCTTTATTACGCGCCCGGCGAAGCCTACCAGTTCGACTGGAGCCACGAGATTGTCGTACTGAACGGCGTGACGACAACGGTGAAGGTGGCTCATGTCCGGCTTTGCCACAGCCGAATGATGTTTGTGAGGGCCTATCCGCGAGAGACGCAGGAGATGGTCTTCGACGCCCATGACAAGGCGTTCGCGTTCTTCGGCGGAGCCTGCACGCGCGGCATCTATGATAATATGAAGACGGCGGTGGAGACGGTCTTCGTTGGCAAGGAACGGCAATATAACCGTCGTTTCCTGCAGATGTGCAGCCATTTCCTTGTCGAGCCGGTGGCCTGCACGCCGGCGTCCGGCTGGGAGAAGGGCCAGGTCGAGAACCAGGTCAATCTGGTGAGAGAGCGCTTCTTCACCCCACGTCTGCGCTTCAAATCCTACGATGAGCTGAACGGCTGGCTGCTGGACAAGTGCATCAGCTATGCCCGCGCCCATAAGCATGTCGATCAGACGGAGCACACGATCTGGGAGGTGTTCGATGCGGAGCGGCCGCATATGATCAGTTATCCCGGCAAGTTCGATGGCTTCCACGCCGTCCAGGCCTCGATCGGCAAGACCTGCCTCGTGCGTTTCGACAACAACAAATACTCGGTGCTGTCCACCGCGGTCGGTCGCCCGGCAGAGGTACATGCCTATGCCGACCGCATCGTCATCCGGCAAGATGGCATCGAGATCGGTCAGCACGACCGCTGCTTCGGCCGCGGCGAGACGATCTATAATCCATGGCATTACGTTCCGGTCCTGACCCGCAAGCCGGGAGCCCTACGCAACGGCGCCCCGTTCCATGACTGGGTTTTGCCCGCCGCCATGGAGAAGGTGCGCCGCCGGTTGAAGGCCATGCATGACGGCGACCGGCAGATGGTGGCGATCCTGGAATGTGTCGGTGAGGCCGGGCTTCCCACCGTTGAAGCAGCCTGCCAGGAGGCGCTCGATCAGGGCGTGTTCTCATCCGCCGTCATCATCAACATTCTGGCCCGTAAGCGTGATCCGCAACCGGCCGCCATCCTTTCCATTCCCGATGCGCTTCGCCTGACCCATGAGCCTCTGGCCGATTGCGCACGTTACGACAGCCTCAGGAGGGCAAGCTGATATGGAACGATCCCAAATCCTCGACATGATGGGCACGCTGAAGCTGTTTGGCATGCGCAGCGCATACGACGAGACAATGGCTTCCGGCATCAAACGCCAGCATGAACCGCCCCGTATTGTCGGTGACTTGTTGCAGTCAGAGATTGCTGAGAAGCAGGCCCGGTCGATCAAATACCAGATCGCCATCGCCAAATTGCCGCTGGCCAAGGATATCAACGACTTTGACTTCACCGATACACCGGTCAATGAAGGGTTAGTGCGCCAGCTCGCGACCGGGGCGTTCCTCGCCGAGCAACACAATGTTGTTCTGGTCGGCGGGACCGGCACAGGGAAGTCCCATCTGTCCATCGCGCTTGCCCGTGCTCTTATCCGCAACGGAGCGCGGGGCCGGTTCTTCAATGTTGTCGATCTCGTCAATCGGCTTGAGACAGAAGCACGCAATGGCAAACAGGGGCGGCTTGCCGACTTCATCACCAGGCTCGACTTCGTCATCATGGACGAACTCGGCTATCTCCCGTTCGCTCAGGCCGGCGGCCAGCTTCTCTTCCATTTGATCAGCAGGCTTTACGAGCGGACGTCGGTCATCGTCACGACCAACCTAGCCTTCGGAGAATGGCCCGCTGTGTTCGGCGACGCCAAGATGACCGCCGCTCTTCTCGACAGGCTCACCCACCATTGCGAGATCCTGGAAACCGGAAATGAATCCTGGCGCTTCAAAAACCGCTCTCAAAGCTAAAGCCGAAAAGACAACCAACCCGCGCCCGCAGGCCCCTGCGCTAAATGAAAAGCTCCGGGCCTACGCGCGCTGACCCTATGCAACCAGAGGCAGGGGTCACTTTTGGGAGCCGATAAGGGGTCCCGTTACCAAGCCGATTGACACCCTTGCGCCCAGCAGGGACAGAAGCTCTGACCGAGGAAGAACTTGCCGACCTCGTCACACGCGACGCTATGATTGGCGTGATCCCTGTAAGCTACGAAAAGGAGGCCGCGTGATGGGCTCAGAGCTACTTGTCAAAAAACTACCGAACGATATCGGCGGCGAGGCGGCCGGAAAAATCGAGCGAATTGAGCACGAGCTTCTTCCCTGGGAGAAGCGTTGCCACGCCCTGGCTGACGTCCTCGACTTTCACAAGATAGTCAATACCGAGGAAAAGCGCCGCGGTGTTGAGGCACTCGGCTCCGAAATGGTCGGCAAGCTCTCCTACTATGAACGATGGATCGCGGCATTTGCCAACATCCTCTTCCAGAAGGGCATTCTGACGCCCGGGGAACTCGCAGTCAAAATGGAAGAGGTCGAAGGGCGTTGGCTCTCAAGTCAGCAATCGGCATCCTGAAATGGCCGAGACCGCTCCCTCCACAGACATCCGGTGCTTTTTCGAGCGCGACCCCGCCCTGTCTCTTTTTAGACGGGCCTTTGTGGAGAGCGTGGGAACCGGGCTTCTTGCGATTGCCATGGTCGGGTCTGGCCTCGCGGTCTCGACGTTCGCGAAAGCTCAGCCGTTGGCAGCATCGCTCACAATTGCGATTGCGATCGCTGGATCCCTGGTTGGCTTGATCGTTGCCCTGGGGAAGGTATCGGGCGGCCATTACAATCCCCTGATATCATTCGCTCAGTGGCTTGGCGGTGAGCGCAAGGGCGACTGCACCATAGGCTACGTCATCGCTCAAATTATTGGCGGCTTTGTCGGGGCATTGGTAGCTGGACAGATGTTTGGAAGCCCGTTTCGGACGGTCTCTCCTGAATTTCCCTCCTTCGGGATGCTCCTCAGCGAGTTAGTAGCCTCTGCTGGACTGATGACAATCGTCTTGGGATGCGCTCGCAGCAGCAGATGGGACACCGGCCCCTTCGCCGTCGGCTCTTGGTTGGTCGCCGCGATACTCGCCACTCCATCCACCTCTTATGCCAACCCAGCGGTGACGCTAGCCGCCGCCTTCGCTTCAGGGCCTGTTGCCTTGGCACCCATTACTGCCATCGCTTTCGTCGCAGCCCAGGTGATGGGGATGGCCGTGGCGATCGGCATCAATAGGATGGCCTTCGGCTCCACCTCTGAGCCTGCAGGAAACGCCGCACTCGCTGGCTCTTCCCAGGAGAAGCTCACATGGCGCCCGGGTTAACTGTTCTGAAGGCCCATACTCGCCCAGCCGATACGATGGCGGCATTCGAGCGGGCGATTGTCGCACGAGGGATGAAGGTTTTTGCTCGAATAGACTTCGCTGCCGACGCGGAAGCCGCGGGATTGCAGTTGGGCCCGACTTTGCTGACGATATTTGGCAATCCGAAAATCGGTACCGAATTGCTCCAGCTCAACCAGCTGGCGGGCATCGATCTGCCATTGAAGGCATTGGCTTGGAGCACCCCCGACGGCCATTGGCTTTCGTACAACGAGCCGTCTTTCGTCGCCGAGCGGCACGAATTGCATGCAAAAGCCGTCATCCTCAAAATGAGCGAGGCGCTTGCTGGCGCCGCTGATGAAGCCGTCAACACCGTCCCGCCCTCGCTGGACGAAAGCACCATGGGAGTAAGAAAATGACCGCTATTACCATTAATGCAGGTGCCAAGGCGCCTGCAACCACTTCTTGCTCCGCGCCGTCATAGCGCCCCCTGAATCAAGACGGGCTAAATATGGTTCTAGTTTCCCGGCGATACATTGGGATCATTTGGATACCGACCCTCCGAATTTTGGTTGCGGGGGAACGGCACCATCTGGTTCAATGACGAAATGAACGGCAATGAATTTCATGAAAGTGTTCGATCTTCTCGACGACAAAACACGGCCAAAGGCCCCACCAGTTCCCGGCGCGACGCTCGCACATCGAATCACAGGCCGGAAGCTGGCGATGATTCACGAAATGCACATTGTTGCTCTCGATGAGACCAGGGCGATGATGGACATGGTCGGAGCCGGTGAAATCGCTGCTGGAGAATTGGCCGAGCACATCGATTCACTCGAGCTTTTGAAGAACTACAGAGCTTTCGGCAATCTGTGCGGCCGCGAATGCCAGTTCCTGGATTTTCACCACCGAGCAGAGGACGAAGAATTCTTTCCGGTTCTCCATGCGAATGGAGACGAGGGAATGAAGCGAGTTGTCGAACGCCTTGGGGACGAGCATCGGATAATTGGCCAGATCCTGGACGAGCTCTCGGCCAATGTTGCGCTGATTTTGGCGCAACCCGGCCCCGACACCTTCTCCGTGACCAAAACGACGTTTGACGTCCTCTACAAGGTAATTCGCTCGCATTTCAGCTACGAACAGGCGGAGCTGGAAGAAGCCCTTGGTTTCTACAGGATTCCTCTTTAGCGAGACCACTCTTCAGAAGATCCGAACCGGACCCTTAAGGTCCCTTGACGCCAGAAAGGTAGCCAGATGGCACTTAAGTTGAACGTTATAATCGGCAGCACTCGCCCGGGCCGCAACGGTCCGACGGTGGCAAAATGGGTCGAACAATTCGCCAAGGAACACGGCCAGTTCGACGTCGAGCTGGTGGATCTTGCAGATTTCGCCCTGCCGCTTCTGGATGAACCAGCCCATCCGGCAATGCGCAAGTATGAGCACGAACATACTAAGCGGTGGAGCGAAAGCGTAGCCTCAGCTGACGCGTTTTTGTTTGTTGCGCCGGAGTATGACTACTTCGTTTCGGCAGCCCTCGTGAATGCAATCCAGTACCTCTTCCACGAGTGGACCTACAAGCCAGCAGCAATCGTCAGCTATGGCGGCGTTTCCGGCGGCCTACGCGGCTCCCAGGAACTTCGTCAGTTGCTAGGAAACGTGAACGTGGTGGCAATCAACCAGCCGGTTCCGGTCCCTTTCTACACCCAGTTCATCAACGACGAAGGCATTTTCACCCCTAACGAAGCAGTCATCTCTGGAACGACCACGCTCTTGGGAGAACTGCACAAGTGGGCGGTGGCCCTGAAGCCAATGCGTCAGCCCGCCCAGTAATTTATCGGTCGAGGAAAAATCGTACCATCAGGGAGCGCTTCTTCACTACATCATCAAAACTGGCGTTGCACTGCGCGGGACGTTCGGATCTCGCGCGAAGTTCGCCGAGTAATGCTGAACCTCAAAGCCCGCCCGTTGATAATTCCTGAAGCTCGTGCCCAACGGACTGTCGACGGTCGCAGGTCGGCCAGTCTCGGCCATTGCGATGACGGCTCCCTTGTCCCCGACATCGCGTAACCGCCGCACTATCACTGCCGACTGGAGGCCTTTGCCTCTCGCGGTGACAAGAGTTGCATCAATGCCAAACCATGCTCCAGCAGATCCGACGAAAGCCGCTCCTGCTGCGCAAGGCTCTTCATCAACGTATGCGACATAGCAGGTCCACCTGTCCCGGTTAGCAAGCGCCTTGAACCACTCGAAGGTCGCCGTTGGAAAGCCATACCCCGCGTTGATCACGTTTGCGAAGTCGGTCGCCTTGCGGCCGCCGTCGGCTATTTCGATCCTGGGTTCGTTCGGCACAATGTGAGGGACCGTTTTGGAGAAGAATTTTATCCAACCACTGTCCTTCTGTATGATCCCCATTCGGGACAGAGCGGCACTGGAAGCGTTGAAGCCATCCTCGTCAACTTGGATTACCCACGTTTTCGATGCGTTGCGATCCAGCCATCGCAACCCTTCTGCCATCTCCCTTTCGTTAGCCGACCACTGCGGACCAATGGCAAATCCGCGATTGAAGGGGACGGCAGGAAGCTCACGGCAGGCTAGAAAGCACGCATTGTCGCTCCGGAAAGTCTCGATCCCCAACTGCTTCCGAACCGACGGCGGTGCGGCATTCAGCATGTCCATCCATGCTTCGGCCTCGATCGCCCGGATTATCCTCGAGGTGTTTGCCTGAATTTTCCTTGGCTGGATGTTCATACGGTTCTCTCGTGTTCTCCTCTCAGCGAGAAAGAACTATTTCTCAACGAGTTCAAGGCGAAAGCCGAGGCTTCCCGTAAACATGCTGTTTAGGAAAGCGTCCTTATCGACGTCGTGCCGACCTCTTATGGTCCGCAAAAATCATGGAGCAATCGATGTCTGAAAAAAGCGCCGCTATCTTTTCAAATCCGCTCGATGGAGTGCGGGTCGAAGCTTTTGGCACCAACATTATAAGGATGTTAGGCGAAGCTAGCGGAGCCGCGATGTCGATCATGGAAGTCATACTCCATCCCGGCGACGGTACGCCTCTCCACCTTCATGAACGGGAAGACGAGACCTTTCGTGTTTTGAGCGGCACCGTGGGCTTCTGGTGCGGTGACAAACATCAGAGGCTTGTATCGGATGGGATCGCATTTCTGCCCCGCGGAATGTTGATTTCCACTGAGAGCTGACCCGGCGTTTCCACCGAGAAGTGACCCGCCTTTAGGTATCGTTTGTGTTGGTCGTGGTGGTCAAGTTCCTTCGTTTCTCCTTCGTTGTTTTGGGCTCATGCGCCGAGCTGTTCTTGAAGCGGAAGCTGTCGTTTCCGGTTTCCAGGATGTGGCAGTGGTGGGTAAGCCGGTCGAGCAGCGCGGTCGTCATCTTGGCGTCGCCGAACACGCTGGCCCATTCACTGAAGCTCAGGTTGGTGGTGATGATGACGCTGGTGCGCTCGTAGAGTTTGCTCAGCAGATGGAAGAGCAATGCACCGCCTGAGGCGCTGAACGGCAGGTATCCCAGCTCGTCGAGAATGACGAGATCGGAATGGACGAGTCGATTAGCGATCTGCCCAGACCGACCCTGCGCCTTCTCTTGCTCGAGAGCGTTGACCAGTTCGACCGTTGAGAAGAACCGGACCCGTTTATGGTGATGTTCGATGGCCTGGACACCGATCGCGGTGGCAATGTGTGTCTTGCCCGTGCCGGGACCGCCGACCAGAACGATGTTGTTGGCGTCGTCGAGGAAGTCGCAGCGATGAAGCTGTTGCACGAGCGCCTCGTTGATCTCGCTGCTGGCGAAGTCGAAGCCGTTCAGATCACGGTAAGCCGGGAAGCGTGCGGTTTTGAGCTGATATGCGGTCGATCGGACCTCTCGTTCCGCAGTCTCCGCCTTGAGAAGCTGGGACAGGATCGGAATGGCAGCCTCAAACGCCGGCGATCCCTGCTCGGTCAGATCACCGACGGCGTGGGCCATGCCGTGCATCTTCAGTTGCCGTAGCATGATGACGATCGCGCCGCTTGCCGGATTATGACGCATGGCGAACCTCCGTCTTTCTCAAGGTATCGTATCGTTCGACATTGGCCTTGGGCTCATTGGTGAGCGTCAGTGCCTGAGGTGCGTCGAGGGTCGGCGGCGTGAAGGATTTGCCGTCGACCAGGCGATGCAGCAGGTTCAACACATGCGTCTTGGTCGGAACGCCGGACTTCAGCGCCATGTCGACGGCCGAGAGCACTGCCTGTTCGTCGTGCTGGAGAACAAGTGCCAGGATATCGACCATCTCGCGGTCGCCACCTGGCTTCTTGAGCAGATATTGTTGCAAGGTCCGGAATGCGTCTGGAAGCTCGGCGAACGGTGCGCCGTTGCGAAGAGCGCCGGGCTTTCGCTGCACCACCGCCAGATAATGCCGCCAGTCATAGATGGTCTGCCCCGGTCGATCATGGGAACGATCGATGACGCGACGGTGCTCGCAAACGATCTGACCTTCTGCCGCGACGACGACACGATCCGGGTAGACTCGAAGGCTCACCGGTCGATTGGCAAAGGATGCCGGAACGCTGTAGCGGTTGCGCTCCAGATGCACGAGGCAGGTTGGCGTGACCCGCTTCGTATATTCGACAAACCCGTCGAACGGCCTGGAAACGGGCATCAAAGCTGGTGTTTCCTCTGCCCATATGTCGGCGATGGTGCCACGCATCTGACCATGCGGGGTCTGTGCCCAGAACTCCTTGCAACGCTGCTCAAGCCAGTCATTCAGGGCTTCCAGTGATGGAAAGCGCGGGACCGGTTGGAAGAAGCGATGACGCGCATCCTGAACGTTCTTCTCGACCTGTCCTTTCTCCCAGCCGGAGGCCGGATTGCAGAACTCGGGCTCGAACACGTAGTGGCTGGCCATTGCCATGAAGCGGACGTTGACGTCGCGCTCCTTGCCACGGCCGACCTTGTCGATTGCAGTCTTCATATTGTCGTAGATGCCGCGGCCAGGAATGCCGCCGAAGACGCGGAACGCGTGATTATGGGCATCGAACAGCATCTCATGCGTCTGCAGGAGATAGGCTCGGACGATGAAAGCCCTGGAGTAGCTCAGCTTCGTATGCGCCACCTGCAGCTTGGTGCGCTCATTGCCGATGATCGCCCAGTCTTCCGACCAGTCGAACTGGAAGGCTTCACCAGGCTCGAACGCCAAGGGCACAAACGTGCCGCGGCCTGTCGTCTGCAATTCCCTCTGCCGATCATCACGCCATTCCCGAGCAAATGCCGCCACGCGATTGTAGGAGCCCTCGTAGCCGAGGCTGACCAGGTCAGCATGTAATTGTTTCATCGTCCGCTTCTGTTTGCGGCCCTTCTTGGATTCCGTCTTCAACCAAGCTGACAATCGATCCGCAAACTGGTCAAGCTTGCTCGGTCGCTCCGGAACGTTGAACTTCGGCTCCACGCCGCCGGCACGCAGGTATTTGCGGATGGTATTCCGGGACAGGCCGGTCCTGCGGCAAATCTCCCGGATCGATAGATGCTCTCGAAAATGCCAGCGTCGGATTACGCTCAGTAATGCCATGTCGATCACTCCAGAGCCCCCGCTGAAAGCATGCGAGGGACGGTTGAAACATGGGTCAATTCTCAATGGAAATATCTGGCTGCGCCGGGTCAGCTCTCAGTGGAAATCAACACCCGCGGAATTCCCCATCGGATAGAGAATGTCGGCGACGACGAGGCTAGGCTTATGGTCATATTGACACCTGGAGGGTTTGAGCAATTCTTCGTCGAAATCGCTTCAGACTCCGGTGAAGCGCCCGAAACAATTGCAGAGCGGTTTGGCCTGCGTTTTCTGTAATCGAACTTGCGTCTCTAAAGGACCGAAATGTCGCTTCCACTCATAGCATTCATCGTTGTCGCCTTCTGCTGGAGGATCGCGACAGTATTCATCTCCGCCCGTCACGAACGAGCCTTAAAAGCTCACGGAGCAATTGAATACGGCGCGTTGAACAGCATCATGCTGGCTGTCTTCCATGTGCTGTATTACCTCTCTGCGATCTTCGAGGCATCATTGCGCTCGGGCAACCAAAACTCAACATTGTCGATTGTTGGGGTGGCCATCTACATCGCAGCCGCGTTGGTGTTGGTGTCTGTCATACGGTCACTCGGCGATCTTTGGACGATCAAGATCATCCTCAGCGGTACACATCGTTTGGTGAAGAGCGGCCTGTTTTCATTCGTTCGGCATCCGAACTACTTCTTGAACATCCTCCCAGAGCTAATCGGGTTCGGGCTTGCGCTCAACGCCTTCTGGACGCCCGTTATCGGTCTTCCACTTTATCTGATACCACTTACGATCCGCATCCGGCAGGAAGAGGCCGTAATGACGCAGCGATTCTCGTCCTACTGTTAGGGCCGTCGCTACAAGCAAACAGGGCACGATGACAGAGAGTGGAGACCCGACAAGGGGTAATACAAGTAACGCGGGCGGCAGCGAAGATCTGCCACCTTTGACGGCCGAGAGTACGGCGAAGCTGGCGCAGCTGATGACGGACGTTATACAGGCGGCCTGTGAGGGAGCCTCAGCTTCTGGGCTCATGCCGTCCGACGAGACAAAGAAACTCCTGCTAAAGCGGGTCTCGCCCAAAAACGCTCTCAACTTTGATAGCCTCGAGAGATACTGGGTCGTCCTTCTTGATGAACTCTCCCAGATTCTCGACCGAATTCTGGCGTATCCGTACGTTGTTCAATATCGGAAAGTCCTTAAATCCGCTCCGAGGGAGCTTTTAATGGCCTGGCAGATCCACAGCCAGAGCCTTCGGTCGGGTGAGCTTTACATTGTCCAAGATCGGACTTGCGAGTTCCTAAAATTTCTAAGCCATGTCGGGAGAGACTGCGGCATCACAATTTCGGATCAGACAAAGACGTTTGAAAAGGCCTTCAAAAAGACCTTTGAGCGGAGGCTTCGTGAGCGCCATCGCGTCGTTCACGCTCACGAACGCCCCTCGTGGGAATCGCGCATCATTTCCCTCAGCGGCCAGACATCCCCCTTGCCTGAAGACGCCATCAAAGCGCTCTTAATGGAAACATTTGAAAAAACCATGCCTACTTTGCAGCGCGTTTCTTCTCAGCTAGGCAAGGAGCCGCCCATGTCTGTGGCGGCGGTAGAAAAAATACACGAAGAGGGGGCCGTTAAGGAAGCTCGCCTGATGCTGGACTTGGTGGCCAAGGCACTTTTATCGACTATCGGCCTGATGAAATAGCCATTGATGGTCGTCACGAAGGCTCCAACGCGTGCCGAAGAGCCTTTGAAAGGTGCGCAACAAGTGCCTTTACTTTTGCATTGATATGCCGATTGGCAGGAAAAACAGCGTTGATCTCTAGTTTGGCGGTCACCCAATCGTCCAATATCTGGACCAGTTGACCGTCACGAAGCTCGTCAGCTACCAAATAACGAGGCAGTAGGGTTATACCTGCGCCCCGTATCGCTGCTTCTTTCAGTCCAATGCTATCGTTCGCTTCGATCCGAGGCGGGATCGAAACTTTCTCGTGCTGTTCAGATTTTTGAAAGTGCCATTCCCTGCCCCAACGCAAAGGGGAAAAATGGAGAAGGCGATGATCTAGAAGATCGGTCGGCACGACAATGTCAGGTCGATCTTTGAGATAGCCGGGAGAAGCGCAGACCACCAAGCTCGTCGACGCGAGCCGACGTACGATTAAGCTCTGCTCATTGGCGATTGTACTCCGAACGGCCAAATCCATCCCGCGTTCAACCAGATCGACAGGCTCGAGCGAGAAGTCCATAAAAATGTCGATGTCAGGATAAAGCTGAGAAAATTCGGCAACGGCGCCCGATAGATACCTTTGCCCGAGATCAGGTGAGACAGAGAGCCGGATTTGCCCTGACGTCCCGTCGTGCAGAGCCTTTGCATTGATTTCAGCCTTATTTACCTGTCCAAGCAGGTCACCAAGGGACTGCCGATAGGTGTCACCCGCTTCAGTGAGAGCCACGCTCCTGGTGTTCCTCTGGAAGAGGCGTACACCCAATCGCTTCTCCAGCTCCTGCAGCTGCACACTGACCGTCGCCTTTGACATGCCAAGCTGCTCGGCGGCCCGCGAGAAATTGAGTGTTTCGGCAACCTTCAGAAATACGGAAACACCGGCGAGAGGATCGAGTGACTTCATAACGGACGAGTTTGATAGAAAGCCATTCGGTCTGGTACTCTCCTGGCCCGCGAGCGAATTGGCGAATCCCGTCGTGTCGCGCAATTTAAGCGCTTACCGCCTCTTCATCCAGAAAATGAGCGCCCCGAGCTGGCTCTTCACGTAGTTGCGGGCGTGCCGAAATTTCCTTAAGCAAACCTCCTACCCCCAGTCGACTGATATCCAAGCCATCGAGGTGATCGCCCGCGATCAACCTGTCCAGGACCCAATCCAGTCCGTTTTCCGACGAGCTGCGAGCGCAACCAGGCGCACCGATCACAGGAATATCGCCGACTCTGCCGAGAACCAGGAGATTGCCTGGGTCCACAGGCATGCCAACGCGTTCGACCACACCACCTGCCAAACGTATGGCTTCTGGAATTACGTCGTTTTTGTCGACAACGGCGGAAGCCCCAAAGACGACAATCATGTGGTCACTGGGCGGGCGCGTCTCGATCTCTACTCTCAACGCAGCGGCAACTGCCTCCGCGGAATGAGCCACCCGTGTTTCGGACAGAAGGAGGCTGTTCCTCTCCATGAGTCGACCACCAAGGATGCGAGCTGTCTTGCTCATCGTTTTTTCGGATAGGCTGGGCAACTGGGTGGCGACCAAGCTGGCCGTGTGGCGACGGAACGGCATGACCTTGATCATGCATCCTGTCTTGGCGACCGCTGCCGCAGCTTCGACAGCTAACCGTGGAACTGCGAGCGGGATGATCTTCACGGTGGCGATCATTTCTCCGGCCGTTACGGAGATGCGATCTGCCAAGGAAGCCAACGTGATGGCGTGGTCAATGCTGTTAAAGATGTCGACCAACTTTTTGTCGGCGACGAAAAGTCCATTTTCCTGGCTATAGAAGTTCATCCGACCACCCACGGCCGGGGCAATGCTCATGTATTCTGCACCAATCGCCCTACTAACAAGATCTGCCGCACTCTCCTCGTCAACCTCATCGGGTTCGATACGGTGTGCCGTGACCAGTGAGATTCCCGAAGAGACCAGGAAACTTAGATTTTCCCGGGTAAGCTTGTGTCCCTTTTTAAAAGTTCTGCCTTCCGCACTGACCTTGTGTGCCAGGATAGCTCCGAGAGCTGTTTTGGTTTCGATCATGCCGAACATCAAATCAGCTCCCTACCTACCCTGCCCGCCTGAAAAGCGATGACTTCGGCGAGGATCGAGACAGCGATCTCCGCTGGCGAGCGAGCACCGATGTCCAAGCCAATGGGCGCTCGGATAGACAGCAGTTGCTCACGCGAGAATCCATAACTTTGGAATCGATCAAGACGAGCAGCGTGTGTCTTTCTGCTTCCGAGAGCACCGACATAAAAGCAGCCGTGCGAGAGCGCAGCAACAATCGCCGGGTCATCGATTTTCGGATCGTGGGTGACCGCAATGACTGCAGTCGATCTATCGAGTTGAATGGCAGCGAACGCCTCCTCCGGCCAAAGCGAGTATATCGTCGCACCGGGAAATCTTGCGGCGGAAGCAAACGCTTCACGAGGGTCGATGACTAGAACTTCCGAGCCTGTTGCAGATGCCATTGGGGCGAGGTGCTGGGTTATGTGGACGGCCCCGACGACTACGATGCGCCTTTTGGGCGCGTGAACTCTGAGAAAGTAGTTTTCCGTTCCCACCGAGACCCGGCGAGAGACCCCGTCATTCAAGGCGATCTCGATCTCAAAGCGCAGGGGATCGTTCTCTGGAATTCGATCCAGATGAAGAGTTTGGTTGCCCGATCTTAGGTCGACAATCTCGACAATCGGCGTTCGACTGGCCCTGAGCTTGTTTGTCTTTGCAAGTTCGGAGAATTGCATCAGTCGACCCTCTCCACGTAGACTTCGATTCTGCCCCCGCATGAAAGGCCGACCCGCCACGCAGTTTCGTCTGCCACGCCGAAATCAAGAAGAGTGGGACGGCCGGTCTCAATCACCGACATCGCTTGAGTGATGACCTCGCCCTCAACACAGCCGCCCGAGACTGACCCCTCAAAGTTGCCGTCCTGATCGATAACCAAACAGCTGCCGACTGGTCTCGGTGCAGATCCCCATGTCTTCAAGACTGTCGCGACAGCAACCTGTCGGCCAGAAAGAAACCACTCCTCCGCCAATCGCAACGGATCCATTTCCAATCTCCAGAAATTTCGTCGAGGGGTGTAGCAGGCCGCGCTTGAATGCGCGGCCTGCAGTCTTGCCGCACTAGGCTAGTGCCTCGGCAAGCGGCAAGGAGCGAATCCGCTTTCCTGTTGCCGCAAAGATCGCGTTGCCAAGTGCACCAGCTGCGGCGGCCGTTCCAGCCTCGCCGACACCTCCTGGCGCTTCGCCACTTTTGATCTGATAGACCTCGATCTTGGGTGCCTCGTTGATACGGAGTACCCGATAGGTGTCGAAGTTCGTCTGATCGACAGCACCGTCGGTGAAGGTGACCTGATTGAACATCGCGCTGCTCAGGCCAAAGATCACTCCGCCCTCCATCTGGGCGACAACGGTGTCTGGGTTGATCACAACGCCGCAATCAACCGCGATGACCGAGCGAACGAGGCGAACCTCCTTTTCGTCGGTGATCTCGATTTCCAGGATGTGCGCGAGATAGCTTCCAAAAGCCACTTGAAGGCTGATGCCCTTGCCCCTTCCCGGCGGCAATGCTTGACCCCAGCCTGCTTTCTCGGCAGCAAGGTTCAGTACCGCAAGTGCTCGCGGATTCTTCGTGAGCATCTTCCGGCGAAACTCAAGCGGGTCCTGCTTTGTCGCGGTCGCCATCTCATCCACAAAGCTCTCGACTACAAAGAGATTGTGCGTTGCCCCGACACCTCTCCACCAGCTGGTGTTAACACCCGCTGGCTCGTCGCGAACATAATCCGCAAAAACGGCCTCTTCATCGTAGGGGGTCTCCGACGCGCAATCGACGGCATCGGGATCGATGCCATTCTTGAACGCTGCTGGCGCCCACCGTGCGAAGATGGAGGACCCCGTCACCCGATGCGTGCGGCCAATCATGCGGCCGTCCTTGTCGAGGCCTGCGGCCACCCGATCGTAGTAATATGGCCGGTAATAGTCGTGCGTCATGTCCTGTTCGCGCGTCCAGACCAGTTTGACCGGGTAGCGGGTGTCCTTCAGGAGTTTGGCCGCCAGCTCTATCGTGTCGACGTCCAAGCGGCGTCCAAACGCTCCACCCATCAGCTGATTGTTCACGGTGACTTTTTCGGGCGGTAGCCCTGTGATGTCCGCGACTGCCTTTTGTGTGCGGACAGGCACCTGTGTGCCTACCCAGACCTCCGCCCGGTCGTCCTGAATATGCAGGGTGCAATTCAGGGGTTCCATCGGTGAATGCGATAGGAACGGCGAACGGTAAATCGCCGAAAGCTTTGTTGGGGCGTTTGCGATTACGTCAACCGCTTTATTTTCGTCACGGATGACGACCCCCGGCTGTTGCGATACCTGGTCCATCTTGGCGACAATAGTGTCCACCGTGACGGCGCCGTTTTCACCCGCGTCCCATTCGATATTGAGGGCATCCAGGCCTTGCTTCGCCGCCCACATGTGTTCGCCGATCACCGCAACAGCGGCATTATCGGCGGTCACGATGTCGAGGACACCTTTCACGGCGCGAGCCGCAGCTTCATTCATTTTTGTGAAACGGCCACCGGTCACCGGAGATATCGCCAGCGTCGCATATTTCATGCCGGGGACCCTGATATCCATACCGTAGACGACCGAACCGTTGACTTTGCCGGGAGTGTCGAGCCTCTTTGCTCGCGTTCCGATGACTTTGAACTGAGACGGGTCCTTCAATGGAACGTCGGCTGGAACGGGCAGCTTTGCCGCCTCGGCCGCAATGTCATAGTAGGTCGACGATTGATTTGAAGCGTCGTGGTAGATCGTCCCCTCATGGACCCGACATTGCGCTGGATCGACCCGCCACTTGGCGGCCGCCGCTCCAACAAGCATGATACGCGCCGTAGCGGCTGCCTGCCGTAGCCGCATCCAGTCGGAACGAGTTGATGTCGATCCACCCGTCGCCTGGTCGTACAGGATGGGATCCATATATTTCGAAAGGTCCGGCGGAGCGGCTTCCACTTTCAACTGGTCAAGCCGAAGCTCTAGCTCCTCTGCCATCAACATCGCGCTGGATGTATAAATACCCTGCCCTACCTCCGTGTGTGGCATGATCAGGGTGATCCCGTTTTCATCAATTTTCACGAAGGCATTGGGCGTGAAGGCGGCCTCTTCAGAGGAACTCGCTGGGCCGGTTGCTCGCCCCATCCGTGGCAGTTGAACCGCCAGCACAAGACCTCCGGTCGCCAGGACGGTACCTTTGAGGAAGCCGCGACGGGAATGAAGATTGTTGATCATGTCAGTCCCCTCTATGCCGCTGCAGTGTGGATCGCGTCGCGGATCCGGACATAAGTGCCACAACGGCAAATATTGCCTGCCATTGCCTCATCGATGTCCGAGTCTGTCGGCTTCGCATTGCTATTAAGAAGCGCCGTTGCCGACATGATCTGGCCGGACTGACAGTACCCGCACTGGACAACCTCCTTTTCGAGCCACGCTGTCTGGATTTTGCGCCCGTTTTCGGTCTCACCGACGCCCTCGATCGTGGTGATCTGTTGAGCATCGATCATATCCATGGTTGTCTGACAGGATCGAACTGCCATGTTGTCTATCAGGACGGTACAGGCTCCGCATTGGGCGATGCCGCAGCCGTATTTGGTTCCGGTCATGCCGAGCACGTCTCTCAAAACCCAGAGCAGTGGCATGTCGTCCGGGACATCGACTTCATGTGTTTTGCCGTTGATGGTGATCGTCTTCATTGGTCTAACCTTCCTGGGTCTCTATTGCGCTGTCAGTGTTTTCAGGTAGCTGATGACATCTGCTCGATCCTGGTCTTTCGGGATTGATGCGCTCATGCGGGTCCCCTTGACCACGGCGGCTGGCGCTTTAAGGAAGGCGTCGAGAGTAGGCTCATCCCAAGTGAGACCAGACCCCTTCAAAGCAGCGGAATAGTTGTACCCAGCGATGCTTCCAGCAGGGCGACCGACAACATTCAGAAGGCCCGGACCCACCTTGTTTTGCTCGGTCGTCGCGTGACAGGCACTACAGCGGGCAAAGACCTTTTTGCCCTTGTCTGGATCTCCATCGGCTTGGACCGACGAGGCCCCAAGCACTGTCATTCCCACGGCAATCATGACGGCCTGCAACTTTTCCATGGTTCCTCCTTTGGAAAATCGGAATGCGAAAGGGGCAGCAATCTTGCCACCCTTGGTGAATTCGACTGTTAAGTGGCACTTCTAGGCTGCCTAATCCTCGCACTTGCGTAGGTAGCAATGAGAAGAGCGATACCTTCCCCAATCACGCCTGTGATGCCCAGGTCACCGACACCGCCCCGCGAAAGCACGACGGATCCGATGGCGCTGCCAACGGCAAAGCCCAGGTACATGAATGACGTGCTGAGTGAGACTGCGATTGGGACTGCAGGCTGACCGACCTGAATCAAAGTGGCAATCTGTGCCGGATAGAACGCCCAGATCGCGATACCCCAAAAAGCAACCGCAATGACCGTCGGAACAATGGCCTGATCGGGCGTCAGAACTCTTGCAAAGAAAATAAGCGAGACGAAAACTAACACCGCAAGGATCAGGCTTGCGGCGACGACCGGTCTTGCTCCCATCAGATCATTCAGGGTGCCACCAAGTGCGATGCCGATTGCAGCGCCGATCCCCCATACCGAGACAACGGCGCTAATTCCATTTGGGCCAAGGCCATCGACCTGGTTCAGATACGGAGCGATGTAGGTCCAGACCGAATAGGTCCCGAGCGCCCAGAAGAAGATCACAGCCAGTTCCCGGAAGACCTGGGGTCGTTTAACGATCGCGAGGCGCTCGGCGACCGACGCAATGCGCATTTCGGTGCCATCGGTACGAGGCAGCTTTGCAACCAGCGCGACCACTGCGATGATCGACAGGGCCGCGACGCCGAGGAAAGTAACCCGCCACCCAAGGGCGTTTCCTACGAGTGAGCCAATAGGCAGCCCGATTGCGATTGCTATAGTCAAACCACCGTTCAAGATGGCAAGGGCCCGTCCCCGTTTTTCTGGCACAACTAAGGCGCCCATCAACGCGTTGGCGTTCGGGGTGTAGAGTCCCGCCGCCATGGCCAATAGGACACGAGCAGAAAAAATTCCCCAGTATCCTTGGGATGCCCAGGCCACCAAATTAGCCAGCGCGAAAGCCGCCATTGTCAGGACGAGCAGTCGTTTGCGGTCGACCCGTCCAAACAGGATGGTTAGGAGCGGCGATGTGATCGCCAAGGTAAGGGTGAAGACGGTAACGAGGCTACCCAGTTCCGAAACCGGGAGTGAAAGATCCTCTCCCATTTCCGGCAGAAGGGGAACAATCATGAACCCCTCCGTGCCAATGGCAAAGGTGCCTAATGCCATAATGTAGGCTGGCGCGAGCGACTGACCTGCCGCGCGTTCGCTTGAAATAGAAGTCATTTGGATCGCCTCTGCGCCAGCCAGCGGTTACGATGCTGCCTTGATGAAAGTCATCACGTCAGCATTGAACTTTTCAGCCTGCGTCTGAGCCAGACCGTGAGGCGCACCCGGATAGACCTTGAGTGTCGCATTCTTGACGATCTTTGCGCTCTTGAGGCCAGCTGCGGCGATCGGCACGATCTGATCGTCGTCCCCATGAATGATGAGGGTCGGCTTGTCGATTTTCCTGAGATCGTCCGTGTAGTCGACCTCCGAAAATTCGCGAATGCAATCGTATTCGCCCTTGATTCCGCCTTCCATTCCCATCAGCCAGAAGGTTTCACGGAGGCCTTCGTTGACCTTGGCGCCCTCGCGATTGAAGCCATAGAAAGGGATCGTCAGATCCTTGTAGAACTGCGAGCGATCGGTCGCAGTGCCCTTTCGGATGCCGTCGAAGGCTTCAATGGGAGTGCCTTCGGGATTGGCATCGGTTTTGAGCATGAGGGGCGGGACTGCGCCGACCAGCACCACTTTTGAAACTCGCTTCGTGCCGTGGCGGCCAATGTAATGTGCGACTTCGCCGCCACCGGTGGAGTGGCCGATCATGACCAAATCCTTCAGATCGAGATGCTCGATGACCTCAGCGAGGTCGTCGGCATACTGATCCATATTGTTACCGGTCCAGGGCTGATCAGATTTTCCATGGCCACGACGGTCGTGAGCAATGACTCGGAAGCCATTCATGCCGAAATACAGCATCTGTGCGTCCCAGGCGTCACTCGAAAGTGGCCAGCCGTGCGAGAAAGAATCGGCTGCCCCTTGCCCCAATCCTTGTAAGCGATTTTGGTACCGTCTTTCGTCGTGACAAAGTTCATGTACTGGTTTCCTTGTTTTGTTTTGACTGCAGCTTGAGTCTCGTGCGGCATGCCGACTGCAAATGAAGCGGTTACGGCGGCACCGGCCAGCAGCGTATGGCGGCGGCTGATGAGAAATTCATTGGACATTTTCGTTCCTCTCGTCAGGAGATAAGCGCCTCTAATCAGGCGTTTGCGGATGCGTGTACGTCTGCCGAGCCAAGGCGACGCCACGAAGCCGGAGTGTGTTGAGTGGTGCACTTGCCAGCGCTCAGGCGCCGCCATTTGAGCGGGGTGACACCAACCAGACGCTTGAACACCTTCGAGAGATGCGCTTGGTCACTCAGACCACACGCCTGGGCGATTTGGCTCAGCGGCTCATCGGTCGAAGAAATGAGATATTTCGCGGCATCAACGCGGCGGCTCAAAACGTAGTCGTAGGGCGAGCGGCCGAAGGAGACCTTGAAACCCTTCGAGAACCGGCTCGCGCTCAAGCGGACTTGGTCGCCCAGCTCCTGGACACGGATGCAGCCATCGATGTTCTCATCGATATAGCGGACTACCTTGTTCTTCTGCCAATCGGAAAGGCCCGCAACGGTCTTGTGGGAATTCCGGCGGGGGCCGTGCGCCATGTCAGCGAGCCGAACACGACTTTCTGGACGGAGATCGATTGCGGTGTCCTGAGGTCCGAGACCCCAGACGCGTTCACCGCCCGGGCCTACGAGGAATGGTATGAATGAAACCGTTCGTGTCATGGCAGTGTCCTTTCTGCTTCGATGGCTGAAAGGTAGCTGCAGGCTGCCCCGTAACACGAGCTAAGCGATGTTAAGAGATGTTAGGGCGTTAACGACCCGGAGCGCGTTCCGTTAACAAGTCCGATTCGTGATCGCGGTAGCCCGCTACTTGAAGGTCCGCGTGGGCGCCCGATGGTACAATAATCAGTTCCAGGGCGAGCCTATATGTGAAGCTAGGCGGATAGGGAGCTTCAAGCACCAAATGCAACAGGATGACGTCACTTTGGATGGACGGACTGATAGTCTTCGGCCCCTGGCTGGACAAGTAGCGCTTTTAACCCGAGCGGATGAAGGGGTCGGCATGGCCACTGCTGCCGCGCTAGCTCAGTGCGGCGCCAATCTGGCATTGACGCTTATTGACACGGAGGTTGAGTCTGCTTCGCTGGACGAACTCCGCCGCATTGGCTGTAAAGTCGTGGTGTTTAGAGCACCCACGGATTGTAGTTCGACACAGCATACCCAGCTGGTTCGACAGGTTATCGCGGAATTTGGCAAGATTGACGTCTTGGTCGCTAACTCTGAGTATCGTGTTCAATGGCAAGTTGACGACGATGACCTCGATGAGGACCAGGTTGAGCTGCAATATTCTATGAACGTCAAATCTAACATCGCGCTGATTCGAGCAGTGATACGGGTCATGACCAGTGGTGGGCGCGTTATTGCCCTTGGTTCTAGCCTCGCGGATCGTGTCGGAACCCCGGGCCTTGCCGATTTTGCGGCAACTCGTGCCGCGTTGGCCGCCTTCTGCAAGGGCGCGGCGCATGATCTGGGACCACGCGGAATCTCGATTAACGTCGTCCAGATGGGCGCCATCGCTTTCGACGCCGTTGCAGTTTCACCGGACATCATCGAATCCGAACGTGCTTCAACTGCCCTCAAGAGGCTTGGAACGCCATCGGAAGTGGCAAGTGCAATCACATTTCTTGCTGGGCCGAGCGCCTCTTTCATCACAGGCAGCGTGTTGAACGTCGACGGTGGGTATAACGCATAGCCCGCTTGTTCACGCAGAGGTTCGTTGAACCCATGAACCAGTTGGTTTATAGGCCATTCTAATATCAAGAATGGGCTGAGCATGAGAGTGGCATCCTTACAAGCGTTGGACCTTTCAGCTTCAGCAGCGGGTGAAAACGACCGCGTTTTGTTAGTTTCTTGGCCGACCAGGTCCAGCGACTCATGACTGTACTAAGATTTGGTCGTTTCGAACTCGATATTGCTCATCGTAGCCTCTCCGAGTCGGGAAAAATCCTTCACCTTGGCGGGCGTGCTTTCGACATTTTGGCCGTTTTAGTTGCACGAGCTGGGCAGATCATCAGTAAAGATGAACTGA
The DNA here is from genome assembly GCF_022354505.1 of Rhizobium sp. C104. Lineage (NCBI taxonomy): Bacteria > Pseudomonadati > Pseudomonadota > Alphaproteobacteria > Hyphomicrobiales > Rhizobiaceae > Rhizobium > Rhizobium sp. C104. The sequence goes on along the minus strand of NZ_CP092352.1, from coordinate 558,609 downwards.
TTAGAGCCGTTTGGACGTCCACGACCGTCGACGAAGGCGCTCTGCGCGTCCATATGGTGACGCTCCGAAAGTTGTTGGGGGATAGAGAGGCCGGGCGGTATATCGAAAATATCCCTGGACGTGGCTACGCCTTTGTCATGCCGGTCCAATCTGTTGAAGACGGCGAGAGCAGCAGCAATGTGCAGCCGGTTGCGATCCCAAAAGCAAACATCTCAAGCAATCTACCTCGTCTCGCTGGACGATTGATCGGCCGGGAGACTTTCGTTGAGGAGACCGCACGACTTCTGGCCTCTAGCCGCCTGGTCACGATCGCTGGTGCTGGAGGAATTGGAAAAACATCCGTGGCTCTCGCTATTGGCGAGATCCTGAGCGAGTCGCGGCCGGTGCTGTTTGTAGATCTTGCTGCGCTCACCGACGGGCGGCTCATCATGCCGACACTTGCTTCGCTGCTTGGAGTCACAGTGTTTTCGGACGACGCCGAGCCCGCCGTGTTGCGGGCATTGGAAGATAGCAATGTTCTGCTTGTTTTCGACAACTGCGAGCACCTTATTCTCGAGGCCGCGTCTTCGACCGAAGACATTCTGACTGCCACGCCTAACGTATCGATCCTGGCTACCAGCCGTGAACCCCTGCGCGTTTCAGGCGAGAGGATCCGGCAACTGCCTTCGCTGGTCATTCCGCCGGAGGACGCCACCAACGCTGATTGGTCCTCGTTTTCAGCGATGGAACTCTTTATCGACAGGATGATGCTTTCATCTGACGTTGAAAGTTTTGATCGGCCTGAGGATTTTGAAACCGCTGCGTCAATCGTCAGGCGGCTTGATGGAATTCCGCTGGCGATCGAATTTGCAGCCTCTCGCGTCGCTCACCTGGGGCTTGCCAATCTTGCCAACTCCCTGGATGACCCGCTGACCGTGTTGCGACGGGGGCGCCGTACCGCCCCACCCCGCCAACAGACCCTGCGAGCCACGTTGGACTGGAGCTTCGATAGCCTGACGCCCACCGAGAAATCGCTTTTCGAATACGTTGCCGTGTTTGCTGGTTCATTCTCGTCGGATGCGGCTCTCTCTGTTAGCGGCGGCCGTCTCTCCGAGGACGACTTCTACGAGGCTTTCGACGGTCTGTTCCTGAAGTCATTCCTATCCGTGAGCGCCGGAGACGGAAGCTATCGACTTCTCGAAACGACCAGGCGTTATGGTCTTGAGAAGCTGGAGAAGAGTGGTCAGTCCGATGCGATCAGAGCCGCACACGCTGTCTATTGTGAAAAGGAGCTGCAAAGCGCGGAAGCCGATTGGAAGGTTCTGGCCACTCCGCAGTGGATGCGACGCTACTCATCTCTGATCAATGACGTCCGAGCTGCGATACAGTGGAGCGTCGACCATGAACGCGACGCGGATTTCGCGATACGTCTCTCGGCGAGGTCAACGGTTCTGTGGGCGCAACTCGGCCTCATGAACGAACAAACGAAGGTAGTCGAGCAAGCCTTGGCCAGACTTCCAGGTTCGAAGCACGTAGGGACACGCATCGAACTGGAGCTTCGGATATCGAGGGGTGGAGCGTTATTCCACGTTCGGGGCTTCCCTGCCGACCCTGAAGCCTTGGCGGAATTCGATCGCAGTGCCGAGATCGCGGAAGCGCTGGGCGACACGTCCACGTTCATCAGAGCTACGGCTGGCCGAGCCTCCATATGGGTTTCAAACGCGCGATACGCTGAAGCTATCGATATGGCGCTCAAACTTGGAATTCGGTTTCCCGAGATGTCACTCGGATCTTTCAGCCGGATGCTTGAGCACGGATACTTCTTCCATGGCAACCTCAAGTTAGCCTCTGATCATGTAGAAGGATCCCTTCGGGATGCTGAAGGGTCTCTGCGACGGACCCTAAACGATGGTGTCGGTTTCGATCAGCGCATCATTTCCCGAGCAGTGCTGATTTTCGTGAAATTCTTGCAGGGTGACACCTCTGAAGCATTCAGAGAACTCGACTCCGCCATGGAAGAGGCCCGTGCTCTCGATTATTCGATATCAACGTGTTTGCTCTTGTTTTTGACGGCATCGCCGATCGCTTTCTTGTCTGGCGATCACAAGCGAGCGGGTGAGTATCTAGATATCGCGGAGACACTCACCAAAAAGCATGCCCTCCACAGATGGTCGCTGTGGGTGGCCGCCTATCGTTCCCTTATCTCTGATGGCATTCAACGACCAGAAACCGAAGAAATTTTCCATTCGGCAGTCGGAATGAGGTTAGAATACCTGCTCGTCCTGGCAGGCGTTCGTGCGCCGTTAGAGGCCCTGGATCGCGGCATAAAAGGAGAAGGCGGCTGGTGCCGTCCCGAACTACTGCGGATAAAAGCCAAGGTATTAAACGAGTCCGACCCACTTCAAGCCCAGTCGCTGATCAAAGCTGCCCTGGATGAAGCGCGGCGGATGGAAGCCCCCTTCTGGGAATTGAGGGCGGCCAACACAGCCTATGAACTGGCGGGACCTGATCAGGAGATCACGGCGCGTGCAAAGATCAAGAGCACTCTCGATAGAGTCGATGGAGCCTATTTGACCGCAGATATTGCAAAGGCACGGGAGATTCTCGACGTGGGTGATCTCTGACGGACGGGACGACCGCCCGCCAGAAAAAGACGATCAACTTAGCGAGGAATCGGATTGTCGATCAGGCTTTGGTTGAACTGCGTGAAGAAAACGTGTTCGCCGGAACCGGGGTTGTCGCGCAGCGGTTTGACGATGTCGACCACAATTTCAGGCGAGTCGCTCGCAAGCTTTGTCATGGTCTCCTTGACGAAAGCTTCCAGCGGCATCGCCCGAGGATCGCCACTCTTCTTGATCAGATCGGTATCAACCCAGGGCGGAGCGATCTCCTGCACCGAAACAGACGTCTCGCGAAGGGCGAAGCGCAGCGACAGCGAATACGAGTGCAATGCTGCTTTCGTGGAAGAGTAAACGGCATTGTAGGCGATCGGCACGTAGGCGAGCACCGACGTGTTGTTGATGATCACGGCGTCTGCCTTGGTCTTGAGATGCTCGATTAGTGCAGACGTCATCCGGATCGGACCGAGAAGGTTGGTGTTTACGATGCTTTGGAGACCTGTCTCATCGATCGGACGCGCGGCGTCATCAAACGGCATGATGCCAGCATTGTTGACCAGGACGTTGAGGCCTGGGTAGTCCGCAATAATGCGCTTTGTCACCGAGTTGATGCTTTCGACATCGGTTATGTCCAGCTCGTAAGCCGCCATCCCAGGATTGGCGTTGATGACGTCATCGAGATATGACTTTCGGCGCCCTGAAATGATCACTTGGTTCCCGAGCTTGTGGAAGGCTTCAGCGAGCCCGCGACCGATGCCGGAACCGCCGCCAGTGATCAAAATGGTGTTTCCCTTAAGGTTCATTGCTATTCTCCCTGGAATAATTGAGCGATGCCGCCCGGCCCTATTCAGGACCGGCGCAGCGTTGGATCGACCAGTCTGGCGGAGAAAAGGCGCTTGGGTCTGCTGGCCCGTGCGCCGTCGCTGCAATCCGTGTTGGCTCGACAACATCAAGATCGAGCAACGGGGAGAAATTGCGAGTTAAGGCTTGCTAAGAGTTATTAGGGTCCTTAACGCCTATTGAGCGGGAATATGCACAATTTCGGAAACCGCTGCAGGGTCGCCTGAAGGCGCGATTGGAAGGACGATTTCGAATATCGCGCCGCCTTCGCCGTGGTTCCTAGCAGACAACGACCCACCATGGGCTTCAACGATCGTCTTGCAGATTGCGAGGCCCATCCCCATTCCATCACCCTTCGTTGTGAAGAATGGAGTGAACACCTTCGCAATATTAGCTTCATCTATGCCTGTGCCGTGATCCCTTACCGATAGCTTTAAAAACTCTGAGCCATCGCAATGAATTTGCAGCGTGATCTCGCGCGAGGCGTCAGGCACATCCTTCATTGCATGAAGGCCGTTCGTGATCAGATTTGCGATGACCTGCTGCAGCTCAACCTTATCGGCGACCACGGCGCCGCTCCTCGCGAAATCAATCCGAACCGTCGTCGCGCTGCTGGTCGTCTCCCTCTCCAGTAAGCTCACGACATCCACGACGAGTTCGCCCAGATCCAGGGTCTCAGGCCGCTTGCCACCACCCTTCAGCCTCTCGCGGGTTCTCTGGATAATCTGGCTAGCCCTGACGCTGTGTTCGACAGCTCTTTCCGCGGCCTTGGTCGCGGCCGCCAGATCGGGCGGGTTCGTTTGAAGCCACCGAACGCACGCTTGGGCAAACATGACAACCGCACCGATCGGCTGATTGACCTCATGAGCAATCGATGCCGAAATTGCGCCGACAGTTGCAACACGGCTCGCGCGTGCGAGTTCGGCTTGAGCAACCAGCAATGCTTCCCTCGCCTGTTCGCGTTGGGTCACGTCGATCATGGCGCAGGCGACACGGTCATAGGCCGCGGCATCATCTGGGAAAGCGATATAGAAAACCACGATCACTTCACGCCCGTCGAGGCGCAAAAGCTTGGTTTCGATCTCCAGATTATGAACCTGGTTCGACATCGCCGTAACGATTGAAACAGCGAGATCATTGCGAGGCGGTAGGAAACGGTCAATTGATCCCAGAACGTCGCCACGGGACGCGCAGCCCAGTAGCGGGACCGTTGCTTCATTGACGTCAGCAAAGCGTATCAGCTGTGCGCATTCATTGCCAAAGCCAGGATCCGACGCAAGAAGTGCAGAGATATCGAGCCTATCGTTGCGCATTTTTTCGATGCGTTGATATAGTTCGGCGAGATCAACCTCACATAGTGAGACGTGCGACTGTTCAAAGATCGAACGGTAGCGCTTTTCACTCTGCGCTAGCGCACCGAGCGTACGGCGCCTTGCGCTGGCATCGAACGCGACCCAACTCATTCCGCCGGTGATGGCGAGATAGAACCCAACGGCCACGAGACCGCTGTAATCCGCGAGCGCCTGGGCCGCCACCGGCGAGAAAGCACCGCCGATAATACCCCCAATGTTAAAGGCGATGGACGTTCCAGTGTACCGAACCCGGGCAGGAAAGAGCCCCGGAAGCCAAGCTCCCAACGGTCCGTTTACGAAGCCCATCGAGAACAGCGAAAACGCAAGGAACAGGAAAATGACGAAAAGCGATCCGCTGCCCAGCATTGGAGCCAAGGCAATACCCGAAACAATAGTTCCGAAGCAGCCGTAGATAAGAACACGCTCAGGCTCCATGCGATCTGAAAGCCAACAAGCAAGGACGATGGCGGCGGCCATGAAACCGATCGCGCCTAGCTCGACCATCAGGAAGGTTGGTCGAGAGTAGCCGAGCGTCGATGTTCCGTAGCCAAGCGCGAATGCTGTTACGGTGTAATATAGCGAAAAGCATGCGACCACGCCGAAAACGCCAGCAACGACGGCGCCCATGTGGTCGCGAAGGACCTCGAACAATGGCACGTTTGCTGGCTGCGCCTCAGCCATTGCCTCCTGGAATTCCGGCGTCTCTACTAGATTGAACCGGACCCAAAGCCCCATTCCGACCAGAGGAGCACTTGCAAGGAAGGGTACTCGCCACCCCCAGTCGACAAACTGCTCCGGTGATAGAGCGAGCGTTAGGCACAGAAACAAACCATTGGCGAGAACGAAGCCGATCGGCGCACCGAGCGGCGCAAACATGGCGAAACGAGCTTTCCAACCAGGCGGCGCGTTCTCCAGCGCGAGCAAAACAGCGCCAGTCCACTCGCCGCCGAGTGCCAAGCCCTGTCCGAATCGAAGCATGCACAAAAGAAGAGGAGCCAGCCAGCCAACCACAGCGTAAGTCGGCAGCAGGCCGATTGCCGCTGTGGAGATCCCCATCATGAGTAGCGATGCCATCAAGGTAGTCTTGCGGCCAACCCGATCGCCGAAATGTCCGAAAACAGCTCCACCGACCGGGCGGGCAATAAAGGCGATGCCGAAGCTCGCATAAGCGCCTATTAGCTCCAAAGAGCTGACCGAAGCTGGAAAAAACAGCGGACCGAAAATCAAGCTGGCAGCCGTGGCGTATATGTAGAAGTCGTAAAATTCGACAGAAGTCCCGATGAGGCTGGATAACAGGACCCGAACCGTCATTGGCCGGTCAATGCTCGGACGAAAACTCCTTGCGGGCGTCAAAATCGCGCTATCGATCATAAAACTGTAAGCCGTCCCTGGAGTTGTCGCCAAAATGCGTCACTCGCTCCCGTAGGCTTACGATTTTTCGTAGTCAATGTTGGACCCTCAAAACCGACACCAATGGATAGGGTTGGCTCGCTACGGTCAGCGACGCATTCATATTGACGGGTTCGATCCGCAAAAGCTATGTGTCGAGTTGGACACGAAATGCTTCTAAAGGGTTTAACCAATGACGACGCGCCCATTCAAATCCGCGGCGGTTAGCCCACCCGATAGTTCGGCCGCGTTGGTTATTGTCGTCGATGATGACGATGGTATGCGAGAAGGTCTTCGAGAGATCCTGCAATCGGTGGGGATTGAGACCCTTGGCTTTGGATCAACTGCGGAACTATTGGGTGAAGCACTTCCTGATCGTCCCGGCTGCCTCGTCCTCGATGTCAGGTTGCCGGGCCTAAGTGGGCTCGATCTGCAAACCAAGCTCAATGCATTGGGCAATCAGCTGCCGATCATATTCATGACAGGGTATGGGGACGTCCCAATGAGCGTCAGGGCGATGAAAGCTGGTGCAGTGGACTTCCTGACCAAGCCCTTTCGCGACCAAGAAATGCTGGACGCTGTGGCGATTGCCATTGAGAAGGACCGGGCCCGACGCTTAGAGGTTTCGGCGAACTCTGAAGTTACCGCCTTGGCCGCAACGCTCACCCCTCGCGAAAAGCAGGTGATGGCGGCCGTTGCCACGGGCCTTCTAAACAAGCAGATCGCTCACGAGCTGGGACTTAGTGAGATCACGGTCAAGATTCACCGCGGAAACGTCATGCGGAAGATGAAAGCCACATCAATCGCCGATCTGATCCGTAAGGTAGACAGCCTGCAACCTGCCAGCGTCGGTTAGCGAGATCTATCGAGTAAGTTTTCCGCCTGCTATGATAAGATCTTCTACGGTGTCCACGTCGAGGCTGGCCGCGGCGCCGATCTCAACTTCGATGATCGAGACGCCAGAGTTCTGAATGATCTGACGAGCGCCGATATCGCCTTTCAACTCCATCACAGAGACACGCAGCGACTGCGGGAGAATAGTTGGATTTCCGCGTTTGCCATGAAAAGTGGCGCGGACAATAGCCTTGCCGTCAGAATTCTCAAAAGCCTGGATCAGCATCGCAAGGTGGTCGGCTGTAAGGCCCGGCATGTCCGCTAACATGATGAGAACCCCATCAGCCGACATAACCTTGGAGGCCGAAAATCCGGCGATCAATGAGGTCGCCATACCATTACGGTAATGTGGATTGTAGATAGTCTCAACTGGGATACCTGATAAGGCGGCAGAGATTTCATCGTGCCGATGACCCACCACCACAGCAACCGAGCTGGCGCCGCTCCCCAGCGCCACAATGGCTGAGCGGCGAACGAGGGGAACATTGTCAAACTCTGCCAAGAGCTTGTGCTTTCCGCCCTCGCCCATTCTGCTGGCCGTTCCGGCGGCGAGCAGGACAACCGCGACCGAAAATCGCTTCGCAGAAGTCGGCGCAACCCTCACACCTTCAGCCTTCGATACACTTCACGAGGTCATCTGCAAGGATGGGCTTTTGCAGCAGAGCTTGCGCTCCACCGGCAAGAGCCTTCCGGATGATGCTTTCGTCCTTCAGGGCCGTCATCATCACTATTCGCATGTCGGGGTGTTTTTTTCGAACAATGTCCAAAAGTTCGAAACCGCTCATGCCGGGCATATTGATGTCTGACAAGAGCAAGGTGAGACCCTCCTTTTGATCGAAGGTCAGGAATGACTCACCTGACGGGAATGGCAACGGCTCGTAACCCATCGCCTCCAGGAAGCCGCTTGTTGCCTCAAGGAGCACTTCGTCGTCATCGACGATCGCTACGGATTTCTTAACGGCAGACACTGGGCTTTTCCTTTCACGGCTGCCGATGCAGCCTCGCGGCGACAGTAGGACTTTTCCGAGCCCTCCGAAATCATACGATGGTTTGTAGTTTATGTACTGCTAATGAAGCGTATTCCCGCCAACGGATACGACCCACTCGCGCCGACGCTGATTTCTGACAGGTGTACCAATCACTTCGCAGCCGACATTGTTCCGAGAGCGGCTTCCGGCCCGCATGATCTTGCTTCTCTGGAACGGAGATAGAATGCCCTGATAGACGATCTCGTCGGTGAGGTCTGGAAAATGGATCGGGCTGCGCTCGTATGCAGTCTCCGAGGGCGTATCAAAGACCAAGCCGCTTCCGTATGCTGCAGCTTTCATGATGCCAGAAGAGCGTGTGATGGTGCCGAGATAGACATTCATAATTAAATTCCTTGGGCTGATTTGTGGATGAGCAAGAGATGCCCTGTTCCCGTCCAGGTTTCGATTGAACGGTGGTTTCGGCGCCCCAAACCATTGTATGGGGTAACGAAAGCTGATCCCGAGATCTGCGCCATCATGTCCCCGCCCTTGTTCAGAACAACGCTTTGTAATCGCTGCAGAAAGATCCTGTTGCGCGGCTCCAAAGCGACGCCGATACCTATACCGGCGTATAGGGTGACTGCACCTTGGTTGTGATTGAAGCATCCCTTTCATCAGGTAGCCTCTCACGTCATCACCGGTACCGTGATCGCCATTTGAAACGGTCGCATATCGACAATGACCTGGGAGAACACAATGAACAGCTCGTCTTTCGGCGAATTCGCATTCGACCTCCAAGCTCGACAGGTCACCCACCTGGGAGAGCGCGTGCACCTGGGGTCACGAGCGTTCGATATCTTCGCTTCGCTTGCGAGCCGCCCGGGCGAGATCGTAACGAAAGACGAGATCATCAAGTCGGTATGGGGCAGCACGCATGTCGACGAGGGAGCGCTGCGCGTTCACCTGGTCGCCCTTAGAAAAGCATTCGACGACAAGGGCGCCACCGGCATTATCCGAAACGTCGCGGGGAAGGGTTACGTTTTTGCCGCCTCTGTGACGCGCAAGCCTCCCTTGGACACACCGGTGCAACAGGCTCAGGAGGGCAATCTGCCCTGGCCACGCCGACCATTGGTCGGTCGCGATGCAGTTTTGGCCCGGTGGGCACATGAGCGTCACCGTTTGGCGACCATCGTCGGCCCCGGAGGTTCTGGAAAGACTGCACTTGCCATCGCGATTGGGAACCTCCTGCGACTGGAAAAGAAGGTGTTCTATGTCGACCTAACTGAGGCTCGCGACGAAGGAGACTTACTCTCGGCTGTAGGAAAGGCGCTACTACAGCACTCGCGCACTACATTGACGGTCGCGAGAATCGCTGATGCGGTAGGCGATGACGACATCATGCTTATTCTGGATGGCTGCGAACACATCGTGGACGACGTCGCAACGTTCGCCGAAACATTTGTCGCCAGCACGGGCTCTGCCATGGTTCTCGCGACCAGTCGCGAACCACTACGCAGCCTTGGCGAACGCGTCAGGCACCTAACTGGACTCGACCTCCCAGGAAATGACGATGCGGAATGCTTGGAAGCCTCCCCGCCCTCTCTTACTTTCTAGAAGAAGCCTTGGCTGCGGGCGCTGAGATCAATACTGCTGACCCACTGACACTCAGACTTGCTGCCAATATTGCCCGTCGATTGGATGGCCTGCCGCTCGCGCTCGAACTCGCAGCGCACCGGGTAAGGGACCTTGGCATTTCTGGTCTCGACGCAGCACTACATGAGCCTCTGGCAGTTCTTCGCTTTGGCCGCCGGACTGCGCCCGAGAGACACAAGTCCCTACGTGCGAATTTGGATTGGAGCTACAGGTCTTTGACTTCAGAAGAACGGGACGCGTTTTGCACGCTTGCGAGCACTGAGACGACCGGGTCGCGCCATCGCCGCATCGATGACGAGGCGATGGAAGGGTTGATTTCGAAGTCCCTGCTGAAATCTTCCTCTGGGACCCATGCCTGGTTCCTATCTGAGGCATCGGCACAATTCGCCGCCGAATTAGTCGCGAAGCAAGGTCGTGACAACTTCGGAATGCCGGGAATTCCTGGCCGTAACCCGCATCCAACTCCTGAAATGGGTTCGGGACCAAGGCCAAGCTGATTCAATCGGCTCAGATTCATGAACCTGCACCCCTCAATTTTCAGCTACTATTAGCTCGCGGGGCTTGAAGGCTGACGGCTGCGTTCGTATCCCCTCTTGAAAAGGGAGACGACAATGGCACCGTCTGTGAGGGAACGGATCTTGGCGGCTGGTCTGGAGCGCTTTCACGCGCTTGGATATGAGGGTTGTGGCGTCCAGGAAATTTCTGACACCGCAGGAGTTCCAAAGGGGAGCTTCTATAACCATTTCAAATCGAAGGAGGAGTTGGCGGTCGCGGTGTTGGAACAATACGCGGCTTCCTCTCAAAGGGAAATTCTCCTCGACGCCAACCTCGCACCCATAGATCGGATACGACGCCACTTCGAATTTTGCCTGGCGCGTCATCAGCAAAACGGTTTTGACCGCGGTTGCCTGATTGCCAATCTAACCGCGGAGAACTCGACGGCGGTTCCTGATTTACAAGCAGCTCTGCGGTCGGATCTCGACAGATGGACAGAGAGCTTGGCAGCAGCCGTGAAAGCAGCACAAGAAATCGGACAAGTTCGTGCCGATATCGAGGCGAGTGATCTCGCTCGATTTTTGGTGAGCAGCTGGGAAGGTTGTGAACTCCGCACGAAGCTAACCGGCGACCGTGGTCCGCTGGATGACTTCTTCAAAATGGCCTTTGCATTGCTCAGCAATGTAGGTCCGCATCAACTGTAGAAAGGCCCCCAAAATGTTAAACGGTAGCTTGCTCATCGGTGGAACCGCCCGGATGGGCAAAGGAAAGTCGTTCTTTGCAGTCGAGGCTGCGACCGGCAACAGCTTGCCCGTCGAATTCGCAGGTGCCACGCTCGATGAGGTGAACGAAGCTTCGGCCCTGGCATGGGAAGCATTTCCAAGCTTCAGCGAAACTGGCCTCGAAACGCGAGCCGCTTTCCTTGACCGTGTTGCTTTAGAAATTGAGGCAATCGGTGACGACTTGATCGTGCGGGCCATGGCTGAGACCGGCCTCCCAAGGGGTCGTCTCGAAGGCGAGCGGGCCAGGACCGTCGGTCAACTTCGACTGTTCGCCAAGGAAGTAAGGGCTGGCCGCTTCCAAGAGCTACGATTTGATGCTGGCGATCCGACCCGGAAGCCCGTTCCCAAGCCTGAACTGAGACTTCGAAACGTCGCCTTGGGTCCAGTCGCTGTTTTCGGTGCGTCAAATTTTCCATTGGCGTTCTCTGTTGCAGGCGGCGACACGGCATCCGCGCTGGCGGCTGGCTGCCCGGTTATTGTCAAAGCCCACTCTGCGCACCCCGGAACCTCCGAGCTGGTTGGGCATGCCGTACAAAAGGCTGTATCCGACAGTGGTCTGCATCCGGGGACCTTCGCGATGCTGTTCGATACCGGCTTTGAAGTCGGACAGGCACTTGTCGCCGATCATCGGATCAAGGCGGTCGGCTTCACGGGGTCCAGACGCGGTGGTATGGCACTGGTGAAGATCGCATCAGAGCGCAAGCAGCCGATTCCGGTCTACGCCGAAATGAGCAGCATCAACCCAGTCATCCTATTTCCCAATGCGTTGCAGCAAAGGGGAGCGGACATTGGGAAGGCGTTCGCAGGATCGCTCGTCTTGGGTGCTGGTCAGTTTTGCACGAACCCCGGTTTGTTGATCGCGATTGACGGTCCCGGCCTTGACGCCTTCAAAGATGCGGCGCGGGCGGCACTTGCGGAGACACCGGCGCAAACAATGCTGACCGGCGGGATCTTCAAAGCTTACTGTGAAGCGGTACAGCGACTGGCGTCTCACTCTTCGGTGGCGGAGCTTGCTCGCGGACAGGATGGCAAGGAATTTCAGGCCGCTACGGTACTTTTTGAGACCGACGCTTCATCGTTCCTCGCTCACCCCGAACTGCAGGAAGAGGTCTTCGGTGCGGCAGGCTTGATCGTCAAATGCTCGGATGAACGCCAGGTCTTGGAGGTCCTCGATAATCTGGAGGGTCAGCTGACGATTGCGCTGCAAGTTGACGAGGCCGACCACCCCGCAGCCCAAGTGATCGTCCCGCGCCTCCAACAGCTGGCAGGGAGATTGCTGATCAATGGCTTTGGCACCGGCGTCGAAGTCTCGCCTGCAATGGTCCACGGAGGTCCCTTCCCGGCAACATCCGATGGACGCTCCACGTCGGTCGGAACACTGGCGATATATCGTTTCCTGCGCCCGGTCTCCTATCAGGACTTCCCGGACGTCTTGCTGCCGTCGGCTCTCCAGAACTCAGGCACAGGAAAGTAACATCCTCGCCTCGAAGGATGCCCATGACGAGCTTGACCGTAGCTTGATGGGCATCCCTACACATCAGGCGACTGCTTCATGCTCCTTCCGTGCGGCGGACCACACTTCCTTCGCCGCATCGAGGTTCATCCATGCGATGCCAAGGCCCACGATCAGGTCCGGCCATGGCGAGCGCCACAGGTAGAGCGTGACGGCTCCTGCGGCGATAATAGCGACGTTGGCAATGGCGTCATTGCGGGCGGAGAGGAAAGCCGCCTTGGTAAGTGAACCACTTGCATCACGGTAAGCCGCCAGCAGGTAGGCGCACGAGAGGTTGACCACGAGTGCGCCGAGGCCAGTCAGGCTGAGCGCAAGTGGTTCCGGTGGGACGGGGATTTCGAACTTCTGCCATGCGATCCACAGAAAAGCGACGGCCGGAGCGAGGAGTATGACCGACATGGCCATTCCGGCATGTGCGCGGTTCCTCGCCGACCATGCCATTGCCACGAAGATCAGCAGATTGACGGATGCATCCTCGAAGAAGTCGGCGCTGTCCGCCAGAAGTGATGCCGATCCAATCCTCAGTGCGACGACGAACTCGACTCCAAAATACGCCAGGTTCGCGAGCGCGACGATCAGAACAATCCGCCGAATTGCGTTATCCATGAACCATTGCTCCTATTGTGGGGTCGATCAGTGGCTTCCTCCGCGGAATTGTCAACTTCCGCCGCACAGCGGGTCGCGACAGGCTCGCCGAGAAAATTCGGCACCTCTTTCGAATGAGATTCGAATGCGCAAGCCGGGTGCCAACGCCTTCTCTTTGCTCAGCAATATAATGGCTGCTCCCGGGTATCTCGACCTTAACATCACTTAATATGCCTTAACTCGCGTGATTGGCACCCGGCAGGCAGTATCTCCTCGGAAACACACACGGCTCGAGCCGCATCACCGAGGAAGGAATACAGCATGTCCGCCACATTGGAGACAGCACCTACCGAATACGTCGAGGCTGGGGGCATACGGTTCGCCTATCGCCGTCTTGGGTCGAAGACCGGCGTGCCGCTCGTCTTTATGCAGCACTTCACCGGAACAATGGACGCTTGGGATCCCATCGTTGCCAATTCACTTGCAGCGGATCGCCCGGTGGTGATCTTCAACAATGCTGGCGTCGGGACATCTGGCGGCAAGACGCCCGACAACGTCGATCAGATGGCGACCGACGCTGAGAACTTCATCAACGCACTTGGCCTTGGTGAAGTAGATCTCCTTGGCTTCTCGCTCGGCGGTTTCTTGGCGCAGGTCATGGCCGCCCGTTCCGCCGTCAAGGTCCGCAAAATCATCTTGGCTGGCACCGCACCAAAGGGAGGAGAAGAGCACCTCATGGAGGTCGTCCAGGACGCGTTTTCCAAAAATGCTCCTGATGTGCGCCTCCCCCTCTTCTTCCCGCCGTCAGACGCAAGCCAGGCAGCTGCGAGAGCCTTCGTTGCCCGTGCTACCGTCCGCAAGAACGATCGTGACCCCGAGAGCGGCGAAGACGTCAGCAATCCTCAGGCCGCTTCAATTATCGGCTGGTGCGCTGAGCAAGACCCGGATCACGCCTCCCTGAAGGCAATCAAACAGCCTGCTCTGATCGTCCACGGAAGCGACGACACCATGTTCCCGTCGATCAACGCGTACGAGATGTTCAAGAACATGAGCACGGCCACCCTGATCATCTATCCGGACTCTGGCCACGGTGCGCTATTCCAGTACCCAGAGACCTTCGTCGCCCACGTCAAAACATTCCTGGACGCCTGATCGCGCCACACACAAGGAGAAATACTATGAACGCACTCGCACAGAAGATTATCGACGCCCACGGTGGTCTCGATCAGTGGAAAAAGTTCTCTCAGCTGTCCGCTCACCTCGTCCAAGGCGGCGCCCTTTGGACACTGAAGGGCCAGGCTGGAAAGCTTGATGAAACGAACGTCACCGTCGGTCTCGGCGATGAATGGGCATCGCACTCCCCTCTGGGTCCCGAGGCGAAAGTCACACGCTTCGAACCAGGCAAGGTCACCATCAAGGACAACGGCGGGAATATCGTCGGCGAACTCGAAAGCCCTCGCGCGTCGTTCGCTGGCCACACCTTGGAAACACCCTGGTCTGAGGAGCAGCTTGCCTACTTCGCCGGGATCGCCATGTGGACCTATCTCAATATGCCGTTCCTGCTCGCGGCGCCGGGGGTCGAAACCGAAGAACTCGGTGACTGGACGGAGAAAGGCGAGACCTGGAAGCGCCTGAAGGTGACGTTCCCGAAAGAAATCGCGACCCACAGCACCGTCCAGACGCTCTACATCGATGAATCCGGTCTGCTGAAACGTCACGACTACGACGTCGAGATCGCTGGCAACACACCTGGTGCACATTACATCAGCGACTATACCGAAGTTCAGGGGATCAAGTTCCCGACCGTGCGCCGTATCTTTCCACGCCAGCCCGATGGACAATCCATGGCCGAGCCTTTGGTCGTTTCCATCGATCTCTCTGACATCAAACTAAGTTGATCGCCCGGCGGGCGAGGCACCGCCCTCGCCCGCCCTCAACGGTCGCACGCGGTGTTCGACCTGCAATCGGCCGCTCGTCACAAGCCGCACGAGTCATCACCGTACCCGATCTCACAATCGCACTAACTGCACCCAGCCGCTGCTGGGTGCGGTGTCGCCCCGATCCCTCAGCGCACTGGATAACAGCATGAGTGTCCTCGACCTCTCCCTCGCCAGAGCCATGATCGAAAAAGCCGAACATGCGGCCAACCAGATCGGCGTTAAGTCCACAATCGTCATTCTCGATGGTGGTGGAGACCTGGTCGCCATGGCGCGGATGGACATGGCGTGGCCAGGAGCATTCGACCTGGCGATCGGCAAAGCCCGGACTGCCAGGGCGTTTCACGCCCCGTCCGCTGCCTTCGTTCCAATGATCCAGCCAGGACAATCGCTATTCGCTGTCAGCTCGGTCAATGGCGGGGCTTTCGTCATCCTTGGTGGGGGCATTCCGATCCTTCTCGATGGCAACGTGGCCGGAGCCGTTGGCGTCAGCGGTGGCTCCATCGAACAGGACATTGCCGTTGCTGAAGCTGCGCTTCAAGCTCTTCCAAACCCAAACTAGCAGAAGAAATCCAATGACTAGCCTCGTAGACATTGCCGTCGAAGCACACGGTGGAATGGACCGGTTTCCTTGCCGCCAAGCTTCACCAAGGTGGCGTCTTGTGGGGTCTTAAAGGCAAAGCCGACGTCCTCGTTAGAAGGAACGCGTCTCGCACGCGGCTTTTTACTGCCCAGAATCCGAAGGTTTTGCGGCCCCTCGTTTTGGTTGGGGGATCCAAAACGAGGGGCCGCGACGCGAATGCGGCTTGGAGAGCATTCGCAGCAAGGGGCTTGCCCTCACGACCAGCGGCTAGCGGGAGGGCGGTCCCGGGCGGCTGATGAGACGAATGTACCCAATTGCGCGACCAATTCTTTGACAATCCGATCCTGTCACTACGCTTCCTACCCACTCCCACTCCCACTCAAGCGCTACGCGAGCTGAAGCATCAACGACGCGGCGGCGAAATCATCCAAGATTTGACCCCGTCCGGCGCTTAGAGAAAGAACCTATGAAAAACTTTAGCGAAGCAGTTCTCCCACACCTTCCGTCGTTGAGGCGTTTTGCGCGAGGCCACTGTCCGGACGTGGATGCAGCGGATGTCCTCGTGCTCACCACTCTTAAGAAATTGCGAGCTCGGTGGCTGTGGATGGGACACTCAAATGTACGCCTCAATGCTCTTAGGTTGATGTGTGGCCTGGTGGACGGGAAAGCGTCGGCAACGCCGTCCGCTGACTATCCTGAAAACTATGGGCAAAAGGTCATCGGACCAGCGATCGCTTTGTCAAAACTCGCGCCGGTCCAACGAAGCTCGATCCTTTTGACTTCGGTAGAGCGGCTCTCTCATCGCGAGGCTGCGCAGGTCCTGGATATTTCGGAGGGCGAGCTTCTACGTTTGCTGCCGCAAGCGCGGGAGCAGCTCAGGCTCATCGTTGAAGCCCCAATCCGGCAAACGCTCATCAAAAGGCCTTACCTGCGGAGGGTGAAGTGACAATTCGGGTAATCACAGAAGCAGACCTTCAATGCTTCATCGACCACAGTCTTGCTCCAGAGAAAAAGATTGAAGTCGAGACCTATCTCCATGGCGATCTGAGCGCCGCCCAGCGTGTGGGCGCCTATGAACGTCAGGCCGAGGCTCTTCGTCGAACGCTTGACCCCGTCGGGGCTGAAGACGTACCCGCAAGCTTAAACAATGCACTCCATAACGCGGGATATCAGCTACCGCGTCAGACGGCGCTCGTCCTTGGGACGGTGGCAGGAATTTTTATCGGGGCCTTAGCCGGGTGGATCTCCCGCCCGTTGCTAGAAGCAGGCACTTCGATACAATCTCCCGGTCAATTACAACAACCAATCGGATGGGGGTCCCCATGAGTACGTGCAACCATGGATCTAGCGTACACAGAGTGAAACCTCGCACATTGGGCTGCGAGGAATGCCTGGAGATTGGTCAAGGCTGGGTACACCTCAGGCTCTGCCGGGAATGCGGCCATGTCGGATGTTGCGATGATTCCATCGGTCATCATGCCACCAAGCATTTTCAGGAGACCGGCCACCCGATAATCGAAGGCTACGACCCTCCCGAAGGTTGGGGCTGGTGCTTTGTCGACGAGACCATCGTCGAACTTCCCGATCGGACACCACATCCGGGGCCTATTCCCAAATTCTATTGAAGCCGGAGCGGCGGAGCATTCTCATGGCAAATTCGAATAATCGCGCGGAACAGATGTTTCCAGTCTTGAGCCCGACGCAGATGATATCGGCCCGGAGGTTCGCCAGCGGGGAACCTCACCACTTTTCTGCAGGCGAGATAGTGGTGCATTTCGGCGAAAAAGACGCGCCAGTCTGGCTGGTGCTTGAAGGAAGCTTGGACGTATTTCGACACGACGGCCTTTCGCATGAATTGAATGTGGTGACCCATTCGCCCGGCCAGTTCACAGGCGAGGTCAGTCAACTGGCAGGTCGACCTTCATTGGTGAGAGGCGTCGCCGGTGCGGAGGGGTGCGTTGCGCTACCCTACGACGGATCACACCTCCGGGCGTTGGTTATTGGTTCAGCCGACATTGGCGAATTGGTGATGCGAGCCTTTATCCTTCGTCGAGTTGCTTTGATCGACACCGGAGGTGCTGGTTCGATCCTAATTGGCACCCCTGGAAGCGCCGCAATCACTCGTCTGCAGGGATTTCTCACGCGCAGCGGCTATCCTCACTTGGTTCTCGACGCCTCAGCGGACGAGAGTGGCCGTGAGCTAGTCAAAAAGCTTGGCGTCTCGGCCGACGCCTTGCCTGTCATGGTTTGCCCTAGCGGCAGTGTGCTCAACAATCCAAGCAATCAGGAAGCCGCTCTTTGTCTTGGGATCACACCGGACATCAACACGGACGTCCTGTACGACGTTGCAGTCGTCGGGGCAGGCCCCGCTGGATTGGCTACATCGGTCTACGCCGCATCCGAAGGCTTGAAAGTGATAGTGCTGGATGAACGAGCTGTTGGCGGCCAAGCCGGGGCGTCGGCTCGGATCGAGAACTACCTTGGCTTTCCAACGGGAATATCGGGACAAGCTCTCGCTGGCAGAGCGTTCAACCAAGCCCTCAAGTTTGGTGCAGAGATCGCGCTGCCAATCGAAGTTCGAAAATTCGTGCCCGCATCAGATGGTTATCACTCCTTGGAACTGGATGACGGTCGGTCCGTTCGGGCCAAAACTGTCGTAATCGCGTCAGGTGCTCGGTACCGCCGACCAGCCGTCGCGGACATTGATAAATTCGAGGGATCGGGGATTTCCTACTGGGCCACATCTGTTGAAGCCCGCCTCTGCCAAGGTGAAGAGATCGCGCTTGTTGGCGGCGGCAATTCCGCGGGACAGGCGGTCGCCTACCTGGCGCCGCAGGTAAAGAAGCTGCATCTCGTTGCCCGCCGCCCCCTGGAAGAAACCATGTCTCAGTATTTGGTGGACCGCATCGGGCAGCTACCAAATGTCGAAATACATATGGGCTGCGAGATCGACGCTGTATCCGGCGACACCCGCTCTGAGCTTTCTGGAGCCGTCGTCAGGAACAACGCGACGGGTGAAAAGCGAGATCTCGAGCTGCGCCATATGTTCCTCTTCATCGGCGCGGATCCCAACGCCGGGTGGCTGGTCGAGCATGTGAAGCGCGATCGCTCTGGCTTTATTCTCACAGGCCCCGAGACTACCGGCGCCAACGACGGTCAACGCACATCTCTTGAAACTAGCCTTCGAAATCTTTTCGCGATTGGCGACGTCAGGTCCGGTTCAACGAAGCGCGTCGCTGCCGCTGTCGGTGAAGGCGCAGCCGTCGTATCCCAAATCCATGCTGCATTGAAGGCATTCGCCTAACACACAGGTGGCTCGACGACCATTTTATCTCAGGAGGCCGCTCCGATCGCGGCTGAGAAAAGGCTGGAGCCGTCGACATGAACCGGCGCCATACCCCGTCGATCCGGATGCAGGACCTGGGGTCTTCTTGACTGCATGAAGAGTCGACGCACTTTGTCCTTTGTCTGCTGACGTTCATTGCCGGAGAGGTTCCCGATGCCGAAAAGCACAAAAAAGGAGCTGCCGAAATTTCCTTGGCCGGAGGTCGAAGTGGGAGATTGGGCTGGAGAATTCGCCCAACGCCCATCCGGCTCCATCGGCCAGCACATCCAACCTGGACCTCCGGAGATGTCAGTCGAATTTACATACCTCATAGTGGGCGCGGTCGTGATCTCGCCTCGCACAAAAATGCGGTGGCCTGCGGTCGTTTCGTTCTGGGTACGCACTCCGCTAACGCCGCAGCGCGTCGAAGCTGGGTTTATGTTCAAGTCAGAAAACATGCCGTCCTTCAACCTTGGGCTTGAGGTTACAAGGCAGCAATTTACCGAAATGGTGTGGCTCTTTAGCCAGAAACTCCTGAACAACTTCTATTTCAACGTCGGGCACGGAGCCGAAAACCATTGGCCAGTCAAAAGCTGGGGTGCCAGCTTTCAGCTGTAGCCCTGTAAACACAAGCCCGGAGATAGACCCACACCCGTTGTTGGCGGGTAGTTTTTCCGCTCGTCGCATGGAATACGATCCGACTTCCGAATTCGGGTCCTCTGAAGACTTCGGAAAACACCACATCGGGATTGATGACTGCCGGATCGTACAATACTTCGAGAGACGGCCCGTTACGGATCCATCGATCCCGACAATCGTAGAAACGTTACCTTAGACCACAGTACAGGTGACATCGCCGTTGAGAGTGGTACGATTCTTGCGGATTGGGGGCTTTGCGATCGGGATGACATCAACACACTTTTTCAATGGTCGAACGGACAACGGGTACGGCACCGTCCTTGCTGCTGTGGCGCTGGTTCTTGCTGGGACCATCTTTTACATCGACACATTCACCAAGATTGAAGGCGCAATCGCGGTCCTCTATGTAATCGCTCTCCTTCTACTTGGGGATATCCTAACTGCCCGTGGCCATGTGACCGGGTGCGTGGTGGCGGTCGTGCTTGCTGCCGCGTCCTACGTCTACGCTCACAGCGACGCGCTTATCGACCTGCAATCGTTGCTTCGGCTCAGCGTCGCTCTGGCCGCACTAGTCATCACGACGTCTCTGCTGATGCGAAATGAAGCGTCACGGTCCGAGCTAATCGCCACTAACGCCGCACTTCGCGAGAGCGAGAGTAGATATCGAGCTATCTTTGACCGCACGAAAGTTGCACTCTGGGAACGCGACTACTCCTCTGTTCGAGAGATTTTGCTCTCGCTGAAGGCGCAGGGGGTCGACGACATTCGAGAATATGCGCGACAACAGCCAGAAATCGTCGATAGATGCGTCGCCGCGGTTCGTACCGTGGCGGCGAACGAGGCGGCGGTCGAACTATTGGGTCGAAATGCAATTGATCAAACGCCGGGATCGCTGCGACGGATCCTGCCGCCCGGCGATGAAACCTTTCTTGACCTGATGGAAGCAATGTTCCAGGGGCGCCGCTCATTTTCCGACAGCGTGACTGTGGTCGGTGACGATGGCGAAAAGAAGCTTGTTCTTCTAACGGTCAGCTTTCCGGAGGATGCCACCGCGTTCAACCGCGTGGTCACGGGCATGGTAGACATCACACAGCGTGAGCTTGCTCAAAAGGCGTTGCAGGATGCGCGAGCAGAACTTGCGGCATCGTCGAGAACAGCCGCGATCGGCGCTCTCTCGACGTCGTTGGCCCATGAGTGTTGGTTTCCACGCGGAACTGAGCCGGTTTTTCCACCGAGAAGTGAGCCACCTCTAAGTATGGTTTTCTGATCATGCTTTGGTCAATGGGTTGGCCTTTTCTCCTCTCTTTTGTGCCGCGGCGGCCGAGCTGGCTTTGAAGCGGAAGCTGTCGTTCCCGGTTTCCAGGATATGGCAACGGTGGGTCAGGCGATCGAGCAGAGCGGTCGTCATCTTGGCGTCGCCGAAGACCGTGGCCCATTCGCTGAAGCTGAGATTGGTGGTGATGATGACGCTGGTGCGCTCGTAAAGCTTGCTCAAGAGGTGGAAGAGCAGCGCTCCACCCGAAGCACTGAACGGAAGGTATCCCAGCTCATCGAGGATCAGCAGATCGAGGCGAACCAGTGTCTCGGCGATCTGGCCTGCTTTTCCTTTGGCCTTCTCCTGCTCGAGCCCATTGACCAATTCGATGGTCGAGAAGAAGCGGACCTTTCGGCGATGATGCTCGATCGCCTGGACACCGAGGGCGGTCGCGACATGTGTTTTGCCTGTGCCCGGCCCGCCGACAAGCACGATATTCTGCGCTCCGTCGATGAACTCGCATCGGTTTAGTTGGCGCACCGTCGCTTCGTTGACTTCGCTGGCGGCGAAGTCGTATCCGGAGATGTCTTTGTAGGCCGGGAAGCGGGCAGCCTTCATATGATAGGCGATGGAGCGGACCTCGCGTTCGGCCATTTCGGCTTTCAGCAATTGGGACAGGATCGGCACGGCTGCATCAAACGCTGGAGCCCCTTGCTCGATCAGGTCCGTGACGGCTTGAGACATGCCATACATCTTCAGGCTACGCAGCATGATGACGACGGCGGCGCTGGCAGGATCATGACGCATGACGACCTCCTACGATCCGGACCCGCAGACCGTCATAGCGTTCTACATTGGCCTTGGGTTCAAGCAGCAAGGTCAGCGCCTGTGGCGTGTCGATGTCAGGACCATCAGTCGTCTTCCCATCGATCAGACGATGCAG
This sequence comes from Rhizobium sp. C104, assembly GCF_022354505.1. Classification (NCBI taxonomy): domain Bacteria; kingdom Pseudomonadati; phylum Pseudomonadota; class Alphaproteobacteria; order Hyphomicrobiales; family Rhizobiaceae; genus Rhizobium; species Rhizobium sp. C104. The sequence continues at coordinate 536,859 of NZ_CP092352.1, read as the reverse complement.
CAGGTTCAGCACATGCGTCTTGGTCGCGACGCCTTGATCCAGAGCCAGTTCCACAGCCCTGACGACAACCTGTTCGTCGTGATGAAGAACCAGAGCGAGGATGTCGGCCATCTCCCGATCACCACCGGGGCGGCGAAGCATCTGATCCTGCAGTTGTCGAAAGCCCGGCGGCAATTCCAGGAAGGGTGCGCCATTGCGCAAAGCACCGGGCTTGCGCTGGATGACGGCAAGGTAATGCCGCCAGTCATAAATCGTCCGTGGTGGTTTGTCGTGGCTGCGTTCTATGATCCGCGGATGTTCGCAGAGGATATTGCCCTCGGCTGCAACGACCAGCCGCTCGGGATAAATCCGCAGGCTGACGGGCCGGTTCGCAAATGATGCAGGCACACTGTAACGATTACGCTCGAAGGTGATCAAGCATGTCGGTGAGACGCGCTTGCTCTGCTCGACGAAGCCGTCAAACATGGCGGGCAATGCCATTAAGGCAGGCTGCTCATCACCCCAAACATCTGCGATCGAACCGGACAAGGTGCCATGCGGTGTCTCGCGCCACAGGTCCTGGCAATGCTGTTCCAGCCATGCGTTCAACGCCGCTAAATCTGGAAAGTCCGGCATCTGTTGCCACAGCCGTGGTCGGGCATCCTGGACGTTCTTCTCGACCTGGCCTTTCTCCCAGCCTGCGGCGGGATTGCAGAACTCGGGCGCAAAGACGTAGTGGTTCGTCATCGCCTGGAAGCGGACGTTGACCTGCCGTTCCTTGCCGCGGCCAACACGATCGACCGCGGTCTTCATGTTATCATAGATGCCGCGACCAGGTACGCCGCCGAACACGCGGAACCCGTGCCAGTGAGCGTCGAAGAGCATCTCGTGCGTCTGCAGCAGGTAAGCTCTGACCAGAAAGGCGCGACTGTGTGATAGCTTGATATGGGCGACCTGAAGCTTCGTGCGCTCGCCGCCGATTACGGCATAGTCCTCACTCCAATCGAATTGGAATGCTTCGCCTGGGCGGAAAGACAGCGGAACGAATATGCCGCGGCCCGCCGTCTGCTGCTCAACCCGCCACTCACGGGCGAACGCGGCGACCCGTCCATAGGAGCCGGTAAAGCCGAGAACCACCAGATCGGCATGAAGCTGCTTCAGCGTTCGGCGCTGCTTGCGCGACCTTCCGGCCTCGGTCTGCAGCCAGCCAGCAAGTTTGTCGGCAAAAGGATCAAGCTTGCTCGGTCGTTCCGGTACCGTGAACGTCGGCTCGATCGTACCGGCACTCAAATACTTCGCGATCGTGTTGCGTGACAGTCCAGTGCGCCGGCTGATCTCGCGGATCGACTGCTTCTCGCGCAGCGCCATCCGACGGATGATGTTTAAAAGTCCCATGTGGATCACTCCGTTGCCCCCGTCGCTCTCCGCGTTGGGGGAAGGTTCACATGGCTCAATTCTCAATGGAAATTATGCGCCTAACCGGCTCAGTTCTGCGTGGAAACCAACACCCATGAGCTTAACCAGCCGCTTGGCGCGATAATTGTGAGTGCACAAACGCTGGTCAGATGGCTGGACCGCGATCCACCCGATCTTGCCGCCGCAAAGCGGGCAACGGACCGGATTGTTCGAGATGGCGAGCGAGCAAGCGAGATCATAAAGCAAACACGGAGCAGGATCGAACAGACACAGAGCGAACCAACGAGCGTGGACCTCGTGCATCTAGTCGAGGAGACATGCGCGATTATGGACGCGGAGTTTGACGGGCATCGGGTGAAGCACAAGATCATCGCTTCCAAGTCCGTTCCGCAGGTCATCGCCATGCGGATCGAGCTCCAGCAGGTTCTGATAAACCTCGTAACGAATGCAATCCAGGCTCTTGCCAACTCCCGGCAGGCAAATCCGCAGGTGAATATCGAGGTCCGCCCCGGGGATGGCGATCAGGTCGTGATCTCGGTTGCCGACAATGGTCCCGGCATCGCGGAAGACGCCGTTGATAAGCTCTTCGCGCCCTTCTTCACCACCAAAGAGACAGGGATGGGAATTGGCTTGTCTGTCTGCAAGACCTTCGTAGAGGCGATAGGCGGAAGATTGACCGCTCGAAACAACGCTTCGGGCGGCGCGGTGTTCGAACTTTCTCTTCCACTGGTCGGAGCTAAAAAGCATGAAACGCAATACGCATGAACAGGTCGCACCGACGGTCTATTTGTTGGATGACGACCACTCGATACGTGAATCTTTGAGCGACCTGTTTCTATCCGTAGGCATCCCTGCCCGAAGTTTTGGATCTTCTAAGGAATTCCTTGAGGGGGCAGACGTCGCAGCGCCTGGCTGCATCCTGCTTGATGTCCGACTTCCTGGGGTCAGCGGTCTGGATTTTTATCGCGAACTCAATCGCATTGGTAGCAAGCTACCCGTGATTTTCCTCACCGGGTACGGCGATATTCCGATGGGCATCCAGGCAATGAAGGACGGAGCAGTAGACTTTCTCACCAAGCCATTCCGCGACCAGGACGTCCTTGACGCGGTGACCGTCGCATTGGCGAGGGATGCGGCGGCTCGAGAAGCCGTCGCCGCCACCCAGGATGTCCGGCGGCTGTTGGAAAGTCTGACACCGCGAGAACGCGAGGTTTTAACAGCAGTGAACAAGGGATTGATGAACAAACAAATCGCATACCAGCTGGGCATCAGTGAGGTGACGGTGAAACTGCATCGCGGTAGCGTTATGAGGAAGATGCAGGTCCGAACGCTCGCAGATCTCCTCAAAAAGATGCACCAAATCACCGGAACCTAGACCCAGGTGTGGTATCGAAGCGCTCGGCGAGAGCGCATAACTCAATCCGTGTCCAACTTTCACATTCAGGCTTCCGAAATTGCCCATTTCCAAGACCATCGCGGTCGTTGACGACGATCTTGCCATCCGCGAGGCACTCGACGACCTCATGGTGTCCTGTGGATACGAGAGCCGTTTATTTTCGTCAGCCGAAGACTATCTTGCGGCGCCCGATCGCGAGAATGTTGATTGTATGCTCCTAGATGTCGACATGCCCGGCGGCTTGAGCGGCCTGGATTTGCAAAAGATCCTGAGCACGGATCAAAAGCGGCCGCCGATCATTTTCGTCACATCGTATCTTGACGGACGTACTAAAGCCCAGGCGATGGACGGCGGAGCATTTGCATTCCTCGGCAAGCCCGTCGACGTGAAGGCTCTCCTAGCCCATGTGGAATCCGCGCTGCAGTTATAAGAATGCTGGTCTGGAAACCTGTTTTCAGGCCTGACAGTGAGGTTCGAGCGGGGGCAGCTTTTGCTGCTCAAGCCGGTAACGCTCACCCCAGTCCCGCAGGCTCAACATTACGGGCGCTAGAGTTCGCGCCAAATCGGTCACCTCGTACTCTACGCGCGGGGGAACAACCGGGAAAACGTGGCGTGTCACCAATCCATCCTCTTCAAGCTCACGCAGTTGAAGTGTGAGCATGCGTTGAGTCGCGCTCGGGATCAGCCTCGTGAGTTCCATAAACCGCTTCTTTCCCATCAGAAGATTGAAGAGGATTAGAGGCTTCCATACACCGCCGATGACAGACAGCGTCAGTTCGACCGCACAGTCGCTCTTCGGATTTAGGCGTTTAGGTCTCACAAGATCCTCCGTGGGCGATACTTACAAAAATGGTAGTATGAGCTATAATTGTGGGTTCTTTCAATGATCGCCGCAAGCCCCTAAAAGTCATGGCAATTATCAATCGAAAGGAACGTACCATGACATTTCGGGCTATCCTTGCTAATCGTGCGACCGACGGCGCCGTCACGACCTCGGTCGAAGTCTTGGATGATCGGATACTTAACGATGGGGACGTCAAGGTTGCGGTTGAGTGGTCGAATGTGAACTACAAGGACGCGGTCGCTATCCTGACCCCTCGGATCATCAAGTCCTTTCCACTAGTCCCGGGCATCGATTTTGCTGGCACTGTCGCAAGCTCGCGCGACGGCCGTTTCAAAGTTGGGGACAAGGTTGTCGCGACTGGATGGGGGCTCAGCCAAGATCATCACGGAGGCTATGCGCAGCAAGCAAGCGTCAAGGGCGATTGGCTGGTAAAACTGCCAGGGTCGATCAGCACGCGCGATGCCATGGCAATCGGAACCGCAGGCTTTACGGCGATGTTGAGCGTACTTGCGCTCGAACATAGCGGGATCAATCCCGAGCGTGGAGACATCCTTGTGACCGGCGCGTCCGGTGGCGTCGGTTCTGTTTCGATCGCCATCCTGGCCGAGTTGGGCTATCGGGTGACTGCTTCGAGTGGCAAGTCCGTTGAGGCTGACTACCTGAAGTCGCTCGGTGCTTCCGAAGTTATGGATCGAGCCCTGCTCTCGGAGGACGGTCCGCCACTGGGGGCCGATCGTTGGGCGGGCGCTGTCGATGCGGTCGGTGGCAAGACCCTTGTAAATATCTTGAGCCAGACCAAGTACCGCGGTGCCGTGACAACCTGCGGCTTTGTAGGCGGAATGGAGCTTCCAGCTTCGATATTGCCCTTTATTTTGCGGGGTATCACTCTTTGTGGGATCGATTCCGTCAATGCGCCACAGTCTCTACGTGAGGTAGCGTGGAAACGCTTGGCGACCGATCTGGATCTTAGGAAACTCGGCTCCATGGTGAGCGAGGTCGGGCTTAATGAAGTCAGGGGCGTTGCCGAAAACATGCTTCAAGGCAAGGTTCGCGGCCGTACGCTAGTCGACGTGAACCGCTGAGAGACTCGACAGGTGCACCAGGTTGTGACCATACTCGCCCTCGGGTTGAAATTCACTGAACTTCGTCGGGGGACGTTTTCATGGACCTTCTCATCAACCGCAGGGGGTTGCTGTTAGCGGTGCCCGCCGGATTGTTGTCGAGCTGCGGGCTAGGTGCAAACACCGCAGATGTAAGCCGGACTGTCGCATTCGAGATTCGAGAGCCTTGTGCGGCAGATAAAACATGACATTGGGACCTATATATACCGACACCAAAATGACAAGTCAGCAGTGGGAAGCGGGAAAGTTTGCGCTGGCGCGGTGGATTTCATCGTATCGAAAGTAGCGATAACGGTCACTGCTAAAGTCGATCAAACAACGTCCGGAAGTGGTGGACTGCAGGTCCCAGTAAACCTTGCAACATTGGACGGCAGTGTCGGCGTATCTAGGGTGTTAAACGATACGATCACCACGAAGCTTTCAATTTTCCCGTTAACAGCGGCAGCCGATGCCGAGATCGAAGACGAAAGCTCGAAGAAACAGCGCATCATTAACCCACCACCGGCGCCCCCGGAGTTTCGCGGAACGCCAATCGCGGACGCGCTCGACAAGCTTCGGCAGGATCTTATCGCAACTTCTGACACCGCACCGTGCTTCAATTTCGGCCAGGGTGAACAGAACGACAATACGGTTCAGTGGGCCTTCAGCGTTTCCGACAAAATTGAAGGAAGCGGCAAGTTTACCCTCGTCCTATTTTCAGTAGGCGCGGATGGCTCGCGTACAAAGACTTTCGCAAACACGATTGATGTTACCTTTGTCGGAACAGGCGAAGGCTTCGGCTGAGAGGCACCGCAATGTTAGGATGTAGATAGGTTATCGCGAGCCAGAAGAGACTCGAACGAGAAGCTTCCCAAAGTTTTTGCCCGAAAGCATCCCGATGAATGCATCGGGCGCGTTCTCCAAGCCGTCAACGATATCTTCGCGGTACTTGATCTTCCCTGACGCAACAAGCGGTCCGATTTCCTGCCGGAAGGCGGTGTAGTGTTCCTTGACGAACTCGGTGTTGATGAAGCCTCGCATCAGCAGGCTTCGTCTCAGCACGGCGGACATCGTGGCAGGCAGCTTGTCATGGTCTGATGAGCTCGCACCGTTGTAGTTAGCGATCAACCCGCAAACGGGGACACGTCCATAAAGGTTCATCAGCGGCAGAACGGCGTCCCACACCGGACCTCCAACGTTTTCGAAATAGACGTCAATACCGTCTGGGCATGCGTTTGCGAGATCGGACGCAAAACCCTTAGATCGATGATCGACAACTGCATCGAAGCCGAGCTCGTCTCTCACATAGGCACACTTCTCCTGGCCGCCCGCGATGCCGACGGCCCTTGCACCTGCTAACTTCGCGATTTGCCCCACCAAGGATCCTACCGGCCCTGAGGCCGCGGCGACAACAACCGTCTCGCCCTTTTTGGGCTGCCCAATCACTTTCATGCCGCTATAAGCCGTGAACCCCGGCATTCCGAGCACACCGATGGCCGTGGTCACTGGTGCTCCGTGGGTATCGACATGCTGTATGGACTTCCCGTTTAGAACGGCGTCCGTGCACCATCCAGTCCGAGCACGGACGATTTCACCAGGTTTGAAGTCCTGGTGTCTGGAGCGAGTCACTTCGCACACCGTCTCCCCCTCCATGACGCCGTCGATCGCCACTGGCGCGGCATACGATTTCGCGTCGCTCATGCGGCCGCGCATGTAAGGATCTAAAGAGAGGTAGAGCACGCGAAGTGCCACTTCGCCTTCCTGCACTTCGGGCAACTCGCGGTCTTCAAGCCGGAAGTTCTTCGAGGTTGGGGACCCTGAAGGTCGGCTGGCGAGGACGATCTGTCGTGCAGTGGTCATGGGCATTTCCCTCGTGAACTCGATTACCGACCGATAGATTGCATCATGTCGCCAGAAGGCAAGACCTCAGAATTGAGTTACAGGCCCGCCAGATTTTGCGCTGGCGCTGCGGTGCTGAAACCTTACTTAGGTCAAAGATCAGCGACAAATTCATTAGCGTCAGAAAACACCACTGCAGCAATACCTGGCGGAGAGGTCGACTTCCAACCAGCACGCGACTCTCGCTTTATGGTGATGAAAACGGCACTTATTCGGCCACGGCATATGTAGCCACAATCGTTCCACCCGTGACGAATGCGGACTTACTGTCAGCGGAGAATGACAGGCCTATCGGCCCCCAACCCGGCTGCCGCACTTTCTGAATCACTTTACCAGATGTCATCGAAATCAATGCAAGTGCGGCTCCTTGCTCGTCCGGGAGCGATATCAAACCCCAGCGGCCATCTGGGCTGACGGCCGGATGCAAACTCCGGGAAAAATACGAAGCAGTGCCAGAAATCGTCCATTTCACGAGACCGGTTGGGAGGTCCCGGAATTCAGCGATCATTCCCGATTGTGGTATGGGCTGGGGGCAACGGTCTGATAGTTCACACACCCAACCCGTCGCGCTCAAATTGCCCATCATCAGGACGCTCGAGGCATCGCTCGAAAGAACGAACGGCGACCACTGAGCAGTCTGCGGCAAAGGAACGATTTTCGGTGATTGGCCTTGAACCCAGAGCAACCATTTGCTGGGTCCCCATTTCACGAGGACGTGTGCCCTCCCGGATGGGTCGATCTTGGATTTAACAGCTTCCAGGCTTCTTTGATCGGCTAGCCCTGGCACGTTTGCCTTTTCCACGGCTTGTAAAATCGCTCCCGTATTAGCGTCAACGAAGGCAAGCGTTTGCTTATGCTCGTCTTCCTTTTCGTCGTCACGCTCGTACATCCCAAAGCCCGCGAGTGCTAACCCCGAACCATCGATCCAGTAAAGCTCATCGAGTGCGCCACCTGGATGAGTGAGTTCGGGCAGCTTCGCCTGTGAGCCATCCACGCGAAAGAGATATGGCCGCAGAGAACTATACGAGACGCTGCCTGCCACGGTCGTCTCACGCTTCACGCCGATAACTGACGAGGAGTCATCCAGCCAAGTAAAGGGAGCCGTCAGTGTGAAGAGGTCTCCAGGAAGTTTTTCATTCACCGTATGAGCGCGACCACCACGCGTCACATCACCGAGCCACAAACCTTTCCAGGAACCGAACGCGTAAACAAGCTCGCCGTTTGGCGACAGCGCAGGCGGGACCATCCTCGGCCAACCTTCGGGGATCGGCGTGCACCGCAAGGTCTTCAACTTCATCGGACCGGCGGGCGTCGGCTCAAGCATGGCGAGAGTGGGACCCCAATTGTCGCCGTAGCAGCCAATCTGTTCAGGAGCAGCGATGACCCCATCGACAGCCCCAAATGCCGCGATTGCTGATCCTATGGTAACGGCAATTACTGACGCTGCTTTCAAATTCATCCAATCCCCGCTCCAAGCCAATTCGCATACACTTCGCTGTTACCGATGGTGTTTCAAGGCTTCCTTGCTCGCCGCTAAGCCACTAGCTGTTCCAAATAATTGTTTCCGGGACTTCGCAAAGGCAACCTAGCAGGCCAGCAATCAAATGCCTTCTCAGCTAGCGTCAATAAACCTAGATAGGTGGTTTCCCTGATCTCGGAAAATCCTAACGGAGAGGGGCAACGTGGGACGGAACACCGGTTACGAACCTGGAGTTCCGAAGTCCATCAGCCGAACGTGAAGACCTCGATGGGCTTCGTTACACCTCGAAGCTCAAATGATCCCAGCCCCTCCATCCGCGCATCCTTCCCCACGGCCTCAACGAAATCAGCGGACAGCAGAACCGTCTTCTTGATGGTCTTAGTAAGCTTCTCCAGCCTCGAAGCGATGTTCACGGCGGGTCCGATGACGGTGAAATCCAACCTCTTTCGGGATCCAATATTGCCGTACATGACATCACCAACATGGACCCCCATTCCATACCGCAGCGCCGGATGGCCCTTTTGAACGTGGAGGTCATTCATCGCTGACATGTTCGCTCGCGCCTCGGTAACGGCTGCCAAGAGGGACTCACAAGCCTGCGGATTGCTCAAAGGAAAAATAGCGAGTAGGCCATCACCCATGAACTTAAGAATTTCGCCGCCCTTCTGCTCGATAGGGTCCGATACGGCGTCGAAATAGCTGTTTAGCAATTCGATGACGTCGTCGCGCGGCCACATGTCAGAAATTGACGTGAAGTCGCGCAGATCGCATATCAGGACTGCAGCACGAACGGTTGTGCCGCTCCCTCGCCGGGTCGCACCAGCCAAGATTTGTTCGCTGGCATGCGGGCCGACATAAGTCTCCAAGAGTGTTCGAGCCAACCGGTTCTTGAGCCTGATCTCGCTCACTAGGGCTAGCGCAGGCAAGATATCCTTGAGAAGCTGGATATCTGCCTCCGAGAAACCGCCAGCTCCGTCACTGGCGAATGTCACAGATTGCCTTTTCCCGAGCGTATGCTCCACGCCCAAGGCGAGGTAGTCGGTGAGACCTTCCTCCAGAAGTTCATCATAGACCGGATACCAAGGCGCCTGGCCGCGGTTCTCTGAAATTCGATGGCGGACAACATCGGCACCCTCGTCCAACTCCCGAATTGGACTGTTTTGATAACGGCCGGTGTCTTCGATCCCGTAATCAAAGGTGATGATCGCGGCCTTGCTATCGCCTATCCGCCATAGGATTCGTGCTCCCTGCCACTGCGGATTGTAGGTGTTCAGAAACAATGTAGCTCTAGCGACAGGCGTCCCGGCACTTCGAAGACGCTCGCAGAGTTCCGTGAAGATGTCGTCGATGAAGCGCTCGCGACTGGTGCCGTTGACCAGCCATTCCAGTGTTTCATCACGGTTATGTGGCCAACCGATAGGTTTGTATTCCGACATGATGTGGTCATTTCAAATGAGACGAGGAACCAACGAACCCTACTCGCACGCTTCTGCGTCAAGGCCCGCGCCGCATCCCTACCTCGTTTTCCTGACCTCGACAAAGGAGAATTCTGGTGAGCTTTATCCTCTGAAGGCAGGAGATAAACGCGCGGTTTAACATCAAGTGACCTGAGGGCCGCCCGCTCCAAGTAGCCGAAGCAGCCAAGTCCGGAGCGCGTACGTCACCCAATCCGAAATCATCGTCAATCGGGATAAGGGCTTCTCTATCCAAATCCATTGACGGAGAACGTCATCTGGTAGCTGAACAGACCTTCCATCTGGCAAACCTACGGCGGTTCCGGGAAAGGTTCGAGCGGTTGACAATGCTTTCTCCCGTTGACCGGACGGTCGACATTTTCTATGACCCCGCCGCCGTGCTCCTCGAGGCGGCAAAGGGAGGGCCTGGTCTGACGAGGGATCAGGCCTTTGCCACTCGGCGGCTGCGCCTTTAAGCTGGGTTGCCAGAACCCTTGCTCCTCGATCGCGAGGATCAAACCATTCGCCCCCGAACTTCGCCATGAAGGCTTCGGCGCCGACCTTCGTGGCGAAGCAATGTATGTTGGAATGCTGATCCTCGTGAAAGACTGTGTGACCCCGGCTGCAGCGCATTAGCCGATTGCAGTAGAGAGCCTGTTCCTCGCCAAGTTTGCCTTTAGAGAGCTCAGCTAGGAGCGCCACCTGGAACGGCCATCCTCGGTCAATCGCCGCAGGGGTCAATTCGCCTTTCCGTCGCGCCATGACTGCTTACTCCCTTTCTGAGATGTGCGCGAAGCCATACAGCGACGCCTGTTGACTCCATAGCGGAAGAGAACATAATGAGAACACTCAAATAGTTCAAAGGGTATGTGGGCGGTTCAATGTCCGTTAAGTTCGCGACTCCATCGGCAGAATTAGACTACGAAGTTGAGGCAGCACTCGCCTTCCATGATGACGATGCAAAAGCGACTGTCGCCACATTGCTCAGCGACATTAAGCATCTGCGGTTCCAGCTCGCCCTGGCTCAGAGCGCAATGAGTTACGGCATGACTCGGGGCTGGTCGCCCAAATTCGATAGGGAGGCCTAGATGCTGGATAAAACCAGACCATCCCGGCCAAACTTTGAAACCGCCTTCAAGCGATGGTGGGATGGACAGCCTGCTTCATACCGCAACCGCATTGACGCTAGCGCAGCCAGGACAAGCTTCCGGGCAGGATACGCGACTGGCCGGAACGCTGATTTGGACAGGTACGTATTCACCGCCGGACGCCTTCGCATCACGGTGTGGGGTTCAGGTATGCTCGACGCCAAACGAAAAGCATTGGCGGAAGCCGAATTTCGCGCAGCCAAAAATGGATGGCCCACGCCAAAAGGCGGCTGGGTCCTAAAGGAGCTTAGATGAGCGGCACCGATCGTCCCACTCTTCAACGAGCCCCTGCCCTAGTCGCGAGGAAGTGTCACTGCGGCGACTGGGCTGGCTTTCGCTTCGGCAAATCAGAGCAGCAGGAATGGTGGTGCTGGAAGCACTACCCATACAAGACGTCCGCTCGGCTGGAGGCAGCAGAGATTGCCAGTATGCTTTCGAAAAAAGTGGCTCGAGGTTGAAATACCAGAACCCGCAACGCCTTCCCCTTCCGACATTCTGCGTCGTAGATGAGGAAAGTGATAAGCCAGCGCCTATATAGAGAATCGCGACCTTTAGAGGATTACGATGGAGCGGATGGCGATGAATGCTGAAAAGCGGTCTGAGTGGTTTTCGTCGCTTGCGCAAAAACATGGCGTAAGCAGCGACACTATTCGGCAATTGTACGGAGCCATGGTCGCCGGTGGCGGTAATCAAGCGCAGTTCAACCTGCCGGAACTCGGTGGTATGGGCCAATGGTCGGCGGGCGGCATGATCATGGTTGGAGACATGTTCAATCATGCGCTCAAGTCCAAGGTCCTGGACCTTTGCTTAGATTTGAGCGCCGCCGCACGCACGGACGCCGAGGCCCAACCCCGATTCTATCAAAGTCAGCAACAGGGGGATCACGCTGAGCACACTTTCGGTCGCTGGTATCCACACGATCTTGGAATACCCGCCTCCGCTGGATCTCAGAATTCGATGCGGTATGCCTTTTTCCCGTCTGCCAGAAGACTGGCACTCAGTGACGGTAACCGCACGACGATCTACGATACCGATGATCACGAAATCACTGGCTTCTCGCAGCAGCAGGGAACCGGGCAAGATGTGTCCTTTTCCTCTCAACACGGACGCATCGCGCTATCCACCCTCCGGAAGGTCTCCGAGGAAGCTGAGCCACTTCGGAGCCTTCCAGTCGAGAAACGTGAAGAAAATGAACTCCGGATCAACAAAGCAAGCGCTGCCGCCAGACCAAAATTCGAGAGCGATGACGTGATCGGCAAAATAGAGCGGCTTGCGGCGCTTCATGCAAAAGGTATTCTGACCGACGACGAATTCGCGACGAAGAAGGCCGAACTGTTGTCACGCATTTGATCGAAGCCGGATCTTGGTAGATTATATCGTATGGGGGGCGTAACACGCTCCGATGTGACGGCGATCAACCGGTCTCTCGTTGAGAGTGACGGCCATCGGGTTGAATTCAGCTTCGGAAATCACGATCTCCAGTTGGTGATTGGAGCCCGACAATGCTTTACCTCTGCCTCGCCCTCGGCACCATGTTTCTGACCTTCTCCGTCGGGCGTTACCTCTCCGCGAGGACGCGGCTTATCGAGAAGACAATTGACGAAACCATTGCCCGTAAACTTTCGGAGTCCCAATTAAAATCGAACTTGCCCGCATGAAGGAAGAGAACGGAGTGATGCGCAATCTGCTGATCGACATGGTTGAAAACGAAACGTCGCTCTCCCAGACAACGCACATGTCCAAGGTAGATAAGGCCCGCGCCGAGAATTCCCGCAGGTTGCGCCGCCGAGAAATATTCGGTGAAGCGATTTTCACGCTGCAGCGAACGCAAAACACGCAGAGCACGGCACCGTACTTGAAGATCCGCGGCTGAAATCGACGTTGGTGGTATTTTCTCTAATTGACGGAACTCGGGCACCTACCGGTCCACAAGGCATCTAATCGTAGACAGCGATCACCTTTTGACGGCACTGAAGCGAACGACAAGTCGGGACGGCTGGATTGACTTTGTTATCGATTTTCGGCGCTGAGCGATCCCTATCTCCTTGAACCGATCGACCCGCCATTTGTAAGGAACGCACGGCCCTTGTCGGAAACGGTCTCAGAAGAGATCTTCACGGAAAACACGTCGTTGCCTAGCTGCACCCGCAAGCCGTTGACGGCACGCACTTTCTCAAGGAAATCTATGATTTCCTTGTCGCCCTCACCCAGCACCAGAATTTCCTTGGACGGCATTTGCGTGAATCGTTCCGCATTTCTCAAAGGTTTCCTTAGCACGGAATTCGATTCCTGTAGAGTTGCCTTCCAGCATGTCGCGCCGCCTCCAAAAGCACCCCTGAAATTTCGCCAAGGCCGTTAACGAGCAGTTAACCATACTCTCCGCACCCTTTGCGCGTGAGGGACGCGCCATGAAAACAGCATTTCTGCTTGATACGTGCGTGATCAGTGAGACTGCCCTGCCCCGTCCGAGAGAAAGCGTCATCGCCTTCCTCGCCACGGCTGACAACTACTTCATACCCGCGGGCGCTCTCATGGAGCTGCAAATGGGGATCACAAAGATTTGTGCCACCAACCCGATAAAAGCTGTCGAGCTGAGTGCTTGGTATCATGGGCTCGTGCGAGCCGGGATACCAATTGTCGAGACAGACAGGGAAGTAAGCGAGACTTGGGGCGTTCTATCCGCTGATCCCAGGCTCCAACGGCTGAGCAACGGTGGCAACGGGAAGAAACCTCGCGGTGGCCAAGACCTTCATATCGCCGCAGCCGCCCTAGTCCGACGATTGCCAATTGCCACAATGAACGTCAGCGATTTCATGCTGATAAATGACTGCTATCCGCTGCCGGGGATATACGACCCTTTGGAAAATCGCTGGCACGCACGGATGAAACCGCTGGCGGAGAGGTTTCCAATCGAGCCCGCCACCGAACCTATTCAAAACGTTCGGCGGTTAGTGCCTTCACTCCGATGATTGAAATCGGCAACATGAGGAGCCGGTGAAATCGACCACCGCTCATCGCACTCCGTCACAGCGATGATGCTTTGGCCAGTCTCGCATAGCGCTTGATTTGCCCAGATTCGGTTTCAAAGGCTGCCGATTATTGGCAGTTTAATATCTAGCTCTCCCGGCAGCTGAGAGCTTGCGGTCGGTCAAGCTGGCCTAACAAATCTTCCTGCCGCAACCAAAAGTTTACCGAACTCTTTGGCCTAGTGGAAATCTTCTTTTGGCAGTTTGCCCTCGTCTGGAATGAAGGTGCGACCCATGGCAAAGAAGGCAGCGAAGCAAAAGATATCGAAAGCCGCAAGGCTCAATAGACCGCTCGGAAGAGAAGAGCGACTCGTCCGAGCGCAAGAGCACATGGCGCGAATTCGTAGCGCCATAAGATTACAAATCTCTACGATCGTTGATGAAATCGATGTTCTGACGAGAGAAGGACGCGCTAACGTCGAAGTCCTCATGAAGGATTTTGGCTTCACTGACGCCGAATACAACACGTTCTCGAACATCACATCACTCCTCGCAAAGTTGGAAAAAGAGGTCGATGAAGGAGATCTCCACTTCGACAACTATCGTGCGCTTCTTGCAATCGATGAAGAGTCTCACGGGCACGCCGCTCAGATCATCAAGAAGGATCCGGCCGTCACGCACGACGAGATCATGCACATCTCCGACCAACTGGCCCACCGTAGACTGCCACAGGGAGAGCGAGCCTTCAAAAAGAGCCGGGAAGCATTCAATGATGCGTTTGCCGTCGGAAATCGCGCCGTCGAATCCAGCTTCAGGCGCACCGCTACAGAACTTTTCGGGATGATGAGCAAGCATTCCCGCCGCTCGTCTTACGTCAAAAGGACGGCCAGGCGCTTTGAAAAACTTACCGGTTCCCGTCGCTACTCTTTCTTCTTCGAAAGCCAATCAGCTCTATTGGCTGACATCATTAAAACGTCAGGCGAGCTTCTGACCATGGTTAGGTCCCTGTTCCCTGACAGCCCTGCTCCAGTCAGGGAATGGGCAGGGCTCGCCAATCACTCGCCGATAAAAGCCTACCTTGCACAGGCACACCACTCTCTTCAGGTCATGTCCAACCCTGATTTCAACGGGCGGATGCCCGGTGATGGGTCGATCCATTATGAATGGTCATCCTTTGACGCTATCAGATTTCTTGCGGAGCTGGCGCCGGAATACGAATTCGGCTTGAAGGAAGAGATCGATCCACGCGACGTGCGCAAACTAAATGCCATCGATCTCTGCGCAAATGCAGGGGGGCAAGCCTTAGGCATCGAGGCCGCAGGATACTACATGCATGGGTTGGTGGATCGAGACGAAGACACTATCCGAACCCTCCAGTCGAACCGTCGAAGGTGGAATGCTGTCAAGGCAGACATTGCCGCTCCCCTCATTCCCGCAGACCTCGACGCTTGGCGTGGGACAAACAAACGTGCAGCCAACCTGGATCTTGTCTCAGGCTCCTTCCCGATCTCACCGTTCGCCTATCACGCGGAAAGAGACGGCGAACTGTTCACGTCTGCTCTGAGGATCATCGAGAAGCTAAATCCTAAGGGGTTCTTCTTCGAAACCGATCTTGCATTCAACGCGCACCGTAACGATGTTTTCCGCCAAGATCTGATCACCAGTTTTTGGAATCTTGGATATGAAACCAAAAAGTGGACGCTGTCTGCCAATGAGTTCGGCGTTCCACAAGATCGAACTCGCATGTATTTTGTTGGGATCAAAAGGGGTCTCGGCAGCTTACCTCCTCCAACACGATCGACCGTTGCAACTGTTGGGCCAGCAATTTGGACAGCGGCCTTTCCAGATTTGAGCCCACACGGTGTCTATGAGGTCAAGAAGGAACTCAAACTTTTGATCAGGAAGGCAGACGCTGTTGAAAAGCCTCAGCAACAAAGTGAGCAGCAGATCGCCTACGACGGCTGGGCCAAGGCTTGGGCCAGCCGGTACGGCGCCGAGTTAGCCCCCGACATGGACAAGCATCGAGTTCAGCCGCGTGGCATGTCGGCCCATCTATGGCGTAACGCCGGGTTTGATCCACAGCGTCGAGATCTTCCGCGCCTTGGTGACAGATTAGTAATGAACTACGGCAAGCGTCTCCCATTGCTGCCGTTGTCTGTTCCTCTCTTGCAGCGTCTGCAAGTGATGCCAGACGATTGGCGATTCGAAGGGGACGAACAGTCGAAGTTGCAGCAGGTGTGCAGTGTCCGTCCTCCCGTGGTTTCACTCGCCATCGCTCGCGAAATCCACCGAGCCATCACGAGCCAGGCTGTCGATCTTGATCATCCCGCCGCATGGAAGATTACCAGCGGAAAAGAGCGGTTCATCCCTGGCTTCGCAATTGGCGCGGGAACTAACCACCCTGACCCGTTGTCTGATCGAGCCCAGAAGTATGCGGAGGAGCAGAGGGAGAGGGAGAGGGAGCAGATGCTGTTTGAAGATAGCCTTTATTGTAATGATGATGATGAGGAGGAGGAGGAAGGAGATGCTTGATTATCACCAGCGGCTCGAAAACTTTATGTCTTCTTGAATTCGCGCAGTGATCAGGTCCAGCATGCCATGGCGATCGGCCGGATCAAAAAGTCCGGCCGTCTTCCCGTCGATCAGAACCTTGACCCGGCTCTTTCCAAACTCAAAACGCCACTTCCTATCCGAGGCATCATCAAACTCCAGGGACTCACCCTTTCGGCCAGACGAGCAGTAAATCTTGAATTCCCCGTAGAGCGACAATCGATCCGCGATCGCCTCGAACGCGACTGCAAGGTTCTGGTTCTTCGTGACTTTATTCTCGATGCTCGGGTAGCGAACAACCCCTATCTTTGCAATGATCCCGGAGAGCTGAGCAAAATCGTTCTCAATAACGCCCGTGAACCTGTACGACGCGTTGTTCATATGTTCGTAGAACGTCCACCCATCGCTACCGACCTCGACTGCTGCCCACCTTTCAAAAAAAGCAGTGCAGCTCTTCAGCCTAAGGGGAGTTCCCGGTAGCAATACTGAGCCTGTGATCATGATATCAAGCGGGACGTAGCGGTCCTTTGCCTCGAAAGCAACGATTTGCCCACCCTGCAATCGCTTGGCCTTTGCCTCAACACCCAGCTCGCGCAGCTGCGGTCCAAGACGCTCGTTGATTTCATCCAGCAGCTCTGTGAGGGCATTCTTCATTTGGGCGCACCTTTTTTCGTATGCGTCATTTTTTTTCGCCCGACTGCAAGGGACAAGACTGTGAACCGGATGCGAGCGCCGTCCGACGTTAACCATAATTAAGAATTTATTAAAATTTTATCATCTTGCCCTTGGAGTTACTCCGGCTAGCTGCCATTATGAGCTTAGCTAATGTCTGGAGACAAAGCCCTATGTCGTTGTTTCGAATAGAAAACATCAGCGCGAACCGCTGATGAGAACGTTCAGACCCTAAGGGTCTTCGACGACATCTTACCGGCGACGCGCGACTGTTAGCGCCCCTGAGTCAATGGCCGGAACCAATCTCATGAACATCCAATTCTTCCGACGCTCGTCGGCGGCTGCGTCCACGTCAGCGCCTTCGTCAAGCCGTGTTGGCAAATATATCGATCTAAACGTTTGCAGATTTAATAAGCCATCTGTGTTTTGGTGCCCTCTATAGCACTCCAAGTTTCGGCGCAGAGCCGTGACACCGATCCATGCGATCTCGTCACGTCCTGTTTCGGAACGGCTGCGTAACCACGTTGCTCAAAGGAGAAGACTACCATGGCAACTTACCGAGGCTTGTTCCCGCAAGATTTGAACCCGGCTGAAGTCGAACGCTGCTTCGCACGAGGTGCGACCATCGAAGAACTTTCGTTCGACTTCGACAGCGCCGAAGACGGTTGCCTCGAGACGACCGACTACCCTAGCGAACATCCGCTCCTCCAGAAGTAATTGTAGAGGGTCTCACGATGTCCAAAACCTTTCCCGCTTCAATCGCAACGGCGTCTCCTTCTACATCCCGCCGCCGCCGGAAACGGCCGAGTCTTGCACGGGTATCACAGTATCGCGTAGTGCCACACGAACGTCAGGGAGACGGTTGGCTGTGCGGCCTTATCCCTGAAGACTTCATCAGCGATAACGGGCCGCCATATTTCGCTTTTCCAGACGCCGTATGGCTTTCCGTTACCGACGGCTCGTCGTTGTTCGAAGATCGCCAAGATCCGCATTACGAGCGGACGACCGACGAAAGCGCCTTCATCAAACCCGTCAATGACGAGGAGCCTTCCGATGAGCACTAACAGGAAGAAGCCAAAGTCCACCTTCGTCGGCAAGAGGCTTCGCCCCTACATGAAGTCCGATGGAGCCCCGCTGTCACAAGGAATGAAGGAACGTCTTCCCGAGGTCTTTCTAGTTCACGCGCGAAAATTGGCGCGAAATCGAAGATCAGAGGCAGAACTCGTCGCGCACGCCCGCAGCGATTATCGAAACGCATTTTAGGGGAAACCGTCAATGTCAAAGATTATTGCCACTCCCGTCGCCATGGCGACCACTTTCACTGCCCCCCGACGACCACTACAAAAACCTTTGCACAGGCTATGCTGGTCAACACAGCTTGCGCCCTTGCCGAGAAGCACAGCCGCTTGAAGGCAACGATCGAAATCCGCCGCAAGCACCCAAGAATGGGCCAGCCGATGGGACCGGCTGAAATCGACGCTTGGACGACCGACATCGAGCAGCTCCTGGCTGTCCACGGCGTCTTCCATGTCCAGCATGCGAAGATCAAGGCTGGTCTTGAGCAGTATTTCGCTGACGCGGGCATCCCGTGTCAGCTCCCGGCAAAAACAGTCAGCAAGTGACCGTAAGAGAAACGGAGGCCGCCCGATGAAGAGCACCATTGCGAACATTCTTGAAGATTACGCCCTGCCGTTTCCGGCTCGGTCTGCCCCGCCGGTACGCCCGCTGATCTGGCCGACTGTTGATGAGCTTACCGCAATGATCGTGACCGAATATTGCGCAGCGGCTTCTTACCGTGCCCGCCAAAGCCGCCAGCGGCGGCGTCGGCCAAGCAACTGCGCGGCGGCCATGAATGCGCACTTCATGACCGAAAGCAGCATAGCGGCAATCCCTGCTATCCGCCTGTAATATCAACGAAACATTGCACGCTCGACAACCTCGATTTCGAGGCCAGCGAAGCCATGCCTAAAGGAGGCTACCATGACGAAGCATACTTCAATGATCCAGGCGGCGGCTAGCGCCACTAGCCATACCCCGCACCGTGAACTAGCGAATGCCGCGTACTGCGACGTGATCATGCCGTTCATCGAAAAGTCACGGGTTAACCTGGCCAAGGAGCTGGTCGAGTATGACCAGGAAGCGAAATGCATTCTGACATCCTTTGTGATGCAGTACGCGTCCGCCAAGCGGCCATCTCCGAATTCGCTTCACGCTGAGTGCGTTCAGGCGTTCGCCGAAAAGAATGAAGAACGTGCGGCTAGCGGCCTTTCTCCATTGGAGGTCCCGAAGCACGGCCGGTTCCGTCGCTTTATCCATGCATTGGACGACATGCACTGCATGATGGCACGCCATGGGATCAAACTCGCGGCCAGCCACGCACGCTTCATTACATCGTTGCACGATCAGCCTCCTCAAATGCTCAAGGCGCTTCAGGTGCTGGCCGACGTTGGGAGTGATGTGACCGCCAACTTTACGAACGGCATGGTCACCGGCATCGGGCCGAAAGCCTAACGCAACTCTGCAGCCAATCGGATCCTGACGCCGCCAACATGTACGCCGTCAGGATCATTTCACCTGGTGTAATTCACACAAGGAACCCGCCTATGCGTGATGAACGTCCTACCGGAAACTTGAAGAGGCGCGTCGAGCATGAGCGTGCCGCTCTTCGTCGGAACATGCATCTCCCACCGCTTCTTGCATCACCGTGGACCGAAGAGGAGCCTCTGCTCACCTCCGAGTCCCAGTCGATCTCGCGATATGAATCACTTGGTCCGTCACCTCTTCGCCATGGCGGGGTCCGCAAGACGTCGCGGTCGAGCGAAGCGAACTATACCGGCTCGGAATATTTCAAAAACCGCCAAGTTCAAATCGAAAGCGGCGTCGAGATCCGTATCGCCAAGCTTCTCATGGCTGATCCGCTGACCAAGGAACTCCGGTCCCAGACGCACCGCCTCGTCTACAAGGATGACGATGACGAGGTTCACTCTCACGTGCTGGATCTGTTGCAGATCCGCACAGACGAGAAGGTCGTCGGACATGCGGTCAAAACCGAAGCTAACCGGCCCTATCTCCAGAAGATCGTCGATCACCTGAATGCAACAGGGCATCCGGAGATCGACTGGATCGAGGTCAAGACCGACAAGGATGCTCCGGCGTGGAAGTTGCACAACGCTATGGATTTCCTTTGGGCTCGCGCAAATATGCATGAGACTGATCTGGATATCGTCCGGCGCCGCGCCCTTCGCCTTGGCCACTCGGTAGAGTTCTGGCAGCTGTTCGATCGCGGTGTCCATCACTGGGGCCGCGAAGCCGCAATCTTCTATCTGATCGAGCAAGGCGAACTCGTTCCCGAGTTCGCCGACGACCGGATCACAAAAGTTTCTACGCTCTTGGTGAACATGCGCTGCTAGCGCCCACTAAACGCCCCCCACCAAATTCTGCGCATGCCGTCCGAGATGCAGTCTCGGCACGGGGAAACTCGTCCCAACGAAAGGCAATTTGAATGCTTAATTTCAATTCCGCAAACCCAAGCGTCAGCCCGACGGACATCCTCAATTATCGCGATCAGACCCTGCACGTCTGCGAGGTCGATCAAACCGGCGTCTACCTCTCTCGCGGCGATCAGGTGTGCACCTTCCTTGCGCACCGCGACCTCGTCAAGGCGCTGATCGATGGGACTGCGACGATTGAACACTCGTCGTCGGCACGCGCGGCTCGCACCTAACGCCCCTCATTAAACGCTAGCATAGAAAGGGATCTCGTTATGTTGGCACTCGCCTTCAAGCACGAATACACGCGCATCCAAGTGGGACCCGAGGATAGCGTCTTCGTCCGAGACCGGTATTCCCGGGCGACCGAATGGACAAATGACGGCTTCTATTTCTCGCCGGAAGATGATCATCGCGTTTCGGACTTCATCACCTATCGCGACTTCTACGAAGACCTGCTGTCAGGCGCGGCGAAGGTCAACTACGGCTACCACAGCGGAGCCGCAACGAAGATCCGCGCGACCTTCGGGGAAGGCAAGCAGTTGGAAGGCTTCAAACCGGCGCAGCAACAAGACGCCCGCCGCATGAAGTATTTCATGGATCAGCTTGAGAACGCGATCAGAGCAAACCATGGCGAAATGCCACCGGCGGTGGATCTGATCGAAGCTATCAGTGGCTGGCATGACGATTACAATTCGTTCTTGGCCACGAATGGCGTGTACGTGGAAACCGGTGAGAGTCATAACCACCGTCACAATCACAAGAAGACAATCCTCCAGTATGAAAAGCCGCCGTGCCTCCGCACGGTAAAGGATAAATTCGCACTCTACATGGAGTGCGAAAAAACATCCTCGCGCTCGTCCGCAAGCCGCCGATTTACACTCGACGCAGGAAGGTCGTGTCCGCCGAAAGCCTGGCCCTGTGGAAGAAGTTCGCCTTTAACTACGCTTCACCCCGGCGCCCGAAGGAATCGCACCTGCTGCGCGACCTGCAGGGGGAAGTCGCTCTTCAGAATCTTGAACGAAAGAATACTGGCAACCCAATGCGGCTTGACAAGCCGGGGCGCAAAGCATTCCACCGTCTCATCAAGTCAATGGACGCATGGTGGGTTTTCGCCCGTCGTCGCGGCATCAAGGCCGCCGTTAAAGCATTCCGCGCCCAGCAAACCGGCTTCGAAATTTGGCGTCCTGGCCAGCGCTTCGAATACGACGACTACATGTTCCATCTACAGGCGATCCTCACAGATCTCCAGGTCTGGGACAAGTTTTCCAAGCGCGTCCAGGACGCAATGTCAACGAAGCGCATCTGGCTGACGCTGGGTATCGACGCGTGCACGAGGTATGTCGTCGCGGCGGTCCCCAGCATGGAGCCGAACTCAGACGCTGTTGTCAGCGCATTGGATCTGTCCCTCTCTGACAAAACGTTTATCGCGAAAAAAGCCGGTGCGCGGTCGAAGTGGCTGGGTGGCGTTCGCCCGGAATCTGCGATCGCAGACAACGGTAAACCCTACATCGCTAATAAGACGGAAGATGCTTTCCATAATAGCGGCATTCCGTATTTCCACCCGCCGAAGGGCCAACCTTGGCACCGCGCTTTCGTAGAAAGCATGCTGATGAAGTTCGGCGCCGACATCTTGACCTATTTCGACGGCCAGACTTTCGTCAATAGCGTGGATAAGGGTGAATACGACGCTGAGGGCAAGGCAAACCTTGTTGTCGAAGAGCTGATGGCGCTCATCATCCGCTGGCTCGTCGATGTCTACCACCACGAACCTGTAGCCGAGACAGGTGAGACACCCCACAACGCCTGGGCCAAGTACATCCAGGAAAACCGCGTAAAATTCGCTCCCACCGAACACGAGAAGCGTCACTACTTCGGTATCGACTTCAGCGCCGTCATCCATGGGGAAGGCCTGTTTCACGACGGCATCCGCTATAATTCGCTCGAACTCAACCGCGCACGTCAGGTCCTGGGCAACAAGAAAATTCGGTACCGCGCCCACCCGGACAACATCGAGTACATCTCCATCTGGTTCAACAATCAGTGGGTCCCAGTCCGAAACAAGAGTGCCGTTCGCGAACGTACGAGCATGCGTGAATGGGCCGAGTTCCGCCGTCTGTTTCGCGAACGCAAACGCGCGAAGGCTAGCGAAAACTGGGAGATCATCGCGCGTGCCCGTCGTGAAATTCGCGAGGCCGCTGACAGCGCGGCGGCCCGCAGCAAGTTCTCTCCCGACGCCGAGCGCCCGAAGACACTCTACAAGCTCGTCAAACAGCTGAGCGAAGGGTCTCGCTATGAAGCTGAACTCATCGAGCAGGCCCTGAAGTACGGCCTGACGAAAGACGAACTCCGCGAGTTCGAGGATTTCGTCCCAGGTTCGACGTCCGGTGTCGTCGATGAGACCGCCGACCCGTCAGCGACCGACGCGGCCCCCGCCGAAACTGGAAACGGCACCGAAGCCCCGTCGTCGCCGTCGCAAACCGCCACCGAAACGGTTGCAGACGAAGCCATCAGCACGCCGCCGACGGGCGTTGCGTACCTCGAAGACGATGAAGACGAAGAGGAGGAGGACACAGGCAACTGGTGACCGCGATTAACTGCCCCGCTTCAGCGGGGCGGCGCCCATTCCCTGCACAGTGAGCCAACCGGCGTTGTTTTGCCAGCTACAAGGAGATTCCCATGGCTAACGTACTTGCTGAACTCGATTCCCAGACTGCCTTCGACCGCGTCCTTGCGGAACAGATCCGCATGCGTCAGCACTATGTCAAAACGAAAGTCAATCCGGTCCTTCGCGATCGCTTGAACCAGCTGGTGCGCAACGCTCGTGCCTGCTTGAATGGCGGCGGCATGAAACAGCGTGCCCTCGTTATCATCGGTGAATCGGGCTCGGGTAAGACCACTTCGGTCAATCACCATATCGCCCAGATTCCGGAGATGCAGCCCTATGTCAATGAGGAGGGCCGCTTGATCGATCCGGTGCTGCGCATGGACACGCCTGGTACCAACACAACCAAGTCCTTCGCTATTGCGATGCTTGCAGGGATTGGCATCCCCGCTAGCCAGCGTGCGTCCGAATTCGAACTGTACGCCGTCCTGAAACATCAACTTAAGGAGCAAGGCAAGCTCTTCGTGCTTGCAGACGAGTCTCAACACCTGGTTCGCGCCGCGCAGATCAAGACCGTGGAGAAAGTTCAGGATGTTCTGAAAAATCTCATGCAGATCGAAGGATGGCCGCTCCACATGATTTTCATTGGCACCCCCGCCCTCGCAAAATTCCTTCAAGGCGACAAGCAGCTCGCGAACCGCTGCCGTGTACTTATGCTTCCTCAGCTCGACCCGGCAAAGGACAGCGACTTCCTGGAACGTACCCTTAAAGAGATCGTCGTGGATGTTGGTGGGCTCAACATGGGCTGGAAAGAAAGCGAGGAACTCCCCCAGCGCCTCATCCGCGCCTCTTTCAGCTGCACCGGAACCGCTATCCAGTACATCCAGGAAGCGTGTTTCCGCGCAATGGATGAAGGCAAGACAGTGGTCAAAATCAAGCACTTCGCCAAGGTGTACGAGGCGAACACCGGGTGCAACAAGCAAGACAACCTATTTAGCGTCGTCGCCTGGGAGAAGATCAAACCCGAAAATGCTCTCCAGGAGTTCATGAAAACCGTGGAGGAAAGCGAATGACTTTTCCGATTTGCCTTCCCGTACCTGTGACCCCGCAGCGCGACGTGAACCCCTTGGGGTTCACGCAGCAGCTCGCGATCGCTAACGGGTTTCGCGATATCACCCACTTTGCTCGGATCACGGGCATTCGGCCAACCTTGCTTCTCGCCGGTGACCGCGAGGAGATCGAGTTGCTCGCCAACTGGTGCGGAAAGGATTTGACGCCTCTCTTACGCTATATCGTTCCAACGGGATCGAAGCGCGTGCAGCTGGGCGAGGCGATGGTGACGCGTTCCTATACACAATCCAAGACCACTCGCTTGTGCGCCCATTGCTTGGCGGACGATCTGGCCCAACCTTCCGCAAAACCTCATGATGCCTATGTGCGGGGTTCTTGGTCCTGGCGGCAGATCTTCGCCTGCCCCGTTCATGGTGTTCCTTTTATCGAAGGGCCGCGCATCGAAGAACTTGGAGATTTGTCGCAATGGGCGGCATCGGTGCCCGTGGAATCATTGCCGGATCCGTCCGACAGCTACTTTCACCAGCGTGTACTAGGTGGCGCCAATATTCCATTTCTCGATGCAGTCGATGCCGACGTCGCGACGGAGCTTTGCTCGATCCTTGGTCACCTCGCCAACACCGCGAACGCGCAGCGGATGTTGGAGCGGATCCCCGACGGCTTCGAAAACGCTACCTGCCGCCGGAAAGGCTTCGAGATCGCCAAACTCGGGCAGCAGGCCGTGCTCGATCTCCTTCAGGATCTTCCCGCAGCTACCGACCGCCGTATCAGCGTTCAAAAGGCGCTGTATACGCCGATCATTCGTTGGCTCGACTGGAATATCAACCATCCCAACTACGGTGCAGTCATCGACTTCTTTCAGAACTTCGGCGAGCAAAACCTCCCAATGGCGCCGGGCGAACGGTTCATTCGGGTCGTCAACGAGCGCATCGTTCATTCGATCAAAAGCGCGGCCGCTGAATACGATATTTCCGAGGCTCGCATCGAACGGGTCGTTCGCGAAAATAACGGGTACATTCGTGGCGCAAAGAACTTCAATCGCGCCGCAATGCACGACTGCATCGTCCGTGAGCAGGAAATGGTGACGACCTCGGAAGCGGCCAAGATGCTTGGGTGCACCGCCATCGGTATCGACGATCTACTGAAGGCAGGCTTGCTCGGCTATTCGCCAAATGATGGGCTCGGAGATCGGATCTTTCGGTTTGTCGCCAAGACCGAGATCGAAGAATTCCTGCAAAACCTCACGGAGAGCGTTGAAGAGGTCGACGAGATCGACAGCACCCAGATGCGACCGATCGCGGCCTCAAATTACAAGATCACCAAAGCTGTCCCTCACGTTCTCGGGCGGACGATTAAAGCTGCTGTTTTGTGCGGACATCCGGTCAGGCTTGATACAATTCAGCTGAGTATCGAGGATATGATCAGGGAGAAACGGGCGGAACCGAAGAAACCCGCGAGACGCGCGAAATACGAGGATACCCTTTCCGTCGGCGAAATCCGCGTTCAGTTGGACGTGACCGGCTCCACGGTTGAGGAACTCTTCCGAGTAGGCTTGTTGGTGGGCATGCCACGCCGCGAGAAGGCAAAGAACCACGCGCGTCGAGCTTCGAAGACTGAGATCGAAGCATTCAATAATACCTATATCTCAGCAGAGGAAGTGGCACCAAGCCTTGGCACGGTGACTACTAAGCTGGTCAAGAAGCTTGATCGGTTGGGTATCGACCCGGTCCTTCGCGGCGTCAAGCATGTGGCGAAAATCTATCGCCGGGAGGACTTGGTGAAGCATGCGTTGATCTGAAACTAGCGATCATTCTAAAAAATAGGCCCGACTATGTCGGGCTTTTTTTTATGCTTGGATTACAGACGGGTTAACAATGGAACGCTCTTAAGGGAACAAATGGAAAGTGGTTTTGGTCATTGCTTAGTGAGCCCCCTACAGCACAGGGGATTCCGGCGGGTCGATGGAAGAATGTTAGGGGCATCGACAGAACCCGCTATTTCAGCATCCGACCGGCCGCAAGACGTCCAAGGAATAACGCAATCTTGATCGGCGGCAGCAGTTTACCGAACACGGTATCGACCTATCTGACTGCCAATCACATCAAAAATGCTGGCTCCACAGGCCAGCGATGGGAGGTTGGGGGATGCTCCAAATTCGCAAATTGCTGGCTGCAATGGCAGCCGTCGCCGCGGTTGCCGTGTCGTCGTCCTGCACGACGAGTTCGACCGACTCGGTGCAAACCGGCTCGGTTGGATATAGTAGCGTCGACTACGGACTGAGACCCGCCTGCCGCGACGGCTTCGGCAACGATCGCCCTTGCAGCTATTAGGTTCAACGACGGCTCGAGGGCCAATGCTCTTCCGCTTGGAATCGCCTTGGCACATTGTCGTGCTTCCGGGTTGAAGTTGCCTAGCGGCGGATAGGCAAATCCCAAACGCGGTAGAGTTCGTTGAGCGCATCCCCCGTGCGGCATTCTATGGTTGGCAAGCCGGAATCCAGAAGCGCTTTCGCATATTTGACGTCGCTATGTCGCGTCTTCAGCAGAATCCAGCGAACCATCTCCCATTTGATGCTGTCTCTTGTGCCTTCGAGATGTCCGGCACGATCGGAACGGTTGATCAGCGTGCGCTTGAGATAACGGGCAAACCGCAGCCAATGATTTGAGGTGATCAGAATAGCGCCTGTCGCACGTTTCAAACGCTGCGGCATCAGCCGCGAGTAATTACCTTCCATAATCCACCGCTCTTCAAGAATTGCCGCGTCGTGAAGTTTGGCAAATTCTGCTTCCGGGCGAGTCTGCCAATCGGTATTGGGCAAATGATGCAGTTGGTCGAGATGCACGCTTTGGAAACCGAGCTTGTTCGAAAGGGCGACCGCCAAGGTTGACTTGCCCGTATTAGAAGGGCCAAGGACGACGATGCGTTCGCCAAGGGCGTGCAAAGGCAGCATGGGACACCGGTCGGAAATTTTGAGGTAGCTTCCACTGGCTGCAGTCAGTGTGACTGTCAACACACAATGAGCAGGCCTGCCTAATGCATGTCGCCCGGCAGCGCGCCCTAGACACCGCCGCCCGTCACCGACCCAATCCCCTGAAGCGACGGAATTAGTTGGTGACCCGGCTGTTGGAAAACCGTTACGAACCGCAGCAGGCGTGATACACACCGAGATGTTGCTCTAGGAAAGGCGGTCATGCGGTATCTTCGGTCAGGGCCGCGTCGGCTTCACACCCAGGAGATGGGCGTTCCGCGCGCCAAAGCGGTGGGTTTGAGGTCGGGCGAAATCGCCGACCGGAATATTCGCGTCATCCTGGAAGCGATCCGCCGGCATGGGCCGCTGACGCGCACCGAGCTTGGCCGACATAGCGGGCTGACCGGCCCCGGCATTACCAATATTCTGCGGCGGCTGGCGGAAGAAAAACTGGTCACATCAAACCGCCGCAACGGGCTTGGCGGCGGCGCAACTGCAACGGAATTCGCGTTGCGGCCGGAGGGCGCCTTCTCGGTCGGGGTCAAGCTTCGCCAGACGCGCGGCGAAATCGTCCTCATCGATCTCAGCGGCCAGGTGCACGACCGGGTCTATTTCGACGTGGATCCTGCGCACAGGGTCGGCGCGGTGCATGCCGTCGCCAGGGATATGGTCGATCGCCACGCGGCCTTGCCGGTCATCGGCCTCGGCATCGCCGCCAAAGACTGGACGGAGGAGGAAAGCGACGCGATCGCCGCGATGTCGACGGTCGCGAGGCCCTATGTCGAGAACGAATGCACGGCAAGCCTGCTTGCCGAGCGCACCATCGGCAGCGCCATGCCGGAGGGCTGTCTGGCGATGATCATCATCGACGACGACGTGCAGGCCGGTTTTCTCGTTCGCGGCGTTCCCTATTCCGGCGTGCATGGCCGGGCGGGCAGCATCGGCGAAATGCTGACCGGGCCAGACAATGTCCAGCTCAACACCGTCGTCGGGTTCCATTCCCTGCGCTCACGCATCGGCGACGAGGACTTCGCCCGCCTGCTCAAGGGCGAGGAATTCTCCTGCCCCTTGCTGTCACAATGGATACGCGAAGCCGCCGGCCACCTGCTCGATCCGATCATCGCCATGGCCGGCTTTCTTGCCCCGAGCGTCGTCATGATCGGCGGCGATCTGCCGCAAGGCATGATCGAAGCACTGATCCATCAGCTTTCCATCGAGCGACGCGACACCTCGACGAGACCGCTGCTGACGCCCTGGATTTCGCCGATGAAACCGGCGAGCTTCAGCGGCGGCGGCGTGGCACTCGGTGCCGCCCTCTTGCCCTTCCTCAACACGTTGCTGCTGCCGCCGGCTTCGGCCTGATGCTCAGGTCAGCGCTTCATCGGCATGGCTGAGATCGGAAGCCAGCGCCTTGTCCAGGACCTTTTGGATATTGGCGGCGCGGCGGAAGGACGGTTCCTGCGTCTTGCCGGCCCTTACGGCCTGGACGAAACGCTGGTAGTTGGTTTCGACGGGATCGAAAGACACGTCACGCCAGGTCGCGGTGTGCACGTCTTCGTCAAGACAGGCGCGCAGTGTCGATTGTCCAGTGTTGTAGATCATCTCGATCGAGCCGGTTTCGCCATAAACCCTGAGGCGCAGCTGATCCATCTGGCCAGCGGCCGTGCGCGTCGCCTGGATGGTGCCAATCGCGCCATTGGTGAAATCGACGTTCATCGTGAAGCTGTCATTGGCATCGAGGTCATATTCGCCAATCTTATGATCAGGTGCCTTGTCGAAGGTCTTCAGCCGCGCAAAGACATGGGCGACGTCGAGCCCGGAACCATAGGAGGCGAAATCGACAATGTGGATGCCGATGTCGCCGAGCGCGCCGTTCGATCCATGTTTTTTGCTCAGCCGCCACAGCCATTTGCTTTCGCTCTTCCAGTCGCCCCAGTGGCGGCCGACCAGCCAGCTCTGCAGGTGCGACGCCTCGACATGGCGCACCGCGCCAATTTCACCGGCGAGCACCATCTGCCGGCCTTTCTGCAGGGCGGGCGAATTGCGATAGGTGAAATTGACCATGCCGACCTTGCCCGAGCGTTCGATCGCCTCGGTCATCTCCATCGCCTTGACCGCATCGGTGGCGAGCGGCTTTTCACAGAAGACGTGTTTGCCGGCAGCGATCGCCTGAAGCGTCGTCGGGTGGTGGATGCTGTCGGGCGTGACATTGGCAACCGCGTCGAATTCGCCCCAGGCAAGGGCCTCTTCCAGCGAGGTGAAATGGTTGGCGATGCCATGTTCGCTGCAGAAGGCGGCAAGCCTTTCCGGAACGACATCGACGCCGCCCACGACGCTGACGCCTTCGATCGCCTTGAATCTCGCTGCATGCTGGTTGGCCATGCCGCCGGTGCCGAGAATGAGTAAACGCATCTTGTCCTCCATGAGTTCGCTCCCGGCTACCGCGCAGCCGGGCAAAACCGCACTTGCCATCGCGGCCGTCCGCGATCGCCTCATGCTTCTTCAGGAAAATTGCGGTGGCTGCGCCACGCGTCCGAAAGGGCGCTCCGTCACGGCGATGGCGCAGATCCTTTTCGAAAAATCGATCTCGATTTTCCGGAATTCTGCGCTAGCTGCTGTTGATTGTCGCCAGCATCTCAACCTCCCGGCTCTGGCCTCTCAAGCTGTGGCTTGACATCAAATCAAAGTAACTTAATCTAATTAATGCAGCACGGAAATGAGGAGAGGTCAACTGACCGCCAGGCTGTATTCGTTCAAAATGGGGAGGAGACCCATCATGAAGAGCGCCACCGTCAGCGCATTTGCGCTGAGCACAATATTATTTTCAGCATCCGTTTCATTTGCCCAGGAACTTGCAACCAAGGACCGGATCGGCCTTGCCGATGCGCCAAAATCCCTCGTCGTCCGCCTGACCAACGACAGCCCGAACAATTCCGATCCCGCCATCGCCGAAGGCTATCAGAAGCTCTTCGTCGACTTCATCAAGAAGCATCCCGATTGGAAACTGCAGATGCAGTTCATGTCCTCAGACATCGGCACCGAACAGGCCAAGATGCTGGAGCAGGCCAAGGCCGGCAATGCGCCCGATTGCGCCGCCGTCGACTCCTTCGTCCTCTCGCAGTTCATGGTCAATCATGTGCTGGCTGACTTCACGCCTTACTTTTCGAAGGAAGAAGTGGACGACCTCTTCCCCTTCATCCGCAGCGGCATCACCGACAAAGACCAGACGGTGCGGGCATGGTGGTGGGATACGGATTTGCGCGTGCTCTATCGCAACAAATCGATCGTCGCCGAGGCGCCTGCGACCTGGGACGATCTGAAGACAGCCGCCCTCGCCTCCACCAAGGAGGGTATGGAAGGTGTCCTGTTCAACGGCGGGCGCTGGGAAGGCACGACCTTCGACTGGCTGGCGAACTATTGGGCGCTCGGCGGCAAGCTCGTCGACGATACCGGCAAGCCGGTCTTCGGCGAAGGCGAGAACAAGGAGAAATTCCTGAAGGCGCTGAACTATTTCAAGGATCTCGTCGATTCCGGCGCGGCCCCCAAGCGCGTCAGCACGATCGCCAACTACGACGACATGAATGCTGCTGCGGCGGCGGCGACCACAGCCCTCTTCATCGGCGGCAATTGGCAATATGCCCAGCTGAAGTCCACGCTCGACGAAGCCGAGTTCAAAAACTGGACCTTCTCGCCGATCCCCGGCCCGACGGCCGATCAGCGCTCGACAGGCACCGGCGGCTGGACGATCGCCTCGTTCAGCAAGGACAAGGACAAGGTCGAGATGTGCGCCAACCTCGCACGCGAGGTCTATATGGGGCCGGCAAACGCACTGCAGCAGCAGCTGCCGACCCGCAAATCGCTGTTCGACAAGTATGAAGTCTTCTCGACCGAAGCCAACAAGACCTTCGCCAAGGCTCTGGTCGACGGACAGGCGCGCCCCGGCGTGCCGATCTATCCGGAAATATCAAACCAGATCCAGATCATGATGGGTGACGTGCTCTCGGGCACCAAAAAGCCGGAGGAAGCCCTGGATGCCGCATTCAGCGCGGCGATGGAGGCCTACAAGCGGCTGTGATGCGGTGGCGTCCGTGGCCAGCCCCTCATCCGGCTGCCGCCACCTTCTCCCCGTTGTGATGGGGATAAGGGGACAAGCCGCAACCTCTCCGTCCCTCACAAGCGCCTCGTCCGGCGCGTCCCCTCTCCCCGCAAGCGGGGAGAGGGTTAGGGTGAGGGGCAGCAGCACTCTCCAACGCTTCAGACAACGACGGCGCCTGTCCGCAGGCACCGTCGACATTGCCAAACCCGGACAGGGAAGCCAATGAGCCCTATTGCCATCGAGGTCGACAGCCCGCCTCAAAGCAGAACGTTCATGCGCCGTTTCGCCGGGGCGCCCCTGCCCTGGATCATGCCGGTGATCGTCGTCATCGGCATATTCTACCTCTACCCCGTCATCGACGTTTTCCGGCTTTCCTTCACCAATGCGACGCTGATCGGCGACACTCAGGACTACACGCTGGGCTCGATCGTCAATGCGCTGAGTTCGCCGCAGCTGCCCGACATTTTATGGGCGACGCTGATCTTCGTCGGCGGCAGTGTCGTCGGCCAGCAGATCCTCGGCCTTGCGGTCGCCGTCACCGTCATCCGCGGCGAAAAGCGCGGCCTGTTCGGCACCACCATCCTCAGAACGACGGCGCTCATCGCCTGGGTCGTGCCGGGCATTGCCGGCGGCATCATCTGGCAGATGCTATTTTCCGAAGCGCCTTACGGCGCGCTGAACAGCATTCTGAGATTGATGCATATGCCAACCGTCGCCTGGCTTTCCGATCCCGCCATGGCGCCCTGGTCGACGCTGATTTCCAACATCTGGCGCGGCACGGCCTTTTCGATGGTGGTGATGTATGCGGCGC
Organism: Rhizobium sp. C104; assembly: GCF_022354505.1. Taxonomy (NCBI): domain Bacteria; kingdom Pseudomonadati; phylum Pseudomonadota; class Alphaproteobacteria; order Hyphomicrobiales; family Rhizobiaceae; genus Rhizobium; species Rhizobium sp. C104. The sequence continues at coordinate 504,916 of NZ_CP092352.1, read as the reverse complement.
TGAAGGCGATCGATCCCTCGCTCTATGAAGCCGCCGAAGTCGATGGCGCAACGGCCTCGCAGCAGTTCTTCTTCGTCACCCTGCCGCAGCTGCGCGCCGCCATCCTCGTCAACATGATCCTGATCACCATCCAGACGGTGAATACCTTCGACGCGATCATCACATTGACGGGCGGCGGCCCTGGCCGCGCGACCGAAGTGATCTCGCTCTACGTCTTCAACATCGTTTTCAGAAACTACGATCTCTCCGGCGGCAGCGTGCTCTCCGTGCTCATGCTGATCATCAGCCTCGGCCTTGCCTTCGTCTATGCCTCGTTCCTGCCGAAGGAGGAAGAGCAATGAGCGGGCGGACGGGAACGCGGCTCGGCGATGCCTTGAGCTATCTCTTCATGCTGGTGATGTTCGTCTTCTTCGCCGGCCCCCTCACCTATCTCCTGTCGATGGCGATGCGTGACAAGCGCGAGATCTATCGCGGCGCGGCGCGCTATATTCCTCAGAACCCAACCATCGACAATTTCATCACCGTGCTGAACAACAGCTATTTTCCAATCTATCTCTGGAACGGCCTCAAGCTTGCGGCCTTGAGCGGGATCGGCGTGCTGATCGTGGCGCTGCCCGCCGCTTACGCCTTTTCCCGCTTTCAGTTCCGCGGCAAGGGCCTGTCGATGATGGGACTGCTGCTCTTCCAGATGATCTCGCCGCTTGTCATCATGGTGCCGCTCTACCGCTACATGAACCGGCTCGGCATGCTGGACACCCATTTTGCCGTCGTCATGGTCTATATCGCGCTCGGCGTTCCGCTGGCGACCTGGCTGTTGAAGAGCACGGTCGACGGCATTCCGCGCAGCCTCGACGAAGCCGCCATGATCGACGGCTGCAACCGGTTTTCGGTGTTCTGGCGCATCATCCTGCCCTTGTCGGCGCCGGGTATCGCCTCGGTCTTCATCATCACGGTAATTGCCGGCTGGTCGCAATTCCTGGTGCCTTTCCTGCTGCTCACCAAAAATGACCTGATGCCGATCGGCGTCGGAATCTTTAACTTCCGCGGCATGCAGACCAACTCGTCCATCCAGCTGCTTGCCGCCGCCTGCCTGATCTCGGTCGTTCCGGCGATCGTGGCCTTCCTGTCGCTCCAGAGGCTGATCCTCGGCGCGATGACCAGCGGCGCGGTGAAGGGATGAGCATCGGTTCAGTCTCGATGATTGATGAAGGATTCGACTCTATGAACCAGACACTCGGCGCCAGGCCGTCCCCGATCTGACCGGCGCCAATGTCGAGGATGCCGGTGAGCACAACAGGGCGGTCGTCCTGCGCTGCATTCACCGCCAGGCGCCGATTTCACGCGCCGAAATCGCGAGGCGCACCGGGTTCACCAAACCGGCGATCGCCCGCATCGTCGACCGGCTGTTGGACGAGGGTCTGATCATGGAAGCCCGCCGCCGGCATGGGCTGCGGGGTCAGCCGGCGATCGAACTCGAGATCAATCCGGATGCCTGTTTTGCGATCGGCATCAACATCGACCGCGACCATCTGACGATCCTGGCGGTCGATGCCGTCGGCAATGTCCGCGCCCGCGTGCATCATGAGAAGCGTTTCATCCTGCCGGCGGAATTCCTGCAGCTGACATCAGATGCGATTTCGCATTTCCAACGCAGCCGGCTGATCGACGATGCGCGGCTCGCCGGCATCGGCCTGGCGATGCCGGATTGGCTCGGGGAGATTTCGCTGCTCGGTAAGCCCGAGGCCTATCAGGAGTGGACGGCGTTCGATGTGCGTGCAGCACTCGAAAATCTGACGCAGCATCCTGTCTTCATCGAAAACGAAGCCAATGCCGCAGCCCTTGCCGAGTCTCGATTACGGCCTCGGCGCCGAGAGCAGCAGCTTCTTCTACATCGCCATCAATGCCTGCCCGGGCGGCGGCCTCGTGCTCGACGGCAACGGTCACCGCGGCGCCATGGGCCTCAGCGGCGAAATCGGCTGGCTTCCCATTGCCGACGGCCGGGACGAGAAAGCCCACAAGGTCCAGCTTCTCGGCGAAATATTCTCGCTGTTTTCACTTTATGATTTTCTTGCCCGCCACGACGTCGAGGTGAGTGTTCCGCACGATCTGCTGACGCTCGATGCGCATGGCAGGCGCCTGGTTTCGCAGTGGCTGAAGGAAATGAGCGCGCATCTGGCCGTCGCGGTCAAGCATATCGGCTTGATCGTCGATCCCGACGCCGTCCTCGTCGGCGGCCGGCTGCCGATCCGCATCGTCGACGAGTTGCTGCGCTATGTGCACGAACATCTCGACGCCGAGGACACGAGCCTGCCCTCGCTCCATCGCGCCTCGCTCGGCGAGGATGCCTCCGCAATGGGGGCGGCAGCCATGCCGATGGCGGCGGCCCTGATGCTCGCATCGGCGGATGTCGCTCAACGCGCGCGTTCGCCGCTGAAAAACATGGATCGCCTGAACAGTTGAAACGGCCGGCAAGGCGCCGGGAATTTGATGAAGATGGGAGGATTTTGATGAAGATCGGCTTTTACACTTCGACATTCAATGATCGCCCGCTTGAAGAAGTGTTGGATTTCGCCGCATCGGCGGGGTTCGACGCGATCGAAATCGATGTCGGCGGCCATATCAAAACGCCGGATCGGGTGGAGGCAGCCGTCACGCTTGCCCGCAGCCGCAATCTCTTCGTCTCTTCGATCACCTATTTCGGCAATCAGCTCGATGCCGACCGCGAAAAACGCCGGGAGCTTCGGGCAAGGACCGCCGATTTTGCCGAGGCGATCGGCGATGCCGGCGTCCCGATCTTCGTGATCTTCCCCGGCCGCGACGACAGCGCCAGCGAGGAGGCCAATTATGACGACTTCGCCGATTTCGCAAACGAGTTGATCGGAAAGACGCAGTCCTCCGGCCTCACCTTCGCGATCGAGAATTGGCCGGGACCGAAGGACCATTTCATCGGTACAACGCCGAGAGGATGGCAGGAGCTTTTCCGCAGGATCGAAGATCGCCGCTTCGGCCTGGAATTCGATCCCTCACACCTCATCCGCATCGGCGTCGATCCCTATCAGGCGATGGAGGCGGTGAAAGACCGCATCGCCATCCTGCACGCCAAGGATACGGCGATCGATCATGAGGTGCTGCAAGCTGTCGGCTATCACGGCAAGGGCTGGTGGCAATACAAGCTGCCGGGTCAAGGCCTTCTCGACTGGCCGCGTTTCCTCAGCCAGACGCGCGGGCATGGCTTTGACGGCACGCTGTCGATCGAGCACGAGGACGCCGCCTATGGCTGGCCCGGCAAGGATCTTGCTGCGCGCAAGGAGGGCGAGCGTCTCGGCCTCACTTATCTCAAAACGGTCCTGAGCGGACTTTGACGGCGAATTCGGGAGGACTGTCATGGCCCATGTTTCGGTCAACAATGCACGCAAGGATTACGGCGCGTTCAAAGCCATCAAAGGCGTATCGGTCGACATCGGCGACGGCGAGTTCGTCGTTCTGGTCGGCCCATCCGGCTGCGGAAAATCCACCCTTTTGCGGATGATTGCCGGCCTCGAAGGCATCACCTCGGGCAAGATCCAGATCGGCAAGCATATCGTCAACGAGCTTGCGCCCAAGGATCGCGACATCGCCATGGTGTTCCAGAACTACGCGCTCTATCCGCATATGACGGTCGCCAAGAATATGGGCTTTTCCCTGCGGCTGAAACGCATGCCGAGGACGGAGATCGACCAGCGGGTCGGTAATGCCGCCAAGATCCTCGGCCTCGAAAATCTTCTCGAAAGATATCCAAAGCAATTGTCCGGCGGCCAGAGGCAGCGCGTCGCCATGGGCCGGGCGATCGTGCGCGACCCGGCGGTCTTCCTGTTCGACGAGCCGCTGTCGAACCTCGACGCCAAACTTCGGGTGCAGATGCGCTCGGAGATCAAGGAACTGCATCAGCGGCTGCAGACGACCACCATCTACGTCACCCACGACCAGATCGAAGCCATGACCATGGCCGACAAGATCGTCGTCATGAAGGACGGGCTGATCGAGCAGTCGGGCTCGCCGCTGGAACTCTACGATCGGCCGAACAATCTTTTCGTCGCCGGTTTCATCGGCTCGCCGGCGATGAATTTCATCCAGGGCAGCATGGGAGAAGGCGGCTTCAAAACCGCCGACGGCCTGCTGCTGCCGAGCGAGCGCCGCCCGAGCGATGCCGTGACCTATGGCATCCGGCCCGAGCATATCAGGCTCGACCCCGACGGCATCGAGGTAACGACTGTCGTGGTGGAGCCGACGGGTTCGGAAACGCTTGTTATCGTTCGGTTGGGCACACAGACGCTCACCTGCGTCTTTCGGGAACGGATCAGGGCCGCCCCCGGCGACGTGCTGAGGATCGCGCCCATCCACGATACCGTCCACCTGTTCGGGGCGGACGAACAGCGGATCACCTCTGGTGAAACCCCGCTGAACTGAGCCGGCCGATTGCCCCCTCCCCTTCGGCCGGGCGGCGGCCGGGAGCGCGTTTTCCGCGCCCCGGCCGTGAAATTTCTTCCTGCTCCGACATCCGAGCAGCATCCGCCAAGTGCTTGAACCACCGCTGAAAAGGTTAATATGCGTTAACCTTAAAATTCTTGGCCGGCATCGGAGAATCGCGGATAATAACGGTTAGAAGGGCCTTTGATCCCGAAAATCGTTATCCGAAAGATTGCTGCCGATGAACGCTAATTTGACCGCCTTGAACAAGGCGCCGTTGCATTTCGAGGATCAGATCCTCGAACAGGGCGACGTGATTTCAAAGAAGCTGCATCTGCTCAGTGTGCAGCGCTTTCCGCCGAATGCGAAGAAGACGCTGCGCAACTTCTCCCTGGCGGAGGTCGCCAATTATGTCGGTGCCTCGCAAAGCACGCTGAAGAAGCTGCATCTCGAAGGCAAAGGGCCCTGCCCGCAGACCTCGCCTTCCGGTCGGCGCTCGTATAGCGCCGAGCAGATGCTTGACCTGAGGCGCTATCTCGATGCCCACGGCCGGTCCGAGAGCCGCATGTATGTCCCCCAGCGCCGCGGCCACGAGAAGCTGCAGGTCATCGCGGTCGTCAATTTCAAGGGCGGCTCGGGCAAGACGACGACGGCGGCCCATCTTGCCCAGCATCTGGCGCTGACCGGCCACCGCGTGCTTGCCGTCGATCTCGATCCGCAGGCATCGCTGTCCTCGCTGCACGGTTTCCAGCCGGAGTTCGACCAGGCCTCGTCCCTTTATGAAGCGATCCGCTACGACGGCGAGAAGAAGCCGCTCTCTGACATCATCCATAAGACGAACTTTCCCGGCCTCGATATCGTGCCGGCCAATCTCGACCTGCAGGAATACGAATACGACACGCCGCTGGCGATGGCCGATAAGTCGAGCAATGACGGCAAGACCTTCTTCACCCGCATTTCGCGGGCGCTCGCCGAGGTCGATGACCGCTATGATGTCGTCGTTATCGATTGCCCGCCGCAGCTCGGCTACCTCACGCTGACGGCGCTTACGGCGGCGACCAGCGTTTTGATCACCATCCATCCGCAGATGCTCGACGTCATGTCGATGGGCCAGTTCCTGCTGATGCTCGGCGGCATCCTGAAGCCGATCCGAGCGGCCGGAGCCGAAGTGAACCTCTCCTGGTACCGCTATCTCATCACCCGCTACGAGCCGACCGATGTGCCGCAGGCACAGATGGTCGGCTTCATGTCGACGATGTTCCACGAATTCATGCTGAAGCAGCAAATGGTCAAGTCGACGGCGATCTCGGATGCCGGGATTACCAAGCAGACGCTGTATGAGGTCGAACGGTCGTCGATGAACCGGGGAACCTACGACCGGGCGCTGGAGGCGATGGATGCCGTCAACGTCGAGATCGCTGAGCTTATTCATCGGGCATGGGGGCGGTGAATTTGTCGGCTGACAAATTCACGGTTTCCTTGAACCGAATCAATTGATTGACCGCAATCGGAGGACGTGATGGCACGAAAGAATCTGCTGGAGGGGCTGGCCGACATGCCTGACGAGAATGCAGGCGCGCCGAACTATCCGATGCGCGGGGCGGGCCGGTCGCTCGTCCGCTCGCTGGACGAACTCGCCAAGCAGGCGGAAAAATTCCTGGAGGGCGAGGCGGTCGTCGATCTCGACCCCGATGTCGTCGAGGTCTCCTTCGTCAAGGATCGCCTGTCCGAGGATGACGAGGAATTCCGCGCGCTGGTCGAAGCGATCCGTGCGCGCGGGCAGGACACGCCCATTCTGGTGCGCCCCCACGCCAAGATCGACGGACACTATCAAGTGGTCTTCGGCCACCGGCGGCTGCGAGCCGCCCGCGAGCTCGGCCGTAATGTCAGGGCCGTTGTCAAAGCGATCGACGACCGCACCCATGTCATCGCCCAGGGGCAGGAGAATTCGGCCCGCGCCGATCTTACCTTCATCGAACGGGCGCTCTTCGCCGGGCGGCTGGAAGAACTGGGATACGACAGGGAGGTCATTTCGACAGCCCTTGCCGCCAATGCGGCGTCGATCTCGAAAATGATATCGGTGATGGATCGCATCTCGCCGGAGGTCGTCCAGGCGATCGGCCCCGCACCCGGCATCGGCCGCGAACGCTGGGTGGAGTTGTCGCTGCTCGCCGGCAAATCGGCCAATGCAGCAAGCGTCGCCCAGGTCCTGCAGGACGACAGCTTTCATCAGTTGCCTTCCGATAAACGTTTCGAAACGCTCTATGCGGCGCTCAACAAAAGCGCGCGACCGGTGAAGAAGACGGCAGCGGCAAGGAAGGTGAAATGGCAGCCGCGAGACAAGGCAGTCCAGGCGGAAATGAAGAATGACGGCAAGGCGTTCTCGCTCTCGATGAAAGCGAGGAATGCCGGCCGCTTCGGGGAATTTCTCTCCAGCAGGCTGGATGCGCTCTATGAGCAATTCCTCGCCGAGGAGAGCAAACAAGGAGACTAAACCGCAAAAGAAAAAGGCCCCCAAACGACCTGAGTCGTGGAAGCCCTTCTCCTATCCTTAAGCAAGACAGAGAATCGCATTTTCACGAATCCCAGTCAAGAAGTCCTGCAGCGCTGCGCGTGTCTTTTCAGACGCGTAAAAGACGCTCCAGCGCTCTTATCCTCGCATCGTTTCGGTGAGCGGATTTCTTTTGCCTGATGAGAGGTGAAGGAAATGGAGAGTGAATCTGTAACGACGCCCTTCGGGCGGCGGCCGATGTCGCTTGCCATGCTGCTGAAACAGCGGCGCGGCGAAGCGATCGCGGCCGGGACGACGCGCAACAAATGGAAACTGTTCCGATCTGTCTGCGAAGCCCGGGCAGGGCTCGACGTAACCGACCGGGCGCTGACAGTGCTCGATGCGCTGCTGAGTTTTTATCCGCAGGACGAACTCTCCAGCGAAGGCGGGCTCGTGGTCTTTCCCTCGAACATGCAGCTTTCGCTGAGAGCACGCGGCATGGCCGCCGCCACGTTGCGCCGGCACCTCGCCGTGCTTGTCGAGGCCGGCCTCATCTCCCGCAAAGACAGCCCGAACGGCAAGCGCTATATCAGGCGCAACAGGGAAGGCGGCATCGGCGAGGCCTACGGCTTCAGCCTGGCGCCGCTCCTTGCCCGCGCCGCCGAGATCGAAACGATCGCCGCACGCATTGCCGCCGACCGGCAGATGCTGCGGAGGATGAAGGAGCGGCTGACCATCTGCCGTCGCGACATCGCCAAGCTCATTTCCGCGGCCATTGAGGAAGCGGTTCCCGGCGACTGGGAGCGCATCGCTTCGACGTTCCAGGCGCTGTTGCAGCGCATTCCGAGAGCGGCAAAGCTCGAATACCTCGGGCCAATCCTCGATGAGCTTGAGACGATCCGCCTAGGCATCATCAACACATTGGAATTGCAAGGTAAAATTCAGATAGCGAGCACCAATGAATCCCAGATTGAGCACCACATACAGAATTCGAATCCCGAATCCCCATCTGAATCTGAACCGCGCTTGGAAACCGGGCAGAACCGGCGTTGCGAACCGAGGCCAGGGCTGGAAAGGCGCGAACCGGGAATGGCCGGCGAGGATGGGGAGGGATGGCGGGCCATTGTCCGGACGCATGCCGGGAAATTGAAATCCTTCCCGCTTGGCATGGTTCTCCAGGCCTGCCCTGATATCATCGACTACGGGCCGGGCGGCACGATCGCCAGCTGGCGGGATCTGATGATGGCGGCGGCCGTCGTGCGCTCGATGCTGGGCGTCAGCCCTTCGGCCTATGAGGAAGCAGCCTCGGTGATGGGGCCGGAGAGCGTCGCCACCGTCATGGCCTGCATTCTGCAGAGGGGAGGGCACATCAACTCCGCCGGCGGCTACCTCAGGGATCTCGCCCAGCGCGCCGAACGGAGCGAGTTCACGCTCGGCCCGATGCTGATGGCGCTGTTGCGGGCAAAGGAGCGGTTTTCAGACGGGCCGTCGCATGGGCCAGAGATAGGAACAGATCTCGTTCAGGCAGCGTCGCGATAGGGTCGTGCGCCGGGCTCGGTCCCGCCCAGTTCGAACTGGGTGACCAGTTCGCGCAGGCGCTCCGCCTCGCCAGCGAGCGTGACGCTGGCGGCGGTGGTTTCCTCCACCATCGCGGCGTTCTGCTGGGTCACCTGGTCGAGTTGGTGCATGGCGGAATTGACTTCCGACAGGCTGGTGGCCTGTTCGCGCGCCGAGCCCGCCAGCGCTTCCATGCGCTGGTTGATATCGACGATAAAGCGGCCGATGTCGCCAAGTGCTGCGCCGGTCTGGTTGACCAGCTCGACGCCGCCGGCGACCTTGGCGGATGCCCGACCGATCAGTTCCTTGATCTCCTTGGCGGCTTGGGCCGAACGCTGTGCCAATTCGCGCACCTCCTGGGCGACGACGGCAAAACCCTTGCCGGCCTCGCCGGCGCGGGCAGCCTCGACGCCGGCATTGAGCGCCAGCAGGTTGGTCTGGAAGGCGATCTGGTCGATGACGGCGATGATATTGTTGATCTGCCTGGACGATTCCTCGATCTGGCCCATGGCATCCACCGTCTGGGCCACCACTTTGCCCGATGCGAGGGCGCTGCGATTGGCGTCTTCGGCGACCCCTCGGGCCTCTTTGGCAATCTCGAAGGCTTCGGTGACCTTGGCTGTGACGGCGTTCAGCGCCGCAGCGGTCTGTTCCAGCGTCGCCGCCTGCCGTTCGGTGCGGCCGGAGAGTTCGTTGGAGCCGTTGCTGATCTCGCGGGTGCCGGAATTGATGATCGACACACTTTCGGAGACGGAGAGCAGCGTCCCGCCGAGCTGCTCGACGGAAGCGTTAAAATCATGTCTCAACGGTTCGAATTCCGGCGCGAACCGCTCCGAAAGCTTGAAGGCGAGATCGCCCGCCGCGAGCCGCTTCAGCCCGGCTGCCAGCCCCGATGTGGCGACCGTCAGCCGCTCGGCCGCGCTCCGTTCGGCCTGCTCCTGGTCGACCAGCCGGTTTGCTTCAGCCAGTCGCCGGTTCTCCTCGGCCTCGCTTTCGAGCCGGGTGCGGGCGATGGCGTTCTGACGGAAGACTTCCACCGACCCGGCCATCAGGCCGATCTCGTCGCGGCGCCCGGCATAGGGGATTGCCTTGTCGGTTTCGCCACTCGCGAGCGCCTGCATGGAGTGGGTAATGCGCTGGATCGGGCGCGACACATGCCGGGCGATCGCGATCAGAATGCCGAGGCCGATAATGGCGGCGAGGCCTGCCAATGCCAGTTCGATTTCGATTTTCGTCTCGAGCGCGCTGCCCGCTTCGGCGACACTCTCGGTGGCGATCTTGTCGACGATGGCGTTGACGGCGGCAATGCCGGTCAGGATCGCCTGCTGCGAGCGCGCCAGCTTTTCGGTGGTCGGCACTTCATCCGCCGGCTGCAGGCCGAGGCTGACCTTGACGTCTTTTTCCCAGACATCATGCGCCTGGCGCAGCGAGCGCTCGGCCTCGGTCAAGGACGCTGCAAGATCGATACCGCCGAGCTCGTCGAGCGATAGCGTCAGCGCGCCGTTGCTTTCGTCGAATTCCGTCTTGACCTCGGCCGCCGAGACGAAATTGGTCATCGACAGCACCCGGTCGACGACCGATGTCGCTTGCCTGAACTGCTGTTCGATATGGGCGGAGGCCAGCTTGGCGTTCACCGCCTCCTCCACCACCGCGGCGACCCGGGTCTGGCCGGTGACCGATTGGTAGCCGATCAGGAATGCGCTGCCGAAGCCGACGACGATCGTTGCCACCATGGGCACGAGGATCTGCATGCGTATGGAGAGTTTCATTGCCTGCACCTCAGTTCGGCAGCGTCGGCAAGGGGATGTCTTGCTTTTCCGCGGTCAAAGTTCCCAGAAAGGCGACCAGATCCTTGCTCTCCTCTTCCGTCAGCAGGAAGGGCGACATCGCCGGATCGAGTGACGGACGGCTGACGCCGCCGCTTTCATAGTGGGTGATCACCTCGTCCATGCTCTTCAGGCTGCCGTCATGCATATAGGGACCACGGTAGAGCGTATTGCGCAGGCCGGGCGTCTTGAAGGCATATTTATTGCCGGGGCTGCTCGGATCGATCTTGTAGCGGCCGATATCGTCGCTCGGCAGGCCGATGTCATGGAACTTGTTGTCGGTGAAATTCCAGCCGGAATGGCAGGCGGAACAGCCGGCTGTGCCGGTGAACAACTCGAAGCCCCGCTTGGCGCTGTCGGAGACCGCCTTCTCGTCGCCATCAACCCAGCGGTCGAAGGGCGACCAGTTGGAAACCACCGTCCGCTCATAGGTGGCGATGGCCGTCAGCAGCGTCTCCTTGCTGATGCCCTTGTCCGGGAAGACCTCGCCGAACCACTTCTTGTAGTCGGGTATGTCATGCATTTCACTCACGGCATCGTCGAGCTTGCCATTCATTTCGGCGGCAGCGGTGATCGGGCCCGCCGCCTGCTGCTCCAGGTTCGGCGCGCGACCGTCCCAGAAGAAAGGCGAGACCCAGGCAACGTTCAGAACCGTCGGCGCCTGGCGCCCGAGCGCGGTATTAGCCGCGCCGATCGGCGTCTTCACCGGCGTCTCGAAGCCGAAGGACGGGTTGTGACAGCTGGCGCAGGTCATATTCTTATTGCCGGATAGCCTGGGATCGAAGAACAGCATCTTGCCGAGCGTCGCCAGTTGAGGGGAATAGGCCGTCACCCCTTCGAAAGGCACGGTCAGCGGCCGTTTATAGGCGGAAAGATCGGCAGCCGCGCCGGGTTGGATTGCGGCCAATGCGAAGAGGGAAGCTGCAATCAGGAGACGCATCGTTCTAGCAAGTCCGGAGAAGTTTCTGACTGATGCTAAAATTAGCGCAATTGCATTAATGGTATCTAAAGCAAAATATACTTGAGGCCGACGTGAAGGTTTTGCTGGCTGAAGTTGTATCGCAGATATTTATCCCTGCGAAATACAATAGCAGGTTACTATTCCTCCATTGCAGATGAAAGACGACGCGTTTTAGCCTCACCCTGCTCTGGCTGACGAACTTTTCCTATTGAGAAGGGCTGCGCGAATCTGTTCGTTCTTGCTCAACAGGGGAGGGGGAACCGGTGCAGGCTGCTCCGGCGCCTCGGCCTTGCCGTTATTCTGCTTGAGGCTGAGGAAGCGTTTTTGCGCGACCAGCCGGTCTTCCGAAGACAGCGCTTCGACGGGCTCGCCGTCCACGCCATGGCGCATGGAATCAGGCTGGGCGCTGGCGAAATAGTAGCGCCGGCAATGGACATAGGCGGCGGTCGCGCGTCTCAGCGTCGTCACGCCCGCGTCGGCCTTCAGGAGCGGGCGCAATTCGTTGAAGAGGCCGACGGCAAAGGGGAGGATCGGATCTCCGGGCTTCGCCGGAAGCACGCCGACCGGCCGGATCAACAGCGTGTTGATCGCGTTTGCCTTCTCGACGTCGAGCTCGGTTGCCGCAATCGGCCCGCGGCTGATCTTCCAAGGTTCCATGTATCCTCCATAGCGACCGACTGTAATGGTATCTTGACGGACGGGGGCAATAGCGTTGCGGCTCGCATATTGCCAGCCCCGCTGCAAGTTGCCATTTCCGGGCGGATATAGGCCGGCCTTATCGGCCTGCCATTGCATCTAATCGTTTTTATCGCGGAATATCCATTGACCTCCAGCATCGATTACACTTCTTATCCGCGCCCAAGATGAGTGACCGGCCGCGGGGAGGATATATGCGGGTTTTCTCGAGCATAGACGAGCTGCGCCACACGCTCGATGCGCTGAAGCGCCAGGGACGGACCGTCGGTCTGGTGCCGACGATGGGCTATCTCCATGCCGGTCATATGGAGCTCGTATCGCGCGCACGGGCCGAGAACGATCTCGTCGTCGTCTCGATCTTCGTCAATCCGCTGCAGTTCGGTCCGGCCGAAGATCTCAGCAAATATCCACGCGATCTGGAGCGCGATTCGGCCATGCTCAAGCAGGCCGGCGTCAATTTCCTGTTCGCTCCCGGCGTCGCGGACATGTATGCGCGCCCGATGAAAACCGTGGTCGACGTCCCCGATCTAGGGCGGGAACTCGAAGGCGCGGTCAGGCCAGGGCATTTCGCCGGCGTCGCCACCGTCGTCTCCAAGCTCTTCAATATCGTGCAGCCGCAAACCGCCTATTTCGGGGAGAAGGATTACCAGCAGGTCGTCATCATCAAGCGCATGGTGGATGATCTGGCGGTGCCGGTGCGGGTGATATCGGTGCCGACCGTCAGGGATGCCGACGGCCTCGCATTGTCGTCGCGCAATGTCTATCTCAGTCCTGAGGAGCGTCGTGCCGCGGCAATCGTCCCGCAGACCCTCGACGAGGCCGAGCGCCTGATTGCCGACGGCCTCACGGATGCCAGGGAGTTGGAAGCAAAGCTCACGAAATTTCTCAGTCGCGAGCCTCTGGCAAAACCCGAAGTCGTCGCCGTCAGAGACGCCTCGACGCTTGAGCCGGTCAGCACGATCGAAGAGCCTGTCGTCGTGGCGCTTTTCGTTCGGTTCGGCTCGACGCGGCTTCTCGACAATCGAGTCGTCCGCAACAACCGGGTTGCCGGGGTTATCGGCGGGAAGGGCAAGCCGGGAAAGGGAGTGACGAAATGAGCGCCATCGGATCTCAAAAGCGTCTGACGCCGACCCGCATCTCAGCCATGAAGGGCGGCAAGCCGATCGTCTGCCTCACCGCCTATACGACGCCGATGGCGCGCCTGCTCGATGAGCATTGCGACCTGCTGCTGGTCGGGGATTCGCTCGGCATGGTGCTCTACGGCATGGAGACCACCCTCGGCGTCACGCTCGACATGATGATTGCCCACGGCAAGGCCGTGATGCGCGGCGTTAACAAGGCTTGCGTCGTCGTCGACATGCCGTTCGGCAGTTATCAGGAATCGAAGGAAGTGGCCTTCCGCAATGCCGTCCGCATCCTGCAGGAAACCGGCTGCGATGCCGTCAAGCTGGAAGGCGGCGAAGAGATGGCCGAGACCATTGCCTTTCTGACGAAGCGGGGCATCCCGGTCATGGGGCATATCGGCCTGATGCCGCAGCAGGTCCAAACCGCGGGAGGCTATCGCTCCGTCGGCCATTCCGAACACGAGACTTCGAAGATCCGGCGCGACGCGCATGCCATCGGCGGCTCGGGTGCCTTTGCCGTCGTCGTCGAAGGCACTGTAGAACCGCTCGCCCGGGAGGTCACGTCAGCCATCCACATACCGACCATTGGCATCGGCGCATCCTCCGCCTGCGACGGCCAGGTTCTGGTATCCGACGATATTCTGGGGCTGTTCAACGATTTCACGCCGCGTTTCGTCAAACGCTACGACGAACTCGGCAAGAGGATCGCAGCGGCCGTCTCCGCCTATGCCGACGAAGTCCGGTCGCGAAAGTTTCCGGCCGCGGAGCATACGTTCAAGCGCCGGTCCTGAGCAGGGACATCATCAGGTCCATCACCGCGCGAGCTGTCGTTCGCGCATGATATCGGCTGATCGGCGAACGGCCTCGGAGACCTGCAGCAGCTGTTTGGCCATCGGGGTCGAATTGCGCCAGACCATGCCGATCGTTCGCGATGGCTGCGGAGACTGGAAGCGGGAGATCGAAACCTGCGCCGAGCGCGTTTCCACGGGAACGGCCATCTCCGGGATCAAGGTGATGCCGATGCCGGCGCTGACCATTTGGACCAGGGTGGAGAGCGAGCTGCCTTCCATCACTTCGCGCGGGCGGGCCGAACCGATCTTGCAAAACGACAAGGCCTGATCGCGGAAGCAATGGCCCTCCTCGAGCAGCAGCAACCGCATTTCGCGCAGCGCCTCGCGTTCGGGCACCGGCTTGCCCTCGTCTTCGGGCCGCCGCACCAGCACGAACTCTTCCTTGAAGAGTTCGAGTTCGGTCAGCGATGGTTCCGACACGGGCAAGGCAACGATTGCCGTATCCAGCTGGCCTTGGGTAAGTTCGTGAACAAGCTTTGCCGTCTGCGTCTCGCGCACCTCGATCTGAATTCCGGCGAAAGTTTCGTTCAGATCGTTTATGATAATCGGCAGCAGATAAGGCGCAATGGTCGGTATGATGCCGACGCGCAGCCGCGACAGGAAGGAGTGGCGAGAGGCGCGCGCCAGCTCCCCCAGTTCGTCCACGCCGCGCAGGATCTCGCGGACCTTGAGAGCGAAGGTCTGGCCGAAGGCCGTCAGCTTTACTTCGCGCGCGCTGCGCTCGAAAAGCTCGCTGCCCAACTCCTGCTCAAGTTCTTTGATCTGCATTGAGAGTGCCGGCTGGGAGATGGCGCAGGCCTCGGCAGCGCGCCGGAAGCGGCCATCCCTTGCCAGGGCTTCAAAATAACGCAGCTGTTTCAGGGTCAGGTTCTTCATAAGCTAAGCTTATCGCAGCAATCAGGAAATCCAACTTAAAATTATCATGTGCTTCCGATATGAAGACAGCAAGGAGAGCGGGGGCGCCCACTCGGCAACGTTTGAATGGCAGACAGATCAAGCAATGAAGGAGACAATCATGGACAACCCCACGGACAGCACAGGCAAATGTCCCGTTGCACATCACAAGGCTCCAGCCGGCCGGTCGAACCGCGACTGGTGGCCGAACCAGCTGAACGTGCAGATGCTTCACCACAACTCCGGCCGCGCCGACCCGCTCGGCCAGGCCTTCGACTATGCCGAGGAATTCAAAAAGCTCGATCTCCAGGCGCTGAAGCAGGATCTTCACGCGCTGATGACCGATTCGCAGGATTGGTGGCCGGCCGACTTCGGTCACTACGGCGGCCTCTTCATCCGCATGGCCTGGCATAGCGCCGGCACCTACCGTATCACCGACGGGCGCGGCGGCGCCGGTCAGGGCCAGCAGCGTTTTGCGCCGCTCAACAGCTGGCCTGACAATGCCAACCTCGACAAGGCCCGCCGCCTGCTGTGGCCGATCAAGCAGAAATACGGCAACCGCATCTCCTGGGCCGACCTGCTGATCCTCACCGGCAATGTCGCCCTGGAATCCATGGGCTTCAAGACCTTCGGCTTCGCCGGCGGCCGCGCCGATGTCTGGGAGCCGGAAGAGCTCTACTGGGGTCCCGAGGGCACCTGGCTCGGCGACGAGCGCTACAGCGGTGAACGCCAGCTGGCAGAACCGCTCGGGGCCGTGCAGATGGGCCTCATCTACGTCAATCCGGAAGGCCCGGGTGGCAATCCCGATCCGATCGCTTCGGCGCGCGACATCCGCGAAACCTTTGCCCGCATGGCGATGAACGACGAAGAGACCGTGGCGCTGATCGCCGGCGGCCACACCTTCGGCAAGACGCACGGCGCCGGCGACCCGTCCCTGATCGGCGCCGAGCCGGAAGGCGGCGCGATCGAGGATCAGGGCCTGGGCTGGAAGAGCTCGTTCGGCTCCGGCGTCGGCAAGGATGCCATCACCGCTGGCCTCGAAGTCACCTGGTCGCAGACGCCGACCAAGTGGAGCAACTACTTCTTCGAAAACCTCTTCGCCTTCGAGTGGGAGCTGACGACGAGCCCGGCCGGCGCGAAGCAGTGGCAGGCCAAGAACGCCGAAGCCTCGATTCCGGATGCTTACGAGGCCGGCAAGAAGCATCTGCCGACCATGCTGACCAGCGACCTGGCGCTGCGTTTCGATCCGGTCTACGAGAAGATCTCGCGCCGGTTCCTCGAAAATCCGGCTGAGTTCGCCGACGCTTTCGCCCGCGCCTGGTTCAAGCTGACCCACCGCGACATGGGACCGAAGGTGCGCTATCTCGGCCCGGAAGTTCCGGCGGAAGATCTGATCTGGCAAGACGTAATCCCGGCCGTCGATCATCCGCTCGTCGACGACAAGGACATCGCCGAGTTGAAGGCAAAAGTACTGGCAACCGGCCTTGGCGTGCAGGAACTGGTCTCCACCGCCTGGGCTTCCGCCTCGACCTTCCGCGGCTCCGACAAGCGCGGCGGCGCCAACGGCGCGCGCATCCGCCTCGCCCCGCAGAAGGACTGGGAAGCAAACCAGCCGGCCCAGCTCGCCAAGGTGCTTGGTGTTCTCGAAGGCATCCGGACGGACTTCAACGCCGCTCAGACCGGCGGTAAGAAGATCTCGCTCGCCGACCTGATCGTCCTTGCCGGTGCAGCCGGCGTCGAAAAGGCGGCAACGGCCGGCGGTCAGTCCGTCAGCGTGCCGTTTACGCCTGGCCGCACGGACGCCTCCGAGGCGCAGACCGATGCGCATTCCTTCGCAGCGCTCGAGCCGCGGATCGATGGCTTCCGTAACTATGTGAACGGCAAGCGCCTGCAGTTCATGAAACCTGAGGAAGCGCTCGTCGATCGCGCCCAGCTGCTGACGCTGACCGGCCCCGAAATGACCGTTCTCGTCGGCGGCCTGCGCGTCCTGAAGGTCGGCCAGCCGGAACATGGCGTCTTCACCTCGCGTCCGGAAACGCTGACGAACGACTTCTTCGTCAACCTGCTCGACATGGGTACCCAGTGGGTTCCTGCCGCCGGCCAAGAAGGCGTCTATGAAGGCCGTGACCGCAAGACGGGTGCCGCCAGGTGGACCGGCACCCGCGTCGACCTGATCTTCGGCTCGCACTCGCAGCTTCGCGCCTTTGCCGAAGTCTACGGCCAGGCCGACGCCAAGGAGAAGTTCGTCAAGGACTTCGTCGCCGCCTGGAACAAGGTCATGAACGCCGACCGCTTCGACCTCGTCTGATCGGAAGCATTCGCCCGGGCGCCTTTTCGACCGCGCCCGGGCGTTTTTTTGAATAGCTTCAAATGGAAACAGCGCCCAAGTCCCCTCGCCACCGTGCGGAACTTTCCGGCGATGAACGCATCCTCGGCAGTGAGATAGCGCAAAGCGCCATCCTCCATCGCTCCCGATCTTGAGCGCGCAGGCCAAAGGCCTAAGAGACCGACACCCGCCCGTCAGGCGAGCAGCACCTTGCCGCCCGCCCGGAAGGGAAGCGCGCATTGCAGCGCATCGCCGATCTTTTCAAGAGGAAAGACTTCCCGCACCTCGGTCGCGATCACCTTCGCAACGATCTGCGCCGCCACTTCGGAATAGGCGCGCTGGACCTCGCCCATGTCTTCGGAATGAACCAATTCCCGGAGATGGAAAAAGGAAAAGATGATATCGGGATGGGCAGCCCAGAAGGAATTCGGGATGCTTTGGCCCGAGAGCAGGCCGTAATGGACGAAGTGTCCGCCAGGTTTGAGCGCAGCAGCGAGGATTGAGGCGCGCGCGCCGCCGACGCAGTCGAGCACGGCGTCCAGCCCATGCCGACCGGCAAGCCCGGCGGCCAGATCGCCGTCCGCGCTGTCGACGATGACGGTCTCGAGCCTGCCGCTGAGGCGCGCGCGCGATTCCTCGCTGCGGACGATCGCCACCGGCTCGACGCCGACGGCATTCGCCAGACCGATCAGGATCGATCCGATCGAAGAGGCGGCGGCGTTGACGGCGATGCGCATGCCCGGCCTCAGCCCGATCTTCTTGTGCAGCATCAGCCAGGCCGTCATCGGGTTGACGTAGCTCGTCGCCGCTTCGAAATCGGATAGCCCATCCGGAACACGAAGGCACCAGTCGGGATCGGTATCCTTGAATTCCTGCCATCCCCCGGCGCTGCGCACCGGCAGCACGCGGGTGCCGGGCGCAAGCCCGTAAACGTCCTCACCGCAGGCGTCGACCACCCCGAAGGCTTCAAAGCCGGGGATGAAGGGCAGGGTCGTGCGTCCGGCATAGGCGCCTGAAATGGTGATGATATCGGAGGGATTGATCGACCGCGCCAAGAGCCGCACCCGGACCTGATCGCGGCGTAGCACCGGCAATGCGGCCCGCTCGATCCCGACGACATCCTGAGCCGGTCCGAATTTTCGCACGACCGCCTGATATTGCATTGCATCCCCCGGACAACAGCGGTTAGAACAGCCCACCAATTTTCGGTGATCGCATGAGTGTTGACGACAGGCCTTTAGCATCCTTCCGGGTCTCGATGCGAGACATCGACATCTATGGTCATGTCCATAACTCGGTTTACCTCGATTATTGCGAGGATGCGGTCGTCGAGTTCCTGCGGCACCGGGAAATTCTCAGCCACTTCCGCCACACCTCCTCGGGCGTTGCCTATCACGTGAAGAAGGCCGAGATCACTTTTCACAATCCCATCGACGTCGACGACGTCGTCGAAGCCAAGGTGACGGTCGAGAAAATCGGGCGCACGAGCCTCTCTTTCGCGATCGAACTTTTTCGCCAGCGCGATGGCGCCCATTGCGCCTCGGCCGGATTCGTCTGGGTCTGCGTCGGCCTCTCCGACAGCCGCCCGACGCCGATCCCCGACGCCACCAGGGCAGCTTTGGGCTGACGGCCGATCTTCAAACCAGCGGGTGTCCATGCCGATCCATGCAGAGCTTCTTCGACATGCAACGGAAAGGCCGGATCAGCCGGCCCTGGCGATCGACGGCCGCTCCCTGAGCTACGGCGAACTCCATTTACGCGCCAACGCGATTTACCGCTTTCTCCAGGAAGTGCCGCGCTCGCCCCGTCGCACGCTCGATCTGCCCGGCGTGGAGAGACTTGCGGCCCTCAGCCTCGGCAACCACATCGGCTTCGCCGAATATTTCATCGCCGCCACCGCCTCGCCGCATACCTGCGCGGTGATCGACCCGATGATGCCGCCTGAGAGAATCGAGCGCATCATCGAGCGGCTGGCGCCTGACGTGCTTGTCGTCGACGACGATAGCGGCCCAAGCGCCGAGATCGGCCGCAGGCTCGGTATCTCAGTCATCACCGCCGGAGCCGAGCCCTTCGATCTCGCCGCGACGGAAGGCGAGCTGCCTGGAGAGGCCGAGGGGATTTTCCTGATCGGCTTTACTTCGGGCACCACCGCCGAGCCGAAAGCCTATTATCGCTCGCGCGAGCAGTGGCGCCGGAGCCTCGATCGTGGCCGCATGGTTTTCGAACTGGAAGGCGCGCCGTCCACAATGTGCCCCGGCGCCTTGGCGCATGGCCTCGCGCTTTACGCCATGGTCGAAGCCTTGGATGCCGGCGGCACCTTCCATTCGGTGAGGAAATGGGATGCCGCTGCCGTTGCGCGCATTCTCTCTGCCGAAGCGATCGAACGGCTGGTCGCCGTGCCCACCCATATAGCGGGCATTGCGAGAGCCTGGGCTGGCGAACAGCCTCTCACCTCCCTGCGCGACGTTCTGACTGCCGGCGCGAAACTGGACGTGAACGGCGTCGAAGCCATGCGTCGCCTTTTCCCAAGGGCGCGCATCCGCGAATATTACGGCGCATCCGAGATTGGTTTCATGACCGTCTCCACCCTTGTCGGCGGCGCGGTCGATTTTCCGATCGACCGCGTCGGCCAGGCCTATCCCGGCGTCGAGATTTCCATTCGCGACCCTGATGAAAACGACGTCGGCACCGATGTGCCGGGCACCATCTTCGTCAGGAGCGACCTGATCGCCGACGGCTATCTCTGGGGCGACGACGGTCAGGCGTTCCGGGTCACACCGGTTGGCGCCACCGTCGGCGATCTCGGTGAAATCGACGCCAATGGCATGCTGCGGGTGATCGGCCGGGCAGGCGGCATGATGATTTCAGGCGGCAACAACGTCTATCCCGCCGAAGTCGAGAGCGCGCTGAAAACCTGCCCCGGCGTCGAAGAAGCCGTCGTCTTCGGCCTGCCGGATGACTATTACGGCCAACGGATCGTCGCCGTCGTCTCCGGCGAGGCGATCGATGCGAAAATGCTGGCCGAGGATTGCGCCAGCAAGCTTGCCAGGTTCAAGATCCCCAGGCAATTCTACCATATCGCCTCCTGGCCAATGACGAGCAGCGGCAAGATTTCCAGGGGCCAGGTGGAAGCAGCGGTCATTTCGGGAGACGGCCTTGTCCTACGCCTATCAGCCTGACGAGGATTGGCAGCCGGTCGTGGTTGCGGCCTACCGCACGCCGATCGGCCGGGCCTTCGGTTCGCTTGCGACGGTCGCCGCCGAAGACCTGCTTGCGGCGATCATCCGCCGGATCGTTGCCGAAACCGGCATCGCGCCGGACGATATAGACGACGTGCTGGTCGGCAATGCCGCCGGCGGCGGCGGCAATATCGGCCGGCTGGCCGCCCTCACCGCCGGCCTGCCGTTGTCCGTTCCCGGTGTCGCCGTCGACCGGCAATGCGGCTCGGGCCTGGAAGCGATCATCATGGCCGCCCGCCTGATCCAGGCGAAAGCCGGCGCCTGTTTTCTCGCCGGCGGCGTCGAGAGCGTCAGCACCGCGCCGTGGCGCGTCGAACGGCCGAAAGCCAATGGGGCGCTGCCGCGCTTTTATGGCCGCGCCCGCTTTTCCCCGAAACGGTCGGCGACCCCGAGATGGGCATTGCCGCTGAAAACGTCGCCCGCCAATTCGCCATCGCACGCCAGAGGCAGGACGAATTCGCGCTCCGCAGCCACTGGCTCGCTGTCGCGGCCGCCGAGGCAGGCCTCTTTCAGCCGGAGATCGTCGACATCTCCACCACCCACGGACTGGTGGAACGCGACGAATGCCCGCGCCCCTCCACATCGCTTGAGGCGCTCGCAAATCTCCGGCCGGTCTTTGTCCGCGACGGTTCGGTGACAGCAGGCAATGCCTGCCCGCTGAATGACGGCGCCTGCCTGGTGCTGGTCATGAGCCGTGGAATGGCCAACAGCCTCGGCATCGGCAAGGGCCTCGCCCTCATCGACAGTGCTGCGGCCGGCGTCGATCCCAATCTGCTCGGCATCGGCCCCGTCGCCTCGACCAAAAAGCTGCTGCGGCGTCAGCCCGGGCTCTCGCTCGCCAGCATCGATGCCATCGAATTCAACGAGGCCTTCGCCGCCCAGGTTCTGGCATCGCTGGATCAGCTCGACATCCCTGCCGACACGGTCAACAGGGAGGGCGGCGCCATTGCTTTGGGCCACCCCTTCGGCGCATCCGGCGCGATCCTGGTTACGAGACTGTACAGTCAGTTGGTCCGCGCCGGCGTTCCCGGCGCCACCGGCCTCGCCATGATCGGCATCGGCGGCGGCATCGGACTGACGGCACTGTTCGAGTCTGTCGCGCTTTCCTGAGAAGGACCGCCTGCATCGGCTGGCAGTAAAAGACGGAGAGAGGGATGGGCGACGTTAGCCCCACCCTCCGTCCTGCTCGGCCTTGAGCCGAGCATCCACACCGCATCCACCGGCAGCCGTGGCATGGGTCCTCGGCGCAAGGCCTGGGATGACGGAGAGTGGGGTTGGCTTCTCGCCAAACTCCGCCGGAACCATCCAGCCGCCCCGCCTCCGTCCCTTGCAACACCTGACGACGCAGGTCTCCTTCCATCCCGGCCGAACGGCCCGATCCTAGGGCGAGCCGCCCTACTGCCTTGGCATAGGACGACAGCGACCGAGGGAGAATGGTTCGGCCTGACGATCCGGCGCATTCTCCCGTCCATCGGCTGCGGCCGGCCGCGCCGGAAATTTCGCGTGGCGTCCCCATACCGATGAAGTCGCCTGCCTCGCCGAGGCGGCGATTTCGGCAGCCATCTCAGGTCAACAGAGGAAATCCTCGCTAGGACAAGGAGACTATCCATGAAGATCGTCATTATCGGCGGCACCGGGCTTATCGGCTCGAAGACCGTGGAAAGATTGCGCAGCAAGGGGCACGAGGTGCTGGCGGCATCGCCGAATTCGGGCGTCGACACGATCACCGGCAAGGGGCTCGCGGAAGCGCTGGCCGGCGCCGAGGTGGTGCTCGATCTTGCCAACTCGCCCTCCTTCGAGGACAAGGCCGTCCTGGAATTCTTCCAGACATCGGGCCGCAATCTGCTGAAGGCAGCAGCCGCCGCCGGCGTGAAGCATCATATCGCCCTGTCCATCGTCGGCATGGAGCGGCTGCAGGGCAGCGGCTATATGCGCGCCAAGATGGCCCAGGAACAGCTGATCAAGGCTTCCGGCATCCCCTACACCATCGTCCATTCCACACAATTCCACGAATTCATGGCCGGTATCGCCCAGTCGGGCACATCAGGCCAGATGGTTCATCTGTCGCCGGCCTATGTGCAGCCGATCGCATCGGACGATGTCGCCGACGTCATGGCCGAGGTGGCGCTGGGGGCGCCCGTCAACGGCACGATCGAGATCGGCGGACCGGAGAAAATTCGTCTCACCGATATCGTGACGCGCCTGCTGAAAGCGACGAACGATCCGCGCCAGGTGATTACCGATCCTCACGCCCGTTACTTCGGCGTCGAGCTCGAGGATAATTCGCTGGTAACCGGCGCCAAGGCGCGGCTCGGCCGCATTCGCTTCGACGATTGGCTCAGCCGGCAGCCACAGCAGAAGAAGAGCGCCTGACGGCCGGGGCCGCTCTTCGCGGCCCTTGCCGCAACCGTTTCCATCAACGCAAGGAGACCAGACATGTTAGGAAAAATGATCTCGGCAGGGGCATTCGCCGTTGCCATTGTCACCGGCACCGCCGCGCATGCCGCAGGCGACAAGGCGAAGGTAACCCTCGTCTACGACCACGCGCTTCCCAACGTTCCCGGCAAGAGCATCAAGGCCGTGCTCGTCGAATATAGGCCCGGCGGCACATCGCCAGGCCACACCCACCCGAAATCCGCCTTCATCTATGCCACGGTTCTGGAGGGCTCGATAAAAAGCCAGGTCAATGACGGCCCGGTGAAGATCTACAAGGCCGGCGAAAGCTTTCCCGAATTCCCCGGCGATCACCACAGCGTCAGCGCCAACGGCAGCAAGACCGCGCCCGCGAAACTGCTTGCGGTCTTCGTGGTGAACTCGGACGAGACGGAACTGACGACCGACGACAAGTAAGCTGCCCTCGATGCCCGGCCCCGCCGGGCATCGTTCCTTGCTCTCGGTCAAGCAGATTGCAGCGCCATCTCCAGGTCGGCGATCAGATCGTCCGGATGTTCGATGCCGATCGACAGGCGGATGGTCGATTCCAGCACGCCGATGCGCTGGCGGACATCGGCCGGCACGCCGGAATGCGTCATGGTCGCCGGGTGGCTCGCCAGCGATTCCGTTCCCCCGAGACTGACCGCAAGCTTGAACACCTGGAGCGCGTTCAGGAATTTGAAGGAGGCCGGCTGGCCGCCGCGAATGTCGAAGGAAAAGGTGGAACCGGCGCCGGTGCATTGCGCGGCGAAGGTGCGGCCGGCCGGTGAATCCGGATTGTGGTAAGGCAGGTAGTGAACCTTCTCGACCTTCGGGTGATCGCGCAGAAAATCGGCGACGGCGCGCGCATTGCTGTTTGCCCGCTCCATGCGCAGCTGCAGCGTTTCCAGCGAGCGGCCGAGCATCCAGCAGGAATGCGGATCGAGCTGGGTGCCGATCGCGCCGCGCAACGCCTTGACCTGCTTGATGACTGCCTTGCGGCCGAGAACGGCGCCGGCGATCAGGTCGGAATGGCCGCCGACATATTTGGTCAGCGAATAGAGCGAGATATCGGCGCCGTGTTCGATCGGCCGCTGGAAAACCGGGCCGAGCAGGGTGTTGTCGCAGACGATGATCGGCACATGCCCCTGCTTTGCGCCGATCGCGTCGGCGACGCGCCGGATCATCGCGACATCGATCAGGCTGTTGGTCGGATTGGCCGGCGTTTCGATCAGGATGACGGAAACGCGGCCCTTGGCCATCGCCTCCTCAGCCGCCTTCTGCACCGATCCCTCGCTGACGCCATCGGCAAAGCCGACCGCGGCGACGCCGAAATTGAGGAAGGTCTTTGCCAGCAGGGTTTCCGTGCCACCATAAAGCGGCTGCGAATGCAGGATTGCATCGCCCGGCCGGACGAAGGCGAACAAGGTCGTGGCTATCGCCGACATGCCGGAGGAAAACAGCGCGCCGCTTTCCGTCCGCTCGTAGACGGCAAGCCTGTCCTCGACGATCTCGCTATTGGGATGGTTGAAGCGCGAATAGACGAGACCGGCGCCTTTGCCCGCCGGCGGCTCGCGGCGGCCCGAGACGTAATCGAAGAAGTCGCGGCCATCCTCGGCCGAATTGAAGACGAATGTGGAGGTGAGGAATACCGGCGGCTTGACCGCCCCTTCCGAGAGTTCGGGATCGTAGCCGTAGTTCAGCATCTGCGTTTCGGGATGCAGTGCATGATTGCCGATATGGGTTTTGGAAGGATGCGGGGCCGTCATGATCGTCTCCTCTGTCGGGATTGCCCAAGAACAAATTACATCAAAACCGCGTCTGAGGCGCAGTCATCGATGATGCTCCTCAACGATCAGTTGATGGCCTCGCCCAAAGTGTCTGCAACATAGGCGCCGCGCGCGCCCATCGGCAGCGGCGGGCCCGTCGTCGTGTCTCTCGCGGTCTGATGCTCCAGTTCGGCGTTGAGTTCTGCGCCGATGACGAGAATGACGACGGAAAGCCAGATCCAGATGAGGAAGCCGATCAGCGCACCGAGCGTGCCGTAGGTCGCGTTATAATTGGCGAAATGATCGAGATAGAAGGAGAAGCCGAGCGACATCGCCGCCCAGGCAACCGTCGTCAGAGCCGCCCCCCACGTCATCCACCGAAGCTTGGCAGGCTCCCGGCTGGGGCCGAAGCGGTAGACCGAGGTCACCGCCACCGCCACAACAAGCAGAAGCAGCGGCCACCGCAGGAGAAGCGCCATGTGCTCCTTGAACTGATCGAGCCAGAGATAGGAAAGCACGACCGGCATGACGCCGACAAGCACCACCATGACCACCGTCAGAAGCATTGCGCTCAAGGTGAAGCAGAGGCCGACGAGGTTCAGACGGATAAGACCGCGCTTTTCATTCTCCTCATAGGCCACATTCATCGCATCGAAGATCGCCAGCGTGCCGCTATGCGTGCTCCACAGCGCAATGCCGAGACCGACGAAAAAGGTGATGCCGAGCGCACTGTCGCGCTTGCTGACGAGCTCCTTGATCTGATCGGCCAGAAGGTCGAAGGCCCCCGGCGGCAACAGACCGGCCAGTTCGCGTAGATGCTCCGATATGGTGACCGGATCGGCGACCAGCCCGTAAAGAGACACCAGAGCCGCCATGGCGGGAAACAGCGCCAGCAGCAGATAGAAGGTCACACCCGCGGCAATGAGTGTCACCCGGTCGTTCAGGACTTCACGGTAAACTCGCCAGAACACATCGCGAAGACCGCTGAGCGGAATAGCCTCGGGCGTGGCGGCGCTGCGGCCATGATCGTCCACCGCGCGGCCGGGCTCCGCCGACGGAGCCGGCGCACCACCCTGCTTTGCCTGCAACAACACAAACGCCCCGATCGCCGCTGCCATCATCGCAGCGGCGATGGACAACTTCTTGAGCGGGAGCGCATCTGCCATTACCCTAATCCTCTGATTTGCTGCGTGGATAACGCCGCGTGCCGCAAAAGGATGCAAGCCGTTGCTTTCTTGTGGAGATTCGAAGCGCAGGGGAGGGGAGGCCGCGGCAACAACGGCCGTTTAGGGCAGAAACCCAGTATCATAATATACTGATTTTACTCAATAAGTTATTCGATACGGAAATGAAACAGGAGTTTAGTTTCATCACTGCCGTTTAGACTATATCTGCACCCGGCCGCCGTCGCCGCGATTTATGGGCCCCTGGAACGGGAAATTCGCCGCCACGCATCTTGGAAAGCGCGGCTTGGACCCGAATTCCGTCCACCGCCATCAGCTCGAACGTTGGATATCAAACGCGATAAACGATGCCACCCCTCATCAATAGCGCCGCCGAACATAACCGGCAATAGCCGCTCGCGTTGTTCACGGCAAACATCGCCCTTAGGGTCGAAAATGCCGCCCCCCGAGAAGCCACATCCGAAGGCGCCCCGCAGGAGCCTGGAAGCACGAGGCGGAAGCGCGCCGACGCCGAACGAATACAAGGAGCAACGCTGGAACGCGCCCTTCGAGGCTCCAGCCTTCGGCTTCCGTGCCTCCAGGGTGAGGTCCGTTGGAGGATGCCGCGCCCACCGCCCCCCAGAAGCCTCACCCTGAAGTTCCCCGCAGGGCCTCGAAGGACGAGACAGGAGCGCCCTGCCCAGTCCACGCGAGAACTTCTCCTGATCCCCACAAAGAACGGCGCCGGCGCTTAGGCCGATCCGCTCGAGCTTTAGACACGCAGCCAATGAGCTATTCGGCATTGGCGGCCGCGGGCCTCCTGCGCGCCCGGACAATCTCGCCGACATCGTTGTCATATCGCTCATCGGGGAAGTTTATAGTCCAGATGAGGCGACGCAACGATTCCGGAGCGATGTTTCGATAACCAAGTTTCTTCAGCCGGAGCAGAAGCAGCAAATGGTCGGTAACGACTATCAGCCGGGCGTAAGCGCTAAACTGATGCAACGCAGGGCGCATGGCAGCATAGGAGTTGAAGCCGAATGACGCGGCGATTGCCTCATCGCAGTGCGACGATTTGATGTAAGGATATTGGCCACGCAGAGCGTGCTTTAAGGCGACGACGTTCGAAGGCGAGAACCTGATGGCTGGGTTTAACATAGGACGATCCAGTGCTCTGGTCGAAGTCTGCCGATTACACTTCGACCTTGGGGAACACGGTCGTCGAGAGGTCTCACACGCCCTTCAACCCGGCAGCAGGTTTGGATAGGCCTCCAGACTCATATGGCAACCGTCAAATACCCCACCATCAAGGCATAGGCTCATCTTGAGGCCAACGGGATAGTTGGCGCGAACTCGAAACCCGAAATCGCATACCTGAACGGCTGCCCGCAACATCCGTTGTCCGCGGCGCTCAGATGAATGCTGGAAGTAACGCGGGAGCGTGTCCTTCGACGATAAGGCCTTCGCCTTCCGCATCTCAAGGACGAGGACCGTGGGGGGCGCCACGCGGCTTTCGCCTCGGTTGGCGTCGTTGGCCGCCGATGACCCTCCGAGTAGCAAGTGCCGATATCCCCGGGGACCTCATCCCGAGGCGTCCCGAAGGGGCCTCCAAGGGCGATGCGGGGGCGCCGGCTCCTGGTGAATTGCAAGGAGCAGCGTTGCGGCGTGCCCTTCGAGGCTCCAGCCTTCGGCTTCCGCGCTTCAGGATCAGGCCCGTCGAAGGGGTGCATCGAATGGCTTCCGCCTCGGTTGCCTTCGTTGGTGCACCGATGATCTTCCGGGCGGCAAGCGCCGATACCCAAGGGAGCCTCATCCCGATGCGCCCCGAAGGGACCTCGAAGGACAAGGCGGGCGCGCTGGAAATGGAGCAAAGAAAGGAGCAGCGCTGGAGCACGCCCTTCGAGGCTCCGACCTTCGGCCTACGCACCTCAGGATATGGACCCTCAGAGGATGCCGCGCCGCCACCCGACCCGGCGAACTCAGGATGACGCCCCCTTAAATGATACCGCACCGCCACGCCAGAGAAGCCTTATCCTGATGCGCCCCGCAGGCCTCTAAGGACGAGGCGGGCGCACCGACGCTCAGATGAAAATGCAAAGGGCAGCGCTGGAGTATACCATTCGAGACTCCGGCCTTCGGCCGGCGCGCACCAGAATGATAGAAGATGCCGCACGGCGCTAGAAGCAAGCGAGGATCCGACATGCAAAGGTGGCCGCAAGAACCCGGAATTAATTGCCGTTGTCCGCGGACAACAGAGGCCAACTCCAGAGCGACAGCGCAAGTTGTCCGCGGACAACGCAATGCAGACCCCGCGAGCACCCATCGGACGCCGCAATCATTTCCGACCTTCGTCCGACGTCACTCGCCACGCCGCCCAACCGTCAAGCTTGAATTTGCCGCTTTGCAGCACTACCTCGTGTTGGACCGAGCGCTCACCCCTCCGAGCCGCTTCGGTTCGACGGACAGCATCCCTCCTCCCGGGCTGTCAGTCACTATCGAAGCCCGGCGCCCTCTCCCGCGCCGGGCTTTCGTTATCTCGCCAAACCGCCGTCGTCGCCGACGAGGATGTCCGCACATTTGCCCACTGCCGGAATCTTTCAGGGATCGTCGTAGCAGAGCGCCCATTGATCGCCGATATACCAGCAGCGTCCGATCCGCGGCTCGGTCTTCCAGAGCAGGCTTTTGATGAACTCGATGCCCCCCGCTTGAAGGCAACCGTCAGCGCCTCGATCTCGCTGTCGTCGATCGTCAATCCACCATCGGCACGGACGAAATAGCCTGTACTGATCCAGCGCGCCGCAAGTCCACTGGCGCCGCGCTCGATTCGAAGTGCTGCGCCATGCGATGCATGACGGCCGCCACTCGACGGCCGCCCCTGGCGCGGCACGCCAAGCGGCAACACCAGGCGTCCACCGGGCCGCAGCCTTTCGATCCAGGGCGCCGCCGGACGTCCGACGGCGAAATTGACGTAGACCGCATCCATCTCTTGCCGCGGCCATTGATTTCCGGCAGCGATGACGCTGACATTGGGCCGATCGGCGAGCGCTGTTTGAGCGTGACCAGCCAGATCTCGATCCATCTCGACGGCATGGACATGACCCGCAGCACCCACCAACTCCGCCAGAATAGCGCTATAATAGCCGGTGCCGGCTCCGATATGGGCGATGCGATCGCCGATCTGGACGTCCAGTTCGTCCAGCAGCCGCGCATGCAGCGAAGGGCTGCCATTGTTGATCCCCTTGTCAGGTTGCAAGGCGAACAACGCATCCTGATAGGCCAGAACCAAATCGGAGGAAAGCAGCGGGCGATATCCGCCACCCAGATTGGCGACCTGCCATGGCGGCGCACCGAGGAATTTTTCGCGCGGCACTACGGCAAAGGCGGCCTCGATCCGCGGGTTCGTCGTTCCGGCGGCTGCCGCCACCTGATGGGCGTAGGCCCGACGGACCACCGCAAGTTCGTCGGCCGTGAACATCGCAATGGGCATGGCTCATCTCCGGCTTGTGTTTGAGATCTGTTCCGTTTTACGTCTCGCGTCCTAAGATCTCACGATCGACGGCCGACAGTCTTCTCAAGACCCCGGCAGTCATGACGGAAGTTAATTGTCGGTTTTCTTCCTTTGTGGAAAACTACGCTTTTACGTCAGAGGCTTACTCTAGCCGCTTTACAAAACTCCATTGATCGCAGCTGAGCCGGGCGCGTTGGATGGCCTGGTATGTCTGTCACCCGCCACGTCCCCCTGGTGCCAACGATGAAAAGGATTGAGTTTTTCATCGGGCCATGCCATATGCCCGGACACTCCGTATTGCCGCGGCTGCTGAACCCAGGCAACTCACGGAGAACAACATGAACGCGCCATCATCCATCTGCCGCACCAGCAACATTGCTGGGCATGTCATCAGGTCGGTCGTTGCACACGACGAACCGGAGCCGAGTTTTTTACATTCACTTGCGGACCTTGCAAGAGCTCTGCCATCGCCGGAGGCGTTGACTCGAAAGAGGGCATCGCTTCGTGCCGTCGTCACGACCCCCGACTTTCATCCCGGCAAACCCGTCCCCGTCGGTGTCGTTGCGGACCTTGAAGGTGCGGTTCTCCCGCACATGATCGGCTCGGACATCGGATGCGGGATGCGCATGGTGGTCCTCGAAGACGTTACGGCCGATCAATTATCGACACCACTTCTCGACCATCATCTTCGTCATCTCTTCTTTCAAGGTGGGCGTGATATCGCCCTAACGGGATCGGATCGGCACGCAATTCTGCGCGAGGGTCTACCTGGGCTCCTTGATAACCTACAACGGGCGAGTACTGGCCTGCTGTCCAAACTTGACCTTTCGCGGGCATGGGTCGATCTCGAGCGACATTCGGACAACGGGGTTTTCTCATGTGAAGACATCGATCCTGACTTCGCAGACTATGCGCAGATCGATGACGACCACCGCCGCGATGCTATCCTCGGCACGATCGGTGGTGGGAACCACTTCGTGGAACTCGGTTATGTCGATCACGTTGCGGATGGCGCATTTGCCCGAGCCGCCGGACTGAAGTCCGGCTCAGTCGTCCTTGTCGTCCACTCCGGCTCTCTCGACTTTGGACAGCGAGTGGGCACGGCAACAAAAGAGAGAGCGAGGATTGCTTCAAGATCTGGCGAGGATTGGCGGGTGCTCTCTATGGAGATGCAGCCGCACCTCTACAGACGATACTTGGATGGCCATGCGAATGCGGTGAATGCCGCCTTCGCCAACCGCTTCTTTATCGAACTGGCGGCGGTGGAGGCCGTAGCGCGCGCTTTGGGACGAGAAGTCGACCATCGTCTCGTCTATGACGCCCCACACAACACTGTTTGGCAAAACGGAAATATCGTACGCCATAGAAAGGGTGCGTGCCCAGCTAGGGGCGTCGGTGTCATGGCCTCCAGTCCATATGAATGGCTCGGCGAACCGGTCATCCTTCCCGGCTCAATGGGCGACGGCGCATGGCTACTTGCTGGATGCGGCTCGAGCAGCTTTCTGGAGTCGGCCGCTCATGGAGCGGGACGCAAGCTGTCGAGGCAGGAAGCGCGCTCGAAAACGAATATCGACGGGGGACTGCGTGTAGTCGGTCCCGTTGACCCCGAAGCCCGACTTTGCGGGGCCGGCAGGACGTTGTGGCCGAGATCCAGGCTCGCCTCAAGGAAGAAGCGCCGGCGGCATACAAACCAATCGACAGCGTTGTGGCGCCGATGGTCGAAGCGGACATGATAAAAAAAATTGCGAGGATCAGACCACTAATCACGGTAAAGGGATGATGCACATGGCAATGGCCAGAGACTTTCAGGCCTTAAGCAGGCCGCGTCGCCAACCAATCAGGCGCGCGGCGTCGTGCCACCCATGGCGTTTACGCTGTACCGCTTCGTGATCCTGTCGACGGGCATCCCGTCCTGAAGGGGAACCTGGGCCACCCTGTCATAGGTCTCAAAGCCCATCTTGGCGTAATAGCCAAGGCCGCTGATATTGTCGGCGCGGATGGTCGCATTGATGAATTCGAGTCCGAACGCTTCCGCTGCCGCAAGGGTCGCGGGAAAAAGCGCGCTGCCGACGCCTGCGGTCTTCGGGTTCAAACGGGCAAAGGTTGCAATGTCGGCGACGCCTTTCGGTGGATCGCCGTATAAGCTCAGCGATTGAAAACCGACCAGCGACTGATTGTGCTCGGCTACATGGCAGGCAAGCGGAAACTCGCCATCGATGAACCAGTCGGCGAATTCGGCAGCCGAAAGCGGGGTCTCGAGCGCTGTCGTTCCGCCGGCCCGGATAATCTCGTTCAGGAGAGCGCTCAGTTCCTCGGCGTCGGAGGAGACGGCTTTTCGGATGTGCATGTCTTGGCTACCTCGTTATCCCGACAACCTATCGGCGAGATTTTGAGATGAAAAGTCACCATTTGTCTGCCGAAATGACGCATCATCCAGCCCATCCGACAGCGATTTTCGCAGCCCCGATTGCGCGTAAACTGTCTTCAGGCGTTCAAACGCTGCTGCGTCTGCCGGTCGAAGAAATGAACCTTGGAGGTCTCGAAGGAAAGCTTCACCGGCTGTTCCGGGGCGAGTTCGACACGTTCGCGCACCACCCATGTCAGCTCGCGGCCATCGACTTCCACGGCGACATGGGTTTCCGATCCCGTCGGTTCGACCACCTTGACCACGGCATCGACCCCGTTCTCGCCGCCGAAGGCGATGTCTTCGGGGCGGATGCCGAGCGTCAGCGGCCGGTTGGCGGAATTGGCCGGCGCCCGCGAGAGCGCCACGCGCGACCCGCTGGAGAGCGCCAATGCCGGCTTTCCCGCGTCATCGATCGTCCCTTCGAGAAAGTTCATTGCGGGGGAGCCGAGGAAACCGGCGACGAAGATGTTGCGCGGCCTGTCGTAGAGTTCGAGCGGACTGCCGATCTGCTCGACGCGGCCGCCATGCAGCACGACGATCTTGTCGGCCATGGTCATGGCTTCGATCTGGTCATGAGTGACGTAGACGATGGTGGTCTTCAGCCGCTGGTGCAGCGCCTTGATCTCGGCGCGCATCTTCACCCGCAGTTTCGCATCGAGATTGGAAAGCGGCTCATCGAAGAGGAAGACTTTGGGATCGCGAACGATGGCGCGGCCCATGGCGACGCGCTGGCGCTGCCCGCCGGAAAGCTGGGCCGGCTTGCGGTGGAGAAGCGGCTGCAGGCCGAGAATGGCGGCGGCCTCGCCGACCTTCTTCTCGATCTCCGGCCGCTTGGCGCCGGCAAGTTCCAGCGCGAAGCCCATATTCTGGGAGACGGTCATCTGCGGGTACAGCGCGTAGTTCTGGAAGACCATCGCGATATCGCGATCCTTCGGCTGCAGATTGTTCACCACCCGGCCGTCGATGCTGATCTGGCCGCCGGTGATATCCTCGAGCCCGGCGATCATCCGCAGCAAGGTCGACTTGCCGCAACCGGATGGGCCGACGAGAATGGTGAATTCGCCATCGGCGATCTCGACGTCGACACCGTGGATGATATCGACCGGGCCGAAGGATTTCTTGACGTTTCTGATGCTCAAGCCAGACATGTAGGACCTATCCTCTATCGCTTCCTGCGCACGCGCAGCGCCTGGAACGGCTTGCGCGGGATTTTGACGCCGAAGGAGGCGTCCGGCTTGCCGCCGCGCACGACCGAGCCATGACGGGTCGGATGCGGAACGGGTGCCGCCACCTTCTCGGCCGGCGCGATCGTCATCTCCCAGGTGTCGATGATATCGACATCGTAATCGTCGCCATCTACCGGCAGGCCGGTGGACCAGACGACCGGCTGATGCTCGCCGAAATAGATCAGCCGGAAATCGCCGTCGCCGTCACACGCGCCCGACACGCGCGACCAAGGCCATTCGCCGATGATGCCGAGCGGCTCAAGTCCATGTTTGACGTCGGCTTCCAGGAGATCGCGAAGGAAGCCGATGCGCTTCCAGGCCTCGCCCCGCAGTTCGCCGCCCTTGGCCCACCAGATCAGATCTTCGGGATGGGAATAGGTCTCGCCATGGCCGGCATAGCCGCCGCGCGCCATGGTGATCCAGAAGCGATGCACGAGTTCTCCCGCATGAAGATTGCCCCAGGACTGCAGGATGTCGCCCTCATATTCCGGCTCGTCATTGACGACAGGCTTGCCATAGGCATCGCGCCATTCCTGGGTCCGCTTGACGTCGGGGTTCTGAATGCAGGTGTGGGTGACCCACGGCTTGCGATGATCGAAATTCGCGGTCACGTCGCCATTATGAATGGAGCGCAGGTGCTGGTAGGGATCGTTTTCCTCCAGAATGTGGAAGTAGCGATCCCACTGCGCCATGGGCTTGGTGTCGATGAGGAAGTCATATTCGTTGGCGAGCGACCACCAGACGTTCCGGTAGGCAGAAAGACGGGCGGCCAGATATTCGACATAGCGGAAATCCTGCGCCGCCGACATGTCGGCATAACCCCAGCGGTCATAGGGATGGAAGATGATGATATCGGCTTCGATGCCGAGCTCGCAGAGAGCCGAGACCTGTTTTTCGAAATGCTGGAAGGCCGCGGGGTTGGGCCGGTCGAAATCCTGCCTGCCTTCCGCGCCGCTTTCGAAGCAGGCATGCAGCGGCTCGTTGACATTATAGGGATAGTCCTTCGGGAATACGCCCATACGCATCTTGTTGAAACGCGCGGTCTTCAGCGTCTCCAACGTCTGCTTCTGCATGTCGAGCGGCTGATGCGTCCAGGCGTAGCAGGTCGTTCCGAAGGAGAGGAACGGCGTGCCGTCGGCATACGCGAAGTGGAATTTGTTGCGCACGCGCACCGGGCCGTGATTGCCGGCCGAAGGTGCCACCGCGGTCAAAACGCCGGTCCTGCCGTCAAGCGCCGCGGTCTTGGAGCGCGTCTTGAACGACCACTCACCCTCGCTGTCGGGCATGAAACGGATGCGGTAGGTGCCGTTGCCGTCATAGAAGCCCGGCACGCGCACGTCGCGGCTCTTCTGGGTGAACACGGCATCGAATGCCACGTCGAGATAGGGATTTCCGGCCGCTGGCCCCTCGAAGGCGGCCTCGAACACACCCCATTTTTCGACTGTTGCATCGGACATTCTGTCTCTCCTCGTAGAAAGATTTCGCGATCAGCCTTTGACGGCGCCGGAGGTGAGGCCGGAGACGAAGTAGCGCTGGAACATGAGATAGACAATCGTCGCCGGCAGGACGGTCATGACGATCGCGGCGTTAAGCTGGCCGTAATTGCTGGAGAACTGCCCCTGGAACGACATCAGACCGAGCGGCAGCGTCCACATGTGCTGGTCCTGCAGCAGCACCAGCGCCATGGCGAATTCGTTCCAGGTAGAAACGAAATCGAGGATGAGCAGCGCGGCAAGCACGGGCAGGCAGACCGGCAGGAAGATCCGCCGGAAGATAGTGAAGTGGGTTGCGCCGTCGATCAGCGCGGCTTCCGACAACTCCTTGGGAATGCCCTTGAAGAAGCCATGCAGGATGAAGACCTGATAGGGAACGCCGAAGGCGATATAAGGAAGGATGACGCCGGGATAGGTGTCGATCAGACCGAAGGAATTGACCAGGGTGAAGAGCGGCGCCAGCATCACCTGGAAGGGGATCATCGTGCCGAAGACGACGATGAGCAGCAGCGCCTTGCTGATCTTCAGCTTGATCTTGGCAAGCGCATAGGCGGCCATCGCCGACAGAAACAGGCCGAGCGGCACCTTGATGACCGTGATGATGACGCTGTTGAAGAAGGAGTTGGCGAAATTGCCGCGGCTCCAGGCAGCGCTGTAATTGTCATAGGCGAGCTCGGTCGGCGGCATGAAGGCGCCGGTGCTCGTCACGGCCGCCGGCGTCTTCAGCGAGGTGAAGACGATGAACACAAACGGCGCGACCCAGACGAGGGCGACGATGACAAGCGTGATCCAGAGGCCGATCAGGATGGGATCACGCTTCATCGACGATGGCTGGACGTCGAGATGCACGGCGGCGGTTTCGCTCGGCACTGCTGTCACGATTCGACCTCCTCGTGCTTCTGGGTCCATCTCAAATAGGGAATGACGACGGCCATGGTGATCAACAGCAGCACGACGGAGATCGCCGCACCCCGACCGAAATCGAAGATCTGCATGGCCTGGGTGAAGGCCCAGAGCGCCAGCATCTGGGTGGACTGTGCAGGCCCGCCGCCGGTCAGGCCGTAGACGATATCGAAGGCCTTCAGCGACGAGATGACGGAGAGAACGAGAACAATGGTGATCGTCGGGCGCAATGCCGGCAGCGTTACATGTTTGAACACCGCCCAGCGGCCGGCGCCATCGATCCGCGCGGCCTCGACCAGCGTCTGCGAGACATTCTGCAGGCCGGCCAGGAACAGCACCATGGAGAAGCCGACCGTCTGCCAGAGATAGGCGACGAAGACGGAGTAAAGCGCGATATCCTTGTTTCCCAGCCAGTCCTTGATCCAGCCCTGCATGCCCCAGGAGGTCAGCAGCTGGGCGAACAGGCCGAAGAAGGGATCGTACATCCACTTCCACATGGTTGCGACGGCGATCGGGGCGATGATGACGGGCAGGTAGAAGATCGCCCGCAGCCCGTTGCGGCCGAAGATCTTCTGGTTGAGACTGAGCGCCAGCAACAGCCCGACCAGCGGCGGGAAGATCAGGCTCATCAGGGTCCAGATCACCGTGTTGCGGAAGGCAACCCAGAAGACAGGATCGCGGGTGAAGATCGCCGAATAATTGGCCATGCCCACGAACTGCCGGTTGGCATCCAGCCCGTTCCACTTCTGGAAGCTCAGGATGACGACATTGAGCATCGGGTAGAGCGCGAAGACCGCATAGATCGCCAGCGCCGGCACCAGCAGGATTGCGGCTTGCATACGCGGGTCATGTGTCGATTGTCGAAGTGACATGCTTTCCTCCTGGCGGGGCGCTTGCGCAGCTCACGAAAGAATGTGCCAGCCGATCAACGCGGAGGTCGATCGACCGGCGCTTGGGAGGAATCAGGTTCTGCTTGCGATGAAGGTTTGCAGCTGCTTGGCCGCCTCGGCCGGCTCTGTGTTGCCGGAGGCGACGTCGTTGATGACGCGGAAATATTCCGTCGTCACATCGAGCGGGAAGGCCTGGTCGCCGTTCATGTAGACCTTGCCGTATTTCTGGAAGATCCCCAGCCATTCCGCCTCAAGCGGCTTCTGGTTGGCGTATTTGACATTCTTATTGACAGAGGTCGAGCTCAGCTGGCCGAGCAGATCCTGCTGCACCTTGGTCGACAGGAAATAGTCGAGGAATTTCGCGGCTGTGTCGGGATTCTTGCTCTTGGTGCTGATG
The DNA here is from genome assembly GCF_022354505.1 of Rhizobium sp. C104. Lineage (NCBI taxonomy): Bacteria > Pseudomonadati > Pseudomonadota > Alphaproteobacteria > Hyphomicrobiales > Rhizobiaceae > Rhizobium > Rhizobium sp. C104. The sequence continues at coordinate 468,337 of NZ_CP092352.1, read as the reverse complement.
TAATTGTACTCGGCGAAACCATAGAGACGCTCGGTATTGGTCGGGAAGGGGAAGATGCCGTAATCGTCGAGATTGGCGCCCGAGCCGTTGAGCTGGCTGACCAGCCAGTCGCCTTCGAGCATCATCGCCGCGCGGCCTGCGGTGAAGAGGCTGTAGGACTGCTTGTTGTCGATGCCCATGAAGGGCTGCAGCGTATAGTCCTTCGTCCACTTGGCGAATTCCGCGAAAGCGTCCGTCGCGCAAGGCTCCTTGGTCCAATCCAGCGTCATCGCCTTCAACGCGTCGTGCTTTTCGGCGCCGCACTTGGTCTCGAGGATGACATCCATCAGGCGCATGACGTGCCAGTTGACCGTGCCGCCGAAGGTGAAGGCGGGGATGCCGGCGGCTTTCAGCTTGTCGGCCGCGGCCAGAAGTTCCTCATAGGTCTTCGGCTCTTCCTTGATGCCGGCCTGTTCGAAAAGCTTCTTGTTGTAATAGACGGCCTCGCCCTTGAAGGTGAAGGGAACACCGTGCTTGCCGCCGGGATAGAGGTCGGCAAAAGCCGCAGCCGAGGGCAGCAGTTTGTCGGTCCATTTATATTCGGTGTAATATTTGTCGAGCGGCAGGGAGAGGCCGGCCTTCACATATTCGCCGCCGAGGCCAAGGCCCGCCCAGCTGAAATAAATGTCTGGGCCCTTGTCTGAGCCGGCTGCGACGCGCAGCGCCGTCTTGTGCTCGTCAACGGCGCGCTGAACGATCTCGACATGCGTTCCCGGGTTCGCCGCTTCGAAATCCGTCGCGACCTTCTTCAGCGCGCCGTTGGCGGCGTTGTTGTCGAAGTTGAGCGTCCAGAGCGTGATGTCTTCGGCAAGAACCGGCGTCGCGGCGAAAGACGCCATGCCATCGCGACGATGCTCGCAGTCTTCAATTTCGCGGATAGGGTCAGCATTACCGTCCTCCTCTTGATAAGCCGGCCCCTTGTCGCAGATGATCATTTACATGTCAACTGGTATGATGAGCTAACCATCACGATGCTGTGTGAATTTTGCGATGGAGGCTATGATGATAGCCGCCGATGCCGCGCCGGGGTCGATATGGCCGATCACCCGATCCCCGAGCCGTGATGCCCGCCCCCTGGCCGCCGTCATATCCCGGGTCGCTTCGCAGCCTTGGCGCGCTGCCCGCTCCGCTATGTCGAAGCATTCAGCAAGGGCCGCTCCCGACGCCCTGGCCTTGAGCGCCGCATCGGCCGCTGGCTTCCAGGCATCGACCATAGTCTTTTCGCCGGGCTCGGCCTTGCCGCGTTCCTGAATGCCCTGCGCCATCGCCGCGAAAACGCGCACGAACTCCTCGTCGCTCAGCTCCGGTCTGTCCTTGACGGCGGCTCCGGCCCGCATGAAAGCCGTCGCATAGAGCGGGCCCGATGACGCACCGACCGCATTCAAGAATGCCTTTGCCGCCGCGTTGAAGACGGCCGTCGGCGCAGTCTGCGCGGGGTCGAGTGCACCGACGGCTTTGGTCGCGGCCTCACAGCCGGCATCCATGGCAAGGCCATGATCTCCGTCGCCGATGGCGCCATCCAGCTCGCAGAGATGATCGCGCTGCGCCCCGATGTCCTCGGCGATTAAGGCAAAGAGGTGCTGCAGGTCTTTCGTCGCAATTGCCATGGTCACCTCGCAAACATGGCGCAATCGCAGGGATGATCGATCAGCCGCTGCAGCTCGTCGTCGAGATGCATGACGGTGATCGACGCGCCGGCCATTTCGAGCGAGGTGCAATAATTGCCGACGAGCGACGTATGAATGACAAGCCCAGCTTGATCGAGCCGCGCCTTGACCCGCCGCATCATGATGTAGAGCTCCATCATCGGCGTCGATCCTCAGCGAGTTGACGAGCACGGCGACACGATCGCCCCGCTCGGCCTTCATCTCACGGAAAATATTGTCCATCAGTTCGTCGGTCACCGCGTCGGCCGTCTTCAACGGCTCGCGGGCAACACCGGGTTCGCCGTGAATGCCCATGCCGATCTCCATCTCCTCCTCGCCGATCAGGAAGTTCGGCTTCAAAGTCTGCGGCAGCGAGCAGGGCGCAAGCGCCACGCCCATCGTATAGGTGCGCGCATTGGCGTGGCGCGCGACGCGCTCGACCTCGTCGAAGGAATAGAGAAGATCGCAGGCAGCACCGGCGGCCTTAAAGATGAAGACGTTGCCGGCAACGCCGCGCCGCTTCTCCCTCTGATCGGCAGGGGCGGAGGCGACATCGTCGGTGGTCAGCACGGTGCGCACCTCGATCTCGTCGAGCGCCAGCATTTCCGCCGCCATGTCGAAATTCATCACGTCGCCGGCGTAATTGCCGTACATGAAGAGCACGCCGGCGCCGCCGTCGACAGCTTTGGCGCAGGCGATGATCGGATCGGGCGGCGGCGAGGCGAAGACATTGCCGATCGCCGCGGCATCCGCCAGCCCCTTGCCGACATAACCGAGAAATGTCGGTTCGTGCCCGGATCCACCGCCGATCACCAGCGCGACCTTGCCCTTGCGTGGCCCGTTTCTGGCAATGATCGCACGCGGCATATCCTCCACCGCATAGAGATGCCGGGGATGGACCGCGAGCACGCCTTGCAGCATTTCATCGACGGCATCTGCGCCTGCATTGATAAGCTTTTTCGTCTTCACGCCGATCCTCCCAGAACGAGCTCCGACTGCATAGATGCGGCTGGCGCGCTGGACGTCAATCCGCGAGTGGCAAGACCGCAGTGGCGAATGGTGCGAGCCGCACCTCTTTGCCCAATGCGTCGCCGTCGACCCGTCGCTCTTCGCCGGTCAGATTGACCACGTAGATCTTGGCGCCGCCAGCATCCCGCGCCACGAAAGACAACACCTGGGAGGGCGAAGACGAAACGCATTCCTGCCAGGACGCGCCGGCGAGTGCCGACAAAGTCTGCACGGTATTGAAGAGCGGCCGCCGCCCGCCTCGTTCGGTCGGTTCATCAGGGCCGGCAATCAGGCCGAACGGGCCGGTCAGTGCCGAAAGCGTCAGGCCTTCGAGACCGGCATCCAGCACCCGGATCGCGTAGCCGAGCGCAAAGGCCTCGGCGAAACGCCCGTTATGACGCGGGTCGCGATTGGCCATCGGAATGCGCCCGCCGGCCGGATTGTCCATGGTCCGGCTGCCATAAGGGTTCTGTCGCATGGGGATCGTCGACGGGCCGATGCGATAGGGCTTGTCGCCGTAGATCGCGCGGACGGATCGCGTGATGAAGGGCAGCGCTTCCAATGTCTGCATGACGCTGAGATCGTCGGCCGCATGCACGATCGGGTTGGTGCAATGGCTGACGAAGTCGATCTCGCCAGCCGGCACGCGTTTGCGGTTGAGCTCGGTGAAATAGCTCAGCATGCCGCCGCCGATGCGAATGCCCGGGAAGGCGGCGCGAGCCGCGGCATAGATCTCTTCGAGGGGAGGGCAGTCCGGCCATTTGCTGCCGGGCGGCGTCGACTGCCGATCGACGGAAGGTGAGACCAGGATTGTATCCGGCCGGAAGTCCGCGCTCCGCATCTGGCGGGCAATCTCGGCCGCCTCGCTTGCTGGCGACACCTTGCAGGCAAGCGCGATCTCCAGGGTCGTGCGGCCGCGATGAGCGGCGGTGATCGCGGCAAATTTCTGCAGCGCTTCGGCGCCATGTCCGGCGTCCGGATCGAAATGGAAGAGAAGCTCGCGAGGCGCGATCTCCGACAGGAGAGAGCGGGCCGAGAGCGTTGCATCGGCCTGCTCCGGCGTAACGACCACGCCGATATCGGGCATGGTGCCGGCCCGTGTTCCGAGTTCGAGCTTTATGACACCGCTCGACGTCGCGGCTGAAAGCGCTGCGGAGCGGCTGGTGTCCCTGATCGTGAGCGACGTCTTCTGCCGAACCGGTTGGTTGGCGGGAATTTTGTAGGGCCAGGGCAGGGCAAGCGGCCTGACATAGGTCTTGTAGGAGGCATCGGACCAGTTCCTCTGATCCTCCATTTCGAAGGTGTCGCCTTCCATCCGGCATTCCGCCGTCACCTCAGGCATGACCTCATGGGAAATGGCGCGCATATCCTTGAACGGCTGCCAGGGCTCGATGATATCGGGAAATCGTGTCTGGACGATCCGGCCGTCGACATGTTCAACCGTTGCCGATGAGCCGGCCACGCCGACGATCGGATGCAGGATGCAGAAGCCGCAGCGATTGGTCTCAAAGCCGGTGTCGCTCGTGGCTTCGGCCTCGAAATCGAGCCGGTCCGGATATCCCCGGATGCGGACGTCGATGACGAGCTTCGTTCCATCCGGCCCCTCGCAACGCGCCCGATAAGCGATGCCGAAACTGTCGTCACCCTGCTCGATCCTGAGATCGGCGATGTCAGGACTGTAAGTGCCCCAGTCCCGGTCGCGGACGAGGTAGGAAATCGCCCGCAGCACCTCGATCCCCTGGTAGCGGATGGAGCGAAGGTTGCCATCGGCGAGATCGGCCGTCAGCTTTCCGGCCGTCAGGCGAACCGGCGGCGTTTCCACAGCATGGGTGCCGCAAAGCTGGAAGGCATCGGCCGTCATCGCAGCATCGCCCCGACATCGATCGTCTGCCCCCTGGAAGCACTGTCATAGGCGGCTTCGACGAGGGCGAAGGTCTTCAGATTGTCGGCGCCCGAGGTCGAATGCTCCGCGCCGCGCTTGAGCTGATCGACCCAATGCTGCTGGATCGCATAGACGCTCTCCTGGATATTGTGCCAGGGCCGCGAGGCCCAGGACAGCAGCTTCGGCGAAACATCCGTTATCGTAGTGCCCTTGGCGTTGGTGATTTCGAGGCCATACTCCTGCCTCAGGCGGATCGTGCCTTCGGCGCCGTCGAGCTCGATCAGGGTCTCCGGGAACGGCTCTTTGGAAAGCTTGGTGGCGTAGCTGACGTCGACGACCGAGGTGGCGCCGTTCTCGTGATCGAGCAAAATGGTCGCGATATCCTCGCCCTTGATGTTTGGATTGACCCGCCTGGTGCGGGCCGTGAGCGAGCTGACGTCGCCGAGGATATAGCGGGCGATATCGAGCGTATGGATGCCGAGATCTTCGATAATGAAGCGCTCGCCTTCGGCGAGATAGGGCTGGCCGGAGAAGACGTCGTAGCCCGAGCGGAAGGAAAAGCGGCCCCAGAAGGGCGTGCCGATGGCGCCGGTATCGAGCGCGGTGCGCAGCGCCTGGATCGGCGTCTGCCAGCGAAAATTCTCGTGCACCATCAGGGCGACGCCGGCCTCGCGACAGGCCTCGACCATCGCCTTCGCATCCGATAGCGTCTTGGCGAAGGGCTTCTGGCAGATGGCCGGCACCTTATTCCGAGCCGCCATTTCCACCAGCGCGCGATGGCTCTGGACGGTGGTGGCGATATCGACGAAATCGAAGCCGCCATCGGCTAACAAGGCCTCGGCATCGCTGTAGCGACGCTCGATGCCGAACTGGCCGCCGACGATGTCAAGCCGCTCCGGGTCGCGGTCGCAGATCGCGACGATCCTGGCGCCCTCGACATCGTTCCAGGCATGCATCTGGTTGATCGCAAAGAAGCCGCAGCCGATCAACGCACCTCTCAATTCAGTCATGTCAACCTGCCTTTGCCATCTGCATGAGGGTGACGCGCTGCTGCAGGCGGCGCTGCGCCTGGTCGACGACCACGGCGATGATGATGACGAGGCCCTTGATGACCATCTGCCAGAAGGAGGAGACGCCCATCATGACAAGCCCGTCGGAGAGAATGCCGATGACGAAGGCGCCGATGATCGTGCCGCCGATCGTGCCGCGGCCGCCCGACATCGAGGTGCCGCCGAGAACGGCTGCCGCGATCGCATTGAGCTCGAAGCTTTCGCCGGTGGCCGGATGGGCGGCCATCAGTTCCGAGGAGATGACGACGCCGACGATTGCTGCGCAAAGGCCGGAGAACATGTAGACGAAGATCTTCACGACATCGACGCGGATGCCGGACATGCGCGCCGCCCGTTCATTGCCGCCGACGGCGAAGATGTGGCGTCCGATCGGCGTCGAGCGGGCGACATAAGCGGCCGCCAGCGCCAGCACGATCAGGATCCAGATCGACACCGGCAGGCCGAGGATGCGGCCAGCGCCGAAGAAGTCGAAGCCGGTCGTGGCATATTCCGGCCGGCCGACGAGGTTGGGAAAGGTCTGGCCATCGGACGACAGCAGCGCCAGGCCACGAGCGACATACAGCGTGCCGAGCGTGGCGATGAACGGCGCGACGTTCAGCTTCGTGATCAACAGACCGTTGATGAGGCCGATGATAAGGCCGATCGACAGCGTGATCAGCACGATCTCGAAGAGGTTGAAATAGATGGTGTAGCCGATCGGCAGTTCGATGCCGTAGAGGATCAGCCCGCCGGCAACCATGCCGCACAGGCCGACGATCGAACCGACGGAGAGGTCGATACCGCCAGTGATGATGACGAAGGTCATGCCCATCGCCAGGAAGGCGTTCAGCGCCACATGTTTCGACATCAGGATCATGTTCGCCGTCGAGGTGAAGTTCGGCGCGAAGATCGCAAAGAAGATGATGACGGCGAAAAGTGCGATGAAGGTTCTGAGCTTCATCAGCGTCAGAAGCGCGGAGCCGTTGGCGCCTTTCGGCGCAAGAGTGGTAGACGTAGCCGCCATCATGACGCGAGTTTCCCTTGATGTCCGTGTCCCTTGGCCGAAGCCGCGATGATCGCTTCCTCAGTCGCCTCGTCCCGGTCGAAGACAGCGACCAACTGGCCGTTGCTCAAGACCGCGATGCGATCGGATAGCGCCATGACCTCTTCGAGGTCGGAGGTCGAAAACAGAATGGCGAGCCCGTTTGCCGCCAGCCGCCGCATGGTGCGGAAGACGTCGGCCTTGGCGCCGACATCGATGCCGCGGCTCGGCTCGTCCATCAGCAGCACCTTCGGATTGGTCATCAGCGCCTTACCGATGACGACCTTCTGCTGGTTGCCGCCGGACATGGAGGTGACCTCGAAATCCGGGTTGGGCGCCTTGATCGAGAGATCGCGGATCGCCTCCTGAATGGCGTTTTTCTCCGCGCCGCTGTCGATATGGAAAAGCCGGGTGAAACGCGAAAGGCTTGCGAGCGTCAGATTGGAGGCAATGGAAAGCACCTGCACCAGTCCTTCCCGCTGCCGGTCTTCCGGGATGAGCGCAAGGCCGCGGCGGATGCGCCGCGTCGTGTCGCGTGCCCGCACTTCCTTGCCGTCGATGAAGATCTTGCCACTCGAATGCATATGGCGCCCGATCACGCATTCGAAGAATTCGCTGCGCCCGGCACCCATCAGGCCGTAAATGCCGAGGATTTCGCCTGCCTTGACCGACAGGGAAACATCGTTGACGGCAAGCCCGCCGGTCGGTCTGGGAAGGCTGATATTTTCGGCGCGGAACATCTCGCTGCCGATGGAATGGGTAACGGATTTCGCAAAATCCTTGGCATCCGAGCCAATCATCGAGCGCACTATCCAGCGTGTATCGATGTCGCGGACCATGGCATGCCCGGTGACCTGGCCGTCGCGCAGCACCGTGATGTAGTCGCCGATCCGCATCAGCTCTTCCAGCCGGTGCGAGATATAGACGATGGCCACACCCTGCGCCTTCAGCTCGGCGATCACCTTGAACAGGATCTCGACTTCGGCCGCCGACAGCGCGGAGGTCGGCTCGTCCATGATCAGGATGCGAGCATTAAGCGACATCGCCTTGGCGATCTCGACGAGCTGCTGCTGGCCGATCGGCAGATCCTCGACCATCGTATCGGCCTCGATGCCGGCATCGAGGCGCCGCAGAAATTCATTGGCTTTCTCGACCTGCGCCTTGTGATCGATGCCGAGCAGGCCGCGAGTGATCTCGCGCCTCGCGAAAATGTTTTCGGCGACCGACATGTTGGCGAAGAGATTGAGCTCCTGGAAGATCATGCCGATGCCGTTGGCCTGCGCGTCGGCCGGACTGTCGAAGGAGACAGGTTTGCCGTCCAGGATGATGCGGCCGAGCGTTGGGCGCTCGACGCCGGCGATGATCTTCATCAGCGTCGATTTGCCGGCGCCGTTCTCGCCGACCAGAACGTTCACTGCGCCGCGGCGCAGCTCCAGATTGGCGCGCTTAACGGCGACGATGCCGGAATAGACCTTCGACACGTCGTCGAGGCGCAGGATGATGTCGTCCTCTCGTGCCTCTGCCGCCGTCATGAGCCGACCTTCAGTTCCGAGGGTGTGACGAACGGAAGCTCCCCGCTTTTCGGCAACGGAAAGGCGCCGATCACCGTCACCGTCTTGCCGGTCAGACCATCGCGCGGAACGGCGGAGAGAAAAGCGGTATTGGCCTTCTCGTTGAACGCCTTGCCGAACTGCGCCCATTCGATCTGGTTCTTGAACTCGTTGAAATTGACAAATTCCAGCGTATCGCGCAGTGCGGTGCCGCGCAGCGCCGGCCCGATCTGCACCTTGGCATCGGCCTTGCCGTCGCCATCGGCGTCGACATCGAGCGTTGCCGCGCGCGAGGCCGTATCGGCTGCGACGACCGTGCCGGTGATCTTCACCGCATAGGTCCAGGGCGAACTGCTCTGCTTGCGCGGATTGCCGTATTTCTCGCCGGCAGCATCCGGATTGGAGGTGGCAAGTTGCATGACGTCCTTCAGCTCGCCGGCGCGCTTTTCGAAATAGGGCACGACCTCAGGCTGCCAGATCGCCTCGACCTTGGCATTCGGGTCGAAAGCGGTCTTGGCCGCTTCAGCCGCCTTCTCCTCCGCAGTCGGCGTCTTGATGATCTTGCAACCGGGCAAGGCCGCCGCCACGACGGCGGCAAACAGGGCGCCCTTCATTCTCAACATGCGGGTAAACCTCGACGTCTTGCAAAATGCATTGCGGAGGGCGCAACGCTGCACCCTCCGCAATTGGTGCTGATCAATTCGTCAGGGCGAAGGTCTCGAGCTTGCCCGAATTGTCGGCGTTAATGAGAACGCAATCCATCAACTGCTTCTCTTCCTTCGGCGTCGTCTTGTTTTTGATGTAGGCGTCGGCCTGTTCCACCGCCAACTGGGCCTGCGCATAGGCCGGCTGCAGCACGGTCGCTTTGATGCCGCCCGACTTGATCGAGTCGCGCACGTCATTGGAACCGTCAAAGCCGACGACGATCACGTCCTTGCGGCCAGCGGCCTGAAGGGCTGCGATCGCACCCATGGCCATGGTGTCGTTGCCTGAGATGACGCCCTTGATATCGGGATTGGCCTGGAGGATGGTTTCCATCTTCGAATAGGCTTCCGTCTGGCTCCAGTTGGCCGACTGCTTGGCGACGGACTTCAGCTCCGGATAATCGTCGATGACGTCGTGATAGCCCTGCGAGCGGATGCCGGCATTGGTGTCGGAACTCCTTGCCTACCAGCTCGACGTAATTGCCCTTCTCGCCCATCAACTTGACGAATTCCTGCGCCCCGAGCTGTGCGCCCTGATAGTTGTTCGAAACGATCTGGGCGACGGCAACGCCGGTGGCGTTGATTTCGCGGTCGATCAGGAAGGAGGGGATGCCGGCATCCTTGGCCTTCTTGACGGCGGCGACGGAAGCGTCGGCGCCGGCATTGTCGAGGATGATCGCCTTGGCGCCGCGCCCGATCGCCGTATCGATCATTTCCGACTGCTTGTTGGCGTCGTCGTCATGGGTCATGACGAGGGTCTCGTAGCCGAGTTCCTTCGCCTTGGCTTCGGCACCGACGGCTTCGGCCTTGAAGAAGGGGTTGTCATGCGCCGGCGTGATGATGGCGATGAGATCGGCCGCAAAGGCCGGCATGGCCGTTCCGAGCGCCATCGCGCTGGCAAAGGCTGCAAGTGTCAGTCTGCGCGTCAGTTTCATTTTTTCCTCCCGTTGTGAATGAAGCCCCGTCTCCGGAGCGGTTACTCCGTCTCCCGGAGCGGTTAAGGGGGAGGGCATGCCTCCCCGGGCCGGTTCAGGTGATGCGCCGGATGCTTTCGGCGATCTCCTGCGGTTCGAAGACTTTCTTCCAGTCGTCGCGCATCAGCGCCGGAATGCCGAACTCGATTGCCTTGTTGCAGGCATCCGAGAACACGCCGTCGACCTCCTTGAAGATGACGGCGCCGAGCACGTTCATATGGCCGAGCAGAAAGTCGCGGGCGGCCTCCGCCGGCACGCCGCGCGCCACGCATTCGTCCATCGCCTGGCGCATGACGACGAGCAGCGAAGCGCAGACCGTTTCGGACAGGCCGGGTTCGAGCATGGCGAGCTGATCAACCGTAACCCTGTGCGAGCGCATGACCGGCGCCCAGATGAGCTTGGCGATTTCCTCACCGAGCGTATAGGCGCTGTCAGGCCCCTGCATCAGCGCCGAGACGATATGCTGTTTGGCAAACAGACCGCCGAAATGGTCCTTCTTGGCCTGCATATCCGTCTCGTCGTTGAAGATCGGCGGATGGCAGGGATGAGTGACGAAATAGGTGAGGTCGTCGCGCTTCGGCAGATGGCCGGCGAATGGGGCGGCGGCATCCAGCGCCACCACCATCGTGCCTGATGTGAGCTTGTCGACGATGCCGGCCGCGACCTTGCCGATCGCCGTATCCGGCACGGCGAGGATGACCACATCAGCGCCGTCGAGCGCGGCATCGACCGGCACGCAATCGAGGCCGAGATCGTTCTTCAAACGCGCCTTGCCAGCGTCGCTCACCTCGACATGGTGCACTTCAAAGCGCGAGCCTTTGAGATTTTTGGCAAGCCGGTATCCCATTTTGCCGCCGGCGCCGAAGAGAGCAATCTTGGTCATGTTTTCCTCACCTTTTCAGTTCTGGATAGGATCATATACTGGTATGATGAGTCAATCACCATATCATTACTTTGGTCGTTTAAGACCCATGTTTTTCGGCATCGAGCCGGTCGATCGCCTCGACGTTGCCGGCCGACGGGCCATCGGGATCGAATTCGGAAGCGAGCCAGACGTCTACGATCGACTTCGCCAGTTCCGGGCCGATCACGCGCGCGCCCATCGTGATGATCTGGGCGTTGTTCGATTTCGCCGCGCGTTCCGCCGAATAGGTGTCGTGGGTGAGTGCGGCGCGAATACCAGGCACCTTGTTTGCGGAAATGCACACACCGATGCCGGTGCCGCAGAACAGGATGCCGCGCTGATGTTCGCCGTCGACGATCGTCTGCGCCAGGCGCTGGGAGAGATCGGCGTAGAAGCCGGACTGGCTGAGATCGTGAACTTCGAGATCCGCCTTGCCGGCGAGATGGGCGGCAATGACATCGAGGAGCGGTTTGCCGGCGCTGTCGGCGCCAATTGCAATCTTCATAGCAGTTTCCTTTCATCGCCCTCAGGCATGGAAATCACCTTTCGATCGCCGCGCTGACGCGACGAAGAATGTCGAGGTAACCGTCGACACCCCAGGCGGAGCGGCCGATAAACAGGCCGTCGATATGCGCCTCGGTGATCAGTTCCTCACAATTTTCCGGATTGACGCTGCCGCCGTAGAGAATCGGCACCGCACGGCCAAGAATGGATTTCGCCACCTCGGCGATCTTGCCGTGCCGCTCCGACGCGTAGTCGGCGGTCGCCGGTATGCCCTTGGCGCCGATCGCCCAGACAGGCTCATAGGCAAGCAGGATCGGAGCCTTGTCGGCCTCCGTGTCGACGCCGCGCAGCGCCGCCTCGACCTGGCGCCGCAAAACCGCATCGGCCCGGCCCTCCTGGCGCTCCTGCAGTGTCTCGCCGATGCAGATCAGCGGCGTCAAGCCATGGCGGATCGCGGCGGAAACCTTGAGGCCGACGGTTTCGTCGGTCTCGCCGAAATGCTCGCGGCGCTCGGAATGGCCGAGCTCGACGATGTCGAGCTGGCAGTCCTTCAGCATCAGAGGAGAAATCTCGCCGGTCCAGGCGCCGGCATCCTCCCAGTGCATGTTCTGGGCGCCGACCTTCACCGAGGTCTCGGCCAGCAGCCGCTTGACCTCGCGCACCGCGGTAAAGGCGGGAATGACGAAGCGCTGCACGCGGGTATCGCGTTCCGCGTCCGTCGCTGCGAGGCGGTGCGCGAAAGCCAGAGCGTCCTCCACCGTCTTGTTCATCTTGAAGCTGGTGCCGACCCAGACGACCATCAGTTCTTCCTTCCCAGACGGATCTGCGCGAAATAGCCGTCCGTTCCGACCTGGCCGCCTTTCAGCGCGATCTGCAGGCCATTGGTCGGCGGGTAATCGCCATGGGCGAGGCATAGCGGCGAACCCGGCGTCTGGGGCAGCGGCAGAAGCGTCGTCAGCGCGTCGATCTTCAATTGCCGGAGCGCATGGCTCGACGTGTCGCCGCCGGCAACGACGGCGCGCGACAGCCCTTCCGCTTCGATCAGCCGTCGCAGGATCGTGCCGAGGGTACTGCCGAGCCGGTGGCGGGCGCCCGGCAGCCGGTCGATATCGGCGCCGCGGTCCGCGGATGGGCCGAGCGCCGTATAGAGGATGACGCTCTTGCCGTCTTTCAGCTTGCTGACACCCGCCTGCACGGCCGCTTCCACGGCGGCTTCGCCATTGGAAACCAGCGCGAGCGGGTCGAGCGCAATGCTCTCGAAACCGTTCTCGGCAGCCGTGCGAATCTGCCGCTCGGTGGTCGGCGAGACGCTGCCGGAGACGACGGCGAGGCGATCGACCGGGCCGATATCGGCAAATTCGGCGCCGATCTCACCGATCAGGCCGGCCTGCCGCCAGGCGCTGAGCAGGGCATATTCGACACCAGAGGAGCCGGCGACGAAACCTCCCGAACGGCCTGTGACCCGCAGCATCTGCCGGCCGGCGGCCGCCTGTGTTGCTGCGGAGTCGACATCGAGGAGCAGTATCCCTTCGCCATTCGATGTCAGCGCGTCGATCCGTTGGTCGGCGTCCGCCGCGGTGATCGCGACGAGATCGGCAAGCAGGACGGGGAGGGAGGTCTGCTTCGACAGATGGAGCGCAAGATCCGCCTCGTCCATCGGCGTGACGGGATGGCGGCTCATGACAGGGTGGCGGTCGATGCGGAAGACGCGGCCCTGATAGGCGGCGAAGAGATTGCCGAAGGCCGTATAGCGCTTCAATTGCGGCGCGCCCACGATAACCGGCACGATGGACTGTCCGAAACGCCTGCGGCCGATTTCGATCGCCTTGCCGATATTGCCGACCCCCGGGCTGGAATCGAAGGTCGAGCAGACCTTGTAATGGCAGATCGAAGCACCGAGCGAACTCAACCAGTCGAAGGCCGGCGCAAGGTGTTCCTCCATCCACGCCGGCGTTTCGCTGCGGCTCGTTCCCGCCAAGCCGATCGCGCGGCAGTGTTTGAAGCGGGCGAAGAATTCCGGCGAGGGAAGGTCGAGGAAGAGCACGGTCTCGACACCGTTCGAGGCAAGCGCCTCCATGACGTCGGTCGAGCCGGTAAAATCATCGCCGTAATAGCTGACGAGACGTCCGTCCATATCGCTCACGCGCCTTTGCCATCGCTGAATTTCGCAATCGAGGCGGCAAGCTCCGGATAATCTCTCGCGTAGACCTCCAGCGGAATGTCGGCGACCGCCGCCTGCCAGGCCTGCTGCACGGCGCGAACGCCGGCGGCCGGGCCGCCGGGATGACTGACGATGCCGCCGCCGCAGAGATAGAGGAGGTCGACGGTGCGGCCGGTGCGCTGATAGGTCTCCGGCGCCTGTCCGCCCCACTGGCCGGAACCTGCGACCGGAAGCGGCCGGTCGGCGGCGTCGAACAGCGGCGCGCTGATGGCCTTGAAAGACGAGACGAAGCTGTCATCGGGCTCCCAATATTTCACCCTGATGCCGTTGATCTGGAACTGGTCGACGCCCAAGAGCCGCCAGAACTGCTGGTAGACCTTGAAGTCCATGCCGGCGCCCGGATCGCGCGTCAGCATGTCCCAGCCGTTTCGATGCGCGTGCAGCACCAGGCTGGAGCGCTTGCGCAGAAAGCTCATGCCGCCGAAACCGATCGAGTTGATGTTGACGACAGCACAATTGCCGCCGGCCGCAGCGACGATGTCGTGGTTGCGCATCATCTCGTCGGGGTCGGCATGCGAGATGCCGAAGGCATACATCACCTTCTTGCCGGTCTTCTGCTCATGATCGAGAATGCGCGGCATGATCGCCGCGACGCGGTCCTTGAGCGGCGAATAGGCCGGGCTCATCAGTTTCTCGTCGTCCTTGATGAAGTCGACGCCCGATGCGATCAACTCGCCGACGAGCTCGGCCGTCTCGTGCGGTCTCAGCCCAAGTGCCGGCTTGACGATCGTGCCGATAATCGGCCGGCCTTCGACGCCGGTGAGGCGCCGACTGCCCGGTATGCCGAATTGCGGCCCGGGATGGGCGCTCTTGAAAGCCTCCGGCAGCTTCATGTCGACGATGCGGATGCCGGTCATGCCCTTGATCGAATAGACGCCGCCGATCGCGATGGTCATCAGAGCGGAGAGATCGGTGCCGATCGCCTCAAGCGGAAAGCCGATGTCGACATCGGCGCGGTGCAGCCGCGTGCCGGGAGCCGCCTCCGGCCAGGTCGGATGACGCCCATCCTCGAGCGGGTGGATCGCCATCACCCGGGCGGCGACACGCGCCTTCAGCTCCTCGGTCTCGCCCGGAACCGGCACGAAGGTCCCGGTCGACTGGTCGCTGGCGATCTTCTCCGCCATCGCCTCGACGCTGCCGGGCGTTTCGATGCGGTAGATCAGGGTAATCATCATGAACGGACGGCTGCTCCTCTCGGCCAACACAGATTGTCATGGCGTCAACTTGTGATCTGGTATAATGAGTATTCCAATCGATGAAAAGCGGAATCTTCGGCCGCGCAAATTTTCGTTGCGCGCTTTGTCCTTGATCCGAAAACTGTTAGGAGGAGACATTTGAGCCAGCGAGATCTCATGACCCAGCCCCTCGAACAGATCGTCCGCCGCAAACTCTCCGACGAAGTGTTTGATCGACTTGAGCGATTGATCACATCAGGCGAGCTCCAGCCCGGCGATGAAATGCCCTCCGAGCGGGTGCTGATGGAACGCTTCGGCGTCGGCCGGCCGGCAATCCGCGAAGCCATGCAGTCGCTCGCCAACAAGGGCCTCGTCAGCATTTCACACGGCGAACGAGCCAAGGTGCTCAGGCTGACGGCAAAGTCGATCTTCCGCCAGGTCGATCTCACCGCCAAGATCATGCTGTCGCAATCGGCGGATTCGCTCGAACATCTGAAGAGCGCCCGCATCTTCTTCGAGCGCGGCATGGCCCGCGAGGCCGCCCAGCGCGCCTCGGCAACCGACATCGCCGATCTCAGGGATATCATCGAGCGTCAGCGCATGTCGCTCGGGCGCGCCGAAGCGTTCATTGACGCCGACATGGAATTCCACACCCGCATCGCCCAGATCTCCGGCAATCCGATTTATGTCGCCGTCAGCGAAGCCATGCTTGCCTGGCTGAAGGAATATCATACTGAGA
The DNA here is from genome assembly GCF_022354505.1 of Rhizobium sp. C104. NCBI lineage: Bacteria > Pseudomonadati > Pseudomonadota > Alphaproteobacteria > Hyphomicrobiales > Rhizobiaceae > Rhizobium > Rhizobium sp. C104. The sequence continues at coordinate 452,900 of NZ_CP092352.1, read as the reverse complement.
TGCTGATCTGGACCGGCAAGGAAAAGTTCACGCTCGCCGAACACGACGAAATCGTCGACCGCCTGGAAGCCAACGACATCGACGGCTCGGAAACCGCGCTGCTCAAACACCTCGAACGCTCACGAGCGCTTTACGCGAAGTAGGGAGCTTTTGTTTAGCGACTGCTTGGGAACAATGATGTGCCGGCGAGGTTTTGGATAGGCCCGTCAGGCTAAAATCCCAAGGAGGATATGAAAATGCGTATGAAACTCGTAGCAGCTTCGCTTTTCGCAATCGGCATGGCCACATCGGCCTTCGCGCAGTCCAACCCAGCGCCGGCCGGCGCCACGATTGACAAGAACCAGGCCGATCAGGGTGGCGGCGCGGCCAGCGACATGAAGACCAAAAAGCCGATGGCGACCGATTCCACCACGACCAATTCCACGACCAGCGGCACGATGAAAATGGACAAGACCAAGTGCCCGAACCCGGTCAACAACTCGGCCAAACTCCAGACCCAGGGCGGCACCAGTAATGCCACGCCGATGGACGAAGCCTGCGCAGCCCATAACAACTGATCGGCTTCCCCAGACAAAAACCCCGCTTCGGCGGGGTTTTTGCCTCATCTCACAGCCCTTATCGGCGGCATCCCCGAGACAGCCTTGACTCATCGAAATGCGATTGGTATCAAGTTGGGTAATCGATAACCCAAAGCATCGCCCGTGACCACTTCACTCAACGACATAGCTGCCCGTGCAGGCGTTTCCGTCAAGACCGTGTCAGGCGCCTTGCATGGCGGCTCGGCGCGCATGTCGGAGGATACCCGGCAGCGGATCAAGGAGATCGCCGAGGAACTCGGCTATGTCACGAACTTCGCCGCACGCAGCATGCGGCAGGGGTGGATGCCGCTCATCGGCCTGGTCGCGGACGACTTGATCACGTCGCCTTTCGCGACGGAGATTATCAGGGGGCTCGACGGCGCTGTACGCGCCGCTGACATGGCCGTTTTCGCCATGACACTCGGCGGCCATCGCAGCGTGGCGTCGATCCTCGACGAGATGCGGCGGTTTCGCCCGCGGGCGATTGCCTATGCCGCCATGTATCACAAGAGCGTCGACCTGCCGCCCGAATTTGCCGATGCGGTCGGCGTCATGATCAACTGCCGCGATGCCAACGACCGCGTGACCTCGCTGGTGCCCGATGAAGCAGGGGCGGCGCTGGAGATTACCAACTACCTGATCGACGCCGGCCGGCGCAACATTGCCTTCATCAATCTGCCGGGGCTGCTTGCTGGCGACCTCCGCGAACTCGGTTTCCGGCAGGCGCTCGATCATGCCGGCATCGACGGAGCCGGCGCCATCGTCCTGCCTGCCGTCAGCAAGGCGATCTACAATGACCGGGCGCACAGCCTCGTGGGCACGCATGTCCATGCGCTGATGAACGGCCCACGGCGTCCCGATGCCATCCTATGCGGCAATGACCGCGTGGCGATGGAGGCCTATGCGGCGCTGCGCCGGACAGGCGCAAGCATTCCCGATGACGTCGCCGTTGCGAGTTTCGACAACCAGGTCGAGATCGCCTCGCGTCTCGACCCGCCGCTGACCACCATGGCGCTGCCCCATCGCGCCATGGGCCGCCAGGCCGCACAAATCCTGCTTGCCGAAGACCGGGCTCCGGTCGGAGTGCAGAAACTGCCGTTCCAGCTGGTGGAGCGGGCATCCGTATAAATTGAGAAAGTCCCATTCAATTGAGGAGGAATTCAAATGGGTAAACGATTACTTTGGTCTCTGGTCCTGTCCTCGGTGCTATCAGCATCATGGGCGCAGGCAGCCGAGAAAACCGCAATCCAGGTCATGCATCAGGGCGATCCCGGTTTTGTCGCCGCCTACGGCAAAGTCGCCGAACGGTTCGAGGCCGCCAATCCCGATGTCGACATACAGTTCATCTATGCGCCGCACGATGCCTATAACGAGAAGTTCAGCGCCGCCGTCATGGCCAAGCAACTGCCCGACGTCATGGAACTCGATGCGCCGTTCCTCGCCAACTACGTCTGGTCGGGTTATCTTCAGCCGATCAAGCCGCTGATCGACAAGGACCTCCTCGACGACATGACGGAGTCCAACGTCGCCCAGGGCACATACCCGATCGACAAGGACCTCTATGCAATCGGCCTCACCGACTCGTCGGTGGTTCTTTACGGCAACAAAAAATATCTGGAAGCAATCGGCGCCCGCATCCCGAAATCCGTCGACGATGCCTGGACCCGGGAGGAGTTCGAAACCTATCTCGAGAAACTGTCGAAGCTCGACGGGGTGAAGTGGCCGATCGACACTTTCCGCGGCTACGGCATCAAGACCGAATGGATCACCTATGCCTATGGTCCGATCCTGCAATCGGCCGGCTGCGATCTCATCGACCGCAAGGCCTGGAAATCCGAGGGAACGCTGGACAGCGATGCCTGTGTCGATGCTCTCGCCATGATGCAGAAGTGGGTCAAGAACGGCTGGGTCGTGCCGCAATCGGCCGGAACCAACCAGTTCTTCGCCGAAGGCAATCCGGCAGCGCTGGCGCTCGGCGGACACTGGGTTTATGCCGAGGCCGCCGCGACCATGAAGGACAACATCGTCGTCCTGCCGCTTCCGAAGTTCGGCGCCAAGGGTGCGAGCCCCAATGGCACCTGGATCTGGGCGATCACCAAGACGTCGAAACATCCCGATATCGCCGCCAAGTTCATCAGCTTCCTGCTGAAGGACAAGGAGTATAGGGCCTACGTCGCAAGCCAGTCGGGTTATCCCGGCCTGAAGAGTTTTGCGGCCGAATCTCCGCTCTATGCAAATGGTGGCCCGATGGCGATCGCCTTCGAACAGGCGTCCAAGACGGCCGTCTCGCGCCCGCCGCATCCTGCCTATCCGACAATCACCTCGGCCTTCATGCAGGCCGTCGATGAGGCGTTCAACGGCGGCGATCCCAAGGGGGCGCTGACGTCAGCCGCCAAGAAGATCGACGAGGATATCGAGGACAATGACGGGTATCCGCCGTTCGGCGACGGGCAATAAGAGCATCGCCGCCGACAGGTCGAAGCCCTGCGTTGTCTCCGGCAGGCATCGCAGGGTGGACCGGGATTAAGGGTTGGAGAGGAGGAGCTACATGGTCATGCAACAATCGATATCGTCGACATCCGTCCGAAAGGCTCCGGCGCGCCGGCATGACAGGGGACGGCTGATGCAGGAAGCGGCCATGCTCGCGCCGGCGGTGATTCTGTTGACCTTCTTTCTCATCCTACCGTTCCTCCTGTCCTTCTGGACGGCAATGACCAACCAGCCTCTGGTTCCGCGGCCGACGCCCGTCCGCTTCGTCTGGTTCAACAATTTCATCCGTATCTTCCAGGACGATCTTTTCTGGACCGCCCTTTGGAACGTCTCGCGCTTCACCTTCTGGATCATTCCGGCGCAGTGCGGCCTCGCCTTCGCGACGGCGCTGCTCCTGCATCAGAAGCTGCCGTTCCGCAATCTGCTGCGCGGCATGTTCTTCCTGCCGGCGATCACCTCGATGGTCGTGGTCTGCGTCATCTGGGGCACGCTGTTCCAGTATCCCACGGGACCGTTCAACCAGATCCTGGGCTTTCTCTCCGGCGGAGCGATCCAGCCGATCGATTGGCTCGGCGATCCGCAATGGGCGATGTTCTCGCTCGTCCTGCTCTCAGCCTGGCAGGCCTACGGCTTCCAGATGATCGTCTATCTCGCCGGCCTTCAGGGAATTCCGGACGAACTCTACGATGCCGCCAAGATCGACGGTGCGAACGCTTTCCGGCGCTTCTGGCATGTGACCATGCCCGGCCTGCGGCCGACCCATGTCTTCGTGCTGGTGATCACGACCATCCAGGCGTTCAAGCTGTATACCCAGGTGGCCATCCTCACGCAGGGCGGTCCAAAGAGCAGCACCGAAACGGTGGTGCACTACATGGTCCGTTCCGGCTTCGAGGAGCAGAAGATGGGCTACGCCTCTGCCGTTTCGGTCATCTTGTTCGTGATCGTTCTCATCATCGCGCTGATCCAGCGCCAGCTCCTGAGGCGCTTCGATGTCTGATATCGCACTCTCGATCCCGCAGGCCCGCACGGCGCGGCCCCGTTCCCCCGCAACGGTTCTTCGCATCATCCAGACGACATGCATTTTCATCATCGCATTGGTGATCGTGTCTCCATTGCTGCTCCTGGTCGTGGCAAGCCTCAAGGATGACCGGTTCCAGATTCTGGCCGATATGGGCAGCTTCCGCGCCTTCTGGGTTTCGAACCCGACGCTTTCCAACTATGCCGAGGTCGGCCACCTCTCGGGTGAACTCGCCTTCGGACGCTACCTCATCAACTCGCTGATCATCCTGGTCACGACGGTCTGTTCCGGCCTGATCGTGAATTCGATGGCCGCCTTTGTCCTGGCCTGGGGATCGTTCAAGGGCCGCGCCGTCATCCTGTCGATCGTGATCGCGCTCTATGTGATCCCGCAGGAAAGCATCATCATGCCGCTCGTGATCATGGTTTCCCGGGCGGGAATGACCGACACCTTCGCGGTACAGATCGTTCCCTGGGTCGCCAGCCCCCTTTATATCTTCCTGTTCTACCAGTTCTTCGCGCAACTGCCGAAGGAATTGCTGGAGGCCGCCGAGATCGACGGCGCGTCCTTTTCCGGGCGTATCGCTCCATCTTCCTGCCGCTCAGCCTGCCGGCACTCGCCACCGTGTCGATCCTCATGGGGATCGAGACCTGGAACCAGTATCTCTGGCCGATCCTGGTGACGCAGACCGACTATGCCCGGCCGATCGCGGTGGCCATCGCGACCTTCTTCGGACAGGACAGCATCTACTGGGATCGTGCGATGGCTGCCTCCGTTTTGATGATGATCCCGATCCTTGGGCTCTACCTCGCGTTCCAGCGCTGGTTCGTGAGCTCCTTTATTGGCTCCGCCGTGAAAGGTTGAATTGATGACAAGCCAAGCGATTTCTCCGTCCGATCAAGTGGGGCCGGAGACGATCAGCGCCGTCCTGCCCGAGGGGGCCACGATCCACGCCTGGATCAGGGCGCCGCATGCCGGCGCCACGGGTAGGCTGACGGCATATGTCGACGGGGACCCGGCCGGTGCTGTCGAAACATCAAATCCGCATGAATTCGAGTTTCGGCGGCTGACGCTGGAAAGAGGCGGAGAGGCGGCTTTCTCCTACAATCCGGTTACAACCGAAATATCGGTCCTCTATGCTTATCTCCCACCCCGCGTCCTGGAAGAAGGCATCCGGCTGCTGCATGTCCGACAATGCGCCGCCACACCTGAGGTCCCGGGCAGCTATCACTTCCGTCCGCTGTCTGGTTGGATGAACGATCCCAACGGATTCGGAAGGTTCGGCGGCAAGCTGCACCTGTTCTACCAGCATTATCCGCATAGCCCTCGATGGAACAACATGCATTGGGGTCATGCGGTTTCGGAGGACTATCTTCACTGGAAGCATCTCCCGATCTTTCTTTTCCCTTCCGATGAACTCGCTCAGCAGGCCGACGGGCGGGGCGGGGCATTTTCCGGCTCCGCGATCGCTCTTCCCGGCGATGAAGCCGGCCTTCGCATTTTCTTCACCGAGCACATGAAGGATCGGCAACCGGAGGAACAGGTTCAGTTCACCGCCACCAGCCGCGATCTTGTCAATGTCGAGCCGGCGAACCTGATCCTGCCAGCACGTCCCGCCGGGCTCGGCCTGACAACCGACTTCCGCGATCCTTACGTCTTTTCGGGGCCCGACGGCAAATGGAAGATGTTGGTGGGCACACGGGACCGCGAGGGCGGCGTCATCCTGCTCTACGAAACGGATGATCCGGCTGCGGCGACGGGATGGACCTTCCTCGGCATCCTTCACCGCGAGAACCGCTTCGGGATGACGGCGGCGGAGTGCCCCTGCATGGTGCCCCTCGACGGTCCCGCCAACGACCCGATGACGCGCTGGGCCATGATCTTCGGTCTGCTGACCAGCCGCGACCCGGCAACGGGCCGGCGCAACATCACGCTTGCGAGCGTCGGCCGTTTCGACGGCCAAAAGTTCTCCATGCAATTTGAACAGGAATTGGATTTCGGCACCGATGCCTACGCGTTCCAGGCCTTCGTCGACCATGCCGGCCCGATCGGCATCGCATGGCTTGCGAACTGGACGGATATATCAAGAGAAATCGACATGCCGACGGCGATGACCCTGCCGCGCCGGCTGGCATTGCAGAGCGGGGCGCTGATTACGCCGCCGGTCGCCGCTGTGGAAAGCCTGCGGCGGCACCGACTGGATGTCGGAGGCCTTCTGGAAGGCCAAACCGTCGCTCTCGCCAACGGCTCCGTCGAAATCCTGCTCACCTTGAAGGAAGCCGGCAACGCCTTCCGTTTGGAATTCGATCATTCCGAAGCAACCGTTGCGGTTCAGTTGAACGACGATGGGCTGAGCATTCCCTTTTCAGTGACGAATGCCAAGGCATCACCGCGCTATATCGCCGCCGGCGCACGCCCGTCGACCATCCGGATCTTCCTCGATGCGGGCTCGCTCGAGGTCTTTGCCGACGATGGCCGCTGGACGGGAACCAAGCGGTTACCCGGCTTCAAGGGCGTAAGCTCGGTGCGTCTGACCGCGCCCGAGGGCAATGTGTTCGCCGCCGAAATCTGGCAGCTCAGTCTTTAATCGCTGGAGGATGAAACGACATGGCATCGGTTACAATAGACGAAGCCCGCAAGCATTATGGTGCCGTTCCGGTGATCCACGGCGTCTCCGTCGATATTGAGGACGGCGAATTCGTCACGCTCGTCGGCCCCTCGGGCTGCGGCAAGTCTACCCTGCTCAGAATGCTCGCAGGGCTGGAGGAGATCAGCGACGGCGAAATCCGCATCGGCGGCCGGATCGTGAACGACGTGGCGCCGAAAGAGCGGGATATCGCCATGGTGTTCCAGAGTTACGCGCTCTATCCGCACATGACCGTCGCGGAGAATATGGGCTTCGCTCTGAAGCTTCAGGGGCGGAACAAATCGACGATCGAAAAGCAGGTGAAGGAGGCGGCCGACATTCTGGCGCTTGGGCCTCTCCTCGACAGATTGCCCAAACAGCTGTCGGGCGGCCAGCGCCAGCGCGTCGCCATGGGCCGGGCGATCGTCCGTCACCCGCAGGTCTTTCTCTTCGACGAGCCGCTCTCGAACCTCGACGCCAAGCTGCGTGTGACGATGCGGGCGGAAATCAAGGAGCTTCACCAGCGGCTGAAGACCACCACCGTCTATGTCACCCATGATCAGGTCGAAGCCATGACCATGGCCGACAAAATCGTCGTGATGCGCAGCGGCCGTGTGGAGCAGATCGGCAAGCCGCTCGAACTCTTCGACCGGCCGGCAAACACCTTCGTCGCCTCTTTCATCGGCTCGCCCGCCATGAATCTGTTCGGAGGCAAGGTCAGCGGCGGCAGCTTCGTTTTGGACAGAACCAGCCTGCCTCTGCCGCCCGGCCGGCAACCGGCGGACGCCGTCACCTATGGCATCCGCCCCGAGCATCTGTCGATCCGCGAGGACGGGGTGCGGGCCACCATTGTCGTCGTCGAGCCGACCGGATCGGAAACTCTCATCAACGCCAGGCTCGGAAATGCCGATATCACGCTGCTTCTGCGCGAACGGGTCGACTTTCAGCCGGGACAACAAATCTCGATCGCCCCTGACCTGTCGAAGGTGCATTTGTTTGGAACAGGCGGCAATCGCCTGAATTAAGATGGGGCGTTTTGGTCGGCACGCCGATTGCGAGTGTCGTAGAGTCCCCTCGCAAAATGCCCAGTTTTTGCGAGGGACTGCTTTGGTCATGCCATTTATGGATGGACCTTCTGAACATCTGAGGTTTCTAATGTCTCAACCGACAGATCGGAGCCGAGCGCGCTCAGGAAACTCGCGGCATGGAAAATGGCAGCCGGCGGCTTCGCGCCGGTCTCGCGGATCTCCCCGGACAGGATACGCTGGACCGCTTCGCAAATGATCGGCGCCGTGACGGCATAGATGTCCTGTCCCTGGGCGGAACTCCGGCGGCACAGCTCGCCTTGCGTGACGATCACCTCGACGGCGAAGCGCTGCGCCGAACGCCCGGTTTCGTCGATGGCCTGGGGCGAGGGCGTCGAGGGGTCGCGAACATCGCGCAGGGCTGTCGTGCTGAGAAAGGTATGCAGCTCGTTGGTCCTGATGTGGCGAGCGATCAGCGGCACCTCCGAAAATGGAAGCTCGACGAATGTCTGGCGGCCGAACGGGGCCGGCAAGACGGCCACCTTCTCTGCCGGCGGCTGGTGCAAGGGGCCAAGCTGGCCACCGCTGACCGCCAGGCGCTGCGCCCTGTTCTTCTCGCCTGTCACGCGCGTGCCTTTCGTGGGCAGCCAGCTGTCGAGCGCAACCCGGATTTCAACGGTGTCGGCGTGCTGCCATTCGTCCATCAGGGCTGCCACCAGCAGGTCGGCCAGTCCGCCGTAAAATCCCATCGCCGGGATGACGACTACGCCGGCTTTCCGGGCCGCAGCCTCATGCCGGTCGAACGTCGCCTGTACGCTCGGCTGTTCGGCCGTGACGTCGAGATAATGGATGCCGGCCCGCAACGCGGCACGCACGGCTGCGTCGGCCGTGTCCATGAACGGGCCGGCGCAGTTGATGACCGCCGCCGCTCCCGCAAGCGCCCGGTCGAGCGCCGCGTCATCCTCTATCGCTGCTTCGCGGCATTCGACGCCGCGTTCCGCAAAGCCCGCCTCCGCCAATCGTTCGGCGCTCCGTCCGATCGCGATCGGCTTGAGCCCGCGCCGCAACAGTTCGGCGACGACAAAACGGCCGGTATGGCCATTCGCGCCAAGGACCGCCACGGCCTCGGATAATGTTCTGGTGATGTCGGCTTGTTGGGTCGTGGTCATTGCTCTCTCCATCGCTACAGACCTGTCTGTACTCAATAAAACATACAGGTCTGTAGCGCGTCAATCAACTTTCTGCTAGGGTGACTGAATTGGAGATACGCGAATGACGAAAAGCACAGTGAACGCACCCGCCCCAGCCGTGAACGACGTGCGGGACAGAATTCTCGAGATGGCATCGGAACTCTTCTACCGCCGCGGCGTGCGTGCCGTCGGCGTCGATCTGGTGGTTGAAAAATCCGGTGTCGCCAAAACCAGCCTTTACCGCCATTTCGGCACGAAGGACGATTTGATCGCGGCCTTCCTGAAACGCGAGGACCTGGACTTCTGGAACACCTGGGACCAGGTAAACGAACAGCACGCGGATGACGCCGGAGCTGAACTCGACGCCCATTTCGAGTGGATCGGCGAACGAGTTGGCCGGGACAATTACCGGGGCTGCCCGCAGATCAACACGGCGGCCGAGTTTCCGGAGACCGGTCACCCCGCGCGCAAAGTCGCCGAAGCCCACATGCGGGAGATGCGGCGGCGCCTGAGGACCATCGCCGGGAGACTGGCGGTCGCGGCACCCGACCGGCTTGCCGGGCAACTCGCGGTGCTGATCAACGGCGCCTTTGTCAGCATGCAGGTGTTCGAGCCCGGCGAGGCCACCGGTTTGCTTCGTGATGCGGCGCACGCCCTGATCGCCGCCAGCCGCGGCTGACTCCCTGGAGGCAGATTTCTCGGCGTTGGGAAATGGATCAAGAGGAACGGGCCACGCATCGGGATCGAGAGTTCCCGACATTCGTCGATTGCTGTTCAGCCGAAATTTGTACCGCAATATCTCTTGTCGGCGCTCTTGCGCACACAAGGCTTTCGTAACAACAGGCCGCCGGTTCGGATCCCTTCAAGGCGCCCGTGGGCGAACCACTGATAAAGTTCTGGGACGCTCGCGGTCAGCACGAGCCGTACACGCGTCTTCGGGCCGACCCCCGTTAGGTGCCACGGTTCCCAGGCCAGGCCGTGAGTGCGAGATCGATCAGCCGCTTTAGCCGCGCATTGCAGGCGCCATCGCAGGCCTGTGCGGACATGCCCTGGACAATCGCTCCATAGAAGCGCGCGAGCGTATCGGTATCGGTATGCGCCGGCAATTCGCCTTCCTCGACGGCACGGTCGAAGCGGGCTTTGAGGGTCTGCATCGACGTCTCGCGCAACGCCGCTGTCATCCGCGCGACGGATGCGTTTTCTTCTGCATGCTGCAGGACGGCCGTCGAGACCATGCACCCTCTCGGCTTGTCCGGCTGGGTGTCGCCGTCAGCGATATCGTAGAGGTAGAGGCTCAGGGCATCGTAAGCCGGAAGATGGGATTGAAGGATTTCCGACCGGCGGCTGTTTTCACGAGCAATGCTGAAGTCGAGCGCCTGACGGTACAATTCCTCCTTCGAGCCGAACATCGAATAGAGAGTCGGGGATTGATCCCCATGGCCTTCGTGAGGTCGGCGGTCGACGTTCCTTCGTAGCCGCGTTCCCAGAACAAGCGTGCCGCGATGTCGAGCCCAACGTCGCGATCGATCGCGCGCGGTCTGCCTCGTTTGCGGACTAAATTCGTCATTAAAATAGCGATCCCTATTAAATTGTTGACAGGTTCCTTTCGACCATTATTATAGAGGTCACTATTTAATTTAGCAACGGAGTGATCCATGTCCCAAAAACTAGCAAACAAGATAGCCCTCATTACCGGAAGTTCGCGCGGTATCGGCCGGGCGGTTGCTCTCGCGTTTGCGAAGGAGGGTGCCGCACTGATTGGGGTGCACTACACTGCCAACGCGGATGCGGCCAATGCCACCGTACGCGACATTGAGGCGCTTGGTGTCAAGGCCATAGGTGTGAAGTCCGACCTCAGACAGGGCAAAGAGGCGGCCGACAGCCTCTGGGCGCAGTTCAGCGAAGCCGCGCGTACCGAGATGGGCTCGCCCGCTCTGGATATTTTGGTGAACAACGCCGGCATCGCGCCTGCACTGCCGCTGAAGCAGACGAGCGAAGCTGTTTTCGACGAGGTGATGACGATCAACTACAAGGCGCCGTTCTTCCTGATCCAGGCAGTGGCCGACCACATTCGTGACAATGGCCGTGTGATCAATGTCTCCACTGGGTTTACGCGGATCGCGGCGCCAACCCATCCCGCCTATGCGGCCTCAAAGGGGGCGCTGGAGACATTGACACTGGCGCTGGCACCTGAATTTGCAGCTCGCGGGATTACGGTCAATGCCGTGCTGCCGGGTGTAACGGAGACGGATATGAATGCCGAGTGGCTGGCATCGCCGGATGCGCGCGCCGGCGCCGAAGCCCTCTCGGTCTTCTCACGTGTCGGAAAGGCGGAGGACGTCGCCGACGTCATCGCCTTCCTCGCATCGAACGATGCCCGTTGGACGACGGGCCAGATGATTGATGCGACGGGTGGCGCCCGGATCTGATCTATCCATTGCGGAGATGAGAGTTTGCGTCAGAGTGCCCCGTAGCCCTTGGGTCTGGACTTAACCGTGGGGGCAGAACGGGTATGTCGACAAGCTTCCGCCCATCTTGATCTTTGAGGAGTTTCCGCTTTGCCATCGCCCGACTCCATCCACGACCAATCTGCGCGAAGCGTTATCGAGTGGGTCGGACGGAGAAATCAAGACTGGCGCATGTCGATGGCAATCCACAGAGATCAATGCTGCAGATCCGAGCTACGATATCGTTCATGTTCCGTTCGGCCTTAGCGTACGATTTCGGACTGCTCTCCAGTCGACGAGGACAGCCTAATCCGACACTATTCGTTGTCATTGCCGGATCGCCTGGAGATCGAACTGCGGAGACGTAATCACAATCGGCTCGGCTTTGTCATCCAGCTATGTCTGATGCGATACCCGGGTCGAGCGCTGGGGGCAGAAGAAACTCCGCCTAGCGCCATATGCTGAAGGCGCGTCGTCGATCAGGACGACTATGTTGTCGATGAGATGGTCCAGATCCGCCGCGATACCAAGGCCGCCAAGCGATTGCTGACCAGGCTCCTAAGGGTGCAAGGTCTCATGCCGAAGCGCATCGTCGCCGACAAACTGCGCTCGTACGGCGCGGCAAAGTGGGAAGTCATGCCAGATGTCGAACATCGATCTCACAAGGGTCTCAACAACCGCGCGGAGAACTCTCACTTACCGCTGCGAAAACGAGAACGAATGATGCAGGGATTTCGATCGGCCGGCGGCGTGCAGCGCTTCGTATCGATCTTCTCGGCTCTCCGAAATCTCTTCGTCACCCCGCATCATAAACGATCCGCTCTGGCCCCTCACATTCACCGCGTCCGCGCAATCGCATATTGGAAAGCCGTGACCAGCGCGGCTGCCTGATTGTCAGGTACAGCAGGGATAGTTCGATCACAGCTCGATAACGTGACATCTCCCCTTTTGGATATCCAAATTCGAGAACATGGATGCCTCCGTCTTCCAACTTAAGGGCTATTTGACATTCAAAAGGCTGGACACCGTGAAGATGTCCTTGTCACCGCGACCACAGAGATTGACGATGATGATCTTGTCGGAGGGCATGAGCGGGGCTGTCTTTACGACTTCGGCAATTGCATGAGACGGCTCTAGCGCCGGAATGATGCCTTCCACAACTGATAGAAACTGGAACGCTTCAAGGGCTTCGAAGTCGGTTACGGACGCGTAGCTTACGCGTCCCGTGTCCTTTAGCCACGAATGCTCCGGGCCGACGCCGGGGTAATCAAGGCCCGCGGAGATCGATTGTCCCTCGTTGATCTGCCCATCTGCATCTTGCAGAAGATAAGTACGGTTTCCGTGCAGAACGCCGGGCTTGCCTTTCGTCAACGATGCGCAGTGTTGCGATGTTTCAAGCCCTTTCCCGGCAGGTTCAACGCCGACCATGGCGACGCCAGTATCGGCTAGGAACGGATGGAACAACCCAATCGCGTTCGAGCCGCCACCAACCGCTGCGACCAGGAGATCGGGAAGGCGGCCTTCACACTCCAATATTTGCTCGCGCGCCTCTCTTCCGATTACCGACTGCAACGTTCTAACCATTTCCGGGTACGGGTGAGGGCCAGCGGCGGTCCCGATCAGGTAATAGGTGTCATCTACGTTCGATACCCAATCACGCAGTGCCTCGTTCATGGCATCTTTGAGCGTGCCGTTTCCCGACGTGACGGATCGCACTTCAGCACCCAAGAGCTTCATTCGGAAAACGTTAGGGGCCTGTCGCTCAATGTCTTTCGCTCCCATGTAAGGACACAGTCGAGACCGAACCGGGCGGCCATCGTTGCAGTCGCGACGCCGTGCTGGCCTGCGCCTGTTTCGGCTATGATTCTCCTCTTGCCCATCCGTTGGGCGATAAGCGTCTGGCCGAGGCAATTGTTTATTTTATGGGAACCGGTATGATTGAGCTCGTCGCGCTTCAGGTAGATGCGCGCGCCATTCAGGCGCGCGGTCACTCGTTCAGCAAAGTAGAGCGGACTAGGCCTGCCGATATATGTTCGGGACAACTCGTCAAGCTGATCCCAGAACGATTTGTCGGTCTTTGCGGCTTGCCAATTCTCAGTGACTGAGATCAGAAGCGGCATGAGCGTCTCGGCTACGAAGCGGCCGCCAAATATTCCGAAGAAACCGTCTTCATCTGGCAAGGCGTTGGCGTTCAGCGGCATACGATGCATGATTTTGCTCCTGGGTTATCGTCCGATACGGAGCTGGCGCAATTCGGATGGCGCGCGATGTTAAAATTTTTCTGCTGCCCGCCGGCGGCAAAATCGCAGTGTTAATTCTCATCGGCTGAAAGATAGCCCGCGCCATCGTGCTTATGAATGCCTAGACGAGGATTACGGTTGTTCGCTTGAGTGAAGGGCTCCAGTTCTTTTTGGAAACACTGCGTACGACTTCGACCGGCATGAGCTGCGCCGCTTCGCTGTCATTAATAACAGAGCGTGCGCAGCATCCCCTCGACATTGGGTTTTTTCTGGCACGATATTTTCGCCGGCGGCCTATTCTTAACTTGATTTTTGTCGGCGGCAGCAGGTTTGGGGCGAACGTTGTCGTGATGAGAACATCCAGTACAAAAAGAGGACAATATGGCGATGACCGTTAAGCCAAGGATCACTTTCATCGCCCACTCCTTTTTCGGGGCACACCAAATTGGGTTTTCACGAGCCGGATCATACATCTGCTTCATCGAGCGACGTTCCCGAAATTTTTTCAGTGAAGCCAGTAACAATACCGCCGACACACTGGAAAAGTTCACTGCGTGCAAGGCGCAGATACATATGCTGCAGAGGACGGCAATCTTCTATCGCAAAACGGCCATACCCGGTGATCCCAGCCTCTCAGGTACTCGGCCAACAACATTCCTCCCTCGCAAGGCCTCTGTCGTAACCGATCGAATCTTCGAGCCGTGGGACCTACAGCAGCAAAGCCGGTGGCGATCTGTTTGCATCCCAGCGATTTTGCGGCGCAAAGCCCCACCTTCTTCCGGCGATGATACGATAACTGCCTGCGCCCAGGTGTTGGCTGCCCGTCTTAGCGCGTCGTCGACCGCGTTGATTTCGGGCAGCGTCTCGAGTGACGGGTCCTCGACGGTTATCAACATCATTGTCGACAGGGACGGATCCGGACGCGTAAAATCTCTCGGCGGATGAAAATTAGGCTGCGAGGCCGGTTCAATAAAGCCACCTCTTTGGTTTTGAATAAGTCCTAGTAAGCACACCTGCTGTGGCGATGCGGCTTAAAAAGCGATTGGGCTGCCATCATAGGCGAAGAACCCCCCGGAATCAGCAGGCTGGAGGGAGTCAAGCGCTTGTAGAACCGCCTGCGCGGCGTTTTTAGGCTCCAACCTTTGATGGCCAGACGAGAACGGAGCGGAGAGCGAGGTCATGACACTTCCCGGATGCACTGTCACAACCACCGACGCCGGGTTCGCCCTGGAAACCTCGATCGCTGCCGTGTGGACGATCTGGTTGAGTGCTGCCTTTGAGGAGCGGTACGAAATCCATCCACCGAGCTGATTGTCGCCAATCGACCCGACGCGCGCAGACAGGAACGCAACGATTACGCGCCTTTTCCTAGCAAGTAGCGGAGCGAAGTGTTTCAGGATCAGCGCAGGTCCAACGGCATTGGCGGCAAACTGGTTCATCATCGCGTTTTGCGAAAGCTGTCGGATCGACTTCTCCGGCCCGACGCCGTTTATCGTCAGAGCGCCCGTCGCACAGACAACCAGATCGAATGCAGTTTCCCGAAGCCGGTCGGCGGCGCGATGGACGGTTTCCTCGTCCGTTATATCGAGCCCGTCCTCCCGGCGCGAGAGCCGAACCAGGTTCGAACAGCTAAGATCAGCTGCTAAGCAATTGGATATTGCCTGCCCGATGCCGCCGCTGGCTCCTATGACTAGGGCCGAGTAACCGGCCTGCAACGATTTCATCAGCGTATCGGCCATGGAACATTCCCTCCCGCAGTTTGGGTGGACGACCAATCCAGACAGATCAGCCGCGCGCCAACATCATGAAGCGTGACTGGTCCTCAGCTGAGCGCTCAAACTGGCCGATGAACACCGTCGTTATCGTTTTGGCACCCTGTTTCTGAATGCCGCGCATCGCCATGCACATATGCTCGGCTTCGATCATGACGGCCACACCCTTGGGGCGCAGGCTTTCGTCAAAAGCCTTTGCGATCTGCGATGTCATCGTTTCCTGCGTCTGCAGCCGACGGGCATAAATATCCACCAGCCGTGCCATCTTGGAGAGGCCGAGCACGCCGCCTTCCGGGACATATGCAATGTGGGCAACGCCATGAAAGGGAACCATGTGATGCTCGCAATGTGAATGGAATTGTATATCCTTGACGACCACCATGTCGCCGTAACCAGCAACATCGGAGAAAGTCTTTGCCAGAATGTCTTCCGGGGCGGTGTCGTAGCCGGCAAAGAGCTCACGATATGCTTTGGCCACGCGCGCCGGGGTGTCGTGGAGGCCCTCGCGCGATAGATCGTCGCCAGCCCAGCGGATCAAGGTGCGCACGGCGGCTTCTGCTTCCTCCTGCGTTGGGATGTCTGAAGCTCTTAGAAATTCGGTATCGGTGACGATCGCGTCCATCGGAACATGTCCTTCATTTATAACCGCGCTGGTACGTCGGTCGTCTTACGCCGGATCAAATTTCCCAGCATTCGAATAGCAAGTTTTTGATCTGCTACGCGGCCGTGGCGTAAGATCTGCGTGTCTTATGGAGCTCATCCCAATGTCGGCAAAAATCGTGATAGTGGGGAACGGGTCATTTTCGGGAGACGAAGCGGACAAGATCGACAGTTGCGATCTCGTCATCCGCTTCAACGGCTGCCGTTCGGCCGGTGAGGGTGGCATCAGAACCGATGTTGTTGCGGTGTCCAATACAGGCCGTCCCGCAGCGACGATGATCAGGCACAATGCGTGGCGCAACCATCCGGCCGTCAAGAATGCCGCGGAAATTTGGGGCGTTCGCGACGCTTTGAAGTTTGCTGAACTGAAGCCAACCATCGCGATACAGTATCCCGAGCTTGATGACTTCTGTGATGACCACACGGAGGAGTTCGCCAGCTTCTCCGCCGATGGCGGCAAGAGTTTTGCTGTCATTCCCGGCCGATACCATGATCTCCTCGATTTTGAGCTGCGCGCTTTGATGCCAGGCGGTTACGTGGTCCCGAGCTCGGGATTGCGCGCTGTTGCTTATGTGATTGGCGAGGTTGCGGTTCCTGGCGACCAGGTCTTGCTCGCTGGTTTCTCCCATCAGGGATGGGACGGGCAACCGTTTGCCGCCGAGCAGGCGCTTATAAGAATAAGCGGATCAGTAGAATGAAAAGCGATCAGCGCGTCGTGTCGATCGTCTTGACGTATTTGGGCGCATTGCCGTTTTGGCTGCTTATACTCGCGTCGGTGGCCGCCCCGCAGATTGAAGCTCAGCGCGCGTTTATAATTTATGGTGCGATTATCGGCTCATTCATGGCAGGAACGCTTTGGGGGAGTATTCAAAACGGCCGGCACGATGTCTTGGTTGTCGTTTCGAGTAACGTGTTGGCGTTGGTTGCATTCGCGACGCTCCTCATTGGATCCACCACAGTGAGCCTTCTCACTCAGATGATTTCGTTCGGTCTTCTGCTCGCCGCCGACGCCAGGATTATTGCTGAACACGATGACCTCGGCTGGTACTTGAAGCTTCGTGTAAGGGTCACGCTGGTCGTTCTATTCGCTTTCTGTCTGATGTTTGCGTTGCATTGGGCCGGGTAACGCGCAGTTATTGTCATGAGATCTGGACTGCATGGAGTGTTCGTAGGATTTGAGTCAGCCTAGCCGCATAGGAGAAGAGAGGCGACATCACGTCGTGATCCGGTCACGATAAGCAGAGCACGCCATCAGCTCTTTGTAGCATAGTGGATGCGGGGTCGTCCTACGCTGAAGGCCGTGTTGCGAGCCACATCAGTCACCGTAGGGACTACGAATACCTTACGCGCTTCTGGTGTTGTGATGTTTTATGCAGATCATCCGTTAAGCCAAAGCAGGGACGCATTGAGAAGAGAAGCAAATCCGACCCATAAGGCGTAGGGGACAAAGCACAGGCGCGCTGTGAGGTCTGTGGACACAGCGATGAACGAAACGATCAACGCCAGCAAACACAGGACAACGACAAGGCCTAACAACATCGCGTGGGCACCGAAAAACAGCGGTGTCCACAGCCAATTGAGCACCATCTGTCCAGCCCAGATCAAACCGCTCGGCTGCTTGAATCCGCTGGTCACCCATGTTCGCCATGCAGCCACGGCGATAAGAACATAAAGGATTGTCCAGGCCGGAGCGAAAACCCAGTTCGGAGGATTGAAGAATGGTTTATTCAGCGAACCGTACCATTCTCCAGGCCTGATTTTGAACCCGATCAGGAGCCCGACTCCAAGGACCAGCAAAAGGAAAAAAGCGAGTACCGTCGGGCTGCCGAAAGATCTGGACGTCATGTTTTCCATTTTCCTTGAACTTTAATGAGCTCACACGCCCCATCGCCACCAATGCTTATTGCGCCGGGAACTCAAGCCGGCGCACGTCGTAACCCAGCTCGCTTGCCTTTCTGACCATGCGTTGAAGTTTACTTTTGGACGGTACCGTCCGTGCGTAAATCCAAAGGTCGGTCATCGAGGGGTTGGCACTGATAAACCACGATTTGTCCGGGGATTTGTACAAGACCCAGTAATTGAACGTGATGAACCAGGGATAGCGGACGCGCATTTTCGCGTTCGTCGTTCCATAATCGGTGATGGTGCCGACGCCCTTGACGGTCTTCAGTCGGCCTTTTGGCGTATCCACCTTGCAACCATCCTCGACGAGGATCTCGTTACGCGATGGGCCGGGCCTATACGTCGAGTAGCCCGCGACGCAGCCGTCGGTCAGATACATCGGTCTCCTGCCGATCTCGAGCCAGGTGCCGCGATAATGATCAGGTCCGACCTTTACCACATTGGGTTCGGCCTGTGCCAGGCTCGTTGCCGACACAATGACGGCCAGCGCCAGCATCAGCGGCCGGATCTTACGAAGATGATTTTTCATTGAGACCTCCCTGGACTGTTACTCTGAGTTTCCGATGTTGATTGTTGACGCCGAATTCCCGCGTATCGGAGCGCGACAAAGGTCGTCAGGCTGGCGACCGCGAACGCGTTGAGATTTAAGAGTGTAGCCAAGTCGCTTTCGCTCCACACATGCAGCGGCGCACCTACAAATGATCGTGAAGCGACAAAAACGACGAATACAAAGGCAGCCATTCCCCGCTGCCACCATGTCTCCTCGGCACGGAATGACATCGCAGCCAACATGGTGCAGGCCGCAAAAAACAATTCTGTCCCGGAGTTTTGCCCGAATAGTTTCGTCTCGAACAATGTATCGAGTGTTCCAATGAGGGGTAGCGCAATTCTTGCAGCGAGCGGCGACCGCTTGGCCAGAAAAGGGATTGTCAGGAGAAGAGGAGCGGCTGCCAATGTCCAGAGCGACGCATATACGCCATCGCCGACAAGGTACCACACGTAGACCGGATAGAAGGGCTTATTTGCGATGATCACCCACGCAACGGTGACAGTCGCCTCGGTTAGCGGGTCCAGCCGTTGGTCGACAGCTCTCATCGCATCGGTGCCATCAGATAGTGGCCGACGCCCCATACGTCGCCAGCGCCATGGCCGAACAGCCCCGCCGTCGAGAGAAAGAACAGCCGCCAACGACGCTGCCAGAGTGCGGCGTCGGCACCGTATACCCCAGTAAAAGTCGGGCGGATTTGTTCGACGCGTCGATCGAAATTGGCAAGCCAGTCGAGCGCGGTGCGGCGATAATGCATGCCAGACCAACGCCATTCCGCTTCGACCTGGAAGAGATTGCCAAACCTGTGAGGCAGATCGTGAGCCGGCATGATCCCACCCGTGAAGAAATGTTGTGCGATCCAGTCGGCAGGATCGGCGCGGTCAAACCGATAGGATCTGTTTTTGTGGGTGAAGACGTGGAGGAAAAGCTTGCCGTCTGGCTTGGTCCAGCCCCAGATACGATGGAGCAGAGCGCGCCAGTTCGACATATGCTCGAACATCTCCACCGAAACCACGCGGTCGAACCGCTGGCCGGTCTCAAACTCGTTCATATCAGCGGTGATGACGTCGAGATTGCTTAGGCCATGCGTGTTTGCGAAGCCGAGAATATGTGAGCGCTGCGACGCGGAATTCGATACCGAGAGGATCCGTGCGTTTGGGAATTTCTGTGCAAGGTAGAGTGAAAGCGAACCCCAGCCGCAACCAAGCTCAAGAATTCTCATGCCGTCTTCGATTTCGGCATGCCTGACCGTCTCGGCAAGCGCCAACGTTTCCGCCTCAGCAAGAGAGATCGTGGCATCGGGATATAGACAACAGGAGTACTTCCGCTGCGGTCCAAGAACCTGTGCGAAGAATTCCGCCGGCACCTCGTAATGCTGACGGTTGGCTTCGACCGTATGAATGGCGACAGGAAACTGATCCATAGCATCCACGAAAGCCTGTTCCGCTTCGTCGGTCTCCGAAATCAACCGCCGTTTCATTCGGCTGCACAGCAAATCGATGGCGGCAAGCGATATCCTGTCTGGCATGGGCGCACGTTCGGCGGTGTTGATGGCAAAGGCCAGCATATTCATTGAACGTCTCCATTGGGATTGAACGAAGATTTACGGCGCGGGCCGGGGAAGAAGGCATTGACGCGCTGTTGCAGGGAAAGGAACTTGGCGCCGCGAGTGCGCAGCATGTAGTCTTCCAGTGGCGGAATACCGGAGACGTGGACGAGCAGCCAATACATCATTATCGGGGCCAGGAGCGAAAGCCAGCTCCATATAGGCCCGGCAAGCGCAAACAGCGGAAAGCAGCACCAAAACAGCCATTCAAAGAAATAGTTCGGATGGCGGGAATAACGCCACAGACCCACCTCGCAAACTCCTGTTCTTACGCCGGGTGACTTCCGAAATCGTGCCAATTGGGCATCCGACGCTGCTTCGCCGCCCAAGGCAATCAACCCGACCACAAGTGCAAGGAAGTCGAGAGGGCGTAAGAGATATCCGTCATTGGCCGACGCCAGATAAACGGCCAATACGAGGACGAAGGCGGCGACGGCCTGCACCTGCAGGAATACAAACAGCCGCCTCGGCGCGCTATTGCCCCACTCTTCGATGAATTTCGCGTAGCGGGGATCCTCTTTCGCGCCTCTTGTGCGCAGCCCGATGTGGCTGGCGAGCCTCAGCGACCAGATTGCCACGAGGATCAGCACGAGGGAGCGACGACTGAAGCTACCGTCTGCGAAAATTGCCGCTGCTATGCCGCCGGCTCCCACAGTCAAGGACCAGATCGTATCTATCCAGCCGCTGAGGCCAGTCGCGCGCTGTATGGCCCAGGCGCCAGCCATCACCACGGAGAGCCCGATCGCAATGATGACCAAGAGATAGACGTCCATCATATTCCCAACAAATATCTGTTTTGCGAAGGCCTCTACGCCGGGTTCGGCAAGTCGGTTTGCGGATTACGGCCAGAAACGCGAAAAAAACCTGCACGTGAGAAAACCGCAGCGAATTTCATCCGTAGAGATTGTCAATTCATGCCTTAGAATGACGAGAGAGCGTTTATGGAATTTGGACCTCGCAGCGCCGGTTCGCGCCGCCTTAAAGTTGGAATTATTGGTAGCGGTATCTCAGGTCTTTCCGCCGCTTGGCTTCTCGCAAAACATCATGACGTGACCGTATTCGAAGCTGCGGGTCGGATTGGCGGTCACAGCAATACTGTAACGTTTACGGCAGAGAGCGGCGAGGTTGCGGTCGATACAGGCTTCATCGTCTACAACGAAGTGACCTATCCCAATCTCACCGCAATGTTCGACACACTCGATGTCCCGACGGCTGCATCCAATATGTCCTTCGCCGTATCCCTCAACGAAGGAGAATTCGAATACTCCGGCGGCACAGGACTTGGCCTATTCGCCCAGTGGTCAAACGTCGCAAGCTCCCGCTTCTGGTCGATGATGCGCGATCTCCTGCGTTTCTACCGCAATGCGCCGCGCGATCTCGCGATGATGGGCGGCATTTCTCTTGACGACTATCTCTCTGAAACGATTACGGTCGTGCGTTTCGCGAGGATCATCTTTATCCGATGGCCGCAGCGATATGGTCGACGCCGGCAATCCAGGTCGGTGCCTATCCTGCCGCCAGCTTCGTCAAATTCTGCTGTAATCACGGACTTCTCGCTCTCTGGAATAGACCAGCGTGGCGCACCGTCAAGGGCGGCAGTCGGGAATACGTGGCGCGGATCACCGCTAGTCTCCCTGACCGGGTACGGCTTTCGACTCCTGTCAGAGAGATCCGCCGTCTCAGCGATCACGTCGAGGTCCGCGATTCATTCAACAAACGATATACGTTCGATGACGTTGTCGTTGCGACGCACGCGGACCAGGCGCTTCGGATGTTGGCCGATCCGAGTGAAGAGGAGCGAAGGATACTTGGAAGCTTCCGCTACTCGCGGAACGAAGCGGTTCTGCATGGCGATACCGGCTTTATGCCAAAGCGCGCTGCAGCCTGGTCAAGCTGGAATTACGTCGCAGGCAACAGGGGTTCCTATCCGCAGGATCATACGCAGCCTTCGATCACATACTGGATGAACAGGCTGCAGCCGCTTGGTTCTGCACCGCCCACCTTCGTCACGCTCAATCCGAGCCGTCCGCCACGTGCCGAGACGATCATCGCCACAGAGACTTATGAGCATCCGGTTTTCGATCTCGAGACAGACCGCGCCCAGCGCGCAATCTGGTCGCTTCAGGGCTCACGCAAGACATGGTTTTGCGGCGCGTACTTCGGCTCCGGTTTCCATGAGGACGGCATTCAGGCGGGGCTAGCGGTTGCTGAAGATCTCGGCGGTGTGCGACGCCCGTGGAAAGTCAGTGATGAAAGCGGGCGCATTATTCGCGTCCCATCGATGCGATCTTCCGACCTGCTGCCTGCTGATCGGGAAGTGCTTGCATGAGGATCACAAGCAGGACGTCATGGCCTCGCCATTTAGGCTGGTATGTCTCTTGCCGTTCAAACACTAACGAGGCAAGACCCCATGGCGCAGTTTAACGAAGCTACCAACTCACCGATCGCAGGTCCTGGTGAGCAGACGAGGGTTGGCGTTGGTGGGCTTATATTCGGACGGTTGATTAAGAACCTTCAGCACGGTCAGATGACTGTCGTCCTGCCGAATGGGGAAACCGTTACAAAGCGAGGCACTGAAATCGGACCCGAAGCGACGGTTGTCATTCGCCGATGGGATGCGCTTCGCAGGCTTGTGGTGTCTGGTGATCTCGGAGCGGCGGAAGGATATATCCACGGAGATTGGACAACACCGGATCTAACGGCGCTTATACGCTCGGTCGCCGTAAACGCCGATTTGCTGGAGCCAGCTCTGTCCGGAACTCGGATAGCAAGACTGGCTGGCCGCCTTCGTCATATCCTCAACGCTAACACCAAGCGCGGCAGCCGCCGCAATATTGTGGCGCATTACGATCTGGGCAACGAATTTTATGAGCAATGGCTTGATGGCTCGATGCTGTATTCCTCGGCCGTCTTCGAGAATTCCACGCAGACACTTGAAGCGGCGCAGCAAAATCGGCTCCAGCTCATCCGCGACAAGCTGGACGTATCGGATGGGCAACGCATTCTCGAGGTCGGTTGCGGATGGGGCGCTCTGGCGCTCGACCTCGCCACGCATTCAAATGCACATGTGATGGGTATAACCCTGTCGCCTTCCCAACTCGATTGGGCAGACCGCGTCATAGTGGCGGCCGAGAAAACAAGCCAGATCGAACTGAGGCTTCAAGACTACCGTGATGTTTACGGTAAGTTTGATCGTATTGTTTCTATCGAAATGTTCGAAGCGGTCGGTGAAGCCTATTGGCCGGATTACTTCGCGATGGTCAAGCGGTGCATGACATCAGGCGGGCGAACCTTGATGCAGGTCATTTCGATCGAAGAGAGCCGGTTCGACGCCTATCGGGGTAGCACCGATTTCATTCAGAGATACATCTTTCCCGGCGGATTTCTGCCTTCCGACGAGGCGCTGCGAAGCGCGGTCGAACGCGCCGGGCTTAAACTGACCGAAGTCGCGCACTTCGGCAAATCCTACGCCCGCACCCTTCGGGAATGGCGAAGACGGTTTGACGCGAATTGGCCGGCTATCGCTAGTTTGGGCTTCGACGAAACGTTCAAGCGAATGTGGCACTACTATCTTTGTTACTGCGAGGCAGGGTTTGAGGAGGATAGTATCAATGTCGGACTTTACACGATCGAGCATGCCTAAGACGGCGGTCTTCGGCAGGAACAGAATGAAATCGTTTGCGTGGGCAATCCCCGTTATCGTTGTTGGAGCTGCATTCCCGGCTGAAGCCTCCGACATAAACGGCAACTGGGCCCGTGGAGACGGAAATGCGCATGTGCGGATTGCGCCGTGCGGCGCCGATATCTGTGCGGTCAACACATGGATAAAGCCCGGTACGCCGAAGGAGAAGGAAGGCGACAAATTGGTGATGTCCATCAAGGAAGACGCTGAGGGCAGCTACTCTGGCACCGCTTTCGATCCGCAACGCGACCTGAGCTACAAGCTCACCGTGAAAATCGACGGCGACAGGATGACCACGAAAGGCTGTGTTATCGCCGGTCTGATTTGCAAGGGCGTGGACTGGACGCGCATGAACTGAGCCCGAAAATCCATCTGGGAGCCCCGTATGAAAACTTACCTGACAGCCTATACTGCAACACTGATCGCTCTCGTGGCAATCGATTTTGTCTGGCTGAGCACCATGGCCGACCGTCTCTATCGACCGACCTTAGGAGACATGCTGGCGCCGCAGTTCCGATTGGTGCCGGCAGTGGCATTCTATCTGATCTATGCTGCCGGGCTGACCTTCCTCGCTGTCAGGACAGGGTTGATGTCAGGATCGATAGCAACAGCAGTGATCTATGGCGCTGCCGTTGGTTTCATGGCTTATGCCACCTATGACCTGACCAATCAGTCCACCCTAAAAAACTGGTCGACCGTCTTGACGGTTGCCGACCTTATCTGGGGAACCGTCCTGTCGGCGGCAGCGTCAGGCGTCGGGTTTTGGGTCACGCAGCGGATCTTTGGCGCTGTTGCGCGCCCTTGACGCCTGAAGGCGACATCGGCCGACAGGCGCTATCGGGGTCCGAGCAAAAGACCTCGAGGCAAATTTTGGAGTTGATTTTTGATCCAGTAGTAGGCTGATGCGTAGGTTATGCCATGAATATGGAAATGCCGCTTCGAACCGGATTACTTCGAGATACATGCGCCAAGGCGAAAGTGTGGCCGACGTCGTCGTCGGGCGGGGCGCGAAAGGTCGGTCAATTGGAGGAAGAACCCGTCAGCTTAGATGCCGAACGGATCAAGGCGCTGATGTCCGCGGTCGCAGATTCGCGCGATATCGGCGCGTTCGAACTCCTCTATCGGCACCCGCGTGCGCTCTTACATGGTGAAGATGACGAGAGGAAACCGGATACTAGCAGAGGAGCTGGCGCAGGAGACGATGATGCGCGTGTGGCACAAGGCGGCATTGTTCGACCCGTCCAAGGCGCAGGCGTCAACCTGGATATTCACGATCGCCAGAAATCAGATGATAGACTCGGTTCGCAGAGCTTTAAGACCTGACTTCGATCCCAACGATCCGGCGTTCGTGCCAGATGAGTTCGTGGCCGCCGACCTGCTAATCGAGCGAAAGCAAAGCGCTGCAGCGCTGGGCCGGGCAATGACGGCTCTGAAGGGCAGATATGCGGAAGTGCTGCGCATGTCGTTCTTCGAGGGTCTCACCCATTCGACGATCGCGGAAAACCTAAACCTCCCAATTGGTACGGTGAAATCAAGGATACGACTTGCATGCGAGAAACTGCGCACAGCGCTTCAGGACGAAGCCAAATGATCGAACATCATCTGGATGACGACATGCTCCAGCAATATGCGGCCGGGACCCTGGCTGAAGGCTGGAGCGTTGCTGTGGCGTCTCATCTCGCCTTATGCCCGGCATGCAGATCCAAGCTGTCGGTCCTCGAAAGCGTTGGCGGTTATTTTATCGATAGTGAAACTGCTGATGAAACCGATGTCTCGCAAAGTTGGGCAAGCCTTAAAGCAAAAATCGATGCGGGCCAGATGGACAAGGTTGTGCCAATCAAGAAGCGGTCTGCTTCGGATCAGACATACCCGGAACCGCTGAGGACCTATATCGACGCAGCCGGCGGTCTGAAATGGCGTCAGCTTGGGCGCGGCGCTGCCCAAATGATGATACCGACCGGCGACGGAACAACGAAAGTGCGATTACTCAAGATTCCCGCCGGTCAACCGGTTCCGGAGCATTCCCATCGGGGCGTGGAATTAACGCTGGTGCTTGATGGGAGCTTCAGCGACGAGGTTTCGACATTTGCGCGAGGCGACGTCGAAATGGCAGACGACAGCTTGATGCATCAGCCGAAGGCTGATGCCGGCAAAGACTGTATTTGTCTTGCAGTGACCGAGGCGCCGCTCCGCTTCAAGAGCAGATTTTTGCGGTTGATACAGCCAATGCTCGGCATCTGACGGTCAGCATCATCGATCAACCATCGCACAGCTCAAGAGCGCCCGTGAATATTATCTCACCAGATCTTTCTTCAATTTTTGAACTGAAGCGGCCGTCATTCGTACAATCGATACCGAGCCAGGAGGCCGGCATTGAGAGGAGAGGATCACGAAGGAATTTCTGGTAGTTTCGGCCGTCGCGTTGGCGAGCATCATGACATGCAGCATGGCTGCCTATGCAGCCAACCCGAAGGTTGGTGGAGCCGCGATGTTCGAGGAAAAAAACATTGTCGAAAACGCCGCCAATTCGAAGGATCACACGACGCTCGTCGCTGCCGTCAAGGCTGCAGGTCTCGTTTCGACACTCGAAGGGAAGGGTCCGTTCACCGTGTTCGCTCCGACCAACGAAGCTTTCGATGCGCTTCCGAAAGGCACCGTCGAGACTTCTGCTCAAGCCTGAAAACAAAGATGAGCTCACCAAAATTCTGACTTGCCATGTGGTCGCCGCTGACGCGATGGCCAGCACCGTTGCCAAGATGAACAGGGACGATGGCGGCCAGCATGACATCAAGACCGTGGGTGGGTGCGTTTTGAAGGCCAAGGAAAACATGAGCAAGATCACGCTCACTGAAGAGGCAGGTGGCACGGCGACGGTGACGATCGCGGATGTGAAGCAGTCGAACGGTGTGATCCACGTGATCGATAAGGTACTTCTTCCCAAGATGTAACTGCAAGTGCCGGGCCGACTTATCGGCCCGGCATTGTCTCAATCTAAGTCACATCAACTGTTTCGTTGTATCCCGATCGTTCGAACGCCAGCCGAGTTTGACGCATAAATCTTCACCGGCAGCAACGCCACTGCGGGCACTTTCATAAGGTCCTTTGAGTATCGTGGTTTTCCCACGGAAAACAACGATTACTGTCTTTGACACCGGATTGTTGATTTCCACTGAGAGCTGACCCGGCGTTTCCACCGAGAAGTGACCCGCCTTTAGGTATCGTTTGTGTTGGTCGTGGTGGTCAAGTTCCTTCGTTTCTCCTTCGTTGTTTTGGGCTCATGAGCCGAGCTGTTCTTGAAGCGGAAGCTGTCGTTTCCGGTTTCCAGGATGTGGCAGTGGTGGGTAAGCCGGTCGAGCAGCGCGGTCGTCATCTTGGCGTCGCCGAACACGCTGGCCCATTCACTGAAGCTCAGGTTGGTGGTGATGATGACGCTGGTGCGCTCGTAGAGTTTGCTCAGCAGATGGAAGAGCAATGCACCGCCTGAGGCGCTGAACGGCAGGTATCCCAGCTCGTCGAGAATGACGAGATCGGAATGGACGAGTTGATTAGCGATCTGCCCAGACCGACCCTGCGCCTTCTCTTGCTCGAGAGCGTTGACCAGTTCGACCGTTGAGAAGAACCGGACCCGTTTATGGTGATGCTCGATGGCCTGGACGCCGATCGCGGTGGCAATGTGTGTCTTGCCCGTGCCGGGACCGCCGACCAGAACGATGTTGTTGGCGTCGTCGAGGAAGTCGCAGCGATGAAGCTGTTGCACGAGCGCCTCGTTGATCTCGCTGCTGGCGAAGTCGAAGCCGTTCAGATCACGGTAAGCCGGGAAGCGTGCGGTTTTGAGCTGATATGCGGTCGATCGGACCTCTCGTTCCGCAGTCTCCGCCTTGAGAAGCTGGGACAGGATCGGAATGGCAGCCTCAAACGCCGGCGATCCCTGCTCGGTCAGATCACCGACGGCGTGGGCCATGCCGTGCATCTTCAGTTGCCGTAGCATGATGACGATCGCGCCGCTTGCCGGATTATGACGCATGGCGAACCTCCGTCTTTCTCAAGGTATCGTATCGTTCGACATTGGCCTTGGGCTCATTGGTGAGCGTCAGTGCCTGAGGTGCGTCGAGGGTCGGCGGCGTGAAGGATTTGCCGTCGACCAGGCGATGCAGCAGGTTCAACACATGCGTCTTGGTCGGAACGCCGGACTTCAGCGCCATGTCGACGGCCGAGAGCACTGCCTGTTCGTCGTGCTGGAGAACAAGTGCCAGGATATCGACCATCTCGCGGTCGCCACCTGGCTTCTTGAGCAGATATTGTTGCAAGGTCCGGAATGCGTCTGGAAGCTCGGCGAACGGTGCGCCGTTGCGAAGAGCGCCGGGCTTTCGCTGCACCACCGCCAGATAATGCCGCCAGTCATAGATGGTCTGCCCCGGTCGATCATGGGAACGATCGATGACGCGACGGTGCTCGCAAACGATCTGACCTTCTGCCGCGACGACGACACGATCCGGGTAGACTCGAAGGCTCACCGGTCGATTGGCAAAGGATGCCGGAACGCTGTAGCGGTTGCGCTCCAGATGCACGAGGCAGGTTGGCGTGACCCGCTTCGTGTATTCGACAAACCCGTCGAACGGCCTGGAAACGGGCATCAAAGCTGGTGTTTCCTCTGCCCAGATGTCGGCGATGGTGCCACGCATCTGACCATGCGGGGTCTGTGCCCAGAACTCCTTGCAACGCTGCTCAAGCCAGTCATTCAGGGCTTCCAGTGATGGAAAGCGCGGGACCGGTTGGAAGAAGCGATGACGCGCATCCTGAACGTTCTTCTCGACCTGTCCTTTCTCCCAGCCGGAGGCCGGATTGCAGAACTCGGGCTCGAACACGTAGTGGCTGGCCATTGCCATGAAGCGGACGTTGACGTCGCGCTCCTTGCCACGGCCGACCTTGTCGATTGCAGTCTTCATATTGTCGTAGATGCCGCGGCCAGGAATGCCGCCGAAGACGCGGAACGCGTGATTATGGGCATCGAACAGCATCTCATGCGTCTGCAGGAGATAGGCTCGGACGATGAAAGCCCTGGAGTAGCTCAGCTTCGTATGCGCCACCTGCAGCTTGGTGCGCTCATTGCCGATGATCGCCCAGTCTTCCGACCAGTCGAACTGGAAGGCTTCACCAGGCTCGAACGCCAAGGGCACAAACGTGCCGCGGCCTGTCGTCTGCAATTCCCTCTGCCGATCATCACGCCATTCCCGAGCAAATGCCGCCACGCGATTGTAGGAGCCCTCGTAGCCGAGGCTGACCAGGTCAGCATGTAATTGCTTCATCGTCCGCTTCTGTTTGCGGCCCTTCTTGGATTCCGTCTTCAACCAAGCTGACAATCGATCCGCAAACTGGTCAAGCTTGCTCGGTCGCTCCGGGACGTTGAACTTCGGCTCCACGCCGCCGGCACGCAGGTATTTGCGGATGGTATTCCGGGACAGGCCGGTCCTGCGGCAAATCTCCCGGATCGATAGATGCTCTCGAAAATGCCAGCGTCGGATTACGCTCAGTAATGCCATGTCGATCACTCCAGAGCCCCCGCTGAAAACATGCGAGGGACGGTTGAAACATGGGTCAATTCTCAATGGAAATATCTGGCTGCGCCGGGTCAGCTCTCAGTGGAAATCAACAGCAACTAAAAGAAACGGCGGTCTAAAGCGCTATGGCATTTGTCATTCATTTGCATTATCATTCCACCGAAATGTGGAGATAGCTATGGCTGCAAATGCACTGGTACAAACTCGTATTGATGCCGAGGTTCGGGATCGTGCCTCAGCAGTGCTTGGAAATATGGGGCTTACGGTATCGGACGCGGTTCGGATCTTACTCACCCGGACGGCCAATGAGGGTGCGCTGCCGCTGGAGCTTCTTTCAGGCAGTGAGGCCCATGACGCTTGGTTTCGCACCAAGGTACTTGAAGCCCTGAACGATACTCGACCGGACGTTTCGGATGATGAAGTCGAGGCACATTTTGCTGAACGTCGAGCGGCAGCCCGCCTTAACGCGGGTGCTCGCAAATCGTGAAGCTTACCTGGTCGGCGTTCGCGCTATCGGATCGCGATGCCATCTTCACATACATTGAAGCAGAAAATCCCTCAGCCGCCATTCTGGTCGATGAACGGATCGTTGCTGCCGTCCGTCGGTTGGTAGATTTTCCCGCGAGCGGTCGTGTTGGCAGAATTGCTGGCACCCGCGAACTGGTAATTAACGGCACGCCGTACGTCGCGGCGTATGCAATTACCGAAACAGCGGTCCGCATTCTTCGCGTCCTTCATGGCGCGCAGGAATGGCCAGACTCTTTGCCAACGAGCTAGGCTTTGCTCTCGATGCTGAGAATCAAAGGGTTGTTGGTTCGAACTGTTTCAAGGCGAGGGAACTATGCAGATACGATTTCGTCCGCGCATCAATTTCCTTGAAACCTGGCGTCAGGGCGCATATATTGATATCAATGCCATCGTTTTAGCTAGATTGATATCAATGCCGGCTGTCACCATTCGCAATCTTTCTGATGAAACACATCGCGCACTGCGGGTGCGAGCGGCTCACCATGGCCGAAGCACAGAGGCCGAAATCCGGGACATTATCGAGGCCGCCGTTCGCCCATCTGAACGCGTGAAGCTCGGCTCTTTACTCGCGGCCATTGGTCGTGACGCTGAGCTTTCCAATAGCGACGTTGAAGCCCTGCAGCAAAATCGCGATAAGGCGCCCGCTGAACCCATGACTTTCGAATGATCTTGTTGGACACCAACGTGATATCGGAGCCATGGAAACCGGTTCCTGATGGAGCAGTGGTCGCTTGGTTGGACGCCCAAACCATCGAGACTCTCTTCCTTTCCGCAATAACAATTGCCGAACTTCGTTTCGGGATCGCCGCTATGCCCTCAGGCAAACGGCAAACTATCCTTCGCGATCGCCTGGAGGACGAAGTGCTTCCGCATTTTGCCGAACGCATCCTGCCTTTCGATTTTGCCGCCAGTCAATTCTACTCGGAACTGATGGCGCGCGCTCGAGTAGCCGGGAAGGCGATCAGCAAGGCGGATGGATATATTGCAGCCACTGCAGTAGCGAACGGCCTTGCCGTCGCAACTCGCGACACAAGCCCTTTTGAGGCCGCTGGGTTGAAAGTGATCAACCCCTGGATTCCATAAATATCATGTAATTTTAGGTGCCCTCGGTTCGACTCCACAAGGCGGTCAAGCGAGGCCAACGTCGTCAGAGATGCGGCGAACTCTCGCATGAGCCCGGCTACAAAGTGCGCGTTCGCCCGAATGACCGCAGCAACAGATTAAGGGAGACGGCAACCTTGTCGATGTCGCGAATGTCGCGGGAATATTGACCGGTATAGAGTTTGACAATCATGCTGTCACGCGCAGCGCCGCTGAGTTCGAAATACAGGTGCAGGTAATAGGCTTGCTTGTCGCCGCCGCGACTTATGCTGCTTCGTCGTTGAGTGACCTGTCCGAGTCTCCGCTTTGAACGGGGCGAAGCCGGGGAGTTTCAGCATGACCGATTTGGATTGAAATCGGGCCATGCTGGGGACCGCAACGACCGCTTTGTCCAGTGCCAGACTGACGATTTGGCCGGGGACGTCGTCGACGACAGCGGGTTCATCGAGCTTGAACGCATGAAACAAACGCCGGGGTTTCTCAAAGCAGATCAGCGACGCGATGAGCAGGACGACGATATTGATGCCTGACCACCACGCCGCGACCGGTGAAAACTGGCCTTGTACATGCGACGTTTCCGGTACGACGTTGACCAGAAGTCCAAGGACGGTGACCGTGATCATGATTGCGATCCAGGCGAAGCTGTAGCGGTCAAACTGGTTCGCCTCGTTGCCGCTGCCCTTTGGCGTCACCCTGAACGGCTTGCCAAATGGTCTCACCAGGCTGGAGACCACGGTCGGCAACATGCGGAATGTCGAAAAGGTCCCGACGGCGCTTGATATCACAGGCAGATAGCGCGTCGGCGTGATCCACAGCATCAGCAGAAAATAGGCCGCCAGCAGCGGCACCTGATGAGAGACATAATCGGCTATATCGGTGAAATAGAGCGGGAGCAGGCCGAACCAGAGATAGACGATCGGGACCAGCAATATCGTGAAGCGGACCAGATACTGCACCAGCCATGACGCCGGCAGGAACATGATCCGTTGAAAGAGCGTCAATCCCGGACCGCGCAGCGGGCCATTATAGAGGTAAAGGGTTTGAATACCCCCCTGACACCACCGTTCGCGCTGCACGAAATAACCGGTCAGGTTTTCGGCGGCCAGCCCCATCGATAGCCGCTCGTTCAGATAGCGCGTCTTGTAGCCTTTGTTGAGCATCGAAAGCGTTGTCAGCAGGTCTTCGGTGATCGACTCCGTCGGAAATCCGCCTATTGCGTCGACGGCCTCGCGGCGGGCAATCGAGCATGACCCGCAGCAGAAACTGACATCCCAGGCGTCTCGGCTGGGCGCGATCTCGTCGAAGAACAAGCGCTGCTCGTCCGGCCAGATATTCTCCAGACCAAGGTTTGATTGCACCGGATCGACATTGAAGAAGTGTTGCGGTGTTTGGACGATGCCGATGCTGTCATCTGAAAAGAAGGGCAGCGTCCGGCGAAGGAAATGCCGATAGGGCACAAAATCGGCGTCGAAGATCGCAATAAACTCGCCCGAGCTGACCTTCAGCCCGTTGTTCATGTTGCCTGCTTTGGCATGGCTGTTGTCACCGCGCGTGACGTGGATGACGTTCTTTTCTTCGCAATAGGCCTTCAGCCAATCCCGGCGTTGATCGTCAAGCACATACACATTCAATTTGTCGGCAGGATAATCCAGCGAGCGGGCGCCGATGATGGTTCGCTCGAGGACGTCGAGCGGCTCGTTATAGGTCGGAATGAAAACATCGACAGTCGGCAGCTCACGCTGCTCCCGCGCAAAGAAAACGCGTGCCAGCCTGTCCGCTTCCGCGCTGCGGTCGACGTAGCGGCTCATCAATACCAGAAAGAGGATGACTTCGACGCAGGCCAGAATCTCGACGATGAAGAGGATCCAGACCCAGTAGAAACTCGGACCGCCGTCGGGATAGGGAAGCACTGTCTCCGTCAAGCGCCAGAACATGTATCGCAATGCGAATGCACCGACAAACGCGCAGGTCACCACCCGTGTCCAGGTGTGACGGCGTGACCAATTGAACGGCCCCAGGAAAAAGAAGGCCATAACGAGAAAGGTCGGAACCAGCGCTAGAAGATACTGAACCACAGGCTTTTGACCCAGTTGGACACGTCGATGCCGTGTTTGGAAAACCGTACCTGCACTGTGCGCCCTACCTGGCAGGAGTTCGCAAAGTCATCGTTCATGAAGGATGGATCGAGGCGAACCCGAATGCGGGCGTTGCGTTGTGTCGACGGCGGCAAACTGGCGGCAAAGGAATCGGTCTCGACCGAAGCCGAGCTGCCTCTGACAGAAATGACAGTACCCTTGAAGACATCGCTGCGGCCGAACAAGCGCACCTGCGCAACAAGTTCCGGGTAGATCTCGTCATAGTTGACCTCGGGAACAAGGATATCCACAAACAGCTCTCGACAGTCGAGGAGGCGCATCAACTCGTCGTTCAGCACGACGTTGGAACCGTTGACGATACTCCTGGTCCAGACAACGCCGTCGAACGGCGCTATTGCGGTTGCGGATTCAAGGCTGCTGACGC
Organism: Rhizobium sp. C104; assembly: GCF_022354505.1. Classification (NCBI taxonomy): domain Bacteria; kingdom Pseudomonadati; phylum Pseudomonadota; class Alphaproteobacteria; order Hyphomicrobiales; family Rhizobiaceae; genus Rhizobium; species Rhizobium sp. C104. The sequence continues at coordinate 419,410 of NZ_CP092352.1, read as the reverse complement.
GGTTCGCCTCTTTAACCAGCTGCTTTTGAACTTCGGTCGCTCGCGTCTCGTTTTCCGCAATGCGCGAGTTCAAGTCGTTGATGCGAACGACAACCTCGTCTTCACGCTGTCGCGAATAAGGCACGTCATTCTGTCCGTCGCCGAAGACAAAGATACCCTGGCGGACCGCATTGAGCCTTTGTTGCAATTGATCGACAGTCAGATTGCTGATTTCGACCTCGCCGCCGGTCGCAGCACCGGCCGCACGCGCAGCCTCAACCAGCTTCTGCGTCAGAATGCCTTTTGACTCGAGCTGCATCCGGCGGCTTAGATCGACCTGGGCGACCAGATCCTGAGCTTGCGACACCTCGACTTTCTTCCGCAGGATTTCGACCTCGCGTTCGAGATTGGCAATGGTGGTCTGCTTGTAGACTTCCAATCTGCCAGACAATTCCTCGCGAAGCGCGGAGAGCTCCTCGCGTTCCTTTTTAAGTGCCGCGACGCGGTCGAGCGCCGTGTTGCGATCTGCCTCGAGCGAGGCGAGGATTGCACGATTGACGCGCGTATTTCTAATTTCTGCGAGGGTTTGTCCCGCTTTGACCGGGCTGCCAACCTTGAGGGGTTCTTCCGCAATCGTGCCGTCGATTGGGGCATTAACGACAGCAAACCGCGCATTGACCGTGCCATCAAGGCTCGTAAAGCCGGTAATCGTCGGCAATGAAACGACGGTCACGAGTGTCAGCAGCAGCAGGCCGACAACGATGCGTGTGATGCGATGATTCCAGATCATGTTGGCATCCGAAGGTATCGCTTCTGCAGCCATCCGTCCCAATCGAGCTGGTCCGGATGCAACCCATTCTTGCATAATTTAGCGCATTGAAATTTTTAGACAAGTGATGGTCGCAAGCCTGCAGCAGAAACAGTTCGGCTCTGGACCAAATGCCGCCGGCATAGGCCTGGCATCGTGTCGATTGGCGCAGGGAATGGTCAAGCGATCTCAGGCGCGGCGACTGACGTGATTGGAAATCACTGCGCCGCGCCTGACAATGCTGCCACCTCATCAAGACAAAAACAGAATAATTCCACGCGATCGTTTTTCTAATTCGGTCGAAGTTTTTTGGTCGCGATCAGCATGACGAGATCTTCGGAGGCATCTGCGAGCTCCAATGCCAATTCCGCAGCCGACCATCCGTGTTTCTGCAAACTGACGAGCATCTCCACCATTGCGACTTCGACCTCTCGTCTGCAGCTCGAAATCGGCTTCAATTCGATTTGTTTCTCATCACATGCGGTCGTCATCTTAGCCTCCATTCTGCCAATGGGCAGCGTCACAAAATTCGCCAACGGGTGGATAGGGTAAGGGTTGCGTGCAAGCCTCGGCCTTATTACGCATCGACACAGACGGCCTCAGCCTGCGCGCAACCCCTTCGCCTCCTTATTTGCCGATGTCCGGCCTCAGGAGCGTCTCGCAAGAAGGTGAGCAGAGGAAACCCGCACGATTGGCGATAGGAGTTTTTCCTGGCGCCTGACAGTTATGCGAATAGGAATTGCTGTCGTAAGCCATTGCTCGCGCAAAGCGCGCACGAATATTGCCCCGATAGTTCACGACCTATCCTCCTCTGCTTGCATATTTTGTTGTGATTTAGTGTCGATCACGTTGAGAGTGCTTTGAAACTGCATTGCACTGGCAAGTGAGTATTTGGGCTTTCCAACCGTCCTTCGGAACTAGCCCGTGCTCATTTAAATACCGGAACAGGACGCAATTGTCGTTATCGCCGCATCCCGAAAATTATCGGTCCGTCCATTTCTGCTCGTATAGGAATATGATAAGTAGCTTATGCACGTAGGACTTCAGTCGATTCGGTTTGTCGGATGGGCTGCGCGGACGTTTCAGCCGGCTTATGCGCTGGAGAAATTCGATGGTTACGGAGTCTGGGGATGACCCCGCTGCTGGGAAGGAATGGCCGGCCCACCTGGAGCGGCGGCGCTGGCCGCGCGAACCGTCCCCGCAGAAAGAACATCGGGTGGACGTTCCGCCTGCATTGGTGCCGTTGCGGTTTTCGACGCGAGACCTGCCGCCGAAAGAACAATTCCAGTCCTGGCGATCACATATGGCGCCGCTTGTGGATGTTCACCTGCAGAACGGACAATCTGAGGACGACGGTTTTCTCGCGGAACAGACCGGCTGGCATCTCGGCGATATCCTCATCGTCCAGCAGCGCGTGCAGGCATGCAGCTATATTCGCGATCAGGCCATGCTGCGGTCGAGCCCAATCGATCACTGGAATGTCGGCGTACTTCGCAGCGGCCGGGCCTGGACCGAGGCCAATCGCCATGTCACGGAGACCGGCCCGGGCGAGATATTTTTCAGGTCTCTTGGTTACCCGTACCGCGGGCGGATGACCGATTCAGCCGCCGTGCTCGTCTTCCTACCCTATGAACTACTGACCCGTGATGCGCCTCTTCTGCAGAACGCCCACAACATCGCCCTCTCCGGTAGCCTCGCCGAATTGCTCGTCAGCTATATCGACGGCCTGGAAGCGAACCTCAGCAATTTGACGGTGGAGGAGGCGCCGCGGATCATCAGGACGATCGGCGATATGGTCGTTGCATGCGCTGCATCGTCCGCAAGTTTGGACCGCGGTCAGGAACAGACCAATACGGGGCTGATGGAGCGGGCGCATCGTTATATTCACCTCAATCTTCATTCAGACAGCTTGACGCCTGACGTCATGTGCCGGGCGTTGGGCATCTCGCGGACGCGGCTCTACCAATTGTTCGAAACGAGCGGGGGCGTCTTCAACTACATTCGCAAACGTCGATTGCTACAGGCCTATGCGGATCTAACCAACCCGTCCGACAACAGGCCGATCTCGGAGATTGCCGAGGCCGCCGGCTTCGACGTTGCAGCTAATTTTACGCGCGCGTTCAGCCATGAATTCGGGCTCAGCCCGCGTGAAGTCAGAAAGACCATAGCAACGGAGCGCCCGGCCATCCCGGCGACACGTTTCATGCGGCGTTCTGGGACAACGATCGGCGATTGGCTAACGCTCGCACGTTGATGCGGTGGGCTAGGCTTTCCGCAGTCGAAAGCTGTCATTGCACATAGACCGGTACCATCGCGGAGGTTTCGTCGCGGTAGGGCAGGCGGATTTGGAAGCGGTGCTCACCGCTCTGGATCGGCCAAAAGACGGGTCGGTCGGGGTCGGTGACGGCGAAGGGCTGGCCGTCGACATACCAGACGATTTGCGGCACATGCGGGTGGACATCGGCCTTCAGAGGCAGCCGGTCTAATGAAGCCGGCTGTTCCGGATTGCGCCAGATCTGGCTATTGCGCGCCGGCGTCGAGATGGCAAGATGGATCTTGGGATCGGACGCGTCGGTACTGGCGAGCGAATAGCTCTGGCTCCGCCCCGCTGTTGCACTGATCGGCAAAGGGTTGAGGCTGGCGTCCGAACGAAGCGATAGCGCAGCCGCCTTCGGCATCTCATCGGGCTTCAGCCATTCCACCAGCGTCTGGCTGCAGCTATTGTCATTCGTCTGCCCGTTGACGACGCATACCTCCATCGGTTTGCGGTCCGGCGGCGTCGGAAAACGCGCATCGGCGATGTCTCCAGGCTTGTTGCCGTGGACCCGGTCGATAACGGCGTGCACAAGTCGGGCGGCAGTGCCGGCGCCGGTCATCCGGCTCATGGTGCCGTCATCGCCCCTCCCGATCCAGACGCCGACGATGACCTTTTCCGAATAGGCCACGGCCCAGGCATCCCGGTAACCTTGCGAGGTGCCGGTCTTGATGGCGACCGGGAATGGATATTCCAGCGTCCCGTAGCGGTGGAAGCTTGGCAGCCGCGCCTGCGGATCAGACAGGAATGATGTAATCAACCGGGCCGTATCGAGCGAAATGACCCGCACGGGCTGCGGCTGCGGCTGTTCGCGCGCCCAGCGCAGATCCTGCAATTGGCCGTCGTTGGCGAGCGCCCCATAGGCCCGCATCAGCCTGTCCAGGCGTGTGGGCAATGAGCCGATCGCCATCGACAGACCGAAATAGTCGGCCGGGGTTTCGAGGTCGTGCAGACCGAGATCGCGCAAGAAGCGGAACGTCGTCTCAAGACCGATGCTACGCAGCAGATTGGTCGCGGGCACATTGCGCGAATTCGCCAGCGCCTGGCGGGGCAACATGGGCCCGAGGAATTCGCGGTCCGCGTCGCCGATGCCTGAGGCGCCTTCCGGCAGATCGAGCAGCATGTCGGTCGGCTTCAGCACGCCGCGCTCGAACCCCAGCGCATAAATGAAAGGTTTGAGTGTCGAGCCCGGCGAACGCTGCGTCCGCGTATAGTCGAAGGCGCCGGCATGCCTGCCGTAATAATTGCTCGAACCGACCTGGGCGAGGACCTCGCCGGTTTGCCGCGACACCACCATGACCCCGACTTGCTGCGCGCCCGCAGAGCGCCAGCCATCGAGATAGTCTCGCGCGAGAGCGGTCACGTCGGCCTGCAGGCCAAGGTCGATCGTCGTGTGGATCAGCGGCGCAACCGCGGAGGCAGGCGCTATCTCGCCGTTCTCGATGAGATCGTGATAGCGCAATATCAGGTGCAGGGCGTCCGGGCGGCGGGGCAGGGCGGGCATCCGCATGTCATCGAGCTGGCGGTGGGCGATCTCCGCCTCGTCAGCTTGAATGATCTTCTGTTTTGCCAGCGCGTCGAGGATGACCGCGCTGAACGGCCCGGCGCAAGCCCTCCGGCCGCAGCGGGTTCATCCGGGTCGGCGATTGCGGGATGGCTGACAGCAGCGCGATCTCGGCCCAGGACAAATCCGCCACCGGCTTGTCGAAATAGAGGCGCGCCGCATGGGCGATGCCGTGGCTGCCATTGCCGTAAGGCGCCAGCCGCAAATATTGCGCCAGTGTGGCGTCGCGCCCGTAACGCAGGGTCAGCAAGACGCCGGTGCCGGCCTCGAGCATCTTGTGCACGAAGGTGCGCGATTCCGGCTGCTGCATCCGCGCCACTTGCATCGCAATGGTCGAGGCGCCCGAGCGGCGCTTGACGGCACCGAAATTTTGCCAGGCCGCGCGGCCGATGGCATAGGGATCGACGCCGATATGGTCGTAGAACCGCCTGTCTTCGAGGGCAAGCGTGGCCTTCACAACGCGATCCGGCAATTGCTCCAGCGGCCAATAGCCGTAATCGATGCGCCCGCCGGCGCCGTCGGCATGGCCGATCTGCGCGAGGAAAGCGCCGCTGCGATCATAGAGGATCGGCGTCGGTGCCGGCGCGATCAGCTGCGCACGCTGATGGATGAGATAGGCATAGACCAAGGCGCCCGCTGCAAGAACCAGCGAGGAGAAAAGAACGAGCTTCGATCGGCGGCGTCCCAAGAGTGTCATTGCTCGGCTGGCTGGCTCCTCGCCTGATATCTTCCCTGGCTGCGTGGACTACTTGGCCACGACGATTTGCACGGCAGCGCTCGTTCCCTGCACGCCCTTCTGGTACATGGTTTCGGCGAAGGCCTGCGGCTGTGTATACGAACCGGGGATCAAGGCGCGCGTCCGGTAGGCGAAGGTGTAGTTGCCCTTCGGAAGCCTCTCGGACGCGCAAAACACCTGATCGTCCCCGTAGGACACCCAATCGGTCGGCAGGCTCGGCGCGATTGCCGGTGTAGCCTCGGCCGGGGCGGTGGCGATGTTGGGGTTGAGAGGATCCAGCCCCGCGGCCAGCGGCAGGGTAAGCGCCACATGGGTCCGATCTTCGGACACGACCAGTTCGACCCTTTCCTCTGACACATCGCCCACCTTGAGCTGGATAGCACCTTTGGCATCGGGGATCAGTTTCTCCAGCGGCGCATTGCCGGCGGGGACGCGGTAGAGCGTGCGGGTCAGGGCAAACCCCCGGCTCTCAGCTTGCGCGCTATAGCCGGCTTCAGCAGAGAGATAGGAGGTCTCCACCAGCGCGAGGGCGGGCGCCGTTCCCGTATTTTGGATGGTAACGGCGCTCGGATCCAGAGTGACCTGTCGCAAAACAGGGTCATTGGCGTCGAGCGCCAGATTTTGAACATTGCCGCTCTGGGTCAGCGTCAGCGGCAAGGGCGTCGTCGGCCTCTGCCAGGCGACCGCAAGCGCACGGATCGCAGCCGACGTCGCATTGGTCGAGCCCCAGCCATCGCTGTCGCCGAGCTGCAGCAAGGCGTTTGTCAAGGCGGGATAACGCGGATCCGTTTCAGAGGTCAGAGCCGCCGCGCGCACCATTTCGGCAAGGCTGCGGGCTTCCGAAGGCAGGATGATCGGGCTGCCTCCATCCTCAGCCTGGCCGTCATAAACCAGCTGGCCATTGCGAGAGAGGATGCGCACGCGCGACCACATCGTGTCGGCGAGACCACCGACAAGACGTTGGTCGGCATCGGGCGCACCAGCTGCGGCCGCCGTCATTCTGGCAACGCTGACATTCGGCATCAAGGCAGCCGAACGGGCGAGTTCGGCCATATAGGCGGGGTCGAGCCCGCCGCCTTCGGCCAGCGCCGTCAGAGCCTCGACCCGTTCGCGAACCTCGTCACCACTGAGCAGATGCGGATAATCCGAGCGTAGCGACAGTTTCAGCACGCTCGCAAGACGATCCGTCAAAGCCTTGTCGGTGGGTTCGCCCGCTTTGCCGGCCGCGACCAGGAAAGAATAGGCCCAGGCCGTCAGCGAGACATTGCCCTTGCTGTGCGGCCAGAAGCCGACAAGGCCGTCGGCATCGACCGCCTGGCCGATTATCAGCACGGTGTTGTGCACATCGCCGTCTATGCGCTTTTCAAGCTTCGCCGCTGCCAGGATGGGAGCGAAACTCTTGAACGCGACGCCGGAGGAGGCCAGCGATATCCGCTGCTCGGTGGAGCCGTAGGGAGATTCCACCAAAGTGTTGAGGCCGGCAACGAGCTTCACCAATGTCGGATCGGAGGTCAGCGTCATCGCACGCTGGAACGATCCGGGGCGCACATCTCCCTCAGTTGCGGGCAGCGTTTTCGAGCCGCCCGCCGGGATTTCGACGATCTGGTAATGTTTGGTCGGGATGCGGTCTGGTTTCAACGGCAGCGTGATTTCCACGGCGTCGCTGGCGTGGTCGGCCAGGCGCTCGACCCCGAAACGCAGCCGCACGTCGTCCTTGCCGGGCTTTGGCTCGGGCACCTGGGCGAGAATGCCGATATGAGCCGGCTTGTTCTCTTCCCAGGCAAAGGAAAGATCCTTGCTGCCCTCCAGCGTCAATCCGTCGGAAGCAATGGATGCAGCGCCGGCGCCGGCGCCACCCTCAACGACACGGGCAATGATGCCGGCCTCGAATTGGTCGCCAAAACGCAGGAAGCGAGGCAGGGCGGGTTGAGCGACGATTTCCTGTCGGATCAGCATTTCGCCGGTGCCGTAGCCGAAGCGGTCAGGACCGCTGACGGCCTTGGCACGCAGCTTGAAGACGGTCAGCGAGTTCCGGAAGCTTCACCTTGATCTTGGCAATGCCGTCGGCGCCGACCTTGACGTCGGGAAGATAGATCGGCACCGGCGTGAAATTCTTGCGGACGGAGATATTGTTGTCCGTGCCCCATTCCTCCCGCTCGTCGCCACCCGGCACCTCGTCCAGAGGAATGATGCCGAAGGCCATGTTGCGGGTGTCGCGCAGCGCCATGGTGGATTGGCGCTTGACGATAAAATTCGGCAGCGGATCCAGCGGCTGTTCCGTTGCCAGCGACAGCACGGCCTGGTCGATCATCCAGAAGGTGGCCTCGCCCGCGATCGGCTGACCGGTATCGTCGGCGAGATGCAGCGTGACCTCCACTTCATCGCCGGGGCGGGCCTTCTTCGGGTAATCCAAGGCAACGGCGACGATGTTCTTCACCGGTTTTACCGTCACCGTCTTCGTCGCGGCGATCGTGACAGGCTTGCCCTGGTCGAAGGGCGCGTTCGGCGAGGGGATGCTGGTCTCCAGCCGGCCGCGCATGATGAGGAAGTGCACGGGAATTTCAGGCGTATACTCCTTGCGGACCGGCACAGCATAATGGCCGTATCCATCGGCGATATCGACCCAATCATAACGGAACGTTCCCTCGGGCTCTTCGACGACGGCCAGCGCACGGGCTGTCTGGAAGGGCGATTGGATCAGCAGATTGGCGGTTTCTCCGGGGATGTAGCTGTCCTTGTCCGTGGTCACGACCGCGGTGCGAGCGGGCGGCTGTGCCCAGGTGACCGGCGTGGTGCCGCCGACGAAGAAGTCGACGCTCACCTGCTGTCGGCGGCCGATCCGGTCGCTGGCCTCGAGTTGAATGACGTAGACGCCCGCATCCTTTGCCTCGAGCGCCAGGGTCTGGATATCGCTGGTGCTGGTAATCTTGCGCTCCAGAACGGTCTCGTCCATGACCTGCGTGACGTACTTCGCCGAACCCTGGCTGAAGTCGCTCGCCTGCAGCGTCGACGTCCAGTTGCGATGGATCAGCCGCGCCGTCATCTCCAGCCCGGCGACGGGATCGCCATTGCCGTCGACAGCCAGGATCTCAGGCTCGATGGCGCCGGGCGTCGGCACGTAGCGCGGCACCTTCAGGCCAAGCACGAAAGGCGGGACGGCATAGACGGTAGTAATGCTGCGCACCTGCAGATCGTCGTCGCCGGTGACGGTCGCCTCGACCATGTAGCGGCGGGGTTGCGCCGTCGGCTCGATCGTCGTGTCGAAGCTGATGCGCGAGGCGCCGCCGGCGTCGGTGCTGCCGTCTCGTTCCAGCGCGGGCGAGGATTTGAACTCGTTGCCGCCGGAGTACCGGGAATCCGTCGAAAAAGGAAGCCTTCGTGGCCAGGCGGCGTCCAATTGTAGGGATACTGCACGGCGCGCCAGCGAATGGGACGATCCGCCAGCAGGCCGCCGGCGAAATAGCGCGCGACCAGGTCCACGTTGAAGGAGGAATCGAGAGGCACGGTCTGCGGATTGTTGAGGACCACTTCGAAAGTCGGCAGGCGATAAGCCTCCTTCTTGAAGGAGATGCTGCCGCATTGGACCCTGTTGTCGGCCGCGCTGCTTTGACTGCCGTCGCTCTCGGCGGTCTCGGCAGTATCGGCCTGGCTGTCGCCTGGCTGCGCCTCATCGGTATTGCCGTCGCTCGGACCGTCGGCGTTCTCGTCCTCACCGGAGGTCTGCGCCGGTTGAGTCTGGTCCGTAGCCTGCGCGGTGTCGCCCGGCTCGAAGTGAACTTCGTAATCGCCGGTCGCCGGCGTCTCCGAGTCGAATTTGTGATAAAAGCCGCCGAACGCGTCCAGCCGCACCGGTACGCGCCACTCCTGCTGATCGGGGCCGGTGATGACGATCTGGCCGCCTTGCGCCGGCAGCGTCAGGTGGCCTCCGAGGTAGCTTCGGACATATCCCTTGATATGCACCGGCTCCTCCGGGCGATAGATCGGCCGCTCGGTGAAGACGTGGCAGAGGGTGCGGCTCTGCTCGGTGCGGCTTTCCGCGGGATTGGTGGTCCAATCCAGCCAGGCGGCGGAGGGTTTGGTCCAGTTGTCTTCAGCATATTGGGCCGGGGCATGATCGGGATCGACGACCAGAGTATCCAGCCCCTTCGTCACGATGACGCGCCGGATCTTCGCGTCGGCGCGCTTCTGCAGCTCCCAGGAAAAGAAGCCCTGCGCGTCTGTCGTTCCTGCCGCAAGCGTGACGAATTTGCCGTCGCGCAAACCGTCGAGGCGAATCTGCGCCCCATCCATCGGCTTGCCGCTGGCAAGCGAGGTGACGGCAAAGCGGACCCGGTCCGGCTCCTCCACCGCGCTCAAGGTCAGGTCGGTGACCTGTACGCGAAGCCAATGCCGGGTTTGGCTGTCCACCGCGCGCAGGCCGACGAGATAGCTGCCGGGCTGGTCGGCACCGGCAATCCGGGCAAAAAGCGATTTCAGGTCCAGGCCGAATTTGGTGTCGACGCCGCCCTTGTGAATCGGCAGGTCGACGAACTGGGATATGGCGGGCGAACCCAGGGCCTTGACGCGCGCCTGGATCGCATCGGCTGAAATCTCGTCGTTGTCGGCCCATTTCTGCGGCTCCTTGCCGGGCAGAGGCGGTGCTTCGTCATCATCCGTATCGAGGCCGGATTGCGGGAAAGGCCAAAAATCGCGCGACAGCGGATCGATCGCGTGGATGCGCACATCGGCCCTGTCATAACCGCGCCCGCGCAACGGCACGAGTTGTGGGCCAAAACGCTCGACCACACCCTGCGACGCATCCCAGATGAGCGAAGACTGTTCCGGCGCGAAGGCGAATTTCTGGCCGAAGCCGTCAGCCAGCGGTCTGCCGCGGTCATCCGTCAAGGCGCCGGCAGCGACATCGAGCGTGTAGACCTTGTCGGTGAGAAAGCGGCCATTGACATAGAGACGCCCATCGCTTGCTTCCGCCGTCAGATCGTCCACCGGCGGAGAAATGCGCAAGGCGTCCCGGACCGAGAACTGTTCCCCAACCACCGGATTGCTCGAAAACCGGAAGATCATGCCGCGACCCTGGCGAGCGGCCGGCGCTGCATCGGCATTGTCGGCGGCGTTGCCGTCATCATCGACCGCGGCGCTGTAATCGCTGACGGTCGCGTTGGAGGTGCAGCGCATGATGCCATCGCTCGTAGTGGCGTCGAAGCCCCGCCCGCAATCGGAACTGGTCATGGTGAAGGGCACGGCGGTGCGCACGCGCAATTCAAAGGTCTGATCGCTGAAATCCGGCGTGTCGGCAAGCTTTAGCCGCAGGATGGCGACGCGGCCATCAGGTACGCTCTGATGCAACTTCACCACGTAGGATTGCTGATCGCCGCGGCTGTTGCGTTCTAGCGGCTGGATATCGAAATCTTGCGCCCCCAACATCAGACCGCCTTCGTCGCCAATGCCGGGCGCCGGACGCAGCTCGATCGACAGCAGCCGGCTCAGCGCCGCGACATCGACGGGTTCGGCAAAGGTCAAGGTGATCTGGTCAAGCTCGCTGACGGGATCATCGGTTGCAGCCGGAGCCGTCGATACCGGCACCGGCAGCAGCGGTATCAGTTCCGTCTCACCGCCGGCGCCCTTGTCATGATCCAGCATCTTGACCTTGACGCGGGCAAGGGGCTGCCACTTGTCGGCGGGCCTGAATTGCAGAGCGCGCGGGCCGAGCCACTGCCAGGCACCTGAACCAGCCGGTTCCATCGTCACCAAACGCTCGGGCGAATCTTCCGCGCCGCCGGTTGCGGGGCCGGTATCCGTGGCAAAGAAAATCGTCACGGGATCATAGGCGCGCAAAAACCTCTCCGGCACGATTTTGACGCCGTCGGCGCGCTGCAGAACATCCAGTGCCGGCGAGGGAGCGCCTTGCTGCGCGTGACCGCTTGAGATCAGCGTTGAAGACGCAAGGGCGAGGGCAATGAGAAATGCGATCTTTTTCATTGGTTTCACTTCGATCCCATGGGCTTCAGACCGGCACGCTGCAGATAATCATTGATAATTTCGGGCGGCGGGCCCGCCGGCGGTGGCGACAATCCAACCACCGAAGGCCTGACGATGAGTGTCGGCGCGTTGGCCGGTGCGCGTGCTTCCAGGAGGTAATAGCCTGCCGCAAGTTGCTTGAGCTGATTGACGCCTTCGCCGAGCGCCTGGCCCTTGGCATCCAGTAGCCGGCCGATGGCAAGGTCAGGATCGGAACGCAGGCCGACGCCGATATTGCCGCTATTCCTAACCTCGAAGCCGAACAGGGCGGTCGCGCCCGGTGCAAGCACGACCGGGGCTCCGATGCCGTCATTGACCGGCACGACCGGTGTCGCCGTCATGTCCAGGCTGCCCGACAAGGGGCCTTCATGCGTGGAATAGAGTGTCAGGACCGCCTCACCTGCTGCAAGATAGCGGTGGAACTCCGCTCCCGTCGGAAAGAGTTGCATGTCGCGGTGACCATCCTGCTCCAGGCCGACAATGACAGGTGCGTCGGTGCTGACGTCGAGCACCATCGGCTGGGCCGGGTTAAGACGGAAAGCCATGGCTTCACCCTCGAGCTTTACGCTCTGCGGCAGCGTCATCGATTTTGGTTCGGGCTTCGGCCAGGGCGACTGGCCGCCACGTTCCAGCCACAGCGCCACGAGGCCGGCGCCGTGATCGACGATCAGCTGACCGGGTCCGGAGACGGAAATACTGTCCCCGCGCAAGACCCGACCGTCGGCCCCGATAAACGTCGCCGCGCCGCCGGAAACGTTCAGGACATCTCCCTTCATGGCATCAACCGCGATTTCTTCCGATCCGACCGTCCCGAAAAACCGGCGCTTGATCTGATCGTTGCCGAGCGCAATTGCTTGTCCCGGTGACAGGCTGACGCGCGCCGAGCCGGCATCACCCGTCAGATTGACGAGCCAGATCTCCTCAGTCGACGTCACGATGCTGCGCGACAGGGGAGCTGCGGCCGACCAGACGTTCAACAGCTGAGAGGCTGAGGTGGCGGAGACGACGGCGATCCCGGGCGCCAGGTCGAGCGTCAGCCGTTTCACCCCAGTCGCCAGCTTTACCGGCTGCGCGCTGAAGGCTGGAACGGTTGTCGTCAAGGGGCCGTTCAGCTGCACCGCCTCGAGTTCGGCCGCATCGATCGGCCTCAGCCGCATCTGCAGGCTTTCATCGCTTGCGGCGTTCCAGATGTGCAGATCCTGGTTATCGGAGAGGGCGACCGCGCTGTTGAGGCCGACACCCATGCCGCGTGCGGCCGTGAGGCCCGGCTGGCCGAAGGCCGAATCCGCACGCCACAATCGAACCTTACCCGGCAAGGCAGGGATGGCTGGAATAACCGCCTGATCTCCCGGCGAAAGCGTCAGCGCGATCTCTGCATCGGGTTGCGCGGGGCTCACCCGCACATGGCCGGCGCCACGGGAGACCAGCCATAAACGATCCGATTGCGGAGCAAAAAGTCCCGATGCGGCGGCCGTGAGCGGACGATCGGCACTTGCGCCCGCAAGCAGATCGGCGCTGGCGCCGAGGTCCATGAGGCCGGCCGACGGCGCATGCGCGAGAGCAACGTTGAGAGAGAGATCGAGGCCATCGATGGCCACGGGCTCCAAGGCGATATCGCCGGGCTCCCGCATATCGCCGACGATGCTGCGCGCGGCGATCTTGATGGGTGCTGCCCCACCGTCGAGGGTCCAGACCGATGCGCGCCACTGTGCATCCCCCTCGGAAGCGGGCCAAGCGATAAAGGGTGTGCGGCCACGGGCAAGGGTTTGCGGCTTCCAGCCGCCATCGGCATCTCGTTTTTCGACGGAGAGAACCAGGTCGCTGGTGGACTGCGCCGCGACCAGCGTGAGCCGATCCTTTACATTGGCCGGCAAGGGACCCGGCAGAGGGAAAATAAAGACGGAGGCGCCGTTGACGGAGGCACTGCCGCTCTCTGCAAGCGCCGGCTGCGCTTGCTCCTGCGGCAGGGCGAACTGAACCTCGATATCCCCGAGATCGGCCTGGTCGTCGCCTTCCCCCTGATCATCGCCGTCGGCTTCTTGATCGTCGGGATTTTCATCCGCTTGGCTGCCGGCCGTGCCGGATGCTGCCGCCTGATCAAGCGCCAGTGTATAGGATCCGGCCGGCAGGCGGGTGGACAGCGCGATGTTCCAATCATCGCTGCGCCCCGTCAGGCGTTCGAGGACGGCGCCATGTTCGTCCTTCAGCACGCCCTTGATTTCGGTGCGGCCGAAAGTGCCGAGGCTGACGACACGGTCCGTCTCGACATTGAAGGAAAGCTCGGCCGGCAGGTTGACGAAGCGCGCCTCGCCCGGCTGCAGATCCCTGGTGTTCAGGGTAACCTGGTAATCCAGCCGGTCATCATGGGCGAGGCTCGTGAGGTCGATGCGATAGTGCCCGGCCTTCAATTTGCCGGTGAATTGGGGCGCGGCGACAAATCGGGCGATCTGCTCCTTGTCGTCACGAAACAGCGTGCCGATCATGCCTTCGGTCAGATCGATGCTGATATCCGCATCGGCCAAGAGATCAAACGTCCAGCCGTCGGCAACACGCGCGTCGCCCTTGCCCTGAGGCTCGCGCCACTGAAATGCCTGGCTCTGATTGAAGGCCAGCGGATGCGGTCCGTGGCCCTGCAGCTGCGGCGCGTCGATGACGGGTCTTAGCCGTGCGACAAACCGCGTGTCGACGTCGCGCGGCAGGATCACGAGGCGGTAATGCCCCGCCGTGAAATCCTGACTGAGACTGGAAAGTGGCCCCGGCACTGTGAGCGGCCATCCCTCGGCATCCTCGAGGCGAGCAGTAAGGTCTTCGCCGAGGGAGTAGAGATCAAGCTGATAAGATCCCGCACGTGTTATCTCGATCGGCACGACGGCGCCGCGCCCGCCGGAGAGAATGCCTCGGCTGGTGCCATCGGCGACCAGGGTTGCCGCCGTCGGAAGCGAGGCCGGCGTAACGGCGACGCCAAGATGGCCGGAGGAATTCTGCACGGAGAGGCCGACCTGATAGGTTCCGGCGCGCAGATAGGTTTGCAGCAGCGCATTGTGGCCATCGCCATTGTCCGACGCTTCCCCCAGCCCCGGCAGGAATGACGTGCCAAGGCGCAGCGATGTCTGCAAACGGCCAAGGGTTTCGATGCGGTAAAGCCCCCTTCCGCCACCTCGAGCCGGTAGGATTTCTCCGCGTTCTCGGCGAGATCGAGAAACTGGGATTGGCCGGCAATCAATGGGGATGCGGGGGGCGGGGGTGCAATCTGGCGCGCTGCGACAGCATCAGGCTGCCAACTGACGACGATCGACCGGGCAGCGGAGGGAACCGGGAAGCGCAGGGTCAAGGTCCGGCCTTTTGTGTCGACGCGCTCGTTGCTGGTCGCAAATGCGACCGATGTATTGTGCATGTCGATGGCGGCGATGGTCCCGCCTGGAGGTACGTGGACGTCGATCTGCAGATCCGCGGGTGATGCCGGCCGCGACAGGGCGTTCGCATCGTCATTCGCAGCACCTTTGGCCTGCGGCACGGGCGCCGGCATATTGGACATTGGCTGATCCGGCAGAGGTTGCGGCTGTGCCGCCGCATCGGCGGGCTGCCAGAGCGCCAGTGGCCGCAACTGCAGATCGGCGGGCAAGGCCACGGCACGAGGTCCCGTCAGCAGACCGGGCGCGGCATTGGTGATGATCTGGTAGCGCGTGGCCTTTTCGGCTTCCCGGATGCCAAAGGAAATGGTGGTGCGGGCGGGAGCTGCGGGTTGGACCGGTGGGACGAGGCCCGGCGTGCCGAAGGTGAGGTCGACGATGCCGACAGCATTGTTGTCGGGCAGCAGGCGCAGCAGATAATAGCCGGCGTCCAGATCGAAACGATCAGGATTGCGGCCGTCGACGCGCGGAGCATTGCCGACAAGAACCGGGCTGATGTCGGCATGCAGGGCAACGCCTGAGGTGCGGACCGCGATCTGGCCAGCTTGCGTCATCTCGAACAGCAGCGACGTCGGCCCGCGTAAATTGAAGCGCCGCCGCCAAGCCTGGCCCAGGCCGAGATGAGGCAGGTCGGACGCGACGATCGTGGCTTTGCCCCCACGGTCCTGGCGCAACAGCAGGGCCGTGGCCGGAATTTCATCGCCGCCTTCGCCGGCAATGTCGAGACTGATGAGATTGGCCACTGAGCCTTTAAATTGGGTCTCGGTGCCGAACCGAAGCCCCCGAAGCTGGAAAGGCTGGCCTTCATAGCCCGAGACTTCGACAATGCTCGGCTGGCCGTCTGTTGAAAGCGAAAGCGTGGCTGTCGGTTCGCGGCTGGCCTTATCGATCACGGCACTCTGAAAAGCCGTCGCCGTTTGAGAAGTCCGACCGGCCCGGAGCACCGCCGGCGCCGATTGCGGCAGCTCCAGACGGAAGGTATCGAGATCTGCCGGCGCCTCGAAACGGATCGAGCCGAAGGGTCCGATGACATTTTCGGCTATCCCTCCGGCCAGCGAAAGCTGCGCGCCGGTGCGAATATGGAATGGCTCTGCGGCGTCCGCGCTAGTCCAGACAAGCTTCTGACCGCCATAGGCCGTCACGAGATAGCGGCCGGCCTCGACCGTTCCCGTCAGCGTCCCCCGGCTCATGGGGAGGCCCGGCTTCAATTCGAAGATCGACATTTTCGGCGAGAGATCGGCAATATCGGTGCCGTTCCGCCACAAGCGCAGATCCTGCAGCGAGCGTCCGACCGCCTCGATATCGACGCGCCCGGAATCGGGAATGTCGATCCAATAGGATCTTTGCTGCAGATCGCTGAGATCGGCATGGATGGGGGTGAGCGAGGTCAAGGCGGCGTCGGGCTGTTCAAGCTCCTGATAGGCTTGCGCGGTGAGCTTGACGTCGCCGGCGGCTCCCTTGGCACCGAACACACGGACCTTGTAGGTGCCTTTGTCGAGCAGGGCATCGATCCGGCCGTCGCTGACTCCGGCTGCGCCCATGCGGTCGCCGGGGCCGGCGATCATGTCGACAAGCTGCAGCGCCACACCGGAAGTGCTCTGCGTGCGGATGGTGATATGGCCTGAAGTGTCGACGGTCAGCAAGGTGCTGCCATCCTGATCCGCAGGCAGTTGATCCGGGGCCAAATGCGGCTGCGACACGAGCCGGGGCGGCGCTTTTAAGGGCGCGGGTTGAGGCGCTGCGACGGCCGCCGGCGCCGATGTATCTTGTGCCGCCGCCGGCTGTGTCGTCGGTGCTGTTGATGGTGCAAGCTCGACGGCAGATTCTGGCGGCTTGCGGCTGGGAGAAGCGCCCGCTGCCACAAGCGCCTCAAGGCGCGTCTGATAGCTTGTTGCCAGGCATGCCGTCAGCCGGCCCGGATCGGTGTCTACGCAGGATTTGTTGCGGTCCGCCAACCAGCGGCGCTGCTGCTGGCGTAGATCGTTCAGCCTTGTCGGGTCGCCGTTGAGATCCGCCAATGCCTGCCGATAGGAGGGTGCCAACGCGGTGTCCTGGGCAATCAAGGCAGGGGAGGCACAAATCGCCTTTTCAATGGCGGACTGCGCTTTGCCGCAATCAAAGGATTGCGCATGGGAGGCCGCTGGGAAAAGACAACCACTGAGGGCAACAAGCAAACGCAGGCGAGAGATGAAAGCCATGGATAACTCGTTTTTTGAGTGGCCGGCACACTAGTCAATATGAACTATCCTCGATCAAGACAAGAGCCGGTTGCAGCAAGCCGAGAACCGCAACGCGCTCAATGTTTGACGTGGTTTATAAGTCGGCACTTGGATGTGGAGTGACCCGTAAAAACTCGCTCTTGCGGCAGGAGCGCAGGGCTAATTTCCGGCGTCGGACATGTCACATTTTTCCACTCCCTTCGTCCTTGTGAGCGAAAGGAGATTTCAATGCGACCGCTGCTTCTTGCCCTTTCCGTCCTCCAGCTTTTCAACGGGGTGCTGATGCTGGCTGCACCAGCGCTCTGGTATAGCGTCATACCCGGTGTCACGGAGACTGGCCCGTTCAATTCCCATTTCCTTCGAGATATCGGCCTTGGCTTTCTGAGCGCCGGCTGCGCGCTGGGCATGGCGAGCTGGTATGCGGCGATTGCACGGCCTCTGGTGGCTGTTGCCAGCGTCTTCCTGCTCGGCCATGCGCTGCTGCATCTCGCCGAAATGGGGCTGCATGGAACCGGTCCAGCCCATGCGATGCGGGATATCACGCTGATCGTCGTGCCGGCCTTGATGCCGCTTGCCGTGTTCAAGCGGAGGACCTCCCATGTTTAGGCGGCTCTTTCGGAATGCCGCGCGCAAATTCGGCGCGCGCTATGATTATGATGTCGGCTATATGGAAGATCTCGCCGAGTTGAGCCCGGGCGGATTCGCCAAGCTCGCCTTGCTCACACCCTTCACGCAGGAGCGTTTCGGCGTGCCGGCTGCACCTTATTATGCTGCGAAATTCATCGCGGCGCGCACGGCCGGATGTGGGCCCTGCGCCATGCTGGTGGTTCGCATGGCGGAGGAAGCCGGCGTCAGCGCACAGCAGCTCGCCTCGATCGCCCGGCCGGGTTCGGCGGATGCCGACATGCGGCTTGCCGCCGACTATGCGACAGCCGTTCTCGCGAACTCGTTCGACCTTGCTGACATGATTGAGACGGCCGCTTCGGGGAAAAAGGCCTCTGGGGCTTGCTTCAGCCGTCGCCGCCGGCCAATTCTACCCCACCTTAAAGCGGGGCGTCGGCGCGGCGCTGAGCTGCGACCTGCTGCCGGCTGAGTTTCGGGAGGTCGCATGAGAGCGCCTATGGGGAGGGATGTCGGGCCGATGCCGGAGGCGCTGCGCCGCCGGCTGGTCCGGCTCGCATATCGCTATCTCGGTTCGGTGAGCGACGCTGAGGACGTCGTACAGGAAGCCTCCATCAAGCTCCTTGCCAGCGAAGGTGTCCGCGACCGCGAGGCGTGGCTTGCCCGCGTCGTCACCAATGCCGCGCTTGATCGGCTGAGGCAGCTTAAGGCGCGGCGGGAGACCTATATCGGGCCCTGGCTGCCGGAACCGGTGGTCGAGACGGAGAGCCCGAGCGATCGCGAACTCGACATTTCCTTCGCCGTCATGCGCACGCTCGAGACATTGTCGCCGCTCGAACGCGCGGCCTTCTTCCTGCATGACCTGTTCGGCATGGATTTCGACACGGTGGGCGAGACGCTCGACCGCTCGCCCGCCGCTGTCCGTAAGCTCGCCTCGCGGGCCCGGCAGGCAGTGAAGGAGGGGCGGCCACGCTTTGCGGCGCGACCTGCCGACGTGGAGCGGCTGTTGATGGCGATCAGCGCTGCTGTGCAAAGCGATTCCGTCGACGCTCTTGCCGCCGCACTGGCCGAGGATATCGAGTTGATCTCGGACGGCGGCGGCAAGGTGATCGCGGCGCTCAGGGTTCTTCATGGCCCCATGGAAGTCGCAAACTTCCTCATGCACATCGCCCGCAAGCAGCCGGATGGCGGATGGCGTTTCGGACCCGCCCAGGTGAATGGCGGCGCCGGTATGCTGATCAGTTCCGAGGTCGGCCTTGACACGGTGATGGCCATCGACCTCGATACCGAGGGGCGGGTTGCGGCGGTCTATCTCGTGCGGAATCCGGAAAAGCTCGCCCATGTGGTGGGAAGCTGAGCCGGCGTTGCCACAGTGAAGGCTGCGCTTATGCCTTTGGCGAAACTGCGCTGATCGTAGGCCATGCTTCAACTCGTCCAGCCGGCTACAGTCCGAACAGATCATCATTGTGATAATCTTGCGCCAGCCAAGGTCGATTCGCAGGTGTCGGGATTTTCGCCCCGGAGCCAGGCACGCGTGGTCGTGATACAGGTAAGGAGGCAGCGATGCTGAAAACCGATACCCGCCAAGCGAATTGGCGCCGTGCCAATCCAGGCAAATATGATGCTCACCTCGCCGTGCAGCGAGCAATCAAGGCAGGCGAGCTGGAAAAGCAAACCTGCGAGGTCTGCGGGGTCGAAGCGGTCGATGCCCATCATGATCAATACGACGAGCCCTTAAGGGTGCGGTGGTTATGCCGACGTCACCACACGAGGCTGCACCATTATGGCGAAGACATGTTTCCGATCAGGAATGCACTTTAGAGGGCCGGATCAATCTGGTCTGTATTGGAACGCCGCTCCTCGACATCAAGCCCGATCGCACCATGTTCAAGCCGATCGCGCCGCCGCAGCCCGGAGACTTTCAGGTTGGAAGCGAAACGGCGCGTGTTTGCAAAAAGGGATAGCCGCCGAAGCTCCCGAACAGCCACTGAGGTAATTGTGATGTACGCCACGAAGAACATAGGGCAGGGCGACAAGCGCACCTTCTATCGCGAACTCGCAGGCCAGCTTCAAGGGCTTCTTGAAGGCGAACGCGACGCCGTTGCCAATGCCGCAAACCTCTCGGCGCTTGTCTTCGAGCTCGTTGCCGATCTGAACTGGGTGGGCTTCTATTTCCTGAGATCCGAAAACGAGCTGGTCCTCGGCCCGTTCCAGGGCAGGGTCGCTTGTGTGCGCATTGCCGTCGGCAAGGGAGTCTGCGGTACAGCGGTTGCGGAAGCGCGTTCCGTGCTGGTTCCGGATGTCCACGAATTTCCCGGACACATCGCCTGCGACGCCGCTTCCCGATCGGAGCTGGTGATCCCGCTGGTCAAGGACGGCGGAATTGTCGGCGTGCTCGATCTCGACAGCCCCACGCCTCATCGTTTCAATGCCGAGGATCAAGCCGGGTTCGAGGCGCTCGCCGCAATCTATGTCGCCGCGAGCGTTCTCTAAAGCGATTTTAGATGACCGTTCCAACGGATCAGTCGACTGCGACCATCACGTCGGAAGCCTTGACGACGGCATAGGCATTTCCACCGACGGTGAGACCGAGTTCGTCCACGGCTTCGTTAGTGATCGAGGACGTGACGATGACGCCATTGCCGATGTCAATGCGGACATGGGCGGTCGTCGCGCCTTTGGTCACCTCGATAATCTTGCCTTTCAGGCGATTGCAGGCGCTGATTTTCATAATGTTCTCGTCGTGCCGTCCAACGATCCGGCGGATTCGATCGCAGGCACGGTTTTCCGGATCACTGCCGAAGAACTGGCGGCAGCCGATGCTACGAAGTCTCCGACTACAAGCGTATCGAAACGGTGTTGGCGTCGCGATCCAAAGCATGGGTCTACGTTAAGGCCTGATCTGTTCCTTCATGCCGCCCGAGGAACGCCTCACCATCCGGCCTCAGAGCACGCCCTTCCTCAAGATGAAGTTTCCATAGGGGCGCGATTCAGCCGTCTGAATGATCGCAAACGATCGCATGGCGATCGGATAGTAAGCGAACCTCTCGACAGGTTGGCTGGCGATCGAACGCACTTCTGCCTCACTGCAAACGGCGATGACCTCCCTGTGCACTTCGAGCAACTCGCCTGGCGCGTCGACGGCCTCCATATGCATCAGCGGCGTGTCGCCGAATGTGTCCAAGGGCATCATTTTAAGGATCCCGCGAACTGCAGTCGGTGCATCGACACCCTCCAAGATGAGAAGCTTTCCGCTTGTGGTTTGGGTCGCCACCCGAAAGCCTGAGAAGTTTCGATCGACGATGGCCAGTTCGTCGCCATGACCCATGGAGGCCATAACCCACAACAAGTCGGCCGTGACGAACGGCGGGACGCCTTTCAGCATGTCATTTCCCTCCCAAGAGATGATCACCAGTTGGATCGTATCCGCAAAAAAACGATTGCGCAAACGTTTCGACGGCGCTAGCGTGATCATATTCGCGGATCCTTGGAGAGCCTGTTTAAAGGTTGGAAATCCGCCTGGGAGGAAAATTTGAGACGCTTTGTTGTTGTGCTGCCGGCAAACGCCGGAGCGCGCTCATGACGACGATTTCCGAAGTTGCAAAGGCGGCCGGAGTTTCGGTCTCCACGGTTTCCCATGTTCTCAACAAGACGCGCTACGTTTCGCCCGAGAAGGCGAAGCTCGTCATGGAGGCGGTGGACGAGATCGGATATATCCCGAACGCAGTTGCGCGCTCTCTCAAATTATCGTCGACGGGCACGGTCGGCCTGGTCATTTCCGCGATTTCGAACCCTTACTTCAGCGACATCATTTGCGCGATTGAAGCCGAGTGTTCCAAGCGAGGCTTGATCGTCTTCCTATGTGATACACAGGACGATCCAGATCGGGAACTGGAGCTCATCCGGCATCTGCATCAGCGTCGTGTCGACGGCATTATCCTTGCCGCTTCAGGCGCTCCTAAAAAGTCGCTGGACTATCTATTTGAATGCGATGTTCCCTGTGTGCTCGTCGACAGGCTCTCCGATGATCGTTTCGATCAGGTCGGAACCGACAACACGGCGGCAATCCGCATGCTGGTCGATCATCTCGTCACGCTCCATCACCAACGGGTTGGGATTATCCTCGGCCAGCCGGGATTTTCAACGACCGTCGAGCGCACTGAGGCTTTCCGCGCGGCTATGGCGGAGAAGGGAATAGAGGTCCCGCATGCCTTCATCAGCAATGGCAACCGCAGCACGGCTGACGCCACCGCTTCGACACACCGCTTGCTGGAGTTGACGGAGCCACCGACAGCAATCCTTGCCTCAAACAATCTTGCGATGATCGGCGCGATGAGAGCCATTCGGGAACGGGGGCTACGCGTTCCCGCGGATATTTCAGTGCTCGGAATCGATGATTTCGAATGGGCAGATTACTTCGAACCGCGCCTGACGCTGATGGCCCAGCCTTGCGATGAGATCGGCAGGAAGGCGGCGGACTTGCTGATTGCGCGGATCGGCAGCAAGCACCGCCCGCGCGAGACCGTTCGACTGTCGCCGGTTTTGCGGGTGCGTGAATCGTGTGGAGAAGCAGCATGAACCGGGTTGTTCTTTCGGCGAAAGGGGTCACCAAGCATTTCGGCGGCGTTCAAGCGCTGCGTGGCGTGGACTTCGATCTTAAAGTGGGTGAAATCCATGCCCTGCTTGGAGAGAATGGTGCGGGCAAATCGACGTTGATGAACCTGATGTCCGGCGTGCACACGCCGGACCAGGGAGAGATCTTCATCGATGGCAAACCCGCCCGATTTCACAGCCCGCGGGATGCACAAGCGGCAGGAATTGCAACGATTTTCCAGGAATTGGATCTCGTCTCGAGTTTGAGCGTCGCGGCCAATCTCTTTCTTGGGCGTGAGCTTGTCCATCCACATGGCATGCTCGACGGGAAGGCGATGCTGCGCGAAGCGCGCAAAAGACTGGAGGCAATCGACCGATCGATCGATCCCTCCCAGCTTGTCGGCGAGCTGTCTATCGGCCAGCGCCAGGTCGTCGCCATTGTCAAGGCGCTGTCCTATGCATCCCGCGCTCTGATCATGGATGAGCCGACAGCGGCATTGACGGTCGGCGAAGTCGATCGATTGTTCGATATTATGCGCGGGCTCGCATCGTCAGGCGTCGGTATCGTCTATATTTCGCATCGCCTCGAGGAAGTGCCGCAGATTGCCCATCGCGTGACAGTGATGCGCGACGGCAAGGTCGCCGGCGTTACCGAGCCGAACGCGCCGCAAGCCCAACTGGTGCAGCTTCTTGTCGGTCGTCCGTTGAACGAACTTTACCCGCCTCGATCGGATCGCGTCGGAGACGTGTTGCTGAGGATGCGTCAGGCCTCCTTCCGGCCGCACCGTGCGTCACCCGGGTGGCAGGCGCCATCAAAGATCGACCTCGATGTTCACCGCGGTGAAATTGTCGGCTTGGCCGGCGTGATGGGTGCAGGGCGAACCGAGCTTCTGAGCGCTCTTTACGGGACAGGCGTGCCGGGCAGGTGGCAGGGTGAGGTTACCATTGGCGGCAAACCGGCAAGGCTTCGATCCATCGCCGCCGCGCGCAGGGCTGGTCTCGCATTCGTCACCGACGACCGGCGCGGCGCCGGACTGATGCTGCGTATGTCCGTTGGCCTCAATCTCGTCATGTCGATCATTCGCCGAATTTCCCCAAACGGCTTGTTGTCTGCACGTCGACAGGATGATGCGATCAAGAGCTCGTTCGGGAATTTCGACATCCGTCCCAAGAATCCGGAGATCGCAGTGGGTGCCCTGTCCGGTGGCAACCAGCAGAAGGTCGTGCTTGCCAAGGAAGTGCTGGGCAATCCGAGCCTGTTGCTTCTCGACGAGCCGACCCGCGGTGTGGACGTCGGAGCCAAGGGGGAGATTTACGCTCGCTTGCGCAAATTTGCCTCGGATGGATTGGGCATCCTTGTCGCTTCAAGCGAGATGCCCGAGCTGATCGGCCTATGCGATCGAATAGTGGTTCTGCGCAATGGCTGCAGCGTTGCCGAATTTTCCGGCGGGGTGAGCGAACACGACGTTCTGGCCGCCGCCAACGGGAGGGAGGGATGATGTCCGAACAACAAATTACGTCGAGTTCTCCGATTCAACCCGCAAAGCGCATCGATCCGCTTGCGGTCATCGTCCGCTTCCAAAGCCTGATCGGCCTTGTGCTGGTCTTTGCCGGCGGCATCATCTTCTCGCCGCGTCGGCATGGGGTCATCCTGTTCATTCAACCCGACAATATCGCCAACATCGTCCGTGCGGTGTCCGAGACCGGCATCATCGCGATCGGGATGACCTTCGTGATCATAACCGCCGGGATCGATCTCTCGGTTGGGGCGACCCTTGGTCTTGCGAGCGTCGTCACAGCAACATTGATGGTCTCGGGCGGCTTTGGGCTGATTACAACGGTGCTGGCGGTGCTGCTGATGGGCACCTGTTTCGGCTTGATCCAGGGAGCGATCTCAAGCAAGTTTCGGCTTGAAGCATTTATCGTCACTCTTGCCGGTTTACAGGCAGCTCGCGGGCTGGCGCTCGTAGTTTCGGGCAATCAGTACATCAATATTTCCTATGGCGATGGCCCCGGGCTGGCGCCTCCCATCTTTGCGGTTCTCGGCGGTCGATTGTTCGGCAACGTCGTTCCTGTGGCCACGATCGTCTTCCTGATCTTTGCCTGTATCGCAACGCTGGTGCTGAACTCGACGAGGTTCGGCCGTTACGTCTATGCCGTTGGCGGCAACGAGCGCGCCGCTCGCATCTCCGGTGTTCCGGTCTCGGCAATCAAGATCGCCGTTTACGCCATCACCGGTTTTGCATCCGCGCTGGCCGGCATCGTCCATGCCGGGCAATTCAATTTCGGAAGCGCCAATGATGGCACCGGTTATGAATTGACGGCCATCGCGGCTGTCGTCATTGGCGGAACCAGCCTGTTTGGCGGGTCGGGTTCCATGGTCGGAACGATCGCCGGCACGATCATGCTTGGCGCCCTCGCCAATATTCTTCAGCTCAACAATATCACCCCAGCCATGCAGTTGCTCGCCACAGCGGCAATCATCGTTCTGGCGGCAGTCCTTCAATCCCTCGTTCGTCGCCGCGAAGGATTGGGCAGATAGTGTGGCGGCATCTCCCGGAAGGTGGATCCGGAACCAATGTGGAGGAGAAAGTAATGACACAGAATGCACTTCGATTTTCGAATGCCGGGCGCATGGCACTTCTCGCCGGTTCGTGCCTTTGTATTGCCGGCGTGGCCCAGGCTGCCGATCCGCTTGTGAAGGCTTGCGCCAAAGACGGCGAATTCGTTGTCGGCTTCTCGCAGGCAAACAACGCGGAGCCCTACCGCCAGCACGTCAACGATGAACTGGAAGCCGCCGCCAAGGCGGTCCCGCAGTTCACACTGCAGATCGCCGACGGGGCGGGCAACGTCAACACTCAGACGTCACAGGTCGACAATTTCATTACCCAAAAGGTCGATCTTCTGTTGATCTCGCCTTTCGAGGCGGCTCCGCTGACGCCCGCCGTCAAGCGGGCAATGGACGCGGGTATCCCGGTCATCGAACTCGATCGCAAGACGAACGGTGAAGCAGGCAAGGATTACACAGCTTTCATCGGAGGCGATAATTACAAGATTGCGCTGGCAGCCGGCGAATATACCAGCAAGACACTTCTTCCAGATGGCGGCGAGGCCGCCGTGCTGGAGGGCCTGCCGAGTTCGACGCCCGCAGTCGAGCGGCTCAACGGCTTCAAAGACGGCGTGAAGGCCAATTCGAAAATCCAGATCGTCGCAGAACAGGCGGCAGACTGGCTGCCGGATAAAGCACAAACGGCGTTCGCAGCCATGCTGCAGGCTCATCCGGATATCAAGATGGTCTATGCCAGCAATGACATGATGGCGGCGGGTGCTCTGCTTGCCGCCAAAGGTGCCGGCAAAAGCGTGAAGATCATCGGCACCGATGGCTTGCCTGGGCCTGCCGGGGGAATTGAAGCAGTCGCAAAGGGCGATTGGTCCGCGACCTTTACCTATCCTACCGGCGCGAAGGAGGCGATCGACATGGCAAAGTCGATATTGCTGGACTGCGCATCGTCTGTTGAGCCGACAGTAACAGTCGATACTACAGCCATCACGCCCGAAAACGCCAAGCAGATGATGGGCAAATAAAGTCCCAGGCTCCCCGGCTGGGCGCGTCTGCCCAGCCGGGTGGGACCAAATCGCTTCGTTGCGCGCTTGCATCGCCGCGGCGTTTGCCAGCAACCAGATCGGAAGCCGCTGTCGCACTTCGCCGGTCTATTGCATGAAACGCGCGCCCATCGGTTGGCGCGCGCATCCATAGCGACTAGAGGCGATAACGGCTGCGTTCTTTTGCGACCTGTTCTGGACTATAGGGGTCGAGCGCGTCATCGAACCTGGTCCATCCCTCTTTGGTGTAGGCGGCTCGGCGCTCGACCGGGTCGACCCAGTTGGATTGCTTGAGGATCGCTTCCGCCTCCGGGACAAGTGCGTCTTGAACCCTGGCTGTGACCAACGAGCCACCCCGGCGAACGCCTTCGGCATATACATTCGCGTCCTCGTCAGAGACGCCGGAACTCGTCATCGCACTGATAATGCCTCCTGTCGCACCGCCAGCGACTGCCCCAGCGGCGGCGCCTGCGGCGGTGGCGGCCAGCCAGCCGGCTGCGACGACAGGGCCGACGCCCGGGATGGCCATCAGACCGAGGCCTGTGAGAAGGCCGCCGGCGCCGCCGACGACTGCACCGATGCCGGCACCTGTACCGGCGCCTTCACCTGTATTCGAATGTTCACCGTGGCGACTGTCGGCATTGTTGGAAACGATGCTGATGTCGCTGGAAGGGATACCGGCGGATTCAAGCGCGCTGACCGCGGAGCTTGCGTCGGTATAATCGTCGAAAAGTCCAGTTACGGTTCTCATAGTCATTTCTCCTGAAGGATTTGTTGGGGTCACTTGGCGACGATGTTGCCCTGGTAGTCGAGTGCGATCATGACGGCCTTGCCGTCCTTCATCCCCGATGCCATCCAGATGCCCTTGTCATCCTTCTTGAGGTCTTTGACGTCGGTATAGCCGGCCTTTTCGATGCGGTCCTTGGCCTGCCCTTCGGTGAAGCTGTTGGCACCTTCGACCGGGGCGGTCGCATTGTTCGACCCAGGCGTTGCAATGGCCGGAGTCTTGCCGTCACTTGTCGTTGCGGGTGCCGTCTGGGCCATGGCTGACCATGCCGAAGCGCCCAGAAGCGCTGCGGCTAGAATGAACTTGTTCATGGGAATTTCCTCTCGTGGCGAACCTCTCAGATCCGTGATCACGAAACCCCATCCGACCCTAATCGTTCCACGTACCAGAACTTAAAGCACGAATGCGAATCTTTGCCTGATTTGCTATTGAACTCGCAAAAGTTTTTCTGCGATCGCTTACTGCTTCGTAGACAAAATGGACCCGATAGCGGCGGCCATTGTTGACGCGGAGTTCACTCACGCCTTTGCCCACCGGCTTTACGTCCCCAGGGTTGGGCACGAAAGTCCTTCAGCGTCTTGGACCGGTTCGGACCCAAGATCGCGGACAACGTCGAGTCTGCGATGAACGGTCTTCTGGAAACCTGGAGATCGGGTTATGCCGCGTTCAGAAGTTCAGCGCTAACCGGCATTCCCATATGATAGCCCTGGACGCGGTCGATGCGAAGATCCTTGAGCAGGGACAATTGTGCTGCCGTTTCGACGCCTTCCACCAGGATCGTATTCCCGCGATTGCGGATAAGAGCGACCATGTCCTGAAGCATCGTCAACCCGCGCGGGTTGGAGCAGTCGTGCAGGAATGTCCGATCGACCTTCACCGTCTGAAACTCGATCGCCCTCAGCCAGGAGAGGCCCGCGAAGCCGGAGCCGAAGTCGTCAAGCCAGATTTCGACGCCGAGAGTCCGCAGATCTGCAATGCACTTAAGCACCTCCGACTGCATATCCATATCTAGGCCCTCGGTGACTTCCAAGGCCAGCCGCGATCCGCTGACCCCGCAGCGAATAAGAATGTCAGCGACATTCGCAGCAAAGCCGGGGGAACGCAGCTGTATGGGCGACACGTTGACGCTGACGGTCGCCATGCGATCGGTCATCAGAATGTCACGGCATGCCGTCTCGATCGCCCACTTGCCCAATTCGAGGATAGCACCCGTTCGCTCTGCAACCGGAATGAATGTTTTCGGCGAAACCGCGGTGCCGTCCGGCATCCGAAGCCGCATCAAAGCCTCGACAGCTCTTGCTTTCTCATTCGTCAACTCGAAGATCGGTTGATAAACGAGCGAGACCAGTTTGCGATCAATGGCGGCCGTCAGCAGCGGGACGAGTTTACCGGCATTATCGTCCGGGCGAGGCAACAGCGGATCAAACCTGCGAATGCAGTTTCGGCCGCTTGCTTTGGCATGGTAGAGAGCAAGATCGGCCTCACGCACTATTCGTTCGACCTTCTCTCCAACTTTGTCGCGGGTGAAGGCGACGCCAATGCTGACGGTTACGATTGGGCTGTCATCCGGTCGCCCGTCGTGCTCAATCGCAAGAAACTCGACTTCCATTCTGATCTTTTCGGCCAGGCTCATCGCGATCTTGGGAGTTTCGACCGGCAAGACCACGATAAACTCTTCACCACCATACCTGCCGATCATGCCACCGGACGACTCTACGACGGCCTTCAGCACTTTGGCGATGACAGTCAGGCATCGGTCTCCTTCTTGATGCCCGTAGCGATCATTGAAGCGTTTGAAAAAATCGACGTCGATAAGCAACACGACGAAGTCGCGGCGTTCGTCTTTCCAGGCGGCCCAGCATTCGTCGAGCCGCCGATCCAGGGCGCGCCGGTTGCTTATGCCCGTCAGGTAGTCGGTGTTTGAAAGCTCAAGCAGTGATCGTCCACGCTCGGACGCTTCCCAGTGCTGATATCGGGCCTCCGCCGCGTTCAGCAACACGTTTCGACGCTCCACGTTCAATCGCCAATTAACGAAAGACGTGAAGACGAAGCACGAAATGTAGAACATCCCGAAGGCAAGCTTGTAGGTTTGGCTTGAAGGAAAAAACGCCTCGATCGTAACGAAAAATGCGCCGAGCACGAAGCTGGAAGTGATCACCGAAAGCCGAAACGGGAAACTGAAAAACAGGTTGGCGCCCATCATGAAGATGGCGCCAAATATCATGTAGTACGACATGGCGGTGACGTCGCTGGTGCCAATCGCCGGGTAAAGCCAGCCCAAATATCCGGCAAGCAGTGCGGAGGCGCATGTGATGTCCAGCCAGACGGTTTTTGCTTTGGCCAGTCGCAAGGCTTCGAAAGCCAGCAGCGCAATCGTTGCGACGACGAATCGCGCGGCGATCGTCGCAGGCGCAACATCGGGGATAAGCCATCGGTCGGGAAGTGCGAAGGCCACATAGACGGCGACTGCGATCCAAAGACCGTGCCGTGAGCTTCGCCTTCGGACAGCATCATTTTCAGTTTCCAGAGACTTGCGGGCCTCGGCGAACGAAAAGCTGTCGGTTGATTCGTCGCGCTGCACAGGAGCGTCAGCCGCGCTCATGCAACGATACCAGCCTGACTACAATCTAAAGAAGTTAAAAAGTAAGCCATGCTTCGGGCGCCCTCCAAAATTACGTTCGGCAACCTGCAACCGGTTTGTCTTATTACTTAACATTCGTAGAGGCGCACGTTCCGACCCGCAATAGTAGAATTACCCTTATCCCGTGCAGATTCTAGTCGCATCCCATTTCGAGGTTGATTATGCTTAACGCTATGTCAAGGGAGTCTCGAAATGGCACGAAGTCTTGTCTTGGACGGTGAAAGTCTTGTTGCACCGGGTGAAATTCGGCGGGCAGCAAGGAGGTTTGCTGCGACAAATCCCAGCGACCTTATCGTCGCGAAAGCCGAGCTTGCCGTCAGCCTCGATCTGTCGATCCGTCAGTTCAGATCCGGCGTCGAGCCTCGTGCGATCATCGAGCGGCTTAGCGAAGCCTTGCATCAATTACGGCGCCGCTTTCATCCGGAGGTGTGGGACGTCATCGTTCCGATCGCGCAATCTCATCCAGTTGCTCACTATCTGCACCAGGATCCATTGACCCGCTGGTCGTTTGAAAAGCCGCGCGGCTATTCCGGCGACGCACGTCTTCTCGACTTTATCTACGGCAGGCCTGAGATCGAGGACGATGTCGCATCATCGAGCACCTTGGGACGTTCGATCTACGCCTACACTCGAAATGCTTCGTCATCCGTCGCAGTAAGAGAGCGTCGAGACATTCTGGCGCGGCGCGTCGACGAAATCGCTTCAGCGCGGCCCGGTTCCACCGAAGTCCTGGCCATCGCGTCGGGGCATCTTCGTGAGGGGCCTTTGTCGCACGCGCTCGGCGCCGGCGCAATCAAACGCTGGGTCGCTTTGGATCAGGACCCGATGAGTGTTGGAACAGTCGCCCGCGATTTCGCCGGCACGTCGGTCGAGGCGCTCAACGGGTCGGTCAAATCCCTGCTTGCTGGGAGGCATGCGCTGGGCATGTTCGATTTTGTTTATGCGGCCGGTCTTTATGATTATCTCCCGGACGCTGTCGCTATAAAGCTGACGAAGAAGTGTGTCAGCATGCTTAAGCCTGGCGGCACATTCCTGTTCGCCAACTTCTCCCCGGCCACGGATGTCGACGGCTATATGGAGACATTTATGAACTGGGCGCTGCTGTTGCGCTCGGAACATGAAATGGGCTTGATCGCCAGTGAAAGCGCGGCTGGGGCGGATCTGAAAGTGTCTGTCTGGCCGGGCACGAATCGGAGCGTTGTCTACTGCGAAATTGAAAGACAGCCGTAAGCAGTAGGTTGGCCGAAAGGCAATGGCGTTGCGGGAAACAACGCCGGCGCACGGAAAAGGAGTGGCCGAGAAGCTGGGCTCGGCCGCAACAATGAGCAATAGCGGTAACCGGGTCAGATCAGGCCGTATTGTTCCGCCTTGTTGCGCAGGAACGGCAGCCCCCTTCCCATGACCTCTTCCATATCGCGTGCAACGGGGCGCCAGACGGCCAGGCCATAGGCCACTTCCGGCGGCATGTTGATGAAGCTTTCCATGGCAAGTCCGCCGTTGAAGCCGATTGCGGCGAGCGCGGCGTAGATCGCATCCCAGGGAATGTTGCCATAGCCTGGCGTGCCGCGGTCGCTTTCGGAAAGATGGATATATTTCAGGTGATCGCGGGCAACCAGGATGCCGTTTGCTGCGCCCTTCTCCTCGATGTTCATGTGGTAGGTGTCGAGGTGAACGAAGATGTTATCGGCGCCGACACGCTCCACCATGTCGACGGCCTGCTGGGCCGAATTGATCAGGTGGTTCTCATAACGATTCACGGCCTCGACGCCGAGTTGGATGCCGTACTTCTTCGCGTGCTTTGCGGCAGCGTCGAGCACCTTGGCAATATTGTCGTATTCGCCTTGCGTCGGCGGTATGCCGGTCCGCTCGCCAATGCCGCCGAAGATGACGCCGGACAGCGCCTCGGCGCTCATCTCAGCGGTCTTTTCGATCGCAATCTTCAGGTGCTCAATCGCCGCATCGGGGCGGACGGATGCCCAGGCATGCTCCGGCAGGCCGAGCGAGCAGACCGCGCGCAGCTTGCTCTTCCCAAGCAGCTCCCGGGTGTGTCTGGCATCGACAGCCGGCGCATTGAGCAGCGCAATCTCGATGAAGTCCATTTTATACTGCACCGCTCCGGCAATTGCCTTCTCGGCGCCTGCGCGATCCCAGTTCATGGTCCACATGCTAGTGTGGACGCCGAAACCCTGCATGGTCATATCTCCTATTTCGCGATTGTGATGAACTTGGCCGAGAACCATCGCAGCACCATCACGACGATGAGCAGGATGCCCCAGACGGCAGTGGTGAGATGCTGGTTGGCGCCGAGCAAATTGAGCCCCGAAGAGAGAAGCTGCAGCACGATGAGGGCCACGAAGACGGGCAGGACGCGGCCGAAGCCGCCGAACGGATTGATGCCGCCGAGGAAGCAGGCGAGTACGGTGATCAGCAGATAGGACTCTCCATGGCCGACGCGTACCGAATTGAAGCGCGCAAGCATGATGATGCCGGCCACGGCAGCCATCACGCCGGAGAGCATGTAGACAAGCACCAGGACCTTGCGGGTATTGATGCCTGAATAGCGGGCGGACTCGATATTGGAGCCGATCATATAGGTGGAAAAACCGAGCTCGGATCGCGCGAGCAGGATGTGGCTGGCGATCACGCAGGCGATCAGGATCAACAACGGTATAGGAATGCCGAGAATGCTGCCGTGGCCGATGGGAGCGATGAAGGTTGGGAAACCCGAAATATCGCCGCCGCGCGTCAGGAACTCGCCGAGGCCACGCAGGAAGATCATCATCGAAAGCGAAACGAGGATCGGATGGGCGCGGGTAAAGGCGATGACGAGGCCCATGACCAGGCCGCTTGCCGCGCCGACGACAAGTGCCAGCAGCGAGCCGAGCAGGAAGGCGATCGGGCCGGCATCGATCCCGCCTTTGGCTTGCAGCGTCCAGGCAAGCGTCAGGCCCGCCATGTTGGCAGTGAAGGTGATCGCCAGATTCAGGCCGCCGGTGAGGATCGGCATCAGCATGGCAAGCGTTAGGATGCCGAGCTCGGGAAGCTGAAAGGCGACGGATCCGAAGGTTGCGCCCGTCAGGAAATGTGGCGAGGCGAAACCGAAGACTATCAGCACGGTCGCCAGCGCGGCCAGCGGACCGGCCATATCAGCCCCGAAGATGGCGTTGAAGCGGGCTGCGAGGGTGTTCATCGCTTTTCTCCGCTTGCCGCAGGTTGGCCGTCGGTCGACATGCGGCCCCCAAAGACTGGCGCCAGCGCGCCGATGCGGGCGCTCGACAACGTGATCGCAACGAGGATGATCGCCCCGACGATCATCTTGAAGGCGAAGGGCGAGACGCCCATTAGGTTGAGGCCGTTCTGGGTGATCGAAACGAGCAGCACGCCCAGCACGCAACCGAGCACGGAGCCCTTGCCGCCGCCCAGCCGCGCGCCGCCGAGCACCACGGCAGCCAGGACATCGAGCTCGCGACCATAAAGTGCGTTCGGCACCACCTCCTGTGCGTAATGCGCCTGCATGAGCCCGGCGATGCCCGCCATCAGTCCAAGCCAGCCGAAGGCGATGAACTGCATGGCGCCGATATTGATGCCGAAGCGGCGCGCGCCGTCAGGATTGTCGCCGAAGGCGTAGAGCTGCCGGCCGGTCGTCGTGCGGGTAATGAAGAGCCAGGTGGCGAGCGTGCAGACGGCCATGACGAGAACGGGCAGCGTTATTTCCGCCCAGCTGCCGTCGGCCATTTCCCGCTCGTAAATGACCACGCGCGCGGTCAGCCAATCGGGCAGATTGTAGAGCGATACACCCTTGGTGAAGAACATCAGCAGGCCGAAATAGACGTTGAAGGTCGCGATTGTCGCGACGATCGAGATGATGCGGAAACGGTGGATCAGGAAAGCGTTGATCAGGCCGAGCACGATGCCGATGCCTGCCGCGATCAGGAAGCCGCAGGTCCAGCCACCCCCGCCGATCCGCTCGAGCGCAAGTACGGTGAGATATTGCACGATCGAGGCGGCGACGGCGAAGGAGATGTCGATCCCGCCTGATATCAGCACCACGAGCAGGCCGACGGCGAAGATGATGTTGACGGCGCTGATATTGAGCAGGTCGAAGGCATTGCCGAGTGTGAAGAAACGATCGGTCGCAAACGCCAGGAAGATGCTCATCGCGATGATGACGGCGATGAGCACGCATTCGGTCGTATAGGACAGGAACAGCTTACGCATAGATGGCCGCCTCCAGGCCCTTCAGTGTGGTCGTGCGCGGATCGTGCCAGCCGGCGATGCGGCCCTTTTCCATGTGAATGATCCGGTCGGCGTTGAAATAGACCTCCGGCACCTCGTCCGAGATGAGGATGATTGCCAGCCCAGCGTCGGCGAGACGGGCAACGATTTCGAAGATGCCGGCGCGCGCGCCGACATCAACGCCAACGGTGGGAGCGTCAAGGATCAGCACCTTGGGATCGGTGGCGAGCCATTTGGCGATCGCGACGCGCTGCTGGTTGCCGCCCGAAAGCGTCGAGATCGCATCGTCCTGCTTGCCGATCCTGACGCCGAGATCAGCAATCCAGCCGGCAACGAGCGCGTGCTTCTTATCGGGCGAAATCAGCCGGCCGCTCAGGATGCGGTTGAGCGAGGCCATGACCAGATTGTCGGCGATGGATTGCGGCTGGTTGAGACCGAGTGAAAGACGGTCCTCCGACAGATAGGCGACGCCGGCCGCAATCGCCTCGCGGTTGGACGCAAAATGCACCGCTCTTCCCTCCAGTTTGATCGTGCCGGCGGCCGGCCGACGCATGCCAAACAGCGTAAGCGCAAGTTCGGTGCGGCCCGAGCCGAGCAATCCTGTGATCCCGAGCGTCTCGCCACGGCGCAGATCGAAGGAAATCTCCTCGAACTCGCCAGGCCGGGAAAGCTTGCTGACGGAGAGCATGATCGGGTTCTGCGATCGGTCGCTGGCGCGAACGTTCTGATCGAAGGTCCGCCCGGTCATCAGCTCGGTGATCTTCGACTGTGTCATGCCCTCCACCGGAAAGACCCCGACGAGCGCGCCATCGCGCAGCACCGTGATGCGTGAGGAGATTTCCAGCACTTCCGCAAGACGATGGCTGACGAAGACCACGGCAACGCCCGAAGCCGATAGGGTGCGGACGATTGCCAGCAGATGATCGGTCTCCGTTTGGGTGAGCGAGGCGGTCGGCTCGTCCATGAAGACGATCCGGGCCTGCCCGACCAGCGCGCGGGCAATCGCCACGATCTGGCGCTGCGCGATGGCGAAGTCCTTCAGCGGTCTGTCGACCTCGAGGCTGACGCCGAGCCGAGCAAGCGCACCCTCCGCGATCGTCCGGATCGCGCCAAAGTTGACGAAGCGCGGGCGCGAACCGGAAAGCGTCTGAAAGGCGATGTTTTCCGCCACACTCATTTCCGGAAAGAGCGCAAGGTCCTGCCAGATGATCTGGATGCCGCGGGACTGGGCCATGCCTGGCGTGATGTGGGGTATCGTCTCGCCGTCGAAGACGATCTCGGCGCCCTCGGCAGGCCGATACACGCCGGAGATAACCTTGATGAGCGTGCTCTTACCGGAACCATTCTCCCCGGCCAGACAATGCACCTCGCCCGGCAAAACCTCGAAGGAGACGTTTTTCAGCGCCTTCACGCCGCCGAATGTCATGTTGATGCCGCGGAGCGAAAGAAGAGGCGGGGCTCTCACGCCCTCATCCGTTGCCGTGCTCATGCCGGTTGCCTGTCCGATCGAATGCCATGAAGGGTCGATGGCCCCGGCCTTGGCCGGATACCGCCTTCTTTGCCGAATGTCGGGCCGGTCGGCATGGACCGGCCCGACACCGGGGGAGGGGATCTCTTTCAGAGACCCATTGCGGCCAGGTCGTCGACCGTGTCCTTGTTGATCGGCAGCAACTGGTCGACGATGATGTCGTTGCCGGCCGGCTTGATAACCCCGAGACCTGGAATGTCGTCGCCTTCCTTGATGCTCTCGCCCTTGATCAGCCGATCGGCGAGCGTGACGAACACTTCGCCGGCCTGTTTCGGATTCCACATGAAGCCGCCCGATATCGCGTCTGATTTGATCAGCTTCTGGCCCTGGCCGGGTGAGAACGGGCCGAGGACGAAGATTTTGCCTGTCTTGCGGCGTTCTTCGACCGCGCGCCCAGCGCCGATCGGACCCTGGCTGCCGAAGGCGAGGAAG
Source organism: Rhizobium sp. C104 (assembly GCF_022354505.1). Lineage (NCBI taxonomy): Bacteria > Pseudomonadati > Pseudomonadota > Alphaproteobacteria > Hyphomicrobiales > Rhizobiaceae > Rhizobium > Rhizobium sp. C104. The sequence continues at coordinate 383,924 of NZ_CP092352.1, read as the reverse complement.
CCTTTCAGATCCGGATGAGCGGCAATCAGGTCGAGCGCTGTCGAGCGGCTTTTGTCGACGTCTTCCGCAACGCCATAACGATCGCCGACGAGCTTCATGTCCGGATAATTCGCCTTGATATAGGCAATTGCGGCATCGGCCCAGGCATTGTGCAATGGGACGGTCAACGAACCGACAAAGACGGCATATTCGCCCTTGCCGCCCATCTTTTCGGCGAGCAGCTTGCCATGCGCTTCGCCGAATCCGGTGGATGATGCGAGCTCGAAATTCCAGTCGGCACCCTTCTGCGAAGGAGATTCATGGGTAATGACCTTGATGCCGGCCGCCTGCGCCTTGGAAAGCACCGGCTCGAGCACCTTGGCGTCGTTCGGAACCACACCGATCACCTTGACGCCCTGAGCAATCAGGTCCTCGATGGCACGCACCTGCAGGGCCGGGTCGGCGCTGGTCGGCCCGATCATGAAGGCATCGACACCCAGTTTCTGACCCTGCTCCTTGATGCCGGCCTCCATTGCGTTGAACCATGGAATGCCGCCGATCTTGACGACAATGCCGACCTTCGGCGCGTCCTGCGCAAACGCGGCGACCGCGCCGGCAAGCGACAGCGATGCAGCCAATGCCGCTATGATAAGTTTCCTCATCCTCACTCCTCCTCAAAGGTCGCCCATGCGAACGACGACCCCCTGCCGCTTTTGCGGCAAGGTTGCTCCTGGTTGCTTCTTGGCGAGGGATACCCTTGCCTCCCGTCTCGCCTCCTCCGGCGAGCCATCCATGCACAATCGATCTTTCTTTTTGCACAATCGATGGTGCAATGACTATCGAACAAGGCAGGGCTTTCGTCAAGAGGGGTTTGTTTCTAAGGGAACGGCAGAGGAAGGGCAGGGCATGACAGGCATCAGCAAGAAAAAGGCGACCATCTACGATCTCTCGGTGCTATCGGGCGCATCGGCTTCCACCGTGAGCGCCGTGCTGAATGGAAGCTGGCGGAAGCGGCGTATCAAGGAGACAACGGCCGAGCTTATTCAGAAGCTGGCGAACGAGCACGGCTATACGGCGAACCTGCAGGCTCGTGGCCTGCGTTCGTCCCGCTCCGGCCTCGTCGGCCTTCTGCTGCCTGTGCACGACAATCGCTATTTTTCCTCCATGGCGCAGTCCTTCGAGGCCCAGGCCAGGAACCGCGGCCAGTGCCCGCTCGTCGTCAGCGCCTGCCGTGATCCGGAGGAGGAGCGTCAGGTTGTCGAGACGCTGATTTCCTATTCTATCGACGAACTCTTCATCGCCGGTGCAACCGATCCGGACGGTGTCCACGCGGTGTGCGAAAAGGCTGGGCTGAAGCACGTCAACATCGATCTGCCGGGCACGCTGGCGCCGTCGATCATCAGCGACAATTACGAAGGCGCGCGTATGCTGACACGAGCGATCATCGAGCGCGCGCAGGAGGATGGTCCGCTTTCACCCGACGATGTGTATCTGTTCGGTGGCCGCAACGACCATGCCAGCCATGAACGCATTCGTGGCTTTCGCGACGTAAAGCGCGCACTGCTGGGCGCAGATCCGGACATCTGCATCCAGCCGACTGGTTACTCCCCCGCCATGACCGCCCGCGCCTTTGAAGTCTTCTACGAAGGCCATGGAAAGCTGCCGCGCGCATTTTTCGTCAATTCCTCGATCAACCTCGAGGGGCTGATGCGCTTCCTCGCGCTGCATCCGCACGAGACCTTCGCCGATATCATCGTCGGCTGCTACGACTACGATCCCTTCGGCTCCTTCCTGCCGTTCCCCGTCTTCATGATCCGGCAGGACGGCGAGGCCATGATCACCAAAGGGTTTGCCATCCTCGACACCAACCGACCTCCAGTACTGACGCATCTTGTGCAACCATCACTCGTCCCGCCACGCACAGCGCTGACCGGCCCCCTCGATGCCCTGAAAGATATCGAGTAATCCCGTCTCCTTCGTTGGAAAATCTGATGCCAGACGGCGTCGGTGGGCCCGGGTCAATTGCAAATAGCATCGAGACATTCCAAAATCTCCAAAGGGAAGCCGTTGTTTTTTCTGGCATGTCGCACCGGGAAATAGAATGCCCCTTACACCAGCTGCTGTATGTCAAATTAGATAATATACATTATGGAACTTACGCCAACCGATAACGCAGCCAACCGGTGCAGCCAGTCAATCCAGACACAACTTCATCCTGTTGCCTTCTACTCACTCAGCATCGAGACTGAGGAGCGCGAACTCGGCCGGGCGGCGCGCGCCTATCATCCAATTTAGTCCTGATTGGCCGCCACCGGCAAACTGCCCTCGTTCGAATGACGTGTTTCAGTATGCCGTGCGGCGGAGACGAGGCGGCGCTTTGCGCGGATGGCGTGCCATTGCTGGTCGATCAGGACGCCGATGAGGATCACGCCGCCCATGACGGCGAAATTCAGCGACGACGGGATGCCAAGCAGATTGACGAGATTCTGCAGCTCCTGGAGCAGGACCGTGCCGAGCACCACGCCGACGATTGAACCTTCGCCGCCGCGGAGAGAAAAGCCGCCGAGGACAGCGGCGGCGATCGCGTAGAGTTCGTAGAACTGGCCATGGCTCGCCGGCGAAATCGAGCGTGTGTACATGGCGAAATAAGTCGCCGAAAGCGCCGTCAGCAGGCCGCAGATGACATAGGCCGACATGATCATCCGGCCGGTGCGGATACCGGAATAGCGGGCCGCCTCCTCGTTCTTCCCGATTGCATAGAGATAACGCCCGAAGACGGAGCGGTGCAGCATGATCCACATCACGACGGTTATGATGACGAGCGCGATGAAGGTGTTGGGAACGCCGTAGAACCGTCCGGCGGTCAGGAATTCGAGATCCGGGAAGTTCTGGCCGAACGCGAAGCCCGCCGTTCCGTCGGCGGTGTAGAAGCGCGCTGCCCCGCGATAGATCAGCAGGCCGCAGAGGGTGACGACGAAGGGCTGCAGCTTGAGCCGGGTGATCAGCCAGCCGTGGACGGCGCCTATGACCGCGCCAAGCGCGAGAATGAGCGGCAGTGCCAGCATCCAGGGCATGTCCTGGACGGCAACGAAATCGACGAACAGCACGCCGAGAAGGGCGACGAGCGAGCCTACGGAAAGCTCGATACCGCCGGTTATGATGACAAAGGCCTGGCCGATCGACAGGATGCCGAACAGGCCGATCAGGTTGGCGGTGTTGGCAAGATTGATCGGCAGCAGAAAGCGCGGATTGATGATCGCGACGACGATGCCGACGACGACGATCAAAAGCAGCAGTCCGAGATCCTTTTTGACCATTCGAGATCCATTCCCCGATACTTATATGTTGGCCGCAGCCGCTATTTTACCCTTTTGCCGACGGCAAGCAAAAGCACGCTTTCCTGGCTGAATTCATCCTCTTCCAATATGCCGGCGATCTGGCCCTCGTGCATGACGGCGATGCGGTCGGAAACGCCGATCACCTCTTCCATGTCGCTGGAGATCATCAGGACCGCGACCCCGGCATCGGCAAGCGCTCGCATCAGTCCGTAAATCTCGTTCTTGGCGCCGATATCGATGCCGCGCGTCGGCTCGTCGAAGATCATCACCCTCGGGCTCATCGACAGCCATTTGGCAAGCACCACCTTCTGCTGGTTGCCGCCGGACAGAGTGCCGGTTCGCGTCGAAACGGAAGGCGCCTTGATCGCCAGGCGAACCCGCTGCTTTTCGGCCGCCGCCGTCTCTTTTTCAGCAGAAAGCATGAAGCGTCTGGAAAGCCTGGGAAGGTCGGCAAGGGTGATATTCTGGGCGATCGGGAAATCGAGAAGAATGCCGTTGCGCTTGCGATCCTCCGGCACCAGGAAAATGCCGCGAGCGACGGCGTCACGAGCGGAACGGACGGAAATTTCCTGCCCGTCCTGCAGGATGCTTCCGCCATAACTCCGGTCGATGCCGAAGAAGACCCTGGCAAGCTCGGTACGGCCGGACCCGACCAAGCCCGCAAGCCCCATGATTTCTCCATAGCGGATTTCCAGATCGACGGGACGGCCAGGATAGGCCTCGGTGCGCACGCCACTTGCCTTCAGCGCAACCGAGCCCGGCGAGCGCTGCGGTTTTGCGGTCCGGGCCGCAAGCACCCGGCCGATCATCAGCTTGACCATCTGGTCGTGGCCGATGTCTTTCCTGGCGAGCGTGCCGACAAGCGTGCCGTCGCGCAGCACGACGACCCGGTCTGCGACGCGCTCGACCTCGTGGAGGCGATGCGAGATGAAAATGACGCTGATGCCATCCGCTTTCAGCAATTTGATAATGCTGAGCAGCCGCTCGGTTTCGTCCAGCGGCAGGCTGGACGTGGGCTCGTCGAAGATAACGAGCCTGGCGTTGATCGACAGCGCTTTGGCGATTTCCACCATCTGCTGCTCGGCAAGGGAAAGCGACGCCACGGGTGTGTCGGCGGAAAAATGCGCGCCCACGCGCCTCAAAAGCGGCTTCACCATGTCCCTTAGTCGATCGCGATCGACGAGCTTAAGCGGTCCCGCCTTCAGCGGTTCGCGCCCTAGGAAGATGTTGGCAGCGACGTCGAGATTCTCAAAGAGATTGAGTTCCTGATGCACGAAAGCGATGCCGGACGAGATGCTCGATTCCACCGTGAGGAAATGAAGCTCTGCCCCGTCGAGCAGGATCGTGCCCCGATCGGGTGCGATCACACCGCCGAGAATCTTCATCAGGGTCGATTTTCCAGCCCCGTTTTCGCCGACAAGGCCGATGACCTCGCCCGGCACGATGTCCATTGACAGGCCTTCGAGCGCAACGACGCCTGGATAAGTCTTGCCAACGCCGGAAAGCGAAAGGAATGGCGTTCCGGGCGCGCCCGGTGACGGGATGTCGGAACTATGGTTCATCGGCTGTCCATGGCTGCTGATGATGTCGGCATGAAATGCCTTTCGCGGCGGCGAGTGCCGCCGCCGCGAAAGAGGTTACTTTCCAGCCATGGCCTTCAGGTTGGCGGCATATTTGTCAACGTCATCCTTGCCGATGATCACCGTCGGGATGATGATCAAGCCATCGGCGGGAACGCCTGATTTGTCGCCCTTGAGGTAGGCGGCCATCAATTTCATGCCCTGATAAGCCCATTCGAACGGCTGCTGTACGACGGTTGCCGCGATCGTGCCTTCCTTGACACCGCCGAGCGTGATCGGATCGTCGTCAAAGCCGACGACGGTGATCTGGCCGAGTTTGCCGGCGTCGCGTAGCGCCTCATAGATGCGCGGCGTGTTGTAGGAGTAGAAGCCGACCATGCAGGTCAGGTCGGGGCTGGCCACCAGCGCATCCTCGACGTTCTTCTTGGCGCGCGTCTGGTCGATGTCGTCACCGCGAACATCGACAAGCTCGATCTTCGTGCCCTTGAGCCCTTCCTTCATCCCTTCGATGCGTTCGCGGGCGTTATCGGCGCCGAGCAGACCGACGAAACCCATACACTTGCCACCGTCCGGCATAGCCTTCTTAGCGATTTCGGCGGCCTGCTTGCCGGCATCGACGTTTGAAGAACCGATATAGGCGACGCGGTTGGTCTTCGGCGCGTCGCTGTCGGTGGTGAACAGAGCCGTCTGCGAGCCGATCTTATTCAGGCCATCCGTCTGGGTTTTGGGGTCGACAGCGGAGACCATGATCCCTTTAACGCCGGCGCTGACCAGATCTTCCATGAGTCGCTGCTGAATGGCGACAGCCGCCTGCTCAGGGTATTTCAGCTCCATCTGGTAATCCGGCATTTCGCCCTGCGCCTTCTTCACGCCGGCCTCTGCCGCTTTCCAGAAGTCGGACGCTCCGTTGACGACGAATGCAAGTGTCGGCTTGTCGGCGGCATGCGATACGGCAGCCGGTGCCGCGCTCAGCATCAAACCGGCGAAGAACAGGGCTGCATTGCGTTTCAGCTGTTTCATAATACACCTCCCGAGGGGCCGCAGTCGCATGGGCCCGTTTTCGACTTACGGCCGGCCGGATGCGCCCCCTCCAGGGCCGCCGCAAAGCGACGAGTGGCATTGGTCCGATCGCTCCGTGACGGTATAGAAGAATTTTAATTAGTAAATAGTATTATCAATGCGGATCAAAACATTTCATCATGCACCGACCGGGATGCAACTTTGTACTAGCAATGACCAATAACCGCAGGCATTGCAACAGTTGATGCAATTGCCAGCGCTTTCAGATAGATGCTAATAGTAATTACCAAACGACAAAGAGACTGTTCTCCTCGAATGCGACAAGCCAAGCCCCAAAAAAGCAATAAGCCCGCGGTGGACAAGCCTGCCCGCGTGACGATGATGGATATTGCCGCGGCCGCCGGCTGCTCCCAGGCCGCCGTCTCTTTCGTTCTCAACGACACACCCGGCACCCGGATCTCGCAGCAGACCCGCGACCGCGTGTGGGAGGCGGCGCGGGCTCTGGGATATACCGGGACGACGTATACGGCGAAGGCCTCTTATTCAGGGTTAGACAATGTGATCGGTTTCGCCGTGGATCAACTTGCCACCAGCCCGGAAGCGATCGTTGCGATCGAAGGCGCGCGGCAAGCTTCCTGGAACGCCGGCAATGTCCTTCTGGTCGCCCAGACGCTCAGCGATCCGGTCATGGAGCCGAAGGCCATCAAGGCGCTGACGAGCGGAGGCATATCAGCGCTCATCTATATGACGATCTATACCCGCCAGGTGGAGCTTCCGTCCTATGTCAGCAATCTCAACATCCCGACGGTCCTCTTGAATTGTTATACGGCGGACCATGCATTTCCGGCCGTCGTGCCGAGCGAGATTGCGGGAGGGCAGAGCTCCACCCGACATCTGATCACGCACGGACACCATCGCATCGCAACCATCACCGGCGAAATCTGGATGCAGGCTGCGCAGGACAGGCTGACCGGATATCGCCGCGCGCTGGCGACCGCCGATATCCCCTTCGATCCGGAATTGGTTATCGAAGGCGACTGGTCTGCCGGTGCCGGCTATGCCGCCACGATGAAACTGCTTGCTCTGAAAGAGCCGCCGACCGCGATCTTCTGCCAGAACGACCGCACGGCCATCGGCTGCTACGAAGCGCTCAAGGATGCGGGGCTTCGCATTCCCCAGGATATGTCGGTGGTGGGGTATGACGACGAAGAGATTTCACGCCACCTCGTCCCGCCGCTGACGACTTCGGTCCTTCCACATCTTGCCATGGGGCAATGGGCGATCGAACATCTCAACCCGGAAACCGTGCCGGGCAAGCGATATCCTATTGCCAAGCTCGAATGCTCGCTCGTCAAGCGCCACTCCGTCGCCGCGCCGCGGGCCGAGGCGCGGCAGGTTGTCGATGATTTAAGTACCTCGCCATAGGCCCCGGCAGCAGTGGCCGGGAAGACTTACTTGTCGGGCACCCCTCCGACGGCGAACGCAATGCTGACCGCACGGTTCACAGCCGCTGCAAGAACCGACATGTGGGTCTGGCCTGCATAGAGCTCGAATTCGGTACGCAATCCGTCTTCTGTGCTGCTCAATCGCTCCGCCATCTCCTGCGCCAGGAGGATCGTCCGCTCCGCCTTCCTCTTTTCCAGGCGTACGGCTGCATCCTCGTTGCGGTACTGAAAGGGGGCCAACTCGTCGCCTTCATATTCCCCGGCGGACAAATGCAGGAAGGCGGCATTTCCCGGGATGGGTTGACGCTGCGCCTCATTGTTGAGGATTTCACTGTTCTCCCAATAGATGGTCGGGCTGGCCGCAATCCAATTTGCAAACAGACCCGGCCGCTCAAACAGGGCATAGAGGGTAAAGAGGCCGCCGAAGGAATGCCCAAAAAGCGATCGGCGCCGCGGATCCAGGGTCACTATCTCCGCGATCCGCGGTATCAACTCGCTCTCGATGAAATCCGCCAGTTTGCCGGTCCCTCCGATGACCACCGGGGGACCGCCCTCAACAAAGGGCGGATAGGATTTGACCGGTGGAGGACCGAGGTCCCAAGACCGGCGGAGCGCATCATAGGGCTCGTCGGTGGGATAGCCGATCGCCGCGATCACCCCCAGCCGACATTCGTTCCCGTGGGGTAAGGCGCCTGAGTGACCAGGCTGGCAGCCGCGAAGGGGAAAGTGGCGTTGCCGTCGGTCATCACTAGAAGCGGCCATCCCCCCGCTGGCGGCTTCTCCGCCGGAATGGACAGGAATATGCGATAGGGCTCGCCGCCTGCAGCCGGAGCGAGATCGAAAAAGCACGTGCCGGGCAATGAATAGACGCTGACAGGTTCAGTCGTGAGAACGGTTTCTGATGTTTGCATAAGAGGACGTATCTCTCTTAATCGATGATGACGTGCGGCACGAAACGCGACAGGTTGGCGGTTATGCGCGAGCGGTCTTCGCGAACGGCAAGGCCACAGGCGCGATCACCGACGACCCAGCTGCCGAGCACGGCAAAGCCGCCGTCGCTTTCGAAAAGCGGGGCATAGGCCTGGACGACGAAGCCTTCGTCGCCATAATCGCCGGGAGCGGAAACGAATTCCCGGCCATCCCGGAATATCGTGACGTTCTCGCCCTCTCGCGACAGCAGCGGTTTGCGCACATAATCCGTCAGGGTCGCGGCTGCCGGGTCGTCGGCAAAATAGCTCGCCAGCAGGTTGGGGTGATTGCGGTGGCGCTGCCAGAGCAGAGGCAGAAGCCCCTTGTTGGAGAGCACGGCCTTCCAGGCGGGCTCGATGAAAACATCGCCGGAGCGCGCGAGTTCGCGGGCGAACGGCTCGCGCAGCATGAACTCCCATGGGTATAGCTTGAAGCAGCGGTCGATCACCCGATCCTGCAGGTCGGTATAGCGGCCCTCGGCATCGATGCCGATCTCGCGTATGTCGAGAAGCTCGACGCGATGGCCGGCCTGCACTGCGCAGTCCATCAGATAAACCGTCGTGCCTCGATCCTCCTCATTGTCGGTCATCACAGCGAAGTGGAAGATCGGCCCTTTGGGAAATTGCTCGAACGCCTCGACGAGGCTTTCCTGCAGGGAATTATACTGGTCCGCATCATTGGGCAGGGTACCCAAAGCCATCTGGTCGGTCAGCCAGTTGTATTGGAAATAAGCTGTCTCGAACACCGAGGTCGGGGTATCGGCGTTGTATTCGAGCAATTTGACGGAGCCGGCGCCGTCATAGGCAAGATCAAATCGGCCGTAAAGGTGCCGGTCGCGGCGCTGCCAGGAGCGCTGCACCACATCGCGCAGATCCTCCGGAATGGCCAGCCTGTCGAGCGTCTCTTCGCTTCTGACGATATCACCGACCAGATCCATGCACATGTCGTGCAGTTCCTGGCTCGGCTGTTCGATCTGCGTCTCGATTTCGTCGAGCGTGAAAGTATAGGCGGCATCGTCGAGCCAGTAAGGCTCGCCGTACATGACGTGAAAGCCGAAGCCGACGGCGCGCGCCTTGTCACGCCAATCAGGACGGGCCGGAAGGGTGATGCGCTTCATGTCAGCCGCCGAAACTAAACGACGAACGGCCACCAAAGCCTTGACGGGCGACGGTGCGGGTATTGACGTTGACCGGCTTGACGCTCTGGCGCGAGGGCGCAGTCAGACTGTCGTTGCCCGCGCCGCCTGAGCGAACCGTTGTCACCGTCTGCCCGGAGCGATTGCGGTAAATCGGCGTCGAACCGTAGTAATAACCCATCTCCTCCTGGCGCCGGCGATAGTCGGAATAGTCGCCGATGTTGTTCAGTGCCGAAGACAGCATGTAGCCTGCCAGGAACGGCATAAAGAAGCTGCCGCTGCCGCCGGTATTGTTGGGGACTGAATTGGCCGGCTGCTCCGAGCAATGGCCCGCGCCGTATTCGGCCTCGCAGGCGGCCATGCCGTTGAAACGCGGCGCGGTGGCGAGATGAGCCCGCATGGCATCCTGATAGCCGGCCTGGCAGACCTGCCGGTCCATGCCGGATTGCACGCATTGGTCGACGGAGCTGAACATGACCTCCGAAGGCGTCTGGTCGCCGCAACCGGATAGCGCCAGGGTGGAGGCAGCGATAGTGCCTAGGGCCAGGAAGGGTCGTCTGTGCCCGCTCTTACGTCTGCGCATCGTTCCCCTCCCCTCAATAGGTCATGCAGGCGGCGTTGAGAATACCGATGACCAATGCGATGCCGCCGCCCCATATGCCCGCGGCGATATCGTCGGCGGTGATCTTCTCATGCAGGTCCGGCATGGTGAAATTCGCAATATAGAAAGCAAGGATCTGCGCCAGAATGCCGATCACCGCCCATATGATGTAGTCGATGATGCTGACCGAATTGGCGGCGGCCGAAGCCAGCGGCAGGCTGAAACCGACAAGCGCGCCGAGAAATGCCGTCACCGCGGCGAGGTTGCCGGCACGAATGAGCTGAACTTCCTTTTGCGGCGTCAGGAATGTGTAGATCACCGCAAAAACAACGTAGGCGCCAAGACCAACGGCGAAATAACCAAGGAAGGCAGGCAGACCCGCCACGTAATCGAGCATTGAAAAACTCCTCCGTCAAAAATTGATAGTGTGTCAGACGCGGCGGACATCGGCTGGAGCAAGCCCATAACCGATCAGAAATTCCACCGAGCTTCCCGCTTGGCTCTGTCCGAGGTCGAGATCACGCTCGACATTGATCAGAAGCATTTCGCGCGTCGAGCCAAGCGGGCGGTAATACAACATACAGGTCTGGTGAATGGAGCGCTGCGCTTCACCATCCTCGACCTTTTCGACAAATTCCACCAGTTGCGCGCGCTCCGGGCCTTCGCCCCAGAAGCGGCTATAGAGGATACCGTCGGCATCGTAGGATGGCTGGCCGATCAGGCCGCCCGGCCCGGTCCAGCGGTTCCATTCGCTCTGCCCGGCCGGCACGACGCTGTCCCAGGATTGATAAAAGCTGATGTCGTCGACGGCATCGCCCGGCTGGCCCGACGCCGACATCACCTGGATCATCCGGTGGTCCTCATCGTAGTAGCGCGACAGAACCGTTGCGGCATCGAGCGAACTCTCGCCGTAGCCGGCAATGATGAAGGGGCCGCTCCGTGGCAGCGGCATGGCCGGCTCGCCGCCCAAAGCCTCGGCCTCGAGGGAGAGGAAATCGATCTCCAGAGCCCCGCCGATGGCGGCGCCCAAGGGGCCAAGTTCTCTGGGCAAGGGCTTTTCGTTCTTGTCTCTGCCGAACCAGCCGATCATGATACGTCTCCCATTCGAGCCCAAGCGACGGCAGCGGGATCTAGCCGCATTCCGCTGATGTAGTAAAGAGTCTCGCCGCCCCGCATCAGCACCTCGTCCCGGCAATTGAGGTCGGTGATGCCCTGGCTCAGCAAGCCCACCAGCGTGACGTTATGCTCACGCTTGAGGCTTAAAAATACGTCTCCATAGAGCAGTGGCCGTTGCAAAGGCGGAACCGGCAGGGAAAAGGCCGTATCGGTGGAGGCGGCCGATAGCAGCCGTGCGGCGATCTCCGAAGAGCCCGGATCGCGGGCTGCACGCGACAGCAGCTCCTCGGCGAGCGAGCCCACCGCCTCGACGCGCGGCCGGAGTTGTTTGACCATCTGGGCTGTGCGGTCGTCGGCGAAATAAGCGACGATATGGGCATTGGGCGCATGGTCTTCGGCAATCAGCACCGCGGCCAGCGTCTCGTCGTCATTTGCTCCGCGCGCGATGATTGCCCGCGCCTGCGCCACTCCGGCCCGCACCAGAGCGTCCGCATCGGCGAGCCGCTCGGTTCTGATATAGTCGGTGTAATCGCTGGCGGGATTCTCCGCCAGCTCCTTGGCAACCAGAACGCTCATTGGTTCGTTGGCCTGCCGTTCGGCATGCAGCAGCCGCAGCATCTGGTATGTCTGCCCCTCCTGCCAGCCTAAGACGATGATATGACCGCTGCGTTCGCTGTAGTCACCCAATCCGCGCATGCGGTTCCTCCAGATCGTGCCGATCGTTGTCAACAATTTGCCAAGAACGGCGGTGAAGATGGCAATGCCGCCGGGAAGGACGAAGAGGACGGCAATGATCCGGCCAAATCCCGATTTTGGGGAAAGATCTCCATAGCCGACCGTCGTGGCTGTCACCATATAGTAGTAAAGAAAATCGATCGGATTGCCGACGAGATCGCCTTCGCCGCACAGCATAAAGAGCAGGTAGGAGGCGGCCAGATGGATCACGAGAAGAATAAAAAGGGCGGACCAGGCCAATTCGCTGAGCGAGAGATATACACGCCGCAGCAATGAAGCGATAAATGGCACGCGATTCGCCCCCGTTCCCCGTGCGTAACCTAGCGAAATTTATTTACCGCGCCACCCCTTTAAGTGGCATATCGAATACCCAGATATTTTTCGAATTCCAACCGATGGAGGACTTTTTGGAGACCTGGAACCTCACCACTTTAACGCGCCTGTTCGCCGCCGATCCGGCGGCGCTCGGTGATGTGGACGTAGCCGTACCCGAACAGGGCGACGTCATATGCGTCACCCTTAAGGAAAAAGGCGATCTCGACGTCTTCGTCGCGGTCAGCGGAGAACGCGACATTCTTGTCAGCGCCGTTCTTTTGCCGTGCAAGGAGGTGCCCAATCGCGAAGCCTTCGAACGCATGGTGCTCAAGACGCACAAGTTCGTGCCGCTCTCCAGCTTCGGCATCACCACCATCGACGGTGAGGAATGGTATGAATTGTTCGGTTCGCTGTCGGCGCACTCGCCAGCCGACACGGTGGTCGAAGAGGTGGCAATTCTGGCGGCCAATGCCGTCGATGCGGCACACATGATTGATGAGTGGAAACGCGGGGAGATTGCCGCATGAGCACCTGGGGAAAGATTTTCACCGCCATTCGCGGCGGCATCAACGAGGCGGCTGAAGCCGCCGCCGACAACCAATCCATGCGCATTCTCGACCAGGAAATCCGCGACGCCGAACAGTCGCTGCGCCGGGCGCGATCCGATCTGGCCGGCATCATGGCCGCCAACAAGAGCGTCATGCGCCGGCTCGAAGAAAACCGCGCAAAGGAAACCAAGGATACCGACAGCGCTCGCGCCGCGATATCGGCCGGCCGCACGGATCTCGCTCAGGGCCTGGCGCAGCGCATCGCCGCCAGCCGTTCCGAAGTGCAGCGCGACCAGGAAGAGCTCGATCGGCTGCTGCCCCGCCAGCAGCAGATGCTGCGCACGATCCAGGACACCGAAGCACGCATTGCTCAGATGAAGCGCGAGGTGGAGAACGTCAAAGCCAACGAGTCGCTGCTGCGCGCTCAGTCGGCGATCGCCCATAACCAGTCGGGCATCAATACCCGTCTCGGCAGCGCCGTCGAAAGTCTCGAACGCATCAAGAAACGCCAGGAAATCACTGCCGGGCGCATCGAAGCCGGTGCAGAGCTCGCCGCGCTGGAAAACGGCGGCGATCTCGATCGTCAGCTGCGCGAAGCCGGCATTGGCGGTTCCAGCCATTCGGCTGATGACATTCTGGCACAACTAATGCTCCCCAAACATTCGGCCGAGCCGGTCTTGCTGCCCGCCCCCGCCGGCCAGAAAGACTGACAATCCCTGGGAACGGCAGCCTTGCCTGCCGTTCCCAGCACGTCTGCGGATTCGAGCGCCCGCGCGCTTGTTGGTTGAAAGCGGCGCGCGTGCGCCATCTTCTGCGACGAAGCCGGCCGGCATAAGCGAGAGCATGTCGTCGTTTCTAATTGACGCCGAGAAACTGCTTCAGCTCGGCCGTCTGCGGGTTGGCGAAGACCTCCTCCGGCCGGCCCACCTCGTGGACCCGGCCCTGATGCATAAAGACGACGCGGCTACAGACGTCGCGGGCGAACTTCATCTCATGGGTGACCATCAGCAGCGTCATCCCTTCCGCGGCAAGCTCGCGCACGACGGCCAGAACCTCGGCGACCAGTTCCGGGTCGAGCGCCGAGGTGATTTCGTCACAGAGAAGGGCTGCCGGCTGCATGGCGAGCGCCCGGGCGATGGCGACGCGCTGTTGCTGGCCACCGGAGAGTTCGTCCGGATAGGCGTCGAACCTGTGCCCAAGCCCCACCCGCTCCAGCATCTTGCGGGCGATGGCCTCGGCTTCGGCCTTCGGGGTCTTCTTGACCACCGTCTGCGACAGGATGACGTTGCCGCCCGCCGTCAGGTGCGGGAAGAGATTGAACTGCTGAAAGATCATGCCGACCTTGAGGCGCAGGGCCTTCAGATGCACTTCGTCATCGAGGAGTTGCGCGCCGGCCACGGAGATGGAACCGTCGGTGATGGTCTCCAGGCCGTTGATGCAGCGAAGCAGGGTCGATTTGCCCGAACCGCTTTTGCCGATAATGGCGATGACCTCGCCGGCCTGCACATCGAGATTGATGCCTTTCAGCACCTCGGTGGCTCCGAAGCTCTTGCGGACTTCAGTGATTTCGATGAGCGACATTGAGCTTCCTTTCCAGGATCTGGCTGCTTTTCGACAAGGGCCAGCAGAGGGCGAAGTAGATGAGGGCGACGAGCCCGTAGACGGTGAAGGGCTGGAAGGTGGCATTGGTGACCACGGTGCCGGCTTTCGACAATTCGACGAAGCCGATGATCGAGGTCAGCGCCGTTCCCTTGACGATTTGGACGGAGAAGCCGACCGTCGGCGGTATGGCGACCCTGAGCGCCTGCGGCAGGATGACATGGCGCATCTGCTGCAGCCGGCCCATGCCGAGGCTGGCGGAGGCTTCCCACTGACCTTTGGCGACCGATTCGACGCAGCCTCGCCAGATCTCGGCGAGAAAGGCGGCGCTCCACAGGGTCAGCGCCAATCCCGCAGCAAGCCAGGCCGGCACGTCGATGCCGAAGAGTCCGAGACCGAAAAAGGCGATGAAGAGCTGCATCAGCAGCGGCGTACCCTGGAACAGCTCGATATAATATTTCGCAAGCACCCTGAATGGCTTGCGCTTGCTGATGCGCAGGAACAGCAGCCCCAGCCCGACCGCGCCGCCGCCGACGAAGGAGACGAGCGAAAGCAGGATCGTCCAGCGGGTGGCGAGCAGCAGGTTTCGCAGGATGTCCCAAAGGGTGAACTCGATCATCGTGCTTTTCTCCTCGGGAAAATCAAGCCGCCGATCACGCCCAACACCTGCCGAAGCAGGATCGCCATCACCAGATAGATGGCTGTCGAGACGATGTAGGCCTCGAAGGCGCGGAAGGTTCGCGATTGTATGAAATTCGCGGCAAAGGTCAGATCTTCGGCGGCGATCTGCGACACGATCGACGAGCCGAGCATGACGATGACGACTTGCGACGACAGCGCCGGCCAGATACGCTGCAGTGACGGGACGAGCACGACATGGCGGAAGGTTTCGAAGCGCGTCATGGCAAGGCTCTCGCCTGCCTCGAATTGACCCTTCGGGGTTGCCTGGATGCCGGCGCGAATGATCTCGCAGCTATAGGCGCCAAGGTTGATGACCATTGCGAGGTTGGCGGCGGTCAATTCGGGAAGCTGGAGGCCGAGCGACGGCAGGCCGAAGAAGATGAAAAACAGCTGGATCAGGAACGGCGTGTTGCGGATCAGTTCGACATAGGCGGCAACGACAGGTTTCAGCCAGGCCGGCCCGAGTGCGCGCACCCAGGCACAGCCGATGCCGAGCGAAATGCCGAGCAGTCCGCCGATCGCGATCAGTTCCAAGGTGACCAGTATGCCCTTGATGATCTCAGGGTAATATTGAAGCAGCCAACCGAATTCGAAATGATAGCTCAAAGAATTGTCCCCTCTTGCGGTGACGAGCGGATGTCATCCCGCCTGCGGGCGCGGGATGACATCCGTAAGTCCGGGTCGTTCAGAGATCTGACGGGAGATCGGTGCCTAGCCACTTCTGCGATATGGCGTTCAGCGCGCCATTGGTTTTGGCGGCACCGATGATGCCGTTGACCTTCTCCAGAAGAGCTGCCTGCTCTTTGTTGAGGCCGATGTAGCAGGGCGAGTTCTTGATCAGGAATTTGAGCTCAGGGCGCTTGGGGGGATTTTTGGCGAGGATCGCCGCCGCCACGACGTTGCCGGTGGCGATGGTGTCGACCTGGCCGGATAGGAAGGCTGAGATCGTGCCGTTATTGTCCTCGTAACGCTTGATCGTCGCATCGGCCGGCGCGATCTTCGTCAGTTCCAAATCCTCGACCGAGCCGCGCGTGACACCAATGCTCTTGCCGGCGAGGTCTTCCGCCTTGGCAACCGAAACATCGGCCGGCGCGAACACGCCGTTGAAGAAGGGAGCGTAGGCTGTGGAGAAATCGATCACCTTTTCGCGCTCCGCATTCTTGCCGAGGCTTGATATGACCAAGTCGACCTTGTTGGTCTGCAGATAGGGCACGCGGTTGGCGCTGGTGACCGGCACCAGCTCGATCTTGACGCCCAGTTTTTCGGCAATGAGATTGGCGACGTCGATATCGTAGCCCATCGGCGCCATATCGGTGCCGACGCTGCCGAATGGCGGGAAATCCTGCGGAACCGCGACACGCAGCGTACCGCGCGCCGTGATGTCGGCGAGAGCATCGGCACGAGAAGCGGAGCCGATGCCGAGGCCTGCCGCCAGGGTCGCGATTGCGAAGAAAACTCGTATTGTCAGCATGCGTTCATTACTCCTTTGAAGTGCTGTTTTTCAGGGGCTGAGAGGCGGGGACGCGGTCCTGGGCGGGAGCGACAGGGAATTGCGCAGATCCGAAAGCGGGTCCGGGCGGGCGGTGAGGTCGAGGCCCATTTCCACGTCGTCGAGATGCTCGACGGAGAGTTCTGCAGCTCTGACGAAATCGCCCGCCTGCATGGCCTCGAAGATGCGGCAGTGCCCCTCGTGGGATTGTGCGGCGTGAAATTCAGATTGATAGAGCATCGAAATGAGGATCGTCCGCGCGGTCAGGTCGCGCAGGATATCGACGAGGATGGCGTTGCCGCTCAATTCGGCGATGCGGATATGGAAATCGCCCATCAGATAGGTCAGGCGCTGGCGGTCGCCCGCCGCCATGGCATTTCGCTCCTCGGTGAGATGCGCGTCGAGCGCCTTGCTGCCCTCCTCCGTCAGCGTCCGCATGCTGCGCAGCAGCCCGGCCTCGACGATCCGCCGCGCCTCATAGACCGCGATCGCATCTTCCGCGGACGGCTCGACGACAAACCAACCACGCCGAGGGCTGACATGCACGATGCCGCGTGTCTCCAGGCGCATCATCGCCTCCCGGACGCGGGTTCTGGACACGCCGAAGAGCGCTGCCAGCTGGTTTTCGCCAAGTCGCGTACCGGGCCGGATCTTGGCAGAAAGGATGCCGGAGACGATCGTCGCCTCGATGGATTTCTGCGTGGTCTCGGATGTGTGGCTATCTTGCATACAAGACAGAAAGCAAAGCGCATGCCAAAATCCTGTGTTCAGGATTTTCAAGATGTCGCGAATGCTGTGCGGGAAATTTGCCTGCCCGGAATGCAGATTGAACGCAATTTGTGCGGGCGCCGGCGCCCGAAGAAGCTGGTCAGTGCGACCGCGATCTTTCTCATCTGCGGTCGAACTGCCGCGCCGATCGTCTTCGTGCTTTTAGTTGAAACTCGAGGTCTTGAGGAATTCCGCGAGCCGTTCGGTCTTCGGCCGCACAAACATTTCCTTCGGGTCGCCCTCCTCGCAGATGACGCCCTGGTTCATGAAAATGACGCGCGATGAAACCTCGTAGGCGAAACGCATCTCATGGGTGACGAGCAGCATGGTCATGCCGTCGGCGGCGAGCCCCTTGATGACCTGCAGCACTTCGCCCACCAGTTCCGGGTCGAGCGCCGATGTCACCTCATCGAACAGCATCAGCCGCGGCGACATGGCGATGGCGCGGGCGATGGCGACACGCTGCTGCTGGCCGCCGGAAAGCTGACCGGGATAATGGTTGGTGCGAGCGGAGAGGCCGACACGATCGAGCCATTTTTCCGCGACGGCGCGGGCCTCCGGCTTCGTCATTTTCTTCACCTTGACGAGACCGAGCATGACGTTTTCGGCGGCACTCATATGCGGGAAGAGATTGAACTGCTGAAAGGCCATGCCGGTCAGCGCGCGCTGGCGGGCAATCTCTTTCTCGCCCTTGCGGCGGCGGGTTGCGCCGTCGACGCGGTAGCCGATCTCCTCGCCATCGAGACTGATCGTGCCGCCCTGGAATTCTTCCAGCATGTTGACGCAGCGCAGCAAGGTGGTCTTTCCGGAGCCGGACGAGCCGATGATGGAAATAACCTCGCCTTCCTCCACGGCGCAATCGACGCCTTTGAGGACTTCGTGGACGCCGTAAGTCTTGCGCAGACCCTTGATGTCGAGAATGGTCTTGGCCATCGGGGGAACTCCTCAGGACGGCAGGGCGGTCTTGCGCTCGACATATTTGCCGAAGTGCTCGATGCCGTAGTTGACGATGAAATAGAGACCGCCGGCCAGGAAATAAAACTGGAGGCTCATGAAATTGCGGGAGATGATCTCCTGCGTGCGCAGCAGCAGCTCGGCAACGCCGATGACGGAGAGCAGCGTCGAGGCCTTGACCATCTCGGCGGCCGTATTCACCCAGGCCGGCAGGCACTGTCGCATGGCCTGCGGCCACAGCACAGAGGTGAAGGTCTGGGTAAAAGTCAGGCCGATCGCCTTGGCCGCTTCGGTCTGCCCCTTCGGGATCGCCTGCAATGCTCCGCGGACGATCTCGCCGACATGCGAGGAGCAGAAGATCGCAAGGGCGAGCACCCCGGCGGAGAACGGCCCGAGATCGAGCCCAACGGCGGCGGAGACATAATAGCTTGCCAGTACCAGCACGAGTACCGGCGTGCCGCGGATAATATCGGTATAGGCGCGCACGATCAGCCGCAAAATAACGCCGCCATAAACGAGCGCCAGGCCGACGAAGACGCCGAGGACAGACCCTGCGAGAATGGCCAGCAGAGAGATCGACACGGTCACGCCGATGCCGTTGATAATGACGTAGCGGGCGATCCAGAGTTGTTCGAGAAAGGTGTGGGGCATCGGGTCTATCTCGGCAGGGCCAGACGGCGCTCGACGAAGCGCATCACGGCGGCGATCAGGAAACAGGTCGCGACATAGAGGGCGGAGGTGACCATCCAGGTTTCGATGACGCGAAAGCTTTCGACATTAATCTTGCGGGCAGCAAAGGTCAGTTCCGGCACGGCGATGGCGGCTGCAAGCGAAGTGTCCTTGAACAGCGAGATAATCGTCGAGGACAGCGACGGCAGCACGTTGCGCAGCATCAGCGGAGCGATAATGGAGCTGCGGATCTGCATCCCCGTCAGGCCGATGGCGAGGCCGGCTTCCGTCAGCCCTTTCGGGATCGACAGCAGGCCGGCGCGGAACACCTCGGCTAGATAGGCGCCGGAATAGAGGGAGAGAACCAGCACAAAGCTTTTTATCTTGTCGAGGCGCAAGCCCATCTGCGGCAGCGCAAAAAAGGCGAATAGCACCAGAACGAGAATCGGCAGGTTGCGAATGACAGTGACATAGACCCGCGCCGGCACCACCGCCAGGCGGTTTTTGGACGTCAGCGCGAAGGCCACGACCAGGCCTAACACGGCCCCGATCAGGATCGAGATCACCGCCAAACCGAGGCTTAGCGCAAGCCCGCTCAACAGAAAATCGAAATTGCGCCAGACGGCACCGAAGTTCAACGTATAACCCATGCGGGCCGCCCTTTCAGACTAACGCATCGTGCACGATGCGCAGATTCAAAGTGTTGCAGCGTCCTTTGTGCGCCTCGAAAGACGCGCGGGGCTGCAGCGGAGCGGGAGACAGGTCCCGCTCCGCATGGCCGTTACTTGAACTCAACGGGGAAACCGATCTGCGGCGGCGTCAGATCCTTGCCGAACCAGGTCTTGAAGGACTTGGCGTAAAAGTCGAACTCCACGCCGGTCATGGCTTCGTGCAGGGCGGTGTTGACAAAGTTCAACCAGTCCTGATCGCCGCGCTTGACGGCGCAGGCGTAGGTCTGCGGGTTCCAGCCGTAGCCGGCATCTTTATAGCGGCCCGGATTCTGCGTCATGTACCAGGCGAGCGACGACTGGTCGGTGGCAACGGCATCGGCGCGTCCCGACTCCAGGGCCTGATAGATCAGGTCGACGGAATCATACTGATCGACGGTGGCCTCCGGCAATGCCGCGTGCACCATCGTCTCGGCATAGACGTTCTGCAGAACCGAGATGGTGACGGAGGAACCGGCGGCCTTGAGAGCGGCGTAGTCGCCATATTTTCCGTCCGCCTTGAGCATCAGACCGACACCCTCGCGATAATAAGGAATGGTGAAGGCGACCTGCTGGGCGCGTTCGCCGGTAACGGTCATGAACTGGCAGGTGATATCGACCTTATCGGTGGTGATGTTCGGGATGCGAGCGTCGGAGGACTGGTTTACATATTCGATCTTCTCAGGATCGCCGAACAGCGCCTTGGCGATGATATGGCCCATGTCGACGTCGAAACCCTGAAGCTTGTCGTCGGCGCTCTTGAAGTGCCAGGGCGCGTTGGTGCTGCCCGTCCCGAGCACGAGATGGCCGCGGGCCAGCACTTCATCGAGCTTGCTGCCGTCGGCCAGTGCAGGCGTGGAGAGCAGCACAGCGGCGGCCAGCGACATCACGCCGGTGCGAAAGGAAATAGTCATGGCGTTCCCCTTATGGATGGTTCTCGTATATTCCAGTATAATGGACGCTTGTCTGTTTTACTGGAATAGCCTATCAAGTGCCATCAAGGACGAATTGTCAATGGGTCATGCTGAAAAAACGCGCAGCGGCGCACGTGGTGATTTTTTCGGCAGTGCAGCATTTTCCTGCCGCTTGCGAGGCTGATCGCCTGGCTGCGTTCCGACGTATCGGGGAATGCATATGGAGGCCGCAACGCAGCGGCCGGCAATGACTTCATTGCCGAAGCGAGGCAGAAGTCCAACCTTATGACAAGGGCAAGAGCGCGTGCTTCAGGTTATCCAGTGGGGTGCCACGCTCTACTCGAACCCGAGGCGCCGCGCGGCACCGAGACCCTGCGGAGCTGCCCTCAGACCTACGGTGCCGCGCCTTTAGGCGTGCAAGCAACGCTGTCGCTTTGATTTGAACTAAATCAGAATTCTTCCCAATCGGACTTCAGCGCGGCAGCCGCCGTTCCATGAACCGAGGCCGTGCGGACAACTTTTAAAGCCGACGGCATCGAAGGATGACGCCCCGCCTGCGACGACGAAGACCGTGTTTTCGGCCCGTCTTCGAAACGGAACTGCGCAAGGAGCTTGAAGAGTGCGGCAGCCTCCCGTGCAAGGCCATGGCTTGCAGCAGTCTGCTCCTCGACCATTGCGGCATTCTGCTGCGTTCCCTGGTCGACAGTGTTGATGGCCTGGCTGATGCCACCGAGCGCCGTCGATTGCTCGCGCGCCGCCTCGACGATCGCCGTGACGTTGGTATTGATTTCGTGAACCTGAGTGGCGATTTCCCGCAGCGCCGATCCGGCGTTCGTCACCAGGGCGACGCCGTTTGCGACGTGGGAACCGGACGCCGTAATCAGGCTCTTGATCTCTTTCGCGGCCTTCGCCGAGCGCTGCGCCAGTTCGCGCACTTCCTGGGCGACGACCGCAAACCCCTTGCCGGCCTCCCCTGCCCGCGCCGCCTCTACGCCGGCATTGAGCGCCAAAAGGTTCGTCTGGAAGGCAATCTCATCGATAACGCCGATGATGTTGGAAATTTCGTGCGACGAGGTTTCGATCTGATCCATCGCTCCGATGGCATCCCGCACCACCTGGCCGGAATGCTCCGCATGATCCCTGGTACGCGCCACCAGATGACCGGCCTCCTCGGCGCGACGGCTCGAATCCTTGACCGTGGTGGTGATTTCCTCAAGAGCGGCCGCTGTTTCTTCGACGGATGCGGCTTGCTGCTCGGTGCGCTTGGCCAGGTCGTCGGCCGCGGTGCGAATTTCGTTGGAACCGGCCGAAATCGCCTTGGCATTTTCGGCCACCGTTACCATGGCGTCCTTCAGCTTCTCCGAGGCGCTGTTGAAATCGGTGCGCAGCCGCTCCAGCGAAGGAATGAAAGGCTTCGCGATCGTCTGCGACAGGTCGCCGTCGGCAAAGTTTGTCAGGCAGTAAGCAAGTTGTTCGACATTCTCGACGCGAGCCGTAACGTCGGTTGCGAACTTGACGACTTTGAACACTTTGCCGTTCAGGTCGAAGATCGGATTGTAGGACGCCTGGATGTAGACTTTGCGTCCACCCTTCCCCACCCGCATGAATTCGTCGGCAATCAACTGGCCGCTCGCAAGCTTTCGCCAGAAGTCCTTGTAAGCTTCCGACTTCGAATAGTCAGCTTCGCAGAACATCGAATGATGTTTGCCCTGGATTTCGGCAAGCGAATAGCCGAGGGCGGCAAGGAAATTGTCGTTGGCACCAAGCACTTCGCCGCCCGGCGTGAATTCGATGATCGCCTGAGCCCGCGACAAGGCGTCGATCTTACCCGCATCCTCGGCGGATTTCAGCTTCTGCGCGGTGATATCGGTTGCGATCTTGATGACCTTGACCGGTCTCCCGCGCCGGAACACGGGATTGTAGGATGCTTCGATCCAGACCTCGCGGCCACCTTTTCCGAGCCGCTTATATTGCTGCTGCTCGAATTTCCCGGCTGACAGCTTCGTCCAGAAGGCCTTGTATTCCGCCGAGGATGCATAGGCGGGTTCGACGAACATGCGGTGATGTTGTCCAGCGATCTCCCGCAATTCGTAGCCGAGCGCCCTGCAGAAATTTTCGTTCGCGGTGAGGATCATGCCCGACATGTCGAACTCGATCATGGCTTGCGAGTTGGATAGAGCAGCGAGAGCAGCGATAGCATTTGCACCACGATCAAGAATGCTCACTCACAAATCCCCCACAGATTTCATCGCAGTCAATTCGGACACGTCACGAATATTTGCCTATGCCTATTAATGGGGATTTAATGATTAATATAAGGTTTAGCGGTCTGCTTTCGTTCTGAAATGGATGTTGCGCTCATCATGAGCGAGGCCAAAATCACTCAGCCGGTTTTCAATTGCGCCATCGCAAGCAGCGTGTCTGCGCTGATCGTTGCTGAGCCGTTCAGGATCGAAAGTGCTGTCGACGTGGTACCCGTGCCGTTGGCGACATCATACATGGCGGTGAAGCGTTTGATCAAATCGTCGACTTTGTCAGGATCTGCCAGATCCTTGATGTCGATGAAGTTGTCGACCATCTCGGCTTGCTTGTCGACGTCCATATTCGAGACATAACTGGACAGGTTGAAGGTCGTGGTAAAAAACTCGAAGAGCGCGCTGTCGCCCAGAATGCCATAGGCGCTCGATATCTCCGGCGCCTTGCGCTGGAAATAGAGCGCCAGGCGCACGCCGGTGTTGCTGTCACCCTGGTCGTCTTCGAGCGTCAGCCTGACATAGGAGTCGATCGTTTCCAGCACGTCGCCGCGCTGTTGCACCGTCCCTGTGGGATCGGCGGAAATATTGCCGTCCTGATCGAAATTGAACGAGCCGACGAGCTCGGCAAAGCGACTGTCGTCCAGCTTGTTGACGTAACTATCTTCGTCGTCGAGATCGGAAGAAAACATCTTCTCCAATTGGTCCGACGTGACATCGTCCGGGTCGAGCCCCTTTGCCTCGAGCGCAAAACTAACCAGGCGATCATCGGCCAGAAATTCGCTCGCCGTCGTGATCGTCGCCATCTGCTCACGGAAATAGCTGATCTCGTCATCCGCCGCGTCGGTCGCCTCGGTCAGTTCGTCCCCGTCGAGGTAGCGGATCTTGTTCTGTTTATAATAGGCGGCATAGTCGTCGACGACGGATTCCGACATGGCCTGCAAGGGAACGGTGACGTCGCCATCGCTGTCGAAGTTGAATGCTTTGCGAAAGGCGACGAACCGGTCGTCGTCTAGGCTGTTGACATAGCTTTTGGAATCCGTGGGATCGCTTTCGAGAATTTTCCGCACCTGGCTTCTCGAAACGCTGTCCGGATCGATGTCGAAGGCGCGCAACGCCATTTCCCACATTTCCGGGAGATCGTCATTGTCGTCATCGTCATCATCGGCATTTGACACGAGGAAATCATCGATCGAGGTGACGCTGGCGATGCGCGTCGTGTAGTTGTCGACGGCATCTTCCGTGTCGGTATTGGCGATCAGCACCTGATAATTTTCATCGAAGGCTGCCGTGGTCGTGGCGGTCTGTTCCGACGTCTGGGCGGTGTCGCCATCGGCAAGCGCGCCGTCCTCATCGAAATTGAAGGCGTCGTGCAGATCCGACAGGCCGATCGCGTCGGCAATATCGGCGCTTTTAAGCGCCGCGGAAATGAAAGTGTCGGATTCGTCGTCGGTCAGCCCGTAGGCGATCCTGAGATAGCCGACCAGCTTGTCGTCGCTCATCAACTGATCGACGGAGGTGATGTTTCCAATTTCCGCCGCGAAATAAGTGTCATAAGCCTCTCCGGTGTCCGAAGAGGCAATGGTCGAGGAAGCCACCGCATAACCGCTCGTCACCAGCGAGATCTGATCTTCCGACATCACGTCGCCGTCGGTCGAGCCGTCCTCGTTGAAGTTGAAGGCCTTCGCCAGGCTGACATAGACGTCGTCGCCGAGCTGATTGACGAAGCTGTCGGAATCGTCGAGGTCGCTCGTCAAAACCTGCTTCAGGAAACTGCTGGAGGTGTAATCGGTGCTGAGACCGAAAGCGGTCAGCGCATAATTCTTCAGTCTCGAACTCGAGAGGAAATCATCGACCGACGTGATCGACGAGATATTCTCTTCGAAATAATCCGTCTCGTCGGCAATGTCTTCCGCCTCGGTGTCGAAGGACTCCTCATAAGCATCGAGCAGAGTGTCCCGTTGCACATCAGATTGCGCCGTCTTCGTCTCTCCGCCGAATTTGAAGGCGGCGGCGAACTCGGCATAGCGGCCGTCGCTCAAACTGTTGGCGAAGCTCGATGAATCGCTGAGATCGCTTTCCAGCACCTTCTTCATGAAGGCCTTGGCATAGGTCATGTCGTCGAGCCCGTAGGCCTTCATGGCATAGGAGTAGAGCTTGTAATCGCCCATGAACTCGTCGACCGTCGTGACCTTGCCGATGTTTTCCTTGTAATAGGCGCTGTCGCGGGCAACCGTGCCCTGGGACGCCACGCTCGAGAGGCTGGCGTTGAGATTACGCGCGACTGCGAGATAGCTTACGTAGGTGGAAACCAATGCTTGTCCCTTTTCATGGGCGCGGCAGCGCGCGCGAAAGCCTGCCGGCAGCCGCGGTGAAATTTCGATCCTGCTGGGATGTCGTCGCCGGTCATGGCGATGCGCAGCCACATCCATGTGGCCGAATCAATTTAAGAGAACTATATAGTTCTATAATTAATTCAATAGGGAATTGAAAGACAAAAGTCGAAGCATCGCCTTTCGGGTCTACGAAGCCCCGACGCCGGCGGCGAAGATTGCGATGCAGCGGCGAAGATGGGCGAGCAGTCCGGCCCGGTCGGGCCAGGCTTGGGCGCGCCCTTCCGGCGGGCCCATACCGCCGAAGATCATGTCCATCAGCATCCGGGCTCCGCTCGCCGGATCATCAAGGGTCAATCTGCCTTCCGCCCGACGATCGCTCAACCAGTCGGCGAGGTGTTGACGGCTGGCAAGCATGCCTTCGTGCTGCAGAATGTCGATAAGCTCTGGAAACTGCGCCGCTTCGCGAAAGACGAGCTGCAGAAAACCGGCGCGGTCCGCATCCTTCTCCTCATCCATGTCGATCATGAAGATATGTTCGAGGCTTTCGGCGATCGGAAGGTCTTCCGCGGGCCTCGGCAGGTCGAGCATCAGGCGCCGATGGGCGCCCACCACGGCGGCAAACAGCTCTTCCTTGCTCTGAAACAGCTTGTAGAGCGTCTGTTTCGAGACACCTGCCTCGGTGGCCACCACCGCGGTGGTGCTTCCGGCATAGCCGTATTTTACAAAAACACGGCGGGCGATTTCGACGATATGCGTCCGCTTGTCCTCATCGCTGGAGACTTTCGGCCGGCCTCGCTTGCGCGGCTCATCTGCGGGCTCGTCAACACCATCCATGACGATCTAAACCGCTTTACCGAAGCGCACGCCGACGGCCCGGAAAAGCGGACTGCGATTTCTGAGGGATGAGTTTTTCGGTTGTGGCATTAGTAATTTCGATTTAGAGAACTAATCAGTTCTGTAATGCGTTGCATCCCCACCCTCTTTAGCGATGGAGCGCTTATGACGACCATTTCTGCCGCAACATCGATTTCTTCCTATTCCTATAGCAAGAACTCGACATCCGCATCCCAGGACCTCCTATCCTGTAATACGGTTTCGGCAAAAAAATCAACCACAAGCCAGCAGCTCGGCGAAGACTCGACCAACAGCGTCGAAAAACTCATGTCCCAGCTGATGTCGCTGACGATGAACGGCCTTAGCGGACAGTCCGGCTCCAGCGGGGAGCAGGACGGCGACGAAGGCATGGATGTTGCGCAGCTCGACACCGATGGCGACGGCTATGTGAGCAAGGCCGAGTTCGTCGCAGCCAGGCCATCCGACGTGACCGAGGATCAGGCGGGCACGCTGTTCGACAGCTTCGACAGCGAAGATTCCGGCTCGCTGTCGGTCGATGCGCTCACCGAGGCCATGTCCGCCCAGAGATCGGGGCGAGCCGGCGGGCCACCGCCGCCGCCCGAAGGCGATGACGAGCTTTCATCGCTGCTCTCCGATCTCGATACAGATGGAGACGGGCTGGTGAGCAAGGCGGAATTCGTCGCAGGCCGGCCGTCCGACGTGAGCGAGGATCAGGCAGGCACGCTGTTCGACAGCTTCGACAGCGAAAGCGCCGGCTCGCTGTCGGTCGATGCATTGACCGAGGCGATGTCCGCTCAGTCGTCGCAACGCCCCGAGGGACCGCCACCGCCGCCGCCCGCTGACGATGAGCAGACCGCATCCCTGCTGTCCGATCTCGATACCGATGGAGACGGGCTCGTATCATTGGACGAGTTCATGGTTGGCAGGCCGGACGACGTCACCGAAAGCCAGGCGAGCCAGCTATTCGATCTTCTCGACACATCGGGCAGCGGTTCATTGTCCGCAAGCACCACGAGCTGACAGCCGACAAGGAGCGTCGCGTCGCAGTCGCTGGAGAAGCTGCAATGCGGCGGTCTGACAGCGGCCCGGCAATCGAGCCGGCAGAGCTTTCAGCCGGGCCGCTGAACTATCGAAGTATTCACATGGTGCACCGTGACAGGCGCACCGCACCAGCGCGCGGATGAGCCGCAGCGCCTATCGCCATTACGGGGTCAATCCAGACAATCAGATCATCCACCGGTGTGGGCTTTGCCCGGCGCCAGCGATGTCGTGCGCCCGTTATTCGGGCCTGGAGGCCTCTCGTCACATGGCATGTTCCCAAACCTTAAAGGATTGAGCCATGAGCATTTTTGGAAGCATGAAAACCGCCGTCTCCGGCATGAGCGCCCAGGCAAACCGGCTGAGCACGGTTTCCGACAATATCGCCAACGCAAACACGGTCGGCTACAAAGCCGTCTCCACATCCTTCTCGTCGCTGGTGCTGCCGTCGTCCTCAGGCAATTACAATTCCGGCGGCGTCCAGACATCCGTGCGCCAGGCGATTTCTCAACAGGGCGACATTTCCTATACGACCTCGGATTATGACCTGGCGATATCAGGAGATGGCTTCTTCATCGTGCAAAGCGCCGACGGCACGCCGGTCCTCACCCGGGCCGGCGACTTCTCCGTCGACAGCGACGGCAACCTGGTCAACGGCGCCGGATTTACCCTCATGGGATATTCCTATGATTCAGGTGTGCCTGCGGTTGTTGTCAACGGCTTCGATGGGCTGGTGCCGGTCAACGTGTCCCAATCGGGATTGAGCGCGGTTGCTTCGACCAGCGCCTATTTCAGCGGCAACCTGAATTCCGAGGCAACCGTCGTCACCGACACGACAACGCTGCCGAGCGCCAACACGTCCGATGTCACCGACGATACGCAGAAGATGTCGCTGGTTGCCTATGACAGCCTCGGCGGCACCGTCCAGTACGACTACTATTTCACCAAGACGGGTGTCACGACGGATTCCGCCGGCGCGGTCACCGGAAGCACCTGGGAGGTAGCAGTTTACCGCAATGCCGATGCCACCACCGGCGGCACGACGTCCTTCCCTTACTCCTCCGACGCCGTCAGCGTTGCGACACTCTCCTTCGACGCCGACGGTCAGCTGACCTCTGCGACCGATACCGATATCGTCGATGCGGTCACCGCACAGACGATCACCATGGATTATTCGGACTTTACCCAGCTCGCCTCCGACTTCTCGGCGACGGGCTCGGCCGACGGTCAGGCCGCAAGTGCGGTGAGTTCGGTATCCATCGGCACGGACGGGGTGGTGTCGGTTTCCTATGCGAACGGGGCGACCAAGGCTCTCTATCAGATCCCGCTTGCGACGGTCGCCAGCCGCGACAATCTGACGCTGCTCAGCGGCAACGTCTACAGCGCCAACGGCCAGTCGGGCGTTACCGTCACCGGCTTTCCGCAGACAAACGGGCTCGGCTCCATCCAGTCCGGCGCCCTCGAGAGCTCGAACGTCGATCTCGCTGGCGAACTGACGGAGATGATCGAGGCACAGCGCAGCTATACCGCCAATTCGAAGGTGTTTCAAACCGGCTCCGATATCATGGATGTCCTCGTCAACCTGAAGCGATAGAGGGAGCAGCTGAATGTCGCTCACCTCCGCCTTGAACAGCGTCCAAAGTATTTTCAACAATACGGGCCAGCAGAGCAGCGTCGTCTCGACCAACATCGCCAATGTCGGAAATTCCGACTATGTGAGACGGGAGGCGTCGATCACGACGTCTCTCTCCGGCGCCCAGGTCGTCAGCATCAGCCGAGCGCAGGAAACTGCGCTGCTGGCGCAATATCTGCAATCGAACTCCAAGGACAGCGCCCAGCAGACGCTGGTGACCGGCCTCGAAAGCTTGAAGTCGCTGATGGGCGGCCACGACTACGAGACCTCGCCGAGCACATACCTCTCGGCATTTCAGCAGGCGCTGCAGACCTTCGCCACATCGCCGAGCAGCACGACCGCGGCGCAATCGGCCGTCACCGCCGCGCAGGATCTTGCCAATTCGCTGAATACCGCAAGCGACGGCGTCCAGTCGATCCGAGCCGATGCCGATGCGGAGATCGCCACGCAGGTCTCCTCGCTGAATACGCTGTTGTCGCAGTTCGAGACGGCCAACAATGCCGTCAAGCTGGCGACGGCGACCGGCGCCGATACCTCCTCGGCGCTCGACGAACGAGAAAAGCTGTTGAAGCAGATCTCCTCGATCGTCGGCGTCACCACGGCCGTGCGCGACAACAACGACATGGCGCTCTACACCTCCGACGGCACCGTGCTGTTCGAGACCGTACCGCGCACCGTCACATACGTGCCGACGACAACCTATGTGGCCGGAACGGAGGGCAATTCGGTCTATATCGACGGCGTTGCGCTCGACGCCGGCGAGGGATCGACGACCAGCGCCTCGGGCAGCCTGCAGGCGCTGCTGCAGCTTCGCGACGACATCGCACCGACATTCCAGGCCCAACTCGACGAGATCGCCAAGTCGCTCGTTCAGGCCTTCTCGGAAACCGACGGCAGCACCAGCGCGCCCGGACTTTTCGTCTGGACCACCGCGTCGGGGACATCAGGGGGAACACCGTCGGATTCCGACGATATCACCGGCATCGCGTCGTCGATCTCGGTCAATCTTGCCGTCGTTACCAGCGAGGGCGGTGATGCCACGAAGCTGCGCGACGGAACGATCAGCGGCATCACCGATCTCAACAGCTCGGGAGACAGCGGTTTCTCGGACAATCTCGACGCCCTCTATACGGCGTTGACGGAACAGCGCTCGTTCTCCTCGGACGCCGGTCTTTCCACCACGCAAAGCCTGATGGATTACGCCAGCTCCTCCATCGGCTGGTTGGAACAATATCGCAGCGATGCGACGTCGGCCTCCGAAAACACGACTGCCGCGCTGTCGCGCTCCGACGAGGCCTATTCCAACGAAGCCGGCGTCAACCTCGACGAGGAGCTGACGCTCCTTCTCGATATCGAACAATCCTACAAGGCGGCGACGAAGATCCTGAACGTCATCGACGAGATGTTCAAGTCGCTCCTCGACATAGCGAGCTAGTTATGAAAGCCTCTTTTGTCTCATCATCTGCGATGCAGAACGTCCTGCGGCTGACCATCAGCCAGTCCCAGAGCAAGCTGCAGCAGGCCTCGACGGAAGCGACGACCGGAACCTACGCCGATATCGGCGTATCGCTTGGCGCCGGCACCGCAAGAACGATCAACCTCACCAGTGCTATCGACCAGGCCGCCTCATTCCAGACGAGCAACGCCGTCGTCGAACTGCGCATGGACGCATCGCAGACCGCCCTTTCCAGCCTCAAGGATGCCGGCGACAGCCTGGTCTCGAACCTGACCGCGCTCCAGGCGAGCCAGGATACGACCAGCATCGCCGTTGCCCTGCAGACCGCAGCCTCCACGATTTCGCAGCTGATCTCGACGGCAAATACCTCAGTCAACGGCGAGTTCCTGTTTGGCGGAACCAACCTCGACAGCCAGCCGCTGACCGATCAGTCCTCCACGGTTTCGGATGCGATCGTCACGGCGCTCGGCGACTATGCAACCGGTCTTGGAAAAGACGTCAACGAGCTGACCGGAGAGGAAATCGGCACATTCATCATCGACACGGTCGAGCCGATGTTTTCCGAAAGCGGCTGGACGGACGCTTCCACAGGTTGGTCGACTGCCTCCAGCACCGACATGACGAGCCGTATCAGCGGCTCGGAAACCATCACCTCGTCCACCAACGCCAATTCCGAAGGCATGCGCTATCTGGCGCTTGCCTCCGTCGTCGTCTCCGCCCTCTTCGGCCAGGATCTGAGCTCCGATGCGCAGAGCACCGTCGCGACGAAGTCGATCGGTTATGCGGCGCAGGCGACATCGGGCATCGTCACACAGCAAAGCCAGCTCGGCCTCTCGCAGGAGCGGCTCGAAAAGGCAAATGACGCCCTCGATGCCCAGTCAAGCCTGCTCCAGGGAAAGCTCGTCGATCTCCAGGGCGTGGATGCCTACGAGGCGTCGACGCTCGTCAACCAGCTGCAGACGCAGCTGGAAACGGCCTACACGCTCGTCTCGAAACTCCAGGGCCTGAGCCTGGTCAACTATCTCTGACGGATTGAACATGCGGGAATTCAAACGGTTGCAAATGCCGGCCTTAACCAGAGAGCCTAACTCGAGCTGCTCCGAAATCGTGGCGGAGGCGGCCTTCGCGCTTGCCTCCGGCATCATCAACACGATCCCTTTCGTCGGAAACAAACTCGACGAACAACAGGCCCAGGCCTGGCCGCGATCGGGGATTTTCACCGATGACGGCGTCGAGATGACGGGCACGCCGCCTGAAATATTCGAGCTTTGCGAGCTCCTGGCGTCGTATATCGAGAAAGGCTCGTCATTCGACGTCTTCGAGGTTTTCCACAAGATTGCTCGGATCGACCGATTGATCGACTGGCGTCAGGGCGCCTTGCTTTCCCCGAGTCGGAAAACACAAGGCATTGATAGACTATGTAAAATACCCTCCGGAAGGTGTTGTAATCCGGCCCGCGTCGCCAGGGAGCATGGCATAGGTTGGGCTTGCATGTCGCCTGTGCGTTGCGGCAGGGTGGACCTTGCCTTAAAGGAGACCGAGGCTGCTTCCGAAGGTCTTTCGGCAACGGTCTTTCAGGGACCAAGTGTGTTGTCGATGTCAAAGCCGCGCGCGAAGCTGCCATTCTCCGAAGAGACCTCGCAGGCCATGCTGATCCGCGTCCTGCGCCCGCTGGTCAAACTCGCTCTCGCTTCCGGTTTTAACTTCACCGCCTTTACCACCGTGCTTCGCCGCCTTTACATCGAAGTGGCGGAGAAGGAATTCGCGCTGCCGAACAAGCAGCAGACGGATAGCCGCATCTCGCTCCTGACAGGCATCCACCGCAAGGACGTCAACCGGCTACGCGGACTGGCGCTCGACCCCTCATTCCTCACCGTCGGCGTTTCACAGACGAGCCGCATCCTTGCGCGCTGGCTTGCCGACCCGCTCTATTGCGACGCCGAGGACAGGCCGAGCGCCCTGCCCCGAACATCAAGCGACGGCAGTCCGTCATTCGAGAGCCTGGTGAGCGACATCACCAAAGACGTCCACCCGCGCTCCATCCTGGACGAATGGCTGGACCGAGGCATCGTCGTTCTTGATGAGGACGGCCGGGTCCAGCTCGACCTCTCATCGATCGTCCCGAATGCCGGGGACGACGCTCGCCGGCATTATTTCACCCGTAACCTTCGTGATCATGTGCAGGCGTCGGTCATGAACTTGATGAACGAGCCTCCTCCCTATTTCGAACGCGCCGTTCACTATGACGGCATGTCGCCCGCGCTGGCGGCCCGGCTCGACGAGCTTGCGCGCCAGGAAAGTATGACGCTGCTCCTGAAGCTCAACAAGATCGCCCATCAGGCGATCAAGGACGATCCCGGCGGCAGCAGCCGCTGGATCGCGGGGCTCTATATCATGACCGAGGAACGCGAAACGGATCCTGCGGCAGAAACCGCCTCCAATCAGGAGATCGACGAATGAGCCCGTCGGCGATCTCGAGAAGACAGTTTCTGCTGGGCGGCATCGCGCTTCAGGTCCTGCGGCCGGAACTTGCCGCCGCGCAGCCGACAGGCACCAGCGATCACCGAATCGGCGGGTCCGGTCTTGCCATCCAGGGAGGCGGCGAGAACGAAGATCATGGGATCGGCGGAACCGGTATTGTCGGGACCATCCAGGGTTTCGGCAGCATCATCGTCAACAATATCCACATACCGTTCAGCGCGACGACGCCGGTCGAGATCGACGGGCGACGCGTACCCGCGAGCGCGATGAAAGTCGGCCATGTCGCCCGGGTGCTGCTGACCGGAAAGCGCGCGGCCCGCATTACGATCGTCAGCGAGGTTCAGGGCCGTATCGACCGGATCGATAAGACCGGGATAAGGATACTTTCGCAAACCGTCGACACATCGGGTTTAGCGACGAAGGGCTTGCGGAAAGGCAAACGGGTCGCCGTGTTCGGCATCCGCAAACCAGACGGCACGATCATTGCCCGGCGTATCGAGCCCCGCTCCGTGTCCGACGGCGCCCATCTCCGCGGCGTTCCCGTCAAGAGCGGCAACCGCGTCCTGATCGGCGGCCTGTCGCTTGGAAGCACGCATGGCTACCTCGCCGGCAAACAAACGCTCGTGCGTCTCAAGGCGGTCGCCGACCGATTGGTGATTACCCGCGTTCAGACCGAACCCGTGGTGCCGGGCCTCAAACGCGGCACCGTCAATATCGAGACGTTCCGGCCAACGGACAGAGGCGAGGCGGGTTCCGGACTTGGGGCGCACCGTCCGGCTCGATGCGGCTCTCTGCCGATGGTCATGGCTTCGTCGATATCGGCGTCCGCGATTCGAGCAGAATGACCGGCTTTCCCGGAATGGGTCCCGATGGCTTTGGTTCCCGCCCGCCACACGGCCCTGGGGATGGACCGCGGCCCGATCACGCGCCTTTCGGCAGAGGCGGGCCCGGCGGAGATTTTCCCGCTCCGGACAGGCGAGGCCCGCCACCCGGCGCTGGCGAGCCACCTCCGGGGTCGCCGCCCCCGGATCCGGGTCCGCACTGAAAACGCAGTCACCCATATTGACATATGGGAAATTTTCCCATTTTATTGCCCTTGCGAATCCGCATTGGGTGATTCCAGGACGGGTTTGCCGATTGGCTAACGGGTTCGCCCCACGCCCGCTAGCCAATCGCTTGATTTCAAAATGCTTATTAAGACAAACCGCGTGCACGCGTGCGGCGATGGCCCACCGCTCGATGGCGCCGTCCGAACGAGATCGTCATTGCACAAGAGGAATCAGAAATTGCTTTTGCTGGAACGCGAACCGGATATTTCGATCGAGATGGACGAGCCGACCGTCGTCGCGACCTGGGAAAACCGCACGCAAATCATCGAAATCATGCAGAGCGCGCGTGAGATGAGCCAGGAATTCCAAAATCTTTGGAAGAACAGCGGCGAAACGGGCCGGCTCAGCCAGGACGATACGGATAGATTGGTCGAGCTGCTGCGCGAGATCGGCGACCTCAATAATACGCTGATGCGATTGGCCTAACTACCTTCACCGCCTGGTACGCTCGGCCTGACATATCCCACAATGTTCAAGAGCCCACTCGACAATCTCGGCGACCGAGCGATTTTCGCGGCGGGCAAGCCGTGCAAGATCACGTGCCTTTACACTTCGTACGGCAGCCGAAGTTCAGTCATATTGATCTCCTCTTCGATGAACATAACGCTCATTATTCCCGTCAGCGGGACGAAGATGTTGCTGCCAAAATAGCCGTAGTCTCTGATCCCCCCAATTTTGGACGCCTGTTACTGTCCCATACAGGCCAGTCAACTTCTAATCTCCAGAAGAATTAACCATATTTCAGCGTTCGCGCGAAATAATGGGGTACGTAGATCAGGCATCTCGCGAGCGAGAAGCCAAAAATTATTTGGAGACGGTCCTTTGGCTTTTACTATTGCCCGTAGCCTGGTGGCATTTGGTGTCGCCGTTTCAGCAGGTCTTTTCATGTCGATCGGGTTACAGCAATCGGCCCTCGAACGGCTGAAGGTCAACGGCCCGGTTTACGAGCAGGTCGTCTACGGCAAGGATTTGATCGCCGATATTCTGCCGCCGCCGCTGTTTGTGGTCGAATCCTACATGTTGTCCTTCGAGGCCAGCAAGTTTCCCGAGCTCACCGACACCAATCTTGCCAAGATCGCCAATCTCAAGGCCGCTTACGACGACCGCCGCGCCTATTGGAAAACCACCCAGCTACCGCAGGCGTTGAAGGACGAGCTTGAAAACGATGTCATCGCCAAAGGCGACAAATTCTGGGACGTGATGAACCGCGAGATCATTCCGGCGCTGACCGCCAAAGACGAGGACAAGGCGCATGGTGCGATCGAGCAATTACGCGTCGCCTTCCATTCGCACCAGGACGCTGTCGAAAAACTTGTCGCCAATTCCGATGCCTTCCTGAAGGGCGAGGAGCGCAATGCCGCCTCGGAAATCGTCACCTGGACGATCTATGCTGGTGGCGCTGGCTTCGGATCCTTCGCTTTGCTGCTGGTCGGGCTCTATCTCCTGCGCCGCCGGGCCATCGTGCCGCTCGACGGCATGAAAGCCTATATGGGCAACCTCGCTGACGGCGATTTTTCGACCGAGGTTCCCTATGCCAGCCGTTCCGACGAGATCGGCGCCATGTCGAAGGCCGTGGCGGTTTTCCGCCGCAACGCGCTCGAGCGGCAGGACGCGCAAAAGCGCGAGACGGCGCTTCGCGATGCGGAATTTGAACGCGAACGCAGCCAGATGGCCGAAAAGTCCGCCGAAGAGCAGGTCCGCGAAACGGTGATCGCTCAACTGACCCACGGCTTGGACCAGCTATCGCACGGCAATCTCGATTGCCGGATCGCCACACCCTTTGCCGCCACTTACGAGACTTTGCGCGCCAAGTTCAACGACAGCATGGATGCGCTTTGTGCCTCGATGGCCGAGATCGCCCAGACCTCCAAACAAGTGGATAGCGCCTCGGCCGACATTACCGGTGCAACCGAGAGCCTCGCATCGCGCACGGAACAGCAAGCCGCGATGCTCGAAGAGGCCACCGCCGCGCTCGGTGAGATGAACGCCAAGGCGAAAGACGCCTCCGATCATGCCGGCAAGGCGACCGGCATGATGGCCGAGACCCGCAACAGCGCCGAACATTCGGCGGCCGTCGTCCGCGAAGCGATCGCCGCCATGGAACGGATCGAGGGCTCGTCCTCGCAGATCGGCGACATCGTCAACGTCATCGATGAAATCGCCTTCCAGACCAATCTCCTGGCGCTGAATGCGGGGGTTGAGGCGGCTCGCGCAGGCGAAGCCGGCAAGGGTTTTGCCGTCGTGGCGCAGGAGGTGCGGGAACTTGCCATGCGCTCGGCCAACGCCGCCAAGGAGATCAGGGCTCTGATTTCCACATCGTCCTCGCAGGTTTCCAACGGGGTGGAGCTTGTCAACCGCACCGGCAAGGCACTTCAGGAAATCGAAGGACAGGTCGAGCAGGTTGCCGCGCTCATCGCCCGGATCGTGTCCGTATCCTCCGAGCAGGCGGTGGCGATCCGCGAGATCAATGCCTCCGTCAATGCTCTCGACCAAGTGACGCAACACAACGCGACGATGGCCGTCGAAACCGCTTCGGCCTGCCGCGCGCTCGGCACCCAAACGCAGACATTGGAAGGCGTCGTCAGGCGCTTTCAGATCGACGCGGCAGCGAGCATGTCAAGGCCGCGTCAAGCGGCTTGATTGCCGGCCTCTTCAGCCGGTGACGATCGCGACCACGGCGACGCAATCGCCTGATTTGACCAGTCCGGGAAAATGCCGGGCGCAGAGGATGCCATCCATGCCGGCGCGGACCTCGTGGGGGGCCACTCCGGTCCGCCCTGTCGGATAGATGCGAGCGATGACAGCATCCTTACCGACGGCTTCACCGAGATCGATGACGGGCTCGATCAACCCGCCCTCCTCAGCGAAGGAAAAACACCGGCCGTCCGGCATGTCGAGCCAGGCCGTCGGACCGATATCGGCGGCGCCCGCAACGATCCCGGCGTGGCGCAGCACGTTCATGGTGCCGCGCTTGGCAATCGCCGCACTCTTGGCCGTAGCCGTCCCGCCGCCGCCGAGTTCCGTGGTGATGAAGACCTTGCCCATCTCCTCGGCGGCAGTGTCGTACATGCCGACCGCATCGATCTCCAGCATCTTCATCGAATAGGGCGCGGCAAAGGCCGTCACATATTCGAACGCCTGCACCTCTTGCTGTTTGTTCGGCAGGATATGGGCCGCACAGAACGGGAGAAAATCGAGCGTCTTGCCGCCGGAATGAAAATCGAGAACCAGATCGGCCATCGGCAGGAGCACACGCTGGAAATAGTCGGCGATCTTCTGCGTCACCGTGCCGTCCGGACGGCCCGGAAAGCTGCGGTTCATGTTGCCCCTGTCGATCGGCGAAGTCCGGGTTCCCGCAAGGAACGCCGGATAATTCATCGCCGGCACGATAATGACGGCGCCGCGCACCGCCTCGGCCTTCAGCGAGCGGGCAAGGTCGAAAAGCGCGATCGGTCCCTCATACTCGTCGCCGTGATTGCCGCCGGTCAGCAGCGCCGTCGGCCCTTTGCCGTTCCTGACGACCGTTATCGGGATCATCACGGAACCCCAGGCGGAATCGTCGCGGCTGTAAGGCAGCCTCAGGAACCCGTGCTGGACGCCCTCGGCGGTGAAATCCACCGTCGCGCTGATCGGCGACGGCCGCAAGCCAATCTCTGTCATGACAGCCTCAATCCTTGACCATCAGCCTGCGCGGCACATCGGCGAAGCATTCGACGCCGCTTTCGGTGATCAGGATGCTCTCGGTCGTCTCGAAGCCCATGTCGTCGAGCCAGAGGCCGGTCATGAAATGGAAAGTCATGCCGGGCTTCAGCTCCGTCCGGTCGCCCGGCCGCAGGCTCATGGTGCGCTCGCCCCAGTCCGGCGGATAAGACAGACCGATCGGGTAACCGGTGCGGTTATCCTTGACGATGCCGTATTTCTTCAGCACCGCGAAGAAGGCGTTGGCGATGTCCTCGCAGGTGTTGCCGGGCTTGGCGACGGCAAGACCGGCCTCCATGCCTTCGAGCGTTGCTTTTTCGGCATCGAGAAAAGCCTGCGTCGGCTTGCCGAGGAAAACGGTGCGCGACAGCGGCAGGTGATAGCGGTTGTAGCAGCCGGCAATCTCGAAGAAGGTGCCTTCGCCCTTTTTCAGCGGCCGGTCGTCCCAGGTCAGATGCGGTGCGGATGCCTCGACGCCGGATGGCAGCAAAGGCACGATCGCCGGATAATCGCCGCCGATGCCATCGACGCCACGGGTGCCGGCATCATAGATTTCCGCGACCAGATCGCACTTACGCATGCCAACTTCGATTTTGTCGAAGATGCGGGCATGCATCGCCTCGACGATGCGGGCGGCATTGCGCATATATTTGATTTCGGTCTCGCTTTTGACCGCCCGCTGCCAGTTGACCAGCGCGGTCGCGTCGACGAAGCGCGCGTTCGGCAGATGTTTCTGCAGCGCGGCGAAGGCGGCTGCCGAGAACCAGTAATTGTCCATCTCGACGCCTATCGTCAGCTTGCTAGAGCCGCGCTCGGTCAGGATGCCGGAGAGGTAATCCATCGGATGGCGCTCGGTCGACTGCACGTAGTGATCGGGATAGCCGACGATGTTATCGTGCTTCAGATAGGTGGTGAACTTGGCGCCGTTGGCATCCTGCCCGCGGCCAAACCAGATCGGCTCGCCCTCAGGCGGAACGATCACCGCCTGGTGCACGTAGAAGGACCAGCCGTCATAGCCGGTCAGCCAGGCCATGTTCGACGGGTCGCTGACAACAAGCAGGTCGACGCCCTTCGCCTCCATGGCGCGCCGTGTCTTTTCCAGCCGCGCGGCATATTCGCCGAGCGAAAACTTCAGATTGGGCTGGGTCATGTTTCTTCCCTTCTTTTCCGTCGGTCAGCTTTCGAATGCGGTCCCAGCCTTCGCCGCGCCGGCGCGGGCAAAAGCGAGGGTGGCGATGGCGGTATCCTGGATGCCGGTTCCGGTGAGGTCGGCGAAGGTGATCTGGTCGTCGCTGGTCCGTCCCTGCACCCTGCCGGCGACGATCTGGCCGAGTTCGGCGAAGACGGCATCGGGCGCGACTAGGCCGGCGCCGATTGCGTGATGCAACTCGCCGAGACGCCGCGTCTGCATCAGGCTGTCGGCGACATAGAGGCCGGCGTCGGCGATGACGGCCGGATCGATCTCGTTCTTGTGCTCCGCATCCGAGCCCATGGCCGTCAGATGCTGTCCGGGTTCCAGCCACCCGGCCTGAATGATCGGCGCTTCCGAGGGTGTGGTGGTCACGACGATATCGGCGCCGGAGATTGCGCGCCTTGGATCCGATATCGCGGTGACGGGAAAGCCGAGCCTTGCGGTCAGTTCCGCTGCGGCGCTCTCGGCTTTTGCGGCATCACGCGCCCATATTCGGGCTTCGCGGATCGGCCGCGCCAGCGTCAAGGCTTCAAGCTGCAGCCGCGCCTGCATGCCCGCCCCGAAGACGGCGGCCATGGATGCATTTTCACGCGACAGACATTTGGCCGCGACCGCGCCGGCCGCCGCGGTGCGTATGTCGGTGAGATAACCATTGTCCAAGAGCAGTGCCTGTACCAGCCCGGTCCGGCTCGACAACAGCACCATCATGCCGTTGGTGCTCGGCAGCCCAATCTTGGGATTGTCGAAGAAGCCGGGGCTGATCTTGATCGCGAAGCTTTCGATCCCCGGGATATAGGCCGTCTTCACATCGACTTCGCCGCGATGTTCCGGAATGTCGAGTCGCAGGATCGGCGGCATGGCGACGGCCTTGGTCGCAAGCGCTGCAAAGGCCTGCTCGACGCAGGTTACCGCATCCAGGTCAAGGCCGATGATTTTCCTGAGCTCCGCTTCCGTCAGAATGATCATCCGGCTCACGACCCATCCTCCCCGAACATCGCCGCCTCACCGTTGATTACCCGTCGGTGCTGTTCCATGTCGACATTCCGCCCGGACAAGATCGCAACCACAGGACCGCCGGAGCGGATCTTTCCCGCAAGCAGGGCGGCGATGCCGACCGCACCCGCGCCTTCGACGATCTCCCGCTCGCAGGAATAGGCGTGGCGCATGCCGGCGGCGATTTCCGCCTCCGCCAGCAGGATGACGTCGTCGAGAAGCGCGCGGCACATGGCGAAGGATACGCGATTGTCGAGGCCGATGCCGCCGCCGAGCGAGTCGGCAAGGCTCGGCCTTTCCTCGACCTGCACCGGCCTGCCGGCGTCGAGGCTCGCCTTCATCGCCGCACCCCGTTCCATCGTCAGGCCGATCACCTTCGTCTTCGGGCTGACACCCTTGATCGCGGCGGCAACACCCGCCGCAAGACCGCCGCCGGAGAGAGGCACCAGAACCGTGGCTGCTTCCGGCAAAGCGTCGATAATCTCGAGCCCCAGCGTCCCCTGCCCGGCCACGACAGCCGGATGGTCGAAGGGCGGGACCATCACCAGCCCCTCCTCGCCAACCAACCGGTCGACCTCTAACTGCGCCTCGTCCTGCGACAATCCGACGATGCGGATATCGGCGCCGAGGCGGCGGATTTCCGAAATCTTGTTCTCCGGCACCAGCTGCGACATGCAGATGGTTGCGACGGCACCTTCAGCTTTCGCCGCATAGGCAAGCGCACGGCCGTGATTTCCGGTCGAGGCGGCGACGACGCCGCGCGAACGTTCCGCCGGCGACAAGGAGAGTACCGCATTGGTCGCGCCACGCAGCTTGAAGCTGCCGGTCGTCTGATGATGTTCGAGCTTGAGATGGACAGGTACACCGGCGAAGTCGCCAAGCGATGGCGACTGCATCATCGGTGTTTCGATAACCCGGCCGGAGATCCGCCGCGCCGCCGCGCGAATACCCTCCAGCGAAACGGGCAAGGTGCTCGCCATGATCTCAGCCTTTCCCGTAGGGCTTGGTCATCAATTGCCCGAATTCGGGCCGCGCCCGGTCATCGCCGCAAAGCCTCATGCAGGCCCAGGCGGTTGCGAGATTGCTGGTGACCACGGGCTTGCCGGTCTCGGCTTCGATGCGGGCGGCGACCTCGGCGGCGCGCAGAGCCGTGCAGGAGATGAACAATGCATCGGATTGCGGCGCCAGCGCCTGGCGTGCGAAGGCTGCGATGTCATCCGGCGCAATCCGCGCCATCTCGCGATCATCACTCAGGCCGAGACAGGTGAAACGGTCGATCGTAAAGCCGAGATCGACGAAATAATCCGCCATTGGCCGGCTGGTTTCGATCGTATAAGGCGTCAGCACCGAAATCCGGCGGGCGCCGAGCGCCCGGAGGCCCTTCACGGCCGCCGCCGTCGGCGTCACCACTGAAGCACCCGGCTTGGCCGCATTGATCGCCGCCTCGATATTGCGGTCGCCAATGACGACCGAAGCGGAGGTGCAGGAATACATGACCGCATCCAGCGTCTCATCCGGCAGGATCAGCGCAGCACCTTCCGTCAGCGACGGCTGCATCTTCAAGAGGTTTTCCGGTGTGACCGGATTGGCATAGCGGATGCGACTGACATAGACGCCGATGCGGTCGCTGGCGACCATTCGCCGGAAATCGACTTCCGTCGTGTGGTCGGTCGCCAGGATGATCAGGCCGATGCGCTTTTCGAGCGGCCGGTCGTCCAGCCGCGGCAGCCGGCCGACGGGAGTGATCTCGATTGCTGCGGTCATATCAATCATCCATCCTGGCGTAACGTTCCTCGAGCCAGCGCAAACCCACGACCGAGATCAGGCTGATGATGAGGAAGAAAACCCCGACCAGCGTCATCGGCTCGATGTAGCGGTAATTGCTGTTGGCGATGCTCTTTGCCTGGTTCATCAGTTCAAGCACGGTGATCGCCGAAAGCAGCGGCGTCTCCTTGAACATGGCGATGAAATAATTGGCGAGCGCCGGGATCATCGGCGGAATCGCCTGCGGCAGGACGACGTGGATCCAGGCCTGGCGCGTCGTCAGATTGGTGGCCTTGGCGGCTTCCCACTGTCCGCGCGGCACATTCTCGATGCCGGCGCGATAGACCTCGGCAGTATAGGTCGCATAGTGAATGCCCATGCCGATGACGCCGGCGGTGAGCGGCGACAGTCGGATGCCGATATCAGGCAACACGTAGAAGATGAAGTAGAGCTGCACCAGCAGCGGCGTGCCGCGGATGAATTCCGAGACGAAGCCGACCGTTCTCGAAATGGCGGCGACCGGCGACCGCCGCGCAATGGCAAGGCCAAGGCCCGCGGCCATGGCGACGGCAGCGCCGAGGATGGTCGCGAGAATGGTGATCTTGAACCCTTCGAGAAGGGTCGGCATGATCTGCCACACGAAGTCCCAATCCCATTCCATCCGATCAGCTCCTTATGCCGTCGAGGCTGCGGGCGATGCGCCGCTCCAGCCAGCGCATCGCCGCCGAAATCGCCAAGGCCATGAGAAAGTAGAGGATGAGGATCGTTGCGAAGGGCACCAGCGTATTGCCGGTCTGCGCACGCACCACCTGCGCCTGGAAGGTCATATCCGTCAGCGAGATCAGCGACACGACGGCCGTGCCCTTCAAAAGCTCGATCGCATTGTTGCAGAAGGTCGGCAGCATCAGCGGCAGCGCCTGCGGCAGGATGACGTGGCGCATGCGCTGGTAGCGCGACAGATTGAGCGCAACACAGGCTTCCGACTGTTCGCGCCCGACGGCCTTGACCGCGCCGCGCACCACTTCCGCCGCATAGGCGCCGACATTCAGGCCGAGCGCCAGGACACCCGCCTGCAGCGGCGTCAGGGTCAAGCCGGCAAAAGGCAGCACGAAATAGACCCAGAAGAGCTGGACGAAAATCGAGGTGCCGCGGAAGAACTCGATATAGGCGGTCGCCAGAGCCCTGACGGCAAAGAAGCGCGACAGGCGACCGAGCCCCGCCAGGAAGGCCATCACCAGCGCCAGTGCGGACCCCATGACCGTCAACTGAAGCGTGACCAGGGCGCCCTCAAGGATCAGTGTCAGATAGCCGGACCATACCGACATCGGCAACTCACTTCTCTGGAGATCGTGCGAAGGGCAAACCGGCCATGGAAGGACGCATGGCCGGCCGTTCTCATCAGGTTACTTGGCTGCGGCGCAGAGCTTGTCGCGGCTGGTCGACATCGCCGCCTTGGCCGAGAAGCCATAGGGCTCGATGATCCTGGCGAATTCGCCCGATTCCTTCAGTTTCTTCAGCTCGACGTCGAAGGCATCGCGTAGCGCGACATCCTGCTTGCGGAAGGCGGCGCCATCGCAATAGACCGGTGCATTGACCACCGGGGCGACGGTTTCGAGATTGGGGTCCTTCGCCTTGGCCATTAGGTCGTGGATCGACAGGACCGGCAGCGAATAGACGTCGATGCGGCCGTCCTGCAGCATCTTGATGCCGCTCTGGCCATCAGGAACGACGATGACGCGGTCACGCGGCACGCCGGCCTCGAGCGCCAGCTTCTCCTCGGTGCCGCCGCCCGGTGCGCCGATCTTGGCATCGGGATTGTCGGCGATATCCTTGTAGCTCGTCAGCTTCAGCGGATTGCCTTTCTTGAGAGCGAAGGCTTCGGCGTCGCAGAGGATCGGTTCGGAATAGGCGACGGCATTGCAACGCTCCGGCTTCATGAACAGGCCGGCGGTGATCGCGTCGTGGCGGCCGGCCTGCAGACCGGGGATCATCGCGCCATATTCCGAAATCGAGGCGACCACTTCCTTGACGCCGAGCTTTTCGAAGATTACGCGCGCCACAT
This sequence comes from Rhizobium sp. C104, assembly GCF_022354505.1. NCBI lineage: Bacteria > Pseudomonadati > Pseudomonadota > Alphaproteobacteria > Hyphomicrobiales > Rhizobiaceae > Rhizobium > Rhizobium sp. C104. Next base: position 340,492 of record NZ_CP092352.1, on the reverse strand, counting down.
CGGGCGCGGCACCGGACACCTTGCCGTCGGCACCGACGGCTGTGAACGGCGGCTCGTTGGCGATGGCGATGCGGGCAAAACCCTGCTCCTTCAGTTGCTCGAGCTTGTCATCGGCGGCGGAAGCCGGGCCGGCGGCCGCGGCCAGAAGCACCGACAGGCTGACGGCGCTCAAAACATATCCTGCTTTCATGGTTCCCAACTCCTCTGGCTTTCCTTTGAGTTTTGTTCTTTGCGGGCAATGTCTGAGGTCAGACGCGGTGCCCAGCCGCTATGATCTTGCGCAGGAAGGTCTGCGTCCTCTCCTGCGTCGGATTTCTGAAGATATCGCCCGGCTTGCCTTCCTCGACGATCTTGCCTCGATCGAAGAACAGCACGCGGTCGGCGAAGTCATGGGCGAAGCCCATTTCATGCGTGACGAGAAGCATCGTCATATCGGTCTCGGAGGCCAGCCGGCGCATGACGTTCAGCACCTCTTCGACCAGTTCCGGGTCGAGCGCCGAGGTCACTTCGTCGAACAGCATGATCTTCGGCGACAGCGCCAGCGCCCGGGCAATGGCGACGCGCTGCTTCTGTCCGCCGGAAAGCTGCGCCGGGACGCTTTTCGCCTTGTCGGCCAGGCCGACCATATCGAGAAGCTCCATTGCCCGCTTTTCGGCCTGCGGACGTTTGATGCCCTTGGTCAGCATCGGCGCCAGCGTCACATTGTCGAGCACGCATTTGTGCGGAAACAGATTGAAGTGCTGGAAGACCATGCCGATCTTTTCGCGCATGCGATGAAGGTGCCGTTCATCGGCCGGCACCAGCCCGCTGCTGCCTGCCATATGGTAGAGTTGTTCGCCGTCAACCTCGATATGGCCGCCGCTGATCGTCTCCAGCGTCATCAGAATGCGCAGGATCGTCGTCTTGCCGGAGCCAGACGGCCCGATCAGCGCCAGCTTCTCACCCGGCATGACATTCATCGACAGGCCGTCGAGCACGGTCAGCGGGCCGTATCTCTTGACGATGTTGTCGATGCGGATGATGGGCTGAGGCATTCATGTCTCTCCCTGTTGAGACAAGCAATACCCTAACGATGACGGCCCATCAAAATCATGTCAATTCGTAAAATAATATCATGACAATTATTCTGAGAATGCTCAAAGGAGGGGCAGCGCCATCAAATCGCCAGCAGCAGCTCTTCCGGATTTCCCTGTGCCAAAGAAGCGACGATCCCAAGCCCGGTCCGCAACTCGCTTTCGGTCGTCGAGCCGAGCGAAATGCGCACGGCCGGCGTCGAGCCCTGGTCGGCGGTGCGGAACGATTTGCCGGGCGCGATCGCCACGCCGCGCAGCCTCGCCTGCGAGACGAAACCATCTTCCGCATGGTTGCCGGCGAGCGGCAGCCAGACATGCAGGCTTTGCGGGTGCGCCCGGTAGCTGAGGCCGGCCAGCATCTCTGCTGCGATCGCGTGGCGGCTCGCAAGGGCGCGGCGTTGCCAGTTGACCAGCTCCATCGCCGTGCCGTCGCTGACCCAGCGGCTGGCGATCTCGGCCATGGCAGGCGTCGCCATCCAGCTGGAAACGAGATGCCGGTTGGCGACGGCGGCGACATAGCGGTCGGGTGCGACGAGATAGCCGATCCTGAGGCCGGGAACGGTGATCTTCGTGAAACTCGTGACGTAGAGCGTCCGCTCCGGCGCAAAGGCGGCCATCGGCGGCGCCCGGTTCTCAACCATCGGACCGAGAATATCGTTTTCAATGATCGCGATGTCATGCTTGGCGGCAACGGCGGCAAGCGCCTGGCGACGCTCGGCACTCATCAGCGACGCCATCGGGTTGATCACCGAGGGCTGCAGAAAGATTGCCCGGATCGGCCCCGTGCGGCAGGCTTCATCAAGCGCCTCCGGGATCATGCCCTCCTCGTCGATCGCCAGCCCCTCGAGATGCAGGCCGAGATAGCCGCAGAGCGGCACCAGCGTATGGTGACTGACCGCTTCGGTGGCAATGGTCGAGCCGGGCGGCGCGACGCTCATCAGCGCGACCGTCATGCCCGAGGTCGCGCCATTCGTCACGCTAATATTCAGCGGCGACACGTCGAGCCCGCAGCGCGCCAGCCATTCGGTGGCGACCGTGCGGTGGCGCGGAAACACCATGTTCGGCCGGAACGACAAGGCGGAGACTGGAGGGCAGGTTTTCCGCAAGCCAGCCGAAGGCCTGGCGCAGCCTTTCCAGGTGGATCTGCTCGCAGACCGGCTTCAGGATCGACAGATCGATCACCTCGCCCAGCCGTTCCGGCAGATAAGGCGGCTCCGGCTCGCGCGGCCTGGTCTGGACGAAGCTGCCGCGGCCGATCTCGCCGGAGATCAGCCCCCGGCGGCTGAGTTCGTCATAGGCACGGCTGACCGTCTGCACGGAAAGATGCAGATCGTCCGCCAGCTTGCGATGCGGCGGCAATTGCGCCCCGTCGGAGAGCTTGCCGTCGGTGATCGCGTTGGCGATCTGCTCGGCAAGCGAGAGGTAAGCCGGCCGGCGGAGTTGCGAGGGATCGGGGCGCCACTTTGTCATGATTTTACACTGCTGAAAATCAGTTCAATTGACAATGCCAAAATGCGCTTCCATTGTCTTTTCGCTGCGTTTGAAATGATTTCTTTCTAAAGAAAGCACCATGAAGCTCGACGCCATCGACCTGCGCATTCTCGACGCCGTCCAGCGCGACGGCCGCATCACCAAGCTGGCACTGGCCGAAAGGGCAGGCCTGTCGCCGACGCCGTGCTGGATGCGGCTGCGCAAGCTCGAAAAGGCGGGCATCATTACCGGCTACCACGCCCGCATCGCCCCGCGGCGCATCGCGCCGGTCGCTAGCGTGATGATGGAAGTGACCCTCGCCAACCATCGCCAGACTGATTTCGAGCGCTTCGAGCGCGCCGTTGCCGCAATCTCGGAGATCGTTGCCTGCTGGTCGGTCGGGGGCGGCGTCGATTACATCCTGAAAATCATCACCGCCGACATCGACGCCTATCAGCGGCTGGTCGACGGGCTTCTCGACCGCGAACTCGGCATCGACCGCTACTTCACCTATATCGTCACCAAAACGGTGAAGGAAGAAACGGTGCTTCCGGTCTCTTCCTTCGCGGCATCCGACGAGGAACAGAGCCCCTCCTAGACAATCTCTCTAGCAGGCGGCCATCCTTTAGACCGTTTCTCTCTTCTGGCCTTCGCCAAAGGACAATCTCTCGCCCGCTCGTGTGGAAGACTTGCGTCACCGCCACGAGGAGATTGGACATGACCGCCGTTTTTGCCCGCCCCGCCTATCATGATGCGCTGTCGCGGCTTGCCGACCGTCATCTCCTGCGCGATCTCGCCTATGTCGGCGGCCGCTGGATCGTCGGCACGACAGGCAAAAGTTTCGAAGTTACCGATCCGGCCTCCTCAGGGACGCTTGCCTGGGTTGCGAGCCTCGGTATGGACGAGACGGCAACCGCAATCGATGCGGCGGCGCAGTCCTTTGCCGCCTGGCGCGCCATGCTGCCGCAGAACCGCGCGACCATCCTACGGAAGTGGCACGAGCTGATGCTCGCGGCCAAAGAGGATCTGGCGCTGATCATGACGCTCGAACAGGGCAAACCGCTTGCGGAAGCGCGCGGCGAGATCGATTACGCCGCCTCCTTCATCGAATGGTATGCCGAGGAAGGCAAACGGCTGAATGCCGAAAGCATCACCAGCCACCTGCCCGGGGCGGAAATGATCGTCCGGCGCGAGGCGCTCGGCGTCGTCGGCATCGTCACGCCCTGGAATTTCCCCTCTGCGATGCTGACCCGAAAGGCCGCCGCCGCGCTTGCGGCCGGCTGCACTGTCGTCGCCCACCCCTCTTCGGAAACCCCGCTTTCGGCGCTTGCCCTCGCCGAACTCGGAGAACGGGCCGGCATTCCCGCCGGCGTCTTCAATGTCGTCACCGGCCATGCCGCAACGATCGTCGGAGGCATGTGTGCCGATCCTCGCCTGCGGGCCATAAGCTTCACCGGCTCCACCGAAGTCGGCCGCCTGATTGCCGCCCAATGCGCCCCGACCATGAAGCGGCTGGTGATGGAACTCGGCGGCCACGCACCGCTGATCATCTTCGACGACGCCGATATCGAAAAGGCGGTCGAGATCGCCGTCGACGCCAAGTTTGCCACATCCGGCCAGGATTGCCTTGCCGCCAACCGCATCTTCGTCCATCGGCGGATCGCCGACGGCTTCACCAAGGCTTTTGCCGCCCGCATCGGGGAGCTGAAGGTCGGCGCCGGGCTCGAGGACGGCGCCGAGATCGGGCCGCTGATGCATGAGCGCGCTGTCATCAAGGTCGAGGAGCAGGTCGCCGACGCGCTGGCGCAGGGCGCACGCCTCGTCACCGGCGGCAAACGCCATAAGGCCGCCCGGCTCTTCTACGAGCCGACGCTTTTGACGGATGTGCCGGCAAATGCGCTGATCATGCGCGAGGAGACCTTCGGGCCTGTGGCAGCACTTGCCACCTTCGACACCGAAGAAGAGGTCGTCGCCCGCGCCAATGATACCGAATACGGCCTTGTCGCCTACGTCGTCACCGAAAACGGCGCCCGCCAGATGCGTCTCGGCCGCGCGCTCGAATATGGCATGGTGGCGGTCAACCGCGTGAAGATCACTGGCGGCCCTATTCCCTTCGGCGGATGGAAGCAGTCCGGCCTCGGCCGCGAGGGCTCTCGCCATGGGCTCGAGGCCTTCACCGAGCTCAAATATCTCTGCATCGACACCGCCGCTTAAAGCTCTTTGTTTTTACGCATGTCGTTATCCCGGAACCGCGGCACACTTCCGGGCGACATGCACTAACCGCCCATTTCAAAAAGAGGACAGGACATGCTCGACAAAAGCAACGAACTCACCGCCTGGGACCGCGATCACTTCTTCCATCCCTCCACCCATATGGGCATGCATGCGCGCGGCGAGACGCCGACCCGCGTCGTCGCCGGTGGCGAAGGCGTCTACATCACCGACACGACAGGGCGGAAAAGCCTCGACGCCTTTGCCGGCCTCTATTGCGTCAATGTCGGCTATGGCCGCCGGGAGATCGCCGACGCGATCGCCGAACAGGCAAAGAACCTCGCCTATTACCACGCCTATGTCGGCCACGGCACCGAGGCCTCGATCACGCTTTCGAAGATGATCATCGATCGTGCGCCTGAGGGCATGAGCCGCGTCTATTTCGGCCTGTCGGGCTCGGACGCCAACGAGACCAACATTAAGCTCATCTGGTATTACAACAATATCCTCGGCCGACCCGACAAGAAGAAGATCATTTCGCGCTGGCGCGGTTATCACGGCTCAGGCGTCATGACCGGCAGCCTCACCGGCCTGGCACTCTTCCACAATGCCTTCGACCTGCCGCGCGCGCCGATCCTTCATACCGAAGCGCCCTATTATTTCCGCCGGCCCGACCGCGCGATGGGCGAGGAGCAGTTCTCGCAATATTGCGCCGACAGGCTGGAGGAGATGATCGTCACCGAAGGACCGGACACGATCGCCGCCTTCATCGGCGAACCCATCCTCGGCACCGGCGGCATCGTGCCGCCGCCGAAAGGCTACTGGCAAAAGATTCAGGCCGTACTCGACAAATACGACATCCTGCTTGTCGCCGACGAAGTCGTGACCGGTTTCGGCCGTCTCGGCACGATGTTCGGCTCGGATCATTACGGCATGAAGCCGGATCTGATCACCATCGCCAAGGGCCTGACCTCGGCCTATGCCCCGCTTTCCGGCACGATCGTTTCGAGCAAGATGTGGCAGGTGCTGGTGCAAGGTTCCGACCAGTTGGGAGCGATCGGCCACGGCTGGACCTATTCCGCCCATCCGATCTGTGCTGCCGCCGGCATTGCCAATCTCGACCTGATCGATGAACTCGGCCTCGTCGAAAATGCCGGCGCGACCGGCGCCTATTTCCGCTCGGAACTGGCTAAAGCGGTCGGCGGCCATCGCAACGTCGGCGAAGTCCGCGGCGACGGGCTGATGGCGGCAGTCGAATTCGTAGAAGACAAGGATGATCGCAAGTTCTTCGACGCCGGCCGCAAGATCGGCCCGCAGGTCGCCACCGCCCTTCTCGAACGCGGCGTCATCGGCCGCGCCATGCCGCAGGGCGATATCCTCGGCTTCGCCCCGCCGCTCTGCCTGACACGCGAGGAGGCCGATATCGTTGTCAAGGCGGCGGCCGACGCCATCGAAACCGTCTTCAAGACGATCTGAGGAGAGCGCGGCATGATGATCCCCGAAAAGATGGCGGCCGTTCTGCTCACCGGTCATGGCGGGTTGGACAAGCTCGTCTATGACAGGCACGTGCGCGTTCCGACGCCTGCCGACGGAGAGGTTCTGATCCGCGTCACCGCTTGCGGCATGAACAACACCGACGTCTGGGTACGCCAGGGCGCCTACGGTACAGAGGACGATCCATCCGCCGTTTCCACCTGGCGCCGGCAGGGCAATACGCTGAGCTTCCCGCGCATTCAGGGCACCGATACGGTCGGCGATATCGTCGGCGTCGGTGCCGGCGTCGATCCGGCACGGATCGGCGAACGTGTCATGGTCGATTTTTCGATCTACAACCGCGACGACGACAGCCTTGCCGACATCGACTACATGGGCCATGGCCGCGACGGCGGTTATGCCGAATATATGGTCCTGCCGGCCGAGAACGCCCATGTCGTTGCAACCGATCTCACCGACGTCGAACTGGCCACCTTCTGCTGTGCCTATCTGACCGGCGAGCGCATGCTGGAGCGGGCAAGGCTTGCCGCCGGCGAACGTGTCCTCGTCACCGGCGCCTCGGGCGGCGTCGGCTCGGCGATCATCCAGCTGGCGCGCGCCCGCGGCGCCATCCCAATCGCGGTCGCCGGTCCCGGCAAGGAGGCGGCGATGCTTGAGATCGGTGCCGAGGCTGTGGTGACCTCGCGGCAAGGGCGATCTGGTCGAAGCCGTCCATTCCGCCAGCCGTGGCCAGCCGATCGACGTCGTCGCCGATCTCGTCGGCGGGCCGCTGTTCAACGACCTCTTGAAGATCCTGCGCCCGGAAGGCCGCTATACGACGGCCGGCGCCATCGCCGGCCCGGTCGTCCAGCTCGACCTCAGGACCATGTATCTCAAACAATTGGAGTTGCATGGTTCCAGCCAGGGAAGCCGCGCCGACTTCCGCCGGCTCGTCGGATATATCGAAAGCCGGAAGATCCGGCCTCTCGTTGGCGGCGTCTATCCGCTGTCGGAATTCCACCGCGCCCAGAGCGATTTCATGGCGAAAAATTTTGTCGGCAAACTGGTCGTGGTTCCGGACAAGAGATAAGCGCGATCCGATCACGCGCGCCGCCGAACCTTATCGGCTTTGCGGCGTTTCACGGCCATGGACACAGGCAAGACGACATACCTCACTTCTGCCGAACTCGGGCGAATTCGGCGCGCTGTCGGCATAGCCCGTCTGATGGATACGGCGGTTCGATTGCCGATCATCGGCGTCCGGATCGGCGCCGACTCGGTCCTCGGACTCATCCCGGCCATCGGGGATGTTGCCGGATCCCTGATCGGTCTTTTCATCATCGACGAGGCAAGACGGCTTGGCCTTCCTGGCCATAAACTCGCCCGCATGGCCGCCAATCTCGGTGTCGACGCCGCCTGCGGCACGGTTCCGCTGATCGGCGATCTCTTCGACGTCTATTTCAAGTCTCATCGCCGCAACGTCGGCATCATTCTCGACCATTTCGGCGTGAACGAAGACCAGCTGAACCGCAGAATTTGACGCGGTCGGCCGCCCCCTGCTGTTCCGTTGGCGAGGAGCCTCCACGAGACGCGACGCCGATCGACCATCGCGCTCCGTTAGAGCCAACAGAATGGTTCAATCTGAAAGGGCTTTAAAGCTCAGTCAAAGCACCCGCCGTCTTCACCGCGTGATCGAGAACAAATTGCAGCTTGGCAGCGTGGCCGAAACCTGGCTCGTCCGGCTGTCCTTTTCGCACGGCGTTTGCAAATCGCTGGAAATTGGTGATGACCGGTTCGACCTCGATCTTGCGCCAGATTGCCTTATCGGCGTCGGCACCTTCACAGGTCCTCAGCGTCGAGCCCTCGGGCGTATGCACCACCTCCAGCGCACCCTTGTCTCCGTGCAGGCGCAGGCGCAATTCGTTCAGATGGCCGGTCGCCCATCGCGTTGCATGGATGACGCCAGCCGCGCCGTTTTCGAGTTCAGCCATCATCAAGAAACTGTCATTTGCATCGAGGTCGTATTCCCCGATCCGGTTACCAGGGCTTTTGTCGAACACTTTAAGATGCGATGCCGCCGCCTTGACGTCGCTTCCGGCGGCAAAAACCGCGAAGTCGAGAATATGGATACCGACATCACCAAGCACACCATTGGAGCCGTGTTTCGTCGACAGCCGCCAGAGCCATTGCGACTCTTTGGTCCAGTCGCCCCAGGCCTTCGAGACCAGCCAGCTTTGGAGATAGGAGGCTTCGAAGTGCCGGATCGCGCCGAGACGCCCGTCCAGCACCATCTTGCGCGCTGCTTGCAGCGGCGCCACGTTGCGATATGTCAGGTTTACCATCGTGACCTTGCCGGAGGCAGCTGCGGCGTCGGCCATCTCCTTGGCCTCGCGGTAGTTCACCGCCAACGGCTTCTCGCAGAGCACATGCTTGCCGGCGCGAAGTAATTTCATCGTCGTGGAATAGTGGGCGCGATCCGGCGTCACATTGGTCACGGCGTCAAACTCCCCCCAGGCAAGGGCATCATCGAGCGATGTGAACGTCAGCGGGATAGCATGCCTGAGCGCGAAAGCCCGCAGCCGGACCTCGTCCGTATCGACGGCGGCAACAATTTTGACGCCGGCGATTTCCGAGAAATTCATGGCATGGGTATTTGCCCATCCTCCGGTTCCGAGAATGATCAAGCGCATCTTTGTCCTCATTTGTTTGTCGAATTATTGGCAGCAGAATCGGTCGTCTTTTCGCAAGCGCCCGACGCTCTTGCCAAGAAAGAGATCGACCCGTTTCTTCCGGGCCAATCCCCTGCCTTGGCGTCCACGCGAATAAGGTGTCTCAGCTCCTCAGCGGTAACCGGCTTCGCCGGCCTGATGCAGTTTCGGGCCGCGTTCGACGATCGGCTCCAGGGCCTTTTCTACCGGCACATTTGGGGCGTCGGTAATGCCAGTCAACGACCCTTGCGGGTTGTACGCCCATTTGACGCCGTTGATCAGCACCTTCTGGATGGTGGCGTCGTGATAGGTCGGATAGGTCTCGTGGCCGGGGCGGAAGTAGAAGATGTTGCCGGCGCCGCGCCGCCAGGTCAGGCCGGAGCGGAACACTTCGCCGCCCTGGAACCAGGAGATGAACACCGTTTCGAGCGGCTCCGGTACCGAGAACTGTTCGCCATACATCTCCTCGTTCTCGAGCTCGAAATGCTCGCCGATGCCGGCGGCGATCGGATGGCGTGGATTGATCGTCCACAGCCGCTCACGCTCGCCCGCCTCGCGCCATTTCAGCGCGCAGGGCGTGCCCATCAGCCGCTTGAAGATTTTCGAGAAATGGCCCGAATGCAGCACAAGCAGGCCCATGCCTTCCCAGACGCGCTTGGCGACGCGCTCGACGACGACGTCGGAGACAGCGCCGTGATCCTTGTGGCCCCACCAGGTCAGCACGTCGGTTTCGGCAAGCCGGGCTTCGCTGAGGCCGTGTTCCGGCTCCTGCAGCGTCGCCGTCGTCGCTGAAATGCCGGGATCGCTATTCAGCGCATTGGCGATCGTCGTGTGCATGCCCTCAGGGTAGATCCCCCGGACGATTGCATTGGTGTTCTCATGGATGTTTTCACCCCAGACAATGGTGCGAATGGTCACGTTGTTCACTCCTGGTGGTTAAACGGATCGAGCCTTGGGAAGAGCATCGACCCTGGGAAGATCAGGCAGCCTGCAGGGATGCCCGCTCCAGCGCCCGGCCTGAGTGGTCGAAGCGGTGGACATGGCCGGCAAGCGGTGCAAGGCCAAGCGTCTGGCCTGGCTCGTGACGGGAGACACCGGCCTCCCGCACGATGAGCGGCTCATCCGCCCCGATATCCATATAGACGAAGCTATCGGAGCCGAGGATTTCCGAATGGATGACCGTGCCGCTCCAAACCGGCGACTCGGCCGTGATGCGAACATGCTCTGCGCGCACGCCGATTGTATGGCTGTCATAGGGCTGTGCCAGCTCGCCCGACAGGAAGTTCATTCTCGGCGAACCGATGAAGCCGGCCACGAAGAGCGAATTGGGGCTTTCGTAAAGCTCCAGCGGCGTACCGATCTGCTCGACGACGCCGTCTCTCAACACGCAGATCCGATCGGCGAGCGTCATCGCCTCGACCTGATCATGGGTCACATAGATCATCGTCGTGTTGTGCATGCTGCGATGAAGCTTGGCGATTTCCAGCCTGGTCGCAACGCGAAGCGCCGCATCGAGGTTGGACAGCGGCTCGTCGAAAAGAAAGACCTTGGGATCGCGGACGATCGCCCGGCCGATTGCCACGCGCTGACGCTGTCCGCCGGAAAGCTGGCGCGGCAAGCGATCCAAATAGGGTGAGAGCTGCAGCATACCGGCCGCCTCTTCAACACGCTCGCGGCATTCGTCTCTGGTGCGCCCGGACAGTTTCATGCCGAAAGCCATGTTGTCGAAGACTGTCATATGCGGATAGAGCGCGTAGGACTGGAACACCATGGCGATCGCTCGCTTCGATGGCGCATGCTGGTTCACCGTCGTGCTGTCAAAGGAGAGGGTTCCTGACGTAATGTCCTCCAGGCCGGAGATAAGCCGGAGCAGCGTGGACTTGCCGCATCCCGACGGCCCCACGAACACCATGAACTCACCCCTGCGGATGTCCATCGTCACGCCCTTGATCACCTCGAAAGCACCGAAGCTCTTGCGGATGTTCTCCAGTCGGATCTCTGCCATGTCTACTCCCTCAACCTTTGACGCCGCCGGCGGTCAGTCCCGAAATGATCCGGCGCTGGAATATCAAAACAAGCACGACAACCGGGACGGTGACGATGACCGACGCCGCCATGATGTTGCCCCAGGGGATCTCGAATTCGCTGTTGCCCGACAGCAGGGCAATGGCCACCGGGACGGTCCGCTGCGTATCCGATGATGTGAATGTCAGCGCAAAAAGGAACTCGTTCCACGCGGCGATGAAAGCAAGCAGCCCCGTCGTCACCAGCGCCGGCCACATCAACGGCATGAACACCTGGGTGATGATGACCCATGGCGACGCGCCATCGACGATCGCCGCCTCCTCGATCTCAATCGGCAATTCCCGCATGAAGGTCGTCAACACCCAGACGGTGAACGGCAGGGTGAAGATCATGTAGGAGAAGATCAGCGCGAAAGGCGTGTTGAAGATGCCGAACCAGCGAATGAGTTCGAAGAGGCCGGCAAGAACAGCGATCTGCGGAAACATCGACACCGAAAGGATGGTCAGCATCAACAGCGCCCGCCCGCGGAAATTCACCCGCGCTAGCGCGAATGCGGCGGTGATCGAAAGCAACAGCGATGCGGAAACCACGACGCAGGCGACCATCGCGGAGTTCGCAAGACTGCGAACGAACCCGCCTTGGCCCATCACGGAAGTGTAGTTGGCGAAAGAGATCGAGGTCGGCCAGTAATCGACTTGGAAAAGCGCCGTGCCGGTCTTCAGGCTCGTCAGGATGGCATAGTAGAACGGAAACACCGCAATGATGACGATGATCGTGACGAGCAGGTAGAAGAGCGTATTCTTGGTGATCGAAAGCAGCATCAGCGTTCCTCCCCACCGAGCTTGACGCGGCCGAGCCACATATAAAGGACGGTGACGGAGGCGATGATCAGGAAAAGCACCGTTGAGGCGGTGGCGCCGTAGGCGAACTTGTCGAAGTCGAACAGGTTCTCGCGCGCCATCACCGACATGGTTTTCGTCTGCGCATTGTTGGGCGTCAGGACATAGATCAGATCGAAGATGCGCATCGCATCCAGCATCCGGAAGATCACGGCAACCATGATAGCCGGCCGGATCAGTGGCAGCGTCAGACGCCAGAACACCTTGATCGGATTGACGCCGTCGATCTTGGCGGCTTCATAGATGTCGCTCGGAACCATCTGCAGTCCCGCAAGGATCAGAAGCGCCATGAAAGGCGTCGTCTTCCATACGTCGACGACCAAAACGGCGATCATTGCCGTTTCCAGATTGGCGGTCCAGGCGATCTTCTCGCTGATCAGGCCGAAGCCGAGCAGAATCTCATTCAAGATACCGAACTGGTCGTTGAGCATCCAAGCCCACATCTTGGCCGAGACGATCGTTGGGATCGCCCAAGGAATGAGGATTGCGGCCCGTACGACCCCGCGTCCGACGAACCGGGCATTCAGCACCAGGGCGACGATCAGCCCGAGCACGGTCTCGATCAGGACCGAAAGGACGGTGAACTTGGCGGTATTCCAGACAGCATGCCACCAGACCGGATCGGCAAGCAGCCCGCGATAGACGGTTCTTCCGCTCTTCAGCGTCACCCACGACAGATAATTGGAAAAGCCGACGAACTGCGCGTTGCCAAGGTCGTTGAGGGACGCATTGGTAAAGCTGAAATAGATTGTTCTGAACAGCGGCCATCCGGCGACGATCGCCAGGATCAACAGCGTCGGCGCCAGAAACACCCAGGCAGAGCGAATGCGTTCGGATTGCAGTCTCCGTAGAGGCTCTGAGCTTGGAAACCCTTGGTTCAATCGCTTGTGGAACTACGATTTCTGTCATGAAACGCCCCTCCTCATCGACTCAGGCCGAAGACCGGACCGACGGCTTGACAGCCGCCGGTCCCGATAGTCACCAGGCGTCGCCCTTGAGGGTCGTCAGGTCGGCTTCGAGAAGCTCGAGGTTCTCGGCAGCTGAGCCGCTGCCGGACAGTGTATTGTGGACTGCAGTCCAGAACTTCGAGGACACTTCATTGTACTTGACTTTGGCCGTCGCCGAAGGGCGCGGCACCGCGTCCTGGAAGATGGGCTTCCAGTTCGGCATGAAGGGCTGTGCCGCGGCAACATCCTTGTCGTCATAAAGGTCCGTCAGCGTTGGCAAATTGGACAGCTCGACGGCACGCGCCTTTTGAACGTCCTTCGACGCCAGGAATTTTACCAGCGCGATGGCCGCTTCCTGCTTTTCGGAGTATTTCGACACCGCCAGATTCCAGCCGCCGAGCGTCGAAGACGGCTTGTCGCCGGCGGCTGCGACCGGTAGCGTCATCACGTCGAACTTGCCCTTAACGGCGCTGTCGGCACCATTGCCGAGGGAATAGGCATAGGGCCAGTTGCGCATGAAGACGGCGTTGCCGGTCTGCCAGACGCCGCGCGATTCTTCTTCCTGATAGGCGAGCACGCCTGGCGGTGAGATCGTGCCGATCCAGCCCTTGGCGCGCTCGAGTGCTGCAGCCGCCTTCTCATTGTTGATGGAGATCGCTCCGTCCGTCTCGACGATCTGGCCGCCGCCCGACGACTTCACCCATTCCAGCGCGTTGCAGGTCAGCCCTTCGTAGGAATTGCCCTGGAACACGTAGCCCCAGAGGTCCTTCTGTCCGGCCTGACGTTCTTTATCCTGAACCTCTTTGGCGGTGGCGGCCATCTCGTCCCAGGTCTTCGGCGGCTGCTTGCCGTATTTGTCGAGCAGGTCCTTTCGGTAAAACAGCGCCGGAGCATCGGTAAACAACGGCAGCGCCACGAGCCGGCCATTGACGGTCTGCGACGCGATGATCGACGGGAAGAACTGGCCGACCACGTCTTTGGTTGCCTCCTTCAAATCGATGAACTGGTCGGCAAGCTGCGGCGCCCAGATCACGTCGGTCTGATAGACATCAATGTCCTTGTTTCCGGCCGCAAGCCACAGGCGGTATTGGGAGAACTGCTCGCTGCTCGATGATGGCATGGTGACGAGCTTGACATGATTGCCGGTGTTCTTTTCGAAAACCGCCACCTGCTTCTGAAGAAATTCGATGCTTTTCCCGGTGGTGTTGGCGGCGAACGAAATTTCGGCGGCGCGGATCGGGCCGGCGACCGCGACGGCGAGCGCGGATAAGGCTAAGGCAAACTGTTTCATGATCTCCTCCCAGAAATTGAAATCGATTTGGCCCGCAGAACATTGCAGAAGGCCTTGGCGGCGTCAAGCCGACAAATCAGCACTTCACAGTTGTACAACATATCAATCATGGCATCATATACAGCTTAAGAGGCAATTTCTGGTGTCTGCAGGCGATGCCCCAAGTCGGCCGTATTGAAATCGATTTCAATCGCCGCTGAATTAGGCGCTTACCCGTTGCGCATCGCCAAAGCATCGTCCATTGATTGCCTAGATAAAGAAGACATCCGATGAAACTTCGTGAATTTGCAAAGCAGCTTGGGCTTTCTCCGACGACGGTCAGCCGTGCGCTCAGCGGCTACCCAGAGGTGAGCGAAGCCACGCGCGCCAGGGTTGCAAGCGAAGCAATGCGGCTTGGCTATCGCCCCGATATCAATGCCGTGCGGCTAAAGACCGGACGAGCCGGAGCGATAGGCGTTATGATGGGACGTTCAGGAGAAATTCATTTCGCGGAATTCGTGTCGGGAATGGCGCAGCGCCTGGAAACGGCCGATACGGATATTCTCATCACGCCCATCACCGCGCACAATGATGACGACGAGATCCAGGCCTATCGACGCCTGGTCGAAAGCCGCCGGGTGGATGCAGTGATCATTCATTCGCCACGTCCCCGGGACCCTCGGATCGAGATGCTGAACAGCCTCGGCGTGCCTTTCCTGGTTCACGGCCGCTCGGAGACCGAGCACGTTCACGCCTGGCTCGATATCGATAATGAAAATGCTGTGCGCAGGTCCACCGAACACCTGCTCGACCTCGGGCACCGGCGCATCGCCATGATCAACGGCCTCAGGGGCAAGACCTATTCGATCCACCGCGAGCAGGGTTTTCGGCTGGCGCATCAAGAGCGTGGGCTGACTGCCGATCCCAACCTGATGGTCTGCGATAAATTTTCCGACGAAAGCGGCTTTCGCCATGCCCGCTCCTTCCTCGAGAGAGCGAATGCGCCGACCGCCATCGTCGCGGGCTCCACGATGACGGCGCTTGGTGTTTACCGCGCCGTCCGTTCGCTTGGGATGACGGTGGGACAGGATGTCTCGGTCATCGCCCATGACGACGTCTTCCCTTATCTGACGGCCGAAAACATGGTGCCGTCGCTCTCGACAACGCGATCCTCGATGCGTGCTGCGGGCACGCGCTGTGCTGAGTTAACGCTACAGCTTATTGCCGGACGTGCCGCGGATGAGGTCCATGAATTGTGGCCGGTCGAACTGATTCTCAGGGAAAGTACCGCCCCACCGCCCTGACGGAGCAACCTCTCGACGCGTACAGAACCCGAGTGTCTTCTAAAGATGATCGATCGGAGCGACCTTCCCCGCCAAGAATGCCAGAGCCGCCGCGCCGACAAGGCCCGAGTTCTGATCCAATGCCGCCAGCATCACCTTGACATCCTTGAATGCCGGCATTGCCCACTGGCTGATATAGGCTTGAATGCCCGGTTGCAGACGTTCGAATTCGTGGGAGAGCCCTCCCCCATGACGATGATATCGGGACTGAAGATGTGGATCAGGCTGGTGAAGCCGCGACCGAGAACCTCCGCTTCCTCGTCGACCAGTTGATTTGCGAGACGATCGCCATATCTAGCCGCCGCAAAAACGCTGCGGCTGTCGATGGTGCCGCCACCGCTGCCTATCGTCGTCTCTCGGCTTTCCACCGCCCGCATTTGCGCGCGCCGCGCAAAAGCCGGCCCGGATCCATAGGCCTCGAAACAGCCCCTGTTGCCGCAAGGGCAAAGCTCGCCGTTCGGCACGACCGACATGTGGCCGACATGGGCGGCCATGCCCTTGCGACCGCGCACCACGCGACCGTCCGAGATAACGCCGCCGCCGATCCCGGTGCTGACCGTGACATAGACGAGGTTATCAAGGCCCTTGCCAATACCGAACTGCCATTCGCCGATCGCCGCGGCAATGGCGTCGTTTTCGAGATCGACCGGAAACGCAAACCGCTTCTGCAACTCTGCCTTCAGCGGAAAATCAACGAAGCCCGGAAGGGTCGGAATATCGGTTGCGACACCGGCGACCGTATCGAGTCGGGCCCGGGGCGGATACGCCGACGCCCACCACCGAAGCAGGCTTCGATGCTGCAAGCAGCCGATCGGCGAGGCCGCAAATCTGGGCGAGCACCCGGTCGGGGCCGGCCAGCGCATCCGTTGGTTCGGCCAAACGCGTCAGGATCCTGCCTTGCTCGTCGACAAGGGCAGCGCGCACCTGCGTTCCGCCGAGGTCTATACCAATGGCAACCTGCTGCATGTGAACCACCCGTTAGAGCGCGCGCATCCATGCCATTCGCTCATCGAGCGACGGCGCATTGAAAGCCAGGGAACCGAGAACCACCGTTTCCGCGCCGGATTGGCGCAAGAGAGGCACAGTGTGCTCGCGAATGCCGCCATCGGCCGCCAGCACGATCCGATCGGCCGCACCGCAGCCGGCGATGATCCGCTTTGCCTGTTGAAGCCGGGCGCCGGCCTTCTCGTCGAGGCCCTGGCCCTTTACGCCGATCGCCGTGCCAAGCAGCGTCACGAAACGCAGCCGGGAAGCGTATCTCTCGATCCGCTCGACCGGGGTATCGACCTTGAGAACCATGCCGGCTGCGACACCGCGGCGATCGAGAAGATCGAGAGCCTCGTTCGCGACGCTTTCGTTTTCGACATGAAGACTGATCAGGTCGCTGCCGGCATCGGCGAACTGCTCGATCTGCGACAGGATGATGCTATCGGCAACCATCAAGTGAACATGGATGGGGCGCGTGGAGACTTTGCGCACGCCGGCCACGAGATCGGGAAAAACAACATCGCCGGCGCGAAATGGCCATCGGCGACATCGATATGGAGGATGTCGACATGAGGATCGACACGTCCGAGATCATCGGCGAGACGCATGAGATCGGCCGACCAGACGGAGAATTCGGCAATCAGCCGATCCTTCGGAAGATCGTCGATCCAGGTCTTGGAGGGGGTAGGCATCGTTTCAAAGCTCCTTCAGAAAGTTGCCGACGGCAAGCCGAAAGTCGGCGACATATTGCGGACGGCTCTCGGTTTTCGGCGTGATCTGCACGAAACGCGCGCCGGCAATCCGCGCGGCAAGAGCGCGTGCGTGACCAAGAGGATGAATGCTGTCGCGATCATGGCCGATGACCAGCGTCGGAAGGGCGAGATTGCCGACTTCATCATCGGTCACATCAGGACCATCGTTGGAAATCCTGGTCAGCATTTCGGCGGTCACATCCAGAGGCGTGCGCGAGAAAAAGCCGGCAAGCGAGGCCAGATTGTCCGGCGCCTCGGCGGCGAGCCGCACGCCTATCGGTCCTGCCAGGAACGTGGTCTTTGCCTCGCCCAGTGGCAGAGTTTTCATAAGCCGCCCGACTTCGGCATTGGGCGCCATATTCTCCGGCGCGGGTGCCGTCAGCCAGGCCGGCCTTGCGATGATCAGAGCCTTGACGAGATCGGGCCGCTTGACCGCGAGACGCAAGGCGATCGCCGCACCCATCGAGATGCCGCCGATCATGATCGGCGGCGTAAGGTTCTTCTCGATATAGGCGGCGATATCATCGCAGAAGGTCGCGATCGACAACCGCTCCAGATTGCCGGCTTGGGAGTGTCCGTGGCCGCGCGCTTCGATCGTAACCCGGCGAAACCCCGCGTCGAGCGGAAAGACTTCATCGGTCTGCGCCGCGTCTCCGCATAGGCCATGCTGGAATATGACAGACGCACCCTCGCCCGCCATATCCACATTGAGAGTGACCCCGTCGCTAGTTTCGAACGGTTGAACCCGTCTCATCTTCCTGCCCCCGCAGAATGACCATTGAGGATATTCTTCAGGAAGGCCGCTACACCGGCCGCCTCCGAGGCCGAAAGACCATGCGTGACGAGACTGCCGTTAAAACCAATCGCCTTGAGACGGCCGAGATAATGCGTGTAGTCGAGGACACCCTTGCCGGCGGTCGCGAAACTACCGTCCGGATTGCGGTCTTTCGCATGCGCCATGACGATCCGATCGGCCAGAAGGTCGATGGCGGAAGACACGATGCTCCGCTGCTCATCCAGCGTCGCGACCTCGAAGAGATTGGCCGGATCGAGCACGATCTTGATGCGGGGGCTCTTCAGTGCCGTGATCAGCCGATGGGCTTTCTCAGCCGAGTCGACGACATTGGCAAGCTCGGGCTCGATGCCGAGATCGACCTCGTAGCGCTCGGCGATCTCGATGGCCGCCCCCATGGCCTCGAGGAGATCCTGCCAGGCCTCCGGCGTATTGTTGTCGGCATGCGCCGTCCACTGATCGATGGGGTCGCGTGTGCCGGTGCAGAGCGTGATCAAGGTCGTCGACATGCCGGCGCTGCGCTCGGCCAGAGTCGCCAAGTTGCGAAGGCCGGCCTCGCGAACGGCAGGATCCGGGTGGATCATGTTGAAGGTGCCGGAAACGGCGACAATCTCGACGCCGCTCTCGCGCGCCGCTTCGGCAACCGAACGGGCCTGGGCTTCCGTGATGATCTCCGGCATCGGCGGAAGGCCGGAGCAGGCCATATTGTATTGCGCGCAGGTGAACCCGGCCGCGGCGACCGAGTTGAGAACGGTTACCGGTTCCATTCCCTCGAAGGTCTTTGCGAAGATGCCGAGCTTCATCACACGCCACCCGTGACATCAGCCAGCGCGACCGGTTTGCCGCTTTCGGCAGAACGCGCGACGGCGACCATAGCCCGGACGGAGGCCAGGCCATCATCGATGTCGGCACCTTCCATCACTGCGCCATCCAGAATGGTGCGGGCGAAGCCTTCGACCTGACGGCGATAAAAATGACCGTCGGCGCCGAGAACGCGATGGGTCGCGCCGTCGGCTTCCCGGAAAATGTCGACTTCGCTGGTCTTGTAGTACCAGGGGTTATAGGTCTTGCCCAAAATGCTGCCGTTCTTACCATAGATCTGGAAACCTTCGTGCCAGTCCATGCGCACCTGGACGGTGAGATCGAGATGGCCGAGCGTGCCGGAGGCAAACTCCACATCGACGAACCAGCACCAGATGCCGGCCCGCTCGGACAGGCGCGCGGTGACGGCAACGATGTCGCCGGCAAAATAACGCGCCGTGTCGATCAGGTGGCAGCCATGCGCCAGCATGTAGTAGCGGCGCAGGTCGGCTTTCGGATTGGCAGCGGGCTTTCGCGCATTGGCGCTTGAAACGATCAGCGGCTGGACCGCATCGGTCATCGGATAGCGGTGGGTGCTGTCGCAATACCACGCCTTCAACGCAACCATCTCGCCCATCTCGTCGCGGATGAAGGATTTCGCCGCCTGAAGCCCGGCGTCGAAACGCTTCATATGCCCGACCTGAAACACCTTTCCCGACGTCTCGACTTCAGCCTTCAATTCAAGGCACTCTTCGACGGTGACACCGACGGGTTTCTCGCACAGCACATGCTTGCCCGCCTGAAGGGCGCGGATCGAGGCCGGAACGTGAAAGGCATCGGCGGTGGCGATGATCACGGCATCAAGGTCGGGGTCGGCCAGCATCCTGTCATAGTCGTCGTAGGTTTTTTCCGCTCCATGGGTGATCGCCATTCGTTCGCGGAGATCCGCGGCGACGTCGCAGATCGCATGGAGATCGGCATTCACAGCCTTCGTGCAGCTCTCGAAGTGCGCCGCCTGGGCAATCTGGCCGGCCCCCAATACGCCGATGCGAAGGCGCCGTTCCTGTTTTGCTGGCATCGATAACCCCCTCTAGGTCGGATGTTGAAGATGAACGCCGGTTTCGTCTTCGCTTCACAGCGCCACATGGGTTTGAGGATGGAAAAAATGAAGTTTCGCCGGATCGATTGCCAGATTGATCGATTGGCCTGCCTCGACCGTACTGACAGCTTCGAAGCGGGCGACGGCGTTGGCCGCACCGCTTAGGTCTTCGACGGCGTCGGGGTCGCCCGAGTTGATCCGAACTGCGTCGATTTTCAAATGCACGATCAACTCGGAGCCAAGCTCCTCGATCGATTTGACGACGACCGGGATCGTCGGATGGGAGGACCCGGACGGCAACCGGCTGTCGTAGAGGTCCTCCGGCCGAACGCCGAAGATCAGCGCCTTTCCCTCGAAGGCGGAAAGGCCGGGAGCCCGCTCGAAGGCGCCGTCGGACAACGGGATGGAGAAGCCCGGCAGATGGATCCGCATGCCCTCCAGACGCCCTTCGAACAGGTTCATCGACGGCGAGCCGATGAAGCCTGCGACAAACGCATTGACCGGGCGGTGATAGAGGGCCTTGGGCGTATCCACCTGCTGAAGCACGCCGCCCTTCAGCACCGCGACGCGATCGCCCATGGTCAGGGCTTCGGTCTGGTCGTGCGTCACGTAAATCGTCGTCACCCCCAACTGCCGCTGCAGGCTTGCGATTTCGGCGCGCATCTGAACACGCAGCTTGGCATCGAGGTTGGAGAGCGGCTCATCCATCAGGAATGCCGCGGGCTCACGGACCATGGCGCGGCCCATCGCAACACGCTGGCGCTGGCCGCCGGAAAGCTGGGCGGGCTTGTTGCCGAGCAGGCTTTCCAGCTGCAGTATCTTGGCAATCTCGTGAACGCGCTTGGTTCGCTCGGCCTTGGTCTTTCCGGCCAGCTTCATCGAAAAGGCAATGTTGTCGAACACCGTCATGTGCGGATAAAGCGCATAGCTCTGGAAAACCATGGCAATGTCGCGGTCCTTGGGCGCAAGATCGACGACATCCTGACCGCCGATGCTCAAGGTTCCACTGCTGATTTCCTCAAGCCCGGCAATCATGCGGAGCGCAGTCGATTTTCCGCATCCGGACGGACCGACCAGAATCAGAAACTCGCCGTCATGGATCGTCAGGCTCAGATCCTTGATCGCATGGTAGCTGTTTCCATAGGTCTTGCAGATTTTGTCCAGTACAACCACAGCCACGTCTCATCCTCCCGTGTCACACCGCTCACGTTTCGACCGGCGCTCTTCCCGCCACCTCCGAGCCTTTCGACAAGAAAGCTCAGGCCTGAGCTTCAATGTCAACAAAAGAATCGATCGCATTCCGCGCGCACCTTGTCGGGTATCTCACCGTATCCATTTGAAATATATCACGTTTGATCCGAAAAATCGAATTATTATGCGCGCTAAAATATTTTTACGCGCGTAACTTTTATGGCCAGCGCGGTCGCCGTTAAGGACCTTTAAACCCTGCGATCAAGATGTTGTTTTGCTCAGGCGGCCCACAAATTCGACACCGACCAGTTGCACGCTAATCGTGGCATCCCGGAATTGGGCGCGGCACCGGCGCATTTTCCCCCGCCATCCATGCCAGGCAGGTCCGGTTGTCCGGCAGGCCCCGGCGCCCTCCGCGTGCGGTCACGGAAATGGCAGCCGCCGCTGTGGCATAGGCTACACAATCAAGCGGGGTTTTGCCCTCGGCAAGGGCAAGAGCGTAGGCCCCATGAAAACAGTCGCCGGCGCCGGTCGTGTCGACCGCCTGGACCTGATAGGCCGGCAAAAGCCAGCGGGTGGGATCGCCTTTCTGGCGGAGGCAGGTTCCTCGTTCGCCATCGGTCAGCACGACAGCGGACCGCTCCGCTGACCAGAGCTTCTCCAGGATGATCGTTGGATCATCTTCACCGGTGTACTCTCTGGCGAAAGCGAGTGGCAGCACCAGATGGTCGGCGAAGGCGATGAGCCCGTCCGTCGCGGCACCCACCGTCCATTCGATATCGGCTATCACGGCAAGCCCGAGTGCTCGCGCCCGCGCCACGACGCTTTCCGAATGCGTGGCATAACCGTCGATCAGCAGGACTGGGGCCCGCATCAAAACGTCATCGGGCAGCGCATCGGATGTTCCGTGCAGCACATCGTCGTCATAGGCTATGAACCGGTCGCCGTTAGGAGCGACGGTGATCACGGAGCGGATCGGCGCGGCAGCGGCGTGGCGGGGCGCCAGGGATATGTCGACGCCCTCACGCTCGAGTTCGGCGCCGGCCGGATCGGTCGCAGCATCCTCGCCGAGCCAGCCGATAAAGCCGGCGCGCCCGCCAAGCCGAGCGACGGCAACAAGGGCCGTCGCAACATTGCCGCCATGGTCCGTGGCCCGTTTCGTCACCTTCCCCTTGCCGGCCGAAAGCCCGCGATCGACATAGATAATGTCATCGATGGCAAGGGCGCCGAAGCCTAGAACCTGGAGCGGGCGCGACACGTCTCAAGCACCGGCGGCCGCCAGCGCTTCCTCCGGCGCCATGCCATTGTGAATAACGAATTTGAAGGCGCGCGCGGCCATGGTCGTATCGCCGTGACCCCAGAGGTTACGGCCGACGACCGCGCCCTTGGCGCCGGCGCGCAAGGCTTCCGATGTCTGGACGAGCGCGCCGAGCAGCGTATCGGTCTTCGGGCCGCCGGCAATCACCACCGGAATCGGGCAGGTCGCGACGGTCTCGCGGAAGGATTCGAAATCCCCGGTGTAGCCGACCTTGATCACGTCGACGCCGGCTTCGAAACCGATGCGCACCGCATAGGCGATCTCATCCGGGGTGAACACGATCTTGCCGCCGTCGGAGAAATCACGGGGATAGACATGGGCGACGACCGGCATTTCGAAGCGGGCGGCAGCGTTGACCGTGTCGGTCAGCCAGCGGATATACTCTCCTTCGGTGGCGCCGCGCACCGGAATGGCGACGGCCAGCGCGTCCGCACCATAACGCACCGCGTCTTCCGGAGTGGCGATGAGTTGGCGAATCCGGTCGTCGGCGGTGAAGCAGCCGCCCTGAATGACGAGGGCGGCCTTTCCGGCATAATCCGACCAGAGGTGGCGCGCCGCGCCGGGCTGGATGCTGATGTAGTCGGGGCCTCCCGCCATCACGCGTCTGAGCGCGCCCGGCAGATCGGCAAGCCCGCCCTCGCGAACATTGCCATAACCGACAAAATGATCGACCGCGCCCCCAAACAAATGCCCCGATGGGTTTGAGAACAGGCGTGCGAGGCGGACTTTCGTTCCGAGACCCATGGCGATGCTTCCTTTGCGATTGCGGCGTCGAAAATGCCGGCGGCGTTGTTGAAAAACCCTAACTCGAAAACAAACAAATGTTCAATATTTCGAATTCTTTCGTTTTCACGCGGAAAGAGAATTTTTGACGTGCATTTTTTGCTGCTGAAGGCTATTTATGCAGCATAAGCCGCAGCATCAGGCGGTTGTCTTTCGTTTTTCAAAAGTCGCCTTATCACAACGAGGCGCGCCGCAGCCGGGATCGAACATGCTTGCAGAACAGAGGCGGCAGCAGATCATGCTGGAACTTCAACGAGTTGGTCAGGCCCGCACCCGCCAGCTCGCGGAATTCTTTGAGGTTTCGGAAGTCACGATCCGCTCCGATCTCGAAATCATGGACGCGAAGAAGCAGCTGATCAAAACGCATGGCGGAGCAATCGCCCTGCCGTCCGACTCGCCGGCCGCAGCCTTCGAGGAGCGCATGCAGCGCAATTTCGATGCGAAGCGGCGCATTGCTCAGGTGGCAGCGCGGCAGATCATCGACAACCAGTCGATCGTCTTCGACAGCGGCTCGACGCTGCTGCAGGTGGCCATGCAGATGCCGCCGGTCAACAACGTCGTGGTGGCGACGACGGCGATGAACATCGCCCAGCATCTGATGTACCGGCCGGGGCTCGACGTCCACATGATTGGCGGCCGGGTGTTTCCCAGCACCGTCAGCACGATCGTCTCGGATTCCGACAAGGCGGTCGGCGGGCTCGTCGCCCACCAGGCCTTCGTCAGCGCCCATGCGATCGATCAGGCCTTCGACGTCGTCGATGTCTCCGAGGATATTGCGCGGACCAAGCGCAACCTGGTTCGCATGGCCCGGCGCGTCGTGCTGGTGGCGGATTCGAGCAAGTTCGATATCGGCGCCTCCTCGAAAGCCTTCTCGCTGTCGCGCGTCGACCTGATCATCACCGACAGCAACATGCCGCACAGCATCCGCCACCGGCTGGAGAAACTCGGCGTGGAGGTCCGTTACGCGTGATCTTCAGCCTCTCTCTTCACGGGAGAAGCGAGCCGGGAGAGGCTTTGCCGCGGCTCTATGGCGCTCGGCGCCAGGGGGACGAGATCGGCTAAAACCCCAGTCGTCGAAGCGTCTCGCGATTCTTGCGAACGGCGGCGGCAGGATCGGTTCCGGCATGGCCCGACTCTTCCTCCACCACGATCCAGCCGGTAAACTCCGGCGCCGCCCGAACTGCCGAAATCACGGCGGGCACGTGGCAGACGCCTTCGCCGAGCATCGCCCAGATCCCGCCGGCGTCGACATCCTTCAGATGCACGTAGCGGATACGGTCCCGGTAGGCCGAAAGCGTATCGCCGATCTCCTGGCCGCCCCGCAGGATATGGCCGGTATCCGGCACCCAACCCACGCGTGGTTCCAGGAGAGCAAACAGCCGGTCATAGTCGGCTCTGGTGAAGAGCAGCGTATTGTGGTGCGAGGAAGGGTGGACGGCGACGGCGACGCCGGCCGACCGTCCGATCTCGGTCGCGCGATTATAGCACTCCGCCGCGATGGCGAACTTGTCCTCGCGCGGCCCATCCGAAACGACTGTGGCCGATCCCATCGAGACCATCGCACCGGGAAAATTCGCCGCGAAATCCACCCATCGCCGGGCCGTCTCCAGATCGGAAGCGATCTTTTCCGTCACCGTGAAACCGCTGGCGGAGCCGAAGGCAAAGGAAACCAGTGTCAAACCGGCCTCCGCAAGCGTCCGGGCAAAGTCGACAGGCTTAAGCGCGTAGTGACCGATCATCGTGTCGGTGATTTCGAGACCGGCATATCCGCCATCGGCGATGGCGCGCACCAGATCGTCCGGCCCGCCGCTCCACCCCTTGCCCAGCATCTCCCAAGTGAATGTCTGGCAGCCGATCTTCAGCGCAGCATCGTGCATAACTTGGTCCTGACCTATTCGTTGATGACAACCGAAATCGAAGGAGCTCCACGCAGGCGATCATCGCGGCCCTACGAAGGGCTTTGCCTCCGGGAATTGCGACGCTTCCCAACGTCTTGTCATTTCGTAGGGGAAAATGTTAGCGTGCGTCAACATAATTTATTGCTCGCGAATTCAACGTGCATCCGCGGCACTCCGCGCTTGGAACGGCAAGGTCAGGTTCTTCAATGGCACAGACACTCAGGATCGGCGTTGTGGGATGCGGCAGCATTTCGCTCGCCTATATGCGCAACGCGCCGCTGTTTCGCGGCGTCGAAATCACCGCCTGTGCGGACATCAATGCAGACGCCGCCAGGCGCCGTGCAGCCGAGTTCAACCTGCGGGCAGCAGAGGTCGATGCCCTTATCGACGACAGGAATATCGACCTGATCCTCAACCTGACGATCCCGGCCGCGCATTTCGACGTGTCGATGCGGGCGCTGTCGGCGGGCAAACATGTGTTCACCGAAAAGCCGCTCGGCGTCACGGCCGCGGAAGGCCGCCTGCTGGTGGGCGCTGCTGCCGAAAAGGATCTCATGCTCGGTTCGGCCCCGGACACCTTCCTGGGAGCGGCCGGACGCTATGCCCGGCGGCAGATGGAAGCCGGCGCCATCGGCAGGCCGGTGACGGGAACAGCCTTCATGATGGGCCGCGGCATGGAGCATTGGCATCCGGACCCCGGCTTCTACTACCAGGCCGGCGCAGGCCCGGTGATGGACATGGGCCCCTGATTATCTGACGATGATGGTCAATCTGATGGGGCCGATCCGCCGTGTGCAGGCCGTCGCCACAAGCGGGCAGGAAGAGCGGCTCATTACCGCCGAAGGGCCGAAACAGGGCACCACGTTCAAAGTCGGCACACCGACCAGCGTGCTTTCGCTGCTGGAATTCGATTGCGGCGCCACGGTTACCTTTGGCACTTCCTGGGACGTCTTCCGCCATTCCAACCACCCCATCGAACTGCATGGCACCGAAGGCTCGCTGCGCCTGCCCGACCCCGACAATTTCGGCGGCCGCATTGCGCTCTCCGACCGTGGCGCGCCTTGGGAGGAAACCGATACGTCAGTCGCACTCTTCGGTGCCGTCAACTGGCCGATCGCGGCACCGGACCGCGCCAATTATCGCATGCTTGGCCTTGCCGAGCTCGCCCGCGCCATCATCGAAGGCCGAGCGCCACGTGCTTCAGGCGATCTCGCGCTGCATGTGCTCGATGTCATGGAAGCAATCCTCCGGGCAGGTGAAACCGGTGTCGCCCAGACCATTCCGGATACTGTCGCCCAGCCAAGCGAATTGCGGGAAGACGAAGCAAGGAGCCTGCTCGCATGACGCAACTGGATGAATCCGCAAGACGCGCACTGGCCTGGCCCGGCGAGTCGCAGGAGCCGGTGGAAAGCTGTACGCCGGCGCTGGCGCGGCAACAGTATCTGGACGGTTTCGCAGATATCCAGTGGCCGCTCGAGGATGTGGCGGAGATCCTGGAAAGACATGTCGGCGCAACCCGTTTGAAGATCTGGCGCGGCCGCGCCGCGCCGCGCCAGCAGGCCCCCGCCTTGCTGTATCTTCATGGCGGCGGCTTTGTAATCGGCGCGCCTGAAACCCATGAGGACATCTGCCGGAGCCTTGCCAATATGGCTGGCGCCGTCGTGGTTTCGCCCGACTATCGCCTCGCCCCGGAACATCCATTTCCGGCAGCGATCGAGGACTGTGCGGCCACGCTCATCTGGATGAGGGATCAGGCTGATGCACTCGGCATCGATCCGGCACGAATTGTCGTTGGCGGCGACAGCGCCGGCGGAAATCTCGCCGCTGTCATCGCTCTTCTGGCGCGGGACGGACAGGTGCCTGCCGTCATCGGCCAGGTGCTAATCTATCCGGTGACCGACCAGTTGCAGGCAACCGACAGCTATTTGCGTTACGCAGAAGACTTCGGCCTGACGGCAGCGGCGATGCGATGGTTCCGCGACCACTATTTGCCGGACACCGCAAGCGGGTCCGACTGGCGAGCCTCGCCGCTGCGGGCGGCGTCGCTGGCGGGCGTGGCGCCCGCCGTCGTCATCCTTGCCGGTCACGACGTGCTTTTCGACGAAGGAGCCCTCTATGCCGAGCGGCTCAGTTCGGAAGCCCAGGCGACAAGCCGGACATGGCCCGGACAGATCCATGGCTTCGTCTCGAAGCGGCGGGCCATTCCGGAGGCCCAGGAGGCTCTTGAAGCCATTGCAACGGCATGGCGCGCCATGGACCCTGCGCTGGCCCGTTCAACTGCAACCGACGACTGATCTCAAGCCGAGTCGCGCATCACCAGCGTCGCTTCCAGGATCACCCTGTTCGTTGAAGGGGTAGTCCCCTCGTCCTCGCTTTCAATATGAGAAAGCAACAGTTCCACGGACTTTGCCGCGATCTCCGGTGCGTTCTGGGCCATCGTCGTCAGCGACGGGCAGGTATATCGGCTGAGCGGGTGGTCGTCGTGCCCGGCAATCCGCACATCGCAGTCGTCGCTGCGGCCGATTTTCAGGCCGGATGCGAAGGCCGCCGCCATGGCGCCGAAAGCGAAGCGGTCGTTGGCGCAGAGCAGAGTTTTGCCCGGTAGGCCGCCACGCGCGAGAATCCTCTGCATCTGCTCGTATCCGAGGCGCTCGAACTCCCAGGACGGCGGTGCGTCGCAATCGATGACCAGCGGCGAATGCCCTTCCCTTGTCATGGTCGCACGGTAGCTCGCCTGCCGCTCGCCGGCGTTTTCCGTCAGATGCGGAATTTCCAGGAATATCGGCGGCTCACCGGACCGGCAGAGATATTGCACAATGGCTGCCATGCTTTGGGCGTTGTCGTTGCCGACGTAAGGAAGATCGCCGCTGGCAGGATTGTCGAAGCAGACGACAGGGATCGCGTCTTTCAGCCTTTCCAGCGCGGAGCGGCGCGAACCGGCCCCGAGCGGCGCCACGATCGCGCCGGCCACCTTCAGCGACAGCAAGGTCCGCACCGCCTCCGCCTCCAGTTCCGGCCGCGTGTGCGACGAGATCTGGACCGGCCAAAATCCTTTGTCGCGCAACTCGAGCTCGATCAGCGACACGACCTGCACATAAAAGGGGTCCGACATGGTCGGGACCAGGATCCCGATATTCCTGGTCCGTTTGCGATTGAGATGCCGCGCGAAAAGGTTCGGCTCGAAATTCGACTTCTTGAGAGCCGCCTCGATACGTTTGCGTGTCACCTCTTTAATCTGCGAGGGATCATTGAAATATTTCGACAGCGTCGGACGCGACACGCCGGAGGCGGTCGCGAAATCATCCATCGATTTATAACTCTTCTTGGCCATTCAGTTCCTTAACGACGGGATGATCACGCTGGATCTATTTGATAATCGCACTGGCGGCACTGCCTTTCTAAACAGGAAATAATTGCCTCCCTCCGTCTGTTCCCCTCCTATGCCGGTGGCTGAAAACTTTCATTTGTTTACGAAAGTAAAGAAAAAATGCATCACAAGCAATACAAATTCTCCGAAAAAATATCGGCCTCGATGCTTCATAATATGTTTTATTATCAAATATTTAGCAAAGGATACATCACCCATGCGGACGTCGATTTTTTTCCGCATCGCATTTCTCCATTGACAGACAGGCACCTCAGGGAACCTAATTTGCCTACGGTCTTGAGGAGGATCGATCACTGAAAATCTATGGGAGGCACAGATGAATATCAGAAAATTCAGCGTGACCATGCGGGCTGCCGTGGCGGTGTGGGCGCTTTGCGCCACCTCGGCATTCGCCGACACCACCATCGAATTCATTCAATGGTGGGAACCGGAAATGCCGTCCGGTGCACTGCGCGGCATCATGAACGATTTCGAGGCGGCAAATCCCGGCATCAAGGTGACGCTCGTCAGCGGTCCCTATGCCACGACCCGTGACCAGATCGTCGTCGGCGCCGCCTCCGGGACCTTAAGCGACGTCGTCGGCCTGGATGGCGCCTGGGTCAACGGTCTCTCCAAGCAGGGCGCGATCGCCTCCATGGACGAACTGATGGAGAAGGCGAAATACGACAAGAGCCAGATCACCGATATCGTCAAGGTCGACGGCAAGAGCGTGATGTTCCCGCTGGCATCCTTCGTCTATCCGGTCTTCGTCAACCTCGATATCGCCAAGGCGTCGGGCGTCGACAAGCTGCCGACCACGCGCACGGAATTTGCCGAAGCCGCCAAGAAGATGACCGACGCGTCAAAGAACCAGTATGGCTGGGTTCTGCCGCTATCGCTGCAGTCTCCGAGCGGAATCCAGAACGACGTGATGTCCTGGGTCTGGGCCTCCGGCGCCTCGATGATGAAGGACGGCAAGCCTGACCTCGAAAATGAGGCCGTCGTCGGCACGCTCGATTATCTGGCTTCCCTCAACAAGGAAGGCGTTATTTCTCCCGGCATTTTCGCCAAGAAGGAACAGGACAAGGTCGAGGAATTCGTCAACGGCCGCGTCGGCATGATGGTCGATTCCCTCGCCCATGTGAATCTCATCCGCGAACGCAATCCGAAGCTCAAATTCGGCATCTCCGCCTTGCCGGCCACCGACGGCTATACGGGCAAACGCGGCATGCCCTATGCATCCTGGGGCATCGGCATCAGCGAGGGCAGCAAGCACAAGGAAGAAGCCTGGAAGCTGGTGGAATATCTGATGAGCCCGGACGTCAACGGCCGCCTGGTGTCGATTGCCAACGCCTTCCCCGGCAACGTCCATGCCAAGCCGGACTTCGTGGCATCGGACCCGATCTTCGCCGAAGCTTTCAAAATCTTCCAGAGCGGCTATCCTGCCAACGAATTCGTCGGCCTTCCGGTTGCCGAAGAACTGATGCGCGACATGAACGTCGAAGTTCAGAAGATGTTCGACGGTGGCCAGTCGGCCAAGGACGCGGCTGCCAATACCGAGAAGGCCTGGCTCGCGAAGTTCTGATGCCTGTCGCCCGGAAGTGCGCAGCGGTTGCGGGATAACGAGATGCATCAAACCAAAGACTAAGCACATCACTTTCACGAGACCGCCGGCAGCGCGACGTGGCGCTGCCGGCGTAAGTCGTCAAATCTCGGCAGAATGGGAAGTCACAGCTCATGAATCATTCCGCTCCGGCTCTGGTGGTTGCGCAACTCAACGCGCGGAAAAAAAGATGGCTTCGTTACAGCACCTTGAGGAAGCTGGTGCCGTATTTCTACGTGTCGCCGGCCACCTTTTTGCTTGTTCTGCTGATGCTGTTCCCGATGGTGATGGTCTTCAAATATTCATTGATGGACGGCGCCATCATGAAAAAGGACGCTGCATTCGCAGGCGTCCAGAATTACCTGACCATCTTCGAAAATCCGGTCTTCTGGCAGTCGGTCGGCCAGACGATGTATTTCACGATCATGAGCGTCGTCTTCCACTTCATCATCGGCCTGGCCTTTGCGCTGTTGCTGAACACCAACCGCGTCGATCCGCTGATCCGGAGCATATTACGTGTGCTCTTCATCCTGCCGTGGCTGTTCACGGCCGTCATCATCGCCATCATCTGGCGCCTGCTGCTCGACCCGAACGGCGTCGTCAACAGCGTGCTGATGGCGCTCCATATCATCAACTTCAAAGTCGAGTGGTTCTCGTCGACCCACACCGCCATTCACGCCCTGACCTTTGCCAACATCTGGGCGGGTTATCCGCTTTACATGGTCAGCCTGCTCGCCGGTCTCCAGGGCATTTCGAAGGAGCTTTACGAGGCGGCCGGGATCGACGGCGCCAATGAACTGGAAAAATTCTGGTACATCACCATTCCGCAGCTGATGCCGATCATCATCAGCATCGCGCTTCTCGATTTCATCTGGACGATGCAGGTTTTTCCGCTCGTCTGGATGACGACCGGTGGCGGCCCGATCTATTCGACGGAGGTTCTGTCCACCTTCACCTACAAGCTCGCCTTCTCCCAGTATGAATTCTCTCTGGCTTCGGCGAGTGCGATGATCATCCTCATCATTTCGATGAGCGTCACCTACTTCTACATCAAACACCAGCAGCGCAGGTGACCGCCATGGCAAAGCGTTCCTTCAAAAGCTCGGCCCTGCCGACCATCCTGACCTATCTCGGGCTGGCGGTCGGCCTCGTCTTTTCGACCTTCCCGATCGTGTGGATGTTTTTCAGCTCGCTGAAATCGAACACGGAAATCTTCGCCCTTCCGCCGCGGCTTCTGCCGGAGGATTTCACCGTGGCCGCCTATCTGACAATCTTCAACGATCCGGTGAAGGTACGGTTCTTCATCAACAGCTACTTCGTCGCCGGCGTCGTCACCTGCCTGACCCTCGTCATCGCCATCCTGACTGCCTACGGCTTCAGCCGCTATTCGTTCCGCTTCAAGAACACCTTGAACATCTTCATCATCAGCACCCAGACCGTTCCGCCGATCACGCTTCTCATTCCATATTTCGGCATGGTCGTCGCGTTCAGGATTTTCGACACCTATCTGGCACTGATCCTCACCTACATGGTCTTCACACTGCCTTACGCGGTGCTGCTGATGACGGGCTATCTCAACACCCTGCCGAAAGAGCTGGACGAGGCCGTGCTTGTCGACGGCGGCTCGAGCTGGACGGCGCTTTGGCGTGTCATCGTGCCCGTCTCCATTCCCGGGATCGTCGCCACGGCGGTCTACACGTTTCTGCTGGCGTGGAACGAATTCCTCTTCGCCCTGACGCTGACAAAGTCGATGGATCTCAGAACCGTTCCGATCGGCATCCAGCTGCTGATGGGCCAGCACGCTTTCGAATGGAATGAAATGATGGCGATGAGCGTGCTCGGCTCCCTGCCCCTGCTGGTGCTGTACCTGGTTGCCCAACGCTATTTCCTGGCGGGCATGACCGCCGGCTCGGTCAAAAGCTGAGGAGGGACCAATTCTTCTTAAGCGTTGATATCCGCCACGGCTTATTGCGAAACTTCGCCGACCGCGTGCAGGATCGAGTGGGCAATATCGGCAAAGCCAAGTCCGGCGGGCTGCGAGGAGACCCACTTGGGCGCGAATTGCAGGTGCGGCAGGACCGGGATGATATTGTTGACCCCGAAGGAATTGCGGATAAAGCCGAACATCGGCGCGTCGTTTCGAGAGTCGCCGACGAAGGCGGTCACGGTGGGCGTCTCAGTCGGATCGACACCAAACAGGCCGGTCAGAACCCGCTCGCTCATCGATCTCTTGTTGTAGTCGCCGATCCAGGTGTTGATGTGGATGGAGCTGATCGCCACCGTTCCGCCCATGGCCCTGATGCTGGACGCCAGATCCTCGACCTCGTGCGGATCGTGACCCTGTATGTCGATTGCGACATCCGCCAGCCGGAAGACCTGGTCGTGGGCGATCCTGAACGGCCTGCTCTTTTGCGTGATCAGCGCTTTGATCGCCTGCAGGTGCCGGCGTTGGCGCTCGCCCTGCAGGACGCCATCCTCCCAAAAGTCGAAGACGACGTCGCCATCCCGGCGGGTGACGCAATATGCGCCGCTTTCGCCGATGACGGCGGCCACCGGCCAGGCGCGGACGATATGTTCGCACCAGCCGGCTGAGCCGCCCGTGACCGGCACGACGGCAATGCCGGCCCGGCTGAGATCCCACAAAGCCTCAAAGGTCTGCGGCAGAAGTTTGCCCTCTGTCGTCAGGGTATCGTCGATGTCGGTGAACAGGTAGCGCACGTCCTGCAGCTCCCGCGCTGATGGCGCCAGGTCCACGTAGCTCATGTCGTCTCCTCGCTGCATGTCACCACGTCCAACCCGCTTTCGGCGAGGGCATTGGCGGCCGACGCTTCGCCGGGCAGTCGATCCGTGTAAAAACGGGTGAGTTTGCTGAATGGCGCAACCCGCACGGAGGCGGTGCGTGTCCACTTGCTGACATCTGCGGCGAGAATCTGTGTTTGTGAATTTTCAAGAAGCGCGTTGGTGATCTGGGCTTCGCTGTAGCTGAAATCCATCAGGCCGGTGAGCGGGCTCAGAGCACCTGCGCCGACCACGGCGTGGGTTGCATAGAATTTTTCGACGAACCGGATCACATCCGTGCCGACCACGTCGCGGTCATCGTGTCGCAAAAGACCGCCGGTCAAATGGACCTCGACACTCGGGGCGTCGCACAGGCTCAAGGCGACGTGAATGTTGTTGGTGATCACCGTCAGACCCTGGTGATCGCGCAGCGCGTCGGCAACGAATTGCACCGTGCTGCCGATGCCGAGAAACACGGTCGCCTCCGCCCCGATGTCGGCGGCGACGCGTTTTGCGATAAGCCGCTTGGCCCGCCGGTTGAGCTGGGCGCGGGCATTGAGCGAGATGTTGCTGCCCTCGACCGGCAGGTCGACGCCGCCGTGGAAGCGCCGCGCATGCCCCAGATCGCATAAGGCATTGATATCGCGACGAATGGTCTGCGTCGTCAAATCGTACCGACGTGCCAGCTCCTCGATGTACTGAACACCTTCGGTCTCGATCAGCGCAAGGATCTCGCGTTGCCGGCTCGATATGATCCGCTGCCCCATCGCCGCTCCTTAGGTGAGGTAGACACTGGGATCGTCTGTTATCACGCCGGTCAAACCCGCGTCCCAGAAAGATGCGAGCCGCCTTGGGTCGTTGCAGGTCCACGCCCGCACCTTGATGCCGCAACGAACGGCCTCTTCGAGAAACCCGATACTGAGAGCCTTATAGTCAAGATGGATGGTCGTTGCCGGGATCGACCGAAGGATATCCAGCCAATCCGCAGGCACCTTGCTCCACAGCATGGCGAGCTCGTAACTTGGATCGAGCGCATGCATTCCTTTCAGCGCAGCGGCATCAAAGCTCGAGATCATGATCCTGGTGTGCGGCGCCCGTGCCTTCAGATGCTGATCGACGACATTGACCAGTTGGTCGAGCGATTTGTGATGGGCATGCTGCTTGATCTCGACATTGGCGTTGAGGCCAAATTCGCCGAGGGCCGAGACGACCCGCGCCAGCGTCGGCAGCGGTTCCCCCTCGAATTGCGAGCCGAACCATGCGCCGGCGTCGATGGTCTTGAGATCCGACGCAGTGAGGTCGGCAAGATTTCCCTTTGACGATGAGCAGCGATCGATTGAAACATCGTGGATCACCACCGGGGTGCCATCGCCAAGAAGGGCGACGTCGAGTTCGACCCATTCCGCGCCTTGTTCGGCGGCTGCCCGAAAGGCAGCAATGGTATTTTCGGGCGCCACCGCAGAGGCGCCCCGATGCGCCTGAATTTCACTGCGTGGCGGGCCTGATCGCGGCTCTACGGTCGTCATCGTCTCATCTCTTTCGTCGTCTTCTGCTGGATGAAGAAATAAAAATCCCGCGTCAATCCGTGCGTTTTCCGGTATTGCTGTTAAAAGGGTGCATCGCATCAACACGGGCGAAAACGTCGATATTCGCATTCTCGGCAAAGTCCGGGCGGCCCGGCACCGTCAGGACGACTGTCCGCTGACTCTCACCCAATCGCACATGCAGGTGGCTTTCTCCGCCGATCGGCTCGAGCAACTCGACCGTCGCATTCAGGCGAACGGTCGGCTCCGCCGGCTCGGTGACGAGCAACGCGTCGGGGCGAAGGCCGACCATGTCGGTGCCGGCAGGCAATGCCAGGGTGCCTGCTCTGTCGGCGGCCCTGAGCACGTCGACCGGCACAAGGTTCATAGGCGGCGAGCCGATGAAGCTGGCGACAAACAAACTCGCCGGTCGATCGTAGACCGCCACCGGCGTGCCGACCTGTTCGACGAGGCCACCGTTCATCACGACCAGCCGGTCCGCAAGGGTCATCGCTTCAAGCTGGTCGTGGGTGACGTAGATGCTGGTGGTCTTCAGACGCCGTTGCAGCCGGCGAATTTCGACGCGCATCTGCACCCGCAACTTGGCATCGAGATTGGAGAGCGGCTCGTCGAACAGAAAGGCGGCCGGCTCGCGGACGATGGCGCGCCCCATCGCCACACGCTGGCGCTGCCCTCCGGAGAGTTCGCGAGGTTTGCGATCCAACATCGGTCCGATTTCCAGGATCTCGGCGGCCTCCGCCACGCGGCGGTTGATTTCCGCCCGTTCGGTGCCGCGGTTTTTCAAACCATATTCGAGATTTCCGCGCACGGTCATATGCGGATAAAGCGCATAGTTTTGAAAGACCATCGCAATGTCGCGGTCGGCCGGCTCCGCCTTGTTCACATTGCGGCCGGCAATCTCGACATCGCCTTCGCTGATCGTTTCCAGCCCGGCAACCATGCGAAGCAGGGTTGATTTGCCGCAGCCGGAGGGACCGACGAGCACGATCAGTTCGCCGTCTGCAACCGACAGGTTAATGCCTTTGACAGCCGGAACGGCACCATAGTTCTTCTTGACGTCGATGATATTGATCGTGGCCATTTCATTTCTCCGTTTCGACCAGGCCTTTGACAAAAAGGCGTTGCATGGCGACGATGACGAGGATGGGCGGCAGGGCGGCCAGAATGACCGCTGCCATCACGAGGTTCCAGCGCGGCTCGGCATCGGCAACCGCTGCCATGCGCTGAATTCCCATCACGACGGTATAGAAGCTCTGGTCGGTGGTGATGATGAGCGGCCAGAGATACTGGTTCCAGCCGAGCACGAAGAGGATGATGAACAGGGCGGCGATGTTGGTGATCGACAGCGGCAGCAGAATATCGCGGAAGAACTTCATCGGCCCTGCCCCGTCGACACGCGCGGCCTCCATCAATTCGTCAGGCACCGTCAGAAAGAACTGGCGAAACAGGAAGGTCGCCGTTGCCGAGGCGATCAGCGGAATGATGAGGCCGCCGTAATTGTTCAGCATCCCGAGGTCGGCGACGACCTTGTACGTTGGCACGATGCGCACCTCGACCGGCAGCATCAGCGTGATGAAAATCATCCAGAATGCCAAGGTCCGGAACGGAAACCGGAAATAGACGATGGCAAAGGCCGAAAGGATCGAGATGGCGATCTTCCCGACGGCGACGCCGACCGCCATGATCAGCGAGTTGATCATCATCGGCCCGATTGGCGGCGCTCCCGAGCTTGTCATCCCCGACGACAGCATCGTCGAATAGTTCTCGATGATGTGGCTTCCCGGGGTCAGCGGCACGACGCCCGACAAGAAGTCATTGGGCCCGTGGCTCGATGCGATGAAAGCGACGTAGACCGGAAACACAACGATTGTGACGCCGAGAATCAGCACAAGATGGGCCAGAAAATTCAGGAAAGGGCGATTTTCAACCATCCTCGGGCTCCCTCAATATTGCACGCGGCGTTCAATGAAGCGGAACTGCACCGCCGTCAGGGCGACGACGATCACCATCAGAATGACGGACTGCGCCGCCGACGAGCCTAGATTCAGCCCGATGAAACCGTCGAAATAGACCTTATAGACCAGGATCTCGGTTGCGCGCGCCGGCCCGCCCTGGGTGGTCGCATGGACGATCCCGAACGTATCGAACATCGCGTAAACGATATTGATGACGATCAAATAGAAGGTCGTCGGCGAGATCAGCGGGAAGACGATCGTCCAGAAACGCTTGGTCGGCCCGGCCCCATCGATGGCGCCGGCCTCCTGAAGCGAGCGGGGCACGGACTGCAGCGCAGCCAGGAAAAACAAGAAGTTATAGGATATCTGTTTCCAGGTGGCGGCGATCACGATCAGGATCATCGCGTCGTTGGGATTGATCAGATGGTTCCAATCGACGCCCATCGACCGCAGCATATAGGCGACGATGCCGATCGACGGATTGAACATGAACCACCAGAGAATGCCGGCAATCGCCGGGGCGACGGCATAGGGCCAAATCAGCAGGGTCGAATAAATTCGGGAGGTGCGGAGCACGCGCATTGCCGCGGCCGCCAGAAGCAGCGCGATCGACGTCGACAGCACCGTCACCAGAATGGCGAAGATCAGCGTGTGGCCGAAGGCATTGATATAGATCGGATCGGCAAAAAGCCGCCGGTAGTTTTCGAACCAGACGAAGATCGTCTTGAAGCCGAAGGCATCCTCGCGCAGGAAGGATTGCCAGAAGGCCGTTGCCGCAGGCCAGAGAAAGAATACCACGGTCACGCAAATCTGGGGGGCAATGAGCAGGTAAGGCAAAAGCTTGTTGGGAAATACGGTCCGTTTGGTTTGCATGAGCCCTCACACTGACGGATGGGAAACGGGGGCCGGTCTTTCGCCAGCCCCCGTCGCGGTGCCCATTAGTTGGCGGACTCGAAATCGCGAAGCTGTTCGTTGCCGCGTGCGACGACGGAATCGACCGCTTCCTTCGCCGTCTTCTTTCCACCCAGCAAAGCGGCAAACTCATCGTCGATGATGCCGCGCACCTGGACGTAATTGCCGAAGCGGATGCCCTTGGAATTGTCGGTGGGCGTCACCCGCGTCAGCTGTTTGATGCCGATGTCGGCGCCGGGGTTTTTCTCATAGTAACCCTGGTCCTGGCCGAGTTTATAGGCAGCTTCGGTGATCGGCAGGTAGCCGGAGAACTGATGCCAGTCGGCCTGAACCTCCGGCTTTTGCAGGTAGGTGAAGAACTTCGCCACACCCTTATATTCCTCTTCCGGACGGCCCTTCAGCGTCCAGAGGGTGGCGCCGCCGATGATCGAATTGAGCGGCTGCTTGATGACGTCATCGTAAAAAGGAAGCGGTGCAAAACCGACTTTGAAGCCTTTGGCGTTGTTGATGACGCCGGCCCGGCCGGCCGACGAGTTCATATACATCGCGCATTCTTGCGAATAGAACATCGGAGGCGCATTGTCGCCGCCGACAGGCCCGCCGAATTTGAACAGACCTTCGTCCTGCCACTTCTTCAAATTGTCCCAATGGCGGATTGTCAGATCGTTGTTGAAGGTGAATTCGGCGTCCAGGCCGCCGAAACCGTTAGCCTTGGTGGAGTACGGCTTGTCGTGCAGGGCATTGAGATTTTCGGTCTGGATCCAGGAGATCCAGGCGCTGGTGAAGCCGCATTTGGCCGCACCCGATTTCATGATGGTCCGCGAGAAGGATTCCACCTCCGCCCATGTTTTCGGCGGCGTTTCCGGATCGAGCCCGGCCTTCTTGAAGACGTCCTTGTTGTAATACATGATCGGCGTCGAGGAATTGAAGGGCAGCGATAGGACATTGCCGCTGGTGTCCGAGTAATAACCGACGACCGGGGCAATGAATTTGCTCTGGTCCCAGGCCTCGCCTTCGTCTTTCATCAGCTGGTAAACCGGGTAGACCGCCCCCTGTGCGGCCATCATCGTGCCGGTGCCGACTTCATAGACTTGGACGATTGCCGGCTGCTGCTTGGCACGAAACGCAGCGATCGCGCCGGTCAGCGTCTCGTCATAGGTGCCCTTATAGACCGGCACGATCTCATAATCGGACTGAGATGCGTTGAAGCCCTTGGCGATCTGTTCAAGCTTCGCGCCATTCTCGCCGCCCATCGCATGCCACCACTGGATCTTCGTGGCGGCCATGGCCGGGACGGATAAGGACAGGCTGGTCAATCCTGCAGACAGGAAAAAAGCGATCTTGTTCATCTTCACTCCCATTGGTCTCGGTCCGCAGCCTCCCGCTCCAGACGTCCGGCAATGGTAACAGCCATAGTTCACTTTGCAATAATGAAATGTTCAAATGAACATTTACCGAAAGCGGCAGGACGGCGCAATCAACGGATTGCGATTCCTGTCAATGACTTCCCTTCTCCGGTCTCGCGGCTTTCCATGGCAGCCGTCGTGCTTTATGACGATTTTGTGACAGTCCATGGAGTGCCGATGTTAAGCTGGTTTCGAAAACTCATGCCGCGGGAAGATCGATTCTTCGATCTCTTCGCTCAACACTCAAAAACCGTCGTCGGTGCGGCCGAAGCGCTCAACGAACTTTTGGGCGGCACGGACATTGAAGGCCATTGCGCCCGGATCGTTCAATTGGAGGATGAAGCGGACGAGATTACCCGGCAAGTGCTGCTTGCCGTGCGCCGCAGTTTTGTCACGCCCTTCGATCGCGGCGACATCAAGGATCTCATCCAGTCGATGGATGATGCGATCGACATGATGCAGAAAACCGTGAAGACCATCCGGCTGTTCGAGCAGAAGAGCTTCGACCCTGTAATGCAGGAAATGGGAAAGACGATCGTCCAGGCGGCACATCTGATCGCCGAAGCCCTTCCCCTTCTCGACCGGATCAGCGCCAACGCCCCGCGTCTGGCCGCGCTGGCGGAAGAAGTAACGCGCGTCGAGGGCCGGTCCGACGAGTTGCATGAGCAGGGCCTGAAGGATCTTTTCCGCCGCCACGGCGCCTCAAATGCGATGGCTTATCTTATCGGCAGTGAGATCTATGGCGAGCTTGAGAAGGTCGTCGACCGTTTCGAGGATGTCGCCAATGAAATCAGTGGCATCGTCATCGAGAACGTTTGATGGAAGCCACCCTCGCCCTTCCCCTCCTTGCCGCGCTCGTGGCTGTTGCCCTCTTCTTTGATTTCTTGAACGGCCTGCACGATGCCGCCAATTCTATCGCCACGATCGTGTCGACGCGGGTGCTGCGCCCGCAATATGCGGTGTTTTGGGCGGCTTTCTTCAATTTTATCGCCTTCTTGTTCTTTGGTCTGCACGTCGCAGAAACGCTCGGGACCGGCATTATCGATCCGGCGATCGTCACGCCGCAGGTCATCTTCGCGGCGCTGGTGGGCGCGATCGTCTGGAACATCGTCACCTGGGTCTTCGGTATCCCTTCGAGCTCATCGCATGCGCTGGTCGGCGGGTTGGTCGGTGCCGGTCTGATGAAGACAGGTTTCAGTTCGATCGTGTGGAGCGGATTGTTGAAAACGGCCGGCGCCATCGTGATGTCGCCGGCGGTCGGATTTTTCCTTGCGCTGCTGCTCATCCTGGTCGTGTCGTGGATCTTCGTGCGGCAGACGCCGTTCGCTGTCGATCGGACATTCCGGATCTTGCAGTTTGTCTCCGCCTCGCTCTATTCCCTCGGCCACGGCGGCAACGACGCTCAGAAAACCATGGGCATCATTGCCGTGTTGCTCTATTCGCAAGGCTATCTGTCCGGCGGCTTCCATGTGCCGCTCTGGGTCGTTCTCTCATGCCAGGGCGCAATGGCGCTCGGCACACTTTGCGGCGGATGGCGAATCGTCCACACGATGGGATCGAAGATCACGCGCCTCAACCCAATGCAGGGCTTCTGTGCCGAAACCGGGGGAGCCTTAACACTGTTCGGCGCAACCTGGCTGGGCATCCCGGTCTCGACGACGCACACGATCACCGGCGCCATCATCGGCGTGGGTGCCGCCCGTCGACTGTCAGCCGTTCGCTGGGGCTTGGCCGGCAATATCGTTATTGCCTGGGTCGTCACACTCCCGGCCGCCGCGACCATTTCAGCGCTCTGCTACTGGCTTTCGGACTTCTTCTAGAGCGTGATGCCGTGAGCGGTTTTCTCATGACATCATGCTCTAACTCTTTAATTTAGAACAGGATTCATCTTCGTCACCGGTGCGTCCCAGCTCCGTAGCGCATCGCAGACATCGGCTCTGCCCGGCGCGCCGATGCGGCCGCCGAAGACCTGGCATTTGAGCGCCGCCGCCATGGACGAGAAGCGCATCGTCTCGGCGGTCGGCACGCCGTCTGCGATCGCCAGAGCGAAAGCGCCATGAAAAATATCGCCTGCCGCGAGCGTATCGACGGCCCTCACCTTCGGAGCGGCAAGATGGAAGATTTCGCCGCTTCGGTCGTCGCACCAGAAGGAGCCGTTTTCTCCTGACGTAACGCTGATGAAGGCGTGCTCGAACTTTCGCTTCAGAAGGCCGACGGCCCTCGCCGGCTCGGCAGTTCCAGTGAGGCGCTCGGCGGCCGGCTGCGAGAACACGATGTGGCTGGCCGCCGGTGCCAGCATCTCGATTACGCCGTCGCCTGCAACGTCACCATCGAGAATGGCTGGTCTGCCCGCCTCTCCGGCGGCGAGCAGCGTCCGCAATGCCAGCTTCGGCCAGCGGACGTCGACCAGAACCGCATCGAAAGCAGACACGTCCTGTTTTGTCACCGGTTTGACCGTCTCGTGCAGGGCCGCATCGTAGAAGGGCACGATCAAGCGCTCGCCCTGATCATCGATAAGGATCGTCGAGACGGCCGAGCGGGCGCCTGCCACACGGACCATGCCGCTGGTATCGATGCCGCTGTTGCCGAGGTCGGCGATGATGCGTTCGCCGGTAGCATCATCACCGACCGCACCCCAGAGGCTGGCATGGCCGCCCAGCCGGGCGACCGCAAAGGCCGCGCTCGACGCCATACCTTCGGCGACCTGCAGCATATCGTAGGGGAGAATCTTGCCTTGACCGGTCGGCAACGAGCGCACGCGAAACAGCGTATCCAGGACGGCAGCGCCGACGCACAAAATGCGGCGCTCCGGATCGAAGGCATAGGAAGTCGTCAAAACCGTCGTCTCACCTGCTCACTTGACGGCGCCGGCCGTCAGCCCTGCCACGATCTGCCGTTGCGCAAACACCGTCAATATCAGCACGGGCAAGGTGACGATCAACGCCGCCGCCGCAAGCGGGCCCCAGCTAACCTGTTCGAATGACAGCATGTTGTAGACCGCGACCGGAAGCGTACGCGTTTCGCGGCTGGCGAGCACGATGCCGAAGACGAAGTTGTTCCAGGAGAAAATGACCGACAGGATGAAGGCGACGACAATGCCGGGTTTGGCGATCGGCAAAGCGACCAGGCGGAAAATCTGCCAGGGCGTCGCGCCATCGATGCTTGCAGCCTCTTCCAACTCCATCGGCGTCGTCTCGAAATAGCCGATCATGATCCAGACGACGATCGGCACGGTGACGACGAGATGGATGATGATCTGCGGCATCAGCGTGCCGAGCAGGTTCAGCCACTGAAACAGCAGGAAGAGCGGGATCAGGAAGGAAAGGCCGGGCGTCATGCGCGCGATCATGATGACCATCGCAGACTTCTCCGCCTTCAGCCGCGCGATGCCGTATCCGGCCGGCACGCCGATCAGCAGCGCCAGAAGCGTGGCGGCACCCGTCACCAGCACGGAATTCCAGAGATAGAGGAAGAAATTGTTCTCCTCGAAGACCTTCAGATAATTCGTCCAGGCGAACCGCTCCGGAATGAAGATCGGCGGATAGGCGCCGTTGTCGATCTCATATTTCAGCGACAGCGAGATCATCCACAGGAAGAACAGCACGACCGGTGAGATCATCACCAGGGCGACGAACAGCAGTCCGATGCGATCGAGTGTCTTGCGCTTCATCAGCGTGCCTCTCCATCGGACCAGTTGGCGCGCTGCCGCAGCATCAGAAGGACGAAGGAGAGCAGCACGATGAGGATGAAGAACACCACCGCCATGGCCGAGCCATAACCGATATCGTAATAGGCGAAAGCGGTGTTGTAGAGATAGATATTGATCGTTTCCGACGCCGTGCCCGGGCCGCCTTGAGTCATGGCATAGATGATGTCGAAGCTTTTCACCGCATCGATACTGCGGATGATCACGGCGATCATCAGGAAGGGCGCGATCATCGGTAGCGTCAGATAGCGGAATTTCTGCCAGACATTGGCGCCGTCGATCTCGGCGCTTTCATAGGGCTCGCGCGGAACCGCCGCCAGGCCGCCGAGCACGATCAGCATTATAAGCGGCGTCCATTGCCAGGTCTCGACCAGCACCAGCGAGGGGATGACGCTGTTCTGATTATAGATCCACTCCTGCGGGCCGATACCGATGAAGGAAAGAAGATAATTGAGGACGCCGAGCTGCGGATGGAACATCATGGTCCAGACAAGGGCGATGGCG
Source organism: Rhizobium sp. C104 (assembly GCF_022354505.1). NCBI lineage: Bacteria > Pseudomonadati > Pseudomonadota > Alphaproteobacteria > Hyphomicrobiales > Rhizobiaceae > Rhizobium > Rhizobium sp. C104. The sequence continues at coordinate 297,676 of NZ_CP092352.1, read as the reverse complement.
ACCGGTGTCGCCATCATCGGCATCACGAATATGCCACGCAGAAGGCCGCGCAGCGGAAATTGCGCATCGAAAATCAGCGCGGCGAGCGTCCCGAGAAAAAGCGGCGCCACGACGGAGAGCGTCGTATAGAGCACCGTATGCCACAGCGACTCCCAGAAGCGCATGTCCACGGCCAGACGGGCATAATTGTCCAGCCCGGCAAAGACCTGGGACTGGCCGAGCGTCCAGCTGTTGACGCTCATCCAAAGGGTAAACACCCATGGAAAAACGATGACGGCCGCAATGACGATCAGCGCCGGGATGACGAAGGGCCAGTAGTTGGGAGCAACGCGACCCGCGTTGCTCCTTGCCTTCGAGGCGGCCTTGGCGGCTGCGGCCGTTTCGATGCTTGCCGAGGTCATTATCCCTCGCTTTTCGCCAGGACGGGTTCGAACTGCGCCGTCGCGGCCTTGAGTTCGGCTTCCGGATCGGCGCCGCCAATCATATTGGTAAGACCGACGCCATAGATGTCGCGGAATTCGGTGACCGGAATGATGACCGGCAGTGCGAGCTGCGAGATCTTGCCGGAACCGACGACGGCATCGAGCCATGCGCCAGGCATCTTGACGCCTTCGCGGACTTTCGCATCCTCGAGCACGGACTGGCGAAAAGGAACGCCGGCGCCGGCCTGCAGCAGACGGGCGCCCATGTCATGCGAAATCGCCCATTGGCAGAAGAGGTAGGCGGCTTCCTTTTTCTGGCTGGCCGCGACGACGCCGAGCCCGTCGCCGAAGGTTCCCGCGGCCTGTGCTTTCGGGCCTTTCGGCATGATGCCGTAACCGACCTGGCCGACGACGCGCGACTTTTCCGGATTCTCGATCGGCGGCGCAAAACCGACGCCATCCAGCCACATGCCGATCTTGCCCTGCAGGAAGGCCGACTGTGCCTCAGCCCAGTTGAAGCCGGAGACGCCGGGAGGGGCGGTCTTGGTCATCAGCTTCTGGTAGAGCTTTGCGGCATCGACCGCTTCCGGCGAAGTCGTGCGCAGCTTCCCATCGGGGCCGAGCGGGCTCGAACCATAACCGAGCAGCAGCGACGTCCAGACCGGCGTATTGGCGTTTTTCAGGCCGCGGGCGACGAAGCCGTAGGTATTGGTCGACGGATCGGTGAGGGCTCCGGCCGCACTTGCCAGCTCTTCGAACGTCGTCGGGTAGGAAAGACCCTTCTTCTCGAACAGCGCCTTGTTCCAGTAGATGATCCAGTAATCGACCGAGAAGGGAAGAGAACGCAGAGCGCCGCCGGCGTCCTTGGCGAAGGCGAGGCCGGCTTCGGCGAAATCACCCTCCGTCAGCGATGGGTCGGTCAGCGCAGGATCCTTGAGGAAGCCGCCGATATCGGCAAGCCAGCCGCCCTTTTCGAACTGCCGCTTCTGGACGTGATAGCTCATGTGCACCACGTCGAAACTCGGCTTTCCCGAGCTGAGCTCGATGGTCGTCTTCTGGCGCTGCTGCTGCTCAGGCGTCGCTTCGGCATTGACCTTGATGCCGGTGAGCTCCTCGAATTCGGGTAGGTATTTCAGAAGTATTTCGCTGCGCGGGCTCTTGACCAGATTGACCTCGAGCGTGGTGCCGGCGAAGCGCTTCCAGTCGACGGCAGCCGACGCCGAGCGCAAGCCGAGCATGCTGCTCGCCCCGAAAGCGGCCGTGCCCGCCAGAAAGCCGCGTCTCGTCGGATTCAAAAATGATGGCATGGTATTCCTCCTCCTTTTGCCGGCGGTCTCCTCACCTCCGGCTGATTATTCCCGATTATATCCTCAGCGCACGATCCCTTGCACCGTTGATGTGTGCGACAAGGCTGTTGACGGCGTCCTCCGCCGATCGTCGTTCGATCGCTTCGAGCACCTTCAGGTGTTCGCCCATGACGGGCCCGACGTGACCGTCGATGCGAAACCGGTCCTGGCTGATCAGGCGCATCTTGATCGAGTTCACGCGGTAGGCGTTCGAAATGATGGTATTGCCAAGCGCATCGATAAAGGCGTCGTGCATGCCCCAGTCGACGGCCTGCGCGCGCAGTTCGAGCTCATGCGAGCCATCGCCGCTTCGAATGGCGTCGGCGATATCCCGATGCTGCTTCAAAAGCCCGGCGATCGTCTCGTCCGAAGCCGACCGGGTGAAGAGCGCCACGGCTTCCTTCTCCAGGAACACGCGCAGCTGAAACGCCTCGCGGATGAGATTGAGATCGATGTGGGCGATCTGCAATCCCCGCTGCGGCACCGTTTTGATCAGCCCCTCGGCTTCAAGCCTTGGGATGAGCTCACGGATGGCGCCAAGCGTCAGTCCGGTCAGCTCCACCAGACGGCGTTGCGACACGAACTGGCCAGGACGTACGTCACGCGCAAGAAGATGGCGCGTGAAGCTCGCATACGCCTTTTCCCGCAGCGTCGGCTGCTCGTCCATTCCGTCCATCGCCTCTTCCCGCAGCATGCTCGACTATGCCGCTTTCGACTGGAAAAGCTTATCGAAAGCCATAACGAGTTGCGCCTGCCCTTCGCCGGATATTGAACCGAGCGGTGGGCGAACCGCAAGCCAGATCTCCTCCGACATCACGTGCGCCACCATCGCCTTCACGGCCGGGACGACAGGATATTTCAACAGTTCGGCCACGAACCCCTCGATGCGGGGGTCGTCCTGGCCTTCTTCGGCCATCAGCTTGACGTCGCGGGGTACAAAATTCGCCATCCCGGAGATAGCCCCCTGGCCGCCGAGCCGCACGCCCTTGGCGAGATGCCGTTCATCACCCACCAGGATGATGAGATCGCTATGCGCCTTGAGCAGGCTTTCGGTATACGGCCAGTCGCCGGAAGAATCCTTGACGCCTGTGACGATCTTGGGGAAGGCGCTCCGCAGCCTTCCGATCAGCGACACGGTCAGCGGAACCATGGTGAGCGAAGGAAGGTTGTAGACGATGATATCCCGCGCCTTGTCGCCCAATATGGCGAAGACGGCCGAAAACCACTGGAAGACACCGTCGTCGCTGACGTTCTTGAAATAGGACGGTGGGGCAAGAAGGATATTGCGAGCACCCTCGGAAAGCGCATGATCGGCCTGCATCGCCGCGTCCTCGGCAGCGTCGACCAGCACGCCGACGATGATGTTTTTCGCGGCGATCCCGGCATCGAGGAAGGCCGCAAAGACGCGGTCCCGTTCCCGGCTCCCGATCGAGGAGCCTTCACCCGTCGTCCCGAACAGCGTGACGCTGGAGCATCCGGCAGCAAGGCACCGTCTTGCCTGCGCGATCATAACCTCAATCGCGATATCGCCATTGCCGTCGAACGGCGTGGCGAGAGCGACTGACAGCCCGAATTTCTGGGTCAAATATATCCCTCCCGATTATCGCAATCGATGTAGCAGAGTGACATGTTAGTTGTAAAGAGATGATTGCAGGCTGAGCACTATACGATTGTCGCGCAGGAACTCCCTCAACCGGCATGTCTTGCTGTCGGCCCATTTGCTCGCACCAGCGCCATCAGCATCGGCCCGATCGCAAACTCGCCTCTTTCGGTCCTGCGGGTGAGATCTCTGAGATAACCACCGGGCGAATTGATATACCCTCCCCTTTCCAGAATGCAGGCGATGACGGTCGCGGCATTTTCCGGGCCCATGCCGGAGCAAGCTTCCTCATAGGCCGAGGGGCTGACGCCGAGCATCGAGCGCACCAAGACCGCGGCGGACATCAGATCTCGCCAATTGCCGATTGTTCCGCCCGGCCCATAATCGAGAATTTGTGGGCAGGCTTGGAGAACAAGTGCAAGCGGGAAGGATTTCAGACCTAGGCCGGACACCGGAGCTGCCTTGCCAACCATTCCAACCGACGGCTTGAGCGGCCTCGGCCTTTGCTCACCCGGCGGTTCGGCCATAGCCTCGTTGCTTGTCGCTGCCTTTTCGCCCTGCTTCGTTTCGAAGCGTGGTTCAAGTTCATTAATTGAGTCGGGGTTTGAATTCTGTTTGTGACGCTCAATATGAGACTCATTGGCGTCTATTTTTTTTCTTTTAATCTGCCTTTCCAGCAAGTTGACGGCTTCGTCTCGCAGTAGGCCCATCTCGTCGAGCAACGATGCCAGCGCTTCGATACTCGCGACGCGCGGGATCCTGGCGACGATCGCACGAAACATCATCGTCATCTGCTCCCAGTCGCCCGGAACCGCTTCTTCGATCGCCGTTGAAATCAGCTTGGAAATGTCTCGCCGGCAAACCGTCAGCCGTTCCCGGGTTGCTCTCAGCAGTTCCCGGTCGGCAATCGCCTGAGCGGCAAGGCCTTCGATCTCGGCCGCACGGGCAAGCAGCGGCGCGACGCTGAAGCCGAAGGCTTCGCCGATGGCGCCAGCCCTGTCGCGGCGGGCATAACGCTTTCCATTCGGGCTGTCCTTGCGCAGGATCAGGCCAGCCTCGACCAGCACGGCCAGATGCCGCCGGAGTGTGGCCGGCGTCATGCCGCGGGCGCGGAGTGAAAGCTGCACGTTCGACGGAAAAACGATCAGGCCTTTTTCCTCGGAGATCTCGTCATCGGGATAGAAGGTCAGCAGCGCGTCGAGCACCGTCAGCGCCCGATCGGTCACGCCGAGCGCCGGCCTCGCTTCGCAGATTGCCCTGAACAGCTTCCACTTGCTGCGTTTCATCCCCGGCTCGATGGTCTCGGCCAGTTGCTGGCTTGCCAGCATGCCAAGCGACATCGGCCGCCGCCCAAAGGGCGTCGTCACATATCCACTCTCCATTTGCCTTCACCTTCGTTCAGGCAAAAGAAAACCATCCACCAATTTGGTGCCTAAGACGCTTGACTGTGATTCGTGGAAATGCGATTCTCGATGTGCTTAAGATCTGAGAAGGGCTTCCACGACGCCGTCGTTGGGGGCCTTTTTCTTTTGCGCGTTACGCTCCTCTGTCCTTGTTGAACTCCTGGAACAGGCCCTTCAGCCTTTCCTGGACGAATTGATCGAAACCGGGTGCGGTCTTGCCGTCGAAAACGAAGGTTGCCCCGGACGCTGTCTTTTTGATCGTAACCGGCACGCCGCTGACCTGGGTCTTGGCAATCGCCGGCTTCGACGCCGCCGTCCGCTTGGTTGCCAGCACCAGTGCGCGCTGAAACCTCTCGTCGCTTGGAATTCTTCGAGCGTCGTCCGCGGACAACTCGACGATGATCTTCTCGATATCGGCACCTTCAAGCCGCTCGCCCAGTTCCAGCCACCGCCGGCGGCCAATATCGGGCGCCGCACCGATGGCGTTGATGAGATCAAGGGGAACCTGCCGTATCACAATCAGCATTCTCGACAGCGCCGCCTTGTCGACGCCGAGCGCCGCCATGATCACATCGCGGCCGAAGCTGCGGTCTTCGAGCCTTGAGGCGAAGAGCGCGCGTTCGATATATGAGAGATTGGTTCGGGCGCTGTTTTCCTGGCCTTGGCTGACGACCAGCTGACCATCGGTGAGGTCGCGGACGACCGCGCGCACCCTGATGCCGAGCTCCTTGGTGGCGGCCAGGCGACGATGACCGTAGGCGACCTGGTAGCGTCCCCTGGTTTCGGGATGCGGGCGGACGAGGATCGGAACCTGCTGCCCATGCTCACGGATCTGTTCGACAAGCTGTGCCAACTCGGCCGCGTCGATCGCCAATCTGTCGCTGACGAAAGACGCGTCGATCAGGCCGGTATCGAGTTCGACGATGGCCTGGCCGGCGGCGAGCTGCCGTTCCAGCTCACTCGCCCGCTCCATCTTTTCGGTAATGTTGCCGAGTGTCTTGGTAATGCCGCCGACCGGGGCCGTACTGCGCTCCTGCGGCACGAATCCAGCGATCGGGCGATTGTCGCGCGGTGCGACAGTTTCCACCCTGGCCGGGTTCGGAGCGGAGATTTCGATGAGATTCTTGCGCGCCATCTATCTACTTCCTCCCCCAGGTCGAGCGGATATGCGCCTCGATCTCGCTGTTGACGAGATTGAGCGACTCCAGCGCCCGGTCATAGGTGCCGCGGGTGAACTGCGACCGCTCAACCTCATAAAGGGTCTGCTTGGTGACACCGGCGTCGGAGACCGCCGTCGATTTCACCATCGCATTGTGAAGCATCCGATTGCCGAAGATCGCCCGCATGAAACCGGTCATCTGGCTCTGCGGCCCATCGTTCGGCTCGAACCGCGTCACCAGATAGCGCATCCAGTCATAGCTGGTGCGCCCGCCGGCCTTCTCGACCACCGACATCAATTCGCTCGTCATCGTCAGGAACTGCGACATCGACATGACATCGAGCATCTGCGGATGAACCGTGATCAGGACCGAGGTCGCTGCGCAGAGCGCCGACATCGTCAGGAAACCCAACTGCGGCGGGCAGTCGATGACAACGACGTCGTAAAGGCTTTCGATCTCCGTCAAGACCTCGCCGATGCGCGCAAAGAACATCGTCTCCGCCCTACCTGAAGACATCGCCTTCGGCGTCTCGTGCTCAAATTCCATCAGCTCGAGATTGCCTGGGATGAGATGCAGATTGGGCGTGTAGGTGGCGCGCACGATGTCGGCGATGGGGCGCGGCTGCTCGTAGCGGATTGCGCCGTAGATCGTTTCGCCCTCGCCGACGTCGAATTCCGGCTGATGGCCGAACAAGGCGGACAGGGACGCCTGCGGGTCGAGATCGACGGCGAGCACGCGGTAACCCCTCAGCGCCATGAACTGCGCCAGATGGGCCGCGGTCGTGGTCTTGCCGGAACCGCCCTTGAAGTTCATGACGGAGACGATCTGGAGCTTTTCCCGGGCCTGCGGGCCGGGACATATTTCGGCGTTCCATTTCGCTCGTCGAGGACGCGGCGAATCCGATCCATATCGGTTGCGCTGTAGAGCCGCCGTCCGTTTGCCAGCGGATCGGGCCCGTGGCCGTCGGCAGCCACCTGCCGAAGATAACCTTCGCCGATGCCGATGAAGGCCGCAGCCTCAGCCGGCGAAAATGTTCTGATGGTCTTTTGGGATAGCGGCGGGAAGATTTTTGCCTGATGCTGCTGAAGTTGATAGGACAACTCTTTCGCGTCTGTTGCCAGAAGCGACGGGAGATGCTCTTGATCGTCCTGAAGAGCAAGACTCGGCTGCATGATCTGTTTCCCAAATAACTGCGCAATTTTGAACGAAAGCGCTTCAGTTGCGCAGTTGCTATATGCCGCGATTCGTGACCGAATTACAAATGCTTAACCAAAAGGCGGCTCGAGGCATGTCAAACGAGCGCGCGAATCTGGCGGTTTCGCAGGCCAATCGGCGGGTGATTCGCACCCTCCCGCAGTGCTGACGAGCAAGGCCGGCGGTCTCGTTATGCACATGAAATTCATTGAATTTTATGTGATGCCGCCGGCGGGACGGAAAGGCTCGGCCTGCCTATTGTCCGTCATCCTTCAGGTAGTTGCTGCCGTTGATCACCAGGAGCCCGTCGGAGGCTTTGTCCGGTTCGAATATGCTCAGGCTTTCCGTCTTGCCACTCGCGTCGGTGAGGTCCAGACGATAGCCGGAAAGCGTGTAGCGTCCGCTGGCGCCAGGCCGGTTGCCCGACGTGGTGACGCCCGATCGCGATCCGGCGATTTCGTTCGTCATCGAGGCGCCGGACCAGCCCGTGCGTTCGAACGTGCCGTTTGAATGAAGCGTCAGCGTGTGGCTGGAAGCGACCGATCCCGACGAGGTCGCGGTCATGCCGCTCGAGGCGAAGGTGGAGACCCATTCGCCGTCGAGCGTCGCGCCATCCTCAAACGGCGGCACTGCACGATGGTCATCCTCGTCGATCACCAGGTCGTCGCCCTTTTTCGAAAATGGCTTCGTCTCGATCTCGATCGTGCCGTAGGCAGAGGAGACGCTGCGCATCTCGATCGACCCGGCGGAGGAGAAGAAGCCGCCGCCGGTGAGCTTGTAAAGGCCGCAGTCGGCCGGGTCTTCCTTGCAGTGTTCGGCCATGCTCCGGCCGTCCTTCGGCAGTCTCCGTACTGAACAGGCCCCTCGGATCGAACATGGTGATCTCGCTATCGGAATAGAAATCCACGCCGCCGAAGACATTCGGCCGGACACCGGTATCGAGATGGGTGAAGACGCCGTCGAGCCCGCCGTCGCCGCCTGCCGGCACAAGATCGAAATCCTTATCGGAGGGATCAAGCTTGACCGAACGCACCAGCGCCTCGAAATCGGCTTCGGCACTTTCGCTTCGGTCGCCATTCAGGTTCAAGAGCACGAGCTGCAGATAGACCTGCCGCTTGTCGCTGGCGACGCCGACGACGATCTGGCTGATGCTCACATTCTTCTGATTGATGCAGCAGCGTTCTTCCACACGGATGTCGTGGCCGTTTATCGTAATCCCGTAATGCTTGATGAGGATATCTTCCTTGGCCATGTCAGGCAACGTCGCGACGAAGGTCTTCATTCCGGCCGGGAGGGACGCGCGCGGGCTCGACAGCGGCTTGGTGATCTGGATCAGGGCACTGCCGCGCTTGTCGTCATCCGTTTCCGGAAAATCCTTCTGCAGCATGAAGAGATCGCCCTTGCCGGCCTTCCGCCAGCCGGCATCAGGCAGCGTCACCGTCAGGCCGCCGATATCGGCAGGCGCTGCCAATGCCTGGGAGGAGGACAGAAGACAGAAAAACACGAGAACGAAGCTGAAGGCTGATTTGACTTTGCCAATTCGATCGACATGCGCGCAGCCCATGCGCCGCTCTCCTCTTCCTTCGACTACCGCCGACGGGATTTGGAGCCGCGCAAAAGCTTTTCAACCCGGAGCTTCCATGAAGATTTCTCAAACTCTCGCATAGACTATGCAGGCCTCCGACTCAGGAACCGGGCGCAATCAATTTCAGCGAGGGGAAATAGCTGCGATAGCCGCCGACATCCCGCGTCAGGAGCGGCAATTGTTGCACGGCAGCGTGAGCGCCGATGAAGAAGTCGGGAAGCACGCCGGTGCGCGTCCCGCCAGCCTTGCGATATTGCGTGAACACCTTGCCCGCAAGAAACAAAGCGGGCTTGGGTATAGGCCTCATGTCGAGGCCAGCCTCTTCCACAAAAGCCTCCAGCGTCTCGATCCTTTCATATCGAACCGCAAGTTCGGCATAGATTACATCGTTGATCAGCAGCGGACCTTCGATACTCGCTGCCTCGAGCTGAGCAATAGACCAATCCGACCATTTCGGATCGTCGGTCACGAGGTCCAGGAGCACATTGGTATCGACGAGTGTCACGTATTGCCGCGTGTCAAAGCCATGATGGCTTCCGTATCGAGGCCCTCGCCAGCATGACCGCGCAGCTTCTCGAAGCGGCTGGCCGGCCGTTTCTTGTCGGCGCGCGTCAGAACCACACTGCCGTCGGCAGCACGATGAAAATCGACCTTGCTGCCTGGAACGATGCCAAGCATATCCCGCACGCGCCGGGGAATGGTCACCTGCCCTTTCGCGGTAACGGTTGTGGCCATAGCGAGCGCCTTTGTAATACTCTTTTGACAGAAAGTATTACTTCATTCGACAAATTTCAAGGCTGCCGCTAATCCGCCATCGATTGGTAGAGCCAGTCAGCTAGCGTCTGCGCCGCCACCCGCGCGGCTGCGTCCGGAAGCAATGCGTCATCGGTCAATTCGACGCCGAAATACGGGGTCGACGGGTCCGTTATCACCGGCCGCTCGTCTTCGTTCGCGGCGAGATAGATCCGTGCGACGTCATCGATACCGAACTGTTCCGGGCCGCCGATTTCAACGATCCTGCCCAAAGGCGTTGCGAGGGTCAATTCGGCCAGAAAAGCGGCGACTTCAGCGGCTGCGACCGGCCTCATCAAGGCAGGAGGCAGCCGAAAGACGTCGCCTTGCGCACCGATGTCGATCAATCCGTTTATGAACTCGTAAAACTGGGTGGAGCGGAGAATCGTGTAGGGGCGATCTGAGGCTCGGATGAGATTTTCCTGCACCATTTTCGCGCGAAAATAGTCGCTTTCCACGAGCCGGGGCGTGCCGACGACGGAGAGGGCGAGATAATGCCCGACGCCTGCCTCGGAGGCGGCGGCAAGCAAATTCTTCGTCGACGCCCTGAAGAAATCCAGTGCCGCGCTGTCACCGAACGATGCGGCGTTGGTCACATCCACGACCGCGTCGGTTCCCGCGATAGCCGCGTCAAGGCCTTTGCCGGTCACCGTATCGACGCCAAACGACAAGGACGCGTCCGTAACCTCGTGGCCCGACCGGCGCAGCCTTTCGCTGAGCCGCGTTCCGATGAGGCCGCTTGCTCCCACCACGGTGATTTTCATGTCGGCATCCTCGCGATCGATTGGATCGACAATGACCGGAAGCCCAAAACCCTTCCATCATGCGTGTGGCTCGGCGCCTTCGCCTTAGGTATAGCGGAGTAGACCTAAGGTCTAGGATGACCCACCGGAACGGCAGCGATCTCACACTTGCTCTTTCGCGCCGAGGATCCGGGCTCGGTGCAACACTACCCCTCCGCGCAATGTATGGATTTCCATGAGTTGCGGCTGTGCTTTGACGGGACTACGGTTCGCAGCATGAGCTCGCCAGCCCCGACATCAAGAACGAGTGCTGCACCAAATGCGAATGATCCCCCGGCCTTGTCTGCCCGGCAGGAATGGTGGATGACGAGCCTGTGGTCGCACCGCCCCCGCGCCCTGTATCTGGGGCTTTTCGTCGCCGCGTATGTGCTCGGCTGCGGTTTTGCCCAATCACTCGCAATCGTGCCGGGAACGGGCATTTCCATCTGGCCTCCGGGCGGGCTTTTCATTGCAACGCTCATCCTCGCCCCCAGGCGCAGCTGGCCGTGGTGGATAATGGGAGGCTGTGCGGCTGAGCTGTTCAGCAATGCCCTCTGGTTCTACAGTCCGCTGCCGGCGGCTTTTCTGATATATGTCGGCAACGCTCTTGAAGCAGTGGTCGCGGCATGGCTGGTCAATCGGGCCTTGACGCGGCCGGCCCAGCTGGAAACCTTGCAGGAGGTTCTCGCATTCGTCGTCCTGGGCGCCGGAATTGCGCCGATCGTCAGCGCGACCGTGGGAAGCGCGACGCTCGCATGGTTCGGCATCCAATCGCAATCCTTCGTGACCGCCTGGCCTCTCTGGTGGATCGGTGATGCAACCGGTGTCCTGATCGTCGCGCCGCTGGCGCTCTCCGTCTTCCATAACTGGCGCGGCAAGACCCGCCTCTCGGCGGCGCAATGGGTGGAAGCTTGCGTCCTTGGGCTGATTTTTCTCGGTGTCGCCGCTCTTTCGCTCAGCGGCTACCTTCCCTTCGCCTACATCATCATGCCGCCCCTTCTTTGGGCGGCGGTCCGCTTCGAATTCAAGGGTGCGGCCATATCGCTCGTGCTCCTGGCCCTGATCACGGCCGTCTTCACGATAACAGGCGCCGGCCAATTTGTCGGCGATGCCGAATCCCAGAAACACAAGCAGATCATGCTGCAGCTTTTCCTGGCGATCTCGGCATTTTCGGCGCTGATCGTCGCTGCCATATCCAGGCAGCATCAGCTGGCCGTGCACACATTGCGTCAAAGCATTGAGACGTTGCGCGACAGGGAGCAAGAGCTCTCGCAGCTCGTCGATATGGTTCCGAGCCACGTCTGGCGTCTGACACCCGAGGGCGAACCAACCTTCTTCAACAGAAGGATGGTCGACTTCCTCGGCCTCGATGTCGCGGATGCGGACAGGCCCGGCATGAGCCGGCTGGAAGCGGTCATCGAGGCCGTCATTCACCCCGATGATGCAGCAGGCTTCCAGGATGCGCTCAATCATTGCCTCGTCACCGGCGAAAACTTCGCCTTGCGGTATCGGCTGCGCCGCGCCGACGGCGTCTATCACTGGATGTCGAGCCGCGCCGAACCGATGCGGGATCAGACCGGCATCATCGTCCAATGGTACGGCCTTTGCCACGACATCGACGATCAGGTCCGTGCCGAAGAGGCGGTGCGCCAAAGCGAGCGAGCGCTGCAGCAGATGATCGACGCGGTGCCGGTTCGCGTCTGGAGCGTTGAGCCGGCGAGCGGGTCGGTCTATTTCAACAAACGCTACCAGGATCATTTCCGCGCCGTCATCGCCGATTTCGACGCTCTCGGCGAGCCGCGCATCGAAGACCTGCTGCGGCAGCTGATCCATCCTGAAGACGCGCCCGACGTCCAGCGCACGCTGCGCAATTGTTTCGAAAGCGGCGGCGGTACCGCCATGCGGTTTCGCTGGCGCGAAAAGGACGACGTCTACCGCTGGGCGGAATGCCGAGTGGAACCCCGACGCGACGACGACGGAAGGGTCGTGCAATGGTACGGCGTGTCTCTCGATATCGACGAGGAGGTGCGTGCACTCGAGGCATTGCGTGAGCGCGAGCGCGAGCTCTCGCAGCTCGTCGACATGGTCCCGGCCCAGATCCGGCGGCTGACACCGACGGGAGAGCCTGTCTTCTTCAACAAACGCCTGATCGATTTCTTCGGTCTCGACGTCGGCGACATGGATAAGCCGGGCGTCAGCCGCCTGTCGGCTGTCATCAATACTCTCGTTCATCCCGACGACGCACCGAGACTGCTCCAGACGATTCACCATTCCCTCACCAGCGGCGATCCCTTCTCGATCAAATACCGCATGCGCCGTTTCGACGGAGCCTATCGCTGGGTCGACGGCCGCGCCGAGCCGCTGCGGGATCAGAACGACACGATCACGCAATGGTACGTCATCTCGGTCGATATCGATGACGAGATGCGCGCCCAGGAAGCATTGCGCGACCGGGAACGCGAGCTCTCGCAACTGGTAGACATGGTTCCGAGCCTGCTCTGGCGGCTCGATCCGGAAGGGACGCCGACCTTCTTCAACCAGCGCCTGAAGGATTTTCTTGGTCTCGACATCATTAATAGGGAAACGCCGAGGTTGAGCCGGCTTACGGACCTCATCGAGGCGGCCGTCCATCCCGACGATGCCTCCAGTCTCGCCCAAGCACTCAACCATTCTCTCGCCACCGGCGAGCGCTTCTCCAAGCAGTATCGCCTGCGACGCGCCGATGGCATCTATCGCTGGGTCAGAGGCAGCGCCGAGCCGCTGCGGGATGAGAGCGGCCGGATTGTTCAATGGTACGGTCTCTCGCACGACATCGACGATCAGCTACGTGTCGAGGAAGCGCTGCGAGAAAGAGAGCGCTCGCTCTGGCAGATCGTCGAAACGCTGCCGGCCATGATCGATTGCGCGGCTCCCGACGGAGAGCCGGTCTATCGCAACCCCCAGCTCCGCGACTTTCTCGGATATAAGCTCGAAGAGCTTGATGGAACGGGGAAAACCCGGCTGGACGGCACGCTCGACGCCGGCGTTCATCCCGACGACGTGGCGGGTGTCAAAGAGAATTATGCCCATTCATTGTCCACCGGCGAGCCCTATGCGCGCCGGCATCGCCTGCGGCGCTACGATGGCGAATATCGGTGGGTCGAGACGCGCGCTGCGCCGATGCGAAATGCCGAAGGCGTCATTGTCCAGTGGAACGTCATCTGCCTCGATGTCGACGCTGAAGTTCGGGCGGAGGAAGATCTACGCCAGGCGCGCGAGGGTCTTGCGCGGGCAAGCCAGATGGCGAGCCTTGCCGAGCTTTCGGCCTCCATCGCTCACGAGGTGAACCAGCCGCTCGCGGCTGTCGTCGCCAACTCGCATGCCTGCCAGCGCTGGCTGATGGCCGAACCGCCGAATATGGAGCGGGCGCAGAGGACGGTCGAGCGCATCATCCGCGACGCCAACTCGGCCGCCGATGTCGTCAGCCGCATCCGCGCCCTGTTCAAACAATCCGCGGACAGGAGAGTTCATACGACGCTTTCAGGCGTCGTTAGTGAAGCACGCAACCTCATGGCCGAAGAAGCGGCTCGCCGTCGCGCCCGTATGGAAGTGGAGGTTGATGGCAACCTTCCACTCATTGCCATCGATCGCATCCAGATCCAGCAAGTTCTGATCAATCTCGTCCGCAACGGCATCGAGGCGATGGACACGGTCGACGGCGACAGGGTGATCGGGATGCGCGTGCGCCATATCGGGAATGCCATTCAGACCGAAATCAGCGATCGCGGTCAGGGTATCGAGTTCCCCGAGAAGATGTTCGAACCTTTCTTCACGACCAAGGAAAATGGCATGGGCATGGGTCTGGCGATTTGCCGCTCGATCGTCGAGCTGCACGGCGGACGATTGTGGGCAGAGAAGAACGATCCGCACGGCGCGACGTTGATCTTCACCTTGCCAATAGAAACGAAGGTGGCGTCATGACGGAAGACGACCATATTGTCTTCATCGTCGATGACGACCAACGTGTCCGGGAGGCGCTCAGCGAGCTCATGGACGCGCATGGCATGCGCGCCATCGCCTTCGAATCCGCCGGCGATTACGTGACAGCGGACAAGCCCGATGTGCCCGCCTGCCTTATCCTCGATATCGAGCTGCCCGACATCAATGGCCTCGATCTGCAGAGGCAGATTGCCGACGGCGATCATCCGCCGATCGTCTTCATTACCGGACATGGCGACATCCCGTCCTCCGTGCGTGCGATCAAAAGCGGCGCCGTGGATTTCCTGACCAAACCGTTCAGTGACGCGGATCTCCTGACGGCAATCCATGCAGCGCTCGCCGAGGATCGGGAAAAGCGATCGGGACGCGCCGAGCTCGACATGCTCAAACGACACTATCTCGACTTGACGCCGCGCGAGCGCGAAGTGCTGCCGCTCGTGGTCAGCGGTCTTCTCAACAAGCAGGCGGCAGCCGAACTCGGAATCAGCGAAGTCACGCTGCAGATCCATAGAAGAAACGTGATGCAAAAAATGGCGGCGGCGTCGCTCGCCGACCTCGTGCGGATCGCGGAGAAACTGGAAATACCGATTACCCACTCGCGCCGGGTGGGGGGAATTGAACATGAACGAAACAAGACATGTCGTCGCCGTTGTCGATGACGATCCAAGACTGCTTGAATCGATGGGCGACCTTCTGGAATTGGCGGGTTATGTGGCCCGCGGCTTCCCATCGGCGGGCTCGCTGCTCGTCAGCGGGCTGTCGGACCTCGACCTGCTCATCACCGATATCGGAATGCCCGGCATCGACGGCTTCGAGCTTCGTGACCTGGTGAGAAAATCACGTCCCGAGTTGCCGGTGTTTCTGATTACGGGCCGCCATGAGATAGCCGATCAGGGCCGCGCTCAGGGAGGCGGCGGTTTCTTCCGCAAGCCGTTCGATGCCCAGGCCCTGCTGGCGGCTATCGCCAATGCTTTACACCAATCGAGAGATGGAGGGTAACATGAGAGTTGACCAGCCGTTGCTGCGGAGATCGGCGCCGTTATCATTGCAGGGCAGGTATGAAGAGGATCAGCCGCTCGTCATTATCGTCGATGACGACGCGTCGGTTCGCGAAGCGCTGTCGGAGTTAATCCTGTCGGCGGGTTTTCAGTCGGTCAGTTTTGCCTCGACCCGTGAATTGCTTGACGCCGATATCTTGGAAAACCCCGGCTGTCTGATCCTCGATGTGCGCATGCCCGGAGCAAGCGGCCTCCACCTGCAGAGCCAACTGGCCGAAAACGGCATTTCCAAGCCGATCATTTTTCTGACCGGCCACGGCGATATTCCGATGACCGTCCAGGCGATGAAGGCGGGTGCTGTGGATTTTCTCACTAAGCCGGTGCGGGACCAGACGCTGCTCGACGCCATCACTGCGGCCATTGCGATGGATGCAGAACGACGGGCCGAAGCCGCAATCGCCAAACGTAATGTCAAACGCGTGGAGACACTGACGCAGCGCGAACGTGAAGTTCTGCACGAAGTGGCGCGCGGACGCCTCAACAAACAGATCGCCTTCGATCTCGGCATCAGCGAAGTGACGGTCAAGCTGCATCGCAGCAACGTCATGCACAAGATGGAGGCCGCCTCGATCGGCGAACTGATCCGAGCCTGGGAGACGCTGCCGGCGCAAATGCGGCAAGCTGGCTCGCGTTAATTTTCTGCCGGGCGCTTTCCAATGGTTGAGGTATTCCGGTCTCGAACATCAGTTGCCTGTCCATTTGATGCGCCGCGTATCCGATTCGCGTTGAAAAAGACGACGCGGCGCCGGCAATGGGTTTCGCCGTCGCCCGCATGCGTTATCTCTAAATTAAAGCTCAGGGACATGACCTCATGCCCGGCCTGAGATTCCATAAAGGAGATCACGCCTGAACAACCGATCGCTAACCGCACCTTCCCCAGAAACCACCGCCTTCGACATCGAAGCAGACTTCTTGTCGGCCATGGGGAACGCCAAACGGCTTCACATCCTGCATGTCTTGACCGAAGGAGAAGTGTCGGTGAGCGACCTGGCCGAGGAAGTGGGATTGAGCCAATCTTCGACTTCCCAGCATCTGGCAATTCTTCGAGAACAAGGACTCGTGCAGACGCGAAGGGCTGCCCAGACGATCTTCTATTCACTTCAATCCGGCACGGCGAGGACGATGCTCGATACTCTCGCCGACATCTTCGGATCGCGCCGTCGATCCCCAGCAGAACGCGTCCAAGCCGGGCGCCTGACGAAATGACCAAGCCTCGCTCCCGCACTCGTGATTGGTCGCCAATTATCGAGGATAGGATGACCTTGCAGCCAATCAGGCCACATCGAGCCCTGATGGACGTTTGATGTACGCCTCCTAGACCACGGTGTGATTACGCCTCCGTTGCGAATGGAGATAATCAATCACATCAGCAACGAAACGGTCAGGAAGAGGCGATCATGGACGTATATGAGGCAGTCACCAGCCGACGGTCGGTGCGCGGATTCAAAGACAGGCCTGTGGCAAGGGAGATCCTTGAGCGCGTGCTGTCCGCCGCGGCTTGGTCGCCGTCGGGATCGAATATCCAGCCATGGAATACCTACGTGATGACCGGCGCGCCGCTGGCCGAGCTCAAGACATCAGCCGTCGAGCGCGTGGCCCACGGCGATGCCTGGGACAAGCGGCAGTACGAGATGTATCCTCCGGCGCTGAAGTCCCCTTACGGGGAGCGCCGGTCCGCTTTCGGCAAGGAGCGCTACAGCGCGCTCGGCATTGCGCGCGAGGATTGGGAGGCGCGCCAGCGGGCAGCGATCGCCAACTGGAACTGCTTCGGCGCGCCCGCCGCCTTGTTCTGCTATATCGACCGTGAGCTGGGTCCGCCCCAATGGGCCGACGTCGGCATGTACCTGCAGACCGTCATGCTGCTGCTCCGCGCCGAGGGACTGCACAGCTGCCCGCAGATGGCGTGGTCACAGGTTCGCGAGACGGTCGCGGAGGTCCTGTCGCCCCCGGACGGGCTTATCCTCTTCTGCGGCATGTCGATCGGGTACGAGGACGCCGCGGTCAGTTTTGCCCGTACGGGCCGCGCCCCGCTTGCCGAGACGGTCACGTTCGTCGACGATTAGCTGCTGCGCTCAGAAGACGAGAGACCCCTTCCATGTTTCCTGCGCATGATACGTCCTATCACGCGCGATATCGGAGAACGCCATGACCACGCATAAAGTCGGCTATCTCATCGGCAGCCTAGCCAAGGGCTCGATCAATCGCAAACTCGCCAAGGCGTTGGTGCGGTTCGCCCCGCCGGAACTTGAAATGTCGGAGATATCCTTCAAGGACCTGCCGCTCTACAGCTACGACTATGACGCCGACTACCCTCCGGCCGGCAAGGCATTCAAGGCCGCAATCGCCGCCGTCGACGCCGTGCTGTTCGTCACGCCCGAATATAATCGATCGATACCCGGCGGGCTGAAAAACGCAATCGACTGGGCAAGCCGCCCCTACGGCACCAACTCGTTCACACGCAAGCCGTCAGCGGTTATCGGCACGTCGCCGGGCGCGATAGGCACAGCAGTCGCCCAGCAGAATTTGCGCAGCGTGCTCAGCTTCTGCAATTCGCCCCAGATGAATGCCCCGGAAGCCTACATCCAGTTCACACCGGGGCTGATCACCGATGACGGCGAAGTCACGAACGAGGCCACCGCGGATTTCCTTCGCAAATTCATGCAGGATTTCCATGTTTTCATCGCAAGGGTGCGCTCGGTCCTGCCGAAAGACGCCTAGACGACGTTTAAAAGGAACTGGCCGCTCCCATGCGGCAGCAGCCAGTTTCCATTTTTCGAGCTACGTCTTTAAGCGAAAGCGTAGGAACCGTCTGGCCGCTTCGGCACGCGTCGCTGCCAGTGGATGTAGCCTTCCTCCTCCATTGCCTTCTCGTCCATCTCGACGCCCCAGCCGGGCCGATCCGGGCGCAGTTCGAGGTAACCGTCCTTCGGCAGATAGGGATCGACGACGTAGCGGGTTTCCCCTTCCCGCTTCTCGATATCGTTGCCGCCATAGACATAGGCCTGGCCCTTTGGCAGCCGGTATTCGAGGATGCGGAAATTCTGCGCCGCGGCCGAAAAATGCACGTTGACCGCCGTTGCCAGCGGCCCCATCGGATTGTGCGGCGCCACGCCGACGAAGAAGGCTTCGGCAAGTGTCGCAATGCGGCGCATTTCGCTGATGCCGCCGACGACGCAGATATCCGGCTGGATCAGATCGGCGCCCTTGACCTGCAACAGCCGTAGGAACTCGTTTCTGCTGTAAAGCGATTCACCGGTGGCGAGCACGCAGTTGAGCCCCTGTTTCAGATCGCCCCAGGCCTCGATGTTTTCAGGCCGCAGCGGCTCCTCGAAAAACAGCGGATCGTAGGGCGCCAGCGCGTTGCCGAGCTGGCGCGCGGCGATCGGCTCGAAAATCTTGGCATGGGCGTCGAAGGCGATCTCGTATTCGTCGTTGACCGTTTCGCGCAGCGAGCGGAAATAATCCGCCGAGGCTTTGACGACATTGCCCCAGCGATTGGCGTGCATGTCGATCCGCCAGGGGCTGAGCTTGAAGGCGGTGAACCCCCATCCCTCCTTCAGGCGATCGAACTCGTCGCGGGCCGCCGGCGCATCCGGCGCGGTGTAGACCCCGGCATAGACCTTGATGCGGTCGCGCACCTCGCCGCCGAGCAGCTTGTAGACCGGGACGTTCGCCGCCTTGGCCGCCAGATCCCACAGGCAGTGATCGAGCGCGGAGATAGCGGCAAGGCCGAGCGCGCCCGGCGGGAAACGGCTTTGCTGAATCAGCAAGTTGACGAGATAGTCGACCCGTGTCGGATC
This sequence comes from Rhizobium sp. C104, assembly GCF_022354505.1. Taxonomy (NCBI): domain Bacteria; kingdom Pseudomonadati; phylum Pseudomonadota; class Alphaproteobacteria; order Hyphomicrobiales; family Rhizobiaceae; genus Rhizobium; species Rhizobium sp. C104. The sequence goes on along the minus strand of NZ_CP092352.1, from coordinate 278,556 downwards.
CTGGCCGGCCACAAAGGCATAGAGGTAATCGAGCAGCGGCGGCAGTGCCTTGTCGGGGCCGTGATTGTAGCATTCGCCCCAGCCGGTCAGCCCGTCATCGGTATCGAGCGCGACGATCACGCGCGGACGGTCCTTGTCGCGGGTCATGAAAACCCGCATGCGGTCGATCTTCATCATTCTGTCCTTCTAGCGATTGAAATAGCTGCGGCGCGCTACGCGCGTCTGCACGTAGACATGCTCTTTGTCGGTTCCGGGATTGTAGGCGCCGGCAGCTTGCGGCACCGAGACGTTGCCGCCGCTCGGGAAGCGCGACACGAATTCCTCGTCGATATCGCAGCCGAGCCCCGGGCCGTCAGGAACGGCGATCAGGCCGTCGACCTGCTGCGGATGCGGCACGATCGTCTGGCGTCGGCCGTCCCAGTCATCGTCGAGGCGCTCGAGAATGAGGGCGTTCGGAATGGCCGCCAGCAGATGGAGAGCCGCATATTCCGCCACCGGCCCCAGCGATCCGGAATGCGGCGCCATCTGGATATGATGGGCCTCGGCCATGGCGGCGATCTTCTTCATCTGGGTGATGCCGCCGGCCCGCCCGGTATCCGGCTGAATCACGTCGACCAGTTCCTTCTCGATAAGCTCGCGCTCGCCGAAGATGGTCGCCGAACGCTCGCCGGCCGCAAGCGGCACATGCGCTGCGTCGCGAATGCGGCGGTAGCCGTCGAAATTCTCCGGCGCGATCGGATCTTCTACCCACATCAGCTCATAGGGTTCGAGCGCCCGCACCAGCCGGCAGGCATCCGCAGGCGTCAGCCATGGCGGCCCATGCAGATCGATGGCGATATCCATGTCGTCGCCGACGGCATCGCGCAGCGCCGCGACCTTGCGGACCGGGTCGGCGACGCCGCCGCACTTGATTGCCTTGATGCCGCGCGCCTTGAGCGCAAGCGCCCGCTCGGGCGTATTGGCATGCGAATAGATCGGGATCCGGTCGCGCACCTTGCCGCCGAGCAGCATCCAGACCGGCACGCCAAGCGCCTTGCCCTTGATGTCCCACAACGCCATATCGATCCCGGTCATTGCACCGCCGCCGACCGTTCCAAGCATGCCGTGCCCCATCATGGTGATATGCATCTTCTGCCAAAGCCGTTCGATATGAGCCGGATCCTCCCCGATGAGGAGAGGCGCAAGGTCGTGGATCGCCGTCTCGACGACACGCGGCCAGCCCGAGCATTCGCCGATGCCGGTAATGCCCTCATCGGTATCGATTTTCAGAAAAAGCCAGTTCCGGGTGCCTCCGAATTGCTTAGAGGTAGCGCCGCCGGGACGATGATCGGAAGCCCAGTTGGAAGGGTCGGGCTGACCGACTTGCATGAGAAATGTGCGGATTCCGGTGATTTTCATCTCTGAGAACTTCCATTTTTCAGATGGTCTGGCTTCAGATTGCCGGGCTCCAAATTGACGGGCGCGACGTAGCGGAAACGCCTGGAATGATCGCGATCGCGCGGATCGGGGCGTGGGATCGCCGATATCAGCGCCTGCGTGTAGGCATGCTCGGGTGTGCGGCAGACCTGCTCCGCCTCGCCGATTTCGACGAGCTGGCCTTTGTACATGACGCCGACACGGTCGCACATGTAGCGGATGACGCCGATGTCGTGGCTGATGAAGATATAGGCGAGGCCGAGTTCGTCCTGCAGCCGCATCAGGAGGTCGAGCACCTGCGAGCGCACCGAGACGTCGAGCGCCGAGGTCGCCTCGTCGGCGACGATCACACGCGGATTGAGCGTAATGGCGCGGGCAATGCCGATGCGCTGGCGCTGGCCGCCGGAGAATGCGTGCGGGTAGCGTTCGCGCGCCCTCGGATCTAGGCCCACCTGCTCCATGAGGTGGCAGACCCGCTCTTCCAGCGCTTTCCCCTTGGCGACGCCATTGACGAGCAGCGGCTCGCCGATGATCTGGGAGACGGTCATGCGCGGATTGAGGGAGCCGAACGGATCCTGAAACACCATGCGCAATTCGCGGCGCGCGGCGGCCAGTGTGGGACCCTTTGCCGTTGCCAGATCGATGATGTCGCCGCCGGCATTGCGATAAAGGATTTCGCCGGCAGTCGGATCGATCAGGCGCATGATCGAGCGGCCCATCGTCGTCTTGCCGGACCCGCTTTCGCCGACGATGCCGAGCGTCTCGCCCGGCAGAAGCGAAATGGAAACATCGTCCAGCGCTTTCACTTCACCGAAATCCATCGAGACGTTGCGCAGTTCCAGGATCGGCGCTTTTGTCCTGTCGAGAGGGGGGCGTGCGAGGCGGATTTCGGCCTTCTGCTCGAGCTTCAGCACCGAGCCGATCAGCATGCGGGTATAGTCGTCTTGCGGCGCATGAAAGATTTGCTCGACCGGCCCATATTCCTTGGCGACGCCGTTATGCATCACCAGCACATCATCGGCGATCTGCGCCACCACACCCATGTCGTGCGTGATGAACAGAACGGCCATGCCGTTGGCCTTCTGCAGGCGGGCGATCAGGTCGAGAATTTCGGCCTGCGTTGTCACGTCGAGCGCCGTGGTCGGCTCGTCGGCGATCAATAGCTGCGGTTTGCAGGCGAGCGCCATGGCGATCATCGCGCGCTGGCGCATGCCGCCCGAATATTGGAAGGCATAGCGATCCAGGGCTTTTTCCGGAAAGGGAATCTCGACCTGCTTGAGCAGCGATATGGCCTCGGTGCGCGCCTCCGCCTTGCTCATCCGCGTGTGCAGGCGAAGCGCCTCAACGATCTGGTTGCCGACGGTGTGGATCGGCGATAGCGACGACATCGGCTCCTGAAAGATCATGGCGATGTCGCGGCCGCGGATCGCCCGGATCTGGCGTCCGCGCGGATTGAGGCTGGTCAGATTGGTCGAGCCGCCGTTCTGGTCGTTCAGGATGATCGATCCGGCCGCAATCCGGCCGGGTGCGTCGGCGATCTGCAGGATCGAACGCGCCGTCACCGACTTGCCGGATCCGCTTTCGCCGACGACACAGAGCGTCTTGCCCGGTTCGATCGAGAAAGACAGATCGCTGACGGCGCAAAAGACGCCGGTGCGCAGCGGAAATTCGACGGTCAGGTTTTTCACCTGGAGCAGCGGCCTGCCGGCAATGGGAACGATATCGGTCATGCCGGCCTCATTTGTTGTAGGGATCGGCCGCATCGCGCAGGCCGTCGCCGAGAAGGTTGAGCGCCATCACGGCAACGACGACGGCGCAGCCCGGCATGAAGAGCCAGGGTGCCGTGGCGATCGAACGAATGTTCTGGGCCTCGCGCAGCAGCACGCCCCAGGAGATGGTCGGCGGCTGCAGACCGAGCCCCAGGAACGAAAGCGAGGTCTCGGCCAGGATCATCGCCGGCACGGCAAGGGTGATCGACGCGATGATGTGGCTCGCGAAGCTCGGCAGCATATGGCGGAAGATAATGCGTCCTTCACGAACGCCGTCGAGCCTGGCGGCAGCGACGAATTCCTCGGTGCGCAGGGACAGGAAGCGGCCGCGAACGACGCGGGCGAGCTGCGCCCAGCCGGTCAGCGACAGGATGATCGTGATCATCATATATTGCAGCGTCGCCGGCCAATCCTGCGGCAGGGCCGCGGCCATCGCCAGCCAGATCGGGATCGTCGGCAGCGACAGCACGAAATCGATTAGCCGCTGCATGAAGAAATCGATGCGGCCGCCGTAATATCCCGAGATGCCGCCGATCACGATGCCGAGCATCAACGACAGGAAGACGCCGACGAGACCGATCGACAGCGAAACCTGCGAGCCTTGCACCGTTCGACTGAAGACGTCGCGCCCTAGCCGGTCGGCGCCGAAGAGAAGCAGCGGCGTGGTCTTGTCGGGCGAGGCGATCAGATGGATGTTTGTGTTGAAGAGGCCAAACACGGAATATTCATAGCCGCGCCCGAAGAACTGGACGTCGACACGCTTTGTCGTGTCTTCCTTGAAGATGGCGGCCAGCGTTTCCGGATCGCGGGTCAGCTTCATCGGATAATAATGCGGACCGAAAGAGAACCCGTTCTCGGTATCGATCAGATGCAGTTTCTGCGGCGGGTGAAAGGTCGCCCGCGCATTTTGCAGGTTCGGATCGTTGATGGCGAAGAAGCCGGGCACCAGGGCAACGATATACATCATCACGGTGACGACGAGCGCCACCATGGCCAGCCGGTGCCGGCGGAAAGCCCACCAGATCAGCTGCCATTGCGATGCGACGGCGGCGCGATCCGGCTGAATATTTGTAACGGCAATGTCGGCCACGTGAGGCTCCTATTCCAACCGGATGCGGGGATCGACCAGCGCAAGCAGGATATCGCTGATCAGAGAGCCTATCAGCGTCAGCGCACAGATCAGCAGAACGAAGGCACCCGCCAGATACATGTCCTGGGCCATCAGCGCCTGCAGCAGCAGGGGTGCGGCCGTCGGCAGGTTGAGGACGATCGCGACGACGACCGAGCCGGAGATGAGGTTGGGCAGCAGCCAGGCAATGGTCGAGATGAACGGGTTGAGCGCGATCATCATGGGGTATTTCATCAGCAGCCGGAATTCCGACAGACCTTTTGCCCGTGCGGTGGTCACGTAAGGCTTCGGCAGTTCATCGAGCATGTTGGCGCGCATGACGCGGATGAGGCTTGCTGTCGACGAGACGGCAAGAATGATGACGGGAAGCCAGAGATGCGAGAAGAGGTCTACCATCTTGGCGAAGCTCCAGGACGCGTTCTCGTATTCCGGCGAAAACAGCCCGCCGACATCCTGTCCGAATTCGACCGCCGCGATATACATCAGCACCAGCGCCAGCAGGAAGGACGGAACGGCCAGGCCGAAGAAGGTGAAGGCGGTGAAGAAATAGTCGCCTATCGAATATTTGCGCACGGCGGAATAGACGCCGATCGGCAGCGCAATCGCCCAGGTGGCGATCAATGTCGACAGAGCCAGAATAAGCGTCAGCGCCATGCGCTCCCATATGAGATCCGAGACCGGCTGCTGCCATTCGAAGGAGATGCCGAAATCACCGCGCGAGAGGATGCCCCATATCCATTTGAAATATTGGATGAGCATCGGATCGTCGAGGCCGAAACGCTCACGCAATTGCGCCGCCGTATTCTGATCGACGATCTCGTTGGAGGCTGCCAGCGTCGCGATATAGGTGGTGACATAGTCGCCGGGCGGCAGCTGGATCAGCACGAAAGCCAGGAAGCTGACGGCAAAAAGCGATGGAATCATCCATAGCAAGCGTTTGGCGATGAAGACCAGCATGGGCGCCTCTTGCATTGAACGCTGCCTTCCGTGCCTTGCCGGCTGTCAGGGCCGGCAAGGCATCTCGGAGGGCGAACCGAAAGAAAGCGCCGTACCGTCAGGCACGGCGCCGGAGATCCAAATCAGCTCGTGAAGGTGAACTGCTGCGGCAGCGCGGGCCCCGGATTGGGCCAGGACCAGCTGTCCGGCTCCTTTTCGGGAACATTGCGCAGGTTGTTGCGGATGATGCCGAAGCCACCGACGGCAAGGCAAAGCCCGACGGTCTCGAATTCCTCCGCGGCGATATCGAAGATCTGCTTCATGACCGCACCGCGCTTGTCGAGATCGGCCGTCGAACGCGCCTCGTCGAAAAGCTTCATGCGCTTCTTCTGGCTCTCCGGCGGTTCTTCGCCGCGTGCACCGTTGGAGGTGTACCACAGCGTCCACGGAATGGCGTAACGCGAGCCTTGCGGATGGAAGGCGAAGAAATCGCGCGGATCGAGCATCGGATCGAGACCGCCGGGGCCCGGCCATACCTGCGCATCGTGGGCATTGTCGTCGCCGCGGGTGTAATAAAGCGCCCGTTCGATGGTGTTGACCTTCATGTCGATGCCGATCTGGGCCCAATGCGTCTTGACCAGCTCGAGTGCGTCGACGAGGTCGGGATAGAGCGTCGGAATGACGTCGATCGAGAAGAACACCTTCTGGCCGTCCGGCCGGAGGCGGAAACCGTCGCCGCCCTTCTTGTAGCCGGCCTGATCGAGCATCGCGCCTGCCTTGTCGGCGTCAAATTCGGTGAACTGGCGCGCGTATTTCTCGTTGTACCAGGGATGGGTCGGACGCGGTCCGGCCTGGTAAGGCTCGCTCTGTCCGAAATAGACGATATCGATGAGCTCCGGACGATTGATGCCGATCGATAGCGCCTGCCGGAACGATTTATCCGCAAACATCTTGCGCATGGCAGGATCTTTGTGGGTGATGTTGAAGTAGATCTGGCACTGCTGCGAGGCTGAAGGCACGAGCGTCAGCAGACGATAATCGCCCTTCTGCATGTTCTGGGACAGCGTCGGCTTGTTGGCAAGCACGCTGATATGGCGCTCCTGGATGTCGATCTTGCCCGAGATGACGTTCAGCATTAGCGATTCGACGTCCTGCGAGATGCCGAAGTTGATCTCATCGATATAGGGAAGCTGATTGCCCTCGGTATCGACCTGCCAGAAATAAGGATTCCGGGTCATCACGACGCGGGTGGCGCCACCGACATAGGGCTCCTTGACCACCCATGGATCGAGCGTCGGCTTGTCGACATTGCCCCATCGCGTCGGAATCTCGATGTCGCCGCAGCGGCTGCGGAACAGTTCCGTCCAGCTGGTGACGCCGGCTTTCTTCGCATCGGCCTCGATATTGGGATTATATTTCGGCAGGAACTGGCTGCAGTAGTGCTTCGGAAAGAGCGTCGGATGCTGACCAAGCGGCGTGGCGAGGTTTTCCAGGTAAAGGGCGTTGGCCGCCGCAAAGGTGAACCTGACCGTATAATCGTCGACCTTCTCGACGGTTACCGGCTTGCCGGCGACAGCAAGCTGCGCCGGTGTCGCGCTGTAGAGCTCGGTGTTTTTGACGCAGTCTTCGATCGCGAAAACGACGTCATCGGCGGTAAAGGGATGACCGTCCGACCAGCGCACGCCTTCGATCAGATGGAAGGTGAATTGCGTCGCGTCGTCGCTGACTTCCCAGCGCTCGGCGAGGTTCGGCTCCACAGCGGTAAATTCGAGGTTCCAGCGCACGAGGCTCTGGTTGCCGACCATGCGCAGAATGCCGTTATGGTCGGATGAACCGCGAAGGCCGCGGCGCAGAGAGCCGCCATAGGTGCCGACTTTTTCGAACGGCTTGACCACCATCGGCTTCTTCGGCAGGCGCTCGGCGAGCGGCGGCAGTTTTCCATCTTTCACAAGTTGTGCAAGTGCGGGTGCCTCGCCGCCTGCGGCGAAAGCGCGGCCCGCGATGGACAGCGCCGCTGCACCGGCCATGCCGCCAAGCACGGCGCGGCGGGTAACGCCGCGCGACAGAATTTCATTAGGCATCGAGTTCCTCCCTTTCTATGCCGGCGCAACTTTTGAGCCGGCTGATGCGGCGGGCTCCCGACCTGCCGCTGCGCCCTCCTCGGCGCCCGGACGGAACCATAGACACGTTCCCAAATGATTACAAGAGTTGACAGATAATTACAAATTTTGTAGCGATGCAGCATGAAAGCTTGAATTACACGCCTTAAAATCCAGGCTGGAGCGCACAAAAGACGCCAATCTGTCAGAATCTGTGCAGCGCATTGAAATGTCGTTGGCGGACAACTGCCTGACGTTCAGAGAAAAGGACGATAATGACATTCGCGGCCGACGCCGTTCCGAACCGAGGCGCGACGCGCTTCAGCGACATCATCTACGAGAAGATCGTGGGGATGATCGCCGACGGCAATTTTCCGGTGAACGAACGGTTGCCGTCGGAGACGAAGCTCGCCGCCGATTTCGGCGCTTCGAGGCCCGTCGTGCGCGAGGCACTCGAGCGCTTGAGAGCTGATGGCCTGGTCGTTTCCCGCAAGGGCTCCGGCTCCTATGTCCGGCAAAGACCGGATTCGTCGATGCTGAAAATGGTGCCGGTCGGATCGCTCGCCGATGTCCAGCGGTTTTTCGAATTCCGCGCAGGCCTCGAAGCCGAGGCGGCGGAGCTCGCCGCGCGAAACTGGCAGCCCGCCGACAAGGAGAGGATAACGGCAGCGCTTCTTTCGATCGAGCAATGCCTGCGCAACGGAGAGCTCGGCGCCGAGGAGGATCAGGTTCTGCATGATGCCATCGCCATGGCGACCGGCAACCAGTTCCATATCACCGTGCGCGAATGGTTCAGGCCGCATTTCGCCATCGGGCATTCCGTTACACGAAGCCTGAGCCTGAAGCGCACGCTGGAGCAGATCCGCAGCGTCCAGGACGAGCATGCGGTGATCGTGGAGGCGATCTTCGCACGCCGGGAAACCGAAGCGCACGATGCGATGAAGAAACACATATTGAATGCTCGCGCCCGCATGTTCCAGGGCGTTTGAGCGAGAATGGGAGGAAGAACGATGAAACGGATCGCTATGACGGGGGCTGCCGGACGAGTTGGAACGCTGCTGCGCCCGCTCCTCCGCGCACATTTCGGGCACGTCAGCCTGATCGATCTGCAGGAGCCCACCGGGCTTGGCGACAACGAGACCTTCGTCAGGGCCGACCTTACAAAGCTCGACGAGACTAAGGCTGCGCTGAAGGATATCGACGGCGTCGTTCATCTCGCGGGTATCGCCAGCGGCACCGACATGAACGCCATTCTGCACGCGAATGTGCTTGGAACCTACAATCTCTACGAAGCTGCCCGGATCAACAAGGTCGAGCGGGTGGTCTACGCCTCCAGCAACCATGCGACCGGCTTCTATCCCCGCGGCGAAATCATATCGCCGCTCGATCCGATGCGTCCCGACAGCCCCTACGGACTTTCCAAATGCTGGGGCGAACTGGTGGCCGGGCTTTACTACGACACGTCAGGCATTCGCTCCCTTTCCATTCGCATCGGCAATGCCGGGACCTACCCCAACAGCGAGCGATCGATTGCGATCTGGATCAGCGCGCGGGATCTGGCGCAGTTGGTGCGGATCGGGCTCACTCATCCGTTGATCGCCGCGACGGTGGTTTACGGTGTTTCCGATACCGACGAGAAATGGTGGGACAACGATCTGGCGAGGAGGCTCGGCTACCAACCGGAAGACCGGCCGCGCGATCACGCCCGCATCGAACAGGGAGCCGAAGGGCCTGTCGCGCTTGCGTTCCAGGGTGGCGGATTCTGTGAAATCAACCACGATGGCACCATCCGCATGCGTAACGCCGAAGGTTTGGCAAAAAGCCTGGAGGCGGCCGAATGACGGCGCCTCGGATCATCCACCCGCAAGTCCGTTCCGTGATCGAGCAACCGCTGACGGTCGGTGAATCGCCGGTATGGGACGACGAGACCGGCACGCTGTGGTTCGTCGACATTCTGGCTCCGGCCGTCGTGCGGCTCTCGGCTTCGGGAAAGATCGACCGCTTCGACATGCCAGCGGCGGTCGGCAGCCTCGGGCTTTGCCGCGATCATAGGATTGTCGTCGGCCTCCAGACGGGCGTCCATCTCTTCGATCCGGCCTCCCGCGATATCGAATTTCTATGCGACCCGGTCGGGCGCGAGATGATCGGCCGACTCAATGATGGAAAGGTCGGTCCGGACGGGCATTTCTGGGTCGGCTCGATCAGCGAAGCCAAGCCGCAGATCGAAGAGGCCGCTCTTTACCGCGTCGGCGCCGATGGCAGCACGCGGACGGTTGCAACGAGACTGACCAGCTCCAATGGCCTCGCCTGGTCGCCGGACGGCCGGCGGATGTATCACTCCGACAGTCGGCAATGTTTCCTGCAAGCATTCGACTTCGATGCCGAGACGAGCAGTCTCGGTGAAGGACGTCGCCTTCGCAGCTTCACAGAAGATGAGGGGCGGCCGGACGGGGCGACGACTGATCGCGACGGGTTTTACTGGAGCGCCGGCGTCTCCGCCGGCCGCCTCAACCGCATATCGAGCGAAGGTGAAATCGTCGAGATCTACGTTCTGCCGGTCCCGGCACCGACCATGCCGTGTTTCGGGGGACCTGATCTCAGCACCCTCTTCGTCACCAGCCTGTCGACGGACCGCACCGGACGTTTCGAGGCGGGCACGGTCATCGCCTTCGACGTGGATGCAGAAGGGCTGCCGCCCTTCCGCTTCGGCAACCAATTATCTTGAAAGCGAACGGGGAAGAAAAATGAGCATCGCGATCATGCGCAAGGCGCTCACGGGCGTTTCGGGTGTTCCCGTCACGGCCTATGACAGCAAAGGCGAAGTCGAACCGCGGATTACCGCCAAGGTCTATGCGCGGGTGGCGGCCGCGGGCATTCACAACATCGTCGCTGCCGGCAATACCGGGGAATTCTACGCGCTGACGCCGCAGGAAATCCGGATCGTCCACGAAGCGGCGGTATCAGGCGTCGACGGCCGCGCGCCGGTGACGGCGGCGATCGGCCGGTCGCTGCGCGAGGCGATCGGCATGGCGAGGGATGCGTCGGCGATCGGCGCAACCGCCGTCATGTCGCATCAGCCCGTCGATCCTTTCGCAGCACCTTCGGCCCAGATTGGCTATTTCTGCAATCTTGCCGATGCGTCCACTCTGCCGCTCGTCGCCTATGTCAGGGCCGAGGGTTTTGGTGTCGACGATATCGTCCGCCTCGCCAACCACGGCAATATCGCCGGCATCAAGTTTGCCACGACCGATCTGATGCTCTTGTCGCGCGCGATTCCGGCGGCCGATCCCGATGGTGCCCTGTTCGTCTGCGGCCTGGCGGAGAGCTGGGCGCCGACATTCACCGCCGCCGGCGCGCGCGGCTTCACGTCGGGCCTCGTCAACGTTGCGCCGCAGCTTTCGCTTGCCGTCCACGCCGCGCTCGAAAAAGGCGACTTTGCCGCGGCACGGGCGATCGTCAACAAGCTCGAGCCGTTCGAGCGGATGCGAACCAAATTCCGCAACGGCGCCAATGTGACCGTCGTGAAAGAGGCGGTCACCTATTCCGGCCTCGATGTCGGCCCCGTGCGCGTGCCGGGGTTGCCGCTGCTCGACCAGCATGATCGCGAGGAACTTCATCGGCTGCTACGAGGCTGGGAGGCCGCGGGCAGCATTCAAACTGATCCGGACCGGCAGCAGCCTGCCAAGGCGGCCGGCTGAGTTCGACATTATTTCTGCAAACAACAGGATTGGGAGGTCTAGAGATGCTGAAACAGCTACTGACAACGATCGCAATTACCGGCGCCCTGATAACGACGCAGCCTGCCTGGGCTGCCTCGCCGCCCAATATGCTGGTCATAGGCACCAATCTCACCGGCATCCGCACGCTCGATCCGGCCCAGAACAATGCCCGTACCGTTTCCGAGCTGATCTCGAACCTCTACGACAATCTGGTGCAGCTGTCGCCGGACGATCTCAAGACGCTGAAGCCGATGCTTGCGACGCAATGGAGCGTCTCAGACGACGGCAAGATCATCACGCTCACCCTGCGCGACGACGCCGTCTTCCAGAGCGGCAACAAGGTGACCGCCGAGGATGCGGCCTGGTCGATCCAGCGCGTCATCAAGATGGGCCAGGTCGGCTCGACTGACGTGGCGCTCTGGGGCTTCAAGCCCGATAACGTCGAAAAACTCGTTCGGGCAAAGGACGAGCATACGCTCGAGATCGAACTGCCGCAGTCGGTGAATACCGATCTGGTGCTCTATTCGCTGGCCGGCTCGTCGATCGGCATCGTCGACAAGAAGACGGTGCTGTCGCATGAGGCGAATGGCGATTTCGGCGGCGCCTGGCTTTCGGCCAATTCCGCCGGCAGCGGTCCGTTCAGCCTGGCGCAATGGCGGCCGAACGACGTGGCGATCTTCAACGCGCAGCCGAAATACTGGGGCGGCAAGCCCGCCATGGCCCGCGTCGTCGCCCGCCACATCCCGGAATCCGGCAACCTCAGGCTGCAGCCTCGAAGCCGGCGACGTCGATGTCGGCCAGTATGTGGCAAGCGGCGATCTCGATGCGCTGTCCACCAACAAGGATATGGTCATCGACAATGTCCCGGGTCTTGGCTTCTATCATATCGCCCTCAATCAGAAAGACCCGGATCTGCAGAAGCCGAAGGTTCGCGAGGCCTTCCAGCACGCCTTCGACTGGAAGGCGATCTCCGGCAACATCATGCGCTATACGGGCTTTCCCTGGCAGTCGATGATCCCGCGCGGCATGATCGGCGCGCCCGATGAGGCTGCCGCCCGCTATGATTACGATCCCGCTAAAGCCAAGCAGCTGCTGGCGGAGGCCGGATATCCGAACGGCTTGAAGAAAGTGCTCAATCCGTCGGGGGCAGCGACCTTGCCCTTCGCCGAAGCGCTGCAGGCGAGCGCGCGGGCTGCCGGCCTCGATCTCGATCTGGTGCCCGGCGAGTTCACGCCCGCCTTCCGCGAACGCAAATTCGAAGTGCTGCTCGGCAATTCCGGCGCCCGCCTGCCGGATCCCTTCGCCGTCGCCACACAATATGCCTTCAACCCTGACAATAGCGACGAAGCGCGCCTCGGCAGCTATTATCTCTGGCGCACAGGTATGAAGGTGGACGATCTCAACACCCTCATCGATCAGTCGATGAAAGAGCGCGATACGGCCAAGCGCACGGATATGTTCAAGAAGATGGACGGCATCTATGCCGGCATGGCCGCCCCGCTCGTCATCTTCTTCCAGCGAACCGACCCTTACGTCATGCGCGCCAACGTCAAGAATTATCACGGGCACACGACGTGGTCGACGCGCTGGCATGACGTGACCAAGGAGTAGAGCGCGTGGCGAGCGCCGATCTGACATCGAAGCAGGAAAGCCGTCGCTCTCAAGCGGGCGGGTTCGCCGATGCGGCCCCGCACCCGTTGATGAGCTTGCTGCGGCGCCTGGCGGGACGCGTGGTGGCTGTTGTGACCACGCTGCTCGGTCTGCTTTTCCTGACCTTTTCGATGGGGCGCCTGCTGCCTGCCGACCCGGTGTTTGCTATCACCGGGCCGGAGGTCAGCAAGGAGGTCTATGATCGGGTTTATAACGAGCTGGGGCTCGGACAGCCGATCTGGATGCAGTTCCTCTCCTATGTCGGAAAGATCGCCACAGGCAATCTCGGCACGTCGGCGACGACGGGCCAGCCGATCCTCACCGATCTGATGACGATCTTTCCCGCCACCATCGAGCTTGCAATCATCGCCATGATCATCGGCGCCATTATCGGCATTCCCTTGGGCGTCACGGCTGCCGTCAGGCGCGGAACCATCATCGATCACATCGCCCGGATCGTTGCGCTTGCCGGCCACTCCATCCCGATCTTCTGGACCGGGCTGATGGCGCTCTTCCTTTTCTACGCCAAGCTCAAGCTGGTCGGCGCATCGGGCCGCATCGACGTCTTCTATGAGGGCCTCGTCACCCCCATGACGGGCTTTCTGCTGATAGACGCGGCGATACAGCAGCAATGGGACGTGTTTTACAACGCGCTTGGCCACATCATCCTGCCGGCGGCGATCCTCGGTTATTACTCCGTCGCCTATATCAGCCGCATGTCGCGAAGCTTCATGCTGGAGCAGTTGAGCCAGGAATACATCATCACTGCCCGGGCCAAGGGGCTCGGCACCCGCAAGGTCGTCTGGCGGCACGCCTTCCGGAACATCCGCGTGCAGCTGCTGACGATCCTGGCACTGACCTTCGGCGGGCTGCTCGAAGGCGCGGTGCTGATCGAGACGGTTTTCGGCTGGCCGGGGCTCGGCCAGTATCTCACCCGCGGGCTACAGATGAACGATATGAACGTCGTCATGGGTTCGGTTCTGACGATCGGCGCCGTCTTCCTGACGATCAACATCCTGTCGGATGTGCTCTACCGCATCCTTGATCCGAGAACACGGTGACGCCATGACGATCTCCTCAGAAGACGCAGACGCCCACACCCTCGGCTTTCGCAGTTGGTTGCGGGCAGATGAGCCTCAGGGCTGGTTCCAGTCGTCGGCGCAGCAAATCCATCAGGGCTGGCTGAAATTCAGCCTGCACCCGCTTGGGCTGGCCGGCCTCTTCATCATCGTGCTGCTGATCGTCGTGGCGACGGCCGCCCCCTTGCTCACCAGCTACGATCCGATCGTGCAGGATATGGCCGGGCGACTCGCGCCGCCCTCGGCCGCCCATCTTCTCGGCACCGACAATTTCGGCCGCGACGTCTTTGCGCGGGTGATCTACGGCGCCCGCACCACGCTTTACATCATCATGCTGGTGACGATCATCGTCGCACCGCTCGGCCTGCTGATCGGCACGGTCTCCGGCTATTTCGGCGGCATTGTCGATGAGATCCTGATGCGCATCACCGATATCTTCCTCTCCTTCCCCGGACTGGTGCTGGCGCTCGGTTTTGCCGCCGCCCTCGGCCCCGGGATCACCAATGCGATCATCGCCATTTCGCTGACGGCCTGGCCGCCGATCGCGCGGCTGGCGCGCGCCGAAACGCTCAGCCTGCGCAAAGCGGATTATATCGCCGCCGTGCGCCTGCAGGGCGCGACATCGCTTGCGATCATCACCCGCCACATCCTGCCGATGTGCATTCCCTCGGTGATCGTCCGCGTCACCCTCAATATGGCCGGCATCATCATCACTGCCGCCGGTCTTGGCTTCCTCGGCCTCGGCGCGCAACCGCCCTGGCCGGAATGGGGCTCGATGGCCGCCAGCGGTCGTGAGTTCATGCTCGATAGCCCTTGGGTGATCGCCGCGCCCGGCATCGCCATCGCACTCGTCAGCCTCGCCTTCAATCTCGTCGGCGATGCGCTGCGCGACGTGCTCGACCCGAGAGGTTCGGAATGACAGAGCCGCTCATCGACATTCAAAACCTCGAAATCGCCTATGGCGGCGGCCACATGCGCGCGGTGCGCGGCGTGAGCTTTGCGCTCGGGCAGGAAAAACTCGGCATCGTCGGCGAATCCGGATCGGGCAAATCCACCGTCGGCCGGGCGATCATGAAGCTGCTGCCGCCGACCGCGATCGTCCGCGCCGAGCGGATGGCCTTTCGCGACGTCGACCTCCTCAAGGCCGACGAACGAAAGATGATGACGATCCGGGGGCGGCGGATCGGGCTGATCCTGCAGGACCCGAAATATTCGCTCAATCCGGTCATGCGCATCGGCGAACAGATCGCCGAGACCTACCGTTTCCATCATCCGAAGGCGGGCGCGAAGCAGACCTATCAACAGGCGCTCGACATGCTCGAAGCCGTCCAAATCCGCGATCCCGAGCGCGTCGCCCGTCTTTATCCGCACGAAATATCGGGCGGGATGGGCCAGCGCGTGATGATCGCCATGATGCTGATCGCCGAACCCGAAGTGCTGATCGCCGACGAGCCGACCTCGGCGCTCGACGTCACGGTCAGGCTCGAAATCCTGGCGCTGCTCGACGAACTCGTCTCACGCCGCAATCTCGGCCTGATCTTCATCAGCCACGACCTCAATCTGATCCGCAATTTCTGCGACCGCGTCCTCATCATGTATGCCGGCCGTGTCGTGGAGGTGCTGGAGGCGCGCGATCTCGACAAGGCGAAACACCCTTATACGCAGGGGCTGCTGGCATCTTTGCCGACGATCGAGAATCCTCCTGCCCGGCTGCCCATCCTGAAACGCGACCCGACCTGGCTTGACGACCTCGCAATGGAGGTGCGGCCATGATCCGGATCGACAACCTTACTATCCGTTTCGGACACGGCCAGCGGCCCGTTGTCAGAGATGTGAACCTCACGGTCGAGAGGGGACGGCGTTCGGCCTGGTCGGCGAGTCCGGCTGCGGCAAGTCCACAGTTCTCCGGGCCCTCTCCGGCCTCAACGCCAATTATGATGGCAACATCGAACTCCAGGGCGAGACGCTGGACCGGCAGCGCAGCCGGCCGTTCTATCGCCGGGTGCAGATGGTGTTTCAGGACCCCTACGGATCGCTCCATCCCCGCAAGACCATCCGCTCGCAACTGAAAGAACCGCTGCGCAACCAGGGGCTGGAGACGAATTCCGTCGACGTCAACGCGGTACTCAGATCGGTCGGCCTCGATCCGGCGCTGAGCTACCGATTTCCGCATCAGCTTTCCGGCGGGCAGCGCCAGCGTGTGGCGATCGCCCGCGCCCTGATGCTGAACCCTGACGTCCTGCTTCTCGACGAACCGACATCGGCGCTCGATGTCTCTGTCCAGGCCGAGATCCTCAATCTGCTGCAGGATCTGCGCGCCGAGCGCGGCCTCACCTACCTCCTTGTCAGCCACGATCTCGCCGTCGTCTCCCATATGTGCAGCCGCGTCGCCATCATGGAAGCCGGCGAGATCGTCGAACAGGTCGATATCGAGGCCCTGCGCCGAGGCGCCGTCGAACATCCCTATTCGCAACGCTTGCTGCGGGCGAGCCGGATGTACGGGAGGGTGTAGCCGTCGATCGGTACGCCCTGCCGCTTCGCGGGTCACCGCAAGTGGGCGTCGATGGCGAAAATGATCTCTTCCCAATCGTTGGGATGAATTTCGTGGCCGCCACCTTCGAGGCGGACAAGCTTCGCGCCCCGGACGGTTCTTGCCAGCAGTTCGCCGTGCTCAACCAGATAAATCGGGTCGGCCGTTCCGTGTATGACGAGGAGGGACGCGGCCAGTTCCGCCAATTTTCCTTTCAAGGCCTGCCCGCCCCTCAACATGAAATGATTTGTGGCACTGACGAAGTTCTTCGCCCGCCTGACATCCCGTTCGACAAAGGCGCGCGCCCGCCCTTCGTCATAGGTGTGCGCCACCCCGGCGATCATCCGGGTGTCTCTGACAAGAAATTCGATCACCTGGGCATTGTCTGTCCAGTCGATGGCGTCACCCGTCGCGGCGTGCGCCATGTAGGCGTCAGTGGTATGCGGCAGCCCGCTAGTATCAATGCCTATTGGCGTGGTGGACATCAGCGTCAGCGTCTTGACGCGTTCGGGATAGGAGAGCGCTGCGATCTGGGCAATCGTGCCGCCCAGTGACATGCCGATCAGATTGACGCGGTCAATGCCGTAGCCATCCAGTACCCTGACGGCGTCCGCAGCCATGTCGTCCATGGTGTAAGGCGGTTCCCCCGGCTCGTAGATCGCCGAACGGCCAGTGTCTCGATTGTCATAGCGAATGACATAATATTTTAGAGCGGCGAGCTTCTGGCAGAACCCGTCCGGCCACCACAGCATCGACGCCATCGCGCCCATAATCAACAGGATCGGCTCATGCGCCGGGTCGCCAAAGGCCTGTGTGGCGATCTCGACGTCATCAAACTTGATATTGCGTTCAGTCACTTGGAGCGTCCTATACGTGTATCGGGTGAAGCGGCGAAGGCTTGGGTCCTGATATCAGCAGCCATAACCCATGATGGGGCTAAGGCAGGTGTGCCGCATCAGGCATTTTGCCTAGGGCGGGTTCAAAACACACATGGGATGACTACGTCTCCATCTCTGCTAATCTTAAACTTCACCTATCGGAGGACTTTGTGTCGACATCCCTCAAAAGTCCTTGTTCTCAGGCCGTGCAGCAGAACTCGATGCGATGGAATCCGCGTTCCGGGACGTCTCCGGCGGTCGGCAACGCTCCATTCTCCTCGGAGCGGAAGCAGGCGGCGGCAAGAGCCGGCTGGTCGAGGAGGTCGTCGACCGACTGTCAAGCATGATGCCGAAAAGTGTGAGCGGTTTTCGGACGACATCATGCTCTAAGTCCTTAATGTAGAACAGGATGATTTTAGGCCGGGTCGGCCTCCAGGCGTTCCGATCAAACAATAGGGCGCGGCTATTTCCAGCTCGTGTAATCAGCGGCGGTGCAACCAAACGGCGCACGATCTTGGCCAAACCGCTTCTTCAGCTGCTCGCATCCCCACTCGTTCAACGGCGCCGGCATGAGGTTGTTGATGTCCATGCCAGGCGATTGGAATTGCGTCGGCGAGCTCGTGACGTACCAAAGCCAGAAGCCGACCACACCGACGACGATCAGAAGCAAAGTGCCGAAGAAAAGCTGCAGCCGCCTCAAGATCGACACCGTCTTTTTGGGTTCTTCGATCAACACCGGCGCAGCCTGATCGCCGTCTTGCTGATGCCCCAGAGGTGCGAGAGCCGCGGCGCGCTCGGCATCCGTGAGCTCGACCCGCTGCAGACGATTGTCCAGAAGCACCGGCAGGGCCGTATTGCCGTGCCTGACGGCCATTCCGATCGCCTTGCCATTGGCTTCACCGACGATCAGCGGCTCCTGTCCGCTCTTCATCCGCGTGTAAGCCGATCGTCCCGTTTTGTCAGCGGCGATCTTGTCATTGTAGGTGATGGAAAGGACCCCGCGCTTGCGGTCAAATGCACTGATCTCGACGGGGACGGGGATCAGCCTGGCAGGCCGGCGCAATTGACCCTTGACCCGCCAAATGCGGATACCAAGAAAAATCATGCCCAGGCTCATGCCGCCAAGCAGGACCACGAACAGCGTGAGCGTGATGATCCTGTTCCAGAGCATGTCCAGACCCAGGCTCATTGTCGCGAGTTCCGGATGGTCGACGGAAATCACAAGATCGGTTTCATAATCGCCGGTATGGAAATCGACGAACATGACCTCGACCTCGGTGTCGTAGTTTCGTCCGCCGTAGCTGTAGACAAGGTGTGCCTCGCAGTCGGTGAAGACTGCCTTGCGTGTCGTGCATTTCCCGTTTTGCACGTCACCGTTCTCAAGCACCAAGGGATTCTGGCTGATCTGGAAATCGCGGATCACACCGGGTGCTTCCGAGACGAAGAGAAAGACGGCCAATGCCAGGATAATGGGCGTTGACCAGAAGTAAGCGTTCGGCGTGGAGATGACGTTGCGCGCCAGTGAGAGCGGGCGGCTGGGGAGAACAAGCGAAGACAACGGCGTCGGACCCCTCATGTGACAGCGCAGCGCGCCGGTAAAGCTTCAAAGCGGCCGATGACCAACGAGCGGAGTTGGCGTCATCCAGACCGGCTTGCACAATCCCATTGTGTGATACCGATCTACAACCTGTTGCGGGCGATCGGCAATGCTTTTCTACACGCGCAGGCCGCAATCCCGCGTTGGTCCTGTCGATAACGCGAGCGACACGAGATACATATTTCACTGATGCCTCCGGACGCAGCATCGAGACGATGAAAACCGAGCGATCGTCAGGCGATCGGTTTGCCGAGAGCCGGATTGACCTCGCCAAAACTGTTGCCTCTTCGCCTTTAAAGTTGCGTCACCGGTATGAAGGTTGATAGAGGAGCGGCGGCGGTATAGTTTCGCTTTCGCAAATCGACGAATGACACAAGGAATAGTTATCTCATGCCGACAGGTACGGTTAAATTCTTCAATGACGACAAGGGCTTCGGCTTTATCACCCCCGAGGATGGCGGACAGGACGTGTTCGTGCACGTGTCTGCTCTGCAGCGCGGCGGGTCGCTACGCGAAGGCGACAAGGTCAGCTTCGACGTCGGACAGGATCGCAAGACCGGAAAATCGAAGGCTGAGAACGTCTCAACCCTCTGATTCAAAGTCGAAGATTACCCAACCCGCGTTGAGCGGGTTGGGCTCGTCGCAACGCCATAGGCCGCGACGACGGTAATCGAGGTCTGTGCGTGTCGTTTTGGGGTACCGGGACGGCAGGAATGCTTCACGCATCCACGTCAGGCCGACGCGAGGCGCTATCTACGCCTCCGATAAAATGCTTTCGGCCGCCTTCTCAGCAATCATGATCACCGGCGAATTGGTGTTGCCCGAGATGATGGTCGGCATGATCGAGGCATCGACGACCCGCAGCTTCGCCAGCCCATGCACCCGCAATTGCGAATCAACCACCGCCATCGTGTCGCTGCCCATTTTACAGGTGCCGACCGGATGGAAGATCGTTGTGGCGATATCGCCGGCGCGGCGAATCAGATCCTCGTCACTCTGGTATTGCCTGCCCGGCAGCATCTCCTGCGGCCGGTACCTAGCGATGGCGCCGGCCTCCATCAGCCGGCGCGCATGCCGAATCGATTTCGTTGCCACGATCCGGTCGCCAACGGTCGAAAGATAATTCGGGCGGATGTCCGGCGCCACGGTAAAATCCGGGCCGCCGACATGCACGGTGCCTCGGCTTTCCGGCCGCAGATTGCAGACGGAGACGGTGACGGCGGGATATTTGTGCAGCGGCTCGCCCAGTCGGTCGGTGCTCAGGGGCTGCACGTGATATTCGAGGTCGGCGGTCGCAACGGCCGGATCGCTCTTGGCAAAGATGCCAAGCTGGCTCGGCGCCATAGACAGCGGCCCGGAGCGGCGCAGCATATATTCAAGCCCCATGCCCGCCCGGGTCAACAGGTTGTGATAGAGCTGGTTCAGCGTCTTTGCGCCCTCGATGCGGAAGACCGTACGGATTTGCAGATGGTCCTGCAGGTTTTCGCCGACACCCGGAAGTTCATGGGTGACATCAAGCCCGGCGGCGGACAACACATCCGGGCGACCGACCCCGGAAAGCTCCAGGATTTTCGGCGAATTGATCGCACCGGCAGACAGGATGACCTCGCGACCGGCGCGAGCCAGATGATTCTGCCCGTTTAGCCGGAACCGCACGCCGGTCACCATTCTGCCGTCGAATTCCAGCCGCTCGGTTTCGGCGCCGGTCAGCACACGCAGATTGAGCCGCTTCATCGCCGGGCGCAGAAAGGCCTTCGTCGTGTTCCAGCGCAGGCCCCCGCGCTGGTTGACCTCGAAATAGCCTGAGCCTTCATTGTCGCCATCGTTGAAATCGTCGGTCTTCGGGATACCGAGTTCTTCAGCTGCATCGCGAAAGGCATCGAGGATCGGCCAGGAAAGCCGCTGCTTTTCCACCCGCCATTCGCCGCCTGCCCCGTGCATCCGCGACTGGCCACGATAGTTGTCCTCGGATTTGAGGAAATAGGGCAGCACGTCGTCCCAGCCCCAGCCGGAATTACCCGCCTGCCGCCAGCCGTCGTAATCGGCCGCCTGGCCACGCATGTAGATCATGCCGTTGATCGACGAGCAGCCTCCCAGCACTTTTCCTCGCGGATAAGGCAGTGATCGGCCGTTCAGTCCTGCCTCCGCCGCCGTCCTCATCATCCAATCGGTGCGTGGATTGCCCATGCAGTAGAGATAGCCGATCGGCACATGCACCCAATGATACCGGTCGCTGCCGCCGGCTTCGAGCAGCAGGACGCGGTTTTTCGGATCGATCGACAGCCGGTTGGCCAGAACGCATCCCGCCGATCCGGCGCCGACGATGATGAAGTCGTAGCTTCCCGCATCAATGGCTGCATCATTCATACGCATGTTCATGCCGCCGCCCCCGCTGCCGCCGGCGGGACCGCTGTCAGACGCCGCCAGAGCGGTGCCATCGCTTCGGCGATATCCTGATAGAGAGCGTAACGCCGCGCATAGTGCGCCTCGAGCGAGACATCCGGACGATAATTCCGCTCTGCCCGAACCATGGCCGCAGCACCAGCGCCGAAGTCCGCGAAGACACCGACGCCGGTTCCGGCCGCAATCGCCGCTCCCAGCGCACCGGTTTCACGCGAGCGGGCAACGCTGACCGGAACGCCGAGCACATCGGCGAAGATCCGCGGCCAGATCAGGCTGCGCGAGCCGCCGCCGGACAGCACGGCTTCGTTGAAGACCGCGCCCGCCTTTCGGATCGTCTCGATGTGCTGGCGATGACCGAAGGCGACACCTTCGAGAAGCGCGCGAACGAGATGTCCCTTGGTGTGCCAACCGGCAAGACCGTAGAAGCCGGCGCGCGCGTGGCCGTCCTGCTGGGCGCCATAGAGATATGGATGGTAGATCGGATCGTCTGTCGTGGGCTCGATCGCCCCGGCCAGCGCGCAGCAGGCATCAAAGGGCGAAACGCCTTCAGCATGCTCGCCTTCGAAGAACTCCCGCACCAGCCATTCGAGATTGGCAGCCGAGGTGGCGCTGTTCTCCATCGCCATGTAGCGGCTGCGATCGAAGGTCGAGGACATGAAGACTGGCCCGCCGAGGTCGGGGCTGTCGATGATGACTTGGTTGATGCTCCAGGTGCCGGCAATGATCGAGGCGCTGCCGGTGCGTGCAACGCCCGAGCCGAGCGCCGAGGCGACGACGTCGAACAGTCCGCCGGCCACCGGTGTACCAGCGGCGAGCCCGGTTTGCCCCGCCACCTCTTCCGTTACCGTACCGGCAATGTCGGCGCTTTCGATGAGCGGCGGCAGGAGGTCCATGCAATCGTCCAGTCCATAGGCCTCCATCAGCGCCTTGTCGTAGCGGCGCGCGGCAAGATCCAGCAGACCGGCCCCCGACATGTCGGACACTTCGCTGACACGCTGGCCGGTCAGGCGGTTGACGACGAAATCCTTGGAGAAGAACACCGTACCGATGCGGTTGAACAGATCCGGCCGGTGACGCTTCAGCCAGGCAAGCAATGTCGGCGTCTGGGATGGCCACGGACGCTGGCGGGCAATCGGATAGGTCCGGTCACCAACACCGGCTTCTCGCCATTCATCGACCAACCCGGCCGCCCGCGTGTCGAGCGACTGGATGCCGATGAGCGGAGCGCCGTCGCGATCAAGCGCATAAAGACCGTTGCCATGCCCGGCGCAACCGATCGCGGCGATTTCCTCCGGCTGGATCTCTGCCTTTTCGATGCAGGCGCGGATGACCTGCCGTGCATTTGTCCAGAGTTCGTCCAACCCTCGCTCGACATGCCCCGGGCTCGGCATGCGGCTGTGTCCTTCTTCGGACGCAGCCGCGATCTCGTTGCCGTGGCGGTCAAAAATCACCGCCTTGATAACGGTGTTTCCGGCGTCGAGCCCCAAAAGATACTCTCCCATGCAGAACCCTCCCGAGATTCGAAATCGCTGCTCAGCCCTGCTGATAGAGCGCAAAGGCCTGGTCGCCGCTCGCGTCCTCGTGCACGATCGCCATCAGCCCGCGCACCACGGCACTCGGATTGGCGTGCTGATAGATGTTGCGGCCATAGACCATGCCCATTGCACCCTGCCGCATCAAGGCCGCGGATTTGTCGAAGACGGCACGAAGATCCTCCTTGCCGCCGCCGCGCACCAGAACCGGGCAACGGGCTGCTTCCACCACTCTGTGGAAATCCTCGGCATTGGTGGTTGGGTCCGCTTTGACGATATCCGCACCCATCTCACGGGCGAGCCGCGTCAACGTCACGATCTTGTCGGCATCGCCGTCGACCATGTAGCCGCCCTTTTCCGTCACCGGCTGCATCACCAACGGCTCGATCATCAGCGGCATGCCATACTTGTCGCAATCGGCCCGGACGCGGGAAATATTCTCAACGCACTGGCGGAAAAGGTCCGGCTCGTCCGGCAGCATGAACAGGTTGACGACGACGCAGGCTGCATCCATCTCGATCGCGCCGATCAATGGTTCGGCCTCGTTCTGCAGCACCGCCCACATGTCGCGGTGGCGGATCCGGTTATAGGGATTGCCCATGTCGATGCGCATGACCAGCGTCGGCTTGTCCTTGCCGGGCACATGCTGCAGCAGGTCGGCCTGGCCGTAATTCATCTGGATCGCGTCCGGCCCTGCAGAAACCAGCGCCTTGACGACGGTCTGAATGTCCTCCAGCCCGTTGAGGAAGGATGGTTCGTTGCAGACGCCGTGATCGATCGCCACATCGAGGCAGCGGCCGCCGCCGAACAGCCGGTTCATCCGGACTTTGCTGTTGTGTCGCATTCTGTGCTCCTTGGTTCGTTCCTTGCGGAAAGCATGTCTTCGTCGACGCCGTGGCGTTGGTTGAGAAGGGTGAGAAAACGGTCGCGCTCACGGGCGCGATGCGCGAGCGTCCAGCGCTTTTCCTGCGCCAACAGGTCGAGTGCGGCATCCATCATGTCGAGCGTAAGCTCGCCTGAAACGGCCAGCGTCGTGCGCCGCAAAAGCAGGTCGTCGAGATGTTCCACCGCTTCCTCGCGGATCAGGAACTGCACTTCGCGCATCGAGTAGGCGGCGTGCGGCAGCACTGCATCGGGGCCGGCCGCGATGAAGTCGCCAACCGCCTCGGCATCCGTGCCATATCGGGCAAACAGCTCAGCCATGCGCCGGCCGGAAAGGCCCTTGCTGGCCGCCATCTGCGTCAGCCAGGCGGCCGCGCTGGCGGGAAATGCCCGCCCGCCGCCGATCGGCCGATCGGTTGTCGCAACGCGGCGGCGCCTGCCGAGCCTTGCCAAAGCCATGTCGGCCGCCAGTTCCCCGAAGGACCGGAATGTCGTCCACTTGCCGCCGATCATGCAGAATACCGGCGGACCACCCTTGGAAGGCTCCAGCACGGTGCAGAAATGATCGCGCGGGATGCGGCCGGTAAAACTGTCGGTGCTGGCCGGCAGCGGCCGCACGCCGGAAAACTGGAAAACGATTTGTTCGGGCCGGATGGGAATGCCTGGCAGCACGAAGGCAAGCGATTGCAGGATATAATCCCGCTCGTCCGCCTCGCAGCGCACCGTTTCCGGATCATCGACGCGGATATCGGTGGAACCGACGAGAACCTTGCCGAGATAAGGAAACAGGATGCAGATCCGCCCGTCCTCGTTCTCGTAGTAGATCATGTGATCCGCGAGCGCGTCGCGCAGGTCCGCATTGTCGATGATGAGATGCGAGCCCTTGGTGCCGCCCATCAGCGGTGACGGCCGCGCTTCCGGCGAAAACAGGGTCTGATTGGCGATGTCGATCCAGCCGCCGGTGGCGTTGATGATCAGCGTCGGCTCGACGATAACGGACGCGCCGCCGATCTGGTCTTCGACACGATATTGGCCATCCTCTGTCCGATGCAGTTCCGCGTAATTCAGCGCCATCGCCCCGTATTTTGCTGAAAGACCATCCTGCAGAAGCTCGATACCCAGCCGCTCCGGATGGCTGACCCAGGCGTCGAAATAGGTGGCGGAACTCTTGATGTCGGGATTGAGCGCCGGCCATTTGGCAAGCGTCGTGCGCCGGCCGCGAAACTGGTGGCGCGGCATCAATGCCCGCTTGCGCGTCAGGAAATCATAGATCCTCAGGCCCGCCTTGATGGCGACGGCGCCACGGCGGCTCGGGCGACGGCTGAGGCCCAGGAAGCGGACGATGCCATTGCCGAGGCCGGAAAAGATATCGAACACCGGCACCGTCGTCGGCAGCGGCGCTACGTAGTGTGGCGCATTGCGCAGCAGCCGATCCCGCTCGACCAGCGATTCCTGCACCAGCTTGAATTCGCCATTTTCAAGATAGCGAAGCCCACCATGGACCATGCGCGACAGCGCCGAACTGGCCCCTGAGCAATAGTCGTGTTTCTCGACGAGCAGCACGTTCAGCCCCTGCAGCGACAACTCGCGAAAGACACTGATGCCGTTGATGCCGCCGCCAATGACGCACACGTCCACCTTCGGGCTCTGGCGGAGCCCGTCCAATATCTCTTCCCGTTTCATGATGGCGATCCGCTACCTGTCCATGTCAGTCAGTTTCGCCGCTATGGCCGAATCGATGGCCGCAAGATCGGCCGCATCCAGCCGGATGGTCCCGGCCCGCGCATTGTCGAGCGCTTGTGCCGGATTGCGCGCCCCGCAAAGTGCAAAAGTGATGCCCGGCTGCGCCAGCGTCCAGGCAATCACGATCTGGGCGATGCTCGCGCCGTGTTTTTCTGCGACCGGCCGGATGGCGTTGGCCAGCGCCGTCGCCTTCTGGCGGTTGTCGACTGAAAAGCGCGGATTGTCCTTGCGCTGGTCATCGCCTGAGAACACCCGGTCCGGACCGATGGTGCCGGACAGCAACCCCAGCGCCAGCGACGAGTAGCTCAGCGTCGCAATGCTGTTGGCCTTGGTCAGCGGCAGAAGCTCCGCCTCGATCTCCCGGTCGATCATGCTGAACCGCTCCTGGATCGCATCGAGACCACCAGCAGCAATATAGGCATTGAGGTCGTTGGGGCTGACATTGCTTGCGCCGATCGCCCGGATCTTGCCCGATGTGCGCAGGTCTTCCAGCGCCCGCATCGTTTCCTCGACCGAAGTCGTCGGATCTTGCCAATGGGTGATGTAGAGATCGATATAGTCGGTTCCGAGCCGCCTCAGGCTTTCCTCGACCTCATGCAGGATCGCGTCGCGGCCGAGATAACGGTGCACCGGCTTGCCGTCTTGAACGAAGAAATGACGACCCTTCTGCGTATGCCAGACGAGGCCGCATTTGGTGGCGATGACTGCCTTGTCGCGGCGCCCGTTCAGTGCCTTGCCGACGATCTCCTCGGAACGTCCAAGCCCATAGGCTGGCGCCGTGTCGATCAGGGTGACGCCGGCATCGAGCGATGCCTGGATTGCGGCGATGGATTCGGCCTCATCGGTCCCGCCCCACATCCAGCCGCCGATCGCCCAGGTGCCCAGTCCCACCGCCGAGGCGGAAACGCCGGATTTGCCGATCTCACGTGTCAATTGCAGTCCGCTCATGCCCATTTTCCTTCGCCATTCGCCAGTGCCAGCACCCGCGCACCTGTCGCCTCATCGGTCACCAGCGTATCCAGATGATTGCCCCTGAGAACGCTGAGGATCGGGCCCGCCTTGTTCGGCCCGCTCGCCACACCGATCTTGGTGGGGATCGAGGCGAATTCCGGCAGCGTCAGCGACACCAGCGAACGGTTGAGGCTGTAGTCGCAGACCTGGCCATGATCATCGAGCAGATGCGCCAGCAATTCGCAGGAGGCGCCGGACCGCTCGATCGCGGCGCGGTCGGTGCTTGAGGACGGATGCAGGTCGTAGTAGCTCGAATCGTCCGACAGGATCGAGCCGATGCCGACCACCGCCACCTTCGCCTCGCGGGCCCGTTTGAAAACGTCTGCGACGGAACGCATGTTGATCAGCATCGCCCGCTGCTCGGCATCATCGGCAAAGAGAGGCGCATGGATCTGGTAGGAACGTCCCCCAAGCCGGTCGGCCATCAAGGTCGAGACATGATTGACGTCGGTATAGTGTTTACCCTGCACGCAGCCGGTTGCTGGAATGACCTCGACATTGAACCGACGCGGCGGCTGCAGACCGGCAACGACGGCGCTCACCCCTTTGCCGCCGGTGATGCAGATCGTATCGCCGTCGATGATCTCTTCCAGCAGCAACCGCGCTGCCGCTTCGCCGACGGCCTGGAGCGCCGTCTGCGGATTGTCCGACACGGTCGGCACCACCACGGCGCGGCCGATGCCGCCAAGCGCTCGTAGCCGTTCTTCCATATCGACCAGCGGCTCGACCGGCGACTTGATCTTGATCTCGACCAGGCCGAGCTGGCGGCCGCGCTTGATCAAGCGGTTGACGGTGGCGTGCGAGATGCCGAGCTGATCGGCAATCTGCGCCTGTGTCAGCCCCTCGAGGAAATGCAGGACCAGGGCCTGGTGCATCTGCCGGGCGATGACGATTTCCTCGCGCGGCGCATTTGCGGGTTTGAGTTTGGCTATCGGCATATCAGGCAGCCTTCCGCTTGTGCAGGAAATGGTCGATCGAGACGGCTGCAAGCAGAATGCAGCCTTTGATCATGTCTTGCCAATAGACGGACACGTCAAGCAAGATCAACGAGCTCGTTACGACCGACAGAAGGGCAATGCCGAGAATAGCCCCAAGGATCGTGCCGGAACCGCCATTCAGCGACGCACCGCCGATCACCGCGGCGGCGATGATGTTGAGCTCCATGCCGACGCCAAAGGTCGGGGTCGCGGCACCGAAGCGGGACATGTAGATCACCCCGGCAACGCCTGACAGCGTGGCGCAGAGCACCGTCACCCAGAACTTCACCTGGTTGGTCTTGATGCCGGAATAGAGCGCCGCCTTCTCGTTGCTGCCGGTGTAGAACACCTTGCGGAAGGCGGTTGCCCGGCGCAGCAGGAAGTCGAACAGCACGACGACCGCAACAAAAATCAGGATCACATAGGGGACGCCATAGAATGTGCCCTGCCCGACCGCCTTGAACGAGGGCGGCAAGGTGAACAGCGACAGCGGCGTGCCCTTGGTGATGATCAGGCAGATACCACGCACGATGACCATGGCCGCAAGCGAGGTGATGAAGTGGTTGAGCCCGACGACCGTGACGAAGAAGCCCATGACACAGCCGATCAGGCCGCTGGCGATGATCCCGATCAGGGATGCGCTCCATGGATCGAGCCCCATCAGGAACAGCGAGCCCGACAGCACCATCGAGAAGCAGACGACCGAGCCGACCGACAGGTCGATGCCGCCGACAATCAACAGAATGGTCATGCCGACAACGACGATCCCTTCCACCGAGAACGACATCAGCATCGCCCGGAAGTTGCCGAGCGTCAGAAAATGCGGCGAGGCAAAACTCATGACGATGCAGAGCGCCAGGATGATCGCGATCAGTCCCGCCTCGCGCATCGTCCCCAGCCGTTTCCAGCCGGGCGCGCGTGCCTGATGTGCCGTTGCCAGTGTAGCGTCCGCCATGACCCTGTCTCCTGCCCCTGCTTTTTCCCTACGCGGCATGCTCTGATGCCTTTGAATTGTTGTGACCGCCGATACCGGAGGCGAGCCGCATGATCGTTTCCTCCGTCATCGCCTCGCCCTCGACCTCGCCTGCGACCGTGCCCTCGTGGATGACCAGCACCCGATCGCACAGGCCGAGAAGCTCCGGCAGTTCCGACGAGATGACGACGATGCCGATGCCGGAGCGCGCGAGATCGCGCAGCAGCCGGTGGATTTCCGATTTGGCGCCGACATCGATGCCACGGGTCGGCTCATCCATCAGAATGACCTTGGGATCGACCGCCAACTGCTTGGCAATCGCCACCTTCTGCTGGTTTCCGCCCGACAGCGACGAGACCGGCATATCGATGCCACCCATCCGTACGCCGAGCCGCCGGGCCAGGTTGTGGGCACGATCCGCCTCGGCCTTGGAATCCAACAGTCCCAGCGGTCCGGTCAGCGATTTCAAATCGAGAACGGCAATGTTCTGGGCGATGGAAAGATCAAGGAAAATGCCGGAGCCTTTCCGGTCTTCCGACAGGTAGACGACACCCGCCTGCGCTGCCTGCGCATAGGACCGCGCCCGCAGCCGCTGTCCATGCAGTTGCACCTCGCCGCCGGTTACAGGCCGCAATCCGCAAATACCTTCAGCTATCTCCGTGCGCCCCGAGCCGATCAGCCCGCCGACGCCGAGAATTTCACCCTTGCGCAGGTCGAAGCTCACATCCGTGAAGCGGCTGCCGTCGCCGAGATCGCGGACGCTCAAGATGATCTCATCGGTCCGCTCCGCCAGCGCCTGCTTTTCCGGATAGAGCTGGGTGATCTCGCGCCCGACCATGCGGCGCACCACATCATCCGGCGTCAAGTCCGCCACCTTCTCCGTCGAGACATAACGGCCATCGCGAAACACGGTGACCCGGTCGCACAGGCTGAAGATTTCGGCCATGCGGTGGCTGATATAGATGATCGAAATACCCTGCGCCTTGAGGTCGCGGATGATTCCGAACAGGACCTGCGTCTCCGATTCCGTCAAAGCAGCCGTCGGTTCGTCGAAGATCAGCACCCGGCAATCGAGCGTCAGCGCCTTGGCGATCTCGACAAGCTGCTGACTGGAAATCGACAGGTCGCCGACTTTGCGGCGCACGTCGATCGGCGCCAGACGATTCATCACGACCTGCGCATCCCGCTCCAGCCGGCCATAATTCATGAAAGGGGAGCGGCGGCGGTTGGTCGCGGCCATGAACATGTTCTCGGCCACCGTCGCATCGGGGCAGAGCGCGATTTCCTGATGCACGAGGCCAAGCCCGAGCGATTGCGCCACGGCCGGCGACGTCACCGTTACCGGCGCGCCATCGACGAGAACGTCCCCTTCGGTCGGCTGCTGCACGCCGGCAATGATGTTCATCAGCGTCGACTTGCCCGCGCCGTTTTCGCCGCAAAGCGCATGAACCTCGCCCTTCTCCAGGCTGAAGCTCACATCCGTCAACGCCTTCACCGCCCCGAAGTGCTTGCTGACATTGCGGATTTCCAGAACCGGCACCGACGCCATCATCGTCTCCTCCTCACGCTCGCGGTGGCTGTCCGGAGTTTCCTGCCTCCGGACAGCCGGCACAAAGGCTTACTCCTCGATGCCTTTGGTGCCCCGCCGCTTCAGATACTTGTCCCAGTAGAAGTCGTCGGCATTATCAGCCGTGACGATCGACAGGCCGTTGTCGACGAACGGAATGCTCATCGGGTTGAAGCCGGCGCGCTTGGCGTCGTTCATCGGGTCGATGAGTTCCGGATGCTTGGCCAGCCACAGAAGCATGAAGCCCATGTAACCCTGCATGCCCTGGTTCGGATTGATCGAACCGAACACTTCGCCTGCCTTGATCATATCGAGAATGTTGGCATTGACGTCGGCGCACATCACGAGGATCTTGCCGCCGCTTTCCTTGTTGGCCTGCGAAGCGCCGATGGCCGAATTCGCTTCCGGCATGAAGACGGCCCCAATGTTCGGATGGGCCTGCACCAAGCTCATCAGGCCCTGATAGGCCTTGTTCGGGTCCTGGTTGGACGCAGCGCGGCCGACGAGCTTCATGTCAGGATATTTTTCCTCCATGCGGGCGATGAAGGCGGCGATACGCTTGTCGTGGTTGTCCTGGCCCGGATTTTCGAGAACGGCATATTCACCCTTGCCACCCATCTTTTCGGCAATCGCGTCCGCCGCATAGGTGCCTTCGCGGGTATTGTCCGAGGTGACGAACGAGATGCGCTTGGAAAGCGGTGCATCGGCTGCGAAGGTCACGACCGCCGTGCCCTGGTCGATTGCCCGGTTGATCGGCTCGATGAACGGATCGGAGTTCATCGGATGAACGAGGATACCGGCCGGGTTCTGGGCCAGCGCCTGGTCGAAAGTGGCGATCTGCTTGTTGACGTCATATTCCGGCGTGCCGGTATAGGCGGTCTCGCAGCCGAGCTGCTGACCGGCCTGCTTGAACATTTCATAGACCGGGAACCAATATTCGACGCCCGATACCATGACGTTCATGACGTATTTTTCACCCGGCTTGCAGCGGAACGGATTTTCCGTGTCCGCGCTGGCCACGCCGGCCAAAAGCGTCGATGCAAGGACCGCCAATGCGGTCGTGCTTAGAAAATTGCGCAAGTTTCCTCCTCGAGGCCGAAGCCCCTCCCAAATATCCGGCGGCGCCTTAGCGGCTGCCGATGATCCATTGAAGACCGGAGTTCCTCCTCGAAATCCGGTATGGGCAGGTAATCCCAGACACAGCAGCCTGTCAATATAATTCACACACTGAAATATATTTCACTCGCTAGGTCTTTGGATCGGTTGTTTGCCGCACGCGTGGGCTAACGGAGCACGCCGGCTTCTTCGGCCGCTACTTTGAAAGCCAATGCGGCCGCGGCTGCATCGGCTCGCCCGTGGACGGCGTCCGTGCAGATCTTCTTGGCGGTGGCGAAGGATGCCGCTTTCTCACGCGGCCAACAGGTCATCAGATATGCGAGCGCGTCCCTGCTATTGCGGATACTTTTAAGATGGTCGCCATCCCCAACGATGACCTCAACGGGCTGGTCCCAAAAATCGCGGCGCATCGACATCTCCTCAGCTCTTCGGCTATGGCTGAACGTCATCTGCGCGGGCTCGTTCCAGCATGGGACTTTGGTCCCATACGGTCGGGCGAAAGATCCTTATGCGCTGCACGTGCGCGGTTCTCCTCCACTGGATTGTGATCCTCATTCGCTCTACAGCAAGGGACGTGTTCCGAGCCCGTCCCCTTAAGGTGCAATTCATCTATGACGAAAAAAATTTATCTCGCCGGTCCTGAAGTGTTCCTTCCAAACGCCCGTGAAATGCTCGACCGGAAGGCCGCGCTTGCCCGCGAGGCGGGACTTCACCCACTCTCACCTGGTGATCTGGAAATCCCGCAAACGAACTCGAAGCGCGAGCGGGCGGCAGCGATAAACGCAGTGGATGAGAAGATGATGATGGAGGCCGATGCCATCATCGCCAATCTCACACCGTTTCGCGGCATTGCCGCCGATACCGGGACGGCTTTCGAACTCGGCTTTATGTGCGCAAGCGGCAAGCCTGTCTTCGCCTATACGAATGTGGCCCGCGATCACAGCGGACGGGTGAGCGATCTTTATGGCGGCGCCGTCGCCTATGATGGTGAAGGTCGGCTGCGAGACCCGAACGGGATCGCGGTCGAGGATTTCGGCCTGGCCGACAATCTCATGCTGCACGCCGGGATCGAGCGGCGCGGCGGCGTCCTCATCGTCGGAGACGCGGCTCGCGATGCGCTCTATACGGATTTAACCGCGTTCAAGACCTGTCTCGCCATCGCAGTCGAGAAGCTGCGATAAAGGACTGTCCAGGCGTTTAGATGATCGAGATGCGCCGTTCGTTGGGCTTCCACGCTGAGCTATGGATTTGAGTTCCCCTTAAAGCGCTGACATATCGGAGGGAAGCGTTAAACCGAAGGCGTCACGCGCCATCAGGCAAGCAGCATCTCCGGGAACGCATTCGCGACAAACGACAGGCCGAATATCGTAGACGACGCAAGATGTCTCAACACCGACCCGACCGGACAATGCAGCGCAACGCGACCCGTTACAACGCATTCCCGTCTCATCTGCAGCGACGAAGCGCGGTGGCAGCAAATCGAGAGCAGCATCACTTTCCGTGGAAAATCTTGGCCAGTCAGGTGAAAAGGAGCAACACGCACCGCAGGTTTGGCAATCTAGATCGCTTAGTGAGTTCATAACCAGCTCCTACCACGGCACCTCCCGGCAACGCAAAGTGCTTAATACGGAAGATGACTTGAGGCGGAACGGATTCAGGCGGCCTTTGCGGTGTCCTCGCTATGACAAATCTCCATTGACAGCACTTTTAGGCATTCCTTGCTGAAAGCTGCCAATGAAGTGCCGAACGATAGAAGACGGCGAGCAAACAAAATCACGGACGAAACTGACCATTGACATTGGCGGTGTTAAGGCCGAAGCCGCACTCGGCTGCGCAATGCGCGGCCGTTTTCACGAGGATTCGAGAGATGAAGACCAAGGCGGCTGCAGCCAACGCCGGAAACCTGATCATGACGGGTATCGTGCTGATGCTGCTCGGCGATCTGCTCTTTGCGCTGAACGATGCTATGGGCAAATGGCTGCTCACGAACTTCGCCCTCGGTCAGGTACTGGTGATCCGCTCGGTCGGCTCTTTCATCGTGCTTGGGCCGATGATCGCACGGCAAGGGCCGATGGCCCTGTTCCGTGTCGAGCAGAAGCGCCTCCAGTTCATACGTGTTTTCATGGCGACCGCCGATGTCGCCCTGTTCTACGCGGCCGTCGCCTATCTGCCGCTCGCCGACGTCATGACCTTCTATATGGCCGGGCCGATCTACATAGCCGCGCTCTCGCATTTCTTTCTTGGGGAGAAGATCGGCTGGCGTCGCTGGCTAGCCGTTTTGGTCGGCTTCGCGGGCGTCGTCATCGCGCTGCGTCCGTCGACGGCGATGCTGTCGCTTCCGTCGCTCTTCGGCCTTGCCGGCAGCCTTGCCTTTGCGCTGTCGCTGGTGATGAGCCGTTATCTGCGTTCGACCAGCGACACGACCCTGGTGACGTGGCAGACGATCGCCGCCCTTGCCACCGGCATTGCGCTGAGCATCGGCCATTGGCAGCCGGCAACGCTCGTCAATTGGTCCGGCATGCTCCTGCTCGGTGTCGTCGCCACCTGCGCGCATCTCTTGATCACCCGCTCGCTGAAGCTCGCACCGGCATCGCTGCTGGCGCCGATGCAATATACGCTGCTGCTCTGGGCGATCGTGCTGGGCTACATCTTCTTCAACGATATTCCCGATATGCAGATCATCGTCGGCGCCGCAATCATCGTCTTTGCCGGGCTCTTCATCTTCCATCGGAAGAACCTGAAAGAGACGGTTCCGGTCGAAGCCGTCCCGCCCGACGGCCATTGAGGCTATAGCGCCGCTTATCTTTCAGTTTCGCACAGGACGCCGCTGTAACCCCTGGAATTCCTGCATTTCCACGGAACAATTTGGACGCCTGCACGCTACTCCCGAGCATTCAAACCCGGGAGATCGCAATGGCGTTCATGACCCTCGAAGACCTATCCTCGCAATTGAAGAAGATCGATTTCTGCATGCTGTCGACGAACGCCGGGTCGGGCCGCATCTCGGCCCGCCCGATGAGCAATAATGGCGACGTCGAATATGACGGGGATTCTTGGTTCTTTTCGTATGAGGACAGCAGGAAAATCACGGAGATCGAAGGCATCGACATGGTCTCGCTGACGTTCACGGCACCGCCCAGTCTCCTCGGCAAGCCGGGGATCTTCATAGCTGTCGAGGGCGTCGCCTCACTGGTGCGGGACAAGGCGGCATTCGAAGACCATTGGGTGCCCGATCTCGAGCGGTGGTTTCCGGAAGGTGTGGACACTCCCGGGATCGTTCTTATCAAAGTTTCGGCGTCCTCCATCCGCTACTGGGATGGTGAGGAAAACGGCGAGGTCACCCTACCCGGATTAGCGAGCTAAGAGAGCGGCATAACGGTGTGCCCTACTCTGCGGGCGGCTCTTCCCAGCCGAAGACGCTCCGGCCGGCGAAATCGGCGGACTGGCGGAATTCGCCGGCGATGATTTCCTTGAGGTCAGGGCCTGTCACATAGCGTTCCATCTGCCTGGATTGATTATCCAGGCGCTTGAGCGCCTGCAACTCTTCCTCCCGTCCGAGCCTGGCCTTCTGCACTGCCGATTTCATTACGCCGATCGTCTCGTCATAGACCTTGAGCGGCACCGGGAAGGGATGGCGGTCCTTGCCGCCATGGGCGATGGAGAAGCGTGCCGGATCGGAAAAACGGCAGGGTGCGCCGTGGACGACCTCGGCCACCATAGCCAGCGCCTCCACCGTGCGGGCGCCGACACCGGGAACCAGCAGCAGCTCTTCGAAATCCGCCGGCCCGCGGTCGGCTGCGGCAGCAAGATTTCCATGCAGACGCCGCATATTGACATCGCTCTCGCGCACGTCGTGATGCGCCGGCATGATCAGGTGCGGCAGCATCGGCTGCTCGGCTGGCTCGGGCGCCGGCTGCTTGACACGCAGCAGCGCGGCGGCCTCGCGGATGATCCGGTCAGGACCGAGTGTTGCCAGCAGATCGAGCTGGCCGCGCCGCGACCGCTCGGCGCGCCGGTCGGCCAGATTGACGATCGTGCCCTGGCTCCTGCCCTCGATTGCCGCATGCGGCGAGTCGACAAAACTCTCCAGCCCCTCCGACAGCCAGTGATAGCGCCGTGCCTGCCGCCTGTCGCCGTTCATGCCCTGTTGCACGACCACCCAATGGCCGTCATCGGC
Source organism: Rhizobium sp. C104 (assembly GCF_022354505.1). NCBI lineage: Bacteria > Pseudomonadati > Pseudomonadota > Alphaproteobacteria > Hyphomicrobiales > Rhizobiaceae > Rhizobium > Rhizobium sp. C104. The sequence goes on along the minus strand of NZ_CP092352.1, from coordinate 243,373 downwards.
GACGATGAAACCGTGCAGATAAAGATCGAACCCATCCTGAAGCGCAGCGCTGTCGACCTTGGCGATGAGACGGCTCGTTGTCGCCAGGCCTTCGCCATCGAGGCCGACGCGTTCGCCGATCGAGACGAGCTCGTGCGGGGTTTTGCGCGATTGCGCGCCGCGGCCGCCGCAGACATGCAGGCCGAGTTCGCCGGCGCGCGGTTTCAGCCCGCGCTTCAACGCACCGAGAACACTTGTGGTGATGCCGGAGGAATGCCAATCCATGCCCATCACCGCGCCGAAGGACTGAAACCAGAAGGGATGAGCGAGCCTGCGCAGGAATTCGTCCCGGCCGTAGTGATGCACGATCGCTTCGGCGATCAGGGCTCCGAGCCGCGTCATCCGGTCGCCGAGCCAATGCGGCACACGTCCCCCGTGAAGGGGAAGATCGGCGCTGCCTGCGCGTTGTGACATCTCGTTTCCTTACGCTTTCCATCACTCCGACGCCGCACGGAACCCAAAAATATTCCAGGCGTTTGTTTTCGCAGTTAGAAGCCGAGGCAATCATGACCGCAATCGAGACCGTCTTCAATAACCCGAGCCTGCCCCAGGCAAAATCGCAATGGCCGGACGGCCGCGAAAAACGGAATAACAGCGCTTTGCGCCTGGAGGGCATCGCCGAGAAGGCGGCCTTCCTGATCAACGGCAACCGATATTTCGCCGAAGTTTCGCGGGCGCTGCGGCAGGCACGGCGCACGATCTGGATCATCGGCTGGGATTTCAATCCCGACATCCCGTTGGAACCGGAGCAATCCGACGAGACTTTGGCAGACCTGTTGCATGGGCTCGCGGCGGCCAATCCCGAACTCGAGATACGCATCCTCATCTGGGCGCTCGGGCCGGTCTATTCGGAAAAATCCCTGCAGGTGCTTCGCAAGAAGAACTTCCCTGAAGAATGCCCGGATCGACCTGCGTTTCGATCTTCAGGGTGCCGTTCGCGGCTCTCACCATCAGAAACTCGTCTGCATCGACGACGCCGTCGGCTTCATCGGCGGCATCGACCTGACGTCGCGGCGATGGGACACAAAGCGCCATCATGCCAGGGACAGGCTCCGGCGGGACCCCGAGGGCGTGTCCTACGATCCGCTCCATGACGTTCAGGCGATGGTCACGGGCGACGCCGCACGGCTGATCGGCGATATCGCCAGGCGACGCTGGGAAACAGCTACCGGCGAAAGGCACCCGCCGCTTGCCGAGCGCGCGCCCTTTCCCTGGCCGGACGATCTTGCTGTTTCGCTGCGGGATATCCCGGTGAGCTTCGCGCTGACGGAGCCGTCGACGACCTTGTGCGCCGGCATCAGCGACGGTATCGCCTCGACATTGGATATCATTTCGCGAGCACGGCGCCTGCTTTATATCGAGGCGCAATATCTCGCCTCCTTCCGCGTCGCCGACGCCATAGCCGCACGGCTGCAGGAGGAAGACGGGCCCGAGGTCGTCATCATCTGCACGCGCAGCTCCCACGGGCTGATCGAAAAGATTATCATGGGCGGCAATCGCGACCGCGTCATCCGCCTTCTCAAACGGGCCGATCGCGCGAACCGGCTGCGGGTCTATTTTCCCGTTGTGCCCGGGCCGACAGTGCCCGGGCCAATCGTGCCCGGGCGGACAGCACCAGCGACTGTCGACGAGGTCGAGGTGCTCATCCATTCCAAACTGATGATCGCCGACGATGAGCTGGTACGCATCGGCTCCTCCAATCTCAACAATCGCTCCGAAGGGATTGATTCGGAATGCGATATCCTATTCGAATCTGAAACAGACGAGCACCGCCGCGCGGTGGCGGAGCTGCGTAACCGCCTGCTGGCGGAATATCTCGGAACAGGCACCGAGACCGTTGCAGCCGCCTACGCGCAAAGCGGCTCGGTGATCGAAGGGATTGAGGCGCTGAATGACGGCGCCCGGGGTCTGAGAGAATTCGTCGTCGAGCTTTCCGGCAGCACCTCACCGGTCAGAGGGACCGGGTTCTTTGACCCGGCCCGGCCTTTCCTGCCGCTACGCCGATTGGGCCTCGGCGCGCTCGTCCGCTTCCTCGTCCGTCCCGCGTGACCTTCGGAAGACGATCTCACTGATGAGGAGAAGCGTCGTGCCGAGTGCCAACGGAATGAAGAAATAGGCGCAGCGAAACGCGATCAGCGCGCCGATCGAGGCTTCCTGCGGCACGGCATAGGAGACAGTCGCCTCCAGCACGCCGAGCCCACCAGGAACATGGGTTGCGAGAATTGCCGAATTGGCCAGCACATACGCCGTCACCGACCTGAAGAAAGCGACGTCGCCGAAGGCAGAGAGCATCTGGTGCAGGCAGGCGGAAACGAGGATGAAGTTGATCGTCCCGATCGCGACCTGCGCGACGGCAATCGAAAATCGCGGCAACTGAAACGACCATCGCCAAGCGCGCAACTTGCCGCGGATGAAAAACGCCAGCGCCGCATAGACGACCGGCACGATGAGCGCCAGCACACCGAAAATGCGTACATTGGCCGTATCAAGCCGCAGCAGGCGCCCGGCATCACCCGGATTGACGATTAGAGCAAGGCCGCCGAGCGTGATCAGCCCGAGCCCGACCGTGACGCCGCAGAACAGGATAATTTTCGCTACGTCCTCGGTCGTCAGTCCCCAGCGCGAATAAAAGCGGTAGCGGAAAGCACCGCTGCTCAGCCCGGCAAAACCGATATTGTGGCCGAGCGACAGGCTGATGAACGAAGCCAATGCAATTTTAGGATAAGGCAAGGATTTGCCGAGCGAACGGATCGCCAGCAGATCGAAACAGCCAAGACATAGATAGGATGCCGCAGCAAAGAGAAGCGCTGTACAGAAGCTTGAAAGCGGGATGCTGCGAACCGACTGGACGATCTGGTCGAGGCTGTACTGCTCGAAGATGCGATAGAGAAGAAAGACTGCAAAACAAAGGGCGGCAACCAGCAGTCCATTCCAGATCATGCTTTTCAAGCTCATCGATTGTCCTCGGGAGTGCGAGCGTGGTGGGTCGATAATCTGGAACGATCAAACGAGTTTTGTGTTCCCCCGGAACACGATCGATGTCCCAAGGGACGAGTTTCAGCGGACCCATGGCGGAAAAATCAATCAGACTCCTGACTTATAACGTGCACAGTTGTATCGGCAGCGACCGTAAGCTCGATCCCGGGCGCATCGCTTCGGTCATCGCCGAGGCGCAAGCCGACATCGTCGCGCTTCAGGAGGTCGATGTCCTCCGGCGCAGGACCGGCGGCATCGACCAGGCGCATATGATCGCCTCGCTGCTCGAAATGCAGGCCCATTTTCATCCGGCGCTGTCGGTTGCCGAAGAGCAATATGGCGATGCGATCATCACCGCTCTGCCGACAGGCGCGGTCAAGGCCGGCCCGCTGCCATCCATCGGCGAACAGCGCGGCGCCCTTTCCGTCGAAATCCTGGTCGGCGACAGAAAACTGCTGGTTGTCAACACTCATCTCGGGCTTCGCGGCCGCGAGCGCATGCGGCAGATGACGACGCTATTGAGCGCGGGCTGGCTGCGCGGCACGGCGGACGAACCGCTTCCCACTATTCTCTGCGGCGACTTCAACGCCATTCCGTCGTCGGCGACGTACCGACTTGCCGCGCGATCGCTGAAGGACGCCCAGCTCGCAGGCAAGGACCGGCCGAAAGCGACCTTTCCCTCCCGCTACCCGCTGATGCGTATCGACCACGTCTTCGTCAGCGACGATCTCGTCGTCAAGAAAGCGGCCGTGCTGCAAAACCGGCTGACGAGGATCGCTTCGGATCACCTCCCTCTTCTTGCAGAAATCTGCTTCGCCTGAACGCTGGCGCCACGCGCGACCTCCTAGGCGTTGTTATCCACTGAAAAACGACACGCATCAGCGCTTGCAGCGACATTGAAACGAATATTTCACGAATAATGTTATATGGAATATCTGTTCCGCCCGCGCATCATGTGTCCGGGTGATGGATGTTCAGTCGTTCGAGCGGATCGGGACCTTCACTCGAAATCGACTGCTCTCTTGGAGGAAGAGGAGGGGTTGATGTTGGCTAGGCTGTTGTCACGTGTGCGCATCCAGACGCAGGTGATGGTGTTCATCGCGCCATTCGTCTTGAGCATCATGGCCGTCGGCGCCATGGGCTTTTATGCATCGAGCCTGCTCCAGGGGCGGATGGATATTTCCAACTCCGTCCTGCAGTCCTTGAGCGGCTTTCGCAATCTATCTGCCGCGATGGCCGAATTCCTCGCCAATGCCACGCAGGAAAACAGAGACGCCGTCACCGCCAAGCTTGCCGATCAGCGTGCTCTTCTGAAATCCGGCCTCGACAGGCTCGCCGCGGATCGCAGCGGCCAGCAGGAGTTGGAACAGGCGCTCTCTTCGATCGATGGAATTTCGACACGCATGGACTCGCTGTGGCAGCTTCAAGAAAGCCGGACGGCACTCCTTGCCGATCTCCAGAAAGCGCAGAGCGTCGTCGTGTCGTCCCAGACGGATATCGTCGAGGGCTCCAAGGTTCTCCAACGCGCGGCCGACCTGCAGGAAGACGAGTCTCGCAACACGCTCGGCGACGCGCGGCGCATTTCGGATTTCGCGTCCTTCACCCAATCGCTGAACGACAAGGCCCAAGCCGCCGGCCCGATCAGTGGCGCGGATCTCGACGAACTCGCCCGGCAACAGCGCATCGTCGGAATGGCGCTCGGCGGCGATGCGCCGGACGCTAAAAAAGCGATCGACGATACCATCGCGACCCTGAAGCCGCTTGTCGAGGCTTCCGGCCAGACCGAGGCGCGCGTCGCTGGCCTTCGTGATGCGACGGCCCAGATCGTCGGCAGGCTGCCCGAATTGCAGGTCGTCGCCACGCGGCGGTTGAAGGCCGTGACGGATAAAGCGGCTGAAACGGCCAAGACGGTCGAGCGTGCCAAGACCAGCCAGAGAGACGGTCAGAAGCTGACGACCTCGGCATATGTGATCCAGATCGTCCTGGCGAAACTGACGCTCGCCCCGACGGACGCCAATCTCCAGCGGCTTTCGCAGGAAATCACCGCTGTCAGAAAAGGGCTGGATATGTTGATCTCGAATGCGGGCGGCGTTGCCCAATTCGATAATCTCAAACCGAAGCTTCTGCCGGCACTTGATAAGATGCAGAAGGCCGCCACCGATCTCGTCCGCATCAGCGCGCAGCGCCAGGAAGAATTCCGCGCCGCCGCTGCCGATGTCGACCGGATGTGGTCGCAACTGACGGCGTTCGCCGAAATGCAGCGGCAGAACGCAGCCGAGGAACGTACCGACGCCAATGCCATGTCTTTGGGAACGACGATCCTCGGCGCGGTGATCGCAATCCTTGCCGGCGTCGGGCTGACGGTCACACTCAAGGGCCCGATCAACCAGATCACCTCGGCCATGCGGCGGCTTGCGGATGGCAAGCTTGAAACGTCGATCGTCGGCGAGACCCGGGCCGATGAAATCGGCGATATGGCCCGCGCGCTCGAAGTCTTCAAGAACAATGCCATCGCCAAGGTCGAGATCGAGGAGCGTAGCGAGATCGAACGGGCGAAGGCTGAGGAGGAAAGGCATCGCAACGACGAGGAAAAACGTGCCGTCGAACAGCAGATCGACTTCGCAGTGACGGCCTTGGCCGAAGGGCTCGGGCGCCTGGCGCGAGGCGATATTTCACAGACGATCGCGTCGCCCTTCTTCGGCCGGCTGGAGCAGCTTCGCAACGACTTCAATTCGTCGCTGCTTCGCCTGCAGGAAACGATCGATCAGATCCGCACCAACACCCGCATGATCGAAGGCAATGCCGGCCAGATGGATCTGTCGGCAAGCAACCTCGCAAAGCGCACCGAGCAGCAGGCCGTCGCGCTTGAGGAAATCGCCGCGGCTATCGAGGAGATCACCACCACGGTTCGCTCGTCGGCAGCCTGCGCCGACGATGCCCGCGAGATCATCACCGACACCAAGAAGACGGCCGATTCCTCATCCGGTGTCGTCGCCAGCGCCATCGAGGCGATGAGCAAGATCGAAGCCGCTTCGGACGAGATCGTGCAGATCATCGGCGTCATCGACGACATCGCATTCCAGACGAACCTGCTCGCGCTCAATGCCGGCATCGAAGCAGCCCGCGCCGGCGAGGCTGGAAAAGGCTTTGCGGTCGTGGCTCAGGAGGTTCGCGATCTCGCTCAGCGCTCCGCCGAGGCCGGGCAAAGGATCAAACAGCTGATCGGGCGCTCGCGGACGGAGATTACCAACGGGGCGCGGGTCGTGCGGGAAACCAGCGAAGTCCTCGAAAGCATTTCCGCGAAAGTGGTCACCGCATCCGAGCAGATGGACGTCATTGCGCGGTCGAGCCGGGAGCAATACAACGCGCTGCACGAAGTCAATTCCTCCGTCAACCGGATGGATCAGATGACGCAGCAGAACGCGGCCATGGTTGAGGAAACGAGCGCGGCGACGAAGGAACTTGCCGACGAGACGAAGACGCTCCTGCAACTGATCGACCAATTCCAATTGGATGAAACAGAGACGCGTCGCGTGAACGCTGCATAGTGGGGCTCCGCTCTGCTTCGTAGCCGCCCGTGACGGGCGGGCGGGTCAGTGACGACTGTAGAGCGGCGGCATCACCTCTTCATCCGAGAGATCCGGATAGAGCCGCCGGCGTGTACGATCGAGCGCTTCCGCCTCCCTGCGATTCCGTTCCAGGAGTACGGCCGTGACGTCTTTATAGGGAGCGCCGTCCTTCAAGGCGACACGGACGATCCCGCCCTGCGAGAGGAAGTCGCAGAAGGATCGCACCGAGCGAAGACGTGTCGTAATCTCGATATAGCGGTCGTCATGTCCAGTCATGTTCGCCTCCTTAAGATGTAAAATGTCACGAACACTTCGGCAAGAAGATGACACTGGTTTCATGACGGTCCCAGACCCGATCGGCCATGTGCGGAAGCCGGTTCCAAATGCGCAAACAGGTGCAGATTTCGCTTTGGAGCTTTAGGCATTATCCTCTGGCGAATTTCCGATTCATAGTGGCGGCGACCAAGGGCAGCGCCGTGGTCGCGACGGTTCCGAGGGGCAGTCGCCTGATACCCCGGGTGATAACGAATGCCGCAGCCATCGCGCCGGCGAGCTTCAGCCACGGCTGATTGCCGAGCTGGGCATGGGCACTGGCATCTGCCCATCGGACGTTTTCAGTCACGACGGCCGCAGTCTGGTCTCTGATTACATGAAGGCGGGCCTGGAGGTTTTCGAGCTCCTTCCTCAGCTCCCGCAACCGACTTTCCAGAACATGCTCCTCCGAGACCAGGAACGGTTCCTCCATATAAGCATCGGCCGGTGTAAGAGCATCCTGGCCGAGCGTTGCGAGGTAGGCCTCGTACTCGGCTTCGCTCGCAAACCCCTCACGCCGGATCAGCTCCGGGTTGATGCTCGTCTCCTCTCCGTTCGCCGTCCGCGCGCCGACATCGTCGTGTCTCTGTTCCGCGCCGACACCGGCGGGCTCGTCCTTAAACATGATGCGTCTCCCGTTGTTTCCTCGGCAGAACGCTCGATGGCTCTATTTGATCCATCACGGCCGCGATGCGCTGAAACGCTCCGGCCGAAATTCCGCCAGCAGTGGATGACGGCGTCCGGTGGCGATCTCGTCCGCCAGCAGTTCGCCGGCGATCAGGCCGAGCGTGGCTCCACTATGGCTGAAGGCGACGAAATAACCCCAGATCGACGGCAGCTCGCCGAAGACCGGTTCGCCGTCGCCCGGAATGGGCTTCGGGCCGACACCATAATCGTCGATCTCGAGCGTGGGGTTGCCTTCGAGAACTTTTGACGCCTCGCGCAGCAGCCCGTCCAGCGTCGATTGTCTGACCTCATAACTGCCGTCCGGCTTCATTCCGACCTCTTCCTCGGACCAGGCCGAATCGAGCGCGAACCCGCCATTGGGCATGGGCCGGATGGCGACGCGGGGAGTGTTAAGCACGGCCTTCAGCGAATGGCGGATCGGCTTCGTCCTGACGAGAAGGGCGACCGGCGTTGCGTCGGCGATATGCTGACCGGCTTCGGCGACGATTGCCGGAACGGCGCTGCCCGCGGCAAGCAGCACAGAACTCCGCTTGCCAGTGCCTGCCGTCCGCCGTGCTCACGCCGCGGACGCGGGCGCCTTCGACATCAATTATCGCGCGCCCAGCGTCTGTCACGACCTCGCCGCCGAGCAAACGGAACTCCGCTGCGAGAATGCCGATCAGAGATGGGAGATCGACCCAGCCTTCCCCAGGATTGAAGATCGCACCCTGCACCGTCACCGCGCTGGCGTCGACGCCGGGCGTCGCGCCGGCAATGTTTTCCTGGGTCAGCCATTGCGCGTGATAGCCGAGATTGCACTCATAGTCGAAGACCTCGGCGATCTCGTTACCGGCGTCATCGGCATCCCAGGTCAGCCCGCCATCGAAACGCAGCCAAGGCGCATCCGGATATCGGGCGGCGAGCGTTCGATACCGGTCGATACCGGCGAGGCGCAGCCGGTGATAGGCGTCGGAGCGTTTCCGGGCAGAATTGAGCCAGGCGAGCGAACGGCTGGAGGCGCCATTGGCAAGCGGCCCGTCACTGACGAGCACGGTGGCGATCCCAAGGCGCGCGAGATGGACAGCCGTCGAGACGCCGAATATGCCGCCGCCGATGACGACAACCTTCGAAGGTTTTGGGGTAGCATTCATGTCGATAACCTTGTTTCCTGCTATGTCGAACGAATTCCGATGCATCCGTCGTGAGTGACGTTGGCGGCATGCTTCACGTCAGGGGCTAGAGGACTTCCGCAAGGAAGCGCTTCAGCCGCTCGCTTTGGGGATTGTCGAAGATCTGCTGTGGGCAGCCGGCCTCGACGATCCGGCCCTCATCCATGAAGACCACCTGATCGGCCACCTTCCGCGCAAATCCCATCTCGTGCGTGACGACGGCCATGGTCATGCCCTGGCGGCCGAGAGCCGCCATCAAGTCGAGAACGCCCTTGACCAGTTCGGGATCGAGCGCACTCGTCACTTCGTCGAACAGGATAAGCTCCGGATCCATGGCAAGAGCTCGCGCGATGGCGACGCGCTGCTGCTGCCCGCCCGATAGACCTGCCGGGCGATGATCCCTGCGCTCGGCAAGACCGACCTCGGCCAAACGCGCCTCGGCGATGCGTCGCGCCTCCTGCCTCGGCATCTTCTTGATCTTCGTCAGGGAAAGCATGACGTTCTCAAGCGCTGTGTGATCGGGAAAGAGGTTGAAGTGCTGGAACACCATCCCCACCCGCCGGCGCAACCGTTCCGGTTTCATGGCCAGAATGCTGTCGCCATCGAGCAGGATGTCACCGCCCTTCGGTTCCACCAGCCTGTTCATGCAGCGCAAAAGCGTCGATTTGCCCGAACCGGAGGGGCCGATGATGCAGGTGACGGTCCCGGCGGCGATGTCGAGGTCGACACCCTTCAGCACGTCGAGATCGCCATAGGCCATGCTCAGATCCCGGATGTTCAGGGCGCCGCCCTGGAAGCGCGGTTTCGTCTCTCCGGAAGATTTGGCCGCGGGCTGCGGGACGGCAGCGGCTTGCAACTCGCTGACCTCGGCCAGACCACTCGCAGCACCCGTACCGCGGCCCTGTTTTCCCAGGCGTAGTCTCACGTCGATGTAGTTGACCAAGTGGGTGAGCGGCACGGTGATGACGAGATAGAAGACGCCCGCCAGCAGCAAGGGCGACAGATTGCCCGTTACGACAGCCTGATCCTGCCCGACGCGGAAGATTTCCCGCTCGGAGGCGAGCAATCCGAGGAAATAGACGAGGCTGGAATCCTTGACGTTTCCGATGAACTGATTGACCAGCGCCGGCAGGACGCGCCGGATGCCTTGCGGGATGACGATCAGGCGCATGCCTTGCCCGTAGCTCATGCCCAGCGCTCGACAGGCTTCCATCTGGCCGCGCTCGACGCTTTGGATACCCGAGCGGAAGATTTCGCCGATATAGGCCCCGGCGATCAGGCTGAGCGCCAGGATGCCGAGCGGGAATGGCGACGGGCCGAAGATCTCTCGTCCGATCCGGGCAAAACCCTGACCGATGATCAGGATCGTGACGATTGCCGGCAGGCCGCGAAAGATATCGGTGTAGATGCGCGCGGGCAGCCGTAGCCAGCGGGACTGCGAGATGCCCATCACGGCGAGAGCCATGCCGATGACGACGCCGAGCACGGTCGAGGCGGCGGCCAGGATCAGGGTGTTCTTGAGGCCGACGCTGATCATGCTCGGCAGCACTTCCGCCATGGCGTCCCAATCCAGGAAGCTGCGGCGCAGATTTTCAAGCCAGTTCATCGAGATCCCCATCGAAGCCCACGCCGGGCATAAGGCCGTCCGCCGGAGCGGACGGCCTGCGGCCTCACTTCTTAGGAAGATACTGGTCCGGCATCGGCGAGCCTGGGAACCATTTTTCGTAGAGGGTCTTCCAGGTGCCGTCCTGCATCGCGTCGTGAAGGGCGCCGTTCAGCGCCGTGCGGAAGGCATCATTCCCCTTGCGGATCACGAAGCCCGCCGGCGCATCGAAGGATGGGATGTTGACCGCAACCTTCAGCGCAGGATAGCGCTCGCCATATTGTTTGGCCGCCTCGTAATCGAGGAAATGCGCATCGACCGTGCCATTGTTGAGGGCGGCGACGGCGGAATTGTTATCGGGGAATTTCACTAGATCGGTTCCACCGAAATTCTTGGCCGCATAGACCTCCTGCAAGGTGCCCTGAACGACGCCGAGACGTTTGCCCTTGAGGCCGTCGGCATCCTTGATGCCGGCATCCGCGGTCAAAACCGAGAGATAACCGGCAAGATAGCCGTCAGAAAAATCGACGGTCTTCTTGCGGGCTTCGGTGGTGCCGATCGCGGCGACGGCAACGTCGAAGCGTTCGTTTGCCACCGACGGCAGGAGGGCTGAAAATTCCTGGCCCGTGAACGTCACCTTGTCTTTCGGGAAGCCGAGGCGGGAGACGACGTTGAGAAACAGTTCGATATCGAAGCCGGTGAACTGACCGTCGGCCGTCGCAAATGTATAGGGCTTGGAATCTCCCATCGTGCCGACGCTGATCGTCCCCGTCTCGATCAGGTTATAGGGATTGTCGGCCGCAACGGCAGAGCCTGCCCCCATCGCAAGAAGGCACGTCAGAATGCCGGCCCGCAATGGGGCGAGGGTGGCCGCAAATGTTTCAAAAGGCTTCATCGTCGTTCTCCGCTCTGAAAGGAATGCTCTTGTCGGCATATTGCTTCGCCCACACTCTGTCGCGTATCAGCAGCAGAGCTTTATGGGCAGGATACCGGTCTCTGATATAAAGAGACCGGTCTCACAACATATTTGATATCTGTCAATTGACCGGCCGTCAACAACTCTTGTAGTCCTCGGTTATGGAAGATTCCGCTCATCCGAAACGGCCAGTCACGGTCGCCGACGTTGCGAAGGCCGCAAAGGTCTCGAAGGCAACGGCCGCCCGTGTGCTCGGCGGCTACGGCGTCGTCAGCGTCCAGATCAAGGATCAGGTGATGGCGGCAGCCGCCGCACTCGAATACCGCCCGAACGAGCTCGCCCGGAGCATGAGCACGGGACGGTCGGGCATCATCGGCGTGGTTGTCGGCGATATCGAGAACGCTTTCTTCAGTCTGGCAGTGCGCGGCATCAGCGATGCGGCCCGCCTTGCAGGCTTCAACATCATCATCGCAAATTCGGGCGAACAACTCGATGCTGAAAGATCGGCCGTCGACCTGCTGATTGGCAAGCGCGTCGATGGCCTGATCGTCACGCCGGCCCGCTGCGACCGCCTCGATCACCTGCAGCATGTCCGCCGCGCCGGCGTGCCGCTGGTTCTGTTCGACCGGGCCATCCCCGAACTCGATGTCGACGCCGTGACCGGCGACGACCGGGAGGCAGCCCTCACCGCGACCCGGCATCTGATCGGCCAAGGACATCGCCGCCTCGCCTATGTCTCGGCCATGGATGCCGAGAGAGGCGGGCTCACCGATATCGCGCTTATCTCGAATTCCGCCGTGCGCGAACGCGTGGAAGGCTTCGTCAGCGCTCTGACCGAGGCGGATTTGCCGAACCCTCTTCACTCCGTCAGGCTCGGTGCCACAGACCAGCATCAGACGGACGCGGTGATGAAACGTCTGCTTTCGGAAATATCACCGCCGACGGCGCTGCTGGCATCCGACAGCCTCGTCGGCTTGCGCATTTTCAAGTCGCTGCAATCGCTCGGCCTGTCGATCCCGCAGGATGTCTCGATGATTTCCTTTCTAGACGCCGACTGGACCAGCGTCACCGTTCCACCGATCACCATCGTCGACCAGCGCGTCTACGAGCTTGGCAAACTCGCCGGCGAACGGCTCGTCGCCCGCATCGAGCGCACCCCGCTTGCCGTCGAACATCTGCGCGTTACCACGAGCCTTGTCGTGCGCGGCTCCGTGGCGACGATCGGCCGGTGAGATCCGGGCTAAAGCCGATATGCTCTAATCATAGAGCTCGCCATGACCAATCTGCTCCTGCCTGGCAGATGTGTCGCTGATAGCGGGATCGTCGGCCGGATCGGGATCTTTCTTGTTGGCATCACGCAGAAACTGGGCGGCTTCAAGCAGCGCTGCAGTTATCTCTTCGGTTGCCCATCCGGCTTCATTGGCGGCGGCAACCAGTCCTTCCAATGCGTCGCGCGCGGCATCAGTCGCCTCTTTGAAGCGTTGCGCGGGCGCTTCGGTTTTCGGCGATGGAAAGGTCATCGGAATTCCCTCCACTAGGTTCTGACTATTGGAGATGAACGCAGCCCGCGGGAAATGGATGCACGATCATGCGGATTTCGGCGACGACATCCGCCTCAGATGACCGTCTGCAACAGAAACGGCGAGCGCTCTAGCGGACGCTGGGCAAGGATCCTCAGCATCGCCGGGCCTTGTATGCCGGTCGTCGTCGTGGAGCGGCCGTCGTGGTAGACCACCGTCATAACGCGGCTGAGGCTATCGTACCTGATCTGTGCGATCGTGCGCGTGTGAACCTGAAAGATGAATTCGTGGGGCTGAGATTTCCGCCTGGACCGCTTCGAGCTCATTGTGATGCCCCAGCAAAATGACGGCAGCATTGACCCGGCCGTCCCCAGCTCAGGATACGCGTGATAGTCGACAACACATCCCTCATCGAGTGCCTCCAATGCGCTCAATATTCGGCCAAGCGACAAAGCGGTCAGTTCCGGCAATCGAACCGGCAGCCTCCAGATCAGAGACTTGGCCTCACACTACAGACGCCGATCAAGCACATATTGTTTCCACGGTCGCGTGACATCGGCGTGACATGCAGATCACGGCTCGAAAACTTGTCCGAAACGGGCATTGTGAGGTGTCGATTTCACCAAGGGCAACGACAGCCCATCAATGCAATGTTCTATGTATTCCATAGGGACGGGCGGCGTGCGGCCAGTATCCGACGGTGCGTGCGAGCGACCGAATGGCTTCGTCCACGACGAAAACCGCATCCCCGAGCCGTTCGATCTCGCAATCCAGTTCGTACACCTCGACTTCGTCAAGACCTTCAGTGAGCAGCAACCGCTTGCTGGCCTCGATCAGGCGCTCCGTGCGCCCGACAATATCGAGAGCGCTTCGTATGATAATGTCGAGCATGCAGTTGCCCCCGCTTGAATGACCAAGTGTCGGGCATAATCGGAATGCTGACAATCCCAAAATCTTGTCAGATGCGCGCGCGGATCGTGTCGTAGAAATCCCACACCTCACGCAGCGCCGACTGGTGGCGGCGGCGCGGCAGAGAGGCGCGCCGTCCGGCAAAGGCGAAAGCAGCCGCGACCGCAGCAACGAGAAGGAGCGTCGAGGCCGGATAGAGCTTCACCGCCGCTTCCGTCTGACCCACCGCTTTCCCGGCCCCTCTCTTTACCGATCGGGCGCCATCACGGATTTGCTGCTGGAGCGTTTCGATTTGCAATCGCAGCGCGCTCAACTCTTCGCCCAGGCCGTGATCAGGCTGCCGGGGAACGCCGACGGAGGCCGTGCTCCTGTCGATAACGGCTTTCGGCACCGGCTCGCCGATCTTGCCTCCTTCGGGGTCGAGGGTAGCCGTCTCGGTGCTCTTGCGTCGCGGCATGATCCATCTCCTTCGCAAAAGTGATCACTCTGTGCTAGTCGTCATCGAACGAGAAAACCGGCCGATAGTGGCGCTCGGCAATCAGCAAGCTCCGGTCGGGCCGGATGATGTAAGTTTCCTCGACCTGCCGTCCCCATTGATCTGTGAAGCTGTGTGGGAAAGAAGAACCCACGGGCGATTTCGTCAACTTCGTGCGTGGCTGACCATTATAGGTGATGCTGCCGGGGATAGGGGCCAGTCCAGCCGACGTGTAATATCCTTCGCCGGTCGTGCAGCCCGCCAGAACAACGGCAAAGACCAGCCAAAATCCCGTGCTCCGCTTCATAGAACCTCCAGCCGTTCCGTCCTTTGGACGTCACTTACTCCATCGCCAATGTAACAGGGGACGACGGACATTGTTCCAGAATCGGCTGGAGACGTCGCAACAAGTTGCCCAACAGCATAAGGCTCGCCTTTGAGCGTATGGGCTTGGCGTTCGAACCCGTCCTTCAAGCCCCTCAGGCGGCGACTGCAGGAATAGGCAAGCCCAGGATCTCGGCATGTCGACAAAGTTTCTCCCAAGCCGCATCGCCGACCGGCACGCCTTCTTCCAACGCCGCACGGCGCCTTCGTGCCGCGCTGTCACCCGGCATGCGGACCGGGCCATTGTTCCAGGGCGCGGAAGGGTTGCTGCGGCAAGCAGAGGCGAGAAAATCGGACTGCGCGGTAAAGGCATCCAGCCCGGCGAAAAAGGCGGGATCGATGACTTGAAGAAAGGCGCTTTGCGAAAACACGCCAGGCGGCGTGTTCGCCCGGCCCTTGCCGGAAAGCCCCTGCCCCAGCAATTCGACGATCAGCCCGAGCCCAAAACCCTTATGTCCCTTCAATTGGCCGCCAAGGGGCATCATCGTTCCGCCGCGTTCGGTCACCTCGCGCGGGTCATCGGTCGGCTCGCCAGCGGCGGTGAAAGCCCAGGCCTCGGGAAACTTCTTGCCGGCCTTCGCCAGGTTTTGCGTCATAGTCGTGGTGGTGATCGAAGCTGAGACGTCGATCAGGATCGGATCCTCCGATGTCGGGAAACCGGCCGCCATCGGGTTCGGCGTCAGTAGCGGCTTGGTGCCGCCATAGGGCGCGACACGGCTTGCCGCGGGATGCGACACCGATAGCTGCACGATCAGGCCCTGCTCGGCAACCTGCCGCATGAAGGCCGAAAGAGCGCAGGTATGATGGCAGTTTCGGATCGCCGCGGTGACGACGCCATGATCGCGTACGCGTTCGCAGGCCTGGTCGATCGCCTTGGTCAAAAGCCATGCGCCGGGCAAGGATTTGCCGTCCCAGACAAAGGCCGCGCCGCGGTCATTGACCACCTGATAGCTGCCGGATTTCGCCAGCGAACCGTCCTCCAACGCTTCGACATACCAGTTCAGCAGACTGACGCCATGCGTTTCATGGCCGATCATGTCGCCTTCCACCAGGACAGCGGCTGTGGTTTCGGCCTTGTCGGGCTCCATCCCGGCGCCGGTCAATATCTGCTCGGCGAATTGAGTGAGGGCAATGCGGTCAATCAGCGGCATAGGCATCCATCCGTCATGTCATGGAAGACGCGGGCCATCCGAAAGAGTGTGGCCCGCGCTTTAAGTCCGCAAACCAGCTTACTTGAAGCGGATCTGCGACAGCTGCAGTTCGGAATTCGTTGCGATCGTCGGCTTGAAGTCGAGACGCGGCGAAACGCGGGTGAAACCGACCATATGGAACATCGGAATATCGGCGATGATCTCGGTGTTAACCTTGGCGAAAAGCTCCTTCCAGAGTTTCGTGCGCTCGTCGCCGGTGGCTGAGGTCGCCTTGGCGATGAGTGCGTCGACCGCAGGATCCCGAACCATGGAGTGAGAGCCGTCGGCCGCGTATTTCACGAATGCGGTGAAGACGGGATCGCCGGTCGCATTGTCGTGCTGCGACTGGGTCAATGTCGGACCGGAATCGGCGACGAAAGGTGCAACGAAATAGCCGTTCCATACGGAAACGTCATACATGTCGAGCTTGACGTTCAAGCCGACGTCCTGAAGCATGGCCATCATCGCTTCCATCGCTTCGGTGGCGTTGGGATATTGCCCATTGCGGCCGATGATGCGGATCTGTTGATCGACTGGGACGCCGTCGGCTTTCGCCGCCTTGACCAATTCCTTTGCTTTTTCGGGATCATAAGGCCAGGCGGGGATATCGGCATTGTAGCCGATCGTTGTGGGTACGACGAGTTGCGTGGCGATCTTCGCCTGTTCGGGAAACAGCGTTCCAAGCATTGCCTGACGATCGATGGCGAGGTTCATCGCTTCGCGTATGCGCCGGTCGTTGAGCGGCGCTGCCCGCGTATCGATGCGCAGCGATGTCGTCTCCGAATTCGGATAGGCGAAGTCGGTTTCCTTGTTGGTGGCATCCTGCACTGATACGGCCGGAACGATATCGGCTTCACCGGCATCGACCATGGCCGCCGCGACGGCGCTATCCGAACGGAACAGATAGGTCGCCTGCTCCACCTGCGGCTTGTCCCCCCAATAGTCCGGATTGCGCTTCAGCACGATCGACTGGCCGATCTCCCATTTGTCGAAGGTATAGGGGCCGGTGCCGACCGGCTTGCGGGTAAATTCGTCTGCGGGTGTCGCTTCGGCCGATTCGACGGCCATCACCGTCATCAGCAACGGAAGAATCGGCTGCGCCGGTTTTGTCGTAATGCGGATGGTGTTGGGATCAGGCGTCTCGAAGCTGAATTCCGTGCCGCCGAAATATTTGCCGCCGGTCTCGCAGCTGAGCTTCTTATTCTTGTTGCGCTCGATCGTGAACTGGACGTCTTTGGCGGTGAACGGTTTGCCATCGTGCCATTTGACATTCGGGCGCAGCTTGAACTCCCAGGTGTCGTCGTCAATCTTCGACCATTTCGTCGCCAGGCGGGGTTTGAGGCCGCCGTTGACGTAGTCGAATTCCACCAGCATCTCGTTGACGTTTTCGGAAATGACCCGGCCGACGTCTTGGCGCGCTGCCATACAGGGCTCGACGACATCGACGGTTTCGGCAAGTACAACAGTGACGTTGCTCTTGGCACCTTCAGCGTGAGCCGAGCCGATACTCAGCCCGATCACCGCGGTTGAAAAGCAGGCAGCTACCAAATGCAGTTTCATTTCGTTCTCCTCCCATGCGCCGGCGGCGCCCCTTAAAGCAAACCTCGTCTTGTCTTTCGGTGGTCCGGCCCTCGCCTCCTCATGCGAGAGCCAATCTAATACATAAGAGCACTAATATACTAGTTGAGAAATGCGATCAAGCGCGGCGCCCGAAACACGAGCTGTCACCCGTCTGAATTCTCGTTTTTTAGCCGTGGTAAAGCGCGTCAGTCCGCGCATCTCTTCATGGGTAAGAGCCGCTCAGCGGCACACGCATTGGGCCCGCCTTTAAGCCGGCGAATGATCGCGAAGTTTCGTCGCCGCGATCGATTTGATACTCCCCGGTCTCAGTTGCGCAGATCTTGGGGCAACAGGCCGGCGGGGAAATTCTGGTAAGCGACAGGGCGCAGAAACCTGCGGATCGACATGGTCCCGACGCTGGTCGCACCAAAATTGGTCGAGGCCGGATAAGGTCCGCCATGCACCATGGAATCGACAACCTCGACGCCGGTTGGGAAGCCATTGACCAACAATCTGCCCGCCCTCCTTTCGAGGATCGGCAGCAGGTCGCGGGCAAAGCCAAGATCTGCGTCGTCCATATGAATCGTCGCTGTCAGCTGTCCCCGGAAGCTTTCCGCAAGGGTGAGCATCTCTTCCGGCGAGCCGACGCGCACGACGAGACCGAGAGAACCGAACACCTCTTCGCTGAGCGAATGATCGGCAAGCCAGGCCGAGCCATTGGTCTCGAAAAGGTTCGGGCCGGCGTCCCGGCCGGCGCTCTTTGCAGAGAGAACCGGCGCAACGGCATTGCTTGCCCGCATGCGCTCGACACCTTCGTGATACGCGGCGGCAATGCCTTTGGTCAGCATCGTCTGCGGCGCCACCTTTTCGAGAGCCGACTTGGCAGCGCCGGCGAACCTGTCCGCCGCCGGCCCGTCGACGACGACGGCAATACCGGGTTTGGTACAGAACTGGCCGGCGCCAAGCGTCAGTGAACCGGCCCAGCCTGAACCGATCGCCTCCGCCCGGGCAGCGGTCGCAGCCGGCAGTAGGAACATCGGATTGACGCTGCCGAGCTCGCCGAAAAACGGAATCGGTTCAGGGCGCTGGGCGCAAAGGTCGAAAAGCGCACGGCCGCCGGCAAGCGACCCGGTAAAGCCGACCGCTTTGATAGCGGGATGCGTCACCAGAGCCGTTCCGACATCACGGCGCCCGCCCTGAATCAGGCTGAAGACGCCAGCCGGCATGCCGGTGCGCTCGATCGCAGCCGCGATCGCCTCGGCAATGATCTCACCGGTGCCGGGATGGGCTGAATGTCCCTTGACCACGACAGGGCAGCCGGCGGCAAGCGCGGCTGCCGTGTCGCCGCCGGCCGTCGAGAATGCCAGCGGAAAATTCGAGGCGCCGAAAACGGCGACCGGGCCGATCGGCCGCTGCACCAGGCGGATTTCAGGCCGCGGCGCCGGCTGCCGGTCGGGCTGCGCCGCATCGGTGCGAGCATCAAGATGTGCGCCTTTGCGAATATGCTCGGCAAACAGCTTGAGCTGGCCGGTGGTGCGGGCGCGCTCACCGTTGAGCCGGCCCTCGGGGAGCCCGGTTTCCTCGGTTCCGATCAGGGTGACCGCCGCGCCGCGCCTGTCGATTTCCTCGGCGACGGTCTCGAGGAAAATGGCGCGCTCCTCGCATGTCTTTGCGGAAAACGCCGCGAATGCGGCTTCGGCGGCGCGGCAGGCGCGGTCGACCAATTCCGTGGTGCCGACGGCGAAATCATGGGCCGGGCCGTGTGCCGGCTCGGAGCGAAAGGTCGTCGTTCCGGCAATCCACTCGCCAGCGATCAGATGCCTGCCTGAAGGGGTCCAGCTCATTGTTATCTCCTTGGCGGAGCCTCGCTCCGTCCATGTGCGGTGATTGCGCAAGATGCGCCGCGTAGAACATGATGCCGAAAAGTGTGCACGGTTTTCGGGCCTGATATCATCCTGTTCTAGCGGCCGTTCACCTTCCGCCATTCGGCAAAGAGTGTCAGATTGCTTTCATCGGTGGCCGGGTAGAGACCGATGATCGTATGCCCCTGCTTGACGCGCTCGGTGACGAAATCCTCGTAGGCGGTCATCTCCACCGCTTCGTCGGCGATCTCGTCGGCGATCTCGGCCGGAATGACGATCACGCTGTCGTCGTCGCCAACCATGATGTCGCCCGGGAAGACCGCCACATCGCCACAGCCTATCGGCACATTGATGTCGATTGCCTCGTGCAGCGTCAGGTTCGTCGGGCTGGAGGGACGGTTGTGATAGGCGGGGATATCAAGGCCACCGATCGTCATGGCGTCCCGGAAGCCGCCATCGGTGACGACGCCGGCGCCGCCGCGCATCATCAGACGAGTAATTAGGATGTCGCCGGCAGAGGCTGCGCGCGGATCCTTGCGGCTGTCCATCACCAGAACATGGCCGTCCGGGCAGGTCTCGATGGCAAGCCGCTGCGGGTGTTTCGGGTTCCGAAACACGTTCATCGCATTGCGGTCCTCGCGCGCCGGCATGTAACGCAGGGTGAAGGCCGGTCCCACCATATTGCGGCCCTTCGGCTGCACCGGCCGGACATCCTGGATCGTCTGATTTCTCAGGCCACGCTTGAACAGCGCCGAGCAGAGCGTCGCGACCGAAACACCCATCAGTTTTTCACGGGTTGCGGGGTTCATATTTCCTTCTCCTCGTTCGAATTCAGCTGCCGAAGCTGCGCGTTTCCACGGTCCAGTCGCGGGCTTTGCCCGTCAGGCTGCAACCAAGCCCCGGACGGGCGGGCACGATCATCCGGCCATCCCTGATATCGAGCTGTTCGTTGAACAGTGGCGCAAGCCAATCGAAATGCTCCACCCACGGTTCGTGCGCATAGGCGGCCGCCAGGTGCAGATGGATTTCCATGGCGAAATGCGGCGCCAGCCGCATGCGTTTCGCCTCGGCTTGCGTGCAGATGCGCAGAAAGGGCGTGATGCCACCGACCCGCGGGGCATCCGGCTGAATGAAGTCGACCGCATCGGCACGGATCAGGGCCATATGTTCGTCGGCGCTTGCCAGCATCTCGCCGGTAGCGATCGGCGTGGCCAGTTCGCGCGCCAGTGCCGCATGGCCCTCGGCGTCATAGGCATCGAGCGGCTCTTCGATCCATTCGAGATTGAGCGGTTCGACCAGCCGGCCGAAACGCAAGGCCGTGGTGCGGTCCCATTGCTGGTTTGCATCGACCATCAGCGGGACACGGCCATCGATATGGCTGGTCACCGCATCGAGCCGGCGAAGGTCGATCATCGGGTCCGGCTGTCCGACCTTGATCTTGATGCCGCCGATACCGGAAGCGATCGAATGGTCGATGGCGTTGCGGATTTCCTCGACGGTCGATGACAGGAAGCCGCCGGAGGTGTTGTAGCAGGCAACACTGTCGCGATGGGCGCCAAGCAGTTTTGCGAGCGGCAGGCCGGCGCGTTTCGCCTTCAGGTCCCAGAGGCAGATATCCATGGCGGCAATGGCCTGCGTCGCAATGCCGGAACGGCCGACCGAGGCGCCAGCCCAGCAGAGCTTGTCCCATATCCGCGCTGTATCGTTGGGGTCCTCGCCTATCAGATTGTCGGCAATCTCGCAGGCATGTGCATAAAGCGCTGGCCCGCCTGCCCGCTTCGAATAACTGAAGCCAAGGCCGCTATGACCCGCTTCGGAGAGGATCTCGCAAAACAGAAACGCAACCTCCGTCAACGGCTTCTGCCGGCCGGTCAAAACCTTGGCGTCGCTGATCGGCCGCGCCAACGGCAGATAGGCGAGCGACAGGGTGACCGATCGGATGGCGTCCAGCTTGGCCGGGCCGGCCGCAAAACCAGCCTTGGGCGGTTGCGCGGGGATCGTGCGTCGATTGGGATCAAACATCGTGGTGCCTCAGTTGATAGCCGGTTCGGGAGTCTTGCCACCGAATTCCGTCGTCAGGAAGTCGAAGTCGCAGCCTTTGTCGGCTTGCTCGATATGCTTGGAGAACATAAAGCCGTAACCGCGCTCGTAGTGTCGCGTCGGCGCCACCCAGGCGGCGCGGCGGGCTGCGATCTCCTCTTCCGAAACCAGCATATTGAGGCTGCGCGCCGGAATGTCGAGTTCGACCATATCGCCCGTTTTCAGCAACGCCAGCGGCCCGCCGATGTAGGATTCCGGCGCGGCGTGCAGCACACAGGCGCCGAAACTGGTTCCGGACATCCGGGCATCGGAGATGCGCACCATGTCGCGCAGGCCGAGCTTCAACAGTGCCTTCGGCATCGGGATCATGCCCCATTCCGGCATGCCCGGTCCGCCCTGGGGCCGGCATTGCGGAGCACGAGAACCGTGTCCGGCGTCAGCGGATAGTCGGGATCGTCGATGATCTTCTTCATCTCAGCATAGCTGTCGGCGACCAGCGCCGGGCCGCGATGGCGATGGAATTTCGGGTCGCAGGCCGCCGGTTTGATGACCGCGCCGTCGGGACACAGGTTCCCCTTGAGCACGGCCAGGGAACCTTCGTGATAGACCGGGTTAGACAGTGGCCGGATAACGTCGTCATTGTAGATCTTCACCTGGTCCAGACCATCCACCAAGGGTTTTCCCGTCACGGTGATCGCGGTGGGATCCAGCTTGTCGCCGAGCTGCTTCATCAGCGCACGCAAGCCACCCGCATAGAAGAAATCCTCCATCAGGTAGGTCGAACCGGAAGGACGGATGTTGGCGAGAACCGGCGTCGTGCGACCGATGCGATCGAGATCATCGAGCTCCAGCGGGACGCCGGCGCGCCGCGCCATGGCGATCAGGTGAATGATGGCATTGGTGGAGCAGCCGGTCGCCATGGCGACCGTGACTGCGTTGTCGACGGCCGCGGAAGTGATGATCTGGTCCGGCGTCAGATCCTCCCACACCATATCGACAATGCGGCGGCCGCAGGCCGCCGACATGCGCTGGTGGTTGGCGTCGGCTGCCGGGATCGAGGATGCGCCCGGCAGCGTCAATCCCATAGCCTCTGCGATCGCCGTCATCGTCGACGCCGTGCCCATGGTCATGCAATGGCCATAGCTGCGGGCGATTCCGCCTTCGATGCCCTGCCACTCCTCCTGGGTGATCGTGCCGGCACGGCGCTCATCCCAGTATTTGAAGCCGTCGGTACCGGAGCCTAGCGTCTTGCCGGCATAGTTGCCGCGAAGCATTGGGCCGGCGGGCAGATAAATGAACGGAATGCCCATGCTGGTTGCGCCCATGACAAGGCCGGGTGTCGTCTTGTCGCAGCCACCCATCAGAACGGCGCCATCGACAGGATGGCTGCGCAGCAGCTCCTCGGTCTCCATCGCCAGCATATTGCGGTAGAGCATCGTGGTCGGCTTGACGAAGTTTTCGGAAAGGGAAAGAGCAGGCAGCTCCATGGGGAACCCACCCGACTGAAGAATTCCGCGCTTCACCCACTCGGCGCGTTCACGGAAATGCATGTGGCACGGCTGGGCATCGGACCAGGTGTTGATCACGGCGATGATCGGCTTTCCCTGCCAGTCCTCCGGTGCGTAACCCATCTGCATGGTCCGCGACCGGTGGCCGAACGAGCGCTGATCGTCCGGCAGCATCCAACGGGCCGACCGCAATTGCTCGTAGGTTTTTCTTGCGGCCACGGCTCTCTCCCACACTTTCGCTTGCTTATCTCAGCGCTTGCACCAACTGATATTTTAGTTTGACATATATATCAATGGAAAGTTTGCGTTCTTGTGCATTAGGTCGTGCAAAGCTATGAATGGACTGAAAAGGATGCCTCACCATGAATTCCCAGTTCGCCTCCACATTCGGCCTGACTGCACCCGGTTTTCCGGTCGTCGCCGGCAGTACGGTCCAGCGGGTCTATGATGATCTGCGAAAGCGCATCATCACCATTCAGCTACCGCCAGACACCACGTTGTCGCGCACCGAGCTTACGGAGACTTATGAAGTCAGCCAGACTCCCATCAGGGACGCATTGCAGCTTCTCAAACAGGAGGGTCTGGTTCGCATTTATCCGCAATCCCGCACTGTGGTGACCAGGATCGACGTCCTGCAAATTTACGAGGCACATTTCCTTCGCGTGGCGCTGGAAACGGAGGTTTGCCGCCGCCTCGCAACCGATCCGGATCCGGATCCGAGCGTCATTACCCGCGCCCGGTCGATCATCAAGATGCAGTCGGCAGTCGCTGACGACGCCGATCAGATCGCGATCTTCCAGGAGCTCGACGAACTCTTTCACCAGACGTTGTTCGCAGGCGCCAAGCGCAGCAGCCTCCACCAATTGATACGCGAGCGGTCCGGTCATCTCGAGCGCATTCGTCGTCTGCATCTGCCCGAAAAGGGCAAGATCGCGAGCATTCTCGATGGGCACCACGCCATCATCGATGCGATCGCCGCTCGCGACGAACAGGGCGCGGTCGATGCGATCCGCGAGCATCTCAGCCGCACCGTCGCAAAAGTGGAAGACATGCGGAAGGAGTTCCCGGACTATTTCGTCTGATCTGCCGCGCCGCGGGTTTTGCCGAAGTCAATTGACCGGCGTCAGCAGCGGCCTGCCTGCAAAGAAGGCGGCAAGGTTGTCGACCGTCAATTGCGCCATCCTGTCGCGCGTTTCCTCGGTACCGCTTGCATGGTGGGGATAGAGCACAACATTATCGAGTGCTGCGAAGCGCGGATCTGGATTGGGTTCGTTGAGGTAGACATCGATGCCGGCCGAGGCGATCCGCCTTTCCTGCAAGGCCTTGATCAAGGCCGGCTCGTCGACCACGGTGCCGCGGGCAATGTTGATGAAGCTGCCCGTCGGCCCGAGCGCATTCAGCACGTCCGCCGATATCAGTCCTTCGGTCGAGGGTCCGCCAGGGGTCGCGACGATCAGGATATCAGCCCAGTCCGCCAGTTTTACCGGTGCGTCGAAATAGGCAAAATCGTTGCCGGCCTTCTTCGTCCTCCCATAATAGCCGACCGTTAGCCCGACAGCTTCGCATCGCTTGGCAATCGCCATCCCGATGCGGCCGAGGCCGACGATCCCGGCCTTCTTACCCGACGTCGATGTCGTCAGCGGCATCATGCCCTTCTTCCCCCAATCGCCGGAGCGCACATAGCGATCGCCTTCCGGCAGGCGCCGGCGTGCCGCCAGCATCAGAAGCAGTGCCATGTCGGCAACGTCGTCGCAAAGCACCTCGGATGTGTTGGTGAGCTTGATGCCGCGCCGTGTCATCGCCTCGACGTCCATCTGGTCGTAGCCAGCCGAGGAACAGGCGGCGAGCTTTAATGCCGGCAATTTCGAAAGCAGGGCTTCGTCGATCGTCACATGGCCGTTGCAGACCAGTGCGGAAGAGACCGGGCCTGCTTTCCGCAGGAGAGCATCCCGCTCTTCGCCTTTGACAAGATCCAGCCGGTGCAGCGTGTAGGTCTCTTCCAGCATCGCCATCTGATGGGGCCGGAGCGGATAGGCGACGATGACATCGGGCTTCATGCGGAAACGAGTCCTTCCTGTAGTTGGCGGGCGGCGCGTCGGGTGGCCTGGATTTCTGGATCGGGATCGAGGCTCGCGGCAAGAAGCGCCTGCGTGTAAGGGTGGGAGGGCGCGTTGAAGATCTGTTCCACCGGACCCTCCTCGACAATCTCGCCAGCCTTCATGACGATGACGCGATCGGCGAAATCGCGAACCACCGGCAGGTCGTGTGCGATGAAGAGGTAGGACAGGCCGAATTCGCGACGCAGGCCCTCAAGCAAGGCAATCACCTGCGCCTGGATCGACACGTCGAGCGCCGAAACCGCCTCGTCACAGATGATCAGCTTCGGCTCCATCGCGAGCGCACGGGCAATCGCGATGCGCTGGCGCTGGCCGCCGGAAAACTGATGTGGATACCGGTCGGCCATATCCGGTTTCAGGCCAACCTTGACCAGCAACTCGGCCACCCTCTCCTTCCATCTCGCTTTCGGCAGGATATCCGGGTGAATGACCCAGGCCTCGGAAATCAACCGGAACACGCTCATCCGTGGGTTGAGTGATTGCGTCGGGTCCTGAAAGACCATCTGCAAATCGCGACGCAGCCCGAATATTTCTCTAGGGGTCATCGCAAGCAGATCGTTTCCGCGGTAGAGGACCTTTCCCTCCTGCGGATCGTCGAGGCGAACGATCGCCCGGGCAAGAGTTGACTTGCCGGAACCGCTCTCGCCGACGACGGCAACCGTCTCGCCGGGCATGATGACGAAGTCCACGCCCTTCAGCGCCTGAAATGCGCCAAAACTCTTCTTCAAGCCGATGGCGCGCAGCAGCGGTTCGCCCTGCCGGTCACGCTCTTGCGCCATCGCACCCTTCCCGGGTGCGGCGGCAATCAGCTTCTTCGTATAGGCGTTCTGCGGGTTGCGATAGACTTCGGCCGCATTGCCGGTTTCGACGACGCAGCCGGAATTCATCACCACGACCCGGTCGGCGATCTCGGCAACGACGCCCAAATCGTGAGTGATCAGCAACAGGCCCATTCCGGTTTCCTGCTGCAACTCCTGTAGAAGTTCGAGCACCTGCGCCTGCACCGTAACATCAAGCGCGGTGGTGGGTTCATCCGCGATCAGAATATCGGGCTTGCAGGCGATTGCCATGGCGATCATCAGGCGCTGCCGCTGTCCGCCGGAGAACTGGAATGGATATTTCCGCATTGCCGCCTGCGGATCGCTTATCCCGACGCGCCCGATTAATTCGAGCGCCCTCGCGCCGGCGCGTTCCGCCGACTGGCCATGCGTCGTCATCATCTCGGTGATTTGCCAGCCGATCGGATAGACCGGATTGAGGTGGGCGAGTGGGTCTTGAAAGATCATGGCGATCTTGGCGCCGTTGATCGTCCGCCGCTCCTCGGTCGTCATTTTCAGCATGTCGCGGCCGTTGAGGAGAATGGTGCCGCTGGTGATCTTGCCGGGTGGCATGTCGATCAGGTTCATGATCGCCGACGCGGAGACAGACTTGCCCGAACCACTTTCCCCAAGGATCGCCAGGGTCTCGCCGCGATCGAGATGCCAGCTGACATCCTGCACCGCCTTGACGGTCCCGCTGGCGGTGTGGAACTCGACCGAAAGGTTACGAACGTCCAGAAGATGTTCAGCCATTTTTCTTGCCTCTCATTTCCCGGCCTCTCATTTCAAGCCGCCAGCGTTGCGTCGGATCGAGCGCGATGCGCAGCCAGTTCGACAGAAGATTGAGCGACAGCGTCGTCAGGATGATTGCAAGGCCGGGCCAGAAAGACAGCCACCAGGCATTGGTGAGATAGGGCCGCCCTTGAGCAACCATCAGACCCCAGGTGATCTCAGGCGCCTGAATGCCGATCCCCAGGAACGACAGCGAGGATTCCGCCAGCATGACGAAGGCGAAATCAAGCGTGGCGATGGTCACCAGCGTCGGAAAGATCACCGGCAGGATGTGTTGGAACACAATGCGCCGGTTCGATGCCCCCATGACCTGGGCCGCCTGCACAAACATCCGCTCGCGCACCTCAAGCACTTCGGCGCGGGCGGTGCGCAGATAGATGGGGATCCGGGTAATCGCCAGGACGAGGACGATATTGGTGACCGAGGGTTCGAGCATATAGAGCACGATCACCGCCAGAAGCAGCGACGGAAAGGACATGATGACGTCGCCGAGGCGCATGATCCATTGAGCGGCGGAAGAGCGGCTGTAACCGGCCACCAGACCGAGCGCCGTGCCGACGACGGAGG
Organism: Rhizobium sp. C104; assembly: GCF_022354505.1. Lineage (NCBI taxonomy): Bacteria > Pseudomonadati > Pseudomonadota > Alphaproteobacteria > Hyphomicrobiales > Rhizobiaceae > Rhizobium > Rhizobium sp. C104. The sequence goes on along the minus strand of NZ_CP092352.1, from coordinate 216,381 downwards.
ATGCAAGCACCGCCGCCGCGGCAACCAGCATGGTGTTTTGCGCCGCCACGACGACGCGGGCCAAAAGCGGCCTGCCTAGCGCATCGGCGCCAAGGATGTAAAGCCATCCGCGGGTGATATCGAAGGGCGGCGCGTTTCGGCCCCGCAGGTTCTGCTTGGTGGCGATGCCCTCCAGCAGAAACGGGCCGAACATCGCACAGAGAAGAACGATCAGTAGGAATAGAGCGGCGAAGAAGGCCAGCTTGTCCGCCCACAGCATGGTCAGCCAGCGGCCGATCGGGCCACTCGGTTTTTTCTCGACGAGGATTTCTGTGTCGGTCATCGCCATCGCTCAATACCGGATGCGCGGATCGAGCAGCACATAGGCAATGTCGATCAACAGGTTCATGATGAAGATCGCCAATGCCGAGACCATGATGACGGCCAACACGACGGCGAAATCGCGAAGCAGGATGGAATCGATCATCAGCTTGCCGATTCCCGGAAAACCAAACACCGTCTCGACGACGACGGCACCGTTCAAGATAGCGGCGGCCTGGTCGCCGATGACGGTGATCACCGGCAGCATGGCGTTGCGCAATCCGTGAACGAAGATGATCGAGTTGGAACGGACGCCCTTGGCGCGCGCCGTCTTCACGTAGGCGGAAGACAGAACGCTGATCATCGAGCCGCGCACCACCTGCAGAATCAGGCCAAAGGGCCGGATGAACAGCACGCTGACCGGCAGGACCCAGTGCCAGAAGGTTCCCGTTCCGGATGTCGGCAGGACATGAAGTTTGACGGCGAAAATGACGATCGCCACGATGGCAAGCCAGAAATCCGGGGCCGCAGCACCGATCAGCGAGAAGAAGGTGGCAAGACGATCGAAGACACCGCCGACGCGAAACGCCGCGAGCGAACCGATGACGATCGCGGCGACTGTGACCAGCGCCATGGTGATGACAGCCAGCCAGAAGGTCCAGACGAAGGCCTCCAGCACGACGTCCATGGCAGGACGAGCCTGCCGCAGCGACTGACCGAAGTTGCCCTGCGCGAGATCCGCGACATAACGGCCGAACTGGATGATCAACGGTTCATTGAACCCGTTCATTTCGCGGAATTGCTGGCGCATTTCCGTGGTCGCATCAATCGGCAGGTAGAGATCGGTCGGATCGCCGGTCAGCCGGGACAGGAAGAACACGATGACGATAAGCACCACGAGCGACACGCCGCTGGCGATCGCGCGTTTGCCGATGAAACTCTTCATGCCACTCCTCCCGAGTGAAACCCATAGGGACCGTTCGCCTGGTCTTCGCGTGTCCGCCGTCAGTTCCCTGTCGACAAGCGGAAACTGAAATATTAGTGTATCTAGAATTTTTGTGAACCCCCTTTCTCAAATTCATCAGCTCTTATCGACCGGCGGCTTCCGTCTCCAAGCGATATCGCCCGTGCCGATGATGGTTGCCCCAATGATGACCGCCGCGCCGATCCAGGTCTGGGGCGCAGGAATTTCCGAGAAAAACAAAAAGGCCATCAGCGCGACCATGGGCAGCCGGAGAAAGTCGAGCGGCGCCAGAACGCTTGCAGCCGCCATGCCGAAGGCGCGGGTGATCAGCGTCATGTTAAATGCCCCGAGTGCCCCTTGCATGGCGAGCAGCCCGAGTTGGCTCCAACTCGGCATCGACCAAACAGGCAGCATGACAATCAGGCCGAGCGGCACCGTCGTGATCAGGTTCCATGCAACCAGCCGGTCCGCGCTGTCCCTCAACGCCATTCGCCGCAGCATCAACTGGCTGGCCGCCGTCAAGACCGCTCCCGCCAGCGCAAAAAGCAGCCATTGGTCGAAAGCGGACGCTCCAGGGCGAATGATGATCATGACGCCGATAAAGCCTGCCACGATGCCAGCGACGCTGGAAACGCCGACACGTTCCTTGAGTACGAGCCACGCACCGAGAACGAGAAACATCGGCATGGTGAAATTGATCGCTGTGGCATCGGCCAATGGCGCATGCGCAAAGGCGATGAACAAAGCAACCAGCGAGGCAAGCTTCAGACCCGCACGCACGACATGCAGGACCCGGTAGGGAGAGGCTCTCAGACCAACGCGAGACACGATCCACGGCGAGACGGCTAGGAGCCCGAAAAACGATCGGAAAAAGCCGATCATCAATGGATGTACACCGCCGGCCAGCGAGCGCACGATGATTGCGTCGAGACTGTTTAACAAGGCGGCCGCCACCATCATGCAGACGGCAAGGCCTGTGCGACCGGGCTGCATTCCATTTCTCCTGATCGACGAGTGCAGCCCATGCCATATCGGTCGTTCGATACCGCAAGCGCGCTGACCAGCATCTGCAGCCACGGTCTTATCGCGATCCGCCAGCGGCCGTCCACACTAAAATACAAATATATTAGTTTTAAAAAATGCGGGCTGAGCGGCTTCACGTGACAACGGAATTACAGGGTTGCAAGAATCGAGGGAATACACTCTACGTCTGAGAATGAGCCGCAAAACGACCCGTGCTGGAGAAAATCACGCCGTCCCTCCTCTCGGGAAGGCCGGCTATATCTCCTCGGCCCGACAGTTCCGGCGGTGCGTGACCTCCTCACCACCGAATTAGCGGCCGGATGTAACCGCGACATCCCTCCCAGCTCTCGGGCCTTCGGAGCAGGACGGATAGGTCCGGGAATTTCACAACCCCACGTCTACTTACTCCATAAGGATATTTTCATGAAGCATATGCGCAATCTCCGCCTGATGATGGCAAGCACTGCCTTCCTGGCCCTCGCCGGCCCCTCCTTCGCGCTTGACGGCGCTGATATGATGAAAAAGCTCAATGCCGCTACCAGTGCCGGCGGCACGGTCATCACCTTCGAAAAGGCTGATGTCGATGGCGATACGGTAACCGCGACGGGCGTCCAGGTGGGATATGCAAACCTGCCCGGCGACACTTTGAAGATCGGCGAGCTCACCTTCGAGGGCGTCGAGGAGACCGAAGGCGGCGGCTATCACGCCAAAACCGTCTCTTTCCCGGATATCGACATGAGCCAGGAAGAAGGCCGCTTTTCCGCAAAGGACATCGAGATCGCGGGCCTCACGATTCCGGCCAATGCCACGGGCGAGACGCTGAACGACATCCTCCTTTATGAAACGGTCAGCACCGGGCCGATCGCTCTCAACATCAAGGGCAAGGACGTGTTTGCCATCGAGGGCATCGAGTTCGAACCTCGAGCGCCAGGATGGCGGCTTTACTTATGACGCCAATGTCGCTGGCCTTAAAGCCGACCTGTCGCAGGTCGAGGATGCGAGCGCGAAGGACGCCATCGAGAAACTCGGGCTGACCACGATCGACGGCACGGTGACGATGAAGGGCAGCTGGGAAGTCGATAGCGGCAAGATCGCTGTCGACGAATACGCTTTCGACTTCAAGAATATCGGCCGGCTGAATATCGCCGTCGACTTCTCCGGCTACACGCTGGCCTTCGTCAAGTCGCTGCAGGAAGCGGTGAAGACCGCCGAGGCCAATCCGAACAAGGAAGAGGCCAACCAGGCCGTCGGCCTTGCGATGTTGGGACTGATGCAGCAGCTGACGTTCAACAGCGCCTCGATCCGTTTCGACGATGCCTCGATCACCAAGAAGGCACTCGACTATGCCGGCGCCCAACAGGGCGTCACGGGCGACCAGCTGACGCAATCGCTGAAAGGCCTTGTGCCGATCATGATGGCGCAGCTCAACCTGCCGGAGCTGCAGAACCAGGTGTCGGCTGCCGTCAACACCTATCTCGACGGGCCGAAGAACCTGACGGTCAGCGCAGCACCGGAAAAGCCCGTTCCATTTCCGATGATCATCGGCGCCGCCATGGGTGCGCCGAACACCATTCCGTCGGTCCTTGGCGTCAAGGTCACAGCGAACGACTAAGCTGGCGCGCCAGCAGCTGGAGGCGGGTTCGGACCTGCCTCCAGCTCCATTTCCCCAGCCGAGATTCGGCGATTTCCTGGAATTGCTCTACAGCTCGTCGCTGCGACGCCTCACGGCGTGCTTCAGCGCGATCATGTGTCTTCGCCGCTCCAGCATATAATCGGCATAGCCGACGCAGAAAAACAGCAACGTTGGGCCGGCGTAGATGATGATCAGGGCCAATGCGATAAGGATGAATGCGGTCGTCATGATCTTGTTTCCATCATATTGGTCGTGCCGCATTTAAAGCGGCGACAGCGGATAGGCCCTCATCTCGGCTTTCCCTGTCCTTATTTGATAAAAATTCGCCGGCTTCCTATTCGTTCCGTCCCCGATCGATTTCCATTCGCGCCGCGGAGGCGAAGCGCGGCCTTTCCTCCCGCATCGCCGCCGTTACGCGCTTCAGCAGCGGGACCGACAGCAAATCCTCCAGCAAAACCGAAAGCTTCGGCTTCCAGTTCGGATAGCTGTCGCTGGTGCCCGGAATATTGGTCGGCGCTTTCTCGTCGGTGAGATCGGCAAGCCGCACCGATGTCAGAAGCGATGGAGTGCGCGCAATGAAACGATAGGCGCTCACCGTCAGATCTTGCAAGGCTTCCTGGCTTGCCCGCGCCGCCGTGAGCCGGGGCGGCACGTCGAGGCCCGCGGCGTTGAAGACCGCTTTCAGATACCTCCGCTCGCGCCTGCGGTGTTTGAGATGTTCTTCGGTGATATCGGGCGGCACGATACCGTGTTCACAGCGATCCTGAATGTCGGCGCCGCGCCACCAGCCGGCAAGCGTTTGGTGGTCATGCGTCGAAATGCAGGCGAGCGCGAGGACCGGATAGGCATTGGCGGGCTTGAAGCCCTTCTCATCCTGTTCATAGGAAAGGATCCGGTAGGAGAGAATGCCGGCGGTAGCCAGATCCTCTTGCAAGCCTTCGGGAATCATTCCAAGGGACTCCCCTATGACAAGGCATCGATGTTCGGCGGAAACCTCGGCGAGGATCTGCAACAGCCGGTCCTCGGGATAGCGGACGTAGGCGCCGCTATCCGGCCTGCTGCCTAACGGAACCAGGAAAAGGCGGCGGATCGCCGGGGCGTGATCAATACGAATGGCGCCGGCGTAGCGCATGGCGGTGCCGACCATGCGCCGGTAAGGCGACATCTCCCCTCCGGCAATTTCGGACGGCAGGTATCCGGCAAGGTGCCAGTCCTGCCCATCGACGGCGAATGGATCGGGAGGACTGCCGATCGTGGCCTGCGAGACATAGATATCCGGCTCGCTCCACGTCGCCGAGCCGTCGACCGCCTCCCCGACGGCAAGATCGAGATAGAGTCCTATCCTGAGGCCGCCCTTGCGCGCCCGATCTGCCGCCTGCATCAGCTGGCGGTGGGCGAGCCATTGCAGCCACATGTGGAAGCGAACATCATCTGCATGCTCGCGTTCGAAATCGCCGACAGCGTCGCTGTCGAAGCGCTGGAACTCGGCCGGCCATCGTTGCCAGCCGGCGCCCGCCCCGCGCTCGACCATGGACGAGGAGAGGCATTCGAACAGCGCATGCAGCCGAAGGCTGTCGCCGCCATGCGCGACAAATGCGTCGAACTCGGCTTCGTCATCAACACGGCGTTGTCGCCGCGCCGACCAGAGATCACGAAGGGCTTCAAGCTTGGTCCGCGCGACGCCGATGTAATCGACGAGATCGGATTGGCGAAGGCGCTCCAATTCCTGTTCGAGTTCGGAATTGCCGGCAAACCCCGGCACCTGATCGACCGCGATATAGAGCGGGTTGAGATGCTGGCGGCTTGAAGGTTCGTAGGGGCTGCAGCGGTTGGGATCGGCGAGGAACGGCGCGTGAATCGGATTGAGGCCGATGAAATCCGCTCCCAGCGCCCCCGCCAGATCGGCCATATCGGCCAGATCCTGGAAGTCTCCAATACCCCAGTTGCGTGCCGACCGGATCTCGTAGAGCTGCAGACTCATGCCCCAGATCCGGGTATCAGACAGGAAATCCGGAAGAAACGACGCCGGGATCTTCCCTCGCGCCGGCTTCGCTTTCCACTGCGGCGCGCCGGCCTCTTGATCCGCCGTCAATTCAATATTCAATGCCGAGAGTATCTTGCGCTTGGTCGCGGCCGAGATCACCACCTCCCGGTTTTCGGGACTGGGCCTGGTCGGGCTGATGCCGTGGCGGCGGGCGAGTTTGTCGAGTTCTGCGGATTTCATCATTCGACCCTTTCCTCCCACCGCCGTCACGCCTCGCTCAGGCTCCAGATCACTGCCCAGGGCGCCAAACCGCCGCCGTCGCGTCCGCCGAGCCGGAGTATCGTCTCAGCATCGTCCGGCGGCGAGTCGTGCGCTGTCGCCTCGTCGCCGAGGTTGGCGCGCAGGTGAAGATGCCGGCCTTCCGCAAGGGGCCAATCCACTGCGATCGCATGTCCCGCCGAGCGGTAGACAGCGCTTCCGGCCGTCGCGCCTTTCAGCAAAGGAACGATCCTCCGGTGCCGGAGGTCGAGAAGCGTTCTGTAAAAATCGAGCACCTCGGAGGAAGCGCGTTTCGACCAATCCAGTTTGGCCGCAGCGAAGGTCGATGGCGCCGTCGGGTCGAGAAGGTCGTCGGCGTCGAAGCCCGGCAGGCGCGAAAGCTCCTCGCGACGGCCCTTTCTGACCTTCTCGTTCAGCTCCTCGTCGAAATCGCAGAAAAACGGGAAAGGTTCTGCAGCGCCCCATTCCTCGCCCATGAACAGCATCGGAATCTCGGGCGCCAGCAGATAGATTGATATGACGGCTTTGACGGCGTCGGCCGGGCTCGACGCCAACACCCGGTCGCCCAGCGCCCGGTTGCCGATCTGGTCATGGTTCTGGATGAAGGAGATGAAGGCCGTCGGCGGCAGGTGACCGCTCGGCCTGCCGCGGCTTGCCCCCGATAAGGCATCGGTTCGCCCTGGAACACGAAGCCTTCCGCCAGCGCCCGGCCGAGCTTACCGGCGTCGCCGGCGTAATCGGCATAATAGCCGAAGGTTTCACCGGTGGCAGTGATATGCAGCAGATGGTGGACGTCGTCGTTCCACTGGGCGGTGAACAGCTTCGCTTCGCCTTTTTCGTCGCGCTTCAGCAGATCGCTGTCATTCTCCTCGTTTTCGACGATCAGATGAACGTGCCGGTCGCCGGCTGCAGCCCTGACGCGGCGGGCAAGTTCGTGAAGCAAATGCTCGTCGCTATCGTCCTTGATCGCGTGAACGGCATCGAAGCGGAAGCCGTCGAGCCTGAATTCGGTGATCCAGTAGATGGCGTTCTCAATGATAAATTCGCGGATCATCTCCGATCCGTCGCCGTCATAGTTGATGCCGTGGCCCCAGGGTGTCTTGTGATGGTCGGTAAAGAGCGGCGCGTAGGAAGGGATATAATTTCCGTCAGGCCCGAAGTGGTTGTAGACCACATCGAGGAATACCGAGATGCCGCGCTGATGGGCTGCGTCCACCAGCGCCATGAAATCTTCGGGCCGGCCATAACTGCTGTCAGGTGCATAGGGCAGCACGCCGTCATAACCCCAGCTGTAGCGGCCGGGGAATTCGCTGACCGGCATGACCTGCAACGCTGTGACGCCCAACTCCCTGAGATGATCGAGCCGCTCGATCGCGGCTGTGAAAGTCCCCTCCGGCGTGAAGCAGCCGATGTGCATCTCGTAGATGACCATTTCCTCCCACGGCCGGCCGCTCCAGTCGCTCGTCCTCCAGCGATAGGCGGTGAGGTCGACCACTTCGCTCGGGCCATGCGCATCCTGCGGCTGGAACCGCGAGGCGGGATCGGGAATTTCAAGACCGTCCGGCAGAACGAAGCGATAGCGCGTGCCGGCATGGGCATTCGGAACCGTGCATCGATGCCAGCCATCTTCCGCCGTCTGCATCGGCCGCGGATCGGCGCCTTCGATCTTCAACGACACGCTTTCATGCAGGGGAGCCCAGAGCCGAAACAGAATACCCTCTTCAGTGACTGCGGGGCCGAACGTCATATTGGTCAAGGGAAAGCCTTCTGTGAAGAGCATAGGATTTGGGTAACTTTTGCAGGAGCAAAAAGTTTCGTCCGCACGCGGACGCCATCGGGCATCCCTCGTTCAGCAAATGCTGGAAAGAGTATGACTCTATCCATCCCGAGTAGGATTTTATCCTACCGTATGCTATAACTATCCTGCAAAATAGGAGTGCAGCGTATGCGTTCGACGCAACAGATGAGCATCACACTTCCCGTGGAAATGGCGAAGCGAGTCAAGCAGCGGGTGTCCGACGGTGATTACGCCTCGGAAAGCGAAGTCATACGCGAGGGCCTGCGAGCTTTGCAGGAACGCGAGAATGCTGTCGAGCACTGGCTGCGAACTGAAGTCGTGGCCACCTATGATGCCCATAAGGCCGACCCCACAAGGGCCAAGCTTCTCGAAGAAGCCCGGAAGCGGCTCGAAGCACGCATGGACGAAATCGATCGGGAAGACGACTGATGAAGCGTTGCCATATGTCAAAACGCAACCAGTGGCTTGGTGAAAGCTCCGGACACTAAATTTGAAAGCCGCGCTTATGTTGTACAGCGATCAGCCGTGATGCGAAGATGACGACTATGGTCCACACTTTCAGCTTTGCCTCAATGTTTCTTATACTCGGGCTGTATACACCTGATCTGCCAGAGGACTTTTCCATAAAGTCGCTCGACTCCGTCGAAATTAAATGCCCCGGTTTTGGAAAAACTTCATCCGACGCGGTGCTTGTTGTGGAGTGCGATGGAAGCAAGCGGACGTTAAGACTTCGCGAAGAGCTTAAACTTTGACGGCAGTTCCTACATTAGAAATCCAGACACTCATGCAAAGGAAATATTGTCGGAGGTCGGCAAGATTATAAATGAGGATTTAAATATAGAACGTCGCCATCTGACATTTTGCGATCCAACGGTAGACACTCTCGGCAGATGCAAGACAGTTTACACTCTGAGTGGCACGAGGGATTTTGATGAGGCAGCTTTGGCGATAAACCCCAGAGATAATAAAATGGATAGCTTTTCATACTTTCTGATCGTCTCCTGGGAGGTAGGCAAATAGAAAGTGGAAATGCTCCAACTCCACCCGTTCGGGTTCAACCTCATCCAAGATTTCGACCGCACTCCGCCGCTGCGTTTCGACCGTCACGCCGCCGCGACTTTGCCCGAGAGTGCCTTGTCCATCGCCGCCTGAAGCTGTTCCTGGGTGAAGGGTTTGGTCATCCGGAGCATCCGGCCGAGGCCGTGGTCTTCGGAAAATTCGGCATAACCCGAGGCAAGAATAATCGGCAGGCTCGGGAAGGCTGAGCGGAGGTGGCGCGCAAGCTCGGCGCCTGTCATGCCGGGCATCGCATGATCGGTGATGACGAGATCGCAATCTCGTCCGTCAGCGAGGAATTCCAGGGCCTGCGAGGCGGAAGATGCCTCGCGCGGCAGGTGTCCGAGATCCTCCAGCATCGCCACAGTTCCCGTCCGGACAAGCGCATCGTCGTCGACGACGAGAATGGCGAGCGGCCGTGATACCGGGTTTAAGGCTTCCGTCGCAGGAGGCTCGACGGCCGGCTGCGTCTTGACGAAGGCCTCGGCGACGGGCAGCCAAAGGGATACGGTCGTGCCCTTGTCCCTCGCGCTCAATATCTGGATCGAGCCGCCGGATTGCGCCGCCAGGCCATGAACCATCGACAGGCCGAGGCCGGTGCCCTTGCCGACCCCTTTAGTGGTGAAAAACGGTTCGGCAGCGCGAGCGACCGTTGCCTCATCCATGCCCTCGCCATCGTCCGACACCGATATCCTGATGTAATTGCCGCCGGCGAGGCCGGCCGGCCGACCGTCTTCGGCCGCTGCCGCGACAACCGTCACGGCGCCGCCGCTTTCGAGCGCGTCGCGGGCATTGACGAACAGGTTGAGCAGCGCCAGCTCCAACTGGTTGCTATCCACCAGAAGCGGAGCCAGATCCGCCGGAATGCGCTTGTGGATTTCGATGCGCGGCCCCACCGCCTTGGCGAGCAGATCCTCGACGTTTTCGAACAGCCTGAGGAAATCGACCGCCTGCGGCTTCAACTCCTGGCGGCGCGCGAAGGCAAGCAGGCGCTGGGTCAGCGCCGTGCCGCGCTCGGCCGCCTGGATCGCATTCGTCAGCAGGCGTTCGCTGCGTTCATCCGCCGGAAGCCGCTTCTTCAGGAGGCCGAGGCTGCCGAGCACCGCCATCAGAAGGTTGTTGAAGTCGTGCGCCACCCCGCCCGTCAGGTGGCCGATCGTGTCGAGCTTCTGCGCCTCGAACAATTGCGCCAGCGCTTCCTCACGCTCGCGCGTCCTTTGATCGATCCGGTGCTCCAACTCCTCGTTAAGCTCCCGCAGCTGAGCGGCTGAGGCCTCGAGTTCGGCGGTGCGCTGGCGAACCCGAGCCTCCAGTTCGGTATTCAACCGTTCGAGTTCCCGCGTCTTCCTGTAAAGATCGGCAAAGACCCTGACCTTGGCTCTTAGCACCTCAGGCACGATCGGGACGGAGACGTAGTCGACGGCGCCCACCGCATAGCCGCGCAACCGGTCGGGTTCAGCTAGCATCACCGCGGAAACGAAGATGATCGGGGTGTTCTGATAGCGCGGATGCTGCCGGATCATGCCGACCAGCTCGAAGCCATCCTGTTCCGGCATGCAGACATCGACGAGGATCACCGCGATTTCGGTGCGCAGTAGGTGCTCGAAAGCTTCGCGCGCCGATTGCGCCTTGATGAGGTTTTCCTCGAGTTCTTCGAGAATGACCTCGTAGCTCAGAAGTTTCGCAGGCTGGTCGTCGACGAGGAGGATGTTGACGGGGTTCATGACCGGATCCTCAGCGGTGCAGCCACATGCGAAGCGCCGACAGAAGCTGTTCGGTATTGACCGGCTTCGCCAGGTAATCGGATGCACCCGCTTCCAGGCATTTCTCGCGGTCGCCTTTCATCGCCTTCGCCGTCAGCGCCAGGATCGGCAGCCGTCGGAACCGTGGCTCCGAACGGATGACCTGCATCGTCTCGTAGCCGTCCATTCCCGGCATCATGATATCCATGAGCACGATCGCCACCGAAGGCTCGTTGTTGATGACGTCGATGGCTTCGCTGCCGGTCGTGGCCGTCAGTACCCGCATTCCCCGGCGTTCCAGTACGCTGCTCAGCGCAAAGATATTGCGGGCATCGTCGTCGACGAGCAGCACGGTCTCGCCGACGAGATCCTCGTCCGAGCTGTGCAGTTCCTGCAGGGTCGCCTGTTTTGCCGCCGGCAGGTCGGCGACGACCCGGTGTAGGAACAACGCCGTCTCATCGAGGAGACGCTCCGGAGACTCGACGCCCTTCACGACGACGCTTCGGGCCATACTGTGCAGCGTCGCATCTTCTTCAGGGGAAAGCTCTCGACCCGTGAAGACGACCACCGGCACCTCACCGATCTCGGCGTCGTCGCGTATCTGCTCCAGTACATCGAAGCCGGACATGTCAGGCAGCGAAAGGTCGAGCACCACGCAATCCGGCGGATCCTGCCTGAGGGCGGCGAGCGCTTCCGATCCGGAGCCGACACTTGTGATGTCGATGTCGTCATGTCCGAGAAGCGCGGTGACGCTCAGCCGCTCGGCCTCGTTGTCTTCCACCAGCAGCAGATGCTTGCGGCGCGGTTGCGCGTAGGCCTTCAAGCGCGACAGCGCCTTGCCGAGGCCCTCGGGCGTCGTCGGCTTGCTCATGAAGGCGAAGGCGCCGCGGGTGAGCCCATGCTGGCGATCCTCGTCGAGGCTGATGATCTGCACCGGGATATGCCGCGTCTGCGGATTCTGCTTGAGCTGGCTCAGCACCGTCCAGCCGAGCATATCGGGCAGGAAGATGTCGAGCGAGATCGCCGCCGGCCGGTAGTCCTGCGCGAGTGACAGCGCATCGCTGCCACGCATCGCCACCAGAACCTTGAATCCGCTGTCACGGGCAAGATCGACCAGGACACGAGCGTAATGCGCATCGTCCTCGACGACGAGCAGCACCGAATCGCCGGCCGCTATCTGGTGGCGATCGTCTTCCACATGTTCGATGGTCTTCTCGGCGCGGCGGCTGGCTGCCGCCTCGGCGAACTCCACCACATTGGCCGATGGAAGGGACTTCGGCGCAACCGCGCCGGCGCCGACATAGGTGAGCGGCAGATAGAGGACGAAGGTGCTGCCGACGCCCGGCGTGCTGCGCAGCTGAATCTCGCCGCCGAGCAGGTTTGCCAGTTCGCGGCTGATCGCCAGCCCGAGACCGGTGCCGCCATATTTGCGGCTCGTCGAGGCATCCGCCTGCTGGAACGCCTCGAAGATGATGCGTTGTTTTTCCGGCGGAATGCCGATGCCGGTATCGACGACTTCGAAGGCAATGACCGAAGGCGCGTGCCGGAGCGACGGATGATCCGGGGACCAGCCACCCGCCGCCAACGCGACGCGAAGCGTCACACCACCTTGCGCGGTGAATTTGAAGGCGTTCGACAGCAGGTTCTTGAGGATCTGCTGTAGCCGCTTCGAATCCGTGATGATGCTCTTCGTGACATCACCGCCGATCTCGACCGCAAACGACAGGCTCCGGTTTTCCGCCTCGTGACGGAATGGCCGGGCCATCACCTCAAGCAGGTTGCTGACGAAAATCTCCTCGGCATCGACCGAAACCGTTCCGGATTCAATCTTCGACAGGTCGAGGATATCGCTGATCAGGTTCAGAAGGTCGGTTCCGGCGCCATGGATCGTCTTGGCAAATTCGACCTGCTTGCCCGACAGGTTGCCGTCGGGGTTTTCGCCGAGCTGCTGGCCGAGAATGAGGATCGAATTCAAAGGCGTGCGCAGCTCGTGCGACATGTTGGCGAGGAATTCGGATTTGTACTTCGATGTCAGGGCCAGCTCGGTGGCCTTTTCCTCGAGCGCGCGCCGGGCCTGCTCGATCTCCTGGTTCTTCGCCTCGACTTCGACGTTGCGTTCTTCGAGCTGCTGCGCCTTCTGCCCGAGCTGCTCGTTAGTCTGCTGCAGCTCGCGCTGCTGCGTCTGCAGCTCGGCGGCGAGTTTCTGCGACTGCTTGAGTAGGCCTTCGGTCTGCATGGTCGCTTCGATCGAATTGAGGACGATGCCGATCGACGTTGTCAGCTGGTCAAGGAAGGACAGCTGCAGCTCGGTGAATTCGCCGGCGGAGGCAAGCTCGATCACCGCTTTCACCTGCCCCTCAAAATGCACCGGCAGCACGATCGCGCTTCGCGGCAGGGTCGTGAACACGCCGGAACTGATCGGAACGACATTCTCGGGAAGGTCGGTGACAAGAATCCGGCGAGCATCACTGGCGCACTGGCCGACAAGTCCCTGGCCGAAATCGAGCCGCGGCGGATGCGCCGCCTCGACCCCTTGCGCATAGACCGACAGAAGCGACAGGAACGGTTGTTCCTCATCGGCATCGACCTGGTAGATCACTCCCTGATGCGCGCTGACGAGCGGCGCCAGCTCCGACAGCAGCAACTTGCCCACCAGCGTCAGGTCGCGCTGGCCCTGCAGCATATTGGTGAAGCGGGCCAGGTTGGTCTTCAGCCAGTCTTGTTCGGTGTTGCGCTCCGTTGTCAGGCGCAGGTTGTCGATCATCGTGTTGATATTGTCTTTGAGTTCGGCGACTTCACCGCGTGCATCGACCTTGATCGAGCGCGTCAAGTCGCCCTTGGTGACGGCGGTCGCCACCTCGGCAATGGCGCGCACCTGCGTCGTCAGGTTGGCGGCAAGCAGGTTGACGTTGCCGGTCAGATCCTTCCACGTCCCCGCCGTACCTGGCACATTCGCCTGGCCGCCGAGGCGGCCTTCGACGCCCACTTCGCGCGCCACCGTGGTCACCTGATCGGCGAAGGTCGCAAGCGTATTGGTCATGTTGTTGATGGTTTCGGCGAGTGCTGCCACCTCGCCCTTGGAGGCGACGGTGAGGTTCTGCTTGAGGTCGCCGTTCGCCACAGCCGTCACCACCTTGACGATGCCGCGCACCTGTTCGGTCAGGTTGGCGGCCATGACGTTGACGGTGTCGGTCAGGTCCTTCCAGGTGCCGGCGACACCCGGCACCTGCGCCTGGCCGCCGAGCTTGCCTTCGGTGCCGACTTCGCGGGCGACGCGCGTCACTTCACCGGCGAAGGCGTTGAGCTGGTCCACCATGGTGTTGATAGTGTTCTTCAGTTCGAGGATTTCCCCCTTCACGTCGACGGTGATCTTGCGGGAGAGGTCACCGCGCGCCACGGCGGTCGTCACCTCGGCGATGTTTCGAACCTGGGTCGTCAGATTGGCGGCGAGCAGGTTGACGTTGTCGGTCAAGTCCTTCCAGGTGCCGGCGACGCCGGGAACGACGGCCTGACCGCCGAGGCGGCCATCGGTGCCGACTTCGCGCGCCACGCGCGTCACTTCGCCGGCGAAGGAGCGAAGCTGGTCGACCATGGTATTCAACGTATCCTTCAGCAGCAGGATTTCGCCGCGCACGTCGACGGTGATCTTACGCGACAGGTCGCCATTGGCGATCGCGGTCGCCACCTCGGCGATGTTGCGCACCTGCGCCGTCAGATTTCCGGCCATCGAGTTGACGCTGTCCGTCAGGTCCTTCCAGGTGCCGGCGACGCCGGACACCTGCGCCTGGCCACCGAGCTTGCCTTCGGTGCCGACTTCGCGGGCGACGCGCGTCACTTCGCCGGCGAAGGCATTGAGCTGATCCACCATCGTATTGATGGTGTTTTTCAGCTCGAGGATTTCCCCCTTCACGTCGACGGTGATCTTACGCGACAGGTCGCCGCGCGCCACGGCCGTCGTGACTTCGGCGATGTTGCGCACCTGGCCGGTCAGGTTGGAGGCCATGGAATTGACGTTCTCGGTCAGGTCCTTCCAAGTGCCGGCGACACCCGGCACCTGCGCCTGGCCACCGAGCTTGCCTTCGGTGCCGACCTCGCGGGCGACGCGCGTGACTTCTGATGCAAACCGGTTCAGCTGATCGACCATGGTGTTCAGCGTTTCCTTGAGTTCCAGGATTTCCCCCGAAACCGACACGGTGATTTTCTTCGACAAGTCGCCATTGGCAATCGCGGTCGAGACTTCGGCAATATTGCGCACCTGCGCCGTCAGATTGCCCGCCATGGAATTGACGCTGTCGGTCAGGTCCTTCCAGGTGCCGGCGACGCCGAGCACGTTGGCCTGGCCGCCGAGCCGGCCTTCCGTGCCGACCTCGCGCGCCACACGCGTGACTTCACCGGCAAAACCGTTCAACTGATCGACCATCGTGTTGATGGTTTCCTTCAGCTCGAGGATTTCGCCGGACACGGTGACGGTGATCTTCTTCGACAGGTCTCCCTGGGCGACGGCGGTCGCGACTTCGGCGATGTTGCGCACCTGTCCCGTCAGGTTGGAGGCCATGGAATTGACGCTGTCGGTCAGATCCTTCCAGGTGCCGGCAACGCCGCGCACATTGGCCTGGCCGCCGAGCCGGCCCTCGGTTCCGACTTCGCGTGCGACGCGGGTGACTTCCGAGGCGAAGGCGTTCAACTGATCGACCATCGTATTGATGGTTTCCTTCAGCTCCAGGATCTCACCCTTCACGTCGACGGTGATCTTCTTCGACAAGTCGCCATTCGCGATCGCGGTCGAGACTTCGGCGATGTTGCGCACCTGCGCCGTCAGGTTGCCGCCCATCGAGTTGACATTCTCGGTCAGATCCTTCCAGGTGCCGGCGACGCCGCGCACATTGGCCTGGCCGCCGAGCCGGCCCTCGGTGCCGACTTCGCGGGCGACGCGGGTGACTTCCGAAGCAAAGGCGTTCAGCTGATCGACCATCGTGTTGATGGTCTCCTTCAGCTCGAGAATTTCCCCCGACACCGTCACCGTGATCTTCTTCGACAGGTCGCCATTGGCGATCGCGGTCGAGACCTCGGCGATGTTGCGCACCTGCGCGGTGAGGTTGGAAGCCATGGAATTGACGTTGTCGGTCAAGTCCTTCCAGGTGCCGGCGACGCCGGGCACCTGCGCCTGGCCACCAAGCCGGCCTTCCGTGCCGACTTCACGCGCCACGCGCGTCACCTCGCCGGCAAAGCCGTTCAGCTGGTCGACCATCGTGTTGATGGTTTCCTTCAGCTCGAGGATTTCGCCCGAGACGTCGACGGTGATCTTGCGTGACAGGTCACCGCGCGCCACGGCCGTCGTCACCTGGGCGATGTTGCGCACCTGCGCCGTCAGGTTGCCGCACATGGCGTTGACGGAGTCGGTTAGGTCTTTCCAGGTACCGGCGACACCCGGCACCAGCGCCTGGCCGCCGAGCTTGCCTTCGGTGCCGACCTCGCGGGCCACGCGCGTCACTTCCGAGGCGAAGGAGCGCAACTGGTCGACCATCGTGTTGATGGCTTCCTTGAGCTGCAGGATCTCGCCGCGCACGTCGACGGTGATCTTCTTGGAAAGGTCGCCGTTGGCAACGGCGATCGTCACCTCCGCGATGTTGCGCACCTGCGCCGTCAGGTTCGACGCCATCGAGTTGACGCTTTCGGTCAAGTCCTTCCAGACGCCGGTCACTTCAGGCACTTGCGCCTGCCCGCCGAGTTTTCCGTCCGTGCCGACCTCGCGGGCAACGCGCGTCACCTCGGAGGTGAAGACGCTCAGCTGCTTGATCATCGTGTTGACGATATCGGCCGAGCGCAGGAATTCGCCTTTGAGCGCCCGGCCGTCGACGTCGAGGGGGACGGTCTGCAGCAGATCGCCCTTGGCGACCGCGGTGATCGTCCGGGTGACGGCCGTCGTCGGCCACAGGAGATCGTCGATCAGGCCGTTGATCGATCCCTCCATCTCCGACCAGGAACCATCCGACAGGCCGAAGCGCACGCGCGTGCTCGTGCGCCCGTCGCGACCGACAACCTGGCCGACATGTTCCAGTTGCTGGGCCATGCGCTGATTGCCGGCGATAATGTCGTTGAGGGCATCGGCGATCTTGCCGGTGACGCCGGTCAGATCCGACCGCATCCGCACCGAAAAGTCGCCGCGCCTGACCGCGACAAGGACCTCCAGGAGCGCGCTGGCATCGTCGAATGCCATGGTTTTGTGGTCGTGGCCATTGAGGCTGTCTGCCGCGACGCTGTCGCGCGCGCGTTCACTGGTTTGGTTGCTCACGAAAATCCCCCTCTTCGACGACTGGTAATTTAGTGCTCAACGCGGAAAATGGTATGGGCTATCCCCGCATACAGCTTATCATCATTTGCCATTCAAAATGAACTTGGTAGCTGCATCAATCCACAACGCCCGCCTGAGACCTTTCAAAGGATTTGCGGATTTTCGTGCAGGCGGGAACAGTTCCGCGCCACCCGTCGTTTCCGTCGTGATAATGGAGAGCGACATGTCGAACGTCTCAAGGACAGGCAAGGAAGAGATCAACAGCGCGACCAGCCCGACCACCTTCGGAAAGTCGGTCGAGAGCCAAGCGCAAATGCAGGATGCGGCGGCGGAAGCCTCACCCGAAACGGGCGGCGAGATGCTCAACATCTACCGGCTGGAACCGATCGCCGCTCCCGACGATCCAAGATGGGACAATGCCCCCGGCCACGGCATCGTCATCGTGGCCGCCAGAACGCCGGGTGATGCAAGGATCGTCGCCGCGGCGCGCGAACTCGACTTCATGGAAGTGGATGCGGCTCCCGCCGAGGATGTGACCACGGTCAATGCCAGTGCCTTCCGCGACGACAAGCTCTATACTGTCATAGAGATCGACCGGAACAGACGCGATATCAAGCGCGGCATCGTCGAGGGCATGGTCTCGGTCGACACGATCCGCCCAGTCCAACCGGATTAGAGGCCACCCCTTTTTATTGGAGTTCTCATGAATACGGCCAATCTACAGCTCAAGGGGCTGATCATGGCGATGACGTCGATCTGCGACGCAATCGTCGACAAAGAAGTGCTGACGCGCGGGGAAATCAACGCCGCGCTGTCGAAGGCCCAAAAGGCAATCGAGGAGGACGACGATCATGAACTGTCGGGCGCCAACCGCGCCGCGATCCTGTTTCCCATCCGGGTGTTGCAACTCGCCGGTGAAGCCGCCGGGAAAGGTGAACAGCTGACATTTTCGGATTATGCGAAGCTTGTGGGAAAACTGAGCTGACGTCTAAGGTTTACAAAACGCCGCATCGCTCGGATGGATCCGGCACGCTGTCCGGCAGCTTGTCGAGCATTGTCGACTTTTCCAGATAAGTTGATTTATTTGGTCCTGTTTTCCCGGCGTTTCTGAGGCTATACCCCGGCCGAATACACACACGCACTGGGATTTCTACGTGACCAGCCTCAAATCACTTCTAGCCGCCTGCGGCCTCTCCGCCCTGATCGGCCTTGCCGCAACCCCGTCTTTGGCAGGTTCGACGACCTACCCACTGACGCTGGAAAACTGCGGCGCTGAGGTGACGTTCAAGAAGGCTCCCGAGCGGGCGATCGGCCTCGGCCAGAACAGCGCGGAAATCCTGCTGCTGCTCGGCCTTGAGGACAAGATGGTCGGCACCGCCTTCTGGCCGAGCAAGGTGCTGCCGCAGTTGGCGGAAGCCAATGCCAAGGTCAAGCTTCTCACAGTCGAGATGCCGACCTTCGAATCGATGCTCGCCGAAAATCCCGACTTCGTGGCCGTGGCGTTGCCAAGCCTGGTCGGACCGAACAGCAAGATCGCCAAGCGCGAGGATTTCGACAAGGTCGGCGTCGCCACCTATCTTTCGCCCAGCACCTGCCTCAGCACCAAGGACGTCAAGGACCAGTACGGCAGCCGCGCCGAACTGTGGAACATGGATCTGCTCTACAAGGAGATCGATGAACTCTCGCAGATTTTCGACGTCGCCGATCGCGGCCAGGCGCTGATCGCCGACTTCAAGGCGCGTGAAGCCAAGCTTCGCGGAAGCGTTGCCAAGGACGGCAAGAACCTCTCCTACGTCTTCTGGTTCTCCAGCCCCAGCCCGTCGGCCGACGCCTATGTCGGCGGCAAGAACAGCGCCTCCGGCTTCATCGCCGACGTGCTCGGCGGCCACAACGCAATCACCGCGGAAGCAGAATGGCCGACCGTCGGCTGGGAAGGCATCATCGCCGTCAACCCGGACGTCATCGTCGTCGCCAGCCTCGACCGCAACCGCTGGGAGCTCGACAAGCCTGAGGCCAAGATCAACTTCCTGAACACCGATCCGGCCGTCAGCCAGACCCCAGCCGTCAAGAACAAGGCGCTCGTCGTCATGGACGGCCAGGCGATGAACCCGACCATTCGGACGATTTACGGCGCCGAGCAGGTGGCCGAGCAGTTGAAGGCCCTCGGTCTCCTGAAGTGACGGACGCGGGCCGTCTCTTCAGGCAGTTGGGAGCGGTCGCCGCGCTGCTCCTGGCCTCCTTCTGTCTCATCGCTGTCGCCATCGGCGTCAGTGTCGGAATCGGTGATCTGCCGATTCCGCTGGCGACCACCTTTTCGGCCGTTACCAACCGGCTCGGATGGACCACGGTCGAATTGAACCGCATCCACGAAACGGTCATCTGGGATTATCGCCTAAGCCGCGCGCTGGTCGCCGCCTTTTGCGGCGCGGGCCTGGCGCTGTCGGGCGCCATTATGCAGTCGCTGCTGCGCAACCCGCTTGCCGAACCCTATGTGCTCGGCATCTCCGCCGGTGCCTCCACCGGCGCCGTGGCGATCGTCATCCTGGGGCTCGGCGCGGGCGCGGTGTCGCTGTCATCGGGCGCCTTTGCCGGCGCCTTCGCCGCCTTCTTCTTCGTGGCGCTGCTCTCGAACGGCACCCGCGGCGGTGCCGACCGCACCATCCTTGCCGGCGTGGCTGCCTCGCAGCTCTTCAATGCCTCGACTTCGTATATCGTCACGACCTCGGCCAATGCCCAGCAGGCCCGCGACGTGATGTTCTGGCTGCTGGGCAGTTTCAGCGGCGTGCGCTGGCCGGAATTCGCGTTGGTCTCGGTTGTCGTCGGCCTCGGTCTTGCCGCCTGTCTGTTTTATGCCCGCGTGCTCGACGCCTTCGCTTTCGGCGACGAGGCGGCCTCTTCGCTCGGCGTCAATGTCGGCCGCGCCCGCATGGTGCTCTTCGCGCTCACTGCCATGATGACGGCGACGATCGTCAGCATGGTCGGCTCGATCGGCTTTGTCGGCCTCGTCGTGCCGCATGTCGCCCGCTTCGTCGTCGGGCCGCTGCATATCCGCCTGCTACCGGCCTGCGCCATCGCGGGAGCGATCTTCATGGTGCTCGCCGATATCGCCGCCCGCGCCCTCATTCCCGGCCAAATCCTGCCGATCGGCGTCGTCACGGCGCTCGTCGGCGTTCCCTTCTTCTCGATCATCCTCTACCGGTTCCAGCGCGCGTCATGAGCATCAAGGCCGACAACCTCACCTGGAAAATTGGCAGGAAGACCATCCTGGACGGCGTTTCCCTGGAGGCTCAGCCGGGCCGGATGCTCGGCCTACTCGGGCCGAACGGCTCCGGCAAGACCTCACTGCTGCGGCTTCTCGCCGGCCTGAAGCGGCCCCATTCCGGCCGCGTCACTCTTGATCGGAACGACATCGGCACGATCAGCCGCCGCTCGATCGCCCAGCGCATCGCCTTCGTCGAGCAGCATGCGGCGACCAATGCCAATCTGAAGGTTATTGATGTCGTCAAGCTCGGCCGCTTCCCGCATCGTTCCATGTTCTCCGGCTGGACGAGAGCCGACGAAGAGGCGGTCGAAGCGGCACTTGCGCGTGCCGGTATGGCAGAGAAGCGAGACGATCGCTGGCAAAACCTGTCGGGCGGCGAAAAGCAGCGCACCCATATTGCCAGAGCGCTCGCCCAGTCGCCGCAGGAGCTGATCCTCGACGAACCCACAAACCATCTCGACATCCAGCACCAAATCGGCTTGATGCGGCTCGTCTCCAGCCTGCCGATCACCAGCATCGTCGCCCTGCACGATCTCAACCATGCCGCCATGTTCTGCGATGAGCTGATCATCATGCAGCAGGGTAGGATCGTCGCGTCGGGCGCACCTGAAGACGTGCTGAGCGAGAACCTTCTGCGCGACGTCTTTTCCGTCGAAGCCCGCATCGAAGCCTCGCCCCATCATTCGCGCCCGCATATCCACTATCTCAGATGAAAGTGGCCACCTCACGTCACGATCTGCAGCGGCAAAGCAGTCGTCTTTTTCAGCGTTTTCAGGACGATGCTTGACTTCACCGAGGCCAGATTATCGGTGACCCGGATCATTCTCTCGAGAAATTGGCTGAGATGGTCGAGGTCGCGCGTCATCACCTTCATCAGAAAATCGGCATCCCCCGTCTGCGAATAACACTCCAGAATCTCCGGCGCGGTTTCGATGAAGCGATGAAGCCGCTCGTTTCCACCTTCCGTATGCGCGCGCAGGCTGACGAGGGTATGAGCGACGACGGCAAAACCCAGTTTTGCAGGATTGAGGATAGCAACGACGCTCTGGATGTATTGCTCATTGCGCAGCTTTTCCAAACGGCGTGCGCATTGGGTCGCGGAGAGATTGACCTTCTGCGACAATTCACCCTGCGTCACCTCACTGTTTTGCTGGAGGGCGGCGAGCAATTTGATATCGAACTGGTCAAGCATGGCCCATCCAAATAAGCAGAATTTCCGCATAGTATAGCCAAATGACGCAGATTGTCTGCATCTTCATATCGCATTAGGCAGATAATCGCATAAAATCGCCGCGGAAGTTCCGTTAGTCTCCAGCCATTGGATAAAACGGAGGTGGACTTGTGTTTGAGAAACTGAATAACCGGCCGGCCGACAGCCTGCTTGCCCTCATCAAGGCCTTTCAGGTCGACGAGCGCAGCGGAAAGATCGACCTCGGCGTCGGCGTCTATCGCGACGCCATGGGCCGTACGCCGGTGATGCGAGCCGTAAAGGCGGCGGAACAGTTTCTTCTCGAGACCCAGGACAGCAAGAAATATCTCGGCCCGGAAGGCGATCTGCAATTCGTCCGACTGCTGCAACCCATTATTTTCGGCAAATCGCCGACGTTCGATCATCGCCTCGTCGGCATTCAGACACCCGGCGGCAGCGGCGCGCTGCGTCTCGGCGCCGAGCTCATCCAGACGGCAAATCCATCCGCTAAGGTTCTGTTGGGGACGCCCAGCTGGCCGAACCACGCGCCGATCTTCGCCTCGGCGCGGCTGGCCGTAAAGGACTACGCCTTCGTCGATCTGACGTCGCAACAGGTCAAATTCGAAAGCGTCGTCGACGCCCTGTCTTCCGCTGCGGAAGGCGATGTCGTCCTCCTTCACGGTTGCTGCCACAATCCGACCGGTATCGATTTCACCATGGAGCAGTGGCGGCAGATTACCGGACTCCTCGTTGCACACGGGCTGGTGCCGTTCATCGATCTTGCCTATCAAGGGCTTGGCGACGGTCTCGAACAGGACGCCGCACCTACACGGATGATCCTCGACGCGGTCGACGAGGCGCTGATCGCTTATTCCTGCGATAAGAATTTCGGTCTCTATCGCGAGCGCGTCGGCGCGCTCTACCTCATGACCCGCAATGTCGACGACATCGGCAAGGCCGAAAGCAATATGGCGGCCCTTGCCCGTGTGAACTGGTCGATGCCGCCCGATCATGGCGCCGCGATCGTCAGAACCATTCTCGAGAGCCCCGAAATGTCGGCAATGTGGCGCGCAGAACTCGAGGAGATGTGCGAGCGTGTCAACGGCAACCGCGCGGCGCTCGCCGCTGCAGCCGCCGATCTGGCCTTTATCAGCCGGCAGCGCGGCCTGTTCTCCAATCTCTCCATGTCGAAAGAAACGGCCGCAGCGCTGCGCGCCAAACACGGCATCTACATGGCCGATTCCGGCCGTATGAACCTTGCGGGCATGCAGCCGGCCGATGCCGGCGCCATCGTGACCGCACTTCGCGCTGAAGGCTGCTTGAAATGAGCAAGAAGGAAACGACCGGCCAGGCGATGACCCGTTCGCTCGTCGCCCATGGGATCGACACGGTGTTTGGCATCCCGGGCGCCCACATGTATGATTTCAACGATGCGCTCTACGGCGCCCGCGACAAGGTTCGGTTCATTCACACTAGGCACGAACAGGGCGCCGGATATATGGCCTATGGCTATGCCAAATCCACCGGGCGGATCGGCGCCTATACCGTCGTCCCCGGCCCGGGTGTTCTCAATTCCGGGGCAGCGCTTTGCACCGCTTACGGCGCCAACGCGCCGGTACTTTGCATCACCGGCAACATCATGTCCCACCTGATTGGCCAGGGCAGAGGGCAGTTGCACGAACTGCCCGATCAACTCGCGACAATGCGCGGGCTTACCAAGACGGCGGAACGCATCAATCATCCGTCCGAGGCAGGCCCCGTCATGGCCGAGGTCGTCGGCAAGATGCTCTCCGGCCGCCAGGGTCCGGGAGCGGTCGAAGCCCCATGGGACGTGTTTGGCCAATCCGGCCCCGAAGTCGATCTTTCCGTCGGTACGAGAGCGCCTCACCCGGCTGTCAACTCCGATCAGATCGCTGCCGCAGCGGCGCTGATAGCGTGTGCCAGCAATCCGATGATCATGGTCGGCGGCGGCGCGGCGGAGGCCGGCGCCGAGATCGCCGCGCTTGCGGAACTGCTGCAGTCGCCCGTCACCTCCCATCGTTCCGGCAAGGGCATCGTCGCCGACGATCACCCGAACTATCTGAATTTCGTCGCCGCCTATGAATATTGGAAGAAGACGGACGTTCTGATCGGTATCGGCAGCCGGCTCGAATTGCAGTTCATGCGTTGGAAATGGCTTCCCAAAGGCCTCAAGATCATTCGCATCGATATCGATCCGACCGAAATGGTCCGCCTCAAGCCCGGTGTCGGCATCGTCGCCGATGCCAAGGCGGGAACGCGGGCTCTGATCGATTTATTGTCAGGTTCCCGGCGCGACGATCGCACCCGCGAATTTGCCGACATCAACAAAGAGGCCAGATCTCGGTTCTCGGAAGTGCAGCCGCAGCTTGCCTATCTCGACGCCATTCGTGAGGCTCTTCCCAGAGACGGCTTCTTCGTCGAGGAGATCAGCCAGATGGGCTTTACCGCCCGTTTTGCCTTCCCCGTCTACGGCCCGCGCCAATACGTGACATGTGGTTATCAGGACAATCTGGGTTTTGGCTTCAACACCGCCTTGGGCGTGAAGGTCGCCAATCCCAATAAAGCGGTTGTTTCCGTTTCTGGCGATGGCGGATTCATGTTCGGCGTTCAAGAGCTTGCCACTGCCGTCCAGCACAAGATCAATGTCGTCGCCATCGTCTTCAACAATTCAGCCTATGGCAATGTTCTGCGCGATCAGAAGCAGGCGTATCAGGGTCGCTATCTTGGCTCGGAGCTGACCAATCCGGATTTTGTCGCGCTTGCCGAGAGCTTCGGTGTCCGCGCGTTCAAGGTGACAAGCCCCGACGAACTCAAAGAGAGGATCGAGAAAGCCCTCTCTCTCGACGAGCCCGTGCTCATCGAGGTTCCGATCGAAAAGGGATCCGAGGCAAGTCCCTGGCCGTTCATTCATCCGGCGCCGCACGCCGAATGAATCCCTATCTAGGCGACGGTCCCTTGAGAAAGATCGTCGCCAGCGGCGGCAACGTCAGCGACAGGGAAACCGGCCGCCCATGGGCGGGGATGGGTTCGCTCGACAGCGCGCCGTTGACGAGGCCGGAGCCACCATATTCGCGCGCATCCGTGGTGATCCGCTCGATCCACACGCCATCATCAGGCACGCCGATCCTATAGCCGTAGCGCGGCACCGGCGTGAAATTCGATACGACAAGGACGGATGAAGAGCGGTCCTTGCCATAACGGAGCATGCCGAGGACGGAGTTGGCGGCGTCGTCGGCTGCTGCCCATTCGAAGCCCTGGGGATGGAAATCGCCGAATTGCAATGACGGCTCTTCCCCGTAGAGGCTATTCAGGTCCTTGACCAGCCGCTGAATGCCGACATGCTGAGGCCGCTCCAGTACATCCCAGCTCACCGAAGCATCATGGTTCCATTCGCCCGGCTGGGCGATTTCGCTCCCCATGAACAACAGCTTCTTGCCGGGATGACCCCACATGAAAGCGAGGTAGCTGCGCAGATTGGCAAATTTCTGCCATTCGTCGCCCGGCATCTTCGTCAGCAGCGAGCCTTTGCCATAGACCACCTCGTCATGGGAGATCGGCAGCATGAACCGCTCGGAATAGGCGTAGATCATGCCGAAGGTCATCGTGCCATGATGATGGCTCCGATAGACCGGATCCTTCTCGATGTAGCTCAGACTGTCATGCATCCAGCCCATGTTCCATTTGATGTCGAAGCCTAGCCCGCCTTCTTCCGGCGGCTTCGTCACACCCGGCCAGGCCGTCGATTCTTCGGCGATCGTCATTGCATGCGGGCAGCGCTCGTGGACGATGCTGTTGAGGTGCTTGAAGAACTCAACCGCCTCCAGGTTCTCCCGGCCGCCATACTGATTTGGAATCCATTCGCCTTCGTTGCGGCTATAATCGCGGTAGAGCATCGAGGCCACGGCATCGACGCGCAAGCCGTCGACATGATAGCGCTCGAGCCATTCGAGCGCGCTGGCGATCAGGAACCCTTTCACCTCGTTGCGCCCGAGATTGTAGATCAGCGTATTCCAGTCGCGGTGAAAGCCCTCGCGCGGATCCTCATGCTCGTAGAGCGCGCTGCCGTCGAAGCGGGCAAGACCCCAGACATCCGTGGGGAAGTGAGCCGGCACCCAGTCGAGGATGATGCCGAGCCCGGCGCCATGGCAGCGGTCGACAAAATAGGCGAAATCCTCCGGCGTGCCGTAGCGGCCGGTCGGAGCAAACAAGCCGAGCGGCTGATAACCCCAGGAGCCGCCGAACGGATGCTCCATGATCGGCAGCAGTTCGATATGGGTGAATCCCATGTCGCTGGCATAGGGAACGAGGCGCTGGCTGAGCTCGACCCAGTCGAGATATCTGTTGCCGTCCCGCCCGTCGCGCAACCAGGAGCCGGCGTGCACCTCATAGACTGACATCGCGCCTTCCAGCCTTTCCTGGCGGGAGCGGTCCCTCATCCAGCCGTCATCCGTCCATCGAAACGGCGTCGACGATGCGACGATCGAGGCGGTGGATGGGGCAGCTTCGCTCGCCCTCGCCACCGGATCGGCCTTTTGCGGCAGGCAGGTGCCCTCGGCATCGACGATCTCGAACTTGTATCTTTCGCCGGCGGCGAGGCTCGGAATGAACAGCTCCCAGACACCCGCCGATTGCCTCAGCCGCATCGGATTTCGCCGCCCATCCCAGGCATTGAAGTCGCCGACGACCGAGACGCGGCGGGCATTCGGCGCCCATACGGCGAAACGAACGCCTGATATGCCGTCGATCGACATCGCCACCGCGCCAAGCGTGCGGCTCAGACTGTAATGCGTGCCCTCCGATATTAGATGGAGGTCGAGCTCACCGAGCAGCAGGCCGAAACTATAGGGATCCTCGGTGATCTGCACCGCATCCGGCCATGTGATCTTCAGCCGGTATCCGGTCCTCAAACCGGTTGCCGCCGCGAACAGGCCGGCGGGATGGGCGACACTGAAGGGCGTCACCACCCGTCCACTCCCAGCCTCGATGAGATCGACCGCCTCCGCCCCGGGCAGATAGACCCGCACGATGGTCATCCCGCCGCTTTCATGGGGACCGAGGATCGAAAAGGATCGCCGTGGCGCCCTTCGATCAGAGCCCAGAGGGCATCGTGCCCGATTCCGGCGAGAAGTTCCGAGCGCTCAACATTCATGCCGGGACCCCCGCCAGACGCGAGACGATTTCGGTGAGGCCGGAAAGCGGGATCGGAAGCCATTTCGGCCGGTTGCGGGCCTCATAGGCGATCTCATAGGCGGCCTTTTCGAGAAGAAAGGCATCGAGGACCCTCCGTCGTTGATCGGGTGGCATATCAAGCGCCTTCGATGCCGAAACCGCCTGCGCATAGGCGTCGAGAAACGCCTCTTCCGCCTGGCGCCCGAAGCGGGCGATGGCCTCGCGCCGGACTTCGTTCTCATGTTCGATGACGGCGTCGTTATCAAGCTGGGCGGTGGCGACGAGATAACTCAGTGACCTCAAAAGCCCGGCGACATCGCGCAGCGGATTGGTCTTGGCGCGGCGCTCGGCCAGGTTTTTCGCGGGCTCGCCCTCGAAATCGATGATGACGGCATCACCCTCGCTGACGAGGATCTGACCAAGGTGAAAATCGCCGTGCGTGCGCGTCATCAGCGTATGGCGCGTGGACTCGGCCAGCGTCGCGGCAAGCTCGACGAGTTCGGAGCGGCGCTTGAGCAACGGCGCTGCAAGCAGGTCGATCGCCGGATCGGCATTCTCCTCCCGTTCGGCAAGTTTCGACATGGCATAGGCGACTTCGCCGGCAACCGCCTTCTTCATCGCCTCGACTTCGCTGTCGCCGGCGATTACCGGGCTGAAGGCTTCGTCCGCAGTCTCCCCGGCAAGCACGACATGTAGTTCTCCGAGACGCATGCCGACCATCGCAACGAAGCTGATCAGCGGCTGGAAGACGTCGTCGCCCGGCTGGACGGCCGGGTCGTTCAGCACGAGTTCGTCTGCCCCGCGGCGCAGGTTGTTCAGCATCCAGTTCCAGGCATCGCCCTGATTGCGGATCGCGCCTTGGACGATGATCAATGTCGAGCGGCGTCCACTGGAGTCCGTGTGCGCGACCTCGCCGAGCAAGGGCGCGGTGTGATCGTAGCCGGCGCGGGTGAGATAGCGCGTCATCTCGACTTCCGGATGAATACCGGGAAAGATGTGCCTGATCAGCTTGATCATCGCCAGATCGCCGACGATCAGCGAACTGTTGGACTGTTCGGCCGAGAGCCAATGGACCGGAAGGTCGTCGGTGACGGCAAGACGGTCGAGCCGTTCCGTGCCGAGAAATTCGAGCGTGCCGGTGCGGCCGGTGGTGCGCGAGCGGTCGCCAAGCCCGCGCAGGATGCCGCGCGCCATCGCCTCCACGGCAAATCCGTCCGTCAGGAAACCGACGCGCCGGCCCTGGCGGACCCGACCGAGCGCAAGCTGCTGGGTCAGCACCGATGGTTGCGCATCGTCCCAGGCGACCGCCAGCGGCAGCTGGTAGGATTCGCTATGGTTCGGCAGCACGGCCTCCAGTTCGCCGAGAACAATCCCGTCGGCAAAGGGGATCGGCGTTGCGGAGATCAGACGCGCCGCCTGCAGCGGCTGGTCCTTTGCCCCGAACCACCGCCGCTTCGCCAGATAGGCCGGCAGAATTTCGTTGCTGAGAACGCGTGCAAGCTTGGGTTCATCGACAAGGTCGAGCAGGCCGCGACGGGTGACCATCGTCACCAGATCGGGAAGCTGCTCCGGCGGAGCGGTGCGCCATGCCGGCGGGTCGGCATCGGCTTCCAGCTGGAACCAGAAAAAACCGTAGGGCGGCAATGTCAGCAGATAGGTCAGCTGACCGATCGGCGGAAAGGGCGACATGCCGGTCAATTCGATCGGAACGCGGCCCTCGAAGCTCGACAGGTCGAGTTCCACGGCCTGCGGCAGGCGCGAGAGGTTTGCGACGCACATCAGCGTCTCGCCTTCATATTCCCTGAGATAAGCGAGGATCTTGCGGTTCTCCGGCGCGAGGAACCGCAGCGAACCACGGCCGAAGGCCGGATGCCGACCGCGCAGCGCCAGCATCTTGCGCGTCCAGTTGAGCAGCGAATGCGCGTCCGTGCTCTGTGCCTCGACGTTGACGGCCTCGAAACCGTAGAGCGGATCGGCGACCGGCGGCAGGACGAGACGCGCCGGGTCTACCCTGGAGAAGCCGCCATTGCGGTCCGGAGACCATTGCATCGGCGTCCTCACCCCATCCCGATCGCCGAGATAGATATTGTCGCCCATGCCGATCTCGTCGCCGTAATAGATCACCGGCGTTCCCGGCATAGAGAGCAGCAGCGCGTTCATCAGCTCGATGCGCCGGCGGTCGCGCTCCATCAGCGGCGCCAGGCGCCGCCTGATGCCGAGATTGATGCGGGCGCGCTTATCGGATGCGTAGGTTTCCCAGAGATAGTCGCGCTCGGCGTCCGTCACCATTTCGAGCGTCAGTTCGTCGTGGTTGCGCAGGAAGATCGCCCATTGGCAATTCTCCGGAATCTCCGGCGTCTGCCGCAGGATATCGGTGATCGGAAACCGGTCCTCCTTGGCGATCGCCATATACATGCGCGGCATTAGCGGAAAGTGGAAGGCCATGTGGCATTCGTCGCCGTCGCCGAAATATTCGCGCGTATCCTCCGGCCATTGATTGGCCTCGGCCAGCAGCATCACGCCGGGATGGGTGGCATCGAGAGCG
This sequence comes from Rhizobium sp. C104, assembly GCF_022354505.1. Lineage (NCBI taxonomy): Bacteria > Pseudomonadati > Pseudomonadota > Alphaproteobacteria > Hyphomicrobiales > Rhizobiaceae > Rhizobium > Rhizobium sp. C104. The sequence goes on along the minus strand of NZ_CP092352.1, from coordinate 187,124 downwards.
GCACGGATGCGCTTCAGGATCGCATGGGTTTCCGGCAGGTTCTCGTTGATCGTCCCCTCGCGCTCGACAAGGTAAGGGATCGCGTCGAGGCGGAAGCCGTCGATACCGGTTTCCAGCCAGAAGCGCATCACCTTCAGCAGTTCCTCCATGACCAGGGGACTGTCGAAGTTGAGGTCAGGCTGGTGGGAATAAAAGCGATGCCAATAATAGGCGCCCGCCACGGCATCCCATGTCCAGTTGGACTTTTCGGTATCGATGAAAATGATGCGCGTTTCCGGGAATTTCTGATCGGTATCCGACCAGACGTAAAAATCGCGCTCCGGGGATCCGGCCGGTGCCTGACGGGCGCGCTGGAACCAGGGATGCTGATCGGAGGTGTGGTTGATGACGAGCTCGATGATGACGCGGATATTACGCTGGTGTGCGGCGTCGACGAAGGCGCGAAAATCCTCCAAGGTGCCGTAATCGGGGCTGACATTGCCGTAGTCGGCGATGTCGTAGCCGTCGTCGCGGCGCGGCGAGGGAAAGAAAGGCAGCAGCCAGATGGCATTGACGCCGAGCGCCGCGATGTGATCGAGCTTGGCGTGCAGGCCGGCAAAGTCGCCGACGCCATCGCCATTGGCGTCGTAGAACGACTTGATGTGCAGCTGGTAGACGATCGCATCCTTGTACCAGAGGGGCTGCTCAATGCCATCGGGGTTCATCGTGTCCATTCATGCCTCCGCTGCTCGAACGCGCCAGATCGCAAAGGGCAGGATCTCAGGGTTCAGGCTGATGCTCTGCCGTTTGCCGGTCCATTTGAAACGATGCCCACCGACCAGATCCTCGGCATCCAGCGTGCCGCCGTCGCCGAGCGACCAGTGCCAGAGCGGCAGTTCGACATCGCTTTGCTGAAAATTGTGAGGGTCGAGGCTGATCGCGATCAGCAGGACATTGTCGCGGGCCTTACTTGCCTTTTCGAAGAACAGGATATTGTCATTCCAAGCATTCAGAAGCGTCAGCCCGAGATGCGAATGCAGGGCAGTGTTCTCGTTCCTGATACGGTTGAGCATCCTGATTTCGTCGACGATATTGCCCGGCCGGTCATAATCCCAGGCGCGAATCTCGTATTTCTCGCTGTCGGCATATTCCTTGCGCTTGACATCGGGTCGCCCCTCGCAGAGCTCGAAGCCGTTATAGACGCCCCACAGGCCAGAGAGAGTGGCGGCAAGGGCGGCGCGGATCAGAAAGGCCGGGCGCGGCGCGTTCTGGAGAAAGTCCGGATTGATGTCATGGGTGTTGACGAAGAAGTGCGGACGGAAGAATTCCTTCGCCTCCGTCTCAGTCAGCTCGCGCATATATTGCTCGAGTTCCCATTTGGCGTTGCGCCAGGTGAAATAGGTGTAGGACTGGGAAAAGCCGATCTTCGCCAGCCTGTACATCACTTTGGGCTTGGTGAAGGCTTCCGACAGGAAGACCACATCGGGATGACGCGCTCTGATATCGCCGATCAGCCATTCCCAGAAGGGAAAGGGTTTGGTGTGCGGGTTATCGACGCGAAACAGCTTGACGCCCTGGTCCACCCATAGCTGGACAACATCCCTCAGCTCCATCCATAGCGAGGGCAGCGCGTCTTTGGTGTAGAAATCGACGTTGACGATGTCCTCATATTTCTTCGGCGGGTTCTCGGCATATTTGATCGTGCCGTCCGGGCGCCAGTCGAACCAGCCGGGATGTTCCTTCAGCCAGGGGTGATCCGGCGACGCCTGGATCGCAAGGTCGAGGGCGATCTCCAGCCCGTGCCGGCCCGCCTCCTCGACCAGCCGGCCGAAATCCTCGAAATCGCCGAGCTCGGGATGGATGGCATCGTGGCCGCCCTCCTCGGAACCGATCGCATAAGGGCTCCCGGGATCGCCGGGACCGGCCTTCAAGCTGTTGTTGCGCCCCTTCCGGTTGGTCGAGCCGATCGGGTGAATGGGCGGGAAGTAAAGCACGTCGAAGCCCATGCCGCGGATATCGGCCAGCCTCGGGATGACGTCGTCGAAGGTGCCGTGCCGGTTGGGATCACCGCTCTGCGAGCGCGGGAAGATCTGGTACCAGCTGGCAAAGGCCGCTTCCTTGCGCTCGGCATCGACGGCGCTTGCCGTGGAGCGGAGCCGGAACGGCCGCCTGTCGGCTTTGTTCATCAGCTCGGATGTCTGGGGATCGAGCAGGATCGCCGTCCGCTCGGCGTCCGAGGCGCTTTCGAGACTGTCGCTCAGGGCGTGCAGTTCGGGGCCGAGCGCTGCAGGCGCCCCGGCCTGTGCGGCGTGGACGAGGTTCAATCCCTCCTGCAACTCGAGCTTCAGGTCGAGCCGGGCGTCGTTCTTCTTGGTCAGCTCGTAGCGGAAGATCGCAAAAGCGTTTTTCCACGCCTCGACGGCGAACTCGTAGCGGCCGGTGCGCTCGAGCAGGAACTCGGCGCGCCAGCGGTCGTTTTCGATAAGATGCATCTCCGTCTCGTTCCAATCCGCCATGGCGTCGAGCGGCCGCCAGAGCAGGACGGCGGCGATCGGGTCGTGGCCGTCGGCGAAGATGTCAGCCTCGACGGTAACGATGTCGCCCACCACCCGCTTGACCGGAAAGCGCCCATCATCGACACGCGGCGTGATGTTTTCGATGGCAAGCCGAGGCGATGCCGTCGCCTGCGTGATCTCCAGGGCGGGTCTGGAGGTGATCGGCGTTGGCGCCTTGCCTTGGATGACCAGCGCCTCCCCTGCCCGCAGGCGGAGAACCCCACCGTCGGCTGCGACGGGCAGAAAGCCGGAGGCCGCTTCGCGAAGTGCCGTCACCGGCGCGGGCGCGCTTCGCCGAAGGTCTCTGTTCAGCAGGATGAAGCGCACATTGTCGGCGCTGCGCAGATCCTGCACCTCGGATTGCAGGAGTGCCGAGACCGGCCCATTGGCGTTGCGGATCAGGCGCAGCGATGAAGCAGGCGCATGGTCGATCGTGCCGATTTCGCTATTCGCACGCCGGATTTCGGAAGAGAGATCGAAAGCCAGGTCGTGACGCAATCCCCTGAGACCCGCCCTGTTGCCATGCGTCGGATCGAGCGGCGTGGCTGCGCCATATTCGAAGCCCATCGGAACCATCAGGCCACCCCCGAGCGAAGCGGCAAGGCGCAGGGCTCTCACGGCGCGCCGTTCAAGGATTTCGCGGCTCTCGGTTCCGTGCGCGATACGCCGCGCGAATGGCGGTTCCGGAAAAGCGATCTGCCAGCCGAGCGGCTGCTGCACGCGATGCTCGTCGATGAACCATCTCTCGTCGAAATCCCACCAGGCCATCGACGAAAAACAACCGTTGAAACCTGCCTCGTTGATACCCCCCTCACCGCAAAATCGGTGCCGGGCGTCCAGGCGAGGAATTGCGCCTCGGTCTTTTCGCGCACCGCCGCCATCAGCGATTTGAAAAACGCCGGCGTCGCCCGATCTATCCCAAGCACCCGATAGCCGGCGAGACCGGCGTCGGACAGCCGCTGCAGCCGTTCGGTCCATTCCGCCAACAGCTGCGATTGTCGTTCCGCCCCCATCGCCGCCATCGGTTCTGCCGGGTCCAGTGGCGAGCGTCTCGGATCGACGGGACGAAATCCCGCCTGAGGATGCCTCCCCCTGCCGTCGAGCATCAGATCCATCATCAAGGCAACGCCGCTCTTGCGGCCAGCCTCCGCCAGACGCGCCACCCCCTCCCCGACATCGCTTCCGAGCGACAGTTCAGGATCGAGACGATCGAAGTCCCGGGAAGCAAACACGCTGCGCTCCCCGTCCCGGTCGAAGAGGGGCGCCGTCAGCACGTGATCGAAACCGGTGTCCGCCGCATGGTCGAAAACCTCGCGCCATGCATCGATGCCCTGGAGAAGGAGCGGATTGGCATAATAGATCCGGGGTGGGGTGCTCAACACACCCCCGTTCGCAGAAAATAACATCGGCCGCCGCCTCGAGTTGCTTTTCAGGCAAACTTCCTTTGGCGGTTGTTGTTCCACCGGCACGGCCAATTCGCGGCTGTACGAAAGCATCAGCCGCATCGGCGCCGGATCGAGGGGACGTATTTCGTTCGAGCACCAAAGCCCGCCCAGGGGACGAAGAGACCTTGAGAATTCCAGCCGCATCCGGATAATCTTCCGCCGTCCGGGGAGAGGGAGTCAGGTGGCTATTGAGCGCGCATCCAAGCTTCGATCCATACTCGTCGCCGCAACCCTGTCGGCTTGCATACTGTGCCTCACCTCCTGGAGCATCGAAACCGATCGTTCGACAGAATTAAAACACGGCCTGTTCGAAATTCGCGAGGAGGCCAGGCGCTTCGTCGCGCAGGAGAACGCCAGTGAGCACGAGCAGTGGAACGTGCTGGAGCCCAACGCGAAGGTGCTGGTTCCCCGATGTGCGGTCCCGCTTCAGACACAGTGGACGCCGAAGAGCCTCGGCCGCTCAAAACCCAGCGTGATGGTCGTCTGCCCAGACGCGGTGCCGAATGCTGTGATGAAACGGTGGGATGTACATGTCCCAGTAGAGCGAAAGACGCACCACCCTTAAGGGCGAGCACCCGAGCTGATTTGATGTACTGAATGAGAGACCGATTGCAATAGAGGCGACCAGACGTGAATGCACCGGTAGAATTGTGCTCCTATCCCGAACTTGACGACCGGATCGTGATCGTTCGGGCGGGAGATGAAGTCGATGGCGTGTTTGTCCGGACCGAGAGGTTCAGCGTCCTGATCGATACGCTTGGAACGCCCGAGCTATGCCGGATGGCGCTGGATCTGCTAGAAGAAAAGACGGCGGCTCGCCCCTTGATTGTCATCAATTCGCATATGGATTGGGATCACTTCTGGGGAAATGCCGCCATTGCCGGCCGCGCTCCGATTATCGCGCATGCCGCAGCACTCGACCGCTTGCGTGATCCCTCCGAGCAACAGGTTCTGAAAGACAAGGCTGGCCAGGAACCGCGGTTTCGCAATGTCGAGCTCATCGGTCCCGATATAACCTTCTCCGGCTCGATGCTTCTCAACGGCGGCGATCTGAAGCTCGAACTCATCCATACGCCCGGGCACACGCCCGACCATATCGCCGTCTGGATTCCCGAGCTTCGCATCTGCCTGGCCGTCGATGCGGTGGAATATCCTATCCCCGAAGTCTGGAGTAAAAGTGCCGAAGACCTTCGCCTGATCCGTTCATCGCTGGAGCGGATCCGTGATCTCGAACCGAGGCTGGTCATCCCCGCGCATGGCCAGACATCTTCGCCTTCGACGGTGAAGGCAAATCTTGCCTATTTCGAAGCCCTGGCCGAACGTGTCGACGGGTTGAGCGAGAACCAGCTGGCGGACGTTCAGCTCAGCCGCTCAAGCGGTTTCCGGCTTGAAGATTTCATCGCCATCCCCGACGGCATGCCTGCGGAAACGGTGACGTTCTACCGGAACTGCCACGAGACAAACCTTGGCGCCACCCTTCAGGCCCACATGGAAAAACGGAAATCCGCGTAGATGGATCTGCAGGGGGAGAATGACATAAAGCCATTGGAAGGCGGACGAACCGGGCAGATCTGGCGCGACGGCGATACCGTCGTTAGACCATCAGGCGCGTGGACGCCCACGGTGCACCGGTTTTTGCGCCATGTCAGGGACAGAGGTTTTCTGGCGGCGCCGGAGCCGATCGACATCACAGGGAAAAACCAGGAGATCGTCAGCTTCGTCGCCGGGCGCGTCTGCGAAGACCTGGGCGACACGTTTGTCGGATCGGAGCGCATGCTGGTTTCGGCGGCCAGGCTTCTGCGCGATTTTCACGCGGCATCACAAGGGTTTCTGGAGCAGGATGGTGAAATCCAGACGTGGATGCTGCCGCCACAGGAACCGCGGGAAATCGTCTGCCACGGAGATTACGCGCCTTACAACGTCGCCACGACAGAGCATGAGGCTGTCGGGATCATCGATTTCGATACCGCGCATCCCGCACCGCGACTCTGGGATCTGGCCTACGCGGTCTATCGCTGGGCGCCTTTGTCCGATCCCTCCCATCCCGGCGTGCTGTCAGGTCTCGATGAACAGCTGCGGCGGGCGGAAATCTTCTGCACGGCCTACGGGGCAACGGCAAAAGAACGGCAACAGCTCCCGGAGATGGTCTGCGGGCGGCTCCAGGCGCTTGCCAATTTCATGCAGGCAAGGGCTTCGGCCGGAGACGAGACCTTCGCGGAGCACGTAGCCGCAGGGGACGCTCAGCTGTATCTAAGCGATATCGACTATGTGCAGCAACATCGAGACCGACTGCTGAACGCGCTCCTATAGCTAGAGCCACTTCCTCCGACGGAAGAAGCCAAAGAGGCCGAGACACAGGACGCCGATGACGCCGAGCACGACGAAGTAGCCATACTGGGTTTTCAGTTCCGGCATATCGCTGAAGTTCATGCCGTAAATGCCTGCGATCGCCGTGGGAACGGCGAGAATTGCCGCCCAGGCGGCGAGCTTGCGGGCAATCGCCGTCTGCTCGGTCTGGCCGATCATCACGCTAGCCTCGAAGGCGAAGGCCAGCACCTCGCGCAAAGCGTCGATATCTTCCTGAACCCGGCGCACGTGATCGGTCACATCGCGAAACAGCGACTGAAGCGTCGGATCCATGCCGGGAAGATCGATGTGCTCATATCGCCGGCAGACGTCGACGAGCGGCACAACGGCATTGCGCAGCCGCAAGAGCTTCCGCCGCAGCAGATAAAGCCGCTCGATATCGGACTTCCCCAGCTGTTCGCGCAGCACCAGATCCTCGAGCTTCTCGACCTCCTCCTGCACGACTTCGATGACCGGCATATAGTTGTCGACGATGAAATCGAGGATGGAATAGAGGATGTAATTTTCACCATGGGCGAGCGCCGCGGGCGTTGCTTCGCACCGTTGCCGCACCGACAGATAAGAGGACGAGTCACCGTGGCGAACGGAGACGACATAACCGCGGCCGACGAACAAATGCGTTTCGCCGAAGATGATTTCGTCATCCTTCATATGGGCGGTCCGGGCAACGATGAACATTGCGTCCCCATAAATCTCCAGCTTCGGTCGCTGGTGGGGCTGTGCCGCGTCCTCGATCGCCAGTGCATGGAGATTGAATTCGGCCTGGACCTGATGCAGCAGCACTTCGTCCGGCTCGTGCAGACCGATCCAGACGATGGCGTTCTCCCGACTGCGCCATTCGCCGGCTTCTTCTATCCTGATGTCGCGAATGCGCTGCCCATGCTGATACACGGCGGCAGCCACGACGCCGGGCCGTTCATAGGGCAACGATGCCGAACCGCCGCCCGCCTGCGCGGAAATTTCGTCCAGATCCTTCAGCCGTTCCAAATCCTGCCGTCCTCCCGCTCCCGCACGGATCACGCATCCGCACCAACGCCGGCCAGGCGTCGCGTCGATCATAATGCTATTTCGTAAAACATGCATCCGTCTCAGTGCGGAACCAAGAAACGCTGATTGCGCATTGGCTTTTGTCAGCTCTGCGCCAGCGACTCATTGCAGAACGCGCAACCCACATCACGTGTCCGTGGAAATGTCATCCCAGTCCTGATCCATGTAGCCGATCAGCCAGTTGAGGGCGTAATGCCATTCGTAGACCACGCCCTTGTCCAATCCGGTCGGCGGCTCTTCACCCTTCAGTCTTGCGTTCACGGCCGCCCAATCATAGCGGTAGATCAGGTCGGCGGCGTCGAGCAGTTCTTTTTGCGGGCGCAGTTTGGCGCGACGCATCAACCCGTCCGTTCCCAATTCGCGAAGCGTTTTCGCAATGAACGGGACGTCGCAGATATGGTCGGGACGTTCGAGCTGCGGCGAAATCCCGAGTGCCCACAACATGACGTGCACGCCTTCGTAACGCCACGCGAAGTTTGCGCGATCCTGATCGGAGGGATCAGGATCGTCCATGAAGGCCTTTTCTTTCGGGGTGAAAAAACTCACTGCATCGAACTGCCGGATGAGAGCCTGACCCATGGCATGGTCGCCGGTCTCGCCTTTCACGGCAACGATCGCAAGCGCGATCGTGCGTTGCACGACCGCCTTGGTATTTCGGCGGGTACTTTCGCTCTCGGGCTCGACGGTCGGCAGATGATCGATCGTCGGCACCCCTTCCGATTGAAGCTGAGCGATAGACCGGGCTTTGCGCGCCCCTGCCTCATCGGCGGGTTGCGAGACGGCTGCCTGAACCGGAAGGATCAATGCAAGAAGGGCAGAAAACAGGCGCTTCATCATGTATGGCTCCTCTCATCTCTTTGACGCATCGATAAACATTTCCAGCGCGATCGGGATATGTTTTGCGCAAAAGCGACGTCGGTTTCCGGAAGGGTTGGTAAACGGCATTTTACATATTGAGCAAATCGTTAAATTTTTCTCGGTACAAATGTCCCTAGCCAAGCCGGTATGAGGCCGGACCGTTCGATCGAGGACTTTCTATGCGTCGTCCAAACATTAAAACGAGTTTGCTGTTGATTTTCAGCGGTGTAGCTCTTCTTTTCGGTCTTGTAGCCTATCTCGCGGTCGACGGTCTTTGCAAAACGAACGGCTCGACCGAGGAAATTGCCACCGACTGGCTGCCAAGCGTGCAGGCGTCGCAGGCAATCAATCTCGCCATGACGAATTTGCGCCTCACTTACCGCGATCACATCATCGCGCAGTCGGAGGCGGAAAAGAAAACACGCGAAGAGGCAATCAAAGTTGCCGAGGATGCGATACGCAAATCGGTCGACGCCTATCTTCCGCTGGCGTCGTCCGATCGCGAGCGCGACCTGATCAAGACGATCAAGGAAAGCGTTGAAGGTTACATCTCCAGCAGCTCGCAACTCCTCGTCCTTTCCCGTGCCAACAAGACCGAGGAAGCCGGGCAATATCTCGGCGGGGGAATGCGCTCTTATTCCGACAAGCTCAAGGAAGCCACGGCGGCCCTGGTCGAATTGAACGTCATCGGCAGCAAGAAGGCCGCCGACCTCAGCACGGAGACCTTCGCCTCCATAGAATTCTACCTGCTTGCAACGATCGCTGTCGCCGGGTTGCTCGTTCTCGGTGCTGTCGCTTTCGTGCTGAAGGCAATCGCCAACCCGATTACCGGCATCACCACCTCGATGCGGCGTCTGGCAGAGGGGGACACAGGTTCACAGATCCCATTTGCCGACCGCGCCGACGAAATCGGATCCATGGCAGGGGCGGTGGAGATCTTCCGCCAGGCCGCCATCGCGAACAAGCGGATGGCGACAGAGGCCGAGGAAAACCGCGTCCGAGCGGAGGCTGACCGCGTTGACACCCAGAGGCTGGCGGAAGCCGACGCATCGGAGCGGTTGCGCATCGCCACCTCGGGTCTCGCCGCCGGTTTGAAGCGGCTGGCCGCAGGAGACCTTGCCTTCCAACTCGACGAGGCCTTCGCGCCCGATTTCGAGGCACTGCGCCACGACTTCAACCAGTCCGTCACCCAGCTTGGCGCGACGCTCCGGGCTATTTCCGACAGCATCGGCACGATCGATGAAGGCACGCGCGAAATCTCCTCCGGTGCAAGCGATCTGTCGAAGCGCACGGAGCAGCAGGCGGCCTCGCTTGAAGAAACGGCAGCCGCACTGGAAGAGATCACCGCAAACGTTGCGAACTCCAGCAAACGGACCGAGGAGACGCGCACGGTGGCCACCGAGGCAAACCGCAGCGCCGGTATCTCCGCGGAAGTCGTTTCCCACGCCGAAGAGGCAATGGAACGCATCGAGACCTCGTCGCAGCAGATCTCCAACATCATCAGCGTCATCGACGAAATCGCGTTCCAGACCAATCTTCTCGCGCTCAATGCCGGCGTGGAAGCCGCCCGTGCCGGCGAGGCCGGCAAGGGCTTTGCCGTCGTCGCCCAGGAAGTGCGCGAACTCGCCCAGCGCTCGGCAAGTGCAGCCAAGGAAATCAAGGGGCTGATCCAGAACTCTTCGAAGGAAGTTGAAAGCGGCGTCAAGCTCGTCCGCGACACCGGCCAGGCCCTGAAGACCATCGGCGGCTTCATCACCCAGATCAATCACCATATGGACTCGATCGCCACTTCTGCGAAAGAGCAGTCGATCGGCCTCAGCGAAGTCAACGTTGCGGTCAACAGGATGGACCAGACCACGCAGCAGAACGCGACCATGGTGCAGGAGTTAACGGCGGCAGCAGATTCACTCGCGCAGCAAGCCCAGACACTTCGCGAGCTTATCGCCCAATTCAGGCTCGACGATACGACGTCCAACCAATCGTCAGCCCTTCGCTCGACGGCAAGAACGATGGCGCAGCCGACAGCCCGCGCCGCGATCCATGCGGTTGCCGCTCGCCGCTAAAGCAGGTCGCGCAAAAGTGTGCAGCGGTTCTGCGGCAACTGCCCTCGCCCTCGCCCTAACCGCTTGCACAGACCAGAGATGAAGGCGCCCGGCAATGCCGGGCGCCTCTCTTTTTATCGTGCGGCGAAGGCCGGATTGCGCCGGGCGCCCATTCTCAGCACGAAATAGATCGCCCCGCCGATTCCGACGCCGAAGAACCAGCCATAGGTGCCCCACCAATCCGGCAGGATGCTGGTGAAGGTCGGCAGAATCGAGGAGAACAGCGCGCCGACCGCAAATGCGATGAAGGCATTGCCGTGCCAGCCGTTCTGGAAGCGGAACTCGCCATTCTCATGATAGAGCGCCTCGACGTTCAGCTGGCTTTTCCGCATGAGATAGTAGTCCACCATCATGATGCCGAAGATCGGCCCCATCGTCGACCCGATGAAGTTGACGAAATGCGCCGCACCCGTCTCCCAGGGAGCAAACGGATAAAGCACGAGAGCGATCAATGCGGCAATGTATCCGCCGCGTTTGAAGTTGATCTGGCGCGGGAAGACGTTGGCGAAGTCGAAGGCCGGCGAGACGAAGTTCGCCACGACGTTGATGCCGAGCGTGGCGATCGCGAATGTCAGGGCCGCAAGCAGCGCCAGGAACCAGCTTTCGAATTTCGCCGATATCATTTCCGGATGCAGCAGAACCTCACCATAGACGGTGAAGGCCGCCGTGGTGGTGACGCCTGCGACAAGGCAGAAGGCCAGAAGGTTGATCGGCAGACCCCAGAGATTGCCCTTGCGCAGCGCCTTTTCGCTGGTTGCGTAACGCGAGAAATCGCAGAAATTCAGATAGAGTGCTGCGAAATAGGTGATCCAGGTGGCGGCCACCGCGGCAAGTGCTGCAAACGAGCCGGGCTCGCCCGGCACGCCGGCATCCTTGGTCTTCTCGATCAGCACGTCGCGCGGGATCTCCGAACCGAAGGAGAAGGTGCCCGACTTGACGACCAGATAGACGGCCAGGATCAGCATCATGATCCAGACGGCCGGACCTGCCCAATCCTGAAACTTGCGAACCGTCTCCATGCCCCGCTGGATGATAAGCAGTTGCAGCGCCCAGACGACGATGTAGCAGATAAGTTCGAGGGTCGAGTGGCCGAGCATATGGCTGTTCTGATGGAAGGCGAGCAGGCTCTCGTTGCGGATCAGAAGAGCGACGATCGCGCCGGATGCGGCGGCGGTCTGCGCGCCGTACCAGAAGCAGGCGACCACCGCCCGAACCAGGGCCGGAACATTGGCGCCGAACGTGCCGAAGGAGGCACGGGCCAGAACCGGAAAGGGTACGCCGGTGCGCACGCCGGCATTGCCGACCAGGCTCATCAGCACAAAGATGACCAGCGAGCCGATGCCGATGGCGATGACGAAATTCACGAAGCTGCCGCACAGCAGGAACAGGCTCGCCGCCAGATAGTAGCCCCACAGGCTGTGAACATCAGATGTCCAGACGTTAAAGATACTGAACGCACCCCATTTGCGCTCCTCGGCGGGTGCAAGATCCTCGTTGTATAACGAGGGAGACGGATTTCGAATGCTCATGAATGCCCTCCCATATCCCCTGAGGCCGACTCGACCCCGGACGGAAGTTTGCGCCTCATTTAGGCATCTGACAATTTAATAGTCATATTGTACACAATGTCGGTGCCCGCGCTGTACAGATCCCGCTGGGCGCCTCGCGCGGATCAGTGCGCGCCGACAACGCGTCCAGCCAGACGAAACGGGCTTGCGACTGCAGCGCCGGCCGCGTCGAAGACATAGGCGCCGACATCGCCGGCGGATGTACGCTTGCCGCTTTCGAAGGAGGCAAGCTGCGCACCGAACTTGGCGAGTGATGCATAGCGATCATGCCCCAGTCCATCGGACGCCTGGATCGAGGTGATGTCGATGACCCGGAGCCTTTCTTTCACGGCGGCCTCCTCGATAACGGGATCGTTAATATCGAGACGCCCGACGCGCGGCCGCTCCCCTGCGATGAAGCTCGAGGCCACGAGCGCCCGGTCGTCCTTGGAAACGAGCAGGGATATGGGGATCGGCATTCGCCCGATATCCGCCAGTTGGGAGCGGAAGACATCGACGTCGATGTCGGGGGCAGCGAGGATTACCGCCAGTTTGCCGACGACATCGTCGCGATGCTGCAGCGTGAGCTGGCGGACCGTCTCCATGACCAGGAACCCACCCATGCTATGTCCGAACAGGACGATGCGTTTCACCTTGCCGGAGGCCGAAAGCGAGGTGACGAGGGAATCGAGCGCGCTACGCGAGGCGAGCGCCGCATCCCGGTCAGCGACATATCCGGCAACGGCTGCAGCCGAAGGCCAGGAAAACAGGATCGGAGCCCCCGGCATTTTCGCATCCGCGGCGATCTGCGCCGTACGATAGAGCGCCTCCTGGTAACTGTAGTTGTAACCATGCACGAAGATGCCGATGGTGCCGTCCGGCTGCACCGACCGGAGCGCCTCCTCAACGAAGGCGTCCTTTGCAAGCTGCTTGCGGCCGATGACGGCAAATTGCCGTTCGGGATCCAGTGTCGAGGTCGGGTATGCGATCGTGGTACCCTTCCTGTCCGGAGGGACCGAAAATGCATATTGCTCATAGGTGAGGTTGTCGGCCCATGCGCTCCCAAAACCGCCCCGCATGGTATCGGGGGTCCTGTTCGTCGCAGCCAGCACGCTAACCCGGTTCGAAACGGCCTCATCGGCCCGAGCCTGCAGATGCACCGGCTTCAAGACATCAGGCGACGGCCTCGAGACGCAGCCCGTCAGCGCCACCAGACCGAGCGCGACCAGCACGGCAGGAGCTATCTTCGCAAGCCCGTTCAAACGTCGTTGCTCCACCGAGCGATCCCTTCGCAGGTCAAGGCGCGCAGCGGCCGCTTCGGCCGCTGCGATGGCTGACGGACTCGTTCATGCCTCTGCCGGGACATCGGCCTTGACGGCTTCGTCTCTCGGGATCCTGAACCATGCGACGTAGAGCGCCGGCAGGAACAGCAGGGTGAGCGCGGTTCCCACAACGATGCCGCCCATCATGGCGTAAGCCATCGGTCCCCAGAATATTTCGCGCGAGATCGGGATCAGCGCGAGGGTGGCAGCCGCAGCGGTTAGCATGATCGGCCGCATGCGGTGCTCGGTCGCCTCGATGACCGCCTGCCAGGCCGCAACACCCTCGGCGCGCAGATGTTCGATCTGCACGACCAGGATGACCGAGTTGCGGATCAGGATGCCGATCAGCGCCAGTATGCCGAGGATTGCGACGAAGCCCATCGGCGCATTGCTGAGCAGCAGCGCCGCCACCACGCCGATCAGCGCCGTCGGGGCGACCGCGAAGACCAGGAAGAGGCGGCTGAAACTCTGCAGCTGGATCATCAGGATCGTCGCCATGATGAACAGCATCAGCGGAGCCACCGCCGCAATCGGCCCTTGCGCTTCGGCGCTGGATTCGACCGCACCGCCCACTTCCACTTTGTATCCCACAGGCAGGCTCTTCTGGAATTCCTCGACCTTCGGCTTGAGCTGGTCGACGATCGTGGCCGGCTGCGTCGAACCAATGACGGCCGCCTTGAGGGTGATCGTCGGCTGCCGGTCACGACGCCAAATCGTCGGCTGCTCGAGCTCGTAGCGGAAATTCGCAACCGCCGAGAGCGGCACGACCTTGCCGTTGGAGGTCGAGAGCTGCAGATTCTCAAGCGTCTGGATGGAATCGCGTTCGGAAGCCCGGGCGCGCCCGACGACGTTGACCAGATAGATGTCATCGCGGATCTGTGTGGCGGTAGAGCCTTCAACGATGCCGTTGAGAGCGGTGGCGATATCCTCCGAGGAGACGCCGAGCTGGCGCGCCTTGTCCTGCAGCACATCGACCTTGACCACACGCGAGGGTTCGTTCCAATCAAGCACCATGTTCGACAGCAGCGGATGTTGCCCGACGACGCCGGCAAATTGCTGGGAGACTTCCCGGACTGTCTGGATATCGGGGCCGCTGATGCGGTACTGGACCGGCTTGCCCACCGGCGGACCGATGTCGAGAAGCTTGACGAAGGCGTCGGTGCCCGGGAAGGTTTTCGTCAGATAGTCCTGCAGTTCCGCCCGCACCTTGTCGCGCACGTCGAGGCCTTTGGTGACGATCACCGTCTGTCCGAACGACACGTCGGGCGTCTGCACGTCGAAGGAAAGGATAAAGCGCGGGGCGCCCTGGCCGACATAGGTTGTCCAGTGATCTATATCCTTGTTGCCGGCCAGCATCTCTTTTTCGAACATGGCCATCTGCCTGTTGGTCTCGGCGATCGAACTGTTATGCGGCAGGTTCCAGTCGATGATCAGCTCGGGCCTGTCAGAATTGGGGAAGAACTGCTGCTGCACCAGCCCCATGCCGCCGATCGAGAGGCCGAAGACGCCGACAGTCAGTATGATGGTGATCCAGCGCCAGCGCATCGCCAACCCCAGAAGCCAGGAGAAGACGGCGGCAAAGCGGCCCTTCTTCTCATGATGCGACTTCATGGTCTTCGGCAGGATGGTGACGCCGAGAAGCGGCGTGAACAGCACCGCCACAATCCAGGAAACGACCAGCGAAACCGCGATGACCACGAAAAGCGTAAAGGTGAATTCGCCGGCGGCGCTGTTGTTGAGACCGACGGGAATGAAGCCGGCGACGGTGACGAGCGTTCCCGTCAGCATCGGAAAGGCGGTCGACGTATAGACGTAGGTTGCAGCTTTCCTCAGATCGTCGCCCGCCTCCAGGCGGGCCACCATCATTTCGACAGCGATCATGGCGTCATCGACGAGCAGCCCGAGCGCGATAATGAGTGCGCCGAGCGAGATGCGCTGCAGCGAGATGCCGGAATATTCCATCACCACGAAGGTGATCGCCAGCACGAGCGGTATGGAGATCGCCACCACCATACCAGCGCGAAGGCCGAGGCTGATAAAGCTGATGACGAGCACGATGACGATCGCTTCGAAGAGCGCCCGGGTAAAGCCGGAAACCGCCTCATCGACGACATGCGGCTGGTCGGAAACACGGTGGACGTCCACACCGATCGGAAGATCGCCGACGACACGTTTCATCTGCGCATCGAGCCCCTCGCCGAACTGCAGCAGGTTGGCGCCCTGTTTCATGCCGATGGCAAGTCCGATCGCCGGCTGGCCGTCGAACCGGAACAGCGATGAGGGCGGGTCCACATAGCCGCGCTTGATCGTAGCGACATCGGTCAGCGGGAAGAAGCGGTCGTTGATGCGAAGGTTGATCGACCGCAGGCTTTCCTCGGAGGTAAACTGTCCGCTCACCCGCAAGGCAATACGCTCCGGCCCGGCATCGACGAAGCCGGATTGCGTCACGGCATTCTGCGCCTGCAGGGTCTGAATGACAGACTGCTGGTCGATGCCGAGGGCTGCGATCTGGCGGGTGGAGAATTCGAGATAGATCGCCTCGTCCTGCGCGCCGACCACATCGACCTTGCCGACATTAGGCACGGTCAGAACCTCGGAGCGGGCATCTTCCACAAGATCGCGAAGCTGGCGCTGGGTCAGGCCGTCACTGGTGAAGGCGTAGATGTTTCCGAACACGTCGCCAAAGCGATCGTTGAAGAAGGGACCGACGACGCCGGTCGGGAAATCGCCCTTGATGTCGGCGATCATGTTGCGGATGCGCAGCCAGGTCGGCGCGACATCCCTTGCCTTGGTGGTCGGCAGCAGTTCGACGAAGACTGTCGTCTGGCCGGCGACGGTCTCGCTCTTCGTGTAGTCGAGCGATTCCAGTTCCTGGAGCTTCTTCTCGATCCGGTCGGTCACCTGCCGCGTCACCTCATCGGCGGAGGCGCCCGGCCACTGCGCGGTGATCACCATCGTTTTGATCGTGAAGTTCGGGTCTTCCTCGCGGCCGAGATTCAGATAGGAGAAGGCGCCGGCGAGAATGAAGACGATCATGAAGTACCAGACGAGCGACCGGTGTTCGAGCGCCCAGTCGGAGAGATTGAAGGACTTCACTGGCTGATCTCCTGGTCGATCCTGATGGCCTGGCCATCCTCAAGTTTATGCACGCCGGCCACGACCACCCGTTCTCCGGGGGCAAGCCCTTCGGTGACGCGGACAGTGCCGCCATCGACGACGTCTCCGTCGATCTTCACGCGGCGGCGCGAGACTTTCTTGCCCGGCACATCGACGATCCAGACGCTCGGGCCGTCGGTGGCGGCAAGGATTGCCGAAGACGGCAGCACGATCTCCGGATCGGCGGCG
Organism: Rhizobium sp. C104; assembly: GCF_022354505.1. Lineage (NCBI taxonomy): Bacteria > Pseudomonadati > Pseudomonadota > Alphaproteobacteria > Hyphomicrobiales > Rhizobiaceae > Rhizobium > Rhizobium sp. C104. The sequence goes on along the minus strand of NZ_CP092352.1, from coordinate 170,557 downwards.
ATGGTGGCTAAGGCTGTGATGACGGAGCCAAGCCTGAAAGCCTCAGGCGGATCGCTGAGCGCGATCTTGGTCCGGCTCGTCCGCGTAGCCGTCTCCGCCTCCGGCGCAATCTCGCGCACGACGCCGGATGTGCGGATCGTCGGATCGAGCTGCAGCGTCACCTCGAACGGCGCACCGATGTTCAACCTCTGGGCGGCGCCCTGCGGCACGTCGACAACGGCGTCGCGCTTGTCCGGCCGCGCGATTGTCACGACGGTCTGGCCGGCGGAGACGACCTGACCGACCTCGGCCGAGGTCGCCGTCACCACCCCGTCGAATTCCGCCCGAAGCTGGGCATAACCGAGCTGCTCCTTGGCTTTGTCGAGATTGGCCTGCGCCTTGGCGACGGCAGCTGCGGCCGTGCGTCTTGCCTGCTCGGCCTCTTCGAGCGCGGCCTCGGTGCCGGAGCGCGAACTCCAGCAACGCGCGCTGGCGCTGCTCGGTGGTCACGGCGTTTCTGAGCTGAGCGTCGCTGTTTTCCACGTCGGATTGGGCGCTGCGCACCGCAAGCTCCAGCCCCAGCGGATCGATGGCGGCAACCACGTCACCCTTCTTGACGACATCCCCGACATTGACATTGCGGGCGATCATTCGCCCGAGAATCCGGAAACCGAGTTCGGTCTCGATCGTCGGCTCGATCGTGCCCGTCAGGCTGAGCCTCGAAGCGGACGTCTGCTTGACGGTCATCGACAGCACCGGACGAGGCGCCTCCTTTCCGCTCTCGTCTTCCTTCGGCGCGCAAGAGGAAACCAGGGCCGTGCCCACCATCAGCGCGACTATCTTGAGACGAATACTCACTTGGAAGCTTCCTTGAGATAAGACACGATTTCACCGGGTCTGAGGAATTTGGTCCCGTCGGTCACCACGGTCTCTCCTGTCGAGACGCCCGATTTCACGATGAAGCTGCCGGTCTCGTAACCGGCAACGTCGACCGCCCTGACCGAAACTGCCGACGACGCGGGATCGACGATCCAGACGGCCGGTTTGCCATCCTTGGAGGTCATGGCCGACCAGGGCAATTGGATGACGTCCTGCGGGACGTAAGTGAATCGCCCGACGACGGGAGCGCCGAGCGGAATGGGAGCATCGCTCGTTATCGCGACCTTGACCCTGATCGTGCCGGTGGAGGAATCGATCGTCGGAGAAATTTCGCGAACCCTAGCCGTGATCTTCTGCGAAGGGGCCGACAGAAGGGTCACGGTTCCATCGCCGTCCACCGGACGCAGGAATGCGCTTTCGACCACTTCGAACACGGCGTCACGGTCGCCGTCATGAGCAAGGGTAAAGACAACCTGGGCTGCCTGCGCCACCTGCCCTACTTCGGCATTGCGCGCGGTGATCACACCGTCGGCATCCGCCTTCAACTCCGTGTAGGACAGAGTGTCCTGAGCCGTTTCCAACAGTGCCTGCGCCGACTTCGCCGATGCCTGCGCGGTCAGAAGCGCCTCTTGCGCCTGATCGAGCGCGGCACGCGTCGTCACCTGCGTTCGAAACAGACTCTGCTGGCGATCATAGGCAAGCTGCGCTTGGGTCTGCTGCGCCTCAGCGGACTGAAGATTGGCGGCGGCCACATCCAGGTCGGCCTTCTGCTCTTCCGGATCGATGCGCGCAAGCAGTTGGCCCGCCTTCACGCTCTGCCCGACCTCCACCAACCGCTCGACGATCTTGCCGCTGACGCGGAAGGACAGATCGGTCTGGATACGGGCCCGAACTTCTCCGGTCAGCGCGCCGCCCTCGGCCAGTGGCTCAGACTTGGCCACGACGACGCCGACCTGCCGCGGGATCGGCTCTGTCGGCCCGCTCGAATCGCTGCATGATCCGAGACCGATGGCGCATACGATCGCGATAGCGATCCGAATGGTTCTCATAGTTGACCTCTTGCTCTCCACGGCAGCTGCTATATAATTGACTGACGCATTAGTCAATGAAACTTTGCGCCGCAGGGACGAGTGCGCGCGCAACAGCGGGGAGGTGGGAAATGGCAGCTCAGAAGAAGCTCACAAGGGCGGAACAGAAGGCGCTACGGCCCGTCCAGATCCTGCATGCCGCCTTTGAGGAATTCGTCAAATGCGGCTTTTCCGGCACACGGGTCGAAGACATCGCCGACAGAGTCGGCGTCACCAAGGGCACGATCTACGTCTACTTCGAGACGAAGGAAAAGCTATTCGAAGCCATGATCATTCACTTCTCCGTGCCGTTTCAGGAGCTGCTCGCGATCGCCGATCGGCTGAGTGGCAGCGCTACCGACAGGTTGACGTCCATTCTCGGCCTCTTTTACGACCAAATCCCCGAGGACCGCACGACGCGCGAATTGACGCGGCTGGTCATTTCGGAGGGACAGCGTTTCCCCGACCTGATCGATCGCCACCACGATCAGTTCATCGCGCCGATCATTGCCAAGATCGACGCCCTCATCTTGGAGGGTGTGGCGGCGGGTGAGTTTCGTCCAATTCCGGTGGAATTTTCCGACATCGTAGTCGCGCCTATCCTGACGACGACGGTTCTGCGGCTGATATTCGACGACCGCCGCGTGCCCACTCCCAACAAGGAGGCCTTCCTGCGGACCTATTTCGACCTGCTGTTCAACGGCCTGCTCGCCAATCCCCTGTGATCACCAATGGCTCTCGGCGCCCGCAATCATCGCCCGTTTGCGGCAGCGCTGCGGCCAGTTATCGCCGAAAGCGGAAAAATAGGCGAAAGCGCACGTAGCTTTTCTGAAGTCTTTATGTGAAAACATCGCGTTAGCTTGTGTCTTCGAAGGCACAACCTCAATTCGCGACGGAATAAAAGTGGAACGCAAAGTCAATCTCAAGGATGTCGCGCGCGACGCTGATGTATCGCTGAGTACGGCCTCGCATGCGCTGAACGGAACCGCGCCGCTGACGGTCGAAGTGCGCGAAAGGGTCCTGGATTCGGCCAAACGCTTCAGGATATCTCGACCGCCGCAGGAAGAAGGCGACGATCGCGGCGCTGCGCGTCCTGCTTCTTGCCATTCCGGGCGATGCCGCGCCGGAGAGCGACCTTAACCTGGTGAGCTGGACCATCCTCAACGGCCTCAGGAAGGAGTGCGAGCGTCGCGGCATCCGGATCGTGCCTTTCGTCAGCACCGGACGGCGCATCGACGGCGCTGAGGTCAGGCAGATCGCGCTCTCCGAGCGCGCCGACGGCATCGTGGTGCTGAACGACGATCAGCCGGAACTCATCCGCAGCCTCTCTTCCCCTGATATGCCGGTTGTTATCGTCAACGGCGAGGATCCGGCCATGCTGGTCGATACGGTGACACCGGAAAACCGCTTCGGGGCGCGTCTTGGCATCGAGCATCTGCTGGCGCTCGGACATCGCCGCATCCTGCACCTGACCTGGAAGGGCCGCACGACCATCCAGCGCAGATATGACGGCTTTTCCGATGCCTATTTCGCTGCACAGCTTCCCGTGCCCGAAGACATGATCGTGGAGGCCGAAGGATATGAGCCTCGTCACGGCGAGGCTGCCATCAACGCGCTGCTCGACCGCGATCCCACGATGAAAGGTGCCACCGCCGTCTTCTGCGCCGCCGACAATCTGGCGCTCGGCTGCCTGAAGGCATTGGCCGATCACGGCATAGGCGTGCCTGAAGCGATCTCCGTGCTGGGCTTCGACGATATCGTCCCCGGCGAATTCAGCCGTCCGCCGCTTTCAACCGTCAGCGTACCTACCGACAAGCTCGGCGCTGCCGCCTTGGCGCTCATCGAACAGAGGCTGGTCGCCAACGACCCGCAGCGGCCGGCCCATCGCCTGGAACTCGGATGCCACCTCGTTCTGCGCGGCAGCATCGCCCCGCCGCGCTAAAAAAATCATCCGAAGGCGTCAAAGGCTGAAGCCTAAATCAACGCAAGCGCTCCGCCCGCAGGCGCGTATCCCGCGGGCTTTCGCCGAAGGTGCTACGATAGATGATGGAGAACCTGCCCGCATGCGCGAAGCCCCATATCGTGCAGATTTCGCGGACGGATTGCTGGTTCGTTGGATCCCGCAATTGCTCACGGGCCGCTTGCAGCCGGATCGTGCGCAGGTAACCAGCCGGCGAAGTCCCCCTGAAGGCCTTGAAGCCCGTCTGCAGGGCGCGAAGTGAAACGCCGACATCGTCCGCAACCATCGTCATGGTGAGAGGTTCGGCGATATTGGCATGCATATAGTCGATGGCACGCCGGACATGCCAAGGCGCAACCAGCGACACTTTCTTTTTTCCAGATGGCCGGACAGGCGGTGGTGGCCAAATCGGATGACAAGATGAGCGAGCGTTTCGCTCATCGTTGCCATGGCGAGAGGAGAAGACAGAAGCGGACCGCCGTTGCGCATGCCTTGCACGATCGTCTGCACCAGGTTGCCGATAAGCTGGCCCGATTGTGTCGAAAGATCCAGGATGGGCTCAAGGTCGAGCGATTCGGACAGCGGCGTTTCCGCAAGTGAAATGAGCGCACGTTTCACGATTTTCCAGTCGAGGAAGAGGACATCCGAAGTGTGCGGACCCTGGACGAAACGATCACCGGCCTCATGGTTATTGGCCATGAGAACATAACCCGCTCCACTTTCAACCGCCCTTTTCCCAATGGACACTCGAAAGGACCCTGTCTGCGGGAGGTAGAAAGCAAGGTGTTGGGGCGTCTCATTGAGCGTTCGAACTGTCCATGAACTTTGAAAGACGGAGTGAAGGACCGTAAACCCATCGCCTCTTCTCAAGTCTGCCGCCCAACGGAAGTTTCGGTCGTTGCCCAGCGGTTGTGCGGCAAAAACCCCATAACCGGTCGACAATGTTTTAACCATCGACTCGAAGTCGTGGCCTTGGTGCGTCGGTGCGAACTCATAATCCTCGCGCTCAGGAGCGCGCGCCGTGTTCTCGTACCTCATGCAGTTCGATCCTCTCTTTCAGCACCCGCCTCCCCATGGCCGAACGTTCCATCCCGCTCAGGCTTGAGTGGTGGCGAATGGGTTCTCCTCCAAACGCACGGACCCGCTCTTTGAGTCCCTGAAACAAGCTCATCTCGGCTGGCTTGGCCAATCTTGATGAGGTAAGCAAGCTCGGCAAACGAGGGACCGAATCCCTCATTTGACAGAAGCAACACGCCCCTTCAATGTGCTTCACACTCACAGTGTAAATCAAAACGATCTGCAAATGAAGTATGATCCGCTAGAACATGTTGCCACGCATTTTTTGCGCGATGCACAACCGGCCCGGGTGGCGTCCCGCAACGAGCGGGACCTCTTGCGGTTGATCTGGAAATCCCCAGGGATCGAGCGCTCCGACCTGACCGAGCCGCTCGACCTCACCCAGCAATCCCTGCACAGGATCGTCGCGCGGCTTCATGAGCGAGGAATGATCGTCTTTTCCCATGCCGAAGCCCGGCGGGCGGGCCCGCCCAGCCCGGAACTGACCCTTCGAAAAGACTGGTGTCTGACGCTCGGAATCGCCGTCAACGTCGGCTCGATCGGCCTCTGTCTCATGGGTTTCGGCGAACCTCTGGAGAATATGGAAATCCCGCAGGCAGGCGACTTGCTGTCGGTGGAATTGGAACGGATCGAAGCGGCAGTCGAAGACATTCTTGCCCGCCGGGGCGCCAAACGCCGAGACATTCTCGGCGTCGGCCTTGCGGTCGCCGGCCACCGTATGCTGGAGACCGCCTTCAATTGTCCTCTGCCGCTTGCTCATTGGTCACTGATCGATCTCGCACCTTTGCTCGGGAAGCAGCTTGCCTTGCCGGTCTGGGCGGACAATGTCGCCAGGACCGCAGCCTTGGCGGAAGCGATCTTCGGCGTTGGCCGAGATGCCGCGGATTTTGCTTATATTGCCCATCTTCACGGCTACGGTGGCGGCCTGGTTTCCGGAGGCATGCCGTTTCGCGGCAGTTTCGGCAACGCCGGCGAATTCTCCGTTCTCTTTGCGCGTGAGGACTATGACGACCGTCCCGCACTCAACCAGTTGCTCGAACATCTTCGCGCCAAAGGGCGCCCGGGCCTGACCCTGAACGACCTGAAGAACGAAGAACTGGTGGGTTGGGACGGCGTCGAGGAGTGGGTCGACCGGGTCATGCCGGCCCACAATCGCGCCATCAATGCGATCTGCGCGATCTTCGATCCGGCGCTCATCGTCCTTGGCGGCGAGCTTCCGCATTCCCTTGCGAGAATGCTGATCGAACGGACCGAATTCAACAATCTGCCTCGTCACGGCGCAGTGCGCGACGTTCCGCAGCTTGCAGTTGCGGAGATCATTGATGCTCCCGGCGCGATTGGCGCGGCCTTGATCCCACTCTTCGAAACCGTTTTGTGAGGCTCCGGCAGTCAAGCCCGTGCTTCCAACTCTGCATCCCCTCGTGCCGGGGCACGCAAGAATGCGTGACGGCGTCGCTAAGAAGGACTGAATCGCACTGCAGGATCAAGTTTGGCGCGCATCAGCCGGCGCGACGAGATTGGAAGCACTCAGCTCAGAACGGACGACGCGTTAGAATTCATCACTTCATCCCTGTACCTGCAATGCCTGTCGTGATGTATTTCTGCAGGAACAGGAAGACGACGGTGACGGGTAGCAGGCTGAGGAAGGTCATCGCCAGTATATAGTGCCACTGGACCGAGAACTCGCCCTGGAATGCGTTCAGACCGACCTGCAGGGTGAAATTCTCACGGCTGTTGAGAACGATGAGCGGCCAGAGGAAGTCGTTCCAGCGCCAGAGCACCGAAAAGATCGCCAGCACCGCAAGCGCCGGCGCTGTCAGCGGCAGGATGATGCGCCAGAAGATGCAGAATTCGCTCGCTGCATCGACGCGCGCCGCCTCGATCAATTCGTCGGGGATGGTCAGCATATATTGCCGCAGCAGGAAGACGGCAGTCGGAGAGGCGATCGTCGGCAGGATGACGCCCCACAGATTGTCGGCAAGCCCGACCCCGACGATGACGAGATAGGCCGGCACCATGACGACGGCGAGCGGGATCATCAGGGTCGAGATGATGATGACGAAAACCGTCGTGTCGCCGCGGAACTTATATTTCGACAGCGCAAAGGCGGCCATGGCATTGACGATCAGCGTCAGCAGCGTCGCGACCACGGTGACGAACACTGAATTCTTCAAGAAGGTCAGGAAGCTGAAGCGCGTCAGCGGGTCGGTGTAATTCTCGGTGGCGACGGTCAGATGCTGGACCGGCGTGATCCCCTTCACGTCGACGCTGACCGGCTGTCCCGGATTTGCCGGATCGACCATCTGGGCTTTGAGGCCGATGCGCCGCACCATGGCCATTTCGCGCGGCTGACCGTCGAGCGTGACCTGCCACAGGCTGAGCGGCTTGTCGAAGCCGGGCACGGTCTGCTCCACGGCGGCGCGCGGAAGCAGCGTCGGCGGAAAGCGGGTGATTTCGGCCGCCGGCTTCAGCGAGGAAAGTCCCGCCCAGACGACGGGAACGAGCACCGCCAGTGTTCCGCCAATCAGCCAGACCCATGACAGAATATCGGTGATGTCGATGCGTCCGGCCCGGCGCGTGCGCGTCATGAAGCGGATCGGGTTCATAGAGTTGTTCATTCAGGACTCCATTCGCTTGCCGAGGCGCAGTTGTATGAGGGTGAGAACCAGAAGCACCAATCCCATCAGAACCGAGGCGGCTGAGGCAAGGCCGAAGAGGCGGAGATCGCTGCTGAAGGCCATCTGGTAGATATATTGGACGATGAAGCTGTTGGCCGTGCCGGGCCCGCCGCCATTCGTCAGAACCCAGGCCTCGTCGAAGATCTGCACGGATTTGATCATCAGCAGGATGAAGACGACGAGCAGGTTCGGCGCAAGCAGCGGCAGCGTGATCCTGAAGAGGGTGCGGCGCGGCGAAGCGGCGTCGATGGAGGCGGCCTCGTAGAGTTCCTTCGGGATCGCCTGGAGACCGGCGAGCAGGATGAGGGTGTAAAAGCCCATATGGAACCAAACCGACACCACGACGACGAAGAAACGCGACCAGCCGACATCCAGCAGGAAAATCTCAGGCGGCACGCCAATCATCTGGAAGAAGGCGTTCAGCAGCCCGTTGCGATCGAGGAACCATTTCCAGATCAGGCCGATGACAACGGGCGACAGCAAGACGGGATAGAAGAACATCGCTCGGAAGAAGCCGCGTGCAAAGATCGCCCTATTGAGGATCAATGCCGTGATCAGTGCCACCAGCAATGTGGCGGTGACGTTCAATGCCACGAACCAGAGCGTGTTCCAAACCGCCGTCCAGAACAGCGATTCCTGGCAGGTTCCCGGCTGCAGATAATTGCCGCAGGAAAGCAGGGCGCGGAAATTGTCGAAGCCGACGAAGGGCCGCTCCGAGACGAAAAGATTGGTGCCGCCGGTAAAGGCGTAGCCGACCGCGATCGCGATCGGAAGGAATGTGAAGATGGCGAAGAGAACGAGGTTCGGCGCCAGGAACAGCCAGGGCATGCGCTTGCGGCCGAAGATGCACTCGACCGCATTCATCGGAGCCTCGACCACCCTCATCGCCATGTCGCCCGCCTGGGAGAGCAATGCACCAGCAGCAGCCATGGTCAGCGCCTCCCCTGTCGTGATCTGCGGGCAAAGGCCAAGCCGCTTTCGGGATCGAACAGGTGAACGCGTGCCGGATCGGCATCGATCATGATCCGGTCACCCTGAACAGGCGCGAAATGGCCGGCCTCATGGATGATGATCTGCTCGTCCTGGCCGGCAAGATTGCCGTAAACATAGGTCTCGGTGCCGAGGCCTTCGTGATACTGGACGATGAACGGCAGGCCCTTTTCGCTGGAGCGGGAGAAATGCGCGGGCCTTATGCCGGCAAGCACATCCTGTCCGACCGTAATGCCCTCGGGATCGACGTCGCCGACGATCCTGCCGCCGCCCGCGACATCGATGGCGACACCGCTCTCGCTGATGCCCGATACTTTCCCCTTGATGATGTTCATGCGCGGCGAGCCGAGGAAGCCGGCGACGAAAAGATTGCGCGGATGATCGAAGAGTTCCAGCGGTGCGCCGACCTGCTCGACCCGCCCGGCGCGCAGCACGACGATCTTGTCGGCCATGGTCATCGCCTCGACCTGGTCGTGCGTGACATAGATCATCGTCGTCTTGATCTCGCGATGGAGCTTGGTGATCTCAGCCCGGGTTTGGACGCGCAGCGCCGCGTCGAGATTGGACAGCGGCTCGTCGAAGAGGAAGATATCCGGTTCGCGCACGATGGCGCGGCCGATCGCCACGCGCTGGCGCTGGCCGCCGGAAAGCTGCTTCGGGCGCCGGTCGAGATAGGGTTCGATCGCCAGCATCCTGGCGGCTTCGGCAATGCGCGCCTCGATCTCGGCGCGCTTGAACTTCAGATTTTCAAGGCCGAAAGCGAGGTTCTTGCGAACGCTCATATGCGGATAAAGCGCGTAGGACTGGAAGACCATAGCGATTTTGCGCTCGGCCGGCGAAAGGGCGCTGACGTCGCGGCCGCCGATGGCAATGCCGCCCGACGTAACCTCTTCCAGGCCGGCAATGACGCGCAACAGGGTCGACTTGCCGCATCCCGACGGGCCGACGAAGACGACGAATTCGCCGTCCTTTATATCGAGGTCGACGTCATGCAGCACTTTGACGGAGCCATACGACTTGTTGACGGTGGAAAGTTTCAGTTCTGCCATGCCCCACTCCCGTCGGGTGCCGCCGTTTCGAAGACGACGTCGATTGCGTTCCAGCCTTGCGGCAGCGGTGTCGGTCTCGCGATCCGCACCTCGTTCATCAATATCCCGGTGACCCCCGCCACGTAGACGGCGGGCATTCCGCCCGGATAGTCTTGCAGGCCGATCACCCGCCCGTCCGCCCCGCGCGTCCAGGCATTGGCGCGGCCGCCACCGTCTGCCTTCGGCGCAAGGTCCGCGTTTGTCGGACGCAGGTCGTAGGCCTGCGCGGTGCCGAGTTCGCCGGGCCGTTGATCCACACCGATGCGCGCCAGCGATACATTGCGAATGCCGGCGGACGAAGCCGAAATGACGGTGATCGCCCCTTCCATGCGCCCGGTAATGTCTTCGACAATGAGGTTTTCGATGGCGCCTGCCGGGCGCTCAGCGACACGGTCGACGACGTTGACGGTCAGCGCCTCCCCCGAGCCCCAGAAGCCGTCGAGCGTTTCGCGGCACTCGACAGCAATCCGCGAAAACCTGACGTTCGATATCCGGCCGCCGTCGCGTGAGAAGATACCGAGCGCTCGGTTGGAAGATGAAACGCTACAATCCTCGAAGACGACATTGGTGACGTCGCCATGCGTTTCCGTGCCGATCTTCAGCGCGCAGCTGAGGCTCTGAACGGCGCAGCGGCGGATAAAAATATTCTCGCATCGCCCGATTGCGACACCCTGCGGGCCGATACTGGTCTTCAGGCATATGCCGTCATCGGCCGTCGATATCGCGCAATCCTCGATGACGGCGCCGCGGCAGGCATCGAACACGATACCATCCGTATTGGGAAGGCGGCGGTCGTTTTCGATCGTGACGTTGCGGACCGCGACATCGGTGCAGTCGACGAAGTGCAACGTCCACATCGGCGAACGGCTGATATGCAGCGCGCTGATCTCGACCTCGTCGCAGCTCTCGAAGACGACGACGCGGGGGCGGAATTCGGCCGGAATGAAGGTCCCTACCGTCTCGTCATCCCCGATGATGAAGCTCTCGCAGCCGGCTTCGATACGCCCCGGCCCCGTCAGGCCGATCCGCCGCGCGCCCTTGGCGACGATCATGCCGCGATCTGACTTCTCGGCGATCACCGAAACAGTCGTATGCGCATAGGCTGCATAGTCCGGAACCGGCCGCAGGATCGCGCCGGCGGCCAGATGCAGATCGACGCCCGAACGGAGCCGGAGCCCCCGGCAGATGTGGATGCCCGCCAGGAGCTCCAGGCGTCCGCCGCCGGAAGCCGAGAGATCGTCGATCGCCGCCTGCAGGCGCTCGGTATTGTCGCCGTCGAGCGCCTCGATCGAAACGAGGGAGGCGGCACTCATTGACGCTGACCGCTTTCGAGAAAGACTTCCGTCAGCAGCAGCATGGTCAACGCCTGGCCGTAAGGCGTCGGCAGGTTCGGGATGCGCCGGTAGAAATCGAGGTCGTGCCCCATCGGCGTGCCGTCCGAGACGCCGTGGACGACGCCCTCCTCGTCGATCTGCGCCAGCACCGCCGCAAGCGCACGCTCGGCATAGGCCCTGTCGCTTTCGTCCAGAATGCCGGCATCGATAGCGCGCAATATGCCGTAAGCGATGCCTGCCGTCGCCGAGGTTTCCAGCGGCGAGGACGGATCGTCGAGAAGGGTCGTGAACATCCCGTCCGGCCGCTGATATGCCTTCAGCGAGCGCACTTGGCTGACGAGAACATTCGAAAGGAAGCGCCGATCCTTCTCGCCGAGCGTCGGGACAAGATCGAAGAGTTCGGGAATGGCGACGGTGATCCAGGCATTGCCGCGCGCCCAGAAGGCGTTGGCGAAATTGTGCCGGCCGTTGAAGGTCCAGCCGTGATACCAGAGACCGCTGACCGGATCGGAGAGATAGCGTGTGTGGATCACGAACTGATAGACGGCCTCATCGATCCAGTCGTTGCGCTTGCAGAGCACGCCGGCCCGCGCAAGGAACAGGCAGGCCATGAACAGCGTGTCATCCCACAATTCGCCGTCGTTGAGGCGTTCCTTGACGACGTGCTGAAAGCCGCCCTCCTCCGTCTTCGGCAATTCCTTGACGAGCCATTCGGCCCAATCCTCGACCAGCGCGCGGAAATCGGGACGGTCGACATGCTGGACGAGGATTGCCAGTGGCAGCATCGGCGCCGTGCTGTTGATCTGGCGCGGCGGCAGGCCGCGCTCGATCTGGCCGGCATACCAGGCGACGAGCTCCTGCAGCGCTTTCTGATCGTTGGTGGAAATCGCACGTCGCAAGAATCCGTAGAGGCCGACGCCGACTTCCCAGTCCCACTCGTCGAACTGGATCCCGGAGGTGGAGCTTCCGGTCACGAGACCTTCCTTGATGCCTCTAAGCCGGCTGAAAGCCGTTGCCACGCGATCGATCGTCGTCAGGAGCGCGGCGTTATCGACAGATGTAGTGTTCATGCTGGGGACCTATGTTTTACGAGTAGAGCGGTCCGTCAGTACCGGCTTGGGACGCGGCACTGTCGTGGGTGAGAATCGGGTGCGGCTGATCATGTGTGAACGGCCGGCGCTTGCCGGCGATCGAAAGACCGTCGGCATAGGAAAGCGAGAGCACGGGGCCGCCCGGCGGCGTCAGCGTTAGCAGGCGAAGCGCAGGATCGAAGGAAACCGCCGTCTGGTACCGGCGTTCGAGGAAGGTTTTGAAGGCGTCGCCATTGCCGCATCCAACGATAGCAGCCCAGCCACAGAGCGACCCGTAGGAGCGCGCCTCGCGGCCGGCGGTCGGCCCCTCGGTGATCAGTTCCAGGCCGTTGGAGGCCCAGAGGGCGGAAAATCCCCGGCCCGACCGTGCGATCAGCCACTTGCCTTCGACAATGAGATCATCGAGGCCATCGCGGCCGATATAGGCATGCGTCCATGCGTGCCGTGCGTCGCCGGTGTCCTCGATGAAAAGCGCGACGTCGCGATGCTGGGCGACTCGCGGCAGGATGCCGTTGCCGGCCCAATAGGACGGCCTTTGATTGCCCCAGGGATCGTCCTCGCCGGGATGATTGACCCAGAAGTCGCGCCATTGGATGGCCGGCCAGCCTGATGTCGAGGACGTGCTGCTGGTGACCCTTCCGACCAGTCTTGTGATCGACCACCGTCGAAAGCTGCGCCGCCTCGTTCTTGAACAGCACGAGCTTTCCACTCTCGAGCCCCTGGCTGTAACGCGCCTCGACGCTTCTGCCCTGGAAGGGGCGGCAAGCTCGATCAGATCGGCGGGCGGCTCGTAACCGCCGGCGCAGAACATCGTCAATGCCGCCACGCCGTTGTTGAGCCAACCGGTGCCGAAAGCCACTTGGGCAAAGGGCGCAAGCTCGGTCAGCGGGCCGGCGCGCAGTTCCTTGTCGTAGGCGCGGCCCTGCGAGCCGGCCGGAACGCCGGCCAGCGTATGAAGGGCGATCATGCGGAAGATGAGGTCGATCTGGCCGCGGGCGCGATCGGCAATCCCCCTCTCGGCCCAGCGCTCCAGCGCCAGCAGGCCGATGAAATCGATCGGGTAATAGGCGGCCGAATTCCACTCCGCCAGGCCATGAGCCTCGACGCTGTCGAACCAGCGCCCGAGCCGCTCGACGGCGAGTTCCGCCTGCTGCCGTCCCGTCCGCCCGGAGGCCGAGAACACCGCATCGGGGAGAAACAGCCCGGCCAGCAGCTGGCTGGTATGGAAGCAGAGCACATGGTTCTCGCTCCAGAACCACATCGCGTCATTGCCCGGCTCGTCGACCCAGTAGCGATAAGAGAGAACGGAACGGCGGATGCGTTCGACCGTGGCCGCAGGCATCCGGTCGCCATAGGCGCCGAGCAGCCAGAGGAGGGGCACCATGATGAAGTCCGAGCAATCCTCCCGCGCATCGATCGAGGCAAGGGTCGCATCGACGATGCGCTCGAAGCTTTCCGGATCGTGATGGCCTGTTTCCATCATCGCGATGAGACGCCCGGCGCGATTGGCGCCGAAGCGGGCGCTGTATTCCAGCGCCTGCCGCTTGCGGGCGGAAAGCGACGCCTCTTCAGGCAATGGCGATAGGCTGCTCATGAAGGCGGCATCGATGACGCGGGTGACCGAACCCGGTCCGGAACCGATCGTCATGTGAATGCCGTGATAACCGTCCGCAATACCGCAGACTTCTTCGGCGATCAGACGGCTCTCGCCGGCGCGCAGGGTCAGTTTCGAATGGGCAAGAATCGGCCGCTCATGGCCATGGCCGACCACCTTGAGATCGACGGGCAGGTCGCGCTCGGGCGCCGTGTCGAAGATGATCTCCAGCGGCTGATTGATGAAGACGTCGCGGGCCGGGCGCACGCCGCGCGAAAGGGTTTCCAGCTCGCGCACCTCGTTCTGATCCAGCGGCACCGGCAGCAGCACGCAGAGCGGCTCCTTGTCCAGCATTTCGAGCTCGAAGAACCAGGTCGTGTCGCGCTCGGCGAGGTGTTCTGTATGGACGAGGATCTCGTTGTCGCCGGCCTCGAGCGTCAGCATGATCTCGGTTGCGCTCTCGACGTTGCGCCTGAAGGGTTCGAAGCGCACCGCCTCCTGCCCGTTGACCCAGATGCGGACGCCGCCGCAGGTCTTGAGCGCGAGATTGAGCGTGCGCGGGGCTTCCGTCCTGAACGTGCCCTTCAGCCATCGCCTGACATGTGCGGGCACATGCCAGAAGCTGGTAAACTCCACGCGGCGGTTCGAGCCGGGAAGATAGAGGCTTTCCGTCGGCCAGGACGTGTCCGGCTCCAGCGCCCGCCCGACCATGGTGGACCAGAAGGCCTTGCGGCACGGCAGGTCGCCGACATCGACGAAACCGTTGATGAAGCGATAGTTCACGCGATCTTCGGCCGGGGCCGGTTCGCCGGGAAAATAGCGCTCAATGAGGGCGGAAACGGCCCAGGCCGTCACCGTCTGCCCCGCCGCCACGCTGTATGCCGGGGCCATGCCATCAGGCCGCTTGATGCTTTCCGTTTTCAAAGATCGCCTCCTCCGCAATCATATGAAAATATTTTCATTAGGTTATTTGGGTGCATGATTTTTGAAAATTGCTCAAAAACATCGCTATTTGCGTAGAAAATAGCTTGACGGAACGAATGTCAAGTATATGAAATTCACTTATCGATGGCCAAGGCCGCGATTGATGAAAATGTTTTCATGGGAGGATGAAAATGAAAACGTATCTTTCAGGGGCTTTCGCACTGGCGTTGGCTACGGTTTCTTTCGCATGGTCGAGCGTGGCCATGGCGGAAACGCAGACGATCACCTTTCTCTTCACCGACGACGACCAGGCTTATGTCGAGCGGATGGAAGCGCTGAGCAAGGAATTCGAGACGGCGCATCCCGACATCAAGGTGAACTTCGTCTCCTCGGGTTACGATGCCGTCGCCAAACAGCTGCCGGTGCAGCTTGCCATCGGCGAAGGTCCCGACATCGCCAAGATCACCGACTGGCAGCTGGCGCCCTATTACCTCGACATGCGCCCGTTGATGAAGGATCCCGATGGCTTCGCCAAGCTGCACGGCGACAGCCTGAACACCCTTCGCTTCCCCGGCGTCAACGATCCGAATTCGATCAACGGCTACGTCGCGTCGCAGACCTTCAACCTGCCCTTCGTCAACAAGACGCTGTTCGAGCAGGCGAAAGAACCGCTTCCGAAGCCGACCGCCACGCTGAAGGACATCGTCGAAGCCTCGGCACGCGTCGCCAAGGCGACCGGCGCCCAGATCCCCTTTACGATGGACCGCTCGGGTCACCGTTTCTCCGGCGCGGCCTTCTCCTACGGCTCGAACTACGTCAAGGACGGCAAGTTCTCCTTCCCTGACGATGCCGCCAAGCACTACATCACCGATCTCTACAACTGGACGAAGGACGGCTCTTTCCCGAAGGAAATGTGGGGCGCGGCCGGCGGAACCCAGTACAAGAACATGGGTGACGAGTTCGTCAACGGCAATGTCGTGACCTATCTTGCCGGCAACTGGATGGTCAATCCGTTCCAGAAGAAGATCGGCGACGCCTTCGACTGGACGGCGATCAGCGCGCCCTGCGGCGATGCCGGTTGCTATGCGATGCCGGGCGGTACCGCGATCGTCGGCTTCAAGCGCACCAAGTACCCGCAGGCCGTCGCCTCCTTCATCGAGTTCCTCGGCTCTGAAAAGGTCCAGCGTGAAATCGCCGAAAACTACGTCATCCTGACCGGCGCCGACATCAAGGATCCGCAGTACAAGCTCGATAGCAAGAACGCCAAGGACGCCATGGCCGTCTTCCTCGCAAGCCGCAACAGCGCGCCGAAGGCAGCTCGCGACCTGGAACGCCTGAAGGGCTCCTCCGCCATCTATCAGCTCATTGTCCAGCGGATGAGCCAGCTGATCGTCGGCGAGCTTTCCCTTGAGGACACCTTCAAGGCGATGAGCGCAGACGTCGACAAGGTCAACGTCGCCCTCGCCGCCAACAAGTAAACGGCCGCGCCTGTCTCCCACAGATTGCGCGCTGCATCAGCCACGGCCTCGCAACGGGCCGTGGCTGATCGTTTTTTTGCCTCTGCCTATGCCAACATGCCGAACAGTTCGATCGGTTTCGAATTGTCGATGGACTGAACCACGCTACGTCTTCCCGCAACGAAAGGTAGCGTTATGGATATCATCAATCGAAACACCGGCTCCCGCTCGGACCTGAGACCAGCCGCCCTCGCCATTCTCTGCCTCGGCGTGATCGTGGCGCAGGTCGACACATCGGTTGTCAATCTGGCGGTCCAGCCGATAGGCCTCGACCTCAAGGCGTCGGTGACGCAATTGCAGTGGGTCGTCGACGCTTATAATCTCGTTTACGCAGCACTCCTCATCAGCGGCGGCCTGTTTGCCGATCTCTACGGTCGGCGCCGGATGTTCGTGATCGGCTGTGCGGTTTTTGCCCTGGCGAGCCTCGTCTGCGCCTTTGCCCCGAGCATCGCAATGCTGATCGGGGCCAGGGCCTTGACCGGTCTCGGCTCCGCCCTCCTGCTGCCGGCGTCGCTTTCACTGATCCGGGTCATCTACCGGGATGAGAAGCTCCGTGCGCGCGTGCTCGGAATCTGGGCCGGCTGCAATGGGATGTCGCTTGCGATCGGCCCCACCCTCGGCGGCTTTCTGATCCGCGGTTTCGGCTGGCGATCCGTTTTCTTCGTGGTCATCCCGATCGCGCTGATCGCGGCGGCGAGCGCGTGGCTTTTCATTCCGGAAAGCGCCGATCGGCAGGGCAGATCCTTCGACCTGCCGGGTCAGTTGCTGGGGATCGCATCCCTCACCGCCCTTACCCTCACCGCGATTGAATCATCGCATCTGCCGCCGCTGTGGACGGCGCTCCTGGCAATCGCCGGCGCGGCTCTCCTGCTGCTCTTCGTCATGGTGGAGAAGCGCCTGGAACAGACGGCCCTCGTTCCGATGTCGATGTTCCAGGACAGCCAATTCCGCGGGGCGATGGCCGGAACGGCGGCGATGACCTTCGGCATGTATGGCACGCTGTTTCTCTTTCCACTGGTCTCCCTCAGCCTCGGCCGCCTGGCCTCCTTTGAAGCAGGACTATCGCTGCTGCCGATGGCCCTCAGCTTCATCGCGATCTCCCCCTTCTCCGGCACGATCTCGGAGCGCCTTGGGAAAAAACGCACCATATCGGCAGGGCTGGCGCTGATGGGTTTGGGCAATCTCCTGCTCGGCGCATCCTTCCTGGCCGACTGGTTCGTTGCCGAAGAGATCGGGCTGCTGTTGACCGGCGTCGGCATGGGAATGGCGACGGGCCCCCTAACCGCGGTCGCGGTTTCAACCGTCACCGCCGATCGTTCCGGCACGGCGAGCGCCCTGATAAACGTTGCCCGCATGGTGGGCGCGACGATAGGCGTCGCCCTGCTCGGGGCGATCTTCGCCTTCCTCGGAGAAGCCGAAACCGGCTTCATCGTCGCGATGTCTGCAGGCGGCAGCGTGCAGTTGCTCGGGAGCATCCTTGCCTGGCGCTCACTCTGAACGCGCGATTGGGCGACTGCTGCGAAGGCGTCGTGACACGAGCCGCGGGAGAGGCTATAGGCGTTGTCGACCTGGGGGCAGCTCCAGGCGCCATATCAAATTATCAAGCGCCGGCACCCGGTCCTTCCGCCGGCGATCCAGCGACTGTCTATCGTATAGAGGTGCATCTCCATGCCGATGGGTTCCGAGCATCCGCTGCGCAGGGAGCTTCACAACGAGTTGCATGCCCGGCCGTCGCTTTATTTCGATGGCGACACCGATGTCTGGCATGTCGCTATCATCGGCGAGAATGGCCCTCCTTCGCTGCCCGGTTCCCTGCCGGGATTGGAAGATGTCACCACGACGGGCGAGGGCAATCACGGCATCGGCCGCGTCGGCGACGGCCGACTGAAATGGGAAGCCCATACCGAGTTCCTCACCCTCACCTTCGTGGTGCCGGCATCGGCCGAACCCGGCAGCAACCCGCCGGAAGCTTTTCGGGCCTGCTGCGGCCAGATTGGCGGAAAGGTCATCGCGGCCGTGCGCGTGCTGGTGCGTGACGAGAAGGACGGGCGCATCCTGGAAAAACCCAAACTCGACTATGTCGCTTCGCGGGTCGGCGGCGGCGACGCCGAGGTGCATTCGAACTTTCGGCTGACCGACAGCGGATTCCTCGAGTTCCTGTTCTTCAACCGCAACCTCAACGCCTATCGGACCGGCCGCATGGTCCGGCGTTTCCTGGAAATCGAGACATATCGGATGATGGCGCTGCTGGCGTTGCCGATGGCGCGCGAGACCGTGTCGAAGCTTTCCGCATTTGACCAGCGCCTCGATCTCCTGATCGTCCATATGCAGAGCGCCGTCAAAGTCGACAAGGCGCTGCTGTCCGAGGTGACGAGGCTCTCTTCCGATGTGCTCAACTTCTCGGCACTCGCCCGCCACCGCTTCGGCGCGACAAAAGCCTATGCCGAGATCGTGGCGAGCAGGCTGTCGGAGCTTCGAGAAGAGCGGGTCGAGCAAAGACAAAGGCTCGGTACGTTCATCGACCGACGCTTCCAACCGGCTGTCCGCTCGGTCTATGCGGCAGAACGGCGCCTCGACGAGCTGGCCGAACGCGTCAGCCTGGCCGGAGACCTTCTCAGAACCACCGTGCAGGTTCAGCTCGAGGATCAGAATGCCTCACTGCTGACCTCAATGGAAGAGCGGGCGCGCATCCAGGTGCATATCCAGCAGGCGGTCGAAGGCTTTTCGGTCATCGCCATCACCTATTATACCGTCGGCCTGGTGAAGATCTGCCTCGAAAGCATTTCCGCACTGGGCGTCGATCCGCACGTGGCAAAACTCGCTGTTCTCGGCGCCATCCCGCTCGTGCTCTTCGCCGTCTGGACCGCGGTCCGTCACGTGCGCCGAAGCATCGCCGGCGTGCCGCACGGCCCCACATCCGAAAGCCACTGACGGGGTCACCGCCGCCCTTTCGGAGCGGCGGTGTTCTATTAACCGCTCCGACAGATCGTCACGATGCCATTGCGTAGGGGCGATGGTCTCGTGCCCGACCGCTGCCCGTCTTGAACCGCCGCAACAGATCAGCAAGACTTTCGGTTTCCTGCGTCAGACTCTGGGCCGCCGCCGTGGTTTCTTCGACCATCGCGGCGTTCTGCTGGGTCACCTTGTCCATCTGGTCGCCGGCGGCCGAGACTTCGCGCAGGCTCGTTGCCTGTTCGCGGGCAGCAACGGCGATCTCGGCGACGGTCGCATTCATGGCGGTAACCTGCTCGACGATCTGTTCCAGCGAGAGACCGGATTCGCCGACCAGTTGAACACCGGTCTTGACTTGCGCCGAGGAGGTGGAAATCAGTTGCTTGATCTCCCGCGCCGCATTGGCGGAGCGCTGGGCGAGCTCGCGGACTTCCTGGGCGACGACGGCAAAGCCCTTGCCCGCCTCACCGGCGCGCGCCGCTTCGACGCCGGCATTCAGCGCCAAGAGGTTGGTCTGGAAGGCGATCTCGTCGATGACGCTGATGATGTTGCCGATCTTCGACGACGAATTTTGAATTTCCGTCATCGCGTCGATAGCCCGGGCGACGATTTCGCCGCCCTTTTCGGCATTGGTGCGGGCCGTCGCAACGACGGCCTGGGCGCGGCCTGCGCCCTCTGCCGTGCCGTTGACGCCGCGGGTCACGTCGCCGAGTGCTGCGACCGTTTCTTCCAACGAGGCTGCCTGCTGCTCGGTGCGGCGGGCGAGATCGTTGGAGGCGGTGGAGATTTCCGACAGACCGGAGCGGATGGTGGCGACCGCGCGAATGACAGAGTCGACCGCTTCCTCGAGGCTTGCGACCGAATTGTTGAAATGATCGCGGATCCTGACGTAGCGATGGTCGACTTCGCCGACGCGAACGGTGAGATCACCCTTCGACAACGCGTCGAGACCGACGGAAATCTGGCGGAAGGCATGTTCCATCACTTGCGCATCGGACAGCCGCTCGGCTTCCTGGCGCAGCCGCTCTTCTTCGGCGGCGAGGCGAGCTCGCTCGGCATTGGCTTCGGCGATCAGCTTGGCGCGGCCCGTCTCCTGGAAAACCTTCAGCGAACGCGCCATGGCGCCGAGTTCGTGGCGGTGCTCGACGCCCGTTATCGCGATCCCTTCCTCGCCGCGAGCAAGCTGCTCCATGGACTGGGCCATCTTGCGCACCGCAGAGGAAATCAGCAGGCCGACGAAATAGGAAAGCACGAGGCCGATGACGATCAGCAGCCCGCTGATGACGAGCGTCGTGCTGGTCGCGGAGGCGACCGTCGCCTCCACGGAACCATCAAGGGCCTTCTGGGCACCTGTCACGGTCGCCTGCAAATCCGTGAATTCGCCTGATATTTTCGGCGCGAGCACGCCAAGCTGCGTCTGGCGGATATTGCCGGAGGCCTGCAGCACCTCCTTCATGTCGCCGAGACGGGCGGTGTAGTTCTGCATGAGCTGCCCGGCACCCATCAGGCGCTTCTTCTGCAGCTCATTCTTCGCAGCCTTGGCGGCGGCGTCATTGAGCGCCACGGCTTCGGCGAGAGCCGCCTGCGCCGTGTCGTAAGCCGCGAAATCGTTGGAATGCACGAAGCGTTCAGAGAAATAGAGACTGCGGTTCAAGGCCTCCAGCGTCGCCGCCGTCATCTGCAGCAGCGTCACGTCGTTCTGGCGCCAGGCGCTGCGCACGACGTCGTTGAGCGCGATACTGGTCCAGGGGCCGAATTCGGTGACCTTGGAGATCAACATGTCGCGCCGAGCCTGCAAGGAAACGATCTGTTCGAAGGCCTTGCCGTAGGCGGCAATATCCTGGCGGATTTCTGCAAGCCCCGACTGCAGGTCCTTGTTGCCGGCAAAACGCGGGTCGTCCGCCTCGAAGGCCTTCACGCCGGCGCGGAAACTGTCGACGACAGCCTGCGTCGGGGTCGAACGGAAAGCCTCCGCCGACATCTGGATCTCGTGCAACTGGTCGCTGTAGTCGGAGATAGCCAGACTTCTGGCCGGCCGTGACACGATAGGAAGCGAAGATCGCGGCAAGCCCGTTCATGCCGGAGATCGCGCTGACGGTGAGCAGGCTCATCAGCAGGATCAACGGCACGAAGCCTGCGGTGATCTGCGCGCGAATGCCGAATTTATTCCAGAAATGCAACATCATAGGCCTCTTATGCTCACTGGCTCTTCGGCAGGTATTGGGCTATTTTCTCGGGTGTGACGAGTTCGAAGGGGACGTTGTTTTCGCGAGGCACCTTCTCCTTGTTGACGAGCTTCACGGCAGCGTCGACGGCCGCCGCCCCCTGCCCGACCGCACTCTGGAGAATGGTGACGTCGAGATCCCCGGCCACCATGGCGGCAAGCGCATCGTCGGTAGCATCGACGCCGGCGACGACGACGTCCTTCATCGGGATATTGGCCTTCTTCATGGCGCGGATCGCACCGAGCGCCATCTCGTCATTGTTGGCGATAACAGCATCGAACTTGACGCCGGCCGCCAGCCATTCCTGCATTTGCTGATCGGCATAATCGCGCGACCAATAGGCCGCTTGCTGCTCGACGATCTCAAGGCCTTTGCATTCCGGCGTCGCGATGACATCGGCGATGTCCTGGGTGCGGGTGCGGGCGGCCACATGGAAGACCTCCCCCATCAGCACGACGACACGGCCCTTGCCCTTGAGCAGAGAGCACACTTGCTTTGTCTCCAGCGTACCGGAGTTCTTCTCATCGGAGGCGACAACGACCTGATTGTCCGGCAAGTCCGAGAGATTGGAGGGCGTCGTGTTGATGTAGATCAGGGGAATGCCGGCATCCGCTGCGATCTTGGTCATTTGCGGTCCGAAATCGCCATCAGACAGCATCATGATAATGGCATCGACCTTGTCGGCAACGAACTGCTGAACCTGCTTCTTCTGAAGTTCGTTGTCGCCCTCGGCATTCGCGGTGACGAGCTTGAGGCCTGATATCGTCTTCCCGTGCGAGACGACGCCGTTCAGAAGCATCTCTCTGAATTTATCGAGATTGGTCATCGAAACCCCGATCGTCTGTGCATTGGCAACAGAGACCGATATCGCCAAGGCGATGGATGCAAGCGTGGCCGTTTTCATGAATTCCCCTACGCAATTCGGATGTGAATGCGTTATTTCAAATCTTGGTTAAATTTTACTTTTCGTGAGGAAACGAAAGTTAAGAACGGGGATAGGATATTGTGGCGCGGAAGCGCCTTCTTCGGCGGCGAGCAACCGACCTTGACAGGCTTCGTCTCGAACTTCGCGCGATGCACATAAATCTCTGTTTTTTTCCTATCTTCCGCCGAAGCCGGAGCTGACGGTGATGCCCCTATAGATCACCCTTTGCAGCACGATGGCCAGGACCACGCCCGGCAGCATAGAGATCGTCGCGCCGGCCATGATATAGTTCCACGCCGTGCCCTGCTGGGTCTGAAACAATGTGAGCCCGAGCGGCAGTGTGGCTTTTTCCACCCCGCTGGTAGCGATCAGCGGCCACAGGAAACTCTTCCACTGGGCGATGAAGGTGAAGAGCGACAAAAGGCCGATTGCCGGCATGGCGAGCGGCACGATGACGGTGACGAGAATGCGCAGGCGCGAGGCACCGTCCATCATCGCGGCCTCGTCGAGATCCTTAGGAATGCCGAGGATGAACTGTCGCAGCAGAAACGTGCCAAAGGACGAGAAGGCGACCGGCAGGATCATGCCATGATAGGTGTTGATCCAGCCGAGCTTGCTGACCAGGAGGAAAAGCGGGATCACCAGCATCACCTGCGGGATCATCAGCGTGCTGAGATAGGTAAGCAGCAGCCCCTCACGGCCGGGAAACCGCAGCCGCGCGAAGGCGTAGGCGGAAAGGCACGATACCGCGATCACGATCGCCGTGACGCCGCAGGCGACCACCAGGGAATTCAGCAGGAAGGTGCCGAATGGCAGAGCCACCAGGGCCTCGACGAATGTGCCCCAATGATATTCCTCGGGGAAGATGCGAACCGGCACGGCCATTACCTCGGCATTCGAGCGCACCGCGTTCGACACCATCCAGAAGAAGGGGAAGAGGAAAAGCAGCGCGATCAGTGAAAGGCCGGCATAACTGAAGAAGGTGCCGATGCGCCGCAGGAGACGATGCCGACCCGCGGAGACGGAATACGGATGCCGTGAGGTCGGGTCAGTCGTCATAATGCACCCATTTGCGCTGCATGTGGAACTGCAGGATGGTGAGCGCCATGATCATGACGAACATCACCCAGGCGAGAGCGGAGGCATAGCCCATCTGGAAATTGGTGAAGCCCTTCTGGTAGATGGCAAAGCCGAGGGTTGCCGTCGCCGAGCCCGGGCCGCCGCGCGTCATTGCAAAGATTTCGTCGAAGACCTGCAGCGAGGTGATCGCCGTCATCACGGTGGCGAAGAAGACGGTGGGCGAGATCAGCGGCAGACGGATGCGCCAGAAGCGCTGCCAGGCATTGGCGCCGTCGATCGTCGCCGCTTCGAGATAGTGTTTCGGCACCAGATCGAGGGCGGCGTTGAACATCACGACATTATAGCCGACATTGGCCCAGAGCGTGACGATCACGACCGCCTGCATCGCCCAGGTCGGGTTCAGCAGGAAATTCGGCAGGCCGAGGCCGAGCGAACGGATGACGGTGTCGGCCAGTCCATCCGGCGTGAAGATCAGCAGCCACACCACCGAAGCGGCAATCGTCGGCGTGAAGGTCGGCAGAAAGAAGATCACCCGGAAGATCGCCTTGCCGCGCTTCAGGCTGGATATCCAAACCGCCAGCAGCAGCGAGACGATGATGTTCACCGCCAGATATTCGACGGCGAAAAACAGCGTGTTTCTGAGGATGGTGTAGAAGGCCGGATCGACGGTGAAGAGCTTGATATAATTCTGAAGACCGACGAAGGACGGCGTCGAGATTAGCTGCCAGTTTGTGAAGGAGAGCGCCAGCGACGCCAGGATCGGCAGGGCCATGAAGATCATGAAGCCGAGAAAACTCGGCAGCAGGAACAGCATGGCCGTCTGCGTCTCAGGCTTCAGAAAGCGCTGCGGCCGACCAGGCTGCAGGGTCATTTCGGCAACGGCGCTTTCCGACATGTCTTCCTCCATGCGCGGCAATTCCTGCCGCGGCGGGCGCCTGCGCATCCTTTCGGACGCATAGGCTCTATTGCTGCGCGAGGCTCTGGATCGACTCCATCGTCTGCTTGGCGTCGGCGCTGCCGCCGAAGGCCGGCGGGAAATACTGGTTGAACAGATTTTCGACCGCCGCCCAGTTGTTGGTGATCACGTAGGGCACGGAATGCGCCAGAGAATAGTCGATGGCCTCGCCGCCATTGGTGATGTCCTTGGCGGCCACCTTGTACCAGGAGGATTGCGACGCCGCACGCGCCGGCAGCGCACGCCCCTGTTCGGCAAGATACTGCAGGGCCTCGGGACTGGTCAGCACCTGGATCGCCTTCCAGGCCGCATCCTTGTTCTTGCTCGTCGTGGCGATGCCGAAACCGGAGCCCGCCGTGACGGCGGTAAGCTCGCCGTCTCCGCGCGGGAGAGAGGTGGAACCAATTTTGAACTTGACCTTGTCCTTCATGCCGATGATCGACCATGGACCGTCGACATACATGGCGACATTGCCCGAATAGAACCGGCCTTGGATGACCGTGCCGGCATCGGCGCTCGATGGCACCAGCGGCGCCACCTTGTCCTTGGCGGCAAAGCCGATCACCCTCTCGGCCGCGGCAACGGCGCTCCGATTGGTGAGGTCGAGCTCTCCCGCGTCGTTGACATATTTATCGCCCCAGGCAGCCGCCAGGACCGAATAGTTGGTCGGGGTGATACCGAAGCCGTATTTACCGTCCTTGGTCAGCTTCTTGGCGGCATCGGTGAATTCGGCAAGCGTCCAGCCCGGTTTCGGCAGCGGAACGCCGGCGGCTTCGAGCGCGTCCTGGTTATAATAGATGACCCACGGACCGACGTCGTAAGGCAGGCCGTAAAGCTGCTTGTCGACGGACATGCCGCCGATGATCGAGGGGGTGAAAGCGCCGACATCGAATTTGTCGGCGGCGATCCGATCATTCAGGGGCTCAAGCAGCGAATAAAAATTCGGCATGCGCAGCGACTGCATGGAAACGATGTCGGCAAGCTGTCCCGACGCCGCCAGCACCGGCAGCCTCGTCCAGTAATCGACCCAGCCGGTCGTCGTCAGCGTCACCTTGATATCGGGATACTTGGCGGTGACCATCTCGGCCAGGTGCTGCCAGCCCTTGGTGTCGGCATCGGAACCGGTCCACATCTGCCAGGTCAGGTTGACCTGTTCGGCCGATGCGGCTGTGGCAAAAAGACTGCCGCCGATTGTGGCAAGCAAAAGCGCTTTCTTCAGAACCTTCATGGGTTTCTCCTCCCTCCATGACGCAATGAACACGCGGATGCGACCGAGTTCACGCCTTGAGGACGATCTCGATCACCGGGACGGTAACGTCAGGTCGCCGAACCGGCAGTTCGAGCGTGATCATGCCTTCCGGCACCATCACGCCGATATTGGAATCCACTTCCTTCGTCTGGCTGAGCCAACGCACTTCGCTGGCATCGTGCAGGAACTGCGCATAGGCGATCCTGTCGGCGAGGCCCTCGATATGAATGTGGCGGTAGGGCCAGTTGTAGACATGCAGATAGAGGCGATTGCCGCGCTGGGTATAGCGGCATCCGGCCGGCACCGGCAGTTCCGATGGCCCGGCACCGTAGATGGAGCGGCCGTTGATGGCCATCCAGTTCTGGTAGACCGCAAGCGCATCGACGGCGCGCGCGTCGAAGGTGCCGCGCCCGGTCGGGCCGACATTCATCAGCAGGTTGCCGCCGAGCGCGACGGAATCGATCAGCAGCTGGATGATCTGTTCCGGGCTCTTCCAGCTATCCTCGTCGCGGTGATAGCCCCAGGAGCCGCTGAAGGTGTGGCAGGCTTCCCAGAGCACCCCCTGGCTGGCGATGGCAGGCGCCACGCGCGGCGTATATTGCTCCGGCGTCGTCACATCCGGCAGCTTGCCCGGCGGCAGGTCGAGGCGGTTGTTGACGATGATTTCGGGCTGCAGCTCGCGCACCAGCTCGATCAGCCGCTCGCTTTCCCAATCGGCGCGTCCCTTGCCTGGCAGGCCGTGATATTCGCGGCCGGGATAGCTGAAATCGAACCAGATGATGTCGATGCGGCCGAAACCGGTCAGAAGCTCGCGCACCTGTTCGCGCATATAGGCGGCGTAATTAGCGATGTTGCGGCCGGCGTTCAGCGCCTTGGCGTCGGCATGGTTGCGGAGGGGATGGTGGACGTCGATCGGAAAATCAGGATGGTGCCAATCGAGCAGCGAATAATAAAAGCCGATCTTCAGCCCCTCGGCGCGAAACGCCTCTACCAGCGGCGTCAGCAGATCCCTGCCGCAGGGCGTATTCGTCGCCTTGTAATCGGTAACCTTGCTGTCCCAAAGGCAGAAGCCCTCGTGATGCTTGGTCGTCACCACGACATATTTCATGCCGGCGAGACGCGCCCGGCGGGCCCATTCCTTGGGATCGTAGAGATCGGGATCGAAATTGTCGAAATAGCGCTGGTAATGCTCATCGGTCAGCTCTTCGCGGTTCTTCAACCACTCGTGCCGGGCTCCGAGAGCATAGAGGCCCCAATGGATGAACATGCCAAGGCGATCATGGCTGAACCAGGCGTGCTTGCCCGCCTCTCCCGATACAGAATTTTCCGGCTGGTGTTCCGAACTCGTCACAGGTTTCTCCTCCCTGTTTTCCGGCTCCACACCATATCGAACCGGTTCGGTGACTGAACATCTTCCTTGATGCCCCGCCTGTCAAGCCGATTCCACCACAGCCGCCTATGAAAAGTTTTCCCAGCCATAAAGCGCCATTTCAGAAAAGTCTGTTGCACCGAGAAATAGAAACTGACATAACAAAGCTTTAGAACCGGTTCGATAGACATGACGACCATACGAGATGTCGCGCGCCTCGCGGGAGTTTCGATCTCGACCGTCTCGCTCGCGCTCAACAGCCCGAAGCGGGTCGGCGTCGAGACGCTCGACCGCATCCAGCAGGCGATAAAATCGACCGGTTACCGCATCGATCCGGTGGCCCAGACGCTGGCGCGCGGGCGCAGTTCGCTGATCGGTTTTGTTTCGGCCAATCTCGGCAACATGTTCTTCGGCGATATCCGCCGGGAGATCGAGCATCAGGCGCTCGATCACGGCTATTTCGTCCTGATCGCCGATTCTTCCGGCCGGGCCGAACTCGAACGGGCCTTGCTGGAGCGGATGGAAGCGCAGAAGATCGCCGGCATCGCGCTGGCGACAAACGGCCACGGCGCGGAATACGCGGCGTTCCTGCGCGATTTCAAGACCCCGATCGTGATGTTCGATCAGAAGGTGGAGGGCGCGGCGCGCGATTTCGTCGGCTCCGACAATCCGCTGACGACGACCATTCTGACGGAGCATCTGCTGCAGCTCGGCCACCGGCGCATCGGCTTCATTTCCGGCCCCTCCGGCCTGCATACCGCCGATGAGCGGCTGAAGGGCTTTATGGATACGATGTCCGCCGCCGGCGTGGATATCGACCCCTCGCTGGTGGTCGAAGGCGGCTACACCAGAACCGGCGGCCATGCGCAGGCGATGCGCCTGCTGACGCGGCGCGACCGCCCGACCGCCATCATCGGCGCCAACAACATGATGGGCCTGGCAGCATTGCAGGTGATGCAGGAAATGGGCTTCCGCTGCCCCGACGACGTATCGCTGGCGATGGTCGACGACGTGCCCTGGAGCAACGTCATCACGCCGCGCATCACCATGGTCGTGCAGGATGCGCAGAAGCTCGGCGAACTCGCGGCCCAGCGCCTGCTGGCAAGGATCGCAAGCCCCGAGGCCGCCGCCGAGCCGCCGCAGGATTTTATCCTGACGCCGAGATTCGTGCGCGGGGAGTCGACCAGGCGGCTCTGAGTTCCCTCCCTCGGGCTCTGCTGACTAGGCAAAGGACGAGGTGGGTGCTCAGGCGCTGATACATGCAAGAAGCAGCGTTGCGGCGTGCTGCGAGGCTTGGCCCTTCGGCTGCGCACCTCAGCATGAGGAGCGTCGGATGATGCCGACTAAGGCCAACAAGACGCTCTGCGCCCGGCGACACTCCAGCAAAACAGACAGCGACGATGCCGCTAGTCATTGAAAGATCGGAGGATTTGTCATACATGTGTGATGAATATAGATTCCGCATGCCGCCAATCTTGTCGGCATGCGGATCAAAGCCGGAGCGGGGGTCAAGGCGTGGCTATGCAGGCAAAGGATCGCAGCAGAGGCTCGGGGTCGCTGGTCTCGCAGGTCGGCGAAAGCCTCCGGCAAGCAATCCTCAGCGGCCAGTATGCCGCCGGCGACAAGCTTCCGAGCGAGCATGAACTCACCGAGACGCACAGCGTCAGCCGCACCGTAGTGCGCGAGGCTGTCGCTGCGCTTCGTTCCGATGGACTGGTCGAAGTGCGCCAGGGCGCGGGCATTTTCGTGATCGGCGCCGATCCGTCACTGTCAGGCAGAAAGGTCGACAAGGCCCGCGTCGCCTCCGATCTGGAGGTGCTCGAAATCCGGACGCCTGTCGAAATCGAGGCGGCGGGACTTGCCGCCTTGCGCCGCTCGCCGGCACAAGAGGAGGCGATCTTCGAATGCCACCGGAAAATCCTCCAGCGCATCGAGACCGATCAATCCATCCGCGAGGCGGATCTCGACCTCCATGTCGCGATCGCCGAGGCGACGAACAACCCGCTGTTCAAACACTTCCTGGAATCGCAGGGAACCGTGATCATCCCGCAGTCGCGGCTCGTTCCGGAAACGAGAACCGCCGAGCAGACCGCTTACCGAAAGCTGATCCACAGGGAACACGAAGCGATCGTCATGGCCATCTCCGACAGGGATGATCAGGCCGCGCGCAACGCAATGCGCGAGCATCTGGTCGGCAGCCAGGCCAGATACCGCAACCTGCTGAAGGATCTGCGAAGCTTTACGAGCTGAGGCCTGCCAGAAGCCGGAAATCACCAGCCAACCCGCCATCCGAACGTGGCGTCGGGAACGAACCTGCTGGCCGGTTTGCGCAGCCGCCTTTATTGTGATCGCCTCTGCACCGGCGCGCATCAGCGGGATGCATGGACGGACTGGCTACCCCGTCAGCGGCTGAAAGCTAATTGAAAGCTTCGAGGTCATAGGAAAGGGCAGCATCGTGGAGGAGACACGGTCTAAGTGGCGAGACGACGATGCGGTCACACCACCAGGAGGAGATATCAATGCGTTCTTCACGCAGCCTTTTTCACACCGTCGCTTTTTCCACGCTGCTGACCGCGGCATCCTTTGCTTCAACAGCTGCCCATGCGGCCGACAAGATCACCATCATGGTCGGCGGCTATGAGAAGCAGATCTATCTGCCCGCCAAGCTCGCCGAATCTCTCGGTTACTTCAAGGACGAGGGCCTCGACGTCGAGCTCCTGAACGAAGCTGCCGGCGTCGACGCCGAAAACCAGCTGCTGGCAGGCGCCGTCCAGGGGGTCGTCGGCTTCTACGATCACTGCGTAGACCTGCAGGCTAAGGGCAAATTCGTCGAATCCCTCGTCCAGTTCAGCCAGGCGCCGGGTGAGGTCGAGATGGTCTCGAGCAAGCATCCTGAGATCAAATCGCCGGCCGATTTCAAGGGCAAGACCCTCGGCGTTACCGGCCTCGGCTCGTCCACCAACTTCCTGACGCTCTTCATGGCCTCGAAGGCCGGACTGCAGCCGGGTGACGTCGTCACCGTTCCTGTGGGTGCCGGCGGCACGTTCATCGCCGCCATGCAGCAGGACCAGATCCAGGCCGGCATGACGACGGAGCCGACGATCTCGCGCCTCATCAAAACCGGCGAAGCCAGTGTTCTCGTCGACATGCGGACGGTCGAATCGACCCGAAAGGCGCTCGGCGGCACCTATCCGGCCGCCTCGCTCTACATGGAAACCGCCTGGGTCGACGCGCACAAAGACGAGGCGCAGAAGCTCGCCAACGCCTTCGTCAAAACCCTGCGCTACATCAACACGCATTCCGCAGCCGAGATCGCGGATAAGATGCCGAAGGATTTCTACGTCGGCGACAAGGACGGCTACATCAAGGCTTTGAACGACGGCAAGGGCATGTTCACGCCGGATGGCGTCATGCCCGAAGACGGTCCGAAGACCGTGCTTGCTGTGCTCTCGGAATTCTCCAAGAACGTCAAGGGCAAGCAGATCGACCTCTCCAAGACCTACACGACGGAATTCGTCAAGAACGTCAAGTAAGTCAGTCGCGCCGCTCCCGGCTCCCAAGCGGGAGCGGCCTCCGTTCGATCATGGGCTTTGCGTGCGCGCCCTCAAGCACGCCTCGGGTATTACCATGCAACAGGACAACAAACAGATCCCCGCGATCGAGCTGATCAATGTCAGCCGGCGCTTCGTCTCGCCGACCGGAAAATCACTGACCGCGCTGCGCGATTTCAACATGACGGTCGCCCGCGGTGAGTTCGTCGCCGTCGTCGGCCCCACCGGCTGCGGCAAATCGACGACGCTCAATCTCGTAACGGGCCTGGCACGCCCCTCCGCCGGCGAAGTCCGCCTGATGGGCGGGCCGATCACCGGCATCGATCCGCGGGTCGGCTTCGCCTTCCAGACCGACGCGTTGTTCCCCTGGAAGAACGTCATCGACAACGTCATGGCCGGGCCGCTGTTCCGCGGCAAGTCTCGCACCGAGGCAGAAAAGATGGCCCGCGGCTGGCTGGCGCGCGTCGGCCTGTCGAAGTTTCTCCACCACTATCCCCATCAGCTGTCGGGAGGCATGCGCAAGCGCGTCTCGCTGGCGCAGACCTTCATCAACGAACCGGAAATCCTGCTGATGGACGAGCCCTTCTCGGCGCTCGACGTGCAGACCCGCACCGTCATGCACGAGGAGCTCCTCAAGCTCTGGGCGGAGCGAAAGGCTTCTGTGGTCTTCGTAACCCATGATCTCGAAGAGGCCGTGGCGCTCGCCGACAAGGTTTATGTGCTCACAGCCGGCCCCGCCACGGTTAAGTCGGTCTACACGATCGATCTTCCCCGCCCGCGCGTCGTGTCGGAGATCCGCTACGAGCAGAACTTCATCGATTATTGCAAGACGATCTGGGAGGACCTCCGCGAAGAGGTCGAGACCAGCTACCGCCGCGCAAGCGAAGCGGCTTGAGAGGAGGATATCATGGCACATACCACTTTCGAGGCCGGTTCCGCCGCGCTGTTTCGCCCGGGCACATCAGATGCCGAGATCGAAGCCTCCGCGCTGAAGGCAATACGCCGGCGCAATACGCTCGTGCGTTTCTGGCAGATCGCCATCCTGGTCTTCGTGATCGGCATGTGGGAGCTCTCCTCCAACATGCAGTGGATCGATCCGTTCTTCTACTCAAGCCCGAGCGGCGTTCTTCAGCGTCTCTACGAATGGGCAACCGAGGGCACCACCGAAGGGTCGCTCTGGTATAATCTCTGGGTGACGATGGAGGAGGCGCTGATCGGCTTCTTCGCCGGCTCGATCACCGGCGTCTTCGTCGGCATCGGCCTCGGCCGCAACCGCTTCCTGTCGGACATCTTCTCCGTTTACATCAAGGCGATCAACTCGATCCCCCGCGTGGTGCTTGCCCCGATCTTCATCATGATCATGGGTCTCGGCCTGCCCTCCAAGGTCGCGCTTGCCTTCATCATGGTATTCTTCGTCGTCTTCGCCAACGCCTTTCAGGGTGTACGCGAGGCCGACCGCAACATGATCGCCAATGCCCGCATTCTCGGCGCCTCGGACTGGCAGGTGACCCGCACGGTGGTCATTCCCTCGGCGATGAGCTGGATCTTCGCCAGCCTGCACGTCTCCTTCGGCTTTGCGATCATCGGCGCGATCGTCGGCGAATTCGTCGGCGCGCGCTTCGGCATCGGTCAGCTTATCTCGATCGCCAAGGGCACGTTCGACGCGGCCGGCATGTTCGCGGCGATCCTGCTCGTCATGGTCGTCACGCTCGTTGCCGAATTCATCATGACGGTGATCGAGAACCGCCTGGCGAAATGGCGCCCGCAGCAGCACATGGATACGCAGTAATACGATCGACCTCCTCCCAAGGCAGATCGAAGAGAAGGCCGGGCATCATGCCCGGCCTTCTGCATTTGATGCGCTTCAGGTTCACGTGAGCGGAAGCCGCACGGTCACGACGAGGCCGCCGCCTTCAGCTTCGCCGAGCGAGACTGAACCGCCAGCGCCTTCGACGACTTCCCGGACGATCGCCAGCCCCAAGCCGCTGCCTTCCGCTTCGGTCCCCATGATCCGGTAAAATCGTTCGAAAACCTGTTCGCGCTCCCCGCTCGGAATACCTGGCCCGTTGTCTTCGACGGTTACGATGGCATGCCTATCGGCCTGCCCCACCGCAACAGTCACCCGTCCATTCGCCCGAGTATAGCGGATCGCGTTGTCGACGAGGTTGACCAGCATCTCCCGCAACATCGTCCCGTCGCCTTCGACGATGACGGGGCCGTCCGCTTCCAGACCGACGTCGATGTTGCGCCTCAACGCCTCTTCGGCATGCGCTTCCAAGATCTCGCGGGCGGCCTTGCTGAGGTCGGCCGCATCGCTGCGCGGGCGCCGGCTTCCGGGCTCGGCCCGTGACAAGGTCAGGAGCTGGCTGGCGAGGCGCGATATCTGCCGCGTGCTGGTGCGAAGGGCAAAAAGCGCCTCGTCGCGGCGGGCCGCATCGGCTTCGCGGGCCGCCACGCTTGCCTGGGTCGAAATCAGCGCCAGGGGCGTTCTCAGTTGATGGGCGGCATTCGATACGAACCGCCGCTGCGCGGCCATCTGGCTTTGGACACGCTCCATATAGTCGTTGAGCGCATGAACGAGCGGCTGCAGTTCGCTCTGCACCATCTCGGGCGGCAGCGGATCGAGACGGTTGCGGCCGCGCTGGCGCACGGCGTCCCGCAGTCGGAGAGCCGGGGCGAGGCCGCGTTGGAGCCCGAGGATGGTCACCAGGCTTGCAACGAAGACGAGCACGAACTGCTTGGAGAAGTCCGAAAGCCACAGCTGCCTTCGCATCGCGTACTGGCTGTTATGGGTCACGGCGACAGTGACCGAGATGGTGCCGTCATCAGGAAGACCGACGACGGGATGGTCGAGCATCATGACGCGCACATTGGCGCCATGGAATGCGCGATCCTCACCTACCCGTTGGACAGTCGGCAACGGCAAATCGGGAAAGCCGCTCACCAGACTGCCCCAGGCGGTGATCACCTGATAGGAGACCCGGTCACCGAAACCCGTATCGAACATCTCGAGCGCTGCCGGCGGCACGTCCACCTGAACATTGCCGCCCTCGTCGACGCGGACGGCCTCGGCGATGACGCGGGCCGAGGCCAGAAGCGTTCGATCCGTCACCAGCTTCGCCGTCGCATCCGCCGTCCAGAAGCTGTCGTAAAGATTGAAGCCGATCGCGCCGAGAAGGGTCAGCAGTACCCAGCAGAGCAACTGTACTCTCAGGCTCCGGCTGAGCCGCGCAATCGTCGCGCCGGCCTTTATGACGATGCTATTCGACATGTCTGAGGAGATAACCGAGCCCGCGCAGCGTCGCGATTTGAACCGAGCTGCTTTCGAGCTTCTTTCTGAGCCGGTGGACGTAGATTTCGATGGCGCTCGGATCCGCCTCGTCGTCGAAACCGAACACGCTTTCGGAAAGAGCGGCTTTCGACACCGTGTTGCCCAGCTTCATGACGAGCTGTTCAAGAACGGCATATTCTCGCGGCGTCAGCTGCAGCAGCTCGTCCGCGACGAAAAACTGCCGCGTTCCGCCGGAAAAACGCAGGTTGCCGACGGTGATCTCGGACGATGCGCGATCCTGTCCGCGGCGCACCACCGCGCGGATTCTCGCTTCGAGCTCGGCAATTTCGAAGGGCTTGGCGAGATAGTCGTCGGCGCCACTGTCGAGCCCCGCCACACGGCCGTCCAAGCTTGCATTCGCGGTCAGGATGATCACCGGAAGCTTGTTTCCCGACTGCCTTAGCCGCTTCAAAAGCGTCAATCCGTCAAGCTTGGGCAGCGCAAGGTCGAGGATCATCGCCGAATACTCGGCCACCTTGAGCATATGCTCGGCATCCTCGCCGTCATGGGCGATATCGATAGCATATTGCGCCTGCCGCAGGGCTTTGCCCAGCCAGGCCGCCAGATCCTTGTTGTCCTCCACCACAAGCAGTCTCATCCATCCCCCTTAGCACGGGCAGACGGTCTGGCGGAAGCGCGACACGGGTGGTTCTAGGCGTGCTCGGCCTCGCCCTCGACGGCAACGGCTGCGAAGTTCCGGTCTCCGGCCATCGGCACCTCCGTTCCCCAGATTTCGATCTGCGTCAGCGCCGGAAAGGGCGAGCCGTCCTCCGCCTTGATCAGGCGGTGCAGCTCCACCCATTCGACGATGCAGGGTTCTATGGAAAAGCCTTGCGCAGCACCGGACTTCACCAGCGGAAAGGAGCAGCTCCCGCCGTTCGAGAAGGTGACGCTGGCTTTCTCCCACCAGGAATCATGCGGGAAGTCCGCCCGGAGGTAGAAGACAATCTCATCGATGCGGACGGGCCGGCCGAATTCCACCGTCAGCGCGGCTTCAGGATCTCGATTGATGCCCCAGCTGGTATAGGGCCAAAAGCCATGATCGTCGTTGGCCTTTTCGCCATCGATGGCGTTGCGCGCGGCAAAGACGGCCTCACCCCGGGTTTCGACATTCGCGCGCGCATGCGGAAACAGCGTCCGATTGGCGTGATCGTCCCAGGGGTTCAGGGCGAGATTACGCCGCTGGGCAATCTCGTCGGGCCGCGCGCTTCGGACCGAAAGCCGATGAATATCGCCCCTGAAGGCGTTCGGCGAATAGGGTTTACGCTTGTCGCCGAACGGCACGGCGAGGCAATAATCGCATCCCTTCATATAGACCGGGCCGGGTTGATTCGCGCTGTCCAGCGCCAGAAAGATATGTCCGGGTTCGGACGCCTCCACGACTACGCAGTCGCCCTCGCGATAGCTCTGCCGATAGACCAGAAACGTCTCGCCCTGCCCCGTGGCGCTTGCCAGCACGAAGCCATCGGCATCCATGATCTTCAGCGTCAATTCCATGCTCGCCCTCCTCAGGCTAGACGATCCGCAATCTCAGAAGCTTGCCGGCAAACGGCAGGCGCAGCCGGTAGAGCTTCTCGGGCCAGGCCGCTTTCAGCCTGATGTCATCAACGTCGATCTCGTCGATCTCGATCGACCCGGCGCCATCGACGGAAATGCTGCCGAGATCGGCGAGATTGATCCGGCCGGGGGCAACGGTCGGCGCCACACATGTCATCAGCGACAGGACGGCCGGCTTGCCGCCGTCATAGGTATCGACGATCTCGACATGGCGACCCCGTTTCAGGGAGACCGTGCGCCGATAGCTGCGCACATTCGCTTCCGGGGGATAGGCGCCTGATATATCGAGAGAGATGCGCGCCTCGCTGTCGCCGAAATCGAAATCGACATCGCCGGCGCCGAAGGCTTCGCCGGCGGACTGCATGACGCCTTCGAAGGTCGGCAGATTGTGATAGGCCGATTGCATCGTCCATATTTCGTAACGCCGCGGCGAAAAGGTTTTTGCCGTGTAGGTCTCGACGCCGACGTCGATCAGGAAGGGTCGGCCGTTCTTGTAGAGCGTGAGGCTGCCGACATCGTTGTGATTGTGGCCTTCGCCGTTGTTGCCGGCCTTGACCGCGAGCGAAAATTGCCCGTCGCGGGCGATGAACAGGCCGATGCCGGGATAAAAGATATCCCGGCCGGATGCCGGCTGCGGTTCGGCGGCGGGGATCGTATGACCGACCAGCAGCTCCTGAACGCGGTACCAGAGGTTCCATTCGCCGGGCAGGTGCGGGGTCTCGGCTGCCGCCCGGTCGGCTGCGGCGAACGTCGCCAGCATCTCCGAACCAACAGACTTGCCGAACAGGTATTCCCGTAGGCTGCAAGGCTCGACCACCGCGGAGGAATCCGCGAAGTTGAAATAATGGCGGCCGGCAACATGCATGTTGGCGATGTATTCGGCCATATTGCGGATCTTCGGCTGCTGCCAGATCCCGTCGAACAGGCCGGGCGCCACGCTATCGAGCACGGTCAGCGCGCCGTTCAGGCAGAGTGCGGCATGGCGATAATAGACGACGCCCTCTTCGCAGGCCCCGTCCTCGGCATAATCCTTAAGGAATGCATCGAGACTGCCGAGCGCTTTTTCGACCACGGCGCGGCGTGTAGGCTTGTCGGTCTTGAGCGAGAAGGTGGTTAAAAGAACATTCTGGGTAATCCAGGCCGTCCAATTGTTCATCCGCTCCTCGCCGCTGCCCATCCACCAGAAATGCCGGCCGAGATAGGGTGTCAGGATGCGGGTCTCGATCTCGCGTTCCACACGCGCCGCAATCTCCGCGCTGATGCCGTCGAGCGCATCGCCGAGCAGGGCGACGATCGTCGCCAGAAGGGCTGCCGTTTCGGCCGCGAAGAGATCGACAACCGGCTGCGAAGTGTCGGGAAGCGGCAAACGCGGGCCGCCGCGCCCATAGGCATTATGCGCCGGAAGCTGCCAGCCGCTCTCCTCGGCAATCAGGAAGATGCCGTCGACGATCTTCGGCAGGAACCGCCCCCCCGCTTCCAAGAGTTCGGCTAGCACAAGATCATTGAGCATCCGCCGACGGGTGAAATAAAGCGCCTCGAAGTGCGAGCGGTTGCCGGTCTGCGTGTACTCCCGGTAATCGGAGGCAGTGATGAGAGGCCAGGCGCGCGCAAATGTGGCTTCGGCATCGCGCACGACCACATCCCGCGCAGTCTGCGGCACCGCGTTCCATCTCTCACGGTCGGAGTAGGTAGATCCCGGCGTGAAATCGCCGAGGACGTCCGGCAGCTTCTCTGAAATCTCGCTGAACATGTCCCTCCCCGCATTGGAAAAGCCTCGATGGCGGCATCGGCCTGATGCTCACCTATCATATGTTTTTGGCGCTCGCCATAAAATTTGTATGATCTATTCAGAACTTGTTTGACCAATACCGGAGATGTGCTATGTCCTTGGCAGGAGGAAGAACAGGCGGCGCCCGCGCGCCCAAACGGCTCTGGATTGAAGTTGGAGAATCCTGGAAGCCGCCAGCCGCAGAATGCCCGTCCAGGAGGAAGCATCGGTGTCCATATCGAATTCGGTCATCTCTAGGGATGGCGCCCCGGCCGTGGCCCGCCGGAAGGTCACCGTCCTGTCCAAGCGCCAGCGCAAGGTCCGCAATGCGCTCGTCGCCTATTCGTTCATCGCGCCGAACTTCCTCGGCTTCGCCGTCTTCACGCTCGGCCCGATCCTCTTCGCCTTCGCGCTTGCCTTCATGCATTGGGACGGCTCGAACGCGATCACCTTCGCAGGCCTCGACAACTTCTGGCGGCTCTTCGAGGACAAGGCCTTCATCGCGGCGTTCTGGAACACGATCATCTACACGGCTGCCTCGGTGCCGGCGACGCTCCTTTGCGCGCTCGGTCTCGCCGTTCTTCTCAACCAGAAGATCGTGGGACGGAATTTCTTCCGCACGGCAATGTTCTTCCCCTATGTCGCCTCGCTGGTCGCCGTCGCCGTCGTCTGGAACATGATCTTCAACCCCGAGATGGGGCCGGTGAACATGATCCTTTACACGCTCGGCCTTGACCCCAAGAACATGCCAGGATGGTCGGCCGACCGCCACTGGGCGATGGTGACGGTGATCCTCTTCGGCATCTGGAAGAACATGGGCTATTACATGGTCATCTATCTGGCCGGCCTGCAGGGCATCAATTCGGAGCTCTATGAGGCCGCCGATCTCGATGGCGCCAATTCCTGGCAGAAGTTCATCCATGTCACGGTGCCGCAGCTCGGGCCAACGACCTTCTTCGTCACCGTCATGCTGACGATCCAGTCCTTCAAGGTGTTCGACCAGATCTACATGATCACCCAGGGCGGACCCGGCACCTCGACGCTCGTCCTCGTCTACCACATCTAC
This sequence comes from Rhizobium sp. C104, assembly GCF_022354505.1. Lineage (NCBI taxonomy): Bacteria > Pseudomonadati > Pseudomonadota > Alphaproteobacteria > Hyphomicrobiales > Rhizobiaceae > Rhizobium > Rhizobium sp. C104. The sequence goes on along the minus strand of NZ_CP092352.1, from coordinate 132,351 downwards.
AACGAGGCCTTCATTTCCTGGGATCTCGGCTATTCCAGCATGGTTGCGCTCGTTCTGTTCTTCCTCGTGCTCGCCGTCACCGTCTTCCAGTTCCGGCGCCAGAGGGAGGATGGTGAATGAGGATCGCAGGACGCAAGGTGACCCTCAAATCGGTCCTCCTCTATGCGATCGTCATCACGGTGACGGTTGTCATGCTGATGCCCTTCGCCTGGATGCTCTCGGCATCCCTGAAGCTCAGCCGCGACGTCTTCGCCTTCCCGATCGAGTGGATACCGTCCGAGCCGCAATGGCATAACTACGTCGATATCTGGACGAAGATCCCGCTTGCGCTCTTCATCTACAACACCTCGAAGCTGACGATCATCGTCACGCTGCTGCAACTTTTGACCTCCAGCTTTGCCGCCTACGCCTTCGCCAAGCTGAATTTCCCCTACAAGAACACCCTGTTCCTCGGCTACATCGCCACCATCGCCATGCCCTGGCAGGTCTATATGGTGCCGCAATTCCTGCTGATGCGCGAATTCGGCCTCAACAACACCCATCTGGCACTGATCTGCCTGCAGGCTTTCACCGCCTTCGGCGTCTTCCTGATGCGGCAGTTCTACATGTCGATCCCGACCGAGCTCTGCGAGGCGGCCCGCATCGACGGCATGAACGAGTACCAGATCTGGGCGCGCATCATGCTGCCGCTGTCGAAGCCCGCGCTCTCGACACTGACGATCTTCACCTTCGTCACCACCTGGAACGATTTTCTCGGGCCGATGATCTACCTGACCAAGACCGAGCTGAAGACCGTCCAGATCGGCCTTCGCATGTTCATCTCGCAATATTCGGCCGAATACGGGCTCATCATGGCGGCCTCTGTCGTCGCCCTCATTCCGGTTCTCGTCGTCTTCCTCTCTCTCCAGCGCTTCTTCGTCGAGGGTATCGCCTCGACCGGACTGAAGGGTTAAATCCATGAACGCCGTCTCGTCCGTCGCCCCGCAGCCGATCACCGACCAGGAGGTCAAAGCCGCGCTCGATCTTGCCGTCGGGCAGATCAGGCGCAACCTTCCCGCCTTCACCCATGCCTCGCAGAACCATTCAAGCGTCGGAAATTTCTATCCCGCGGTGGCGAACGACCAATGGACCGCGGGTTTCTGGCCCGGAGAGCTGTGGCTCGCTTTCGAGCACAGCGGCGAGGCGGTTTTCCGCGATGCCGCGCAGATCCAGGTCCAATCGTTCCTGCATCGGATCGTGAACCGCATCGAGACGGATCATCACGACATGGGCTTTCTCTATTCGCCCTCCTGCATCGCCGCCTGGAAGCTTGTCGGAGATGAGGATGGCCGCAGGGCCGCCATCCTGGCAGCCGACCAGTTGATCGAGCGTTTCCAACCCGTCGGCCAGTTCATCCAGGCCTGGGGCCGCAAGGGGGTGGCGGAAGAATACCGCTACATCATCGACTGCTTGCTGAACCTGCCGCTTCTCTACTGGGCGAGCCGCGAGACCGGCGATCCGAAATATCGCGAGATCGCTCTCATTCACGCCCGCACCACGCTCGCCAATTCGGTTCGGCCGGACGATTCCACCTATCACACCTTCTACATGGACCCGGTCACGGGAGCGCCGGTGCGCGGCGCCACCAAGCAAGGTTACAGGGACGACAGCGCCTGGGCGCGCGGACAGGCCTGGGCCATCTCGGGAATGGCGCTCTCCTATCGCTATGAGCGGATCGAGGAATACCGCCAAACCTTCGACCGGCTGCTCGCCTTCTATCTCAACCGGCTGCCGGCCGACATGGTGCCCTATTGGGATCTCGTCTTTTCGGACGGCGACGGCGAGCCGCGCGACAGCTCGTCGGCGTCGATCACCGCCTGCGGCCTTCTGGAAATGGCCGATCTCGTCGAGCCGGAACCGGCCGCACGCTATCGCACCCTGGCGCGCCGCATGATGAAGAGCCTTGCCGATCACTACGCGGTCAAGGACCCAGCCGTCTCCAACGGCCTGGTGCTGCACGCCACCTATTCGAAGAAATCGCCGTTCAACACCTGCCGCGGCGAGGGTGTCGATGAATGCGTCTCCTGGGGAGATTATTATTACATGGAAGCTTTGACGCGCCTTTCGCGCAGCTGGTCTTCCTATTGGTGAATTCAGGAGGACCCGATGGCCAGCATTTCGCTTAAAGAGCTGAACAAATCCTACGGCGCGCTCACCGTCGTCCACGACATCGACCTCGAAATCGCTGACAAGGAATTCATCATCCTGGTCGGCCCCTCCGGCTGCGGTAAATCGACGACGCTGCGGATGATCGCCGGCCTCGAGGAGATATCGGGAGGAGAGCTCAAGATCGGCGGCGACGTCATGAACGACGTTCCCTCCAAGGATCGGGATATCGCCATGGTTTTCCAGAACTATGCGCTGTACCCGCATATGACCGTCTACAAGAACATGGCTTTCGGTCTGCAGCTGAGGAAGGTGTCGCGCGACTTCATCGATGCCCAGGTGCAGGACGCCGCCAGGATCCTCGACATCTCTCATCTCCTGAACCGCAAGCCGAAGGCGCTTTCGGGCGGGCAGCGCCAGCGCGTCGCGCTCGGCCGTGCGATGGTGCGCAATCCGGCGGTCTTCCTTCTCGACGAGCCGCTTTCCAATCTCGATGCCAAACTGCGCGGCACGATGCGTTCGGAAATCACCAAGCTGCACAAGCGCCTCAACGCCACCTTCATCTACGTCACCCACGACCAGGTGGAGGCCATGACCATGGCGGACCGGATCGTCGTCATGAAGGACGGGCACATCCAGCAGGTGGATACGCCGCAGAACCTCTACGACCGTCCCGTCAACATGTTCGTCGCCGGCTTCATCGGCGCGCCGCAGATGAACATGCTGCCCTCGACCATTTTGCGCCGGGACGACGGCTATATCGCCGTCTTCGACGGCCGGGAACTGCCGCTGCCCGCCCATTTCGACAAGGGCAGGATCGCCCCCTACGAGGGCCGCGAACTGGTGCTTGGCATCCGTCCGGAGAATTTCCACGAGCTGCCGCCGGCCGACATCGCACCGGAGAACCTGGCGCCCCTCAAGGCGGTCGTCGAACTGGCCGAGCCCATGGGCTCGGAAGTGCATCTGAACATGGTGGCAGGCGGGCGCAATCTCATCGCCCGCGTCTCGCCGCGCTACCGGCCTGATATCGGCGAGGAGGCGACGCTGGTCGCCGATATGACCAATGCGCAGCTGTTCGACAAGGAAACGGAACGCTCGATTCTATACTGAGGCGCCTGCGGGAGACGGCTATGCAGTGGTTGCGGGACATGTGGACGAGGGAGGGACCGGGCATTGCGAAGGATGCGCCGAAGAGGACCGGCCTTGCTCTGTTCGCCGAGATCCTCGTCCGCGAATGGTGGGAGATGGTCAAGCTGAACATCCTCTTCATCCTGGCCGGCCTCTTCCTCGTGACGCTGCCGGCAGCCCTCGCCGCCATGGCCCGGGTCTCGGTCGCCTTGGTGGAAGATCGCAACACCTATCTGCTGCGGGACTTCACGGAAGCCTTTCTGCGCTACTTCTGGCGCGCCACCGCCTGGGGCCTGGCGTTGAGCGGCGCGCTTGCAATCGGTATCCATGCGATTGTCACCTATGCCGCCGGCGCACGCGACAATCTGTTGCTGAGCGCACCACTGACGATCGCCCTCGTCGCCACCGCTTTCATCGCGGTCCTCGCCTGCCATCTCATCGTTCTCATGGTGATGCGCGATCTGCCGGCTTCTAGGCTGCTGCGCCTCGCCGCGCTCGCCTCGGTCATCCGCCCGCTCCCGGCGCTAGCCGCGCTCGCCTTCGCCGCCAGCCTGTGGCTGGCGCATATCCTCTTCTATCCGGTTTCGGTGTTCATGCCGGCAACCTTCAATTTTTCACTCGGAATGTTCGCCGTCGCATTCGGCGTCCATCGGGCGGCGGTGACGGTTCTAGACCTGCCAAACGCAACGCAGCCGCACCGCGAACCGCATGCACGAGACGCTTCATAAAACAACTGATCCAGAGATGATCCAGGGAAGGAGAACGGGAATGTATTTGGATAAATTCGGGAGGACGATGAGACTTGCCTTGGCAGGTTTCACCTTGGCCGCAACGACTGCCGGCGCAGCGCTTGCTGAGGACGCTGTGACGCTCAAATGGGCTTTGTGGGACTGGGACAAAACCGCCTATTACAAGCCGCTGATCGAGGCCTATCAGGCCAAACACCCCAACGTGAAGTTCGAGCCGATGGACCTCGGCTCGCAGGACTATCAGCAGATGATCTCGACGCAGCTGACCGGCGGCTCCAAGGATATCGACATCGTCACCATCAAAGATGTGCCGGGCTACACCAACCTGGTGCGCGCCGGCAACATCGCCGATCTCAGCAGCTTCGTGAAGGATCAGAAGATCGACCCGGCTCCCTATGGCGGCCTGATCGAGGAACTGACCATCGACGGCAAGGTCTATTCGCTGCCGTTCCGCTCCGACTTCTGGATCGTCTATTACAATAAAGACATATTCGACAAAGCAGGCGTCCCCTACCCTACCAATGACATGACCTGGGCGCAATTCGACGCGACTGCCGAGAAGCTTACCGGCGGCATGGGCACCAACAAGACCTACGGCGCGCTCCTGCATACCTGGCGGTCGACCGTTCAGCTGCCCGGCGTCCTCGACGGAAAACACACGCTGGTCGACGGCGACTACGACTTCCTCAAGCCCTGGTACGATAGGGCGCTCACCCTGCAGAAGGATGGGGCGATTCCCTCCTACGCCTTCCTGAAGACGTCAAACACGCATTATTCGGCGCTCTTCTTCAACGGCACGATCGGCATGCTGCCGATGGGAACCTGGTTCGTCGGCACCCAGATCACCAAGGTGAAATCGGGTGAATCGAAGAGCAAGAACTGGGGCATCGTCAAGTTCCCGCATCCCGATGGCGTCGCGGCCGGGACAACGGCCGCGCAGATCTCCGGGCTGGCGGTCAACGCCAATTCCGACCACAAGGATGCAGCTCTCGATTTCATCAAGTTCGTCACCGGTCCTGAGGGCGCTGATGTCATCGCGTCGACGGGCACCTTCCCCGCGCTCAAGACGGATGACGTCAGCGCCAAGATCGCGGCAACGCCCGGCTTTCCTGAGGATGCCGCCAGCAAGGAGGCGCTGAAGCCGTTGAAAACCTACCTTGAGATGGCGGTCAACCCGAACGCCGCCAAGATCGAGGTGGTGCTCAACCGTGTGCATGACGCGATCATGACCGACAACACCTCCGTCGACGACGGGTTGAAGGAAATGACCGAAGGCGTGAAGGCCATCAAGTAGGCCCACGAGATATCGACGGCCGCGGGTTACCATCCGCCCGCGGCCGATCGGGTTTTCCATGAATTTCGAGCTGACAATGATATATGATCCCGCCCGGGCCAATCCGCTTTTCGGCAATCCCCTGAAGACACGCGACGACCTCTCCAAGGCCGTCATCGATCTGTTCGAACCGCTGCTGCCGTATTTTTCCGAAGGCGGCGCTCGTGTGCGCCTCGGTGCAGCCGGCGCGATCTTCGACCGGGCAGCGGCGGATCTGGAAGGATTTGCGCGGCCGCTCTGGGGAATTGTTCCGCTCGCTGCCGGCGGCGGTGCGTTCCCGCATTGGGAGCTCTATCGGCGCGGGCTCGCAAACGGCACCAATCCTGCTCATCCCGAATATTGGGGCGATCTTACCGACCGCAATCAGCGGCTGGTCGAGCTCGCCGCCGTCGGCTTCGCCCTGGCGCTTGTCCCCGAGCATATCTGGGAACCGCTTGACGACAGCGATAAGAAGACGGTCGCTGCCTATCTTCTCAGAGCGCGCGAGCTGGAATTCATCGACAACAACTGGAAATTCTTTCGTGTGCTCATCGATCTCGGGCTGGAACGCGTAAGCGTGGCGTTCGATCACCGGAAAACCCTCGCCTATCTCGAAGAACTGGAAGCTTTCGACCTCGGGGAAGGCTGGTATCGCGACGGACCGGTCCGGCGGGTCGATCATTACATTCCCTTCGCCATGCATTTCTATGGCCTGATCTATGCGGTGCTGGCGCGCGGCGACGAGGCGCGCAAGCAGCGCTTCCGCCATCGCGCCGAAATCTTCGCCCGGGATATCCGCCACTGGTTCGGCCCTGATGGCGCCGCCCTTGCTTTCGGCCGCAGCCAGACCTACCGTTTCGCCGCCGGCGGCTTCTGGGGCGCGCTTGCCTTTGCCGGCCTCGAGGCGCTGCCCTGGGCCGAGATCAAGGGCTACTACATGCGCCATATCCGCTGGTGGTCGGCGCTGCCGATCGCCGACCGGGATGGCGTTCTCTCCATTGGCTACGGCTACCCGAACCTGCTGATGAGCGAGAGCTATAACTCTCCCGGCTCGCCCTATTGGGCGCTGAAATTCTTCCTGCCGCTCGCCCTTCCTCAGGATCACCCTTTCTGGGCGGCCGAAGAAGCGCCGCAGCCGGAATTCTCAGAGCCGGTGGCTTTGAAGCCGGCGGGCATGGTCGCCATGCATACGCCGGGAAATGTCGTCGTGCTCTCCTCCGGCCAGCAGCACGACAAGATGCGCGGCGCAAACGAGAAATATTCGAAATTCGTCTACTCCACCCGCTACGCCTTCAATATCGAAGCCGACGACCGCAATTTTGCCGCCGCGAGCTTCGACGGCACGCTCGGCCTCTCCGACGACGGCGTCCATTTCCGCATGCGGGAATCCCTCGAAGAGGCGTTGATATCGGGCGACCTGCTCTATTCGCGCTGGCGCCCCTGGAACGATGTCGCCATCGAGACCTGGCTCATTCCCGCAAACCCCTGGCACATCCGCATCCACCGCATAACCACGCCGCATGGGCTCAGTACCATAGAAGGTGGTTTTGCGATCGAACGCGCCGATTTCAATGCCGATCGATCCGAACAGGCGGAAGGCCGGGCCGTCTGGTACGGGCAGACGGATGTCAGCGCCATCGTGGATCTGTCATCCGGTCCGAGGGCCGGGCATACGATGAGCCCGATCCCGAACACCAACCTCGTCCATGCCAAGACCCTGCTGCCGCAGTTGCGCGGCGAACTCGGCCCGGGAACCACCGTGCTCGTCACCGCGGCGATGGCCCTGCCCAGCCGCGAGAACTGGGCAGAGGCGCTCGGCAATCCGCCGGCCCGTCCGGATCTTGACGAGCTGGAGCGGCACTTCGGTGAGAACGGCGTGCGCGTGCCGGCCTTTGATCTTCAGTCTTAGCTCGGGATCGGGCGCCCTTCGGGGCCTATTGCAGCGGCACAATCATTCGCTGCGGGGAGTGGCGCGATGACGCTGTCCGCGCGCCAGCTCGACAAAACGGCGCTTGACTTCGTCGAACAGCGCCGGCGGCAGCGGGCCCAATAACCGCTCTCATTGTCGAGCGGCCGAGCGTCCGGCCCCGGCCAAACAAAGCGATTGCTTTCCGTCAGTACGATGCACGATCGCTCGTCATCCAGCCCAAGACGCCGTTTCGTGGCGGCCGGGATTTCAACCGCATCAGCCGGATCGAACGGTGGCGAATGGGTCACCGGCAGCACTCGCACGATCGGCACTTCATCGTCCAGCGCGGTGACGATCGCAAGCACCAGGGCCGAACGATCCTTGTCGCCCTCCTCTCGACCTTCGAGATGCTGCCAATGCCAGAGATAAGAATAGCGGAAAAACCAACCAACCTTCGGCTCAGTCGGAAGCATGCTTATTCATTAGTTCGGAATCCAAATGCTCAAGCCCCGGCCCCATCTGCGACGCTTCGATCGCCGCAAGCTCTTCATCGCCGAGGGTCGTCGTCAGGTCGACACGACGATCGCGTTTCGTGAAACGGAGATAGTCTTCATAGGCTATCAATACCGTCCGCGGCCGACCGTTCTTTGTAATAATCACCGGCTCACGTACAGCCGCATCCTGATAGGCACCAAAATTCTTGGACACGGCAGCGGCCGTGACTGTGGATGTCATTCGGATCACCTATTTTCCGTAATATACGGGATTTCCGGATTTTTTGAGTTGAGATCGGATGCCGACTGCTTTTCACACAGTGCGGCGACCGGTAGCGTCACCAAATTAGGGCGGCCACGTCGACTCCAAGTACGCCGTTTAGCTATGATGCGACCCGTTCAGTATCGTAAGTTTCAGCGATCTGCCGCGCCAATTCTGCCATTTGATCGTCCGGTATCTGCAGAACGCCATGCTCACCCATCAACGCATGGTATTGCTGCTTTTCAAGCGGCACGCCCGAAGGCAGGGGAACGACGTGAAAATGTAAATGGCTATTGGCTTGCTGACTGCCGAGTGAAAGCACATAAATTCGCTCGGCGTCGAACACCCTTTTGAGGGCGCGCGACAAGATGTGAACCTTCTCCTGCAATCGAAGATATTCGTCTGTCGATATGTCTCGCGCCAGATCCTCCCGGTGCTCCCTCGGACTGACAAGGCAATAACCAGGAAGGGTCGGATATTTGCTCAGGAAGATGATGGTCTCATCGTCCTCGAAAATGCGATGATGAAAGCAAGCGGGGTCGTTGTTGACCAAGCCGCAGATAAAGCATGGCCTTGTTTCACTGCCGCGCACATAGGCCTTGAGATCAAATGGTACGCGTTCGATCATTGCTGACCCTCTCGTGCGCGCTTCGATTGTCGATGATACGTCGACCGATATTGCCATGGTATCCCAAAATCCGTCACGATCCTTCAGATTTGGCGAGTTCTATGTATTTATCTCGCGCGCCATTAATATTTTCGGATTACTTATAATAATCATACTGACCCCCTTAATTCATAGTTTAGCTCTCCTTAAATGCAATATTATTTAAGTGAAATCCAGCCTGCCCCAGTGGTATACTCCGACTTCATTTCGGAGTCATGGGAGGAGGATGCGATGCCTACCGTAATGGTCTGCCACAACGTCAAAGACACGAAACACTGGCTCGCCTCGCCTGTTCGCAAGCAGGTGCTGGAACCCGTCGGCGTCACGAATATTCGCACCTTTACAGACCCTCAAACGCCCAACCGCGTTGGTTTGGTGATGGAGGTCGCAGACATACAAAAGTTGATGGCCTTCATGCAGACTAAGACCGCGGCCGATGCGATGGCGAGTGACGGCGTCCTACCGGAGACCATGATGATCCTGGTTCAATCGTAACACACATCTCAACGGGACTTGGCAATGCAGCGCGGGCAACGCGGGAGGATGATATGACCACTCTATTCGTGAGGCACGAGGTCTCCGACTACGCCACATGGCGCAAGATATACGATGCGTTTGATCAGGTGCAAAAGGCCAATGGCGTTACGGCGCAAGCCGTCTACCGGGCCACTGACAATCCCAACGACATTACCGTCACGCACGAGTTCGCCACACTGGAAGCAGCTCAGGCCTTCGGCAAGCTCGAAGAGCTGAAGACGGCCATGCGCAACGGAGGCGTGCTCGGCACTCCGACCGTGTGGTTTGCCAATAAAACGTGAGATGGGGCAAACGACTGCAGCCGCTCTCGGCGCATGACTTGAAGTCGGGTCGTACGCGCTCTTCCGAGCGCTCCTATTGCCCGCTCCTCAGATCGCGCAGGAGATCCAGGCCGCGCTGGTATTTCTCCGTGTTCTTGCTGGCCTGTTCGGCCTGGCGAAGATTGTCTTCGAGGTCGGCCTGCTTGACCGGCAGCGCCAGCGGGTTTGACGCCGCGCGTCTGACAAAGTCGTCGTCCGCCTCGTCGGGCCGCCGTGTCAAGGCATCCACCGCGGAGATGATCGCCGGCGGAAAGCCTTCCTCCCTCAGCCTGTCGAGCGTCCACCCGTTTCCCTTCTCGGCGACGTCATGAAGGTAGGCGACCGTTCGCGTCTCGTCGCCGGAAACGAGAAGGGCTACCCGCTGGCAGTGCTCGAAGTACGGCCGGTCGGTCTTATCAGCCTGCCCTTCATGCGCCTCGAGAGCGATCTGGATGGCGTGATCGAGATGCTGAATCCGATTAAGGCCCTTCAGTCTTCCTGATCTTCCGCTGGGAGGACGGCTTTTCGCCTGTGGTCACCTCGATATCGGGCACGGAAGTCAGGGCGGCCCGGCCAAGCCTTGGTGGCGGCCGATCGAGGTCGCCGCTCTCACCGGCGCCTTGAAGCAGCGCCGCATCATCCCTATCGTCTTCATCGAGCAGGTCCTGCAGGGTCTCATGCTCATCGTCGCCAGCCAGTTCATCGCAGGCTTGCAGCCAATGGCGCTGGTCCGCACCATCAGGGCGGCCCTCGGCCTCCCAGATTTCATAGGCACGGCGGCGTATCTGCTCGTGCTTGTCTATAGCCATGATCTCCTCCAACACATTTCAATGAGCCGTTCAGGGCGTGTTGATGGTTGGAAGAAAATCCTCCACCTGTTTACGGTCATGTTTTGAAAGCGTCTCTACCCGTTCCGTCCAGAACCGTTCGGCCTCGGGCGGATCTCGATCCCATTGGCGGACTTCGGTGATATTGTCGTCAATCTTGGACCGGCGGCGCCCGCCGAGGCTAAGATATTCCTTCGCGAGCTTCAGGCTTGGAGTTTCGGTGTTGCTGTCGCCGTCTGTCTCAGGCCTTACGGTGCTGCGGACATTCTCCAATGTCCTTCGGCGATCCTTCTCGGCATCTCGCGTGTCGGCGGAGCGCGCGTCGTCGGTACCGCTTTCCGGCGGCACAACGGATCTGGACGTCATAGCGGTCCTCCTTCCATTCATGCAAAGGATGTTGTGATCCGATAACCCTCGCGGGTAGCGAGAGTTCCCGCCTATGGCAAATGATTTGAACGGAGGATCAACCGGAGCACTCGGCCGGCCGTCAGTGGACGGCCATGCTCACCATGCGATAGGGGTGCACGGCCTCGAACTGCGAGATCATCGCCGTTGCCTGCAGCAGCACGCGCTCGGCATTCTCAGGATCGTCGCGGGCGAGTTCGTCAGCGTTGACGCGGATCGCTTCGGCCATGTTGTTGGAAATTTCTGCAAACTGCATATTGCCCTCGACAAGGGCCTCACGTGCCGTGTCTTCCAGCGTACGAGCGATGTCGACGAAGATTTCCTCGCGTTCCTCGATGCTGAGGTCCTTGATGATATTGGTCATCTCTTCCATATCGCGCACTCCCAAAAGACGTGAGAACCGTCGTCTTTAGTTCGAACGCCGGAGTGGCGCTTCTGTTCCCTGGAGGGCGATGCAGGTGCCTCGGCACCGGCATCGTTGCCGCCCGATCGAGGCGCTGGATTGCCGACAGTCCGGAGCGGAAAGTTCAGCCATCATCGGCAAGTCTCCAGATTGCCCGCCTACTGCCCAGGGAATTTGACCATCGTGCCGCCGCCGGTCGCCTGATCCGTCGGGAAGACTTCGATCCGGGCTACGTCGACGAAGATGGGAAGCTCGATGGCATTGGCGATGATAGTGGCGATGTGGGAGGACTGTATCGGACGGTAGCCGTCGTAGAGCAGGGTCCGAGCCTGATTGCCCGCCATTGCGGTGCGATAAAGGTCCGTCTGGACGCGGCCCGGCACTACCTCCGTCACGCGAACCGAGCTTCCGAGCAGATCGCAGCGGAGATTGTCGCAAAACAGGCTGAGCCCGGCCTTCGACGGGCCGTAGGCCGCCATGTTCGGATAGGGCGCCTGGCCGCCGCTCGAACCGATATAGATGAGATGGCCACGCTTTCGCTCGACCATGGCAGGCAGGAACGCGCGGGTCAGATGCATCGGCGCTTTGAGATTGATGTCGATCATGGCATCGATCTCGGAAGGTTCGATCTCGCTGAACGTTGCCCGCGTCGAGAGAATGCCGGCATTGTTGACCAGGATGTCGACATCAACGCCATCAAGCTGCCGCACGATTTCAGCGGTGTCGCGGACATCGGCCCGGATCGGCTTGGCTCCGCTCTCCGCGGCCAATTCATCGAGTGCCTCGGCGTTTCGGCCGACGGCATAAACCGTCAGCCCCATGTCGCGCAGCCTGCCGACGGTGGCGCGGCCGATGCCGCTCGTCGCACCCGTGACGACGGCGACCCGATAGGCCAGCGGCTCAGACATAGATGTAGCCTCCGCTGACGACGACGTTTTCGCCGGTGGCATAGGTGTTGCGGCTCGACGCCATCATGACGATCCATTCCGCCATCTCGGCCGGCTCGGCCGCACGGCCAAGCGCGCTGGCCTTGGCGAGCTCGGGGAGAAATCCGAGCTCCTTTGCGCGGTCGGTCGCAAAACCGGCGGGTGCGACGGAATTGACAAGGATCTGATCCTTGGCGCATTCCTGGGCAAAAGATTTCGTCAGGCTGACGACGGCAGCCTTGGTTGCGGCATAATGGGCGTTTTGGGGGTGGGCCTTGAAAGCATCGACCGAGGTCACGTTGACGATCCGCCCCGTCACCGCGGGCGCGTTCACATGCTGGCGCATATGCAGGACGGCAGCGACCATCATATGATAGGTACCCTTGACGTTGATCGCATTTTCGAGATCCCACTCCTCATCGGTGATCTCAAGGATAGGCCGCCGGGGATAGATGGCGGCGCTGTTGACGAGCACATGGATCCGGCCGAGCGTGCCGGCGATCTCGTTAAACCCGCGATGCGCCGTTTCCGACTTGGAAATATCGGCAACGGCCGTTGCGACCTCGGCGCCCAGCGCGCGCAGCGCCGTAGCCGACGAAGCAAGCAGTTCCTCGTTGCGATCGATGAGCCCAATCCTGGTGGCCCCATGCGAGATCATGAGCTTCGCCGTCGTCAATCCGAGCCCGGAAGCGCCGCCGACGATGATTGCGGTCTGGTTCTTCAAAGTTCCACCTCGTTGTTTGGCGCTGCGCCATCATTGTATGTTATCACTTATATGCTAAGCTTGGCAAAGCTCAAGTGCATTCTGAAGGTTTCGAAATGATTCCACGCCTCCAGCCGAAGGTTTCAATCCCCCTGCCCCCCGCAGGTTTCTTCCAGCGGCTTGTCGAGGCGGGGTTTTCCGGCGATATCGAAACCGGCGCGGCAAGCCGAACCGTGTTTTCGACCGACAATTCCATCTACCAGGTCGAACCGACCGGCATCCTTTTTCCGCGGGCCGTCGAAGACCTGCAGGTCGTGGCGGCCGTGCTATCGGAACCCGCCTTCCGAGGGATCGGCCTCGCGCCGCGCGGCGGCGGCACCGGCACCAACGGTCAATCGCTGACATCGGGCATTGTGCTGGACTGTTCGCGGCACATGACGTCCGTTCTCGAGATCGATCCCGTCCGAAGGATTGCGCGCGTCCAGGCGGGCGTCGTCAAGGATCAGTTGAACCGGGCATTGAAGCCCCATGGCCTCTTTTTCGCTCCCGAACTCTCCACCTCCAACCGCGCCACCATCGGCGGCATGATCTCCACCGACGCCTGCGGCCAGGGTTCCTGCCTCTACGGCAAGACCAGCAACCACGTCCTCGGATTGCGCATCGTTCTTACGGACGGGTCCGACTTTTGGTCGCGCCCGCTCGACGCGGAAGCGTTCGAGGAGATCGCCGCGCGAGAGAGCCGCGTCGGCAAGATCCACAGGGCGGTTGAACGGATCGCCCGGGAAAAACACGAGCGGATCGCCGAAATCTTCCCGAAGCTCAACCGCTATATGACCGGCTACGACCTCGCCCATGTCAGGCGCGGCGACGGACACTTCGACCTCAATGCCATACTCTGCGGCTCGGAGGGAACGCTGGCGATGATCGCCGAAGCCGAGCTTAACCTCCTGCCGATCCCCGCCCATGCGGCGCTGATCAACATCCGCTACGGCGACTTCAACACCGCCCTGGAGGATGCCCGCAACCTCGTGGCGCTGAACGTCGCCTCGGTGGAAACGGTCGACGAGAAAGTTCTCGGCCTCGCGAAAGGCGACATCGTCTGGACCGGCATTGCGCGCTTCTTTCCCGACGATCCGGACAGCACGACGAACGGCATCAATATTGCCGAAGTGCTCGCCGACGATGAAGAGGAACTCGAACGCCAGCTTGCGGAGGTGACCGCCGCGCTCGACACGGGCGCGAATGCCCGCCATGCCGGTTATACGATCGCCCGGGGTCATGCCGATGTCGAGGCGATCTGGTCGATGCGCAAGCGCGCGGTCGGCCTGCTCGGCAACGTGGAAGGGCCGGTCAGACCCGTCGCTTTCGTCGAGGATACGGCCGTGCCGCCGGAAAATCTGGCGGCCTATATTCGCGAATTCCGCGCACTTCTCGATGGCGCCGGCCTTTCCTACGGCATGTTCGGCCATGTCGATGCCGGCGTCCTGCACGTGCGGCCGGCGCTCGACCTGACCCGCGCTGATCACGTCCGGCTCGGTTCGCGAAGTCAGCGACGCCGTCGTGGCGCTCACCCGCAAATATGGCGGCGTGCTCTGGGGAGAGCATGGCAAGGGCGTACGTTCGGAATATGTGCCGGAATTTTTCGGCGATCTTTATCCCAGCCTGCAGGAGATCAAGCGGGCATTCGATCCCGAGAATCGGCTCAATCCTGGCAAGATCGCGACCCCTTCCGCGGAGGGACTGACGAAGATCGACAATGTTCCGTTGCGCGGAGGCATCGATCGCATCATCGGCAACGAGATCCGCTCCGCCTTCGACAATGCCGCCTATTGCAACGGCAACGGCGCCTGCTTCGATTTCGACGAAACGAGCCCGATGTGCCCCTCTTACAAGGCGACGCGCGACCGGCGCTTTTCGCCCAAGGGCCGCGCCGCGCTGATGCGGGAATGGCTGAGGCTGCTGGCCGAGAAGGGCATCGACCCCCGCCAGGAGGCGGCGCGCCTGCGGCGGAGCATTCCGTTCGCCAGCCTCGCGCGGCGCGCCTTCAATTCGCTGAACCCGGCAAACCGCGATGACTTTTCCCACGAGGTGCGCGCGGCGATGGACACGTGCCTAGCCTGCAAGGCCTGCGCGGGGCAGTGTCCGGTGAAGGTGAGCGTGCCGGCCTTCCGCTCGAAATTCCTCGAACTGTATTACGGACGCTACCTCCGCCCGCTGAAGGATCCGCTGGTCGCGGCGATCGAAACCACCCTGCCGCTCGTCCGGCGCATCCGGCCCGCCTATAATCTGGTCGTGGGCACGCGCGCCGGCAGGACGATGATGCGTGTCGTCGGGCTGACCTCCCTGCCGCATTTGCCGCGGATCTCGCTCGCCAGGGAAGCCGCCCGCCTCGGCGTGCCGCTTGCGACCTCTCAAACGATCGAAGCTCTGCCGCCGCAAGAACGGCAGCGCTGCGTCGTCTTCGTCGCCGACGCCTTCACCGCCTATTTCGATCCTGACGTTGCGCTTGCCGCAATCGGGCTCGCCAGAAAAATCGGGCTCACGCCGTTCCTTGCAGCCTCCCACACCAATGGCAAAGCCCTGCATGTTCATGGCTATCTCGGACGCTTCGAGGCGGCGGCCAAGCGGACGGCCCGCTATCTCGAGCGACTGGATGAAACAGGCGTGGCGCTCGTCGGGCTCGATCCATCGATGACGCTCGCCTTTCGCAGCGAATATAAGGGGATATCGAAGGCGAATGTCCTGCTGCCGCAGGAATGGCTGGTCGCCAACCTCGATCGGCTCGCCGCCTCGCCTTCCGCTGCCGAAGGCAAAAGCTTCCGCTTGATGGCCCATTGCACCGAGCGCACCAATGCGCCCGCCTCCGTCGCACAATGGCAGAAAATATTCGAAAGCCTCGGCATCGACCTTCAGGCGGCACAAACCGGCTGTTGCGGCATGGCCGGCACCTTCGGCCACGAAGCCCGCAACCGACCGATCTCCGAACGCCTCTATGCGATGAGTTGGAAGCCCGAGCTTGATGCGGCCGGTGAAGCCGATATCCTCATGGCGACAGGATATTCGTGCCGCTCCCAGGTAAAGGAAATCGACGGCAAGCGTATCCCGCATCCGTTTCAGGTCATCAACCGGATAATTTCCGAAAAGCCGGACATCTCGTGATCATATGTGGCATGACATGTGATATGTGCTAAATTCGATCGTGGAAACCGGAGCACACAAGTGTCAATCATCACGCAACGAGGCAATCTCGCGGAAATCGTCGTTGCGAAGCTGATGGAGCGCATCGACTCCGGCCTTTATGCGCCCGGCGAGAAAATTCCGTCAAGTGCCCAGCTATGCGAGGAATTCGGCGTTTCCCGAACCGTCATTCGCGAGGCGCTCACCTCGCTCAAGGTCGGCGGCAGGGTGACCGCGCGCCAGGGCGCCGGCGTCTATGTTTCCGACAAGGATGCCAAGACTCTCAATTTCGAGATCAGCCGCATCGAGGATATTCGCTCGGCGATGCAAATCCTGGAATTGCGGCTCGGCGTCGAGATCCAGTCCGTCGCGCTTGCAGCCGCGAGGCGTACGCCAGAGGCGCTTGCCGAGATCGCCCGGGCCTACGACGCCCTCGAAAACCTGGTCACCGATGATGCCGTCGTCGAGGCGCGCGCCGATTACGAATTCCACCTTGCGATCGCCCGTGCCACCCGCAATCCGCATTTTCCGAGTTTTCTGGAAGCGGTGATGGAGAGCATCAATTTCGATCTCGTGCTCAAGCATCGGCAATCGGCGCGCGGCTACAGCGGTTATCTGAAGAAGATAAACAAGGAACATGCCGCCATTCTGGCCGCGATCACCCAGGGTGACGTCAAGGCCGCGAAGAACGCGCTGATCACCCACCTGGAAGAAAGCTTGCATCGTTACCGCACGATGCTCGACGAGCCGGCGAGCATCGACGCGGAAGATTGAAGCGCGCCGCCTAGCTTTCAGGCGGCGCATTCCCGATCATTTTCCCTGAGCAATCGCCTGCTGGCGAATCTGCGTCAGGCTCATTTTCGGCGTCAGCGCTTCCGGGTCGATTCGGATTTCGATGAGGCCGGGCTTGCCCGATGCCTCGCAGCGTTCGAAAGCGCCGGCGAAGTCCTCCGTCTTCTCCACGGTCTCGCCATGCAGGCCGTAGGACCGCGCCAGCGCGGCAAAATCCGGGTTCGTCAGGCGGGTGCCGGAAACACGGCCGGGATAGCTGCGCTCCTGATGCATGCGGATCGTTCCGTACATGCCGTTGTTGATGACGAGGAAGATCGCCCGGGCGTCATATTGCATCGCCGTTGCGAGTTCCTGGCCGTTCATCAGGAAACATCCGTCGCCGGCAAAGGCAACCACCGTGCGCGAGGGATCGGTGATCTTGGCGGCGACCGCCGCCGGCACGCCATAACCCATGGAGCCGTTGGTCGGCCCGAGCTGGGTGCGGAACGAGCGATACTGATAGAAACGATGAGCCCAGGCGGAATAATTGCCGGCGCCGGTGGTCAGGATGGCATCGGGTTTGAGATGGCCGCGCAGCCATTCCATGATGTCGCCCATCTGCACCGGACCCGGCACCTCGGGATGCTTGAGGTTTTCGAGGTAGTCGGTATGGGCAGTCCTGGTCCAATCCGTCCATACCGGTGCGACAGGCGGCTTCAGCTTTGCCGCCTGCGACAGGAAACCGGCGACGCTGGCATTGATCGGCAGGCTTGCGTGATAGACCCGCCCGAGTTCTTCGGCGCCCGGATGGATGTGAACGAGTGACTGCCTCGGAACGGGAATGTCGATCAGCGTATAAGCGCCTGTCGTCATCTCCCCGAGACGGGCGCCGATCGATATCAGCAGATCGCAATCCTTGACGTGCCTGATCAGCTTCGGCCCTGCGGCAAGGCCGAGGTCGCCAGCATAGTTTTCGTGGCGGTTGTCGAACAGGTCCTGACAGCGGAAGGACGCGGCGATCGGCAGGCTGAAGGCCTCGGAAAAGGCCTTGAGGTCATCCACGGCCTGCTGCGTCCAGCCGCCGCCGCCGACGACGGTCATCGGGCGCTTGGCCTGCGAGAGAAGACCGAGCAATTCCTCCAATTGCTGTTCGCCGGCAAAGGCTTCGACCTTTTTGTGGGGCGGCGTGTCGGCGACATCAACCATATCGGTCAGCATATCCTCGGGAAGCGCGACGACCACCGGTCCCGGCCGGCCGTTGACGGCGCGGTGGAAGGCCTGGCTGATGAGTTCGGGGATGCGGGCGGCGTCCTCGATCTCGACCACCCATTTCGCCATCTGGCCGAACATCCGGCGATAATCGATCTCCTGGAAGGCTTCGCGCTCCATCTGGTCACGCGCCACCTGGCCGATGAACAGGATCATCGGCGTCGAATCCTGGAAAGCCGTATGCACGCCGATAGACGCATTCGTGGCGCCCGGCCCGCGGGTCACGAAACAGATGCCGGGCTTGCCGGTCATCTTGCCATAGGCTTCCGCCATATAGGCAGCCCCGCCCTCCTGCCGGCAGATGACGAATTCGATGGCCTCTTCTAGGTCGTGGAAGGCGTCGAGGGCGGCAAGATAGCTTTCACCCGGCACGCCGAACACACGATCGACGCCGTGGATGTGCAAGGCATCGACGAGCACCTGGCCGCCGCTGCGCTTTGATGTTTCGTTTCTCATCGGGTTCCCTCTCCTGTTCGTTAGATGACGGCGTCTTCGAGGAAGGGCCGGTTCACCGTCACCCGCTCATAGCCGAATGGCGAAAGATCGAGGGTCTTGAAGCCGCCATAGGCGATCAGCTCCGAGAGACCCCGGCCCATCGCCGGCGACTGCTGCAGGCCGTGGCCTGAGAAGCCGTTTGCAAAGAGGAAATTTCCGACTTCCGTATGCGGCCCGAGGACGACATTGTGGTCGAGGGTGCAGTAGTCGTAATGGCCGGCCCAGGAGTTGACGACCTTGATCGCTTCGAAGGCCGGAACCCGGTTCGCCAGGATCGGCCAGATTTCCTCGTCGAATTCGTCATGCATGACGTCGAAATCGTTCGGGTCCACTTCCGGATCGTGTTTGGGATAGGTGCCCATCAGATAGAATTTGCCTTCCGGCCGGAAGAAAACGCCCGTGGGGTCGATCGTCAGGCCGACTTTTCCCTCGAGCGGCGTGCGGCAATCGACGACGAACAGCGAGCGCCGCCGCGGCTCGACGGGAACGTCGAGACCGGCCATCCGCGCAACCTTCTTGCCGTTGGTGCCTGAGGTATTGACCATCGTGCCGCATGCGATCGTCTGACCACTCTTCGTCGATACGGATACGACGCGGTTTCCCTCTCTGTTGACGGAGACGACCTCGTCTTCGATGTATTCGACCCCGAGCGAGCGAGCCTTCTTGCGAAAGCCTTGCAGCAGGCCGACACTGTCGAACCAGCCCTCGCCACGCTCACCGGTGCTGCCGAGCGTCAGCCCTTCGAGATTGAGCCAGGGAAACCGCCGGCCGAGGCCGTCAGGATCCAGAAGCGTCACCTCGGCGCCGCAGGAAAGCTGCGTCTCGTGATTGCGTCTCAAGACCTGATCGCCGCGCTCGTCCTCGGCAAGGAACAGGTAACCGGCCTCGTGAAAGCCGATCTCCGGCGTGTCGTCATCGATCGCGACGTTTTCCTTGAAGTTGCGGATGAACTCCGTGCCGAATTGCGAGACCTTGACGTTGATTGCATTGGAGAACTGGTGGCGGATGGAACTGGAGGAAAGCGCGGTGGCCGAACGCTGATAGGTCCAGTCCTTCTCGATCACCAGGACCGAGCCCTTGAAGTCGGGATTGGTCGCGAGGAAGTAGGCGGCCGAACTGCCGACTACCGCGCCGCCGACGATCACCACGTCATAGGATGACTTGGATGCTTGCATCGGCGTCTCACTTCTTCTCGTCTTCGAAATGGCCGGCGGCGGCAAAGCTGCCGCCCTGGAAGCGCACGGCCGGATCGTTGGGATCGCCCTGCCGTGTCTTCGCGAAGACCTTTTCTTCGTAGTCGTCGGCGCTGTCTTCCGGCTTGTAACCGAGGGAAGCCGCCGTGCGGTTGTCCCAGAAAGCCCGGCTGTTGTCGGACATGCCATAGGCGACCATGAAGCCGACGCGTTCGGCCGACAGGCTCTTTTCGACGAGCTGGCGGCAATCGCGATAGGAGAGCCAGGTGATGAGATGGCGCCGGTCCGTCGGCTCCGGGAAGGAGGAGCCGATGCGCAGACTGACCGTCTCGATGCCGAACTTATCGAAATAATAGCGGCCGAGGTTTTCGACGAAGGTCTTCGACACGCCGTAGAGGCTGTCGGGGCGGGTCGGCGCATTGCCGTCGATCGTCTCGGTGCGCTCGTAAAAACCGATAGCGTGAACGGAGCTGGCATAGACGATACGCTTGACGCCGTGCTGCCGGGCCGCCTCATAAATGTTGTAGCTGCCGACGATATTGGCGTTGAGAATGGTGTTCCAGGACGCTTCCAGCCCCTGGCCGCCCATATGGATGATGGCGTCGCAGCCCTCCACCGCTTTCGAGACGGCGTCGAAATCGGAAAGATCAGCCGGAACATCCTCCTCGTGCGGAGCAAGGTTTTCGCAGGGTTTGCGCGCCGACAGCCTGACGATCTTGCCGAGCCTTGTTCCGGATTCGCGCAGCTGGGTTCCGAGAGCGCCAGCCGCGCCGGTCAGAAGCGTGCGCTGATAATCGGTCATAATATTTTCCCCTTAGCGAAGTCTGGCCAGCGCATCGGCGGTGCGCTCGATGGCAATGGCGAGATTTTCGCGCGATGTTGCGAACGAAAGGCGGATATAGGGCTCGACGCCGAAAGCGGCACCGGGGACGGTGGCGACCTTCCCCTCTTTCAGGAGATAGGAGGCCAGTTCCGTATCGTTGGAAATCCGGGTGCCGTCAGGCGCCGTCCTGCCGATATAGCCGGCGCATTTGGGGAAGAGGTAGAAGGCACCTTCGGGCGCCCGCACTTCGAGGCCCGGTATCGCGGCGAAACCCTTGGCGACAAGTTGGCCGCGCGCCTTATATTCAGCGACCGCCGTCGTGACGAAGTCTTGAGGGCCGTCGAGGGCGGCGGCGGCCGCGACCTGGGTGATGGAGGACGGGCAGGTCGTGCTCTGCGACTGGAGCTTGTTCAAGGTCTTGGTCAATTGCTTCGGACCAGCCGCATAGCCGAGGCGCCATCCCGTCATCGCATAGGCTTTCGAGACGCCGTTGATGATCAGCGTGCGCTCTTTCAGCTCCGGGCAGGCGACGGCGAAGGAGGTAAACGGCACGTCGGCGCAGACGATATGCTCGTAGATCTCGTCCGACATGATGGCGACATGGGGATGGCGCGCCAGCACCGCGCCGAGCGCCCTCAACTCGTCCGCCGTGTAGATCGCGCCCGTCGGGTTCGATGGCGAGTTGAACAGGAACCAGCGCGTCCTTGGCGTAATCGCCGCTTCGAGGCGTTCCGGCGTGATCTTGAAGGCATCCTCGACGCCGCAGGCAACGACCTTCGGCACGCCGCCATGCAGGATGACGATGTCGGTGTAGGAGACCCAGTAAGGCGCCGGCACGACCACTTCGTCGCCGGGCTCCAAGGTGGCGAGGAAAGCGTTGAAGAGGATCTGCTTGGCGCCGTTGCCGATGGAGATTTCGTCCATGGCATAGTCGAGGCCGTTTTCGCGCTTGAACTTGGCGACGATTGCCTGGCGCAGTTCTGGCAGGCCGTCCGGCGCCGTATAGCGCGTGATGCCGTGCTTCATCGCCCCGATCGCAGCTTCGACGATGTGAGCGGGCGTATCGAAATCGGGCTCGCCGAGCGACAGGTCGATGACATGCTCTCCCTTGGCCCGCATTGCCTTGGCGGCCATGGAGACCGCCATGGAGGGCGAGGACTTGATCGTCGCGACACGCGTGCTTTCGAATGCAACCATATTCATGCCTTCTCTCCCTGGCTCCGGCTCCGGCCGTAAGCGCCAGCCTGTTCTTCGGTGATGTATCCATGCATGAGATCGTGTTCGACCGCCTCGCTCGGGCGGGCGGCCGGATCGCCGTAACCGCCGCCGCCCGGAAGCGACAGAACGAGGCGGCGGCCTTCCGGCACGAATTGCAGCCCCTTGCCCTTGAGAACCGTGCCGTCATCGAGCGCAACGGCGCCGGCCGCGCCGTCCAATCCGCCATCACGGCCGCGCGCGGGATGGCCGAGCCTGTCGAACATGGCGGAGAAGCGGAAGCTGAAGCCTTCGGCCGCCTCGATTTCGATCATCTGGCCGAGACCGCCGCGTTGCGCGCCGGCGCCACCCGACCCCTCCCGCAACTCCTTGCGCCAGACGATGACCGGGCCGACATTCTCCGTCGCCTCGATCGGCATCGTGTGCACGCCGCTCGGAAAGGCGGTGGCGTTCAAGCCGTCGAGGGAGGCGCGCGCACCAGTGCCGCCGGAATTGAACATCAGGATTTCCGCGCCCTTGCCGCCGATCTGGTCGGAAAGCGGGCGCACGCTCATATGCAGATTCCAGAGCGCGCTCGCACCTTCGGCCGGCACCTGGCCCGGGAGCGCCTGGTGCAGCGCGCCCAAAACGAGATCCGGCACGAAATGGCCGAGGACGTGGCGCACCGCGACCGGCGCCGGCCGCTTGGCGTTGAGGATGCAGCCTTCAGGCGCCACCACGTCGAAGGGGGCGAGAGAGGCCGCATTGTTCGGAATCTCCGGCGCCACCACGCATTTGATGCCGTAGCAGGCATAGGCCTTGGCATAGATGAGCGGCACGTTGATGCCGAACTTGCTCATGCCGGAGGTGCCGTCGAAATCGACGACGATGCCCTCGGGACCGATGCTGAGCCTGGCTGCCAGATGCACCGGCTCGTCATAGCCGTCGAGATCGAGGCTGTAGCTCCAGGCGCCATGCGGAAGGTTCCTCAGCCGCTCCAGCGTCGCCTCGCGGCTGTGCTTGAGGATGAAGCCGCCGATCGTCGACAGATCGGGGAGATTGAATTCCGTCAGCATATCGGCGAGCCGGCGATGACCCGTCTCGTTGCAGGCGGCGAGCGCATAGAAATCGCCGACAACCTTGTCGCTTTCGCGCACATTGTTGCGGACGATATGGATCAGCGTCCGGTTCAATTCGCCACGCTCGAAGAACTTCATGATCGGGATGAAGATGCCTTCTTCATAGACCTCGCGCGCATCCGGGCCGAAGCCTCGGCCGCCGACGTCGACGACATGGGCGGTCGAGGCGAAATACCCCACCAGCTTGCCGTGATGGAAGGAGGGGGTGACGACGGTGATGTCGTGCAGGTGACCCGTCCCCTTCCACGGATCGTTGGTGATGTAGACGTCGCCTTCGAAGATATTCTCCGGCCCGATATCGGCAATGAAATGCGCGACGGATTCCGCCATCGCATTGACGTGGCCGGGCGTACCGGTCACCGCCTGCGCCAGCATGCGGCCGTCGAGGTCGAAAACGCCGGCCGACAGATCGCCCGCCTCGCGGACGGAGGTGGAGAAGGCCGTGCGGATCAGCGTCTGCGCCTGCTCCTCGACGACGGAAATCAGCCGGTTCCACATGACCTGCATATGTATATCGATCATGGATTTGTTCATGTGACGATCCTCAGATCAGGGTTACGAGCAGGCAGCCGTCGTGCTGGACGATGGCCTTGAAGGAGGCGGTAAGGACCGCCGATGTCTCGCGCTCGACGATGACGGCGGGACCCTTGACGACGTCACCCGGCCTCAGCGTGGTCCGCTCGTGAATGCCGGCTTCGAGATAGGCGCCCTGCGAGGCCTCGAACAGGCGGCGGGTCTTGACCGGCGGCACGACACCGCCTTCGGCGACGGAAGGGATGCGCTCGACCGGCGGCAGCGGCGAACTCGCCTTGACCGACCAACTGACGATCTCGATATCCAAACCTTCGATGGCACGACCGAAGAAGCGCTCATATTCACGCTCGAACGCGGCTGCGATCGCTTCAGCGCTCGTTGAATCGAAGTTGTCGTCAGCAAGCGGCACCGGAATGTCCCAGCCCTGCCCGGCATAGCGCATGAAGAGCGTGCGTTCGATGACCGGAGCCCCGGCGTCGAGACCGCCTTCGACGAAGCCGAGCGCTTCAGCCTTCATGGTTTCCAGCAGCCGGTTGGCCTCGGCATATTCGAAATGCGACAGGTTGAAGACGGCGCTGCGGACCGATTCATAGCCGAACGGCGCCTTGAGGAAGCCGATCGCTGAACCGACGCCGGCGCCGGGTGGCACGAGGAAGGTCGAGATCCCCATCTTTTCGCAGAGCCGCGCGGCATGCAGCGGGCCTGCGCCGCCGAAGGTGATCATGGTGAAATCGGAAATGTTCTTTCCGTTCTCGACGGTATGGACGCGGCCGGCATTTGCCATGTTCTCATCCACCATCTCGCAGGTGCCGTAGGCGGAAGCTTCCGGGTCGAGGCCGATGACTGCGCCGATAGCGTCGCTCATCGCCTTACGGCTCGCCTCGATGGAAAGCGGGATGGCGCCGCCGGCGAAATTATCAGGATCGAGCTTACCGAGGATCAGGTCCGCGTCGGTTACCGTCGGATTCTTGCCGCCGCGCTGATAACAGGCCGGCCCCGGCTCGGAGGCAGCCGAATGCGGCCCGACGCGGATCTGGCGCATGCCGTCGACCGAAGCGATCGAACCGCCGCCGGCGCCGATTTCGACCATTTCGACGACAGGGATGGAAATCGGCATGCCGGATCCCTTGCGGAAGCGATAGGTGCGCGCGACCTCGAAAGTCTTAGCTGTCTTCGGCACCTGGTTTTCGATCAGGCAGATCTTCGCGGTCGTGCCGCCCATGTCGAAGGACAGAACTGTATCGAGGCCATATTGGCGGGCGATGTCGGCCGCAAAAATCGCGCCGCCCGCAGGACCTGATTCGACGAGGCGCACCGGAAATTCGGAGGCGCTCTCGACCGAAACGATCCCACCGCCGGAGTGGATCATAAAGACCGGGCAGCCGACGCCGATCTCCTTCAGCGACACGACGAGACGGTCGAGATAGGATTTGATCGCCGGCTTAACATAGGCATTGGCGCAGACCGTGTTGAAGCGCTCGAACTCGCGCATCTGCGGCGAAACTTCCGACGAGATCGAAACGGAAATACCAGGAAGCCGCTTCAGGATCGCATCGCGGACGGCAATTTCATGCGCGCCATTGGCATAGGCATGAATGAAGCCGATCGCGACACTTTCGTAACCGCCCGCCGCAATCTTCTCGACGGCTGCGGCGACCGAGGCCTCGTCCAGATCGAGCAGGACCTTGCCGGTAGCATCGATGCGCTCGCGTATGACGAAGCGGTCGGCGCGGGCGATCAGCGCCGGCGGCAGGGAAATATTGAGATCATATTGTTCGAAACGGTTCTCGGTGCGCATCTCCAGCACATCGCGAAACCCTTCGGTCGTCACGAAAGCGGTCCTGGCGCCGCGCCGCTCGATGAGAGCGTTGGTGGCAAGCGTTGTGCCGTGGATAAGGATGCCGATCTCCGAAAGAGCGATGCCCGCCATCTCGGCGACGGATTTGACGCCCTTCAGGATCGCCCGCTCCGGCGCCGTATAATCGGTCAATATCTTCGTCGAGTGAAGCGTCCCATCGAGGTCGAGAGCGATATCCGTAAAGGTGCCGCCGATATCGACGCCCACCCGGCAGTTTCGTGGCGTGCTGCTCACCGTCTTGTTCCCCAGTTCTCACGTTTGAGTCCGCGCTCATGCGGCCCCGCATCCAGCCATTCTTCACTGTTGCCAGCGCCGCTGCAACATTTCCGCTTGACGATCCTCGTATATGTCACTTATCATATAAGTGTCAATTGGAAAAACAGTCAAAAATCTCGAAACGCGCTTTCCAAGCGTTTTTGGAGAACGCCGAATAACTGAATAAAAATAATGGCTTCGCGTGACGACGAAGGGTGAATGCGGGCCGAACCCGCATCCCGAAAGACAAGAACATCAGAGTTGCTTCAACCAGAGGGAAAGCACAATGAAATCCATCTCAACGCTTCTTACGGCGACCACGCTCGCCTCCGCCCTGCTCTTTTCCAGCGCTTTCGCAGCCGACACGATCAAGATCGGCGTCGCCGGCCCCTTTACCGGCGCCAATGCGACCTTCGGTGAGCAGGTGTTCAGCGGCGTCTCGGCCTATGTCGGCGACGTCAACGCCAATGGCGGCATCAAAGGCAAGAAGATCGAACTGGTGAAGGGCGACGACGCTTGCGAACCGAAGCAGGCAGTGGCGGTCGCCAACCGTTTCGTCGACCAGGACAAGGTCCAGGCCGTGATCGGGCATTTCTGCTCGTCCAACACCATCCCCGCGTCCGAAGTCTACAATGACGCCGGCATCCTCGAAATGACGCCGTCCTCGACCAACCCGACCGTGACCGATCGCGGCTTCGACAATCTGTTCCGCGGCTGCGGCCGTGACGACCAGCAGGCCGTGGTGGCCGGCAGCTTCATTCTGGATACGCTGAAGCGGGACAAGATCGCCCTCATCCATGACAAGGACACCTATGGCCAGGGCCTGGTGGACGCCGTCAAGAAGACGATCGAAGCGCGCGGCGTAAAGCCGGTCATGTATGAGGGTCTCACCCGCGGCGAACGCGACTTCAATGCGCTCGTCACCAAGATCAAGAGCTCCGGCGCCAACGCCGTCTATTTCGGCGGGCTCATTCCCGAAGGCGGCCCGCTGATCCGCCAGTTGAAGGAACAGGGTGTCGACGTGGCCGTCGTCAGCGGCGACGCCTTCGCCCAGGCAGAACTCGTCGCAGCCGCCGGCGGCGCTCAGAATCTGAAGAACGTCTACTATTCGGCGACACCGGATCCGCTGGCGGATCCGTCCACGCAGGGCGTCCAGGATGCGCTGAAGAAAGCCAATATTACGCCCGCCAACTACGTGCTCTACGGCTATGCCAATGCGCAGGCGGTCGTCGCCGCGCTGAAGGCCGGCGACGAGCTGAAGGCCCAAGCCGACTATCTTCGCAACAACACCGTCGATTCCGCCATCGGCAAGATCACCTGGGATGCGAAGGGCGACATCAAGGACTTCAAGTTCGTCTTCTACAATTTCGACGACAAGGGAAGCCCTGTCTTGGTGAAGTAAGGCAATTTTGCCGGATCGGCCGGACCCCAAGGTTCGGCCGGCTTATCCATCCCCGAAAACATAAGAGGGGTTCACCATGGACTTTTACATCCTGGTTCAACAATTATTCAACGGCATCACGCTCGGGACGATCTACGGCCTGATCGCGGTCGGATACACCATGGTCTACGGCGTCATCCGGATGATCAATTTCGCCCATGGCGACGTCTACATGGTATCGGCCTATATCGCCGCCATCACCCTTGCCGTGCTTGCTTATTTCGGCGTCCAGTCGGTTCCCTTCGCCTTGATATCCGTGCTGGTGATAAGCTGCGCAATCACCGCCGTTTATGGCTGGGTGATCGAGCGCGTGGCCTATCGACCGCTTCGCGGCTCGACCAAGCTTGCTCCGCTCATCTCGGCGATCGGCATCTCGCTCATGCTGCAGAGCTATGTCCAGATCGCCCAGGGCGCGCGCGACCAGGGCGTACCGACGCTGATCCAGGGAGCGTTCCGGATCGGCAACGAAACTCACTTCGCGCAGATCACCTATATGCAGACGGTCATCCTGTTCGCCTCGCTGATCGCCATGGGTTTGCTCACCTATGTGATCAACTACACGAGGATCGGCCGCGAGTGCCGCGCCACCCAGCAGAATATCCGCATCTCGGCGATCCTGGGGGTCAATACCGACCGGATCATCTCGACGGTGTTCGTCATGGGCGCAGCGACCGCCGCCGTTGGTGGAACGCTGGTCACGTTCAATTACGGGTCTTTCAACTTCTTCATCGGCTTCGTCATGGGCATCAAGGCCTTCACGGCCGCGGTTCTCGGCGGAATCGGCTCGCTGCCGGGTGCTGTGCTCGGCGGCATCGTCCTCGGCCTGACGGAGGCGCTGTTCGCCGGCTATGTCAGCACCGACTACAAGGACGTCTTCGCCTTCGCATTGCTCATCACCCTTCTGTTTTTCCGACCGTATGGCCTGCTTGGCCGTCCTGAAATCCAGAAGGTCTGAGGAGGAGCAGAAATCATGGAACCCAATCGCCTTTACACGCTCCTCAAACAAGCGCTCCTCACCTTCACGGTCTCCATCATCTTGTTCGGCCCGATCTCGGGACTGGTGCTCGACGGATTTTCGTTCACCAACGAACTGACACGGGCGCTGCTGCTCGCCGCCATTGTCACGGTGGGCCGATCGGCGCTCTCACTATTTCAGATGAGCAGCCTCGGTCGAAAGCTCAGCCTGCGCATGGCAGGCAACAGCGCCGGCGTGACCGTCATGAACGGCCAGGAACGGTCGCCGATGCTCGTCCTTGCCCTGTTGTTTGTCGCAGGGCTGAGCCTGCCGTTTTTTGCCGACAAATATTTCCTAGGCATTGCAATCCTCGCGCTGATCTACTGCCTGCTCGGCCTGGGGCTAAACATCGTCGTCGGGCTTGCCGGCCTGCTGGACCTCGGCTACGTCGCCTTCTACGCCGTCGGAGCCTATCTACTGGCGCTCGGATCGCAATATCTTGGCCTGGGATTCTGGAGCGCGCTGATCCTTGCCCCGTTCCTCGCCGGCCTTTGCGGCATGGTTCTCGCCTTTCCCGTCCTCAAGATGCATGGCGATTACCTTGCTATCGTCACGCTCGGCTTCGGTGAAATCATCCGCCTGGTGCTGAACAACTGGCTTGAGTTCACCGGCGGCCCCAACGGCGCTCCGGTTCCGCCGCCGACCTTCTTCGGCCTCGAATTCACCCGCACGGCCAAACAGGGCGGCGTGCCCATTCATGAATATCTGGGCATCCCCTACAGTGCGGATTACAAGTTCTGGTTCCTCTATTTCGTGCTGTTTCTCGTCGTCTGCTTCGTTATCTACGCGGTGGAGCGGCTGCGCGTCATACCGCTCGGCCGCATGTGGGAAGCACTGCGCGAAGACGAGATCGCCTGCCGTTCGCTCGGCGTCAATCACGTCTTCACCAAGCTCACCGCCTTCATGCTCGGCGCTTCCACCGGCGGGCTGGCCGGCGTCTTCTTCGCCGCACAACAGGGTTTCGTGAACCCGACATCCTTCACGTTTTTCGAATCCGCGCTGATCCTGGCAATCGTCGTGCTCGGCGGCCTGGGATCGACGGCAGGCGTCATCGCGGCGGCTCTGGTCCTCACCATTCTTCCCGAGCTCCTGCGCGAGTTCGCCGAATACCGGGTGCTGGTCTTCGGCATTCTGATGGTCGTCATGATGATCTGGAAGCCGCGCGGGCTGGTGCGCATCAAACGCCCGGCTTTCTTTCCGAGCACGATGGAAGAAGGCGTCGGCAGCGCACTGTCCTTCCCCAGCAAGGCGGAGGCGGGGCGATGAGTAAAACCATCCTCGACGTACAGAACGTCACGATGCGTTTCGGCGGCATCGTCGCCAACAGGAACGTCAGCTTCACCGTCGAACGCGGCGCGGTGACCGCGCTGATCGGCCCGAACGGCGCCGGCAAGACGACGATGTTCAACTGCATCACCGGCTTCTATCGCGCCAGCGACGGCCGCATCATCCTGAACGGGCGCGATGGTCCGACCGATATCGGCGAGCTGGTGACGAAACCGATCACCGGCGGCTCGCACCTCGTCACCCGCGCCGGGATCGCCCGGACGTTCCAGAACATCCGCCTGTTCAAGGAAATGTCGGTCATCGAAAACCTTCTGGTCGCCCAGCATCTCGCAACCCGCAACAATATTCTGAGCGGGGTTTTCCGCACGCCGATGTTCCGCAAGGCCGAGAGAGAGGCAGTCGACCGCGCCTATCATTGGCTGCGGCAGATGAATCTCGCCGAAGACGCCAACCGCCTTGCCGGCGAGCTGCCCTATGGCCGACAGCGCCGCGTCGAGATCGCCCGCGCCATGTGCACGAGCCCGAGCCTCATATGCCTCGACGAACCGGCCGCCGGCCTGAACCCCTCGGAAACCCGGGATCTTGCGGAGGTCATCCATCGGCTCTGCGCCGACCACGACCAGACGGTGCTCGTCATCGAGCACGACATGGGCCTCGTCATGCGCATTTCAAACCACATCGTCGTGCTCGATCATGGCGAGGTCATCTCCGACGGCACGCCTGAACACGTCGCCAACGATCCGGCCGTCGTCGCGGCCTATCTCGGCATCAGCGAAGAGGAGGTCCATGCATGAGCCAGCCATCCGACACGCCGGTGCCGCTTCTAGAATTCGCCGACGTTCATGCCCATTACGGTCCGATCGAAGCGCTGAAGGCCATCAACGTTCATATCTCCGCCGGTGAAATCGTCAGCCTGATCGGCGCGAACGGAGCCGGCAAGACTACGCTGCTGTCCTCCATTTTCGGCGCGCCGCGCGCCTCGTCGGGCAGGATATTGCATCGCGGCGAAGACATCTCCCGCATGCCAACCAACAGGATTTCCCGACGCGGCATAGCGCTCGTTCCCGAGGGGCGTCAGATCTATCAGGAAATGTCGGTCGAAGAGAACATGATGATGGGCACGACGCCGATCGGCATGGCCTGGTTCGAAGAGGACCGGAACATCATGTTCGAGCTCTTCCCGCGCCTCAAGGAGCGCCGGAACCAGACCGCCGGCACGATGTCGGGTGGCGAACAGCAGATGCTCGCCATCGCCCGCGCGATGATGGCGCGGCCGGAGCTGATCCTGTTCGACGAACCGTCGCTGGGTCTGGCGCCGCTGATCGTCAAGCGGGTTTTCGAAGTCCTGGGAGAGATCGCGGCGATGGGCAAGACCATCTTTCTCGTCGAGCAGAACGCCAACCATGCGCTGAAGCTCTCTCAGCGCGCCTATGTCATGGTCAACGGCCGCATCCATCTCTCCGGCGACAGCGCCTCGCTTCTCGACAACCAAGACGTCCGCAAAGCCTATCTCGGACTGCACTGAACGGAAGACCTTCATGCTGCACAAGAACCTGATTGCCGGGGAATGGGTTGCAGGCGATATCTCGCTGAACATCAACCCGTCCAACACCAATGACATTGTCGGCGAATTCTCCCGCGCCAGCGCTGATGACGTCAGGACGGCCATCGCGGCCGCAAAGTCGGCTTTGCCGGTCTGGTCGCAATCGCCGATCCTGGCACGCCATGCCATCCTGAAGAAGACCGGCGACGAGATATTGGCGCGCAAGGAGGAGCTTGGAAGCCTGCTTGCCCGCGAGGAGGGCAAGACCCTGACCGAGGCAATCGGCGAAGTCACCCGCGCCGGCCAGATTTTCGATTTCTTCGCCGGCGAGGTTCTCCGCCTGTCGGGAGAAACGCTGCCATCGGTCCGCCCCGGCGTCGGCATCGATATCACGCGCGAACCGGTGGGCGTCGTCGGGGTCATCACCCCGTGGAATTTCCCGATCGCGATTCCTGCCTGGAAGATCGCGCCCGCACTTGCTTATGGCAATACGGTCGTGCTGAAACCTGCCGATCTCGTGCCCGGCTGCGCTTGGTCCCTCGTCGAAATCCTCCATCGGGCGGGCACACCCGCCGGCGTCGTCAACCTCGTCATGGGACGCGGCAGCGTGGTCGGCCAGGCCATGCTCGACAGTCCCGATATCAATGCGCTCACCTTCACCGGATCAGCGGCGACCGGAAAACGCGTCGCGCTTGCCTCGATAGAGCATAACCGCAAGTTCCAGCTGGAGATGGGCGGCAAGAACCCATTCGTGGTGCTCGACGATGCCGATCTCGACGTCGCCGTCGAGGCAGCTGCCAATTCGTCCTTCTTCTCCACCGGCCAGCGCTGCACGGCATCCTCGCGGCTGATCGTGACCGAAGGTATTCACGACCGCTTCGTGGCGGCGCTTTCGAAACGCCTCGAGGGTCTTGTGGTCGACGATGCGCTGAAGAGCGGCACGCATATCGGTCCGGTCGTCGATCAAAGCCAGCTGAAACAAGACATCGACTATATCGACATCGGCCGAAACGAAGGCGCAAGGCTCGCCTTCGGCGGCAACGGGCTGGAGCGGGCAGCACCCGGCTTCTATCTCGAACCGGCGCTCTTCACCGAAGCGACCAACCAGATGCGGATCGCGCGGGAGGAAATCTTCGGCCCGGTTGCCGCCGTCATCCGGGTGAAGGATTATGACGAAGCACTCGCTGTCGCAAACGACACAAGCTTCGGCCTGTCTTCCGGCATCGCCACCACAAGCCTGAAACATGCGACGCATTTCAAGCGCAATGCCGAAGCCGGCATGGTTATGGTCAACCTGCCGACGGCCGGCGTCGACTTCCACGTGCCGTTCGGCGGCCGCAAGGGCTCGTCCTTCGGCCCCCGCGAACAGGGCCGGTACGCCGCGGAATTCTACACCTCGGTCAAGACAGCCTATACATTTGCGTAAGGAAGGACACCATGAAGATTCTCGTGCCCGTCAAGCGCGTCGTCGACTACAACGTGAAGATCCGAGTGAAGCCGGATGGTTCCGGTGTCGAGCTTGCCAATGTGAAGATGTCGATGAACCCGTTCGACGAGATCTCGGTGGAAGAGGCGCTGCGGCTGAAAGAAGCCGGCAAGGCCGAGGAAGTGGTGGTCGTGTCGATCGGCCCTGCCAAGGCCGAGGAGACGCTGCGCACGGCGCTCGCCATGGGTGCCGACCGGGCGATCCTGGTCGAGACCGATGATGCGGTCGAACCACTGGCGGTCGCCAAGATCCTCAAGGGTGTCGCCGATGCCGAACAGCCGGGTCTGATCATCGTCGGCAAGCAGGCGATCGATGATGACAGCAACCAGACCGGCCAGATGCTGGCGGCACTGCTCGGTTCGGCGCAGGCGACCTTCGCCTCGAAGATCGAGATCGGCGACGGCAAGGCTGAGGTCACCCGCGAGGTCGATGGCGGCCTGCAGACGATCGAGATCAAGCTGCCGGCGGTGGTCACATCGGATCTGCGTCTCAACGAACCGCGTTATGCCTCGCTGCCGAACATCATGAAGGCGAAGAAGAAGCCGCTCGACAAGAAGTCGCCTGATGATTTCGGCGTCTCCACCACGCCGCGGCTGAAGGTGCTGAAGACCGAGGAACCCAGTGGCCGCAAGGCCGGCGTCAAGGTCAAGTCGGTCGCCGAACTGATCGACAGACTGAAGAACGAAGCCGGCGTGCTTTAAGGCAGGAAAGAGAGAACACCATCATGACCATTCTTCTTCTGGCCGACCACGACAATGTCAGCCTTTCCGACCAGACCGCCAAGGCGCTGACGGCAGCAAGCCAGATCGGCTCCGATATCCACATCCTCGTCGCCGGCAAGGGCGCCAAGACTGCGGCCGATGCCGCTGCCAAGCTCGCCGGCGTCTCCAAGGTGCTGCTGGCCGAAAGCGACGCGCTTGCCAACAATCTGGCCGAACCGCTTGCCGACCTGATCGTCTCGCTCGCCGGCTCTTATGACACCATCGTCTCTGCCGCCACCTCGGTCGGCAAGACCGTGCTGCCGCGCGTCGCTGCCCTGCTCGATGTCGCCCAGGTCTCGGAGATCATCGAGGTTGTCAGCCCCGACACCTTCAAGCGGCCGATCTATGCCGGCAATGCCATCCAGACGGTGCAGGCCAGCGATGCCAGGAAGGTGATCACCGTGCGCACCGCCTCGTTTGCCTCGGCTGCCGAAGGCGGCTCTGCAACGGTGGAGGCGATCGCGGCGGTCTCCGATCCGGGTCTGTCGCGTTTCGTGAAGGATGCGCTGTCGGCCTCCGACCGTCCGGAGCTGACCTCGGCGAAGATCATCCTCTCCGGCGGCCGGGCACTTGGCTCTGCGGAAAAATTCAAGGAAGTCATCCTGCCGCTTGCCGACAAGCTCGGGGCTGCCGTCGGTGCATCCCGCGCGGCCGTCGATGCCGGTTATGCGCCGAACGACTGGCAGGTCGGCCAGACCGGCAAGGTCGTCGCCCCGCAGCTCTATATCGCCGCCGGCATCTCCGGGGCGATCCAGCATCTGGCCGGCATGAAGGACAGCAAGGTGATCGTCGCCATCAACAAGGACGAGGAGGCGCCGATCTTCCAGGTCGCCGACTACGGCCTCGTCGCCGATCTGTTCGAAGCCCTGCCGGAACTGGAAAAGGCGCTCTGAATAGAGCGGCGGCATTAGAGCCGCTCCTCATGATGGATGGGGTCAGCCCGAATTTCGCTCGGATGATTTTCCCCGAAGCACGGTCATCTGTTCGTGCTGCACCTCGTTCGCATCATTCAGTACCGCGCGCCAAAGCCTGTTGCCGAGCCGAAGCGACACCCGTTTGGTACCCTCGTGTTCAGCCGTGCCGATTTCCACGGTGCTGACGAGTGAGCCATGTCGCATGTGACGGCGGAGATCGGCCAGGGACAGCCCGAACCGTTCCGCGAGTTCGGATGAGTCCAGGATAAAATCCCCATTCGGATCGCGCTCGATCAACACCGGCTCATTCCTCCCTCTGCTTGACAATCCACGACCAAAGTTCAGGCCACCGCCGAGATCGGAGCACTGTCGTTCGGCAGCAGCCGCGCCACTGCGCTGAGGAGATCGGTCTGCGATATCAGGCCGAGAATCCGGTAATCGTCATCGACAATGATGACGGCATGCGTGCGCCCGTCCGTCAGAATGGGAAGCAGCGACAGGGCCGGGTCCGAAGGCCTTGCCACCGCCGGTTTTGAAATTGCGCCGGCGATCGTATCGATGCTGGTCGACAATTCCCGCAAGCCGACGCTGCCGATCAGGCGGCCCTCCGGGTCCTTTACCGGCAGCGTGCGGATATTGTGCTTCAAAAGCAGGTGCCGTGCGGCATCCGGTTCCGCAGCTTCGCCGACGGCGATCACGTCGCGCGACATGATATCGGCGCAGCTGATCTTGCCGTTTGAGCGGATTGCCGCCTGCAGCTCGACCTGCTGCAGCAGCCGGCCGAGATCGGCGCGATCGATATCGAAGGTTTCGTCGAGCGCTGCAAGGGCCGCATCGACATCCTCCTCACGAAAACCCACCCGCACGGCGGACGGCAGGTCGATCGTGCGATGGGTGTTCTCAGCGGGTTTTGGAACGACATGCGGATAGTTCCGCCGGGAAAGCTTGTGGAACAGCAGGCCGAGACCGACAAGAAGGCAGGAATTCAGGGCGACCGGCACGAAGGGAAAGAGGAAACCCCAGCCGGCGACGACGGGGCCGCCGAGAACGGCGGTCAGCGCCGCAGCACCTCCCGGCGGATGAAGGCAGCGTGTGAAAGACATGGCGCCGATAGCAAGCGACACGCCGACGCCGGTCGCGATGATCGGATCGCGGATGAAATAGGCGGCAATGATTCCCATCAGGGCGGAAATGGTATTGCCGCCGATGATCGACCACGGCTGCGCAAGCGGGCTCGCGGGCACCGCGAAAGAAGCACCGCCGATGCCCCCATCGGCGCGACGATCAGGGGAAGGTGCGGCCCCTGCCCGAAGAGATAGCCGCTGATGACGCCGGTAAGGCCGATGGCCAGCAAAGCGCCGAGACATGCGATCAGCCGCTCGCGTAAGGTCGCGCCGGCCAGAATCGGTGAAAACAGACGGAAGCGACGGAAGCGGCTCGGTCCCACCTTCGGGGAAACGGGGTGCGGCATGACAAGACCAATGTTGAGCGAGGATTATCTGGCGGACTGAGGGAAGGCATGAAGGCTAGTTTGTGGCAAGCCTGATATCCCTGCCTTTTGTCGCGCTGAGGACTTCGTGGAAGGCGTTAAAGGCGCTGGGGCGATCGTTCTTGCGGTAGACCAGCAGCGTCTCGACAGGTCCCAGTTGATGAGTCTGGACGGATGTTGGCCAGGGCATGAGGTCGAGAACGGATCTCGGTATGACGCCGGCGGTATTGCCGGTCGCGACGCTCGCCAGTATCGCATGGTAGGAGCCATGCTCGCTCGTCGGCATGGCGGTCGATTTGCGCGCCCAGTTTTCGGCGATCCGGCGATAGGTGCAGCCAGGCTCCAAAGCGGCAATCGACCCGACACGCAGGTCGGCAGCGGATTTGACGGCGGGATGCCCTGATGGCAGCACGATCAACAGGTCCTCGACAAAGACCGGTTCCATCGCCAGCGCCTTAAGCTCGGCCTCGAAACTCATCTCTTCCCCGCGCATCGCCTTCGGCGGGCGGGCAATCAGCGCACAATCCAGTGCATCGGCCACGACGGCGCGGGCGAGATCGCGGGATGCGCCCATCGTCAGATGAAGCGACACATCAGGCCACATCCGGTTGAATTGCGTCAGCACCGCGGGCAGCCGGCTCGCCGCCGTGCTTTCCATGGTGCCGACGCGCAATGTTCCCGACGGGGCGAGAGGCCGCACGGCCTGGCGCGCTTCGAGTGCAAGCGCCATCAGCCGGTTGGCGTAGGCCAGGAACGTCTCCCCCTCCCGCGTCAACGTCATCTTCTTGCCGTCACGGCTGAACAGGGAAACACCGAGATCGTCCTCCAGCTGCCGGATGCGCGTCGTCACATTCGACGGCACCCGACCGACGGCCTTGGCAGCCTTGGTAACACTGCGATCGCCGGCGACAGCGCGGAATATTTCGAGCGACGAAAGGTCCAATGAAAGATCTCGTTTCCAGAATTATGGAGAAAGATAATTCTCCATACAAAAATCATCGCCGCCACTCAAGTCGTATTGCGATATAATTTGCCGGCGCAAGCGAAGAGGGAACAGTTGCCGAAAAAAACAACGCGGCGCCGAGGAAATAGCCACGGGCGGCCGATATTGCCGCCACTTGGCGGGAATTGCGGTGTTTGCAGCTGGCACGGGGTTTGCATCGGCAATTCCATCTGCAGATCGATCGGCGACGACCCCATGGCGCATCTTGTCTTGACCTGTCTTCTTCTCAGCATCGCTTCCGGCCTGAGCATGCGACGCTTTCTCCTGCCCTATCTCCCGGGAGGCGATCTCGCCGAGAAGTCCGCGCCCGTGACGATCGTCGCAAGCGCCGTTTTTCTGGGGGCGCTGGCCATTACCGTCTCCGATCAGAATCTCTGGGCGACATCCGCCATCCTGTCGCTCGGCCTGCTGCTGGCAGCCATGTTCGACGATGCCCGACCCAAACTGACGATCGCCCTCTCCGCCATCAGCCTGGCGGTCTATCTCGGCTTTCGTTCGATCAACTGAGCCATTCGGTTTTTCCAGGCGACGATCGAATACTCGCCTATTTGGCGATATCGAAGCCTCTGTCGAGATGCTGCATCCAAAGACGAAAATCATTCGTGAGCAGCGCCACATCATACCGCCACTCCGCCCGCAAAAGCTCCCAGCGGCCTGCGTCTCCACTATCAAGCAAGGCATGACCCCTCTGCCTGAGATTTTCAAACGCCTTATCGGCGGGATAAAGCACGGGGCGGTGCAATACGGGATGCAATCGGCTTTCCATGAAGCTCACTCCTCAACGATCGGCGCTCTTTACATATATCGTATTACGATATACATTGACAGCCGTGAACGCGCCGCGATACAGCCAAGGAATTCTCACCCAGCGCGGGAAAACAATCTCTATTGAAGAATGATATTTCATTGTTATTCTTCACTGAGGAATAAATCCGCTGGTGGGATCAGGGGCC
The DNA here is from genome assembly GCF_022354505.1 of Rhizobium sp. C104. Lineage (NCBI taxonomy): Bacteria > Pseudomonadati > Pseudomonadota > Alphaproteobacteria > Hyphomicrobiales > Rhizobiaceae > Rhizobium > Rhizobium sp. C104. The sequence continues at coordinate 94,985 of NZ_CP092352.1, read as the reverse complement.
CATCTAACGAGAAGAAACGTTCCGTGAGCGGCGACAGCAGCAACTTTCACGGCCTGCTTTTCGATCTCATGAACGCCTCCAAGCATGCGGAGTTGAATAATGACCATGGAGAGCAAACAGGCCGGCAAGATCTGGTCTGAATGGTACGCCTGGCATCCGGTCTTGCCGATCGACGACACCGTGTTCTGGCTCGAGACCGTCTACCGGCGGCAATCCCCGGACGGTCTTTGGCAATACCGCTCGTTCCGCCCCGAATCCGAACGCCGGCAGGCTCAGGCCTCCACGCCCGTCTATCCCGGCGCTTGAATCCGACCGACCGCCGATGAATCCGCTCAATCGATTTCCGTCGATCCAGATCGCTCGAGAGAATGCACTGGCGATGCCGGCGTAAACCCAACAATCGACCAAATCCCGGCCGCTTTCGGCAAATAAAGTCGGAGCCTTCCTCTACAGTCATTCCCGCACGGCGCAACCCGCAGAGCAAGAATGTGCTGATCAGCCGGTGAGAGGACCTGCCATGAAGACCTATAAGATCGCCCTTCTCCCAGGAGACGGTATCGGCCGCGACGTCACTGAGGCAGCCAAGGCCGTACTCGAAAAGGCGGCTGCGCGGAACGGATTCTCGCTTGTGACGACAAGCTATCCCTGGTCCTGCGACTACTATCTGGAGAACGGCAGCATGATGCCTGGCAATGGCATCGAAACGCTGCGCTCGTTCGATGCCATTCTGCTCGGCGCCGTCGGGTGGCCTCGCAAAGTGCCCGATTCCGTGTCGCTGCACGGGCTTCTGCTACCGATCCGCAAGGCTTTCGTGCAATATGCCAATATCCGCCCGCACCGGCTGCTGCCGGGTGTGCAGGGACCGTTGCGGTCGGAGAATTTCGACATCCTCTGCATTCGTGAAAATACCGAAGGCGAATATTCCGGCGCCGGCGGCCGCGTCCATCAGGGGACCGACAGCGAGGTGGCCGTGGAGACCTCGATCTTCACCCGCAAGGGCGTCGAGCGTATCCTGCGTTTCGGCTTCGAACAAGCGCGGGCGCGGGGCGGCAAGCTTGCCTCGGTCACAAAGTCCAACGCGCAGAGATATTCGATGGTTTTCTGGGACGAGACCACCGAAAGGCTTTCCGCTGAATATCCCGATGTCGAGGTGACCAGCTATCATATCGACGCCATGGCCGCCCGCATGGTCATGGCGCCTGAGAGCCTCGATGTGGTCGTCGCTTCCAACCTGTTCGGCGACATCCTGACAGACCTTGGCGCCGCCATCCAGGGCGGGCTCGGCTTTGCAGCCTCCGCCAACATCAATCCCGATCGCTCGGCGCCGTCGATGTTCGAGCCCGTCCACGGTTCCGCGCCGGATATCGCCCATCTCGGCATCGCCAATCCGATCGCCGCCATCTGGTCGGGCGCGATGATGCTGGAGCACCTTGGAGAAACGGTCGCCGCCGGCAAGGTGATGGCCGCAATCGAGGCAACGACTGCACGCGGCATCGGTGCAAGTCCCGGCAGGGACAAGACGGACGCAATCACGGCATCGGTGCTTTCGGCGCTCGATTAGGACAAGATGCGGACGAAGTGAGCGGATTGGGTCGCCCGACCTGAATCCGGTTTGGGCCGTTCAATGGTCGTCGTGATCGTGATGCGAAGGAAGGTCGAGGCCGAACGTGTCGACCAAATCTGCCACCTGTCCCGGGCTGAGATAACGGGGATTGAGGTTGCGCAGCAGCAGATAGAGCTTTGCCGTTTCCTCTAGTTCCTCGGTCGCAAAGACCGCCGCTTCCAGGCTATCGCCGGCAACGACGGGTCCGTGATTGGCCAGAAGCACCGACGAATACTTGCCTGCCAGCCCGCGGATGGCGTCGGCCACCGCCGGATCGCCGGGACGATAATAGGGCACCAGAGCGGTTTCGCCGGCGCGCATGAGATAATAGGGGGTCATCGGCGGCAAGGCGGCGCGCGGATCGATCTCCGGCAGCATGGTCAGCGCCACCGCGTGCGTGGAGTGAAGGTGGACGATGGCGCGGGCGCTGCCGCGTGTGTCGTAGAGGGCGGTATGCAGCGGAATTTCCTTGGTCGGCTTGTCGCCGGAGAGCAGCCAGCCTTCGGCATCGAGCCTGGAGATCCGTGCCGGATCGAGAAAACCGAGCGAGGCGTTGGTCGGCGTCACCAGCCAGCCGCCATCATCGAGCCGCAACGATATGTTGCCCGACGAACCGGGCGTCAGCCCGCGCTCAAACAGCGAGCGGCCGTATCGGCAAATTTCTTCACGCTGGCGCGCGTCGGACATGACATTTCCTCCAAGATTACGCGGTTGCGCCTTCGATCAGCTCAAAACCGAGATCGACGGCCTGGGGCGGCGCGTTGGCGACGACCAGCTGCGCGGCGATCTGTCCGGTCGACACACGCGGCGTTCGGATGGTCGACAAGGGCTGCGGCATCGCCCGGCCGATATCGAGGCCGTTATAGCCGAAAATGGCAAGCTTCGAAGGGATAGCGATCCCCTCGGCCAGACAGTGAAAATAGCCGCCGAGCGCCATATCGTCATTGGAGAAATAAACCGCATCGAGATCCCTCGTCCGGGCAAGCAGCCGCTCCAGCCCTAGCCTGCCGTTTTCCACCGACGAAGCGCCGGCGAGAATTTCGCGCGCGACGAGAGGCACGCCGCCGGCCTCCAGCGTTTCGCAAAAGCTTGAAAACCGCTTGCCGGCGCGGGTGTCACGATTGAGATCGTGACCGACATAGCCGATCCGGCGATAGCCCCGCTTCAGCAGAAAGCCAGCGCTCTCCCGCCCGGCCGCGCGGTTCGAGAAGCCGACCGCGATATCGAGTGCATCTCCGTCGAGATCGAGCAGTTCCACGACCCGGCATCCGCTGGCGCGCAGCATCTTCACTGTCCCGTCGGTATGTTCGTATCCCGCCAGCATGACCGCCGCCGGCCGCCAGGCGAGCATCGCAGCGGCAAGCGCCTCCTCCTTACCCGGATCATAGTCGGTGACGGAGAATACCGCCTGGTACCGGTTCTCCTCCAGGACGGCGCTGGCGCCGCGCAACACATCGGGGAAGACGATGTTGGACAGCGAGGGGATGACAAAGGCGACCAGGCGCGAGCCGGTGGAGGCCAGCGTCCCGGCGATCCGGTTCGGCACATAGCCCAGCCGCTCAACCGCAGCCATCACTCGCTCCCGCGTCTTGCCGGAAAACGAGCCGTGATTGCGCAGCACGCGCGACACCGTGCTCTCGCCAACACCGGCTGCTTCCGCAACCTCGGCAAGCGTCACCGTCACCTGCGGTTTGAATTCCATCGTATGTCCGAACCCAAGCTCTATTGGAATGGTCTGCCGATATGTCCGTCGGCAACCGCCGCGCTACCACCATTTTTCACCGCTCCCATCAAGAAGCAAGGATTTTTTGGCAGCGCTACCAATTTGCTGTTGGCAGCGCTGCCAAAATGGATTAGTAAGAATGGCAGCGCTGCCAAAAATGGCTTGGCGTGCTGCGGGAGGACCGACAGGAGACCGCGGCAACAATAGGAGGAGAAAATCATGACTCTGCAGACACAGGCGCCGCCCGTTGGCGCACTTCCCGCACGGACGGCGGAAGACCGCGCCTATGCCAAGGTGTTCTGGCGCATCGTGCCGTTTTTAATGTTGTGCTACGTGGTTGCCTATCTCGACCGCGTCAATGTCGGCTTCGCCAAACTGCAGATGTCGAGCGAACTCGGCCTCTCGGAAGCTGCCTATGGCATCGGCGCCGGCATTTTCTTCATCGGCTATTTTCTGTTCGAGGTGCCGAGCAACGTCATCATGAACAGGGTTGGCGCCCGGATGTGGATTGCCCGCATCATGGTCACCTGGGGCATCATTTCCGCCGCCTTCATGTTCACCTCATCGGAAACGGTCTTCTATGTGCTGCGCTTCCTACTGGGCGTTGCCGAAGCCGGATTTTTTCCCGGCATCATTCTCTATCTCACAGCGTGGTATCCGGCCGATCGCCGCGCCAGGATCATCACGACCTTCATGTCCGCGATCCCGATATCCGCCATTTTCGGCAATCCGCTTTCGGGTCTCCTGATGGACAGTTTCCATGGCACGCACGGCCTTTCCGGCTGGCAATGGATGTTCCTGATCGAAGCCGTTCCGGCCATTCTTTTCGGCGTCGCGACCTTCTTCTATCTTGATGATACGATCCATGACGCGAAATGGCTGAACGATGAGGAAAAGCGCGTGCTGACGGCCAACATCGAAGCGGAGAACCGGGTCAAGACAACCAGCCCGCACAGCATTGCCGCAACGCTGACCGACCGCCGCGTCTGGCTGATGTGCCTGATCTATTTCTGCTTCGTGCTCGGGCAATACGGCCTGAATTTCTGGATGCCTTCAATCGTGAAAGCCTCAGGCGTCAGCGGAAACCTCAATATCGGCCTGATTTCCGCGATTCCCTATATCTGCACATTCGTCGTCATGCTGGCCCTCGGGCGCTCGGCCGACAGGCTGCGCGAACGCCGGTGGCACCTAGTCGTCCCGGCCGTCGTCGCCGCCGGTGGTTTTGTCGCGGCGACGATAGCGACCAGCACGACGATCTCGATTGTCTGCCTTTCGCTCGCCGCCGCAGGCGCCATCAGTTGCGCCCCGCTCTTCTGGTCGCTCCCGACAGCTTTTCTTGCCGGCACGGGTGCAGCGGCCGGCATCGCCTGGATCAACTCGGTCGGCAACCTTGCCGGCTTCCTAGGGCCATTTCTGGTAGGCTATCTGAAGGACTTCACCGGCACCAACAGCGCCGGCATGTATCTGCTGGCGGCTGCGTTGATCATCGGCTCGCTCGCCGTGTTGACGGTTCCCGCCAAAACCGTCAATCGCTGAACGCGCGCATCCCCGAAAATCGGAATCGATTTTCGCAAAGGATTATGCGCAAATTCAAAATGTTAGAGCGTCCTTAGCGTGTCTTATGGACGCACGGCGCTCTAAGGCCCCTCCGGGACTGCACCCGGAGGGCACAGAGTTTTTCTCACGAGACCGGAGAACCTCCTGATGTCACCACTTGCTGAAAATCCAGGCCCTGTCGTCGTCGCGGCCGTCATCGGTCTCGGTTCCATGGGGCTGGGGATGGCCCGGTCGATGAAGCGCGCCGGGCTCGATGTCGTCGGATATGACATCACGCCGGCGGCGGTGGATCGCTTCATCGCCGACGGCGGACGTGGGGCGGCGACCCCAGTCGGCGCCGCGAAGGACGCCGACATCGTCGTCTCCGTCGTCGTCAACGGCGCCCAGACCGAAGCCGTGTTGTTCGGGCCGAAAGGCGTCGCGAACACGATGAAGCCCGGGGCCGTCTTCATCTCCTCGGCCACCATGGATCCCGCCGTTGCCCGCGATCTGGCACGAAGGGTACAAGCTCTCGGCCTGCATTATCTCGACGCGCCGATTTCAGGTGGCGCAGCCAAGGCTGCGCTGGGCGAGCTGACGATCATGGCGTCCGGCTCCAGACAGGCTTTCGACGCCGCCCGTCCGGGTCTCGACGCCATGGCCGGCAAGGTCTACGAGCTCGGCGACGCCGCCGGGGCAGGCGCGGCCTTCAAGATGATCAACCAGCTTCTCGCCGGCGTGCACATCGCCGCCGCCTGCGAGGCCATAACATTTGCTGCCAAGCAGGGCCTCGACCTCGACAAAGTCTATGAGGTGATCACCGCCTCAGCCGGCAATTCGTGGATGTTCGAAAACCGCGTGCCGCATGTGCTGGCCGGAGACTATACGCCGCTCAGCAGCATCGAGATTTTCGTCAAGGATCTCGGTATCGTCCAGGACATGGCCCGATCCGAGCGTTATCCGGTGCCGCTCGCGGCGGCGGCGCTGCAAATGTATCTGGCCGCCGCCGGCGCCGGCATGGGCCGTGATGACGATTCCTCGCTCGCACGGCTCTATGCCCAGCTTTCCGGGGCGGAATTGCCCGGTTCCAACAAAGGGGAACGCTAGCCATGCCGGTTTTCGCCGCCAACCTGACGATGATGTTCAACGAATGGGCATTCCTCGACCGCTTCGACGCCGCAGCCGATGCCGGCTTTGCCGCCGTCGAATACCTCTTTCCCTACGAAGCTGCGCCGGAGGCAATCGCCGAACGGCTTGCCCGCAACAATCTGCAGCAGGCCTTGTTCAACCTGCCGCCGGGCGACTGGGCGGCAGGCGAGCGCGGCATCGCAGCCCTTCCCGGACGGTTCGATGCGCTGAAGGCCGATGTCGAACGGGCACTCGACTATGCGGCGGCGACCGGCGTCAAGCGGTTGCACCTGATGGCGGGCATCGCCGACCCTCATGATGAAGCCGCCGCCGCCTCTTATCGGCGCTCCGTTACTTATGCTGCCGGGCGGCTTGCGGACAAAGACATCGATCTCGTGCTCGAGCCGATCAACGGCCGAAACATGCCAGGCTATTTCCTCAAGGACTTCGGCGCCGCCGAAACGCTGATTGCCGAATCCGGCCTGCCCAACCTGAAACTCCAGTTCGACATCTATCATCGCCAGATCATCCATGGCGACGTCACAATAGCGTTGCGGCGCCTGCTGCCGATTACCGGCCATATCCAGATCGCCAGCGTGCCCTCCCGCAACGAGCCGGACGGGGAAGAACTGAACTACCCCTACCTTTTCGGCGAAATCGACCGCCTGGGTTACGACGGGTTCATCGGCTGCGAATACATCCCGCGCGGCCATACACTGGACGGCCTCGGCTGGTTCAGATCTTTTGCACGGAGCTAGACAATGGCCATTTTGCTCGGATCAATCGCCGACGACTATACGGGCGCGTCCGACCTCGCCAATACGCTGACGAAGAACGGGCTGCGCACGGTGCAGACGGTCGGCATCCCCGATCCGTCGCTCGCTCTGCCTGACGTCGACGCCGTCGTCGTTTCCCTGAAGATCCGCTCCGTCCCGGCTTCGGACGCGGTGACTGCCGCAACCAGCGCCGAACGATGGCTGCGCCGGCGCGGCGCGAGCCACGTGCTCTACAAGATCTGTTCGACCTTCGATTCCACCGATGCCGGCAATATCGGACCCGTCACCGAGGCATTGAGACACGCTGCGGGCGGCGGCATCGTGCTGGTCACGCCAGCCTTCCCGGAAGCAGGTCGCACCGTCTATCTTGGCCATCTTTTCGTCGGCGGACAGCCGTTGAACGAAAGCCCGCTCAAGGACCACCCCTCAACCCGATGCACGACGCCGATCTCGTGCGGGTTCTCACCCGGCAATCGCATGGTGCTGTCGGGCTGATCGATCTCACCGCCATCGCGGCCGGACCTTGCGCCGTCAAAGCGAGGCTCGAGGCCCTGCGCGCGGCCGGCGTTACCGCTGCCATCGCCGATGCGATTTTCGAGCGGGATCTTGAAACGCTCGGCGAGATCGCATTGGAAACACCGGTATCCACCGGCGCATCCGGGCTCGGTCTCGGCCTTGCCCGCGCGTTGGTCCGCTCCGGTCGGATATCGTCCGGCGGAGCGGCGCCGGCAGACGTCATTCGCCCGGTCGGCGGGCTTTCCGCGATCGTTGCCGGCAGTTGCTCCAAGGCAACGTTGCGCCAACTCGAGGTCGCCGAACGGTCGATGCCAGTCCTGCGGCTCGATCCGGAACGGCTGCTTGCCGGCCCGGATGAGATCGCCGCGGCGATTTCCTGGGCTGGAGACCGCATCGCCGCCGGCCCCATCGTGGTCGCCGCAAGCGCCGCACCCGAAACCGTGGCCCGGCTGCAATCCCTTTACGGACGGGACGCATCCGGCCATGCGATCGAGACCGCAACCTCGATCATCGCAGCCGAACTGGTGGCAAGAGGCGTCCGGCGCCTCGTGGTTGCAGGCGGAGAAACGTCGGGCGCAGCGGTCGACAGGCTTGCCATTCCAGCATTTCTGATCGGGCCTGAGATTGCGGCCGGCGTGCCGGTGCTGCGCACGGTCGGCAATGCCCAGGGCGACATGCTTCTGGCTTTGAAGTCAGGCAACTTCGGAGGTGAGGATTTCTTTGCGGCAGCGCTGGCGATGATGCACTGACCTATCTCCGGTCTGGCGGAAGTACCGGCGGAAACGGCACCCGCCGGCACCGCCGATTCCCCCGCCAGCACGGCGCTTGAACACGCTGCCTTTGGCCTCGTCATTCCCCGCCTTCGACGATGGCGTCCTTGCCATGCGCTGCCGCGCGCAGCCCGAAACGGCAGACATGATCATCGAGCGCACGGGCGCCCGCCAAGAACAAACCATGAACTACGACGACCGGCGCGTGGGCGATGCAAGCCTCAGAATATCGCGAAACGGTCAGATTCGGTATTTTGTGCCGCCATATGACGCCTTTCAGGAGAATCCGGCGCGGTGCAGGTGACACACTACGATCACTGAAGGGCTCGGATCCCGGCAAATGCGAGGCCTTCCACAGAAGAGCGGGACAACGATCTCGCCCGCGGGAACAGAATATTCTTCTTCGAGACACCATGCTCCCACTGGGAGCCGAACACTGGGGAATTCACGTGAGCAAGAGCCTTCCGGAATTCAAATATATGACATTCGATGTCGTCGGCACGCTCATCGACTTCGAGAGCGGCCTCAAGACCTGCATCGGCCATATCGCCGCCGAGGCGGGAACGACCGTCGACGGCGAGCAGGCGCTGACCCTCTACCGTGCAGCCCGCTATGCCGAGGATGCCAATCTCTTTCCCGACGACCTCGTGCGCGTCTACCTGGCGATCGCGCCGAAGCTCGGCCTGCCCACTGAGCAAAAATATGGCGAACAGCTGCGGGATTCGGCCAAGGGCTGGAAGGGTTTTGCAGACAGCGCCGCAGCGCTGGCCAGTCTTGCGAAGGATTACCGCCTCGTTGCGATGACCAACGCCCGCCGCTGGGCATTCGATTTCTTCGAGAAAGAGCTCGGCAATCCCTTTTATGCCGCCTTCACGGCGGATGATACGGGCACCGAGAAACCCGATCCCGCATTCTTCGAGAAGGTATTCGCCTACGTCGTCTCGCAAGGACATTCGAAGGACGACATCCTGCATGTCGCCCAGAGCCAATACCACGATATCGGCATTTCCAGGAAACTCGGGCTGACCAATTGCTGGATCGAGCGGCGACATGCTGAGAAGGGTTACGGCGGCACGATCGAACCGGCCGAGTTCACCAAACCCGATTACCATTTCACCTCCATGGCCGGCCTTGCCGATGCCGTGGCCGCCGCGCGCGCCTGACTTTGAAAGCAGATCGGACCTGCCCGGAACGGGCAGCCCGCCACACAAGAAAGGGGAATGAGATGAACGACAAAATCACCAATTGGACCAGATCCGACGACGCCATGGTCGAAAGCGCCATCCGCCGTGGCGCCACCCGTCGCGAGTTGCTGCATATGATGCTTGCGGGCGGCGTGGCCATGTCGGCCGGCGGGCTCGTGCTTGGCCGCGCCGGCAAGGCGCTCGCCGCCACGCCCGTTTCCGGCGGCTCGCTCAAGGCGGCCGGCTGGTCGTCCTCCACGGCCGATACGCTCGACCCCGCCAAGGCGTCGCTGTCCACCGACTATGTCCGGTGCTGCTCCTTCTATAACCGCCTCACCTTCCTCGACAAATCAGGCACGCCGCGGATGGAGCTTGCCGAAGTGATCGAGTCCAAGGATGCGAAGACCTGGACGGTCAAGCTGAAGAACGGCGTTACCTTCCATGACGGCAAGCCGCTGACATCAGACGACGTGGTCTTCTCGCTGAAGCGCCATCTCGACCCGTCCGTCGGCTCGAAGGTCGCAAAAATCGCCGCCCAGATGACCGGCTTCAAGGCGGTCGACAAACAGACCGTCGAGATCACGCTCGCCAGCCCGAACGCCGACCTGCCGACCATCCTGTCGATGCATCACTTCATGATCGTTTCCGACGGCACGACCGATTTCACCAAGGCCAACGGCACCGGCGCATTCGTCAAGGAAGTCTTCGAGCCGGGCGTTCGCTCGGTCGGGATCAAGAACAAGAATTATTGGAAATCCGGCCCGAACGTCGATTCCTTCGAATATTTCGCGATCAGCGACGACAATGCCCGTGTAAACGCACTGCTTGCGGGCGACATCCATCTTGCAGCCACGATCAATCCGCGCTCTATGCGCCTCGTCGAGGCCCAGGGCGACGGCTTCACCTTGTCTAAGACGACGTCCGGCAACTATACCAATCTCAACATGCGACTGGATATGGAGCCCGGCAATAAGCGGGACTTCATCGAGGGCATGAAGTATCTCGTCAACCGCGAACAGATCGTCAAATCGGCGCTACGCGGTCTCGGCGAAGTCGGCAACGATCAACCCGTTTCACCGGCGAACTTCTATCATGACGCAGAGCTGAAAGCGCGAGCCTTCGATCCTGAGAAGGCGAAGTTCCACTTCGACAAGGCCGGCGTGCTTGGCCAATCCATCCCGATCATCGCTTCCGATGCGGCGAGCTCGTCGATCGACATGGCCATGATCATCCAGGCGGCCGGCGCCGAAATCGGCATGAAGCTCGATGTGCAGCGAGTGCCATCCGACGGTTATTGGGACAATTACTGGCTCAAGGCGCCGATCCATTTCGGCAATATCAACCCGCGGCCGACCCCGGATATCCTCTTCTCCCTGCTCTACACCTCGGACGCTCCGTGGAACGAAAGCCACTACAAGTCGGAGAAGTTCGACAAGATGCTGATCGAGGCGCGTGGCTCTCTCGATCAAGACAAGCGCAAGACAATCTACAACGAGATGCAGGGCATGGTCGCCCAGGAAGCCGGCACTATCATTCCGGCCTATATCTCGAACGTCGATGCCACGACTGCCAAGCTCAAGGGCCTGGAAGCCAACCCGCTCGGCGGCCAGATGGGATACGCTTTCGCGGAATATGTCTGGCTTGAAGTCTGATTAAGCAAAGGAGACTGGGGCAGCAGCCGCGCCCCAGTTCCTCCATCTGCATTGATGGAACTCAACTCGAACGCAAAGGGAAGACGCCCGTGAACCGCCAGGTCTTATCCCTTGTACTGAGCAGATTGTTCGTCGCCGTGATAACTCTGGTGATCGTCTCCTTCGCCGTCTTCTTCGCGACAACGCTGTTGCCTGGAGATACGGCGACGATCCTGCTCGGCCAAGCCGCCACGCCAGAAGCCGTCGAGGGCCTGCGCAAGGCCATGCATCTCGACGAGCCGGCGCTCTTTCGTTTCCTGCGCTGGTTAGTCGGACTGCTGCAGGGCGACCTCGGCACGTCCTATGCCAACAACATGCCGATCGCCGCTCTCATCGCCGGCCGCTTCGTCAACACGCTGAAACTTGCCGGCGTCACCGCGCTTTTCTCAGTGCCGATCGCGCTCACGCTCGGGATCACTGCGGCGATGTTGCGCGGCACCCTTTACGATCGGATTGTCACGGTGATCACGATCGGCGTCATCTCCGTGCCGGAGTTCATGGTCGCGACCTCCGCCGCGCTCATCTTCGCCGTCTATCTGAAATGGCTGCCGGCGCTGTCTTTCGCCAATGAGGTCCATAGTATGACCGACCTGTTGCGCGTCTATGCCATGCCGGTGATCACCCTCACCTTCGTTGTCTCGGCCCAGATGATCCGCATGACGCGCGCAGCTGTTATCGAGACGCTCAACACACCCTATGTCGAGATGGCATTGCTCAAAGGCGCCTCCCGGCCGCGCATCGTATTTCGCCATGCACTGCCGAATGCGCTTGGCCCGATCGTCAATGCCGTTGCGCTTTCGCTGTCCTATCTGCTCGGAGGCGTGATCATCGTCGAGACCATTTTCAACTATCCCGGTATCGCCAAGCTGATGCTGGATGCCGTCGCCACCCGCGATCTGCCGCTAATCCAGAGCTGCGCGATGATCTTCTGCCTGGGCTACCTGCTGCTGATCACCGTCGCGGATATCATCGCCATCCTTTCCAATCCGAGGCTCCGATGACCATGACCAGTTCCGAAACCACCTCCGGCCGGCTGTCCGGGACCCGGTTTGGCTATCGCTTCAACATCGTCGGCGCGATCGGCTTCACTGTGATCCTCTCCTGGGCGCTCGTCGCGATCTTCGCGCCGTTGATCATCCCCTATCCCGTCGGCGAAATTGTCGATCTCGACTATTTCGGCCCGATGAGCCGGGAACTCTGGCTCGGCTCCGATTATCTCGGCCGCGACATGCTCTCGCGGATTCTGATGGGCGCGCGGTACACGGTCGGCATCTCGCTGGCGGCGGTAACGATCGCCTGCTTCAGCGGCGTCGTGCTCGGCATGATCGCAGCGGTCGCCGGCGGCTGGCTGGACACGATCCTCAGCCGCTTCCTCGACGCCCTCAATTCCATCCCGAGCAAGCTGTTCGGTCTGGTCGTGGTCGCCGCCGTCGGCTCCTCGATCCCGGTTCTGGTCCTGACACTGTCGGTGATCTACATTCCCGGCGCCTACCGCTTCGCCCGGGCGCTGGCCGTCAACATCAATGCGATGGATTTCATCACGGTCGCGCGCATCCGCGGCGAAAGCACCCTCTATCTCATTCGCTCGGAAATTCTGCCCAACATCGTCGGGCCGGTGCTCGCCGACCTCGGGATCCGCTTCGTCTTCATCGTTCTGCTCCTTTCCGGGCTTTCCTTCCTGGGCCTTGGCGTTCAGCCGCCCTATGCCGACTGGGGTGCGCTGGTGCGCGAGAATATCGGCGGGCTGCCGTTCGGCGCGCCGGCAGTGATGTTTCCCTCACTTGCGATCGCCAGCCTGACGATCAGCGTCAACCTGCTGATAGACAACCTGCCGCAGAAGATTCGCGACCGGAGCGTGTCATGAGCAATTTCATTGAAATCCGCGACCTGAAAATCGAGGCCACCACCGATTCCGGCCGACGTGTCGAAATCATCAAGGGTGTCAGCCTCGACGTTGCCGAAGGCGAGATCATCGCGCTGATCGGCGAGAGCGGTTCGGGCAAGACGACCATCGCCCTGACCCTGATGGGCCATACCCGTGCGGGCTGCCGCATCACCGGCGGCAGTGTTTCGGTCGGCGGCAAGGACATGGTCACGCTCAGCGAGAAGCAGCGCGCCAAGGTGCGCGGCACCGAAGTCGCCTATGTCCCGCAATCAGCCGCCGCCGCCTTCAACCCGGCCACAACGATCATGGACCAGGTGATCGAAGTCACCCGTATCCATCAGCTGATGTCGCCGGAGGCTGCGCGCGCCCGGGCGGTCGAGCTCTTCCGGGCGCTGTCGCTGCCGGAGCCCGAAACGATCGGCAGCCGTTACCCGCACCAGGTTTCCGGCGGCCAGCTGCAGCGCCTGGCCGCGGCCATGGCGCTGATCGGCGACCCCACCCTCGTCATCTTCGACGAGCCGACGACGGCGCTCGACGTGACGACCCAGATCGAAGTGCTGCGCGCTTTCAAATCGGTCATGAAGAAGGGCGGCATATCAGGCGTCTATGTCTCGCACGACCTCGCCGTCGTCGCGCAGATCGCCGACCGCATCGTCGTGTTGAAAGGCGGGGAGGCCCAGGAAACCGGCACCACCAATGAAATCCTCAACAATGCGAAGCATCCCTATACCAAAGAGCTGCTCGCGGCCTTTGAACCGAAATCGCGCGGCGCGGCAGCACTGGCAGCAAGTGCGACCGCGCCGCTTCTGAAGATCGAAGATCTTGTCGCGGGTTATGGACAGCGCCAGGCCGACGGCCTGCCCCTCGTTCGCGCGGTCGAGCACGTCAGCCTGAAGGTGGAGAAAGGGCGAAATCTCGGCATCATCGGCGAATCCGGGTGCGGCAAGTCAACACTCGCCCGCACCATCGCCGGCATCCTGCCGGCGGCAATCGGCAAGATCGTCTTCGACGGCACGGAGCTGCGCCGCAGCGCTCGCGAGCGTTCGCGCGACCAGTTGCGCGAGATGCAGATCGTCTTTCAATATGCCGATACCGCTCTCAACCCAGCAAAATCGGTCGAGGACATTCTCGCCAGGCCCCTGGTTTTCTACCATCGTATGGATCGGCAGGCGCGAAATGCCCGGATTGATCAACTTCTAGACATGGTGCGCCTGCCCCGCAGCCTGCGCCATCGCCGGCCGGGAGAACTCTCGGGCGGGCAGAAGCAGCGCGTCAATTTCGCCCGGGCGCTCGCCGCCGATCCGAAGCTGATCCTCTGCGACGAGATTACCTCGGCGCTCGACACGGTGGTTGCCGCCGCGGTCATCGACCTGCTCAAGGAATTGCAGCGGGAACTCGGTCTCTCCTACATCTTCATCAGCCATGACCTCTCTGTGGTAGAGGCGATCTGCGACGAGATCGTGGTGATGTATGGCGGCCGGAAGGTCGAGGAAATCACGCCCTCGACGGTGAAGGCGCCGACGCATCCCTATTCGCAGCTGCTCTTCTCCTCAGTACCGACGCTTGATCCGGCCTGGCTCGACGGTCTCCAGCAGGATCCTGAACTGGTGCGGGCGTATTGTCGGCAATGAGGGTCGCCGTCGCGATCGTTTGTCCGGCAACGTTCCACCGGAAATCAGGTAAAAACAAAATGTTAGAGAGGTTCTGCGCTTCGGCGAAAGGCTGAACCGCTCTAGAGTATGAAACGGAGACGACACCATGCCTGCACCGCTCGATCGCGTCGATACCACAGCGGAGCTGCCCGTTGCCGCCGATGCTGTGGTGATCGGCGGCGGTATCGTCGGCATTTTCGCGGCCTATTATCTTGCCCGGCGCGGATTGAAGGTTGCGCTCGTCGAGAAAGGCCTTGTCGGGGCGGAGCAATCGAGCCGCAACTGGGGCTGGTGCCGGCAGCAGAACCGCGACGCCCGGGAACTGCCGATGTCGACGAAGAGCCTCGATCTGTGGGAGCGCTTCGCTGCCGAGACTGGGGAGGATACCGGGTTTCGCCGCTGCGGCCTCTTCTATCTCAGCAATAGCGACGAGGAACTGGCCGGCTGGGCACGCTGGCGCGACTTCGCGCGTTCGGTCGGCGTCACGACGCATATGCTGAGCGGTGCAGAGGCAACCGAACGCGGGCGCGCCACCGGCGCGTCGTGGAAGGGCGGGGTGTTTTCGCCGACCGACGGCACCGCCGATCCGGCACGCGCCGCGCCCGCCGTCGCGCGGGCGATCCTGAAGCTCGGCGGCACGGTGCATCAATCCTGTGCGGCCCGCGGCATCGACATCGAAGGCGGCAGGATCGCCGGCGTCGTCACCGAGCACGGCACGATCCGGACAAAAATCGCGATCCTGGCCGGCGGCGCCTGGGCCTCTACCTTCTGCCGCCAGCTCGGCATTCGATTTCCGCAGGCATCGATCCGTTCGTCGATCCTTTCCGTTTCGCCTGGGGCAAGCGGGCTGCCGGACGCACTCCACACGTCCGCGGTCTCCGTTACGCGGCGCAGCGATGGCGGCTACACGCTGGCGATCAGCGGCCGCGGCCGCGTCGATCCGACCGCGCAGCAGTTCCGCTTCGCCCGAGAGTTTCTGCCGATGTTCGCCCGGCGATGGCGCAGTCTCGCGCCCGGCGGCTTGGAGGGGTTTCGTTCCGGCCACGAGTCTCTTGCACGCTGGCGGCTCGACAGGCCGACGCCGATGGAGCGCATGCGCATCCTCGACCCCGCGATCAATCAGGCGACCATCCGCCTGACGCATGCGCGCGCGCTCGAGCTTCTACCCGCCTTGAAGAAAACCGGCATCAGCGCGGCCTGGGCGGGCTATATCGACAGCACACCCGACGGCGTGCCGGGGATCGGCGAGATCGCCTCCCTTCCCGGCTTCATCCTTGCTGCGGGCTTCAGCGGCCACGGCTTCGGCATCGGGCCGGGCGCCGGTCATCTGATTGCCGATATCGCCACAGGCGATGAGCCGATCGTCGATCCCCGGCCCTATCATCCGGACCGTTTCGGGACATCCGCCTGGGGCAAAGTGGCCGACTTTTGATTTCGGCTCGGCCGGAGGGACATTGCATGAAAAACGCCCACAAATTCTATATCGGCGGTGAGTGGGTCGATCCCGAAAGGCTGAGAGAGCTTCACGTGATCGATCCGTCGACCGAACAATCCATCGGAACGATAGCGATCGGCAGCATGGCCGATGCAGAGCGGGCGATCGAAGCCGCCCGCGCGGCCTTTCCGATCTTCTCACAGTCGACGAAGGCGGAGCGGCGGGCGCTCCTTGAGCGAGTTCTGATGATCCTGAAGCGCCGTCAGCACGAGATCGGCGACATCATCTCCCGCGAAATGGGTGCCCCGCTGGCCATGGCACGGGCGGACCAAGCGGGGCTGGGTGCGGCGCATTTCGAAGAGACAATCCGGGCTTTCGATGAGTTCGACTTCGAATATCTGCAGGGCTCGACCCGGATCGTTCACGAACCGGTCGGCGTCGTGAGCATGATCACGCCATGGAACTGGCCGATCAATCAGATTGCCTGCAAGGTGGCTCCCGCGCTGGCGACAGGCTGTACGATGGTGCTCAAACCGTCTGAGATCGCGCCCTTCAACGCTCTCGTCTTTGCCGAAGTCATGCATGAGGCGGGTGTCCCGAAAGGCGTGTTCAACCTGGTTCAGGGTGACGGACCGACTGCCGGCGCGGCGCTCGCCGGCCATTCCGATGTCGATATGGTCTCGTTTACCGGATCGACGCGGGCGGGGATCGCCGTCGCGCAGGCAGCGGCGCCGACCGTCAAGCGGGTGCATCAGGAACTCGGCGGAAAGTCGCCGAACATCCTATTGCGAAGCGCCGATCTTGGTTCGGCGGTCGCAGCCGGCCTGCGCCGGTGCTTCGCCAATTCCGGACAGTCATGCAATGCGCCGACCCGGATGCTGGTGCCGGCCGAACGCATGGATGAAGCGAGTGCCATCGCAGCAAGGGCGGCAGCATCGCTGACGGTCGGACCGCCTCATGACCCGGGCACTGATCTTGGTCCGGTGGCGAGCGCTGCCCAATTCGCCAAGATCCAGGCGCTGATCGAGAAAGGCATTGCCGAGGGCGCCGAATTGGTGGCCGGCGGTCCCGGGCGCCCATCCAATCTGAACGCGGGCTATTACGTGCGTCCGACGGTATTTGCGTGCGTGAAGAATTCGATGACCATCGCACGGGAGGAGATTTTTGGCCCCGTACTGTCGATCATCGGCTACGACACCGAGGACGATGCTGTCGCGATCGCCAACGACACACCCTACGGTCTCGCCGCCTATATCCAAGGCGACCCGCAGGAGGCGCGGACGCTCGCCCGTCGGCTTCGCACCGGCATCGTGCGCCTCAATCAATCCGCATGGGATAGCGCAGCTCCGTTCGGCGGCTATAAGCAGTCCGGCAACGGCCGCGAATACGGGAAGTTCGGATTGCAGGAATTCACCGAGATCAAGGGTATTGTCGGGCACGCAGATTAGGCATGCTCTGACGCGCCTGCCGGCTCAAAGCCGCCGTCACTTTCCGACCGACGATATTCGATGCAAAATACGGCGAATCCGCTGCAACCAGTGCATTCTGCCGCACCCTTTTCTTGATACTGCCGGCTATCATTCACCTTGAGGCCGCCATGTCCCCTTTAATCCACCACATCAGCAGCGATGAAACTCTACCCACGTCATCAGATGTCGTCATCATCGGGGGCGGGATTGTTGGCGCCAGCGCGGCCTATTTCTTGGCACGGCGCGGTCTATCGGTAGCGCTTGTCGAAAAGGGATATGTCGGCTGCGAACAGTCGAGCCGGAACTGGGGCTGGTGCCGTCGGCAGAACCGGGATGAACGTGAATTGCCGCTTGCCAATCTGGCGTTGCGCCTATGGGAAGAGCTGACCGTAGAGATCGGGCATGACCTTGGCTTTCGCCGTTGCGGGCTCCTCTATGCAACCGCTGATCCAGAAGCAGCTCGGTGAATGGGAACGTTGGCGCGAGGTTGCCCGAAGGTTTGACGTCAATACCCGAATGCTGACCGCCAGCGAGGCCGCCGCCGCTGTTCCAGCGGCCGACGGCCGCAAATGGCTGGGCGGTGTCCACGCGGTGGACGACGGCAAGGCTGAGCCCTGGCTCGCCGCTCCTCGGATAGCCGAGGGCGCGCGCAAACATGGCGCGACCATTCATCAGAACTGCGCGGCGCGCGGCCTGGATATCACCAATCGCCAAGTAAGCGGCGTCGTCACCGAGAAAGGCCTTATCCGCACCAATAGGGTGCTATGTGCCGCCGGCGCCTGGGCTTCTGCTTTTCTGCGCGTGCATGCGGTTTGCCTGCCGCAGGCCAGTGTCCGTCAGACCGCCTTGCGGACCGGTCCTGCACCCGATTTTGGAGGCGCAATCTATACTTCTGATTGCGCCCTGACGCGCCGGATCGATGGCAGCTACACCATAGCCGTCAGCGGCAGAGCGACGCTCGAGCTCACGCCGCAGAGCATCCGCTATGCTCGCCCGTTTCTGCCGATGTTCCTGAAACGACGGAAGGCCGTCGAGATCGGCATAGGCCGCTCGTTTTTCGAGGGTCCGGAAACACTCGGTCGCTGGCGTCTCGATAGGCCGACCCCCTTCGAACGCATTCGCGTACTCGATCCTGCTCCGGACATTCGGATGACGGCTGCCATAATGGCGCGGATAAGAGCCCTGCTCCCCGCCGTTGCCGAGGCCGGCGTCACGTCTGCTTGGGGTGGATATGTCGACTCCACCCCGGACGCCATACCCGCGATTTCACCGGTGGACAGCATCGGCGGAGTGTTTGTCGCCGCAGGTTGTTCCGGACACGGCTTCGGCGCCGGCCCTGGCATTGGCCATCTGGCGGCGGATCTGGTCGGGGGCGACACGGCAATCGTCGATCCGACACCATTCCGCCTCTCGCGTTTCAGGGACAGATCGAAAATTGAGGTTGGCGCCATCTGACGCAATTCATTCGCGTGGAAGCACAGGCACAGAGCGATTGCGAGCTGGCGCATTTCTATGGGGTCAAAGCGCGATCTTGCCCGATCCGTAACAGAGAAGGATTCGCACACCGAGTTAACGTGATGAACTGCTGCACATTTCCCCCAATCAGTTTCCAACACCCGGATGGGAAATCATATGTCAATTCAAACTGCCAGTGCCTCTGTCAGAAAGCTGGCTTTCATCCACACGGTGTCCGATCTTGTTTCGGAGTTTCGGGCCCTTGCTAAAGAACATTTGCCCGACTGGAAGCCGTTCGCGATCCTCGACGAGAGCCTGTTGAGAAATACCATCGAGCGCGGGTCTTTATGCCATCTGACGAAACGAAGGCTGGCTACCTACGCATGGTCAGCAGTCGACGCCGGGGCAGATGCGATCGTCGTCACATGCTCAACGCTTGGGCCGGCGGTCGATGCCATTGCGCCGCTTTGTCCTGTGCCGCTGTTCCGTATTGACGAAGGCATGGCCAAAGCCGCTGTCGCGCATGGAAACCGCATAGGCGTCCTAGCGACATTATCTACAACGCTGGTGCCGACAGCAGATCTGCTGAGGCGCCAGGCATGCGAGGCGGGCAAAAATGTCGTGATCGACGATGTGCTTGTTCACGGGGCGTTTCAATTCCTCGCCGATGGGAACGTCGAAGCGCATGACGCGCAAATCCGCCGAGCGCTGGAAGAGCTGTCGCAGAAGGTCGACGTGATCGTTTTTGCGCAGGCCTCGATGGCTCGTGCAGTGCAGGGCATGCACCACGGTCTTCCAGTTCTGACAAGCCCGGTACTTGGGATCGAAAACGTGAAACGGCGTTTGGCGGCGCCAAAGGACCAGGGCGGAACCTAACGGAGTTGGGGTGCGGTAGAGCGGAAAATGACACCTCGACGGTCAGCGTCGACGACGCTTGATCACCATGCGGAAGGACTCCGGGAATCTCTTTCAGGAGACCGCGGCCATCCGCACGATGCTGGCAGGCGAAGTCCTGCGGCCGTCGGCGGTCTGAAAGTGGGAAATTCTTTCGTTCAACAGTTCCACCTGCTGCCGAAGCCTGTGAATTTCCGCGGTGTTTTCCTCCACCATTGCTGCGTTGTGCTGGGTGATATGCTCGACGTCGCGAACGGCGTTGTTCACCTCGTCGATGCCCTTGTATTGCGTGGTCGTGGAAGCAGAAATGACCTGCACCAGTCCATTAATCGAGGTGAAGTGCTCCATGATGGCAGAAAGCGCATGGCCGGTTTCCTCGACGAGGGTGACGCCGGCGCCAACCTGCGATGCGCTGTTGGAGATGAGGTCCTTGATCTCGCGGGCAGCCTTGGCGCAACGCTGGGCAAGCTCACGCACCTCCTGAGCAACCACGGCAAAACCTCTGCCGGCCTCGCCTGCGCGCGCCGCTTCCACACCCGCGTTGAGGGCAAGAAGATTGGTCTGGAACGCGATCTCGTCGATCACACCGATGATGCTGGTGACCTTCTCGGACGACCGGTTGATGGCGCCCATGGCATCGACGGCCTTCGCCACGACGGCTGCGGAATGCTCGGCCTGGCGGTGTGCTTCCGCAACCGAAAGTGATGTCTGGCGGGCGTTTTCAGCGGTCGTCCGCACGCTGTCGGTCAGTTCACCCAGCACCCGCGAACTCTCCTCTAGCGCTGCGGCCTGCTGTTCCGTGCGCCGCGCCAGATCGTCGGCGGCGCCTGAAAGATTGGTGCTGCCCTCGGCTATCTCGTAGGTCGTGTTGCGGACCTCGGCGAGCGTCAGGCGCAACGCATCGATGGCGTGATTGTAGGTTTGCGCCATCGCGACATAGTCTGCGGCCAGATCCTCGCTCATCTCGGCCGCGAGATTGCCATTGGCAAGCTTGCCCAGCATGTCCGACAGCGCCGTCAGAGCCTCACTCTGTTCCGCCTCGATGCGCGCCTGCTCGGCGGCGCGGCGGGCCTGCTCCCGTTCGTCCCGCGCCCTGTTTGCCTCGGCCACCTCTTCCAGCCTTGTCTTCTCAAGCGCCTGATCGCGGAAAACGGTCACCGAGCGGATCATGTCGCCGATTTCGTCGCCACGCTTGCCGTCGCCGATGGCAACGTTCAGATCGCCGGCGGCAAGCCGCATCATCGTCTGGGTGATCCGCTTCAGCGGCCCACGCAGAGTTTCGATCAGCATGAGGCCGCCGATGATCGCAAGCACGGTGCCCGCAATCATCGCCGCGAGCGACATCGTCGCCGAGCGCTGGCTGATTTCCTTGCCGCTCTCCTGCGCCGTGCTGACGAACTGTTCGAGCGTATGGCTTGCGTCGGCCACAAGTGCGGTCGCCGCCTCCTTGTCCGCGCGCCACCGGTCGGCGATCGAGATCAGAAGCGAGGTGTCCTTCTCGATCGTCGCAAGCGACGGCTCGATCTTCTTGGCAAGATCCTGCAGCGCGGCATTTTTACCGCTCAAGGGAACAAGCTTTGCAGCGCTTTCGCGCAATGCCTTGAGATCGGCGAGAACCTCATCCCGCGACTCTGCATCGACCCGCCTGTTCAGTTCACTCAGGTGCAGGCGCAGATCGTCGATCGATTTGAAGGCGGTGTTGACGATCGCCACCATCGAACGAAGCGTTGAAATGCTCGCATCCATGCCGGTAAAGCGCTCGATCGCCGTGTCCGCATTGCCGGAGGCGAGTTTTGCAAATTGTTCCTGCAGGCCCTGCAGATCCTGATCGACGGGAGCGTAAGCTTCGAGCGTCAGGCGGCTGTCCTTGGCCATGGGGGCGAGCTTGTCCAGGACCGGCTTTAGCGCAGCGATCTGGCTTTGAGCCTTGTCGGAGGCAAGCGCCCCGCTGTCGGCGACCTCTTTGACCAGCGGCGGCAGAAGGCTGCCGATGGCCTGGCCGAGCTTCTGAGGGTCGGCTGCCGCCGCGGTCGCCTTGCGCAGTTTGGCAATGCGACCCGCGAGATTCTTATAGGCCGAGGCGTCGAGAAGAAGCGCCCGGACGAAGGCCTCCTTGCCATTCGCCTGATCCTGGAGAACGTCGAGCTGTTTGCGCGCCGTCTGGCTTTCCTTAAACAGCCCGGCCACCGCGTCGTCGATCGCCTGTTCGGTATTGACGCGCTCCTGCGACACAGCCCATAGCGCGTCGGCGGCGCGCTGCATCTTAGCCCCGAGTTCGCGCACCGCGGCGATCTGCTGCTTTTGTGCAGGATCGATCAGCATGGCATCGAGCGTCGCCGCGCCCTTCTGCTGATCGGAGATGCTGGCGATCAATCGATCGCGCGTGGCCGCTGTCGGAAGATCGGTAAAGGCGGTCAGCGAGGATCGCAGTTGCTGGAAACTGGAAAGGGTATCGATCGTCTGCCGGGTCAGGGTCATCTGCCCGTTCAGCGTGCCGGCGGTGAAATAACCGAAAAGACCGATGCCGGCGATGAGAACGATCAGCGGCACGACGAAGAAGAGCACCTTCGTCACGATCCGCATACGTTGCAACAGTCGGTCAATCAACGCCATAAGGAAGCCCCCGCCCAGGAAATTGCCTGCTTCTCCGGCGCGACCAATCACATCGACATACAGCTTCAGCGGTCATGTCGATGTGACCGCAATTAGCAGTCGTTGCGCCAGCTTGTCACGATAGCCAGAACTCTTAAAAAAATGGTCAATGGTGTCGAGTTTTTTGGAACATACGAAATAGCGATCGAGGGCGCATTTCTGCGCCCTCGTCTCGTCTTCTCAGCCGATCGCCATCAGGCTGGCATTGCCGCCGGCTGCGGCGGTGTTGATCGACGTGGACACCTCCTCCAGCAGCCAGTTCAGGCAATAGGCCTCGGGATCGCTAGCCAATTCCTCGCTCGTCGCAGCCTGGACCAACAGAAGCGGCCCCGGCAGAGCAGCGATCCTCTGATTGACCACCAGAACCCTGTCGCGATCGCCTTCGACAAGTGCGCCGGAGAACGGCCCGTCTTTCTCCCAATCCGACGTCCAGGAAACCCGGCCGGAGACGGCGGCCGGCAGGTCCGCCAGGACCGATTTCGCGAAGGAACCCGCATCCACGACAACGTGGTTGCCGGTCGACAGGGCTGCGGCGATCTGGCGATAGAGCCCGGTTTCGGTCTGCGGCACGGCTAGAATGCGGCCGCGGGGATGGAGCGCATAGAGATTTCGCTCGCCGACCGGACCGGTGAGTTCGCGTTCGAGCCCGAGCGCCGAACGGCTTGCATATCTGCGCGCCGCTTCCCCTTCGGCCGGCAAACCCTTCTTGTCGAGCCAGACGATATAATCGCGAAGGGCAAGGTCCGTATGGACGGAATCCTGCTGCGGCGGCACGGGAGCGCGCTGCACCAGCCGGCCGATATAGAGCGGACCACCGGCCTTCGGACCCGTTCCCGACAGGCCGCGGCCGCCGAAAGGCTGCACGCCGACGACGGCGCCGATGATGTTGCGGTTGACGTAGAGGTTGCCGGCCTTGATGCGGCTGGTCACATGCGCGATCGTTTCGTCGAGCCGGGTGTGAAGCCCGAAGGTGAGGCCGTAGCCGGATGCGTTGATGTCGTCGATCAGGCGATCGAGGCCGTTTCGCTTGAAGCGGACGACATGCAGGACCGGCCCGAAGATCTCCCGCGTCAGGTCCGACAGGGCCTTGATCTCGATGATCGTCGGCGGAACGAAGGTCCCGACCGCGGCACTTTCGGGCAGCGGCAGCTGATCCACCTTGCGGCCGGCGCCGCGCATCTGCTCGATATGCTGGTCGATCTCGGCCTTCGCGCCATCGTTGATGACAGGACCGACATCGATGCTCAGCCGATCGGTACGGCCAATCGTCAGTTCGCGGAAGGCGCCCTTCAGCATGGCGAGGGTCCGGTCGGCCACATCGTCCTGCAGGCAGAGGACGCGGAGCGCCGAGCAGCGCTGGCCGGCGCTGTCGAAAGCCGAGGCAATGACATCGGCCACCACCTGCTCGGCGAGAGCCGAGGAATCGACGATCATGCCGTTCTGGCCGCCGGTTTCGGCAATCAGCGGGATCGGCTTGCCTGACGAAGACAGCCGTTCGGCGAGCTGCGCCTGGATCATTCGGGCGACTTCGGTCGAGCCGGTAAACATGACGCCTGCCGTTTCCGGGGCACCCACCATGCCGGCACCGAGGCGGCCGCTGCCGGGCACGAATTGCAGGGCGCCGACAGGCACGCCGGCCTCATGGAGGATCTTGACGCTCTCCGAAGCTATGATCGGCGTGACGCCGGCAGGTTTGGCAAGCACGGGATTGCCGGCCACCAGTGCGGCGGCCACCTGCCCGGTGAAGATCGCCAGCGGGAAATTCCACGGGCTGATGCAGACGATGGGCCCGAGGGGCGCATGGGACGGCCCGAGCGTCTTGCGCGCCTGTTCGGCGTAGTAGCGCAGGAAGTCGATTGCCTCGCGCACCTCACCGACGGCATTGGCGGCGGATTTGCCGGCTTCGCGCATGATGATGCCCATCAGCGTCTTGATGCGGGCCTGCATGATGTCGGCCGCCCGCTCCAGGCAGGCAGCGCGCTCGGCCGGCGGCACCGCGGCCCATTGCGGCGCATGCTTGGCCGCCATCGCGACGATCCGGGCCGCCTCTTCGACCTTCAACTCAGTGACCGTGCCGACGACGTCGCGGTGATCGGCAGGATTGAGGACGTCACGCGTCACCCCATCCGTGGAGCCATCGGCAAGGATCGGAAGTGCGTGCCAGGGATTGGCAGCCGAGGCGGCGAGCGTCTCGGCCAGGTCGAAAAGTGTCGCCTCGTTCGAGAGATCGAGACCGTCGGAATTGGCGCGGGCGCTGCCGTAAAGCGCCTTCGGCGCGGCGATCTGCACGTGAGGTGCGCCGACGACCGGCATGGCGGCGACCGTCTCGGCAGGATCGGCGATCAGCGCCTCGACCGAGACATTCGGATCGGAGATGCGGTGCACGAAGGAGGAATTGGCGCCGTTTTCCAGCAGACGCCGCACCAGATAGGCAAGCAGCGTCTCATGCGTTCCGACAGGCGCATAGATGCGGCAGGGCCGATCGAGCTTTTCCTTGCCGACGACTTCATCATAGAGAGGTTCGCCCATGCCGTGCAGGCACTGGAACTCGTATTTGCCGACGGCGAAATCGGGACCGGCGAGATGATAGATCGTCGCCAGCGTCTGCGCATTATGGCTGGCAAACTGCGGGAAGACGGCGTCGGGCGCGTTCAGCAGCTTGCGCGCGCAGGTGATATAGGCGACGTCGGTATAAATTTTGCGGGTATAGACCGGATAGTCGTCGAGGCCATCCAGCTGGGCGCGCTTGATTTCCGCATCCCAATAGGCGCCCTTGACCAGACGCACCATGACCCGGCGCCTGGAACGGCGGGCGAGATCGATGACATAGTCGAGCACGAAGGGGCAGCGCTTGCCATAGGCCTGCACGACGAATCCCAGCCCATTCCAGCCGGCGAGATCAGGAGCAAAGCAGAGTTCTTCGAGCAGATCGAGCGAAAGCTCCAGCCGGTCGGCTTCCTCGGCGTCGATGTTCAGGCCGATATCGTAGGACTTGGCGAGAACGGCGAGCGCCTTGACCTTCGGCAGCAGCTCTCCCATCACCCGGCCGGCCTGCGCCCTGACATAGCGGGGATGCAGGGCCGAAAGCTTGATCGAAATACCAGGGCCGTCATAGATGCCGCGCCCGTTCGAGGCTTTGCCGATGGCGTGGATCGCCTTTTCGTAATCCTTGAAATAACGTTCGGCATCGGCAGCCGTCGTCGCGGCCTCGCCCAGCATATCGTAGGAATAGCGGAAGCCGCGCGCTTCGAGCGGCCGGGCGCGCTTCAGTGCCTCCTCGATCGTTTCGCCGGTGACGAACTGCTCGCCCATCATGCGCATCGCCATATCGACGCCGCGACGGATGACCGGCTCGCCGGCACGCGCGATCAGCCGCGTCAGCGCCGCGGACAGGCTGCGGTCGTTGACCGTCGACGTCAGCTTGCCGGTGACGACGAGGCCCCAGGTGGCGGCGTTGACGAACATGGATTTGCCGCCGCCGATATGCGAGGTCCAGTTGCCCTCGGCGATCTTGTCGCGGATCAGCGCATCGCGGGTGTCGGTATCGGGAATGCGCAGCAGCGCTTCGGCAAGGCACATGAGCGCCACGCCTTCCTGGCTGGAGAGCGAATATTCCTGCACCAGCCCCTCGACGCCGGTGCCCTTATGCTTGGCGCGCAGCGCCTCGATCAGCGTGCGGGCGGTACTGCGAATGTCGTAGCGCTTCGCCTCGGAAACGCGCGCGGCCGCAACGAGGGGCGGCAGGCATTCGGTTTCCGGGCGGCGATAGGCCGCCGTGATGGCCTGGCGAAGTTCCGATTGCGGCCGGATCGGCGGGGCAAAGGCGGCGAAGGGTGCGCCGCCGGCGGGTTCTTTGGAGGAAGCGGTGTCGATCGCTGCGTTCAACATGGAAGTCCCTGATCAGTGAATGTTTCGTCTAACGGATAAATGGAACACCGGGCTCATCGTCCCAGGTGTCATGATCCGTAAAAATCGGGCCGGAATATTCCGTCTCGTGAAGCGGACGCGCATTGGGCTTGTCCCGCTTGAGGGTGAAGGCGGCAGCGACCGCTCTTATCGCCACCGGCCGGTAGTGAGCGAGCAGATCCAGTCTTTGATCGCCATCCGCTTTTCTCTCATGCATCTATGATCCCCCTTTTTGCGCGTCGCAGCTACCGATTCCGGCAATGCGCCGAGCGTCCGCGCCCTTCCTCCCATTGCCGATGCATAATCTACCACAGCCGCAAATCGCGATCTCACTTGATTTCAACGGTTTTCAAGCTGTATGAACTTATAAATCGAGCACAGAGAGTTCAAATGGCCACAGAAACCGACATCTTTAGTGAATTGGACCAGTTCGACAGGAAAATCCTCGCCGCACTCGCCGAGGACGGCAGGCTGTCGATCACCGATCTCGCCGCGCGCGTCGGGCTTTCGAAGACACCATGCCAGATTCGCTTCAAGCGGCTGATCGGCGACGGCTATATCGAAGGCTTCAAGGCCGTCCTCAATCCGTCGAAAATGCAGCTCGACCACATCGCCTTCGTCGAGGTGAAGCTTTCCGATACCCGCGAGGATGCGCTGAAAAGCTTCAACGAGGCCATCAAGAAGATCCGGGAAGTCGAAGAGTGCCACATGATCGCCGGCAGGTTCGATTATCTCCTCAAGATCCGAACCCGCGATATCGGCCGCTACCGCCGCGTGCTGGGCGAGCGCATCTCGACGCTGCCCCATGTTGCCAACACCTCGACCAATGTGGCGATGGAGACGATCAAGGAAGGCTGGGACAAATTCGGCTCGAGCCTTTCGTGAAGGAAGACGGCTGCCCACAGTCCTGCTAAGCCGATATTCGGCGACTGAAGCTGAGTGCGAGGATCAAGATGGACCAAGCCAATGGCGTCCCATTATCGGCCGACGAACAGCGTGAAGCGCGCCGACTACAATATCTTCCCTGGGAACGCATTGTAGCGGACCTCGATCATCCGGCACACGTCGCCCGCAAGGCAGCGCTTCGGCGGGCATGCGGCGCGGAGCTTGCCGAAACCTCCTATATTGCCGAGAACGCCGCGATCTTCACCGAGAGCCTGGTGATGGGCGAGCGGTCGTGGATTGCGGGACACGCACTCGTTCGCGGCGATGTGATCCTCGGAGAGGACTGCTCGATCAATCCCTATGCCTGCGTTTCCGGCAAGGTGACGTGCGGCAATGGGGTGCGGATTGCCTCGCACGCATCGATCGTCGGATTCAATCACGGCTTCGACGATCCGGATCGCCCCATCCACCGCCAGGGCGTCGTCAGCCTCGGCATCGTCATCGGCGACGATGTCTGGATCGGCGCCAATTGCGTGATCCTCGACGGCGTCACGATCGGCAACGGCGCCGTCATTGCGGCCGGGGCGGTGGTGACGCAAGATATTCCTGCGCTTGCGATTGCCGGCGGCGTACCGGCAAAGGTGCTGCGGAGCCGGGGCGCACCGGCCAGGAAATCCGGCATCGCGGAGATCGAAGATCGACTGGTCAGGCTCGGGCAGAAGGTGAAGGAACAATGGCCGGATATCCTTGCGCGCTGGAAAACCTCTGAGGGCTATGAAATCGCTGGAAGCGGACGGCGGCAGGCGGCCGGCGATCCGGCATCTCTGCGATGCCATCGAGATCGCCGCCGGCTTCGATCAGCTGCCGCCCGGGCTCGATGCCTCGCAAACCGTCGAGCGTCTCCGGGGTCTTCAGGAGCGGGAGACAGGCCTCTTTCCGGAGGCGCATTCGCATGGGCAGGACCGGGCGTTGAGAGAAGATCCGAAGGCACTCTACAACGTGCTTTCGGTCGGCTATGCGCTCGAGTTGCTCGGCTCCAGGCCGCGACACTCGATCCAGGCGGTTCAGATCGATGCGCAGGAACTGGAGCAATGGCTGAGCGCGCTGCCCTGGTTGAGCCGGGCGTGGCACGCCGGCAGCGTCATCGATGCCATCGGAACCGCTATGTATTTCAACGCCAGGTATTTCGGCATCAAAGGGCCACGGCAGGCGCTCTTCGAGTGGCTGAGCCGCAATGCCAACAGAGTCTCGGGCCTATGGGGCGAACCGACGGCGCTCGAAGGATGGCTCCAGCCGGTGAACGGTTTTTACCGTCTGACACGCGGCACCTACGCGCAGTTCGGCGTGCCGCTCCCGCACCCGCACGCCTCGCTCGAAACGGTCCACCTGAATTACCGCAATCACAAGGGCTTCGTTGCTCAGAAATACAATGCCTGCAACCTGCTCGATACGATCCATCCGCTGCTGCTGATTGCCCGGCAGACCGATTACCGGCGGGCCGATGGCGAAGCGATTGCCCGCAATCTCATTTCACGAGCGCTGGATAGATGGCGGGATGGCGAAGGATTCCCCTTCGCCGACGGTGGCGAACCGAGCTTGCAGGGAACGGAAATGTGGCTTTCCGTCATCCACCTGGCGGCCGATTTTGTCGGCCTGTCGGATCGCTTCACCTTTGTTCCGAAGGGCGTGCACCGGACGGCGACTCCGGGATTGGGCTTGTAGCTTTGGCCTTCTCGATCAACCGTGCAATGACGCCGTCAGCCAGGCGGCGGCGAGATCGCGCGCATTGCTTCGCTTGGTCTTGACGGGCACGATGACATTGTAACGCCCTTCGGCGGCAAGCTCACTGCTGTCGGCCTGCACCAGGGTTCCATCCTCCAGAAACGTGCCGACCAGCATGCGCCATCCCAGCGCGATCCCCTGCCCGGCGCGTGCGGCGGCGATGGTTTCGGTATAGTGGTTGAACCGAAGCGATGGCTTGACTTCGATATTGGCGCCAATCAGCGAAACCCATTGCGACCAGTTGTACCAGGACCGATCGACGACGTCCGTTTCGATGAATTCGTCGGCCGAGCCCAGCGGCCCATCTCCCCGACGCCTGAGGTAATCCGGAGAGCAGACGGGGGAAATGACGTCGCCGCGCGAGGCGATGACGGTTCCATCGCTGAAGGGCGGCAGACCGTAGCGGATCGCCACATCGACCTCTCCGCCGTCGAGCGCGATCGGGCTGTCTTGTGAGATCACCCGCACCAGAATGCCGGGATTTGCCCGGCGGAATTCGGCGAGCCGCGGCAGCAACCAGAAGGAAGAGAATGCGACGGTCGCCCCGATCGTCACCACGTCCTGACTGCGCGATTGGAGCGCTTCCACACTCTCGGCGATATCGGCAAAGCTCTTCGCCAGTGTCGCGCCAAGGCTGATGCACGCCGCCGTCGGTTCGATCGCCCGGTGCGTGCGCACGAACAGAGACTGGCCGAACTCCTCCTCCAGCAACGCAATCTGCCTGCTGACCGCCGCCTGGGTGACGCCGAGCTCGGTCGCGGCCAGGGTGAAGCTTTTCCTGCGCAGCACCGCTTCCAGCGTCACCAGCGCCGTCAGTGATGGAAGCCGTCTTCGAAATTGCATCTTGGAGACCTTTTCACATGAGAAAAGATTATGCGAACGTGATTTTTTATGCCGTTGAAAGCCCTGCACTGCAAGTGCAATCTAGGGAAACTCTCGCATAAGAGGTTCTCATGCTAAACAGGCTTCCTTCTTCCATTTCGGCGCTGCTGGACTCCCGCTCGGAAGGCCACTCGCTGCCGGCCGGCCTCTACATCCGCGAAGACGTATTCGAAGCGGATATCGAGGTCTTCTTCCACAAGCACTGGATCTGCGTCGGCCTCGACTGTGATGTTCCGGAGCCCGGCGACGCCACGGTCGTCGATATCGGCAAGACAAGCCTGATCCTGCTGCGCGACGACGACGGTGAAATCCGCGTCCTGCACAATGTCTGCCGCCATCGCGGCTCTCGCCTTCTCAATCCGGGCAAGACGATCGTTTCGAAGCTCGTCTGTCCCTATCACACCTGGACCTATGAGCTCACGGGCGAGCTCAGCTACGCCCCCCATATGGGCAAGGAATTTGACAAGGATTGTCACGGCCTGAAACCCGTCACCTTCAAATCGATCGGCGGCCTGATCTACGTCTGCCTGTCCGACAATCCGCCCGAGGACATTGCCGGACTCGAACAGGCGATGGTCGAGCGCCTTGCTCCCTATGATATCCGCAATGCCAAGATCGCCCACCAGACCGACGTCATCGAGGACGGCAACTGGAAGCTGACGATGGAGAACAATCGCGAGTGTTATCACTGCTCCGCCAACCACCCGGAACTCTGCGTCTCCTTCGTCGATCTCGACTTCGGCTTCGATCCGGAAACGCTGAGCCCTGAGGATCGTGAGCAGGCCGAGGAGCATTTCCGGATGTACGAGGAGCGCACGCAGGCATGGGAGGCCGACGGTTTCCCTTCGGCTGCTGTTGAGCAGCTTTCCGACTGCGCCACGAACTTCCGCACGCAGCGGCTGATCATATCAGGTGCGGGCGAATCCCAGACCCACGACGCCACCGCCGCATCCTCCAAGCTCCTCGGCCAGATGACCCGCAAGGATCTCGGAGACACGCATCTCTGGGGTCATAACAGCTGGAACCACTTCATGGGCGACCATGCTGTCGTGGCAACCGTCATCCCGCTGTCGGCCGGCAAGACGCTGGTGAGAACCAAGTGGCTGGTGCACAAGGACGCCGTCGAAGGGGTCGATTACGACATCGACAAGCTGACGGATGTCTGGGTCGCCACGACGGATCAGGACGCCGATCTCGTCGCCCGTTCCCATGCCGGCGCTCTCGATCCCGCCTATCAGCCGGGCCCCTATTCCCGCTTTTCCGAGACGAACCTCGACAAGTTCGCCAGCTGGTACATCGACCGGATGCGCGCTCATGGATACTAGGACCCCGCAAGCGCTGCTCGCAAGGGCCGCCCGTCACGACGTCTGGAATCCCGAGGAAGACGATGCGCTCGTCTGTCTCGACGTCCAGCAGGAATCCCATGACGTCAAGACTTTCACCTTCGCATCTCCTGACGGGAAGCGGTTCGCCTTCAAGGCCGGACAGTATTTTCTGTTCGACCTCGAGCATAACGGAGAGGCGGAAAGCCGATGCTACAGCATCTCGTCTTCGCCTTATCGCACGAACGCCTTCTCCGTTACGGTAAAACGCGTTCCGGGCGGCAAGATCTCCAACTGGCTTCACGACACCCTGGTTCCGGGAGCGTCCGTCAAGGCGAACGGCCCGCTTGGCAATTTCATCCGGCCTGAGGCGTCGAAGCCGAAACTTCTGCTGCTCTCCGGCGGTTCCGGTATCACGCCAGTCATGTCCATTCTGCGGGAACTCGCCGACAGCTGCGAGCCTGCCGACGTCGTCTTCATGCATGCGGCGCGCACGCCGCAGGATCTGATCTTCCGCGACGAACTCGCCTGCATCGCCCGCAGGCTCAAGGGCCTTCGGCTGCACTTCCTGCCGGAAACAGTTGCGGGCGAGGCGTCATGGCCTGGCCTCACCGGCCGCATTTCGGCGGACTATGTCAGGCTCGCGGTTCCCGATATTGCGGAACGGATGGTGATGTGCTGCGGTCCCGCCCCGTTCATGGCGGCCGCACGCAGCATTTCCGCGGAGCTCGGCGTTCCCGCCGCGCACTATCTGGAGGAAAGCTTCGACGCCGCGGTCATCGACGAGTCTGAAATCCCGGCGATTCAGGAGGCGGCCGCCGAGGTTTTTCAGGTCACTTTCTCGAAGCAGGCCCGCAGCATCGAGGTAACAGGCGACCAGAGCGTGCTCTCCTGTGCGAAGAAGTCAGGCGTCAGGATTCCATCCTCCTGCGCCAACGGCGTTTGCGGCACCTGCAAGTCGAAGCTGACATCAGGCACGGTCGACATGAACCACAATGGCGGCATCCGCCAGAGGGAAATCGACGCCGGCTTTTTCCTGCCCTGCTGCTCGAAGCCGCTCAGCGATCTCGTCATCGAACGCTGAGCGACACCGCACTATTCACCGACAACAGGGATCACGCGGATGCTGCGAGACGAAAACGAATCCGTCGAGCTGGCCGGCTCAACCGTCTTTAAGGACGAGCGCAAGCAGGCTTACCTCAATCCCGATGGAGCGGACCGGCCTCTCATCAGTCCTGTGCCGGCGGCCACACTCGACCGGGCACGCCGCTACCGGCTGGCGCGGCTGCGCATGAAGATGCTCGAATGGGATTGCGGCGCCCTGCTGCTCTACGATCCCGTCAACATCCGCTATGCCTTCGACTCGTCGAATATGAGCATCTGGACGATGCACAATCCGTCGCGTTACGCGCTGATCCTGGCCGAGGGCCCGGCGATTATTTTCGAATTCGAAGGCGCCGAACACGTCAATGACGGGCTGCCCGGCATCGACGAGATCCGGCTGGCAAAGTCCTGGATCTTCTTCACCGCCGGCAACCTCATCGAACCCCGCCTGAAAGCATGGGCTGACGAGGTCGCGGATCTTGTGACCGGCAATGGCGGCAACAGGCGCATCGCCGTCGACAGGCTCGAACCATCAGGCGCCTTCGAACTCACGGAACGCGGGTTTACCCTTCTCGACGGCCAGGAGCTGGCCGAACGGGCGCGGTCGATCAAAAGCGCTGAAGAAATCGAGCTGATGCGCTGGACGATCCGCGTCTGCGAAGCGGGAATGGCGCGGATGTACGAAGTGTCAGAGCCGGGCCGTACCGAGCGGGAAATCTGGGCCGAGCTGCACTTCGAAAATGCGCGCAGCGGCGGCGAATGGCTAGAAACCAAATTGCTGACCGCAGGCCCCCGAACCAATCCCTGGTATCAGGAATGTTCGGACTACGTCATCAAGCGCGGCGAGATGATCTCCTTCGACACCGATATGATCGGCCCCTACGGCTATTGCGCCGACCTCTCGCGCTCGTGGACATCAGGCCATGTGGCGATGAACGCCAAGCAGAAGGAGCTTTACGCGGCAGCCAGGGACCAAATCGAGCACAATCTCTCGATTATCCGGCCCGGCATGACGTTCCGGGAGTTCAACGAACTGTCGTGGCAAATCCCGGAGAAATACCAGCGCTATCGCTATACGCTGGCCCTGCACGGCACCGGCATGGCCGATGAATGGCCGGGCGTGATGCTGCATCCGGATTTCGATCCCGATTTCAGCGGCATCATCGAGGAGAACATGGTGCTCAACGTCGAAAGCCTGATCGCCGAAGCCGGATCGGAAAGCATCAAGCTGGAGACCCAGGCCCTGATCACATCAAAGGGCGCGGAGCGGCTGGACACCTTTCCGTGGGAAGAGATCTGAGGTGCGTTTAAAGCATGTCGCGCAAAAGTGTGCTGCGGTTTTGCCAGGCAAAGCGCGAAGCGCTTTTGCCGCAACGACATGCGAAAAACAAAGACCTAAAGCGCAAGGAGCGAATCTGAAAGATCGCGAAGCGCTTTAGTGCGCTCTCAAAGCCGCCGCGCGATGCTGTGATGGGGTCTGCCCAAAGGTCCGCTTGAAGGTTCGCGTGAACTGGGAGGCATTTTCGAAGCCGACGTCAAGCGCGATCTCGATAAGCGGCGCCTTCGACTGGACCAGGATCGATTTTGCCCGCTCCATGCGAACCCGATTATAGGCCTTGGCGGGAGACATTCCCGTCTTGTCGATGAAAATTCTCTCCAACTGCCGCCGTGACAGCCCAACCATCCCGGCAAGCTTCTGGATCGATATGCTGCCGTCGACGAACTGTTCCATCGTAATCATCGCCGCCTTGACGCGGGCGTCGTCATAGTCGTCATACAGCGGGCGGCGGGGCTGGATGTCCGCCGGCGCCCGGGCCTTCTCGATCTGAAGCACCTCAAGCGCATTTCGCTCGGCATCCCGGCTGATATATTTCCTGACCAGCAACGCGGCCATGTCGGCCGAACTGCTGCCGCCGGCGCAGGATCCGCGCTGGCGATCGAGATTGAAGAGCCGGTCGGATCGAACGCCGAGGTCGGGAAACCGCTCGCGAAACTCCTTGTAATGCAGCCAGCTCACGCAGGACTCGTGCCGCTTCATCAGGCCAGCGGCCGCAAGAATGAACGAGCCCGTGCAAACGCCGATCAGCGGGACCTTCTTGGCATCCGCCTGCCTGAGAAAGTTGATGGTCTGCTGGTCGACAGGGTTCTCCACAGTCAGAAGTCCGCCGACGACCACGATGTAATCGAATTTCAACGGATCGACGAAATCGGAGGTCGGGGCAACCTGAACTCCGCAGCTCGAGGTGATCAGATGCCGCGTGCTGCCGATCACCTGCCAATCTGCAAGCACCCTCCCGGAGCGATCCTGCTCGTCGCTGGCAAGCCGCAGCGTATCAATGAAGAGTGCGAAGGCCGACAGCGTAAATGACCGCGACAGCACGAATCCCACTTTAAGCCGAGCACCGGGTTTCGCGGCGCCGTCTCCCTGCCGATGCTGCTCCGGTCGCATAGTCATCTCCTTGCCGCCTCTCAAAACTCGGAAAATGCGCTCATCGAATTTGAAATCCGTGTGCCAGTGGATCACGCTCGTCAACAAAAATGGTGTTGTGGCCGATGACCCGCGCCCAGCCGCCAATGCTTGGAAGGATGCCGCGATAAGGTCCGACCCTCGCCTCGGCTTCGACCCGGCCCTCGAAAATGGTTCCGATCAGGCTTTCATGACGGTATCTCGACCCGACATCGAGCCGCCCCTTGGCGTGGAGCTGCGCCATGCGCGCCGAAGTGCCGGTGCCGCCCGGCGACCGATCGATGGCCTTGTCGCCATAAAAGACCGCACAGCGTCCGTCCGAAACGTCGTTCACCGGACGGTCGCACCAGATCGCATGATGTACGCCGCGGATTCTGGCATCGTCGGGATGAACGGGATCGCAGACATCGGCAAGCGCTGATCTGAGCTTCTGGCTGCAGCCGACGATGTCGGAGGCGCTCATGCCGTCGAGCCCGCTCCAATTCTCTTGCGGCTCGACGACCGCATAATAATTGCCGCCATAGGAGATATCGACGCGCAGACGGCCCATACCAGGCACATCGACCTCGACATCCGCCTCATGGAGATAGCTCGCTACATTGTGGAGACGAACGGAATCGACATAGCCGCCCTTCTCCTCATAGGTCACATCAACCCTGCCCGCTGGCGTTTCGATGGCGACCCTGCCGGGCTTGCGCGGTCTGACCAGCCCCTCCTCGATCGCAGCGGTCACGGTACCGATCGTGCCGGCGCCGCACATCGGCAGGCAGCCGCTGACCTCGATGAAAAGAACGGCGAAATCGCAGTCCTCTCGATAGGGGATAGATGATCGAGCCCGACATGATGTCATGCCCCCTCGGCTCGAACATCAGCGCCCTGCGGACCCAGTCGTGGTCGCGGACGAAGATTTCCCGGCGCTCGCCCATCGGCACGTGCGGAAGCAGCGGACCGCCGCCGGCAACAAGGCGGACGGGGTTGCCGCAGGTATGCGCATCGATGCAGAAGAAGCTGTTTCTCATCCTCGGATCCTCCTCATCTCGCCTTCGGCAGCCTGTCGCGGTCGAGCAGGCCGCGGGACAACCGGTCGAGCAGAACGGCGACCGCGACGATTGCCAGGCCGGCTCTCAGGCCAAGCCCCATCTCCATGCGCGTCAGGCCGCGCGTCACCTCGGCGCCGAGACCGCCTGCGCCGACGAGGCCGGCCAGCACGACCATCGCCAGCGACAGAAGAATGCACTGGTTGAGCCCGACCAGCAGCGTCTGCTTGGCCAGAGGGATTTCGATCTTCCAGAGGATCGAGCGCGGCGGCGCGCCGATCGCGCTGCCGAGTTCGATGAACACCTTCGGCACCTGGTTGAAGGCCAGCGTCGTCAGGCGCAGCATCGGCGGAATGCCGTAGACGATGGTGGCGATAATCGCCGGCACGCGCCCAAGGCTGAAGATCATCACCGCCGGAATGAGATAGACCCAGGGCGGCACGGTCTGCATCACGTCGAGAATTGGCCGAACCACCGCCTCCAGCGTCTTGTGCCGCGAGCACAGGACGCCGATCGGAAAGGCGATGAGCACCGAGATCATCACGGCGACGGTGACCAGCGCAAGGGTCTGCATCGATGCCGTCCACAGCCCGACTAGCAGGCAGAAGCCGAGGCAGAGACCGGCAAGGATCGCGGCGCGCAGGCCGACGGCAAAGAATGCCAGGACGACGACGATCGCGATCAGCGCATAGGGCGGCACGAAGAGCAGTGCTGCCTCGATAGCCGAAAGCACCGTTTCCACCAGATAGCTGATGGCCGCAAACAGCGGGTGAAGATTGGTGTTGAGCCAATCGACTGATGGGGCCAGGAAGGCGCCGGGCGAAAACTGCAAGGTCGAAAGATTCATGCTTTCCTCCCTGTTCCCAAGCGAGCGGCACTCTGGGTGATCCGGTCAATCACCATGGTCAATACCACGATGGCGATCGCTCCATTGATTGAAGTGGCGATGTCGAGTGTCCTGATCGCGCCGTAGATCGTCTCTCCGAGCCCGCCGGAGCCGACGATGCCGGCGATGACCACCATGCCGAAGGCCATCATCAGGCTCTGGTTGATACCCGCCATGATGCTCGGCAGGGCAAAGGGAAGACGGATCTTGAAGAACATCTTTGCCGGCGTCACCCCGAGCGCCTCCCCAAGTTCGATGAATTCCTTGGGGGTCATGCGGATACCGAGCGAGGTCAGGCGGATTGCCGGCGGCACCGCGACGATCACGGTTGCGATCAGCGCAGTTGCCGGCCCGTAGCCGAGCAGGGCGATCGCCGGCAGCAGGTAGATATAAGGCGGAAGCGTCTGGATCAGATCGAGGCCCGGCTCCATGAATCGATCGAGGGCGGTGAAGAAGCCGGCGGCGATGCCGATCGGGATGCCGATCGCCAAGGCGATCACAGTCGCGGTCAGAACCAGAGCCAGCGTGCTCATCGTCTCCGGCCAGAGCCCCATCCAAAAACAAAGCGCCAGCGCGATGCCGCTCAAGAGGGCGAACCAGACATTGACCAGCCGCCAGCCGATAAGCGCCACGACCAGGGCGATCAGATAGAAGGGCGGAAGCTGCAGGAGCCAGAGGATGCCGTCATAAAGCCCTTCAAGAACCTGTCTGATATAGTCGAAGAGGGACTCCCCGTTGTCGCTCACCCATTCGAGCGCCGAGTCGGTCCATTCGTCGAAAACATCGGTGAAGGCTGAACTATCCATGTCAATCACCTCCAGTTGGGGTCACGCCGCCGTGAGATCGGGGGCAGACGTTCCCTTGACGCCCATCAGCAGGCTGCGCGGCGTGACCACGCCGACGACCCGATCATTGTCGACGACGGCGATGGCGTCGCGCTCCGACTGCATCGTCAAAGAGATGAGCTCGTCGATATCCGCGTCCGGCGTCGTGCGCGCCAGCGACGCAATGTCGAAGTTCGGCGCGCTTTGCTGGAATTCGGTGACGCTGCGCATGACGGAATGCGCCTTGATCAGGTGAAGGCGGGAGATGCCCGCGACGAATTCGGCGACATAGGCGTCCGCCGGGTTAAGGATGATTTCCTCGGCCGTGCCGGTCTGGATGATGACGCCGTCCTTCATGATCGCGATGCGGTCGCCGATGCGGATCGCCTCGTCGAGATCATGAGTGATGAAGACGGCGGATTTGCCGAGCGCTTTGGTCAGCTGGCGGAATTCATCCTGAAGCTGGCGCCGGATCAGCGGGTCGAGCGCGCTGAACGGCTCGTCCATCAGAATGATCTCGGGGTCGGAGGCGAGCGCACGGGCAAGCCCGACGCGTTGCTGCATGCCGCCGGAAAGCTCGTTGGGATAGCGGCTCAGCCAGTCGGCGAGGCCGACCTTCTCGAGCGCGGCAGAAGCAGTCTTGTTTCGCTCCGCCTTCGCAATACCCTGGACTTCGAGGCCGAAGGCCGCATTTTCGAGCACCGTCCGGTGCGGCAGCAGCGCGACGCTCTGGAACACCATGCCGATGTTCTTGGCGCGCATCTGCCTGAGATCAGCCGGCGACAGGCTGGCAAGGTCGCGTCCCTTGACGAGGACCTTACCGGAGCTCGGTGTGATCAGCTTATTGAGAAGGCGGATGAGCGTCGATTTTCCGCTTCCCGACAGCCCCATGATGCAGAAGATTTCGCCGCGCCGGACCTCGATGCTTGCATCGGAGACGCCGACGACGCAGTTGAATTCCTTGAGGACCTCATTCTTGCCGAGGCCGCGTTCCTTGATCGATTTCATCGCGGCAGCTGACTTGCTTCCGAAGACCTTCCAGAGGGATTGGCAGTCGATCAGGACATCTTTGGCTTCGATATTGACAGCTTTCATAGCGATCCCCTTTGAGCCAATGGCGCTGGCTTCTTTATTCCGTTCCAAGATGGCCGCCCGACGTGTCGGGCGGCCACGAGATGCTTACTTCTTCTTGATGTTTTCCCAGCGCTTGATCAGGTCGGCATGGCCGCCGATCCAATCCTGCACGGCCTGATCCATAGTCTTGCCGTCCTTGACTTCACCGTTGATGGTGGTGATGTCGGCGATCGGCACGTAGACGCTGGCCATGACTTCGCGGGCGTGCGGGTATTCTTCGGAGAAGCCCTTATGGCCGATCCAGTAATAGCTCTGCGGCGGCGGGAAGACGCCCTTCGGATCCTTCAGGTACTTGACCTCGTACTTTTGGACCATCCATGACGGCTCCCAGATCGTGACCGCGATCCACTCCTTGCGATCGTAGGCGGATTTCAGCGCCGCCGTCATCGCGGCCGTGCTGCCTTCGACGAGCTGGAGCTTGAGGCCGTAATCCTTGACCGCATTCGACGTATCGCGCATCAGGCCGGCGCCCGGTTCGATGCCGATGATCTTGCCGCCAAACTTGTCGGCGTTTTCATTGAGCTGTTCGAGCGAGTTGATCGGAACGTATTTCGGAACGGCGACACCCTGATAGAGGCCGTGCGAAACCGGCGAAATCTTTTCGAGACGGTTCTTGTTCTTGTCCCAATAGTCTTGGGCGACGTAGTCGGTCTGCGAGGTGAGAGCCTGGATATCGCCCTTGGCGAGAGCGGCATAGGCGATGCCCCATTCGGAGAACTCGGTGACCTTCACGGTGTAGCCGGCGTCTTCCAGAACCTTCTTGGTAATGCCGGTGATGGGCGTAAGGTCTTCCCACGACATCGTGCCGAGATTGATCGTCTTTTCCTCAGCGCGAGCCGGAAGGACGCTCATCCCGATTACTGCAGCGGCGCAAAGCGCCTTCCACAAAATCTTCATTGTTCTTACTCCTGGTTTTCGTTCCCATTCTCATCGAAGTCTGCAGGCGGCAGTCTTCATATTGCGCGGCCGAGGGATCATCCCTCGCGGCCTGCCCGCAATTCCTGAAAGCGGATGACCGAATTGACGCCAAGCCATGCGATGGGCTCGGGCGGCAACCTGGTCGGTTCCGGCTGATTGCTGTATCGGTCGAGTTCGGGGCTGCGGGCGCCGGTCGCGAGATCCGCGGCCATCATGCCCGCAAGCGTGCTCTTGACGGTGCCGAGGCCATTCTCGCAGCAGGCCGAAAAAAGCCCGTCTTCGACCTCGCCGAACGCCGGCACATGATTTCTGCTGAGGCAGAGCGCACCTGCCCAGCTATATTCCAGCGGCAGGCTTTCTAGCCCAGGAAAACGAGCGTCGAACGACCGTCGCTGCTCGGCGGCGATGCCGGCGACGCGCTTTTCCGACACTTTTAGGCTCGGGTCGTAAGTGAACCTCGTCCTGACGACGATCCTCGAAAGCCCGTCCTTGGTGATCTTGCGCACCGTCGCGCCCATCGGGTCGGCCGGCAGCAACGCCCAGCGATCCACACCGGTGACATCGCCTGCGAATTCGTTCTGGGAAAAGGCTGAGGTCATCGACGCATAGGTAAAGATATGCATCAGCCGTCCACGGAAATGGCCGAAGCTTTGAATATGACCGTTCACACCGAGGATGACCTTGGGCGCCGAAACGGAGCCGCGGGCGGTCTTCGCCTTCCAGGTCCTGCCTTCGCGCGAAAGCTCCAGCACCGGCGAGTGCTCGTGGATGGCAACCTTCGAATGGAGCCCGCGCGCGAGGCCCCTGATATAATCGGCAGGCTGGATCATCACCGCGCCCGGCGTGTAAAGGCCGCCGCGATAATAGTGCGAGCCGGTCATCTCCCGCATCTGATCGGCATCGAGAACGCGATGCTCCTCGCCGATCTTCTCAAGCGACTTCCTGTAATTGTCGTTGAGACCCATTCCCCGGTCGGAGGCTGCGGCATTCACCTTGCCAGAGGGATCGAATGTATCCCTGGACAGGCCGTATTCGGCCGCGGCATCGGCTGCGAAAGAGATCGCTAGACGGTTCTGCCGGATCTCGTCCTTGGTCGCTTCCTCGTCGGCCACCGAATACTCGCCCGAGGACAGATTGTGCGGCACGTCGATCATGAAGCCGGAATTCCTTCCGGCCGGGCCCTTAGCGAGTTCGCGGGCCTCGAGGACGACGATCTTGTCCTGAGGCCGCGACTGTGAGAGGCGGCGCGCCGCCGACAGACCGGCAAAGCCGCCGCCGATGATCAGCCAGTCGGCGGTAATGTCGTGTTCAAGCGCCGTTACGGGAAAGGCGCGTTCGCTGGTTGCCTCCCATCCCGAAACGCCGGTGTCAGTCGGCAGGTGCTTGATCACATGGCGGCTCATCGGATCGTCTCGTCAACCGACCGTTCGGAGATGTCGATCCAGATGGTCTTGAGCTCGCAGTAATTGTCGTGGGCGAAGACCGACTTGTCGCGGCCGCCGAAACCGGACTCCTTATAGCCGCCGAAGGGGGTCGAGGCATCGCCCTCGCCGAAGCAATTGACGGTGACGAGGCCGGCGCGGATGTCGCGGGAGAGCCGGATCGCGTTGCGCAGACTGCCGGTATAGACGGATGCCGTGAGGCCGTAATTGGTGTCGTTGGCCAAAGCGGTCGCCTCGGCGAGCGTGTTGAATGTCGTAACCGACAGGATCGGGCCGAAGATCTCCTCCTGGAACAGGCGGCTAGCTGGTGTTACGCCCTCGACCAGCGTCGGCTCGATGAAGATGCCCTTATAGGTTTCGCCGCCCTGGGTGACGGACAGCTTCTCCGTCTTGGCGTCGTCGAGGAAGGATTTCACCTTCTCGAAATGCGACTTGCTGACGAGCGCGCCGATGCGGTTTTCGGGATCGAGCGGGTCGCCGGTCTTCCATTCGCGCATATAGGCGCCGATGCGCTTCATCAATTCATCCTTGATCTTGGAATGAACGATGAGACGCGACGTGGCCGAGCAATTCTCGCCCATGTTCCAGAAAGCGCCGTTGACCACCTGCTCGGCGACGAGATCGAGGTCTTCGGCATCGTCGAGAACGACGGCGGGATTCTTGCCGCCGCATTCGAGCACGACCTTCTTGAGGTTCGAGTCCGCGGCGTAACGCAGGAAGCGACGGCCGGTCGGCGTCGATCCGGTGAAGGCCACCATGTCGACATCATTATGCAGGCCGATCGGTTCGCCCACCTCCCGGCCGGAACCGGTGACGACGTTGAACACACCAGCAGGGATACCTGCCTCATGGGCAAGCTCGGCGACGCGCAGCGTCGTGAGTGTCGTTTCCTGCGCCGGCTTGACGATGACCGAGCAGCCGGCGGCAAGCGCCGGGCCGATCTTCCAGGCCAGCATCAGCAGCGGGAAGTTCCACGGCAAAACACAGCCAACGACGCCGATCGGCTCGCGCACCACCATGGCCAACGCATTGGCGCCGACATTGTTGGTGTTGTCGTAGATTTTGTCGATGAGCTCGGCATGCCAGCGGATCGTATGAATGGTATCGGGAACATCGACCGTCTGGCATTCGCGCACCGGCTTGCCGCTGTCGAGGCTTTCCAGGACGGCGAGCTCGTGTCTGTTCCGCTCCAGGAGCTTGGCGAGCTTCAGCAGCACTTCCTTGCGCTCGCCCGGCGAGCGCAGCCGCCAGCGTCCGTCGTCGAACGCGTCCTTCGCCTTCTGCACCGCGAAGTCGACGTCGCTGGAATCGCAGGCTGCGATTTCGGCAAGGACCTCACCTGTCGCAGGGTTCGTGGTGGTGAAAGTCTTGCCGGAATTTGCCGGACGAAATGCGCCGTCAATGAAGGCGTTCGTCGGAAACTGCAGTTCGGCGGCGATCGCCCTATATTCTGCGGCGGTCAAGGGTTCATGCATGATTGGCTCCCGACGTGATCTGGGCGACCGTGCGCTTCAACGTGGAAACGACGGTCTCAAGGGTTCTTTTCTCTTCGGAGTTCAGTCCGCGCAGCGGCGCCCGCACCGGGCCGGCTTTGAGGCCGATGATCTCGCAGCCGTGCTTGATCGATTGGACGAATTTGCCGCATTCGAGGAAATCCATCAGCGGCAGCATCGCGCTCATGATCGCGCGGCCCTTGTCGAAGTTCTTCTCGAGGACGCAGGCCTCGTAGAGAGCGACATGCTCGCGCGGCAGGAAATTGGAGCCGGCGCAGACCCAGCTTTTCGCGCCCCAGGCGAAGAATTCGAGCGCCTGGTCATCCCAGCCGCAGGACAGGGCAATATGCGGAAACTTCCGGGCGAGCCGGTGAAGGTTGCCCATGTCGCCGGAGCTTTCCTTGATGGCGATCACGTTCTTCGACTTGCCGACGCGGGAGAAATACTCCTCGCCCATCACCACACCCATACGGGCAGGATAGTTGTAGAGCATGATCGGCAGATTGGCGGCGCGATCGACCGTCAGCGCATGGACCGCATTCTCGCGTTCGGTCGGCAGGGCGTATGGCGGCGACGACACCAGGATCGCATCCGCGCCGATTTCTTTCGCCGCCTTGGCATATTCGACCGAATCTTCGGTGCGCGTGGCGCCGGTGCCGATGATCAGCGGTAGCCGCGTGCCGATGACGTCCTTCGCATAGGCCGCGAGTTCGTGACGTTCCTGGCCGCTCTGGGCGTAGTATTCGCCCGTCGAGCCGCCGACGATGATGCCGTGGA
Organism: Rhizobium sp. C104; assembly: GCF_022354505.1. Classification (NCBI taxonomy): domain Bacteria; kingdom Pseudomonadati; phylum Pseudomonadota; class Alphaproteobacteria; order Hyphomicrobiales; family Rhizobiaceae; genus Rhizobium; species Rhizobium sp. C104. The sequence goes on along the minus strand of NZ_CP092352.1, from coordinate 51,757 downwards.
CGCCCGCCTCGATCAGCGACTCGAGCACGGCGGCAAATCCGGCCCGGTCGATCTGTCCGTTCTTATCGAGCGGCGTCACTGCCGGCGTATAGATCCCCTCAAATTTCACGACGACTTCTCCAATAATTGCGTGGCTGGACCGCCCACGAAGGCATCAGCCTTGAGGCCTTGCGGGGCGATGAACATCTCCATGTTCTCGCGAGACAATTCCCAGTGTTCGAAAACGAGATCGACGACGGCATCCTCGTCGTGAGCGCCGAGCGCCACGATGAAGCCGTCATGATGGTCGACGGCCAATTGCAGCCGCCGCCGCATATCCTCGTTTCTCGGCCGGAAAAACGTATGACCGATGCGCGCATGGTCGATGAGCAACCGGCCGAGGCTCGGCTGCATGTAGACGTTGCCCGACATCTCGCCGAAGATCTCGTGAAAGCGATTGTTCTCGAGAACCATCGCCATGGCATCCATGCTCTGGCTGGCGGCGCGGAACCGCTCCTGCGTCTGCTTCAGGTCCGACAGCTGGGCGGGCTTGAAGTTCTGGACGGCAAGACGGCCGATCGCCGCGTAGATCATCGGCGCAACGAGAAAGAAATTCCGAAGCGTGGAGTGGTTCATCGGGATGACCCGCGCACCCCTGTTCTCACGAATGTCGATATAGCCCTCGCCGGCAAGGCGGCGGAATATGTCGCGCACCGGTGTCCGGGAAAGTCCGTATTTTTCACTCAAACTGGCCTCGTCCAGATCGGCGTCCGGGTCCAGTTCCATCGTCAGAATCTGGCGTTTCAGGTCCTCGTAGAGATTGCTCTTCGGTGTCTTCGCCATCGTCGATCTCCGGCCATTCGTTGCTCTACGCCCTGAAGATGGCACGCCTTTTTAACGGAGTCAAACGATTGTGTACTTTGCGTACACAATTATTATTCGGAGGATACACAATTATAGGCCGTTCCGACGGCCTGTCTAAGCGCATGATCCCTGCGTGGAGAGAAAACGGTTTAGGGGTAGAAAATTGGCGCCACTAATCGAGATGACAGAGATCAAGTGAGAACAGCTCCGCGGCGGTAGCCACCGCGGAGCTTCTTGCCAAACGGTTTATCGTATAATAGGGCGCGAGAGTTCTCTGCGGCCGGGCATCGGAAAGCCCGGGCGCCGGCAAACCGGCGGCGCGCGGCCATCTGGGATTATCTCTCGATAGCGGCGGCATGTCGGGGGCGCCGGGGTCGGCGCCCCCGATGAAATCACGAGGCCAGAACGCCGCTCTTCTTGGCGGTCCAGGTGGCGATATAGTCCATCAGGCCGGGGTTGAGGCAATCATACGGCTCGATACCGGATGCCTTCAACTGCGCTCTGACGGCGTCCATCTTCGAAGGATCGAAGCCACTTTCGATGATCGACGAGACGAAGGCCGCAAAGCCGGGCTTTGCCCAGCCGGTTTCTTGGAAGCGTTCGGGATGGACGAACGACAATCCCTGGAACGGATGTTCGCGCTCGACCGGCCCATACATATGCACGCCGCATTCCTTGCAGGCATGCCGCTGGATCAGGGCAGCAGGATCGACGACGGCGAGCTTGTCGCCGTTCTCCAGCACTTCGACGTTTTCGGTCGGCGCGACCGCCACGACCGAAAAGGCCGCACCCTCGGGCTTCCAGCACTTCGTGCAGCCGCAGGCGTGATTGTGGGCGATATCGCCCTTGATCCTGACCTTCACGGGATTACTGGTGCATTTGCACACCAGCGTCCCGCCTGAAAAGGCAGCGTCAGTCGCTCGAAAGCCTGAATCCACTGCCGGATGAATGGCTATGCTGCTCATTGCTTTTCTCCCTTCCTCCCTGGCCGTTTGCGTTATGCCCGGCCGAGCTCTGCAATCAATTCGCCAGCCTCTGCGCGTGCCAGCGCAGATGCCCCTCCATGAATGTCGAAATGAAAAAGTAGGAGTGGCCGTAGCCTTCCTGCATGCGAAGCCTGAGCGGAATGCCCGCCGCCTCGCAGGCTTGCCTGAGTTCATCGGGACGCAAGCCGTCCTCCAGGAAGCTGTCCGCCGTCCCCTGGTCGACGAAGAGTTCCGGGAACCGGTGCCCGTCTTCGATCAACGAGAAGGCGTCATAAGCCCGCCAGGTCTTTTCATCGGGCCCAAGATATTTCCGCAATGCCGGTTTCGACCAGCCGGACACCGAGGGATGGCTGATCGGCGCAAAGGCCGAGCAGCTGCGGAAGCGGTCCGGGTTCTTGAGCGCGATGGTGATTGCGCCATGTCCGCCCATTGAGTGGCCGAATATCCCCTGGCGGTCCATATCGACGGGAAATTCTGCGGCAAGGAGGCGCGGCAGCTCGTCGGTGATGTAGCTGTACATGCGATAATTCGCCGAAAACGGCGGCTCGGTGGCGTCAACGTAAAAGCCGGCGCCCTTGCCGAACTGCCAATTGTCCGATTCATCCGGAACGTGGTCACCGCGGGGACTGGTATCCGGGCAGACGACGATCAGTCCGAGCTCGGCCGCAAGCCGCCGATATTCGCCCTTGTCCATGACATTGGCATGCGTGCAGGTCAGGCCGGACAGATACCACAGCACCGGGCAATTGCCCTTGGCCGCCTGCGGCGGCACGTATACCGCAAAGGTCATGTCGCAGTCGCAGGCCTCGGAGCGACTGACATAGACCCCTTGAGTGCCGCCATGAGATTTCTCGGTCGAGATGGTTTTCATGGCTCAGTAGACCACCACGCCGCGAATGCTTTCGCCCTTGTGCATCATCTCGAAGCCCTTGTTGATGTCGTCGAGCGGCATGGTGTGGGTGATCATCGGGTCGATCTGGATCTTGCCCTGCATGTACCAGTCGACGATCTTCGGCACGTCGGTGCGCCCGCGCGCGCCGCCGAAGGCGGTGCCCATCCAGTTGCGACCGGTGACCAGCTGGAACGGACGGGTGGAGATCTCCTGGCCGGCCCCGGCAACGCCGATGATGATCGATTTGCCCCAGCCGCGGTGGGAGGCCTCCAGCGCCTGGCGCATCACCTTGGTGTTGCCGGTGCAGTCGAAGGTGTAGTCGGCGCCGCCGATCAGGTCGCCATTGCGCTTGGTCATGTTGACGAGATAGGGAACGATGTCGTCGCCCACCTCCTTCGGATTGACGAAATGCGTCATGCCGAACTTCTCGCCCCAGGCCTTGCGGTCAGGATTGATGTCGACGCCGATGATCATGTCGGCGCCGGCGAGCCTGAGCCCCTGCAACACGTTGAGGCCGATGCCGCCGAGACCGAAGACGATGGCCGTCGAACCGATCTCGACCTTGGCGGTATTGATCACCGCGCCAATGCCGGTGGTGACACCGCAGCCGATATAGCAGATCTTGTCGAAGGGGGCGTCGGGATTGACCTTGGCAAGGGCGATCTCCGGCAGCACAGTGTAATTGGCGAAGGTCGAGCAGCCCATATAGTGGTGGATCTTGTCCTTGCCGATGGAGAAGCGCGAGGTTCCGTCCGGCATCACACCCTGGCCCTGGGTCGAGCGGATCGCCGTGCAGAGATTGGTCTTGCGGGAAAGGCAGGAATAACACTCGCGGCATTCCGGCGTGTAGAGCGGAATGACATGGTCGCCCTTCTTCACCGAGGTGACGCCGGGGCCGACGTCGACGACGATGCCGGCACCCTCATGGCCGAGAATGGCCGGGAACAGGCCTTCCGGATCGGCACCCGACAGGGTGAAATCGTCGGTGTGGCAGATGCCCGTCGCCTTGACCTCGACCAGCACTTCGCCGGCCCGCGGACCTTCCAGCTGCACGGTCATCACTTCGAGCGGTTTTCCGGCCTGAACGGCTACGGCGGCGCGAACGTCCATTTTGATATCCTTTCTAAAATTGAATTCTGACTGCTACATATTCGGATAGGCTAAAGCGCGTCGCATCGAACTTGATTCATGCAACGCGCTTTACCTTGTTGTTTCTATGCATGTCCTTATCCCGGAACCGCTGCACAACTTCCGGGCGACATGCATGGCCTCCCACCGGCTTTCGCCGATCCGCTGCCCAAACCAACCTCACCGCGTCTCCGGCTCAACCTGGCACCAGACCGCAAGAAGCGGCCTTGCCGTGCATCTTATCGCGAATGTTTGCCCCGCATCGTTCGCGAAGACTGTGCCGGTCGCGGCAGAGAACCACTGCGAATTGCCAAGGCAGATTTCTCCAGGCGAAAGCAGGATGAAGGCCCGCGGCTGCGTCTGAACATGATCGGGAAACCGGGTGTAGCGGTCCATATAGATCACGCCGACCCTCAGATCGGCGCGCTCCTCCATGCCGCCGGGGCCGACCAGAACAGCATGAGAATGCGTGTTGCCGAAATTCAGGCTTGCAAACGGGCCCGAGCGGCCGCGTCGCCAGAGCAGGCTGTCGGCAAGACTTTTGAATTGGCCGGCAATCGCCTCGTATTTCCGTCCTGATTTAGCAAGATAGCCAATGGCGTCATCAAGCCCATCGGGCGCACCGGGAAGAGGTCCGCCCTCCAAGGGGCGCACCTTGCCCGTTTTGAGCAGCCTCTGCAGAACCTTGCCCGCAACGAAACTGGCGACGGCAGGAGCGTCGGCCGACAACATCAGCCCGCCGATGTCGTTGAGGAATTCCTGCAGCGGCCGAGGCCGTCTTTCCCTGCCGATGTCGTGCAGCCGTATATATGCCGGCTTTTCCTCATCGTTCAGAAGAAGATCGGCCCCACGTTTGATTGGACGTCCCACCGCGCGCGCCACGTTCAGTCCCCTCGCTTAGAGCGCCTTTTCCAGTTCCGGCAGGGCTTCGAACAGATCGGCGACGAGGCCGTAGTCGGCGACCTGGAAGATCGGCGCCTCCTCGTCCTTGTTGATGGCGACGATCACCTTGCTGTCCTTCATGCCGGCCAGATGCTGGATGGCCCCGGAGATGCCGGCGGCGATATAGAGTCTGCGGGGCGACGACCTTGCCGGTCTGGCCGACCTGCCAGTCGTTCGGCGCATAACCGGCATCGACGGCCGCGCGGGATGCACCGACGGCAGCCCCGAGCTTGTCGGCAAGCGGCAGGATGACTTCCTTGAATTTTTCCGCAGAGCCAAGTGCCCGGCCGCCGGAGAGGATGATCTTCGCCGAGGTCAGCTCCGGACGGTCGGAGGCCGACAGCGCGTCCTTCACGAAACGCGACAGACCCGGATCGGAGACCGCCGCGATCGCCTCGACAGAGGCAGACCCGCCATCCGTGGCGGAAGCAAACGAGGCGGTGCGCACGGTGATCACCTTCCTGGTATCGCTGGCCTGCACCGTCTGGATGGCATTGCCGGCATAGATCGGCCGCTTGAAGGTGTCGGGGCTGACAACCTCGATGATCTCCGAGACCTGGGCGACATCGAGCAGGGCAGCGACGCGCGGCAGCACATTCTTGCCGACCGAGGTGGCGGCAGAGACGATGGTGTCATAAGAGCCGGCCAGCGAGACGATCAGGTCGGCAAGCGGTTCGGCCAGATTGTTGGCAAGCGCGTCGCTTTCGGCCAGCAGCACCTTGGAAACGCCGGCGAGTTTGGCAGCCGCATCGGCCGCAGCCTTGGCGCCCTTGCCGGCAACGAGGATGTGGATATCGGAGCCGATCTGGCTTGCTGCCGTCAGCGCCTTGGCGGTCTGGTCGGAAAGGCTGACATTGTCATGGTCGGCCAGAAGAAGAATGGTCATGATGGTGTTCTCTCTTCCTGCCTTAAAGCACGCCGGCTTCGTTCTTCAGTCTGTCGACCAGTTCGGCGACCGACTTGACCTTGACGCCGGCCTTGCGGCCACTGGGTTCCTCGGTCTTCAGCACCTTCAGCCGCGGCGTGGTGGAGACGCCGAAATCATCAGGCGACTTCTTGTCGAGCGGCTTCTTCTTCGCCTTCATGATGTTCGGCAGCGAGGCATAACGCGGTTCGTTGAGACGCAGATCCGATGTGACCACCGCCGGCAGCTTGATCTCGATGGTCTGCAGGCCGCCGTCGACCTCGCGGGTGACCTCAGCCTTGCCGTCGCCGATCTCGATCTTCGAGGCGAAGGTCGCCTGGGCAGACCCCAGAAGTGCGGCCAGCATCTGGCCGGTCTGGTTGCTGTCATCGTCGATCGCCTGCTTGCCGACGATGATCAGACCCGGCTGTTCGGCATCGGCGACACCCTTGAGGATCTTGGCGACCGCCAGTGGTTCGACGGCATCATCGGTCTCGACCAGGATCGCCCGGTCGGCACCCATGGCGAGTGCCGTGCGCAGCGTCTCCTCGGCCTTGGCAGGGCCGATCGACACGACCACCACTTCCTCGGCCTTGCCGGCTTCTTTCAGCCGCAGCGCCTCTTCCACCGAGATCTCGTCGAACGGGTTCATCGACATCTTCACATTGGCAAGCTCGACACCGGAACCATCCGGCTTCACTCGGATCTTCACGTTGTAATCGACGACGCGCTTGACGGGCACGAGAATCTTCATTTGCAAAACCCCTTTATTTCTAGACTGCCGGCCATCAGTGCGGCCGTTCGGCAAGCAGCGCCCAGAAGGCGAAGAGCGGTGTATCCACCGACCTCATGGCATGTTTGATCCCGGGGATATTGTAGAACGATCCGCCGATACCAGGCGAAAACCAGTCCCCTTCCCCTTGCTGAAATTCTCCCTCGGAAAGCACGAGATAAACTTCCTCCGGCGGGTGGTCGTGATCGGGATAGCGCACGTGCGGTGCCAGCAATGTCACACCCAGCCACAGGTCGCTCCGCTCCTCCAATCCTCCCGGGCCGACGATCATGGCATTGGCATGCCCATCGACGAAATTGTCGCCGGCGGTGTGGTCATACTTGGTGCGCCGACGCCATTCAAGCATCGGCTCGATGCCTTTGAACGCCTCGATCAATCGCGACAGCGAAGTATCATAAGAGGGATCAACCGCAAGCGCCACATCAAGCTGAGCGCAGACGGGCAAGCGACTTCCCTCCCCCGCACGCCCGCTCCCGGGCTGCTCCAACGCTGCAAAAAATTGACGGATCGAGCGCCGGAACTCCGGGGCCTTCGCGAACCGATCGAAAGCCAGAGACGCGGCATCCACAAAACGCTGGAGACTTTCCTCGCGTAAACTCATATCGCCCCCCGAAATGAGCGGCCGACGAGCGGCCGCTCCTGCGATCATATATCCTTGGCGATGCGCAGGCCGTCATAAATGGCGGCATGCGTATTGCGCGCAGCGACAGCATCGCCGATCCGGAACAACTGGAACTTGCCCTCGGGATTGCGCATGACGGATTGCGGTTCCCCGGAAAGAAGCTGGTCGTGCGACATCTCGCCGAGATTGCTGGAGCTGGGCTTCAGCTCGAAATAGAGTTCGTCGAGCGGGATTGTGCCGTGATTGACGACGATCTGGTCGAAGCTGCTCTGCTTGGCAATCCCGCCGTAATCGCTGCCGACATGGGCGACGAGTTGGTTGCCGCTCTTCTCGACGGCCTCCAGGCGATAGGTCACGGTGAAGGTGACGTCATGCTTCTGAAGCGAGCGCATATAGGGCACTAGGTTCATGGCCATGACTTCGGGCGCGAAGGACCGGTCCGGCGTCATGATCTCGACCTTGGCGCCGGCCTTGGCGAGAAACTCCGCCGCCTGAAGGCCGGCATGGTCGCCGGCATCGTCGAAGATCAGTACATTGGTGCCTGGCTTCACATCGCCGGAGATGATGTCCCAGGAAGAGACCACCAGCTCGTTGCCGCGCGAGAGAACCTCGGTATGCGGCAAGCCGCCGGTCGCGATGATGACGACGTCGGGGTTCTCGGCTTCAATCGTGTCGGCTTCCGCCCAGCTATTGAAGTGGAAGGTGACGTCGTATTTCTCGCACTGGCTCATGCGCCAGTCGATGATGCTGATCATTTCCCTGCGGCGCTCGCTTTGGGCGGTGAGCCGGATCTGGCCGCCGGCATTGTTCGCCGCTTCGAAGACGACCACCTTATGGCCGCGCTCTCCGGCGACGCGCGCCGCTTCCAGACCGGCCGGGCCGGCGCCGACGATGACGACCTTTTTCCTGGCGTCGGCCTTCGCTACGATATGCGGCATGGTCAGTTCGCGGCCGGTCGCGGCGTTGTGGATGCAGTAGGCGGCCCCGCCCTGGTAGATGCGATCGAGACAGTAATTGGCGCCGACGCAGGGACGGATATCGTCTTCCCGCTTTTCGATGATCTTGCGGACGATATGCGGGTCGGTCATATGGGCGCGGGTCATGCCGACCATATCGACCTTGCCGGCCGCGATTGCGTGGCGGGCGGTGGCGACGTCGGGAATCTTCGCCGCATGGAAGGTCGGGAAGTCGGTCGCGGCCCGGATCTCGCCGGCGAAGTCGAGATGCGGCGAATTCGCCATGCCCTGGATCGGGATGACGTCGGTGAGACCCGCATCGGTATCGATGTGGCCGCGGATCACGTTCAGATAATCGATGAGGCCACTTGCCTTCAGACGCTTGGAGATTTCGATGCCTTCTGCCTTGCCGGTGCCGCCGGGAAGACATTCGTCGGCGGTATAGCGCAGGCCGAGAATGAAATCGTCGCCCACCCTTTTCCGGATCGCCTTGAACACGTCGAAACAGAAGCGCAGGCGATTATCCAGCGAGCCGCCATAGGGGCCATCGAGCTCGTTGGTGAGCGGAGACACGAACTGGTCGATCAGGTGACCGTAAGCCTCAAGTTCGACACCGTCCATGCCGCCCGCCTTCATGCGTTCGGCCGCGTCGGCGAAATCCTTGATGACGCGCTCGATATCCCAATCTTCCATTTTCTTCGGGAAGGCGCGGTGCGAAGCCTCGCGATGATGTGAGGGGGCGAGAACCGGCAGCCAGTCACCCTTGTCCCAGCGCGTGCGCCGGCCGAGATGGGTCAGCTGGATCATGATCGCCGCACCCTCTTCGTGCACGGCGTCGGTCATCTCCCTGATCCAGGGAACGATCTCGTCCTTATAGGCAAGCAGGTTGTTGAAGACCGGCGGACTATCCTTGGAGACGGCCGCCGAGCCCGCCGTCATCGTCAAAGCCACCCCGCCCTTTGCCCGCTCCACCGTATAGGCGCGATACTTCTCCTTCGGCATGCCGTCTTCCGGATAGGCCGGCTCGTGGGACGTCACAATGATACGGTTGCGCAACTTCAAATGTTTGAGCTGATAGGGCTGTAGAAGAGGATCATTCGACATGGGTCGTGGTTCCGGATTAAAACATCGAAGGAGACGCTAAGCGCAATGTACATATGTGTCAACGATGAAAACAGTTAGGTCGCTATTTTCGACACTCGTGTACATTTTTCTTGTGCACGACTTCATAATTTGATAAGGGATAAAGCATGGATCAGGCTATGAACGACACTGGCTGGCGCGGATCGCAGGAGGGATGGCTGGATGCAGCTTACCACTCCCTGTTGGAATCCGGCGTGGATTCGGTGAAGATTCTGCCGCTGGCGAAGAAACTCAATCTCTCGCGCACGAGCTTCTACTGGTTCTTCAAGGATCGGGAGGAGCTGTTGAGCGCGCTCGTAGCGCTATGGCGCGACAAAAACACCGGCAACATCGTCAAGCGGTCCGAAGCCTATGCGGAATCGCTGGCCGAGGCGATGCTCAACGTCTTCGATTGCTGGCTCGACAACGATCTGTTCGACGCGAAGTTCGAATTTGCCGTGCGCAGCTGGGCGCTGCAATCCGACGAGCTTCTCGCCGAGGTCCAGCAGGCTGATCAGCTCCGGCTGGAGGCGCTGAAACGCATGTTCATGCGGTTCGGGTTACCAGAAACGACATCGGATGTCAGAGCGCGCACAACGTACCTTGTCCAGATCGGATATATTTCCATGCAATCAAGGGAGGAACTCGCCGTCCGCATGAAACGGATTCCGGAATATATTGCGATCTACACGGGCGAAGTGCCGCAGCAGAGGGAGCTTGATCGCTTCTTCTCCCGGCATGCCTACAGGCCCGGTTAAAGGAGACCCGGATGAGCGTTTCCTTGAGGATCGGCATAATTGGCGGCGGCGGCTGGCTGGGCGGAGCAATCGCCGGCTCGATTGTCGATGCCGGCCTGGTCGAGCCTGGAAATCTCTCGCTCTCCTATCGCAGTCAGCAGCCGGATCGCTTCTCGAATTCTTTCTGGACCTCCGACAATCAGGCGCTTGCCGACCGCTCGGACGTGATCCTTCTCTCCGTCCGGCCCGATGACTGGCGGACCCTTGACGTCGATGCCGGCGGCAAGCTCATCATTTCGGTCATGGCGGGCATCGGCCTTGGCGCCCTTTCGCAACGCCACAAGACCGGTCGTGTTGTCCGCGCCTTGCCGAATGCCGGTGCCGAAGTGGCCAAGTCCTATACGCCGTGGATTGCTGCGGGCGACATCACGGAAGGCGACCGCGCCGTCGTCCGCGCCATTTTCGACGCCTGCGGCTCACAAGACGAGGTCGCACGCGAAAGCGACATCGATTACCTCACAGGCCTTTCCGGTTCCGGACCGGCGTTCCCGGCGCTGCTTGCGGCCGCCATGATGAGCGATGCCGTCGCACACGGTCTGCCGGCCGAGATTGCGCGCCGCGCCGTCAATACGGTGATATCGGGCGCCGGCCGCCTTTTGGAGCGCCGCGACGAGAGCCCGGATGACGTCGTTCAAACCTTTCTTGACTATCGCGGCACGACTGCGGCGGCCATCGACAGCATGCGCGCTGCGGGATTCGACGCTTCGGTTGCCACAGGATTGTCGGCAGCATTTCAGAAATCGGTGAGTATGGGAAAGGTTTCCTGACGACCGTTGGGGCGGGCACTGCGGCACCCCGCTCGACGAGACAAGCCGCTAAACAGAGGGAACGAGAATGAAAAAATTACTTGCATCGACGTGTTTGACGTTCGGCCTGATCGGCGGCGCGTCATTCGCCAGCGCCGCCGAATGCGGCAGCGTCACCATCGCCAGCATGAACTGGCAGAGCGCCGAAGTTCTCTCCAACCTGGACAAGTTCATTCTGAACGAAGGCTATGGCTGCAGTGCTGACATCACCGTCGGCGACACGGTCCCGACGATCACCTCCATGGCCGAAAAGGGCCAGCCGGACATCGCGCCCGAAGCCTGGATTGATCTGCTGCCCGACGTCGTCAAGAAGGGCACGGAAGAAGGCCGCATCGTCCAGGTCGGCTCGCCGCTGCCGGATGGCGGCGTGCAGGGCTGGTGGATCCCTAAATATGTCGCCGATGCTCATCCCGATATCAAGACGATCGGCGACGTGCTGAAGCATCCGGAACTCTTCCCCGATCCCGAGGATCCGAAGAAGGGCGCCATCTTCAACGGTCCGCAGGGCTGGGGCGGCACGGTCGTCACCTCACAGCTCTACAAGGGCTTTGAGGCTGAGAAGGCCGGCTTCACCCTCGTCGACACCGGCTCTGCCGCCGGCCTCGACGGTTCGATCGCCAAGGCCTACGAACGCAAGGAAGGCTGGGCCGGCTATTACTGGGCACCGACCGCGCTGCTCGGCAAGTATCAGATGGTCAAGCTCGAAGCCGGCGTGCCGGAGGATTCCGCCGAATGGAAGCGCTGCATCACCGTCGCCGACTGCCCCGACCCGAAGCCCGCTTCGTGGCCGGTCGATCACGTCGTCACCCTGGTTGCCAAGCCCTTCTCGGAAAAGGTCGGGCCTGAAGTCATGGACTATCTGGCGAAGCGCTCCTGGAGCAACGACACGGTCAACAAGCTGATGTCGTGGATGACCGACAACCAGGCGACCGGCGAAGACGGCGCCAAGCACTTCCTGAAAGAAAACAAGGACATCTGGTCTAAGTGGGTTTCGCCGGAGGCAGCCACGAAGATCGAAGCTGCCCTCTAACACTGACTATCGCGGTGCGCCGAAAGCGCACCGCTTCTCACTCGCCGATAAAAACAAAAAGACGGCCGCGGCTCTTTGAAGAAAAGGGGAACCGAATGGAATGGTTTTACAAATTCCCGCATATGGATGACGACGCGCTTCGCAATCTGAAGAAGGCGATCGATGACGGCTTTCGCGGATTCACCCGCGCCTATGGCGACGGCATCGAAACCCTGTTCGTGCCGCTGCAGCATTTCCTGATTGCCGCCGAGCGGTTCATGACGCAGACGCCGTGGCCGATCATCACCCTGATCGTCCTTGCCATCGCCTGGTTTGCCAGCCGCAGCCTGAAGATCGTCTTCGGCTGTCTGGTGACGCTGATGCTGATCGGCTATTTCGACATGTGGGACGATACGATGCGGACGGTCTCGATGATCTTCGTCTGCACCATTCTATCCATCGCCATCGGCATTCCGATGGGCATCCTGATGGCCCGCTCCGACCGGCTGCAGCGCGTCATCAATCCGATCCTCGACGTCATGCAGACGATGCCGAGCTTCGTCTATCTCATCCCGGTCGTCATGCTGCTCGGCATCGGCAAGGTGCCCGGCCTGATCGCCGTCGTCATCTACGCCATCCCGCCGATGATCCGCCTGACCGATCTCGGCATCCGCCTCGTCGACAAGGACGTGCTCGAAGCCGCCGACGCCTTCGGCACATCGCGATCGCAGAAGCTGTTCAAGGTGCAGCTGCCGCTGGCGCTGCCCACCATCATGGCCGGCATCAACCAGACGATCATGATGGCGCTCGCCATGGTGGTCATCGCCTCCATGATCGGCGTTCAGGGCCTCGGCCAGCCGGTGCTCAAGGCGATCGCCAACCAGTATTTCACGCTGGGTATCTTCAATGGTCTTGCCATCGTGGGCATCGCCATCATCTTCGACCGAGTCAGCCAGGCATATGGCAAAAGGCTCCAGAAGCATCGGGAGACCGTCCATGGCTGAGCATCGTTTCGGCGGCATTAAGATCCGCCATCTCTACAAGATCTTCGGCCCCAACCCCGCCGCGCATGTCGATGCGGTGCAGAAGGGACTGTCGAAGACCGAGCTCAACGAAAAGCACGGTCATGTGCTCGGCCTCAGGGACATCAATGTCGAGATCCCCTCTGGCCGCATCCAGGTCGTCATGGGCCTGTCGGGTTCGGGCAAATCGACGCTGATCCGCCACATCAACCGGCTGATCGACCCGACCGCCGGCGAAGTGCTGGTCGACGGCGTCGATGTCGTGAAGATGAACGAGACCGAATTGCGGGCGTTTCGCCGCCACCAGACGGCGATGGTGTTTCAGAAGTTCGCGCTTCTGCCGCACCGCAATGTGCTCGACAACACCATCTTCGGCCTCGAAGTGCAGGGCATGGAGCGGGCAAAAGCCGTCGACATCGCCATGCGCTGGCTGGAACGGGTCGGGCTGAAGGGCTTCGAGCAGCGCTATCCCAACCAGCTCTCCGGCGGCATGCAGCAGCGCGTCGGCCTGGCCAGAGCGCTCTCCAACGACGCCCCGGTGCTTCTGATGGACGAAGCCTATTCGGCGCTCGATCCGTTGATCCGCACCGACATGCAGACAGTGCTTCTCGATATCCAGAAGGAGATAAAGAAGACCATCGTCTTCATCACCCACGATCTCGACGAGGCACTGCGTCTCGGCGACCAGATCGCCATCCTGCGCGACGGCGAAGTCATCCAGCAGGGCACCAGCCAGGACATCGTCCTGCGCCCGGCAGACGACTACATCGCCAACTTCGTCAAGGAGGTCAATCGCGGCAGGGTCATCCACGTCGAAGCCGTCATGACGCCGCTGCACTCCGGTGCGGCGCCGGTTGGACTGGCGATTGTGGCGGGAACGACCGTCGAAGAAGCCGTCCGGATCCTGTCATCGGCGCCAGAGGGCGACGCCAGGGTAGTTTCGCCTTCCGGAGAAACCTTAGGGCTCGTCACTTTCCGCCAGCTCGCAAGCGCGATGGTGAACTCACAAGAGATGGCTCCCCAGCGCGACAGCGCCCTGTCGGTCGCCCTCTGAAACTGCCAATGCGGCCGTCTTTCCGTTTCGCTGACGACACCAAGCACGTCGCCATCTCCGGAAAGCCGGCCGTCGCAGGACCTTGAAGAGGCTTGAAATGGCTTCTTGATGCCTGATCGATCACAACACCGGCTGGGCGAGGAATTGCGCTCGCGGGGTATCGATGTCATCGAAACCCGAGACTGCGCCGCCCCGCGCCAAGCGCCCCATGCCTTCTATGAGTGTAGGCGGGCTGCATTGGAGCTGTGACGCCGGAGTCTTCCCGCTTGCTGCTTAAGCAAGCTCTCCTGTGTGCCAAACGAGACCTTCAAGATCTCTATCCACCTTGCGCAAGCCGCGGCGCGAACACGCCTCCAGCCAGCGCCTTCTTATACATTTTGCGCAAAAGCAGTCCAGACTGCGTCGCGAAAAACCGCTTGGCCGACTTTATCGGCGGCCGACAATTGCTCGATGGCCACGGAGCAATAAGATGATTGTCGACCAAGGCCATGATGGTCAGCGGTCCTCAAGCCAAGCCCGTTCATCCATCACCCCCAAAACGGATGGAAGGGGTCATACATACGCACCCCATCCCGTGCGTATGCCAGCATGCCTGTCTGCCTGCCGAAGGCTATTAAGCGGTCCACTATAGAACCTTCGGCAGGCGACTGCGCAGATCCCTGAGTGGGATATTCTCCACAGCTTCAGTGATGATGCGTGTCTCGGCAAGATCGCCGCGTTGAGCCTTTCGTGGCCTCACGGATACACTCCATAAAATTGCCCCTCTGCGTAATCGTTTCACCACCGATAGCCGGCGGCGTGACGGCTTGCCTATTGTTCCCATGTCTGCCAGTTCCGGCCCTTAAGCTGCAAAAACTAAGTGGATGGGAACTGTCGATAATGCGTTCAACAGGTTGGATTGTTTGACGTCTGCCACGTCCGAGTTCCGCCGGTATCGGCTTGTGCAAGGCGCTGATCTCGCTGCCGATACCGTGCGGAGATCCACCTGCTCGGCCAAGGCCTGCTGCGCTCCAACCCCCGATAAGCTAGAATATAGGCAAGCCTCGCCCAATCCGCGGCGATCGATGACGACCGGCATGACGGATAGAGGTACGCACATCCATCCGTCACCAGGGATCGCGCGTCGCGCCGGGATCCGCAAGCAGTTGGGAAGGGCAGGTCAGCGCAGCCACACTGAACAATGGGAGCAGCATGTCCGACAATAGCCCTGCGCCATTCTCGTTCCGGTTTCGGGGTTCGTCCTTCGACAACATGGTCGAAACGCTCGGCGGGGCCTTCGGCGCCTTCGATGCCGAGCCTGTCGGCCGCGCCCAGGACTTCCACTGGGGGTTGGATTTCTCCGCAAATGACAGCGCTGTCCTTCTAACCGGCTATCACGCTGCGGAGTTTCAGTTCAACATCGAGCCGACAGTCGATACGGCGGAATATCTGTCGATTGTCGTACCGCGCAGCGGCGGCATGGGAGTGGCTTACGGGTCCCGCGTCGCCGAGGCGGGGGAAGGAAAACTGCTTCTCTATAACAATTTCGAACCAGATAGTGTCCTCATGTACGGCCAGTCGAATGTCATCGACGAATTGCTGATCAACTGGTCGGTGATCCTGCAGACGATCGGCCAGACGTTCGAAATGCCGTTCAGCGGCTCTCTCGATCTATTGCCCGAACTGAATCTGTCGACGCCGGTCGGCCGGACGATCGGCAACCTGACGGAGACGATCGCCATCGGCATGCGCGACAACGGCCCCTTGCTGCAGTCACCGATCGCCATGGCGCATATGACGCAGGCGCTGGCCGATCTTGTCGTGCGCATGGTGCCGAACCGGCTGTCGCATTTCCTCGACAAGGGGCCTGCGCTCATCGCTCCCCGGCACGTGCGCAAGGCGATCGAATTCATGCAGGCCAATATCGATCAGCCGATCACCATGCCGAAGGTCGCCGAGGCGGCCGGCGTCTCCAGCCGGGCGCTCGAAACCGGCTTCCGCGCCTTCAGGGGCACCTCTCCCGCCGTCTATCTGTTGACGCTTCGCTTGCGCGCGGCGCGGCAGGAGCTGCTCGACCCCGAGAGCAAGGAGAGCATGAAAGGGATCTGTCTCAAATGGGGCTTCTTTCATTTCGGCCGGTTTTCCGCAGTCTACAAATCGACCTACGGGGAATACCCTTCCGACACCCGGAAGCGCGTCTGCCGTTTGTAGCCGCCGGGGTTAAAGCATGTCCCGCAAAAATGTGCTGCGGTTTTGCGATAAAGACATGCGGAAAAACAAAGACCTAAAGCGTGACAAGCGAATCTGAAAGATCGCGACGCGCTTTAGGACGCGGAAGCCGGCGGCAATGTGTAGTGCACTCTCATCGTCCTCGGATCCCGCTTGACGATCTCAAGCACCCCCTCCCTCGCCGCCAGAGCGTTCAGTTCCCGCAGAACGAGGGAATGGGCAATCCCGAGCTTGCGTGCAAAGGCGCGGCTGTCGCGCGCGATCCCGAGTTCGGCGGCGACGAGGAGGCCCGCCTGCATGGATGTCAGGCGGATGTCCCCGGCTTGCGCCGCAGCGACAAGGGCGAAAAATCGATCGGCGTCGGATAGCTCTTTGCTCACGCGGCGTTTCGCCCGCGCAAGGACACCATGATCGATTTCGAGGTGGGCGTATCGCTTTCTTTGCCGGCGCTGCCGAGCGGCACCAGCACGTTCAGCTCGGGATAATAACCGGCGATGCTGCCCCTCGGAATGTCATAGGGCACCAGGCGAAAATTCCCGGCAATGCGCTCGATGCCATCATGATGCTCGCCGACCACGTCGATGCGGTCACCGGCCTCGGCATTCATCGCCTTCAGGTCGGCCGGATGAATAAAAATGACCTGCCGCTCTCCGTAGACGCCGCGATATCGGTCATCCAGACCATAGATCGTCGTATTGTATTGATCATGCGACCGGAATGTCTGCAGGGCGAAACGACGTCCCTCGCCCTTTCGCGCCCGCTGATGGACCGTCTCCTCGGGAAGCGCCTCGGACGAGAACGACGCTTTGCCCGCCGATGTGTCCCACTCCCGATGGCTTGCTGCGTTGCGCAGGTGGAAACCGCGGGGCTTGCGCAGGCGCTTATTGTAGTTTTCGAAACCGGGAATGATCGCCTCGATGTGATCGCGGATGCGGTCGTGGTCGTCGGTGAGCTCTGCCCAGTCAACCACGGCGGAGCCGACCGTCGCCTGTGCAATGCCGGCGATGATGGCCACTTCCGAGAGGAGATGCGGCGAGGCCGGGCGATTGATACCGGCAGAACCATGCACCATGCTCATCGAATCCTCGACGCTCACGAGTTGGGAGTTGCCCGCCGCGTTCAGATCCATCTCGGTGCGCCCGAGGCACGGCAGGATAAAGGCCGTCTCGCCGGGCATGAGATGCGAATGATTGGGTTTGGTTGCGATGTGCACCGTCAGCTTCAGCCGCCGCAGCGCACTTTCAACGAGTGCACTGTCAGGCGTGGCGCGGGCAAAATTGCCGCCAAGTCCGATGAAGGCTTCGGCAGAGCCGTCGAGCATCGCGCCGATCGCCGCAAGGACATTGTGGCCATGTTCGCGAGGAACGGTGAAGCGGAAGTGTTTTTCCAGCGCATCGAGGAAATCCTCCGGTGGCTTTTCGTTGATACCCACGGTGCGGTCACCCTGCACGTTGGAATGGCCGCGAACCGGGCAAAGGCCGGCACCCGGCCGGCCGATATTGCCGCGCAGGAACATGAAATTGGCGATCTCGCGGATCGTCGCGACGGAATGCAGATGCTGCGTCACGCCCATCGCCCAGGTGCAGATGACCCGCTCGGCGTTGATATAGACATCGGCCGCCCGCTCGATCTCCTCCCGGCTCAGTCCCGACTGGTCCTCGATCTCAGCCCAGCTCGTCGCCTCGACCGCTGTCCGATACGCCTGAAAATCCGCGCAGTGTTCCGTGAGAAATGCGTGATCGAGAACGGCGGGTTGGCCAGCGGCGGCCGCTCTGTCTTCTCTAGCCAGCACGGCCTTGGCCATTCCGCGCACCGCAGCCATGTCGCCGCCGAGCTGCGGCTGCAGATAAAGGCTGGCGATATCGGTCGAACCGCCGCGCAGCATCTCGATCTTGTCCTGCGGATCGGAGAAGCGCTCCAGGCCGCGCTCGCGGATCGGGTTGAAGACGACGACGCGCGCGCCGCGGATCGCCGCACGACGCAAGTCTCCGAGCATTCTCGGATGGTTGGTGCCAGGGTTCTGCCCGATCACGAAGATCGCGTCGGCCTCTTCGAAATCCTCCAGAAGCACCGTGCCCTTGCCGACGCCGACGGCCTGGCGCATGGCGATACCGCTTGCTTCGTGGCACATGTTGGAGCAATCGGGAAAATTGTTGGTGCCGTAGACGCGCACGAATAGCTGATACACGAAGGCGGCTTCGTTGCTCGCCCGACCCGAAGTGTAAAACTCCGCCCGGTTGGGGGTATCGAGACCCTTCAGGATGCCGCCGATCTCGGTAAAGGCATCCTGCCACGAAACCGGCAGATAACGGTCGCTCGCC
This sequence comes from Rhizobium sp. C104, assembly GCF_022354505.1. NCBI lineage: Bacteria > Pseudomonadati > Pseudomonadota > Alphaproteobacteria > Hyphomicrobiales > Rhizobiaceae > Rhizobium > Rhizobium sp. C104. The sequence continues at coordinate 33,352 of NZ_CP092352.1, read as the reverse complement.
GCATCGTAGCGCATCGGATGCGTCAGGCGGCCGTTGAGTTCAAGTTCATAATCCGTCAGCCGACGAAGCTCAGACACCGTATTCTTGGCGAAGAAGGCGGGCGTTGCCCGCTTCTCCGTCGCCTCCCAGGCCACCGCCTTCACGCCGTTTTCGCAGAACTCGAACGACGATCCGTGTTCCGGATCGCCCCAGGCGCAGCCCGGGCAATCGAAACCATCAGGCTGGTTCGCCTTCAGCATGGTGCGCGCACCCGAGATGGGCATGCCGCTTTGCAGCAATTGCTTGCCGCAGCTCTTCAAAGCGCCCCAGCCGCCGGCGGCCGCCGATTTCTTACCAATGAATTTTGAGTCCATGCGCCCTTATTGTCCAAGCGCGAAAAACATCAAGGCGGCAGGCGCGATGGTTTGATAGAAAAAACCTATCGAAGAAAGATCTCGATTTAACCGGCTTCCTTCATCGCATGCCGTTCGCCGTTGGGCGAATGGGCCAGAATGCGATTGCGACCCTGTGTCTTGGCGTCATAGAGCGCCGCGTCGGCCTCGGTCAGCAGGCGGTTCGGGTTGGTCCGCAGAACGGCTCCGGTCGCACAGGAGATGCCGATGCTTGCCGTCACCCGGCCGAATTCGCTGCCGGAATGGGCGATATTCTCCTGGGCCAGGCGCCGCGCGAATTGCTCGGCGACGATCATTGCGCCTTTGGCGCTGGTGTCGGGCAGGAACACTACGAACTCCTCGCCGCCGTAACGGGCGACAATGTCTGCCGGCCGACTGACGGATTGGCGCAGACACTTGCTGACGACCCGCAGGCATTGGTCTCCGGCAGGATGACCATAGGTGTCATTATAGGCCTTGAAGCGGTCGATATCGACCATCAGCAGGCTGAACGGCGTGTTTCTCCTGGCGCTACCCGCAGTCTCGCGAGCGAAAGCTTCGTCGAAGGCGCGGCGGTTGACCATGCCAGTGAGGCCGTCGGTTTCAGCAAGGCTCTTCAGCTGCTCCGCCGACAGCCTGAGTGCGATTTCCGCCTGTTTCGTCGCCGTAATGTCGGAGACGACCGCCATCGCCGTGCCGTCTTCCGCAAGCCTTGTCCGGATGCTGCGCCAGTCGCCGTTATGAAGCTGAACCTCTTCATCCTTGTTGCTGTGCAGCGAGGCGGTGGCAGCCTTGATCCACCCGTCCACATCATCGGGAATACCAGGCCGCTCGCCGGTTTCGACGACACGACGCAGGATGTCACTGATATGAGCGCCGACCACGCGGGCCTCTCCGGAGAGCGGGAACGCATTGCGATACTGCTCGTTGCAAAAAAGGATAAAGCCCTTGCTGTCATACATGGCGATGCCATCGGACATACCGGCCATCGCATGCGAGAGCAGGTTCTTGCTTTCGCGCAATTCCCGCTCCAGGGCGGTGCGCTCGGTAACATCGCGCGTGACGCCCGCAAGGCCGATCACCCGCCCCTGCTTGTCCCGCAGCGGCACTTTGGAGGCGAGCAGGAATCTGCCTTCGATATGCTCGGTGGAATCGATCAGCGGCACCCCGGTGTCTATGACCTGCTGCTCGAGATAATATAATTCCTCGGCGAGCGGCCGCGACATCAGATTGAAATCCGACAATCCGATCATCTCCGCCGTGGTCCGGAAGCGGAAGAGGCGGGTCATGTTTTCATTGACGGTGATGAACCTGCTGTTTCGATCCTTCACATAGAGATAATCGGGCGACTGCGAAAATGCGGTCACCAATATGCTTCGCTCCAGCTCCCATTGCTGTGTCTTCAGCAGAACGAAACCACCCAGAACAGTCGCGAGACAATTCAATGCCGTCAGGGGGAAACCGACGCCGGCGAGCACATGGGCATTCACCAAGGTGGGAAGCAGGGCCATCGACAGGACCAATGCAACGCCAAGGGCAAGGCTTAGCAGCGCAACGTCCTTAAGCTCCGGCGATCTCTTGCGGGTCCAGAAATGACCGGCCAAGCCAATGCCGGTGGCGATGGCCATGGTGATAATCCCGTCGACCATCGCTGTGCCGCCGACGACAAAACGAAAGGCCATCGCCAACGCCGCGGCAAAGGCCGCCGCGATCGGCCCCCCGAACATGCCGGCCAATGCAAGCGGCGAAAAACGCAGGTCGATATAGATGCCGGGGTGGAATTCAACGGCCAGCAATATGGATCCGATGGAGGCGCCGCCGGCTATGATCCCGAAGGCGACTTTTTCCTGCCTGAAGGACCGGCGCTGAAACTCAATCGAAAAAAGCGCCCAGAGCGAAATTGCCAGGCACACGAAGGAAAGGTTGCCACCGAATTGCGTCCAATTGCCATTCACCGCGCTGTATCCACCTTCCACGACATGTAACGAACTCATCATAGGCGAAACTGGTTTGAGCTTGGTTAAACCGATCTTATGGAGCGGCATGGAGTATCGACCAGGCACGCCTGTTATAAGGCATGTTTAACAAATGCCGTTCGCTTCGGCTGGACATGCCTGGTGATGGCACAATACTGCGTAATTCGGATAAGCCTGCGCAATCGGACTATTATTACGCGATCAAAAGGCGCGCATGTTCCTGGAGTTGCAGTGGAAATTCCCGGCCGTCTGCGTCCGGACGAGGAAGCCCGGCGTAGGCCGCCGGGCTTGTCCTCCGTTACTTGCAGATCGCCCCGGCCAGAAAGCCGCGCATCGCCTCGCCAAAGGGCGGCCGCATCATATATTCCGCTTCCACCATTTTGCTCTGGTGATAGACGGCGCGTGGATGCGAGAAGGCGAGGAAGCCGAATTTGCCGTGATAGGCGCCCAGGCCGGAATGGCCGACACCGCCGAAGGGCAGGCCTTCGGCCGTGACGTGGCTCATGCAGTCGTTGACCGTCACGCCGCCGGACGTCGTATTGTCGAGAACGCGGGCCTCCTCTTCACCATCCTGGCTGAAATAATAGAGAGCGAGCGGGCGCGGCCGGGCGTTGATCCGATCGATGACGTCGGCGATATCGCGATAGGGAAGAACCGGCAGCACCGGCCCGAAGATTTCCTCTTGCAGCACGCGCATATCCTCGCTCGGATCCAGAATGAGTGTCGGCGGTATGCGGTGTGCCGGTTGCTGCGAGAAATTCTCCGCCGCCGGGTTGATCTCGACGATACGGGCGCCCTTGGCTCTGGCGTCGTCGACCAGGCCCTGGACGCGGGCGTGATGGCGGGCATTGACCATAGAAGTGTAATCCGGATTTTCCTTCAGCGTCGAATACATTGCGGCGACCGCCGCCATCGCGTGCTCGGCAAAGGCTTCGACGCTTTCCTCCGGCACATAGACATGGTCCGGCGCCAGGCAGATCTGGCCGGCATTCAGCGTCTTGACGGTCATGACGCGGCGGGCCGCATCCGCCAGATCGGCCGAGCGCCCAACGACCACCGGCGATTTGCCGCCGAGTTCAAGTGTGAGCGGCGTCAGGTTTTCCGCCGCCGCACGCATGACGTGATGGGCGATTGCGGTGCCGCCGGTGAAGATCAGATGGTCGAAGGCAAGTGATGTAAAGGCGGTACCGGTCGCCGGTCCACCCTGAACGACGGCGATTTCCGAGTCGTCGAAAGCGCGGGCGACGAGTTCCGCCATCAGCGCTGACGAAGCCGGCGTCACCTCCGACGGTTTGATCATGGCGCGATTGCCGGCGGCGAGAATGCCGGCAAGCGGCGCGAGGGCGAGCTGATAGGGAAAATTCCAGGGGCTGAGGATCCCGACCACGCCCTTCGGCTGATAGACCACTTTGGCGACGGCATCCGGGAACAATGCCTCGTGCTCTTCCGGCTTCAGCCATTCGGCCAGATGTGCCTTGGCATATTTGAGCGAACCGACGCAGGTAAAAACGTCGAGCAGCAGGCTTGCCTCGACACTGCGGCTGCCGAAATCATCCGAGAGAGCCGCGGCAATCGCGTCCTTGTTGTCGACAAGAAGGGCGACGACGCGGTCGATGCGATCGATGCGGGTGTCGATATCAGGCGGCCCTTCTTTCAGGAAGGATGCCCTTTGCCGGGCAAGCAGCGCCTTCATGGCGTCGGGACTGGTATCGGTAGCGATTGGGGCGACGGTGTTCATTCTTTCCTCCCTTGAACGATGTCAGACGGCCGGCTGACGCACGACCGGTTTCAGCACGATGCCCTTTTCCGCATCCTCCACCGCCCGGTTGAGGTCGGCGAAATCATAGAAGGTGACCAGCCTGTCGAAGGGGAAGCGGCCCTGCCTGTGGAGCTCGATCAGCAGAGGGATCAGCACGTCTGGATTGGAATCACCCTCGACGATGCCGCGCACCCGGCGTCCACCGGAGAGGATATGGGTGAGGTCGAGTGTCAGCGTCGCGCCGTGCGGCGAGGCGCCGACGATGCCGCAGGTGCCGCGCGGCGCCAGCACCCGCACGCATTGATCGATGACGGCAGGCACGCCGGAAGCATCGATCGCATAATCGACACCGGCGCCAGTCAGCGCCATGATCGCGGCAACGGCATCGTTCGCCTTGCCGTTGACGATATCGGTCGCGCCGAGCTCGGCGGCAAGCGCCAGCCTCGCCTCGTTGACGTCGACGGCGATGATCCTGGAGGCGCCGACGATCCGCGCCGCCATCACGGCGGCTAGGCCGACCGAACCCAGGCCGAAAACCGCGAGCACTTTTCCGGGTTCAACCTTCAGCGCATTCATGACCGCGCCGGCGCCGGTCTGGATGCCGCAGGCGAGCGGCCCGAGCAGCGCCAGATCCGCATCTTCAGGCACTTTGACGGTATTGCGCTCATGGCAGAGCGCGTGGCTGGCGAAAGAGGATTGCCCGAAAATATTGCCGTTCACCCGCTCCCCCCTGTAGGAGAGCCCGCTCGAACCATCGGCGCGCGAACCGAAGAAATTGCGCGGGAAGAATTCGTGGCAATAGGTCTCTTCGTGATCGTTGCAGCTCGGGCAATGGCCGCAGGAATTGAAGGTCATGACGACATGATCGCCTGGGACCACCTTGGCAACGCCCGGCCCGACACGCTCGACGATTCCAGCACCTTCATGACCGAGCACGACCGGCTGCGGCACCGGCAGGTGCTGGTCGCGCATGACGATATCGGTGTGGCAAACCCCGGTCGCGACGACGCGAACCAGGATTTCCCCCTCGCGCGGCTCCTCCAGATCGAGGCTTTCCAGCGAAAACGGCTTATGCGGCGCACGCGCCACTGCGGCATGAATCTTCATGGTATCCTCTTCCCGATGATTGCCCCACGAAACGGCCCGGTACGCCTCGCCTCCGTCAGCGGCCGCGCTTATAGGCGCCGAGCCCCGGCTGATAGGTCTTGTCGTCAAGGAACTGTTTCAGCCCCTCGTCGCGTCCCTTGGTCTTGTCGAGAAACAGCATCTGCTCCAGCTTGGCGTAGATGTAGTCGTCGGCGAGATCCCAGGGCAGGTTGCGCACGCGCTTATAAGTGTCCTTGGCCGCCTTCAGCGTCACCGGGTTCTTTTCGAGCAGGCTGGCGCAGATCTTGCGGACCCGGGTTTCAAGCTCGGCGAGCGGCACGGCCTCGTTGACGAGGCCCATTTCGGCGGCCTTGCGTCCACCGAACAACTCGCCGGTCATGATGTAGTAGAGCGCGTCGCGATGGCGCATCACCTCGGCAACCGCGCGGGTGACGTTGCCACCCGGCAGGATGCCCCAATTGATTTCGGAAAGGCCGAAATTCGCCTCCTCGGCGGCAATGGCGAGATCGCAGGAAACCAGCGGTGTAAAGGCGCCGCCGAAGCACCAGCCGTTGACCATGGCGATCGTCGGCTTTTCGAAATACATCAACCGGCCCCACCAGCCGCCGGATTGGCGCCGCGCCTTCAGCGTCGCATCCCGCGGTTTGTCGTCATTGTCGCGGAAATATTCCTTCAGATCCATGCCGGCGGACCAGGACTCGCCGGCGCCGCGCAGGACGAGGACCCCGCAGCGCTCGTCGCCCTCGAGTTCATCGAGCACGTCCATCATCCGGGCGTTCAGAGCCGGGTTCATCGCATTGCGCTTTTCAGGACGGTTGAGGGTCACGAAAGCAATGCCATTGTCGAATTCTACCAGAACCGGCGATTTCATATCAGTCATGGGTCTACTCCATTGGTTTCGGCATGAATGCCGGGGCCGCTTAATCAGGCCTGTCGTTGAAGGGTTTCGTCGGAATGCAGCTGGCGCAGAACATGCTTCTGCACCTTGCCGGAGGCGGTGCGAGGAATGGTCTCGACGAAGAGGATGCGCGCCGGACGCTTGAAGGCGGCGAGCCTTGCGGCGCAATGGCCGGCAATCGCCTCACCCGTTACCGCAGCACCGGGCCGCAACACGATATAGGCAATGCCGCATTCGCCCCATTTGATGTCGGGAATGCCGAGGACCGCCACGTCGAGAATATCGGGATGGCCTGCGAGCGCGGCCTCGACCTCGGCGGGGTAAACATTTTCGCCGCCGCTGATATACATGTCCTTCAGCCGGTCGACGATGCGATAGAAGCCGTTTACCTCGCGCCGGCCGAGATCGCCGGTGCGGTACCAGCCGTCGGCGAAGGCGGCAGCGGTTTCCTCGGGCTTGTTCCAGTAACCGGGCGTCACCGCGGGGCCGCGCAGCCAGAGTTCGCCAATCTCACCTTCCCCGACGTCGCGGCCATCCTCACCGACGATGCGGATGTCGAGCAGCGGTGCCGGCAGACCGACGCTGCCGGGATTGTCCCGTACTGCGCGCCGGTCGATCGGCACGTGCAGCACCGTTCCGGCCTCACTCATGCCGTAGCCGTTGACCAGCGCCACGCCGTCGCCGAGATAGCTCTCGATCAAGGCCTGCGTCAGCGGCGCGCCGCCGACAAAGAGCGCATGCAGGCCGGAAAGAGCCGCGGCGCTATAGGCGGGATCGCCACGCAAGGCGAGCGCGATCTGTGGCACGGCGAAATAATGGGTGATGGCGCGCTGCCGGTCGGCAAGGGCTGCTAGTGTGCGCGCCGGCGTGAACCTGTCCGAGATGACGAGCGTACCGCCCAGCATCAATGTGGTGCGCGCCACGGCGATCAAGCCGATCGTATGGAAGAACGGCAGGTCGCAGAGCGCGACGGATCCTGGCCCGATCTCGCCAACGAAGGAAAAATTGATAGCGGCGAAGAAGGCGTTGCGGCGGGTAATGACGACGCCCTTCGGATGTCCCGTCGTGCCTGACGTATAGAGAAGGACGCAAGGCTGATCCGCATCGACGGGCACGGGCTTCACCGCGAGGCTCGCCTCGATCCGGGCGGCAAGCCCGCCCGGGTCACTTCCCGTCCAGATCACCATCATCTCGGGATCGACCTCGGCAAGGCTTTCCACCGCCGCCGAAAACTCTTCGTCATGGACCAGAAGTGCCGGCGCGCAATCGGCAAGAATCGGCCGAAGCTCGGCGGCGCTGAGGCGCCAGTTGAGCGGGACGTAGATGGCGCCGGCGCGCTGGCAGGCAAAGGCAAGCACGATCGAGTCGATCGAGTTGCGCGCCAGCATGGCGACACGCGCTCCATCCCGCCCTACCCCGAGCATCGCGCTCAAAAGGCCGGCGCAACGGGCGATGCGCGCATCGAGTTCGGCATAGGTCAGCTGCCGGCCGGTGGCGATCTCGGACAGAGCCTGAGCATCTCCCGCGACGCGGGCGCGGTACAGGATCGGATCATCCGTCACCAGCCCGCAATCCGCCGACGATGCCATCCCGGAAAAGGAATGCGCCATTTTCTCCTCCCCATGCCCGCCGCTCCTCCGCCACAGGCATCAAATTTGTATGCAACACATACTAATATCTTTTTCCGGCCAGATGCAAGAGGCTGGTTTTGACAAATCCGGCCTCCGAAGGCGGCGCGGGAAATTTCCCTGATGCCGCAAACACGGAGATATTGACTAACCCGCTGATTTTGATGGTTATGGCGCCTGAACGAAGCGAGACGAATGATGGCCGCAAAACCACCGCAGGACGAACTTGAGGCCGAGGAGGCTTCCGCAACGCCGCCGCTCGACGTCGGCCGGCTCGGCGATCTCTTAGGTTTTCACCTGCGCATGGCGCATGTGGCGATCTATCGCGACTTCGCCGAAACCATGGAGGAGCTTGGGCTGACGCAGAAGCAACTCGCGGTGATGGAACTCACCGCGGGCAATCCGGGCGCATCGCAAATCGACCTTGCCAATACGCTCGGCACCGACCGCGCAACGATGATGGCCCTCGTCAACCGGCTGGCAGCCCGCGATTTCATCGAGCGCCATCCTTCCGCGGCCGACCGCCGGCGCCAGGAACTGCATCTGACGAAGGCCGGACGTGCGATGCTCGCGCGGGCGCGCAAGCTGATCGACACGCATGAACAGCGTTTCATCGACCTGTTTTCGCCTGATGAATTGGATGGGCTGCTGGCGGCGCTGAAGCGGATCTATAAGGGGCACTGACCCCGCTTCCGCTTCGGAAGCACGCGGCATCCAAGCCTATAGATTTCTATTGGGAAAGTCCCGTGTTATGATCCCTGTCCAGGCGTCGTCCGCCGTGGGTTCTGCACACGGAGACTTGTCTCATGAGTGAAATGGACGTGCTTTTTGCCACCCTGCGGCAGGCGGCTGACCCGCAGACGGTCGAGTGCATCGAAAACGTCGTCAAGCATGGCTCGGATCGCGATCTCAATCGCATCAATGCGCTGGCCTTCGCCGAAAAACATCATCTCGATGAAGAGAGAACGATCGCAGCGCTGCTCCATGCTGCCCGCATAGGCGCGTTCGAAATGACCTGGAATGTGCTTTGCCCGGGATGCGGCGGCGTTCTCGACAGCGGCGCAACCCTGAAAGGCGTCGTCCAGGACACTTATCATTGCGCGCTGTGCGCCGCCGGTTACGAACCGACCCTCGACGAGATGGTCGAGGTAACGTTCACCGTCAGTCCGCGTGTGCGCAGGATCGCTGCCCATGATCCCGACCGATTGCCTCCGCTCGAATATTACCGCCAGATCTTCTTCTCCTCCGGCGTCGACCTGCCGGAGGATCTGGAAGCGAAGTTTCAACGCATCCTGCTGGAGATGATAGAGCTGGCGCCGGGCGAGAAGGCTTTCGTCTCGCTGCAGCTGCCTTCGCAATTCGTCATCATCTTCGATGCGGTCACGCACTCGGCGCAGTTCATCGATGTGCAGGGCGAGCCCACCGGTGAACGCCAAAACCTCTCCATGGTCATCAGCCGGGGGCATGCGCTGAACGAAACCGTAACGCTGCGCCCGGGCTTGCTGCGGCTCGCCCTCGAGAACCACACCGATCGCCGCGTGGTGCCGAATGTCTGCATAGCGGGAGATGAGCTGCATGATCTTCTAGGCCGCCGGCGGCCTTTTTTGACGGCCAAGCGCCTGCTGACCAACCAGAGCTTCCGCGACATCTACAGGACCGACACGCTAGACGTCGACCAGCGCCTAAAGATCACCAGCCTGACTTTCCTCTTCACCGACTTGCGGGGCTCGACAGCACTTTACGAGCGCGTCGGAGATCTTGCCGCTTTCGATCTGGTGCGGGCGCATTTCCGCGTTCTTCACGAGATCGTAGCCACCGAGGCGGGAGCTGTCGTCAAGACCATCGGCGACGCCGTGATGGCGACCTTCCCGAGCCCGGACCGCGCCGTTGCGGCCGCGCTCCGCATGCGGGAGGCGATGCTTCGGTTGAATGCCGAACACGGCAGCGACGATCTTCTCCTGAAGATCGGCATCCATGAGGGGCCATGCCTCGCAGTCAACCTGAACGACCGGCAGGATTATTTCGGCCAGACCGTTAATATCGCCTCTCGCGTCCAGGGCCTTGCCGATCCCAATGTGATCATGACGACGGAGGCGATCGTCGGCGATATCAAGGTTTCGGAGATCCTGCGCGACAGCAGCATAAGCTCCGCCTCGCGAATGGCGGAACTTCAGGGCATCGGGCGGGAGGTCAAAATCTTCGCCCTGTCGTGAGGTTGGCCTGCTCTTCGAGGTCAAGTCAACTTCAGCAGTTTCCGCTAACGGCCGGAAGCAATCATCAAATATCAGTTAGTTCAACGGCTGCTTCGGGCCCTCAAGACGGTGAGAAAGGCCGGTGGAGCCGCTTCCCGAGACCAGACGTCCCTTGAGGCGAATTTCCCGACCCGCGCTACTCGCCTATGCTGGAAAGCAATTCGTCGAGCTGCTCCAACTGCTCCGACAATGCGGCCGCCGAGCCCTGCAGTGCTTCCTCAAGCGCCTCCTTGGACGGATAAATTTCGTGGAATTTCAATAGTGTCCTCCCGCCTTGGTCATCGAAGGTCACGGTCGTGATCGCACCTTCTTCGCCCTCGTCGTTGGTCCAGACGATGCGTTCGTTCGGCACGACCTCGAGATACTTGCCGTAGAAGGCCATGGTGTCCGAACCGTCGGCGCCGAATTCCAGCCGATATTTGCCGCCGGTACGGACGTCCATATCACACGACACGAGCGAAACACCGGATACCGATTTTGGCACCCACCAGCGCTGGAACAGCTCGGGCCGGCTCCACGCCTTGTAAACCGTGCTCGGCGGCGCATTGAATATTCGCGTTACCAAGAGTTCGCGATCTCCTCTGCGCTCGACTGACGTGCGGTTCTGCGCACTATCTGCACTGTTAACTTGCTCAGTCATCGCTTCCCTCCTGTTTCATTTCGCTGATGATTTCGTCCAATGCTTCGAAGCGGGCCTCGAAGAGCTTGCGATGCGCCTCGATCCACTCGGCTTCCGCGTTGAGGCCGCGTTTCCCAAGCTTGCAGGTTCTCACCCGTCCGACCTTCTGCGTGACGACGAGCCCCGCTCGCTCGAGAACCTGGACGTGCTTCTTCATGCCGGTCAGCGTCATCTGGAACTGATCCGCCAGACTGGTGATCGACGCGTCCCCTCGCCCCAGCTGATCGATGATCCCGCGGCGGGTCGCATCGGACAACGCCGCAAACGAGAGATCGAGGGGAGAACCTAAATACTGAACCATATAGTTCAGTGCATAACCTGCTCGCGCAAGAAGCGCAAGCTTCTCTAATATTCAGTCGGTAGACCGGTGATCCGAGGGCATGCACCGCGGCGGCGACAAAATCGTCTGGCGCAGGCCGACAGCTGCAGAAGTGCTTCGGCAGCTTCGCGCCCTCAAGACGGCCGTCAGGACGCCCGGTTTGTCATTCTCAGGACGGCCGGTCGGCTATGAAACCGACAACGCCGCCAGTGAGCCGCACGGCAGCCAGCGTCTTTCTCGCAATAGTCAGTTGCTCCCGATCACAAACCTGCCGGGCTTCAGGTAAGTTGAGCGAGGATATCGTCGACGACACTTCGGATGGCATTCGCCGTGTCGATATTATTGCCAGCCGGAAGATGCTCCCGGCTACGATGGTAGCGGAGCACCAGGGCCCGCTCGGCCGGCTCGAAGCCCGGCTCGTTCGGGCGCCCATCCAGCCGTCGGTTCAACGTCTCGACATCGATGTCGAGCACGAAAATCTTATCGAACAGGTCCAGAAATTTGTGGAAATTGCGCGAACCGCCACAAAAGAACGTGGCAGTATGGGTGGTGTCGGCAGCAATGGCTCGGACCTTATCGACAGGCCAGATCCAGTGAGCGTATCCCCAGGCGATACGGTCTACCCCTTCGGGTGGCCCTGCGAGCGCCCGGCCTGTCTCGGGGTCGCCGACATAGGCCAATACACGGTCACCATGGACAACATGGTAGCCCCGCCGCTCCAGTTCGGTAGCGACAGACGTCTTTCCAGTCCCCGAGCCGCCTTCGATCAGATAGTTCCTAATGCCCATGAGGCCTCTTTATCACGGCCTTCTATGCGGTGAGAAGACGCTCTACCTGGGGCGTGCCCAGCCAACGAGCACACTTGATCAAGTTTAGCATTCGGCACACTTGGATTAGGCGGACGGCGGGGAAAGTCGTGCTCCGCATCGCCTTGGTGCTGTCGAGGTCAAGTCCGATCGGCCGCTCCACCGCCCCGCCAACGCGCAATCTCCAGTCTCGCGCATCGAGGTCCGGCGGCGGGAATTGGTTTCGCACGAAGAACAGCTCGGTTGGGATCACCCGATCGGAGAGCGACGCAAACGGAAACTCGATATTTTCAGGGGATTTCTGTCGAACTATTAGGCTGGGCCGCTCTGGTGTCGGCATCGTCCTCGTCTCCCTTCCAAGAGCACAACGTCGGCACACGGTCGCGCGAACTCTGGTTCGATCACACCGCCCTCGCAGGTCATCTGTCGCATTCCGCCTTCGACCGCATTCTAGTATATACCGCGCGTCCTCGGATCGACCTTGAACGGCAGCAAAGGGCCGATCTCAGACCTCGGCGGCAAGAACTCCGATGCCCGCTTTTTCGTTTTGGGGGTTCCAGCAGTGGACGGTCGGCCACCGGCCCCAAAGCGGTCGTTCACCCGATCCGTTGTGACGGTTATTCTTGGCGCATTGCAGTCCTACGTCTGTTGGGGCTTCCCTATCAATGTGATTTGCGATCCAAGACCGGCAAACTCGGGCTTTGACCAACGAGCCCGAGCCTAAGGCCAATCCGCATAACCCGAGGACAGCATGCTGTTTTCCGAGCCGGCGGACGCGCGGGCGATGTCGCGGTAGCCGGCAGGGGAAAGGCCGGTCTTGCGTTTGAAGAAATGACTGAAATAGGTCGGGTCGCGAAAGCCGAGGCTGTCGGAGATTTCCTGGATATTGCGGGCCGAGCGCTCCAATCTGAGCTTTGCCTCCTGTACCACGCGCTCATGCAGTAGCTGGATCGGCGAGCGGCCGAGCGCCCTCTGGCAGATCGCATGAAGCCGGTCGGCGGTGACGCCCAGTTCTGCGGCATAATCGCTGATCGGCCGATGCCGGCGGAAACCGGCCTCGACCAGTTGCCGATATCGCTGCAGGATCGATCCGGTTTCGCCCTGCCCGCGCGGCTCGCTTCTCTCGCCGCCGGAACCGCGCCATAGCGTCATCAGGATCAGGCGCATATAGGCCGAAGCCACCATCCAGGAAGAGCGGGAGGGATCGGCGAGTTCCCGCACGAAGCCCGAAATTAATGGACTGATTTCGGCCACCAGCAAGGGGTCCGTCGCCTCGACCAGCTTGCGCTGTTCGGTGAAGATGCGCAGCGAATAGGATTCCACCTTGTCGCCGATCGCATCGACCATGACTTGCGCCGAGGCTCCGACGAGATGGGCGGCGGTTCCAGCAGAAATCGACAGGTCGCAACGCGCCTGCGGCGGCAAGAAGGCAAGCAGCGGCCCCTGCAATATCCGATCTTCGCCACTGTCGAAATGAAGCTCGGCTCGCCCCTCACTAAGCAGCAGGAAATGATAGAAATCGGCATAGAGTCCCTTTTGAAGACGGAGGCGCCGATGCGACAGCGACGGTGCATGCCATTCGCCCCTGGCATAGTGATGAATGCCGCCGTCCGTCGCCAATGCTTCTCCTCCGCTCGTCTCAAACATTGCCGCAATCGCCGGATAATTACAATATTAACCCAATAAATCGCATTCCATCCGTAAATGATCGGCGTAACCTCACCGTCATCAGCCTTTGGGAGGAGGCATTCCGATAGACGCGGCAACGCTGAGACAGCCTTCGGGCTGATGCGTCCGCGCGTCTTCTCCCTTGGCAACAATGCGGGGTGAAACGGTGTTTTCGGCAAAGCTGATGATCAACAACGAGGCGATGGAGGCTTCCCAAGGGGCGACCTTCGAACGCATCGATCCGCTGACCGGCGATGTCGCAACGGTCGCCTCGGCGGGATCCGTCGCCGACATGACGCGGGCCGCCAATGCGGCCGCTGCCGCCTTTCCCGATTGGTCGCAGACAGGCCCCGGCGAACGGCGCCGGCTGCTGAATGCCGCAGCCGATCTCCTGGAGGCCCGCACGCCGGAGCTTATTGCCGCCATGACCGGCGAAACCGGCGCCACCACGCAATGGGCGGCGATCAATTGCGGGCTCGGCGTCGAAATTCTTCGCGAGGCGGCAGCGATGACCACGCAAATCTCGGGCGAACTCATTCCGTCGGGCATTCCTGGCAGCCTCGCCATGGCCGTGCGCCAGCCGGCCGGTGTCTGCGTCGGCATCGCCCCCTGGAATGCGCCGATTATTCTCGGCACCCGCGCCGTCGCCATGCCGCTGGCCTGCGGCAACACCGTCGTGCTCAAGGCCTCCGAACTCTGCCCGAAGACCCATGGCCTGATCGGCGACATCCTGCGCGATGCCGGTTTTCCGCGCGGCGTCGTCAATGTCGTCTCAAATGCGCCAGGCGATGCCGCCGTCGTCGTCGATGCCTTGATCGCCCATCCGGCCGTGCGCCGCATCAATTTCACCGGCTCCACCCGTGTCGGCAGGATCATCGCCGAATCCTCGGCAAGGCATCTGAAGCACTGCCTGCTCGAACTCGGCGGCAAGGCGCCGTTCATCGTGCTTGCCGACGCCGATATCGACGAGGCGGTCAGTGCCGCCGCCTTCGGCGCCTTCATGAACCAGGGCCAGATCTGCATGTCGACGGAGCGCATCATCCTGCTGGATGAGATCGCCGACCATTTCGTCGGCAAGTTCGGGATGAAAGCTGCCACCCTCGTCGCAGGCCACCCCGGGGAAGGCAATACGCCGCTCGGCACGCTGATCAATGCAGAGGCCGTGCGCCGCGTCAGGTCGCTGATCGACGATGCCCTGCAGAAGGGCGCGGTCCTCGTCTGCGGCGGCGAGGCGCACGGCACGCTGATGGATGCGACCGTCATCGATCACGTGACGCCGGCCATGCGCATCTACCGCGAGGAGAGCTTCGGGCCGGTCGCGGCGATCATCCGGGTCGGTAGCGTCGACGAGGCCGTGACGGTTGCCAACGACAACGAATATGGGCTTTCGGCGGCGGTTTTCAGCGCCGATGTCAATGCAGCGCTCGCCGTCGCCATGCGGCTCGAATCCGGCATCTGCCACATCAACGAAGCCACGGTTTCCGACGAGCCGCAAATGCCGTTCGGCGGCGTCAAATCGAGCGGCTACGGCCGCTTCGGCGGCAAGGCGGCGATCGACGAATTCACCGAGCTCAGATGGGTCACCATGGCATCGGGAAAACGGCAATACCCGATCTGAACCACAGGTCGGCCGGAATGAACAGCGAAACGGGCGGGAGGCCCGCATCGAGAGGGAGGAATGATTTCATGAACGGAAAACTCAACGCGGCGACACTGACCCGCCGCTCTTTCATCGCATCGGCCGCGGCAGGCAGCGCGGCACTGGCGCTGTCCGGCCGCACGGCTTTCGCTGACGGCGATACGCTGAAGGTCGGCTTCATCAGCCCGCGCACTGGCCCGCTCGGCGGCTTCGGCGAGACGGACGGCTATGTGCTGGACCTCGCACGCAAGGCGTTGGCGAACGGCCTGCAAGCCGGCGGCAAGACCTGGAAGGTGGAGATTCTCGACCAGGACACCCAGTCCGATCCGTCGCGCGCCGGCCAGCTCGCGAAGGAGCTGATCAATAACCAGGCGATCGACCTGATGCTCGCCGTCTCGACGCCTGAAACCATCAACCCGGTGGCCGACGCCTGCGAGGCGGCCGGCGTTCCCTGCCTCTCCACGGTCATGCCCTGGGAAGCCTGGTATTTCGGCCGTGGCGCCAAGCCGGGGGCGCCCTCCCCGTTCAAATGGACCTATCATTTCGGCTTCGGCGTCGAAGAATTCCACAAAGCCTATGTTTCGCAGTGGAACCTGATCGAGACCAACAAGAAGGTCGGTGTCATGTATCCGAACGACGCCGATGGCAACGCGATCCGCGCCCATCTGGCGCCCGCCCTTGCCAAGGCCGGCTTCACCATCGTCGATCCCGGCGCCTATGAAACCGGAACGACCGATTTTACCGCGCAGATCGCTCTCTTCCGGCAGGAGGGCGTGGAGATCTTCAACTCCTTCCCGATCCCGCCCGATTTCGCCGCCTTCTGGCGCCAGGCCGCCCAGCAGGGCCTCACCCAGCAGATCAAGATCTGCCAGGTCGCCAAGACGGGCCTGTTTCCCTCCGACATCGAGGCGCTCGGCGATCTCGGCATGAACATCGGCAGCGCCGCCTACTGGCACAAGGCCTTCCCTTACAAATCCACGCTGACCGGCGTGTCGGGAGCCGAACTCGCAGACGGCTACGAAACGGCGAGCGGCAAACAGTGGACGCAGCAGCTCGGCGCCAGCCTGGCGCTTCTCGATGCCGGCTTCGATGCGCTGAAAGCGAGCAGCGACGTCAAGAGCAAGGAAGCCGTCGCCAAGGCGATTGCCACGCTGAAAACCACCACGATCGCCGGCAAGGTCGATTTCACCAGCGGCCCGGTCGCCAATGTCTCGCCCGGGCCAATCATCGGCACGCAATGGGTGAAGGCGCCGGAAGGCTCGAAATTCGCGCTCGACTATGTCGTCACCGAAAACGCCACCGATCCCAACGTCCCGGTCGGCGCCAAGCTCATCGCTTATAACGGGTAACGCACGGTGCAGCAGCTAGCTCAAAATCGGCCGGGAGGAGCCTTTCTTTCGGCCAAAGGCATCCACAAGCAGTTCGGCGCCCTCGTCGTCCTGGAGAACCTGGACTTTTCCATGGGCGATGGCGATGCGGTCGGCATCGTCGGGCCGAACGGCGCCGGCAAGACGACGCTGCTCTCCGTGCTCGCCGGCGCCTTCCCGCCAAGTGCTGGAACCATCACCTTCGACGGCGCCGACGTCACGGGCCGGACGGCGGCGGAGCGCTGCCGGTCCGGGCTGGTGCGGACCCATCAGGTGCCCAAACCCTTCAGCGGCATGACGACCTTCGAAAATGTCTTCGTCGCCGCATCGCACGGCCATGCCGCAAGCCGCGACGAAGCCTATCAGCGTGTGGTGGATTCGCTTTCGCTCTGCGGCATGCTTGGCGTCGCCAACCGTCCGGCCGACACGCTCGGCCTTCTCGATCGCAAACGCCTGGAGCTTGCGCGTGCGCTCGCCACGCAGCCGCGGCTGCTGCTGCTCGACGAGATCGGCGGCGGCCTGACCGATGGCGAAGCGAGCGAGCTCGTGGAAACCATCCTCGAATTGCGCCGCCGCGGCATCGGCATCGTCTGGATCGAGCATATCGTTCATATCTTGCTGCAGGTGACGGAACGGCTGATCTGCATGGACGCCGGCAGGATCATTGCCGATGGCGAGCCGAAAGCGGTCATGAGCAATGCCGAGGTGGTCAAAGCCTATCTCGGAGGGACGCCGGCATGAGCCTCCTTTCCATCCGCGACCTCGACGTCCGCCACGGCCTGCTCCAGGCGGTGCGCGGGGTCAGTTTCGATATCGCCAAGGGCGAGGTGCTGGCGCTGGTCGGCGCCAACGGCGCGGGCAAGACGACGTTGCTCCGATCGATCGCCGGCGCCCACCTTCCGTCTGCCGGGCGCGTTCTTCTCAACGATGAAGACCTGGCCTCCGTGCCTTCCCACAAACGGATCGCCAAGGGCATTGCCCTCGTGCCGGAGGGCCGCCGGCTGTTTTCGCAGATGACCGTGGAAGAGAACCTGCTTCTCGGAAAGAGTTGCGGCCGGACGGGCGAGTGGAGCATCGATCGCGTCCTCGACGCCTTCCCGAACCTCAAACCCCGCCGCCACGCCAAGACGGGGCACCTGTCGGGCGGCGAACAGCAGGCGACCGCGATCGGCCGGGCGCTGATGAGCAACCCTGACATTCTGCTGCTTGACGAAGTCTCGCTCGGGCTTTCGCCGCTGGTCGTGGACCGCGTCTACGCTCAGTTGCAGGCATTGCTGACCTCAGGAACAACAATCGTGCTCGTCGAGCAGGATCTTGCGCGCGCCATGAGCGTCGCAAGCCGTGTCATCTGCATGCTGGAAGGACGCATCGTGCTCGACCGGCCGGCTGCGGCCGTCACCCGCGAGCACGTCACCCAGGCCTATTTCGGGCTCCACCGGGCAGCCGGCGAAAGGAGCCCATCATGATCAACTCCCTCATCCAGGGCATCCTGCTCGGCGGCCATTACGCCGTCATCGCCTGCGGCTTGTCCTTCATGTTTTCGGTCATGCGAATCATCAATCTCGCCCATGGCAGCCTGGCGGTCGCTGCCGCCTACGGGCTGTGGCTGCTTGCCGCCAAGGCCGGCATCCCGCCTTTCGCCGGCCTGCTGATCGTGCTGCCCGTCATGGCGGTGATCGGCTGGTTGCTGCAGCGCTTCATCCTCGAACGCAGCGCCCGCGGCGGCACGCTGCTGCCGATCCTCACCACCTTCGGCCTGTCGATCGTCATCGACAATCTGCTGTTCGAGCAGTTCGGCGCCGATACACGGTCGCTCGCACCCTTCATCGGCAACCTGTCCTATGCGTCCTGGCAGTTGCCGGGCAACATCTTCGTCGGCAAGCTTGCCGTGATGATGATGGTGACGGCAATCCTCCTTCTCGGCGCGCTGCAATTCTTCCTTAGCCGCTTTGCGCTCGGCCGCGCCATCCGCGCCACGGCCGAAGATCCCGATACGGCGGGGCTGGTCGGCATCGATGCGCGCCGGGTGAATGCCGTCGCCACCGCGATCACCATGGTGACGATCGGGATCGCCGGCGCCTTTCTCGGCATGCGGGCGACCTTCAGCCCCTATGCCGGCGGGCCGCAGCTGCTCTTCGCCTTCGAGGCGGCCGTGATTGGCGGAGCGGGATCGCTCTGGGGCACGCTTGCCGGCGGCATCATTCTCGGCCTCGCCCAATCGCTCGGCGCGCAGCTGCATCCGCAAGGCTTTCTGATCGGCGGCCATGCCGTGTTTCTGCTGGTCCTTTTCGTCAGGCTGTCCCGCTTCGGCATGCCTCAACTCGACAAGCTCGGCGCATTCTTGAATTTTCGCGCCCGTCTTCGGAGCCCGACATGACATTCGTCTCCAACGGAATATCGATAGAGCGCTGGACGAGAGCTTCGCGGCTGGCGCTTGGCTCGATGGCCGCAGTGCTTGCCCTGCTGGCGCTCGCTCCCGCCGTGCTCGGCGCCGGCGCGATCGACAGGCTGACGGCCCTCTTCATCTACGTGATCCTTGCCGCCATGTGGAATGCGCTCGCCGGTTTCGGCGGGTTGGTCTCGGTCGGCCAGCAGGTGTTCTTCGGCCTCGGCGCCTATTTCACCATTCGGCTCGCCGATGCCGGGCTCGACCCCTTCGTCTCGGTCTTTGCCGCCGCGATCGTGACCGGTGCGCTGTCGATCCCACTCTCGCTCTTCATGCTGCGGCTGAAGGGCGGCGAATTCGCGATCGGCATGTGGGTCGTGGCCGAGCTCGCCCATCTGCTCGTCAATCTCGACCGGCTGATTCAGGGGAAACCGGGACGTCGCTGATCTCGCTCAACCTCTATGACAGCGGCATGCGGCGGGCAACGATCTACTGGCTTGCGCTGGCATCCATGGCGGCCCTGCTCGGCGCTCTCTTCATGCTGATGCGCAGCCGCGCAGGGGCAGCGATGCAGGCAATCCGCGACAATGAAGAGGCGGCGACCTCGGTCGGCGTGCGGGTGACCGCGACCAAGCGTCTGCTCTTCGTGCTCGCCGCTTTCGGCATTGCGGTCGCCGGCGGCCTGTGGCTGGCGACCGCCACCACCTTCCAGCCGAAGACCTATTTCAGCGTCCAATGGACGGCCTACATGATCTTCATGGTGCTGGTCGGCGGGATCGGCAAGTTCGAAGGCGCGATCCTCGGCGCCATCCTGTTCTTCCTCATCGAGACCTTCTTCGGCGGAGCCGGCGTCTGGTATCTGATCGGCCTCGGCGCCACCGCCCTGATTTTCTCCCTCTACCTCCCACGCGGGCTCTGGGGCGAAGTCGAGCGTCGCTTCGACTTCCAGCTTCTGCCCGTCGGCTACCGGCTGAAACTTCCCGGTCCGATCAAAATCAAATGGAAAGAATGAGCCGGTTTGCTCCGGAGTTGTTGTGAAAGGTGACGTTCATGCTTTTTGGTAAAACAATCCTGGTGACCGGCGTGGCCTCCGGCATCGGTGCCCGCACGGCGGAACTGGCCGGCCAGATGGGGGCCGAGGTCATCGGCGTCGATGTCCGCGAACCGGCAAATGGAAGTGCCGCCTTCATCAAGGGCGATCTGTCCACGCCATCGGGCGTAGCCGAAATCGTTGCACGGCTCCCGGCGCGTCTCGATGCGCTCGCCAATGTCGCCGGCCTTTCCGGCAGCACCGGCGTCGTCTCGACGCTCGCGGTCAATTTCTACGGTCTGCGCGCCCTGTCGGAAGCCGTGGCGCCGCGACTGCGCGAAGGCGGTGCCATCGTCAACGTCGCCTCGATCGCCGGTTACGGCTGGCGGGCCAATCTCGAGCGGGCGAAGTCGCTGACATCAGTCGAGGGCTTCCCCGATGTGGCGGCGATCGTTGCCGAACACGGTCTCAAGGACGAGCAAGCCTATCCGCTCTCCAAAGAGCTTCTGCTGCTTTGGACGATGCGCGCAGCCCACCAGCCGCTGTTCAAACAGCGCGGCATCCGCGTCAATGCTGTGAGCCCCGGGCCGGTGGAAACGCCGATCCTCAAGCAGTTCCGTGCCGTGCTCGGCGACGCCAGGGTCGATAGCGACATCACCCGCGTCGGCCGGGCCGGCACCGCCGCCGATATCGCGCCCGCCGTGCTCTTCCTCTGCTCGGATGGCGGACGCTGGATCAACGGCGCCAATCTCGCCGCCGACGGCGGCCTCGAAGCGTCCATCAACGCCGACGTCCTCGGCTTCTAGTTTTCTTGAGGAGACCTACGATGAATATTTCCCTGCTTATCAATGGCGCGGACCGCGCGGCCTCCGGCGGCCGGACCTATGACCGCATCGATCCCTTCACCGAAAAGCTCGCCAGCCGCGCCGCCGCGGCAAATCTGGACGATGTTGCCGCCGCCGTTAATGCCGCTTCCGCCGCCTTCAGCACCTGGTCGAAGACCGGCCCCGGCCAGCGCCGCGCCATCCTGATGAAGGCTGCCGACATCATGGATTCGAAAGTGGGCGAATTTACCCAGTTGATGATCGAGGAAACGGGCGCCACCGCGCCTTGGGCCGGCTTCAACGTCATGCTCGCCGCAAACATCCTGCGCGAGGCCGGCGCCATGACGACGCAAATCACCGGCGAAATCATCCCTTCCGACAAACCCGGCACGCTCGCCATGGGCGTTCGCCAGGCCGCCGGCGTCTGCCTTGCCATCGCGCCCTGGAACGCGCCCGTCATCCTTGCCACCCGCGCCATCGCCATGCCGATCGCCTGCGGCAACAGCGTCATTCTCAAGGCATCCGAACAATGCCCGGGCACGCACCGGCTGATCGCGACGGTGCTGACGGAAGCAGGCCTGCCCGCCGGCGTCATCAACGTCATTACTAATGCGCCGGAGGATGCGCCGGAGATCGTCACCGCGCTCATCGCCCATTCCGCCGTCAGGCGCGTCAACTTCACCGGCTCAACAAAAGTCGGCAAGATCATCGCCGAGACTTGCGGCAAATATCTCAAACCCGCCCTTCTCGAACTCGGTGGCAAGGCCCCGCTTGTTATCCTTGACGACGCCGATATCGACGGCGCCGTCAATGCCGCCATTTTCGGCGCTTTCATGCATCAGGGACAGATCTGCATGTCGACCGAGCGGATCATCGTCGATAGCTCGATCGCCGATCAATTCGTCGCCAAACTCGCCGCCCGCGCCAGCCAGCTCCCGGCCGGCGATCCGCGCGGCCATGTCGTTCTCGGCTCGCTGATCAGCCTCGATGCCGCCAAGAAGATGGAAGAGCTGATCGCCGATGCGACGGCCAAGGGCGCGAAACTCGTGGCCGGCGGCAAACGCACCGGCACCGTGGTCGAGGCCACACTGCTCGACCACGTCACATCGGACATGCGCGTCTATGCGGAAGAATCCTTCGGCCCGGTCAAGCCGATCATTCGCGTCTCGGGCGAGGAAGAAGCGATCCGCATCGCCAACGATACCGAATATGGCCTGTCATCCGCCGTCTTCAGCCGCAACATCCAGCGGGCAATGGCGGTTGCGGCGCGGATCGAATCCGGCATCTGCCACATCAACGGCCCGACCGTGCACGACGAGGCGCAAATGCCCTTCGGCGGCGTCAAGGGCAGCGGCTACGGCCGCTTCGGCGGCAAGGCGGCAATCGCCGAGTTCACCGATCTGCGCTGGATCACGGTCGAGGATTCCGCCCAGCATTATCCGTTCTGATAGGGAGACGCATCACCGCGCCACAACGGCCATTGCGGTTGTGGCGCGGTCGATATTCAGGCCGAGAACCCATCCAGCGCATCGGCAAGCTTCAGCCAGAGATCATGGGGAGGCGAAGGAATCGGCCGCGATTCTTCATCGGAGACGGGGATTCCGAAGGCGGTACCGTTCGACCTGAAGCTGGCCAGCATCCGGCGAAATTTCGCCGCCTTGTCCGCGAACAGGTCCGAACCTCGCTCCCCCAGGACCGTGCGGATCGTCACCAGGGCGAGATTGAAGTTCTTCTGCATCCGGCAGATCGTTAAAGGCGCCGCCGTCCAGCACGACGGCAGGCCCGCTCATCTCATCGACAGCCTGCCTTAGAACTCGGGCAGACTCGGCGATAGCCGGCAGGAACCAAATCCTTCGCTCATCTCTTCGTTCGAAAACTGATTCTGAACCTGCGCGGTAAGCAAATGACGGTGCACATCAAGCGAATCTACGAACCGAAGCAAGACAAGGACGGCATCCGCATTCTCGTCGACAGGCTCTGGCCGCGCGGACTGAGCAAGCAGGATGCGGCAGTCGATCTCTGGCTGAAGGAGGTCGCGCCGAGCCCGGCGCTGCGCCGCTGGTTCGGCCACGATCCCGCCAGATGGACAGAGTTCCAGCGCCGCTACCGGGACGAGCTCGAAAAGAACGCGACGGCCGTCGAAGAACTCGAACACCAGATCGGAAAATCGGACGCAACGCTTCTCTATGCGGCGAAAGACCTCCAGCACAATCACGCGATCGTGCTTCAACGCTTCCTCGGCAAAGACTGAAGCGTCGGGGCCGACGCCAACGAAACGCTGCCGCCCCGCGTAAAAAAATTCCGGGAACCTTTTCGACGGATCTGCATCCAATGCCTGCTTCCAAAGACGCGCCGGCGCGGAAGGCATTCACACGACACAAGGGAGACAGATCATGTTGAAACAGATTTTCGGTGCAGCGCTGATAGCGGCCTCGCTCGGCACGGTTTCAATCGCCGCCGATGCCAAGCCGACCGACCCTCAGATCGCCCATATCGCCTATACCGCGGGGCAGATCGATGTCACCGCCGCTGAGCAGGCATTGAAGAAAAGCAAGAATGTCGAAGTCATAGGATTCGCCAAGACCATGGAACGCGACCACAAGGCCGTCAACGACCAGGCACTCGCCCTCGTCAAGAAGCTGAAGGTGACGCCCGAAGACAACAAGATAAGCCAGTCGCTCTCGGCTCAAGCAAGCGAGGAGTTGAAGACGCTTGAGGCTCTCGACGGCGCGGCCTTCGACAAGGCCTATGTCGAAAACGAAGTCGCCTATCACAAGTCGGTCAATTCAGCGCTGTCCACGATACTGATCCCCTCGGCTCAGAACAAGGAGCTGAAGGCGCTCCTGGAAACGGGCCTGACCCTGTTCAAGCAGCACCAGATGCATGCCGAGCATCTTGCCTCGATGATGAAGTAGGCCGGCGATGGGTTTGCCGATGAAATCGCTGCCGCTGCTGCTTGCGCTGTTTTGGGCAGGCGTCGGCGTTGCCGCTGCCACGGAATATCAGGTCACCATTGCAGGAATGAAATTCAGCGCGCCGCCTGCCGAACTGCATGTCGGCGATGTGATCGTCTGGCGAAATTATGATATATTCCGGCATACTGCAACAGCGCGTGACAAAAGCTTCGACATCGATCTGCCGCCGAAATCGGAAGGTCGCCTGATACTCAGCCGAGCGGGAGCGGTCGATTTTTACTGCCGCTTTCATCCCGCCATGACGGGCACACTGGACGTCCGGCCATAGGCCGGTCTCCTGGAAACACGGAGTAGCGGAGATTTCCATGACAGCCATTCCGGTTCCGGTCACACGACATCGACCGCTCCCATCGGCACTTGCCGACACCGACCTCGTGCCGCTGGCAAAAATCGGCGACGAGGTCGCCATCCGCGCCATCATCCAGCGTCACAATCAGCGACTGTTCCGCACCGCGCGCGCCGTCATCCGCAACGATGCGGAGGCGGAAGATGTCGTCCAGGCGTCTTACATCAAGGCCTTCGCCAATCTGGCAGCGTTCCGGGGCGACGCGGAGCTTTCGACATGGCTGACCCGAATTGCGCTCAACGAGGCGCTGGGCCGGGTGCGAGCCCGAAGGAACACCATCGGGCTGGAGGAAATCGACATGCAGGCGACGTCGGCAGGTGGGGAGGTGGTGCAATTTCCGTCCTCGCTATCGGCAACAGATCCGGAAACCGAGCTGTCGCGGAACCAGGCGCGGCAGCTCCTCGAACAGGCGGTCGACGAACTCCCGGATGATTTTCGCGCCATCTTCGTGCTGCGGGATGTCGAGGGCATGAGCACCGACGAGGCCGCATCCTATCTCGGCATAAGACCCGAAACCGCCAAGACTCGGCTGCACCGGGCGCGGAAGATGATGCGCCAGTCGATTGAAAAACGGCTGTCCGGCGCCTTCTCGGCGCTGTTTCCGTTCGATGGCGCCCGCTGCGCTTTCATGGCCGACCGCGTCGTCGGGGCGCTTGCCCCGACGCTATGACGTCTCGCAATATCAGATCGGCTTCTCGAACGCGCCGGATTTGTGATCGGCACCTCGACGCCCTCGATGCGATGCCGTTCGACGCCCTCGGTGAGAGCGGACCCCTTGAAGCGTACGAACTTGATAGGCGGATAATCGAACTTGGGGCGCCAGGCAGTGCGGTCGATCGCCATCCACACAGCCGAGGGCATCTGCAGCGTCAGTTCGTGGTATTGGAGGGCCGAGGTCAAGCAGACCACGCCCTTTGGAACCAGAACAGCCGCTTCAGCGAGTGCATGGGCCGCCTCAGCCTGAGTGTCCGGGAGTTGATACAGGCCTCGTGCCGGGCGGACTACTGCCTCCTCCCGAACGAGACGGGCGAGCGTCTCCGGTCCAATGCCTTCGGCAACGAAATCCTTCAGCCGGAGCATCCCCCGCGCTTTCAGGAGGTCGAGCGCTCGAAGTCTCTGGGCGGTAGTGAATATCATCGCCTGTGACGATTCCTCTATTCATCGAATATATAGCAGAGGTTTTATCACAAGGCCGCTTGCTCGGAAATCCCCATTTCGACAAAGCGGCGCCCCCTTTTCGTCCGCCTGCCAGAAATCAAAAAAGGCCGCAAGTCGGTGATGGAACTCTACATCCCAAGCCCCAAGGACTTGCCGCGCTTCAGCGAGCGTTTCAGCTCCATCTGCTGCGTGAGCTCGGCACGATGACTACGACCGGCAAGGCGAGCAACCTCGCGGATACGCTCGACGTCACCATCCTGATCGGGTCCCACACGCTTCAGCTGGTCGGCGAGATCTGAGGGATCGGCGCGACCGAAGCGCGTTTCGATCGCGCTGACGATGTCCTTTGCCTCGGCAAGCGCTCGACGCCCTTCCGGTGTCCCCGCCAGTTGCTCGACGAACTTTGCCTTGTCGCTATAGGGGAGATCGTCGAGCTGGCGCAGCAGCGCCTCGCTCCGGCGGCTCGGGCCCAGAACCTCGACCACGTCCTGCTTTTCCCGCTTCCAGCGTTCCGAGCCGCATTCGGCAGCGAGGCGACGCTGCCAGGTCTTGGCGGATTGGCGAACATGCGACGCCAGCGCATCGATCCGGGAAAGCGCGTGTTTGCGTTCGGCGTTGTCTCCGAACAGGCCGGTCTTGCCGGCGAGCGCACCGATCGTCTCGGGCGAAGTGCTGAGTTGGTAGGCGAGCGCGACCGGATCTGCATTCTCATCCACGATCCGGCCGCGCAAGGCTCCCATGGTCGCTGGCGCGTCCTTGAACACCTGCGGCGCAAGCTGCTTTGCCGCGTCCCAATCTCGTTCGAATGCCGGCATCGCCTTTGACCGTCCAACCTCTTCGACGCTCATCGCATAGGTCTTCACGGCCGCAATGAGCACGCGGCGTTCATGGTCGCCGAGATCTTGGTGTGCAGGACTGTTATCGGCGATGGTGCGGGCTGCAAGCGGCTGCGGTTTCTCCACTGGCTTGGCAACCGCCGTGTCCGGAATGCGCTGTATCCCTTTGCTGGTTCCCTGAGATGCGACATCACTCTCGCCCTGCCCCCGGCGATCCTCCACGCCGCGCCGATTGGCAAAGTCATGCGTATAGTCGAGCGTCGTCTCCTTCACGCCTGCTCGGCTCAGTGTCTCTGTCAGCGAGCGCACTGTCTTGAATGCATCGAGCCCGGCATAGAGCTGCACCGCCTCGCGGTGACGGGTCATCGCCACATAGGTCAGATGCCGGTCCATCGTCGTCGACGCCAGAACAAAACTCCGGTCGACGGTAGCGCCTTGCGTCTTGTGGATCGTCGTTGCGTAGCCGTGATCGAAGGCCTGGTAACTGTTCACCGGGATAGTCACGTGGCGCTGGCCATCTTGCGTCTGCGCCTTGCCGTCAAGCCGGACGTCTATTGCGTCCGGCGCGACGGCGATGACCTCGCCCAGCATGCCATTCTTGACGGCGAGATCACGATCATTCTCCAGGAAGACGATGCGGTCGCCACGCGCAAAGGATCGCTTCCCATTGTTGGTCTGGTAGGTGAGTTCCTCACCCTTATCACCAGCCGGGTTGCTGCCCTTTGCCAACTCGCCGCGATCCTGCAACCGAGCACGAATGCCGGCATTGATGGCGCGCACGTCGTCGCGTCGATGGGCCATCGCAATGCGCGTGTCGTTGGGATGTGCCGATCGGTCAGCGACGTAATCGGCAATGATCGCCTTCAGGCTTTCAGCGCGATCCGTCTTCAGATGAAGGCTTCCCCGTGCCTCGTAGGCCGACAGTCCGGCTGCGGTCCGATGCGAGGCGAAGTCGATCGAGGCCTGCTTCTGCCAATCGGTTCTTTGCCGTCGAACTTCCGACAGCTGCGCATGGCCGACGGCTTCGGCGATCGCCCGGAACGGCGCGCCTGCCCCGATCGCCTGAAGCTGTTCATGGTCGCCGACCAGCACGAGCTTGGCGCCGGCCCGTTTGACCTCGTCGACGAAGCGGGCGAGCTGACGGCTGCCGACCATTCCGCCTTCGTCGATGACGAAGACGTCACGAGCGTTGAGCCGTCCGCGATCAGCCTGCCAGCTGTATTCCCACGACGCCAATGTGCGGCTTGCGATCCCGGACGATTGCTCCAGGCCTTCCGCCGCCTTGCCGGCCAAAGCCGCACCATGAACACGATAGCCCTGCGCTTCCCAGGCGTGGCGGGCAGCCGCCAGCATCGTGCTCTTGCCGGCACCGGCAAAGCCGATCACCACGGCGATCTGAGCTGGACCCGTGACATGCTCGATCGCCTGGCGTTGTTCCGCCGACAGCCCCTGCCCCGGTGAAGGGTTCCCCGCCTGGATCGATCTGTCCTGAGCGGCGATCGCAGCATCGACATTGCGCTTCGCCACACCGTGGTTTTGGCGCGCCTTCATCGCCACGGCGGCTGTTGCGATCGCGCCCTCGATCGCCACCATCTCGACCGTCGAATAGCGCGCCTCCCCGTCACGGCCGCGAAGGCTTGAACTGTCGGGCCTCAACTCGACCAGAGCCTTCGACGCCATGACCGCGGCAAAAGCATTCTGGAAGGTCTGCGGATCGTCGTTGATATAACGATGCAGAGCCCTGGCAATGTCATAGCGGTTGAAGACGCTCTTCTCGTTGGTAATCAGCTTCAGGATCTCATCCGGGCGCCTGCGGATGGTCTCGGCATTTCGCTCGGCCGATTGCGGTGAGATGCGCGCGCGAGAGACTGCCCCACCCTGCCGATTGATCTCGGTCGCATGCACACCGACATGTTCGGTCGGCTCGATCGTGATCCCGGCTTCCAGATGCGAACGGTTGTCGATACGGATATCGAGGCCGGCCCTCTCAAGGTGAGAGTTGGCCAGATGCTCCCAAGCCTGGCGCAGTTCCTTCAGCTGCAGCTGCGATGGCGGCAGGTGGTTGGCGAGAAGCCACCTGTTCTCCCGCTCAAGCAAGGTCTTGTCGCCAAGACCGGCTTCCGTCAGCTGGCGCGTCGTCATCATCAGATGCGCATGGCTGTTTCTGATGTCGCTTCCCTCGCCTGGTCGATGGATCGCGAAGTCGACGGCAGCGCCATAGCGATTGGCGAGATAGAGCGCGAACGCACGCGTCAGCACCAGGCGTTGATCCGGCGTCAGTTCGTGCGGCAGGGCGACTTCGAATTCCCGGGCAATCCGGGCGTCACTTCGCTTTTCGGCACGCTCGGCGGCATTCCACAAGGCGGATCGCTTCATCGCCCAATAGCCAGAAGAACGAGCCGGCAAGACGATCTCGGCATGCTCGACACCTGTCCTGTTGCTAAAATCATGCGTCAGCCCATCGCGCTCGTTGGTCAGTCTCACGGCGGCGCGATAGGCGGCGGACGCCACAGCGCTGCGGCCACCGCTGCGGGCGATCGGCTTCATGCTGAAGTGATAGATCGCCATCACATATCCCCTTGGTTAGCGGTCCGCCGGCCCGCGCTTTGAGTTGCGCCAGCAACTCGTAAGTGCGCCCTTGTGCCTTCGTCGCTTGGCTCCTTCGGGCACTGGTGGGAGCACGCGGCAATCTCCCGATGACCTCGTAAGCCGTTCACCCGGTCGCTTCCACGCGCAGATTTGCGGGTAGCCGACATGCACCCGTCGCTGCAGCATCCGGGCATGCGATCGTGTGCGGTCATTGTCCTGATGGCGCCGGGCCGATCGCTTATCGACGAGAAGGGACACAACGACAGTGGCACGCAAAACCATTGGGGAACGGCTGGCGCAGCTGGAAGCGCAGCGAAAGACATTGCAGATCCGGCTCAGCAAGCAGGAACGTGCCATCGACACACGCCGCAAGGTGTTGATCGGCGCACTGGTGCTGCACCGGCTGGAGAATGATCGCGATGTGCAGATCGGCGGAGGACTGGCAGCCTGGCTCAGATCCGAACTGCCAAAATTCCTCACCCGCGATGGCGATCGGGATCTGTTCGACGATCTGCTCGAACCACGGCCGCACGACCCGTCTATCAGCAATATCGGCAACGGGAGTGCGGCATCATGATCCATGCCAACCAGATCAAGACTGCCTTCGCAAACATGATGCGCCTGGCGTCCCGCGATCCGCTCTGGGCGATCGTCGCCCTGATCACGTTTCCGCTGCGATATGCCAAGTCGTTTGTCATGGGTGCGGTCGGCTATTTGCTTGTCGTGTTCACCGTCTACTTCGGGATCGACTACCTCAGACGCGTGATCCTCGGCGGTAGCAGAGGTGACATCGTCTGGCATGTCGGCGACTGGGTGGTGATGGCATTTGCCATCGTGCTGCTCATTCGATTGTTGTCGGTTCCGTTGATCACGCATTTTGGGACTGTCAGCGACGACACGCACGGGTCTGCGCGCTTTGCCGGCCGAAGAGAGATTGCGCCACTCACCAAGGCGGGCAGTGGCCTGCTGATCGGCCGCGCGAACATCTCTGGCCGGCTTCTTCGCTATGGCGGGTCGGCTCATCTTCTGACCATGGCACCGACGCGCAGCGGCAAGGGTGTCGGCACCATCATCCCGAACCTTCTGACCGCCGACCGCTCGATCATCTGCATCGATCCGAAAGGCGAGAACGCGATCATCGCCGGTGATGCGCGCGAGACGTTCGGGCCGGTTCATATCGTCGATCCATTCGGCATCACCGGCAGACCTTCGGCTGCCTTCAATCCGATCGACGGCGTTGATCCAGACAGCGTCGATGTCGCCGAGGATACAACGACACTTGCCGACGCACTCGTGTTCGACGAACCGGGCTTGTCAGGTGATGCGCATTGGAACGAGGAAGCAAAGGCACTGATATCAGGTTTGCTGCTGCATGTGATCGCCAGCCAGCCAGACGACAGGCGCACGCTGACCACCCTCAGGCATTTGCTGACGCTGGCGCCGGAAGCGTTCCGCGCCGTGCTGGACGAGATGCAGGCAAGTGACGCGGTCAACGGACTGATTGCGCGGGCTGCCAATCGCCACCTCGGCAAGTCGGACCGTGAGGCCAGCGGAGTGCTTTCGGCGGCCCAACGACACACGCATTTCCTCGACAGTCCGCGCATGACCGGGGTGTTGGGGCGATCGGACTTTCGGTTCGCTGACCTCAAGGCAGACAAGGCGACCGTGTTCCTGGTCTTGCCGCCAGACAGGCTTGCGGTCTACTCACGTTGGCTGCGTTTGCTGGTGGCCCAAAGCCTGACCGAGATGGCGCGAACCCTACCCTCGCCGCATCCACCTGCGCCACCTGTTCTCTATCTGCTCGACGAGTTTACCGCCCTTGGTCATCTGGCGCCGATCGAACGGGCCATGGGATTGATGGCAGGTTACGGTGTGCAACTCTGGCCGATCATCCAGGACATTCATCAGCTGCGCGCCACCTATGGCCAGCGTGCCGGCACGTTTCTGTCCAACGCCGGCGTGCTGCAAGTGTTCGGCGTCAATGATCACGACAGCGCCCGTCTGGTATCCGATCTGCTTGGCCAGGAGACCGTGGTGTTCAATACGGCGGCGCGCGCCCTCGATGCGGAAAGGACCGGCCTCTCCTTCGCCGAGCAGCATGTCGCCCGACCACTTCTGACGCCCGACGAAGTCCGCAACATGCATGCCGAGACCGAGCTGCTGTTCATCGCCGGCCAGCGGCCCATCGTCGCGACAAAGCTGCGCTATTATTCCGATCCGGAATTCGTCGGATTGTTCACTGCATCACAGATCTGACGAGGCGACATCACCAACGTGAATCGATCCAGCCGGATCGATTCACAAATGTCGTTGGACGCGGGCATCTGGTCTTTGCGATTCTGCCCGCATGACAGTTCAGCCCTATCGTCTCTACATCGAACGCATCGATCCATCGAAGAACATGGCCCGCTTTTATGCGCTGTCGATCGAGCCGAACCTCTTCGGCGGGACATCGCTGGTGCGCAGCTGGGGACACATCGGCAGCCGCGGGCAGCAGAAGATCAATATCTTCGACAGCGAGGCAAAAGCCGTCGATCTCCTGCTCACCCTATTGCGCAGGAAGCGGTCGCGAGGCTATCGGGTCATACGGTGATCCGCATCCGCGTCTCTTATGCCTGAGTGAAGGAAGAGACAGTTGAGTGAAGGAAGAGACGGCTCACGCCGCCTCCTCCTCGTCGAGTTCCGGCTGCAGGGAATGCAGGTAGTCGAGCGCGCGCTGGGCATGTGCTGCCGCCGAGAAGATGGCACGCTTGTCGTTGCCGAGAACCTTCAGCCAGCCATCGAGATAGCATGCGTGGTCGGGGCGTGGTTCGAGCTCTGGGACAATGCCGAGATCGGCGCAGAGAAACGCGCTGCCGAGTTCGGCAATCAGTTCCTCGCGGGCACGATCGCTCCTATCTTTGGCGTAGCGGCTGAGATCGCGATCAAGCCTTTGCGGTGCGCCGGTCCAGTGCGTGATCTCGTGGCTGAGGACGGCGACATAGGAAGCATCGTCCCGGAAGGCATCTGGGCATGGCATCTGGATGTAATCACGCTGAGCGGCATAATAGGCAGCCGATCCTCCGTGGCGGATCAGCGCCCCGGTATTGGCAAAAAACCGGCCGGCATCGCCGATGCGGCTCATCGGATCCTGGCAAGGTGCGCCGTCGTCAAAGCGGCCATCAAGGCCGGCGATCTGATCGGTATTGAACACCGTGTAGGCTTTGAGGAATGGAATGTCCTGTTCGATCTCGGTCCCCGTCTCGGTCGTCTCGGTGCGGATGAACGAGCTGGCGAAGACCACGGTCGTGCCGGTTTCGCCCTTGCGAACGGCGCCGCCGAGCTCGATTGCCTGGCGAAACGTCATCCAGCGTGATGAGGCAAAGCCGCGGGCGATGGCTTCCGACCACAGCAGCAGGACGTTGATCCCGGTGTAGGGTTGGCCGTTGTGGCGCAGTGGCCGGCTGATCTCGGCCGTTGCATGTCCCGTCGTCCAGGGTCTGGTCCATGGCCGCACGCCCTGTTTGAGATCGGCGATGATCGTGTTGGTGATGCGGCTGTAGATATCGGAGCGTTGCTTGGATTGCTGGCTGCTCATGTTGGAACCTCCGTTTCGAGGTCGCGGCCATCGCGACCTGCTACGGCGGTCCGAAAGCCGGGCTGCAAGCGCTGCCTGCACCCGCAGGGCCGCAACGAAGTGGAGGACGGCAAAGCCGTTGCCGGCGGCGCGAGCCTGGCAGGACCAAAAGCCGGGGCAGGACGCGATGGCCGCAATCAAAGGGGGAGGTTCAGACGGAGGCGGACATGACAAACCCCGCGAGGCGGCATCATGTCGCTCACGTCACAAATGAGCTGCGGCGCAACTCGCCTCACCTGCCCGGCCGTGCCAGAGACCTCGCGATATCGACGATGTCATCGCGCGAGGCGGTTGGATCCTCCTTGTTCCAGGCAACACCAAGCCCGATCCTGAAGTCGATGCCCCTGACCGCCTTGAGCTCGAAGGCCCGGTTCGGCAGGCCCTCGGTCCATTCCGGCGCAAAGCCGATGCCAAGGCCGGCCGAGACCAGCGACACCAGTGAATAGGTGTCGTCGCAGCTATAGGCGATGTTGCCGGTCAGATCGTATTCCTCGAACTTCTCATTGAAGTACCGCTCGGTGTAGGAGAGGTTCTTGCGGTTGAAGGCGATGATCTTTTCCGAGCGCAGGTCGTCGATGGCGATCTCCGTCTGCTCCGCCAGTGGGTTTGTCCTGGCGACCGCCAAGAGATACCGTTCATGGGCGATCGAGGAGAAGCGCAACGAGCCGATGTTTTCCACCGGCCGGATGAAGCCCAGATTGATCTGGCCGTTTTCCAGGCGGCGGATGATGTCGCCGGTATTGCCGCTTGATATATGGATGCGGATATCCGGGTACTTGCGGGCGATCTTTGAAAGAAACGCCGGCAGCACGCCGGTGGTCGCCGGATAGACGGTGCCGATCCTGATCTGCCTTATCGTCTTGCCGGCCACCGCCCTGGTGATCTCGGCACTCAGATCGACCTCGCTCAGAATCCCGACGCAGCGCTCGTGGAAGATCTCCCCTGCCCTGGTCAGTTCCACCCGCCTGGTCGAGCGGATGAACAGCGCGCAGCCAAGTTCGCGCTCCAGCGCCTGCACATGATTGCTGAGCGCCGGCTGGGCGATGCGCACCTTGGCGGCCGCCCGGCCGAAATGCAGTTCCTCGGCCACCGCGACGAAGTAGGAGAGCTGGCGTAGTTCCAT
>NZ_CP092348.1:4135000-4541038 GCF_022354505.1 Rhizobium sp. C104 | reverse complement strand
TTCAGCTGGCGTTTTTGTCGGTCGATATTATCCACAGGGCACCCTTTCGGGACGGATTCCCGAAAATTCCTTTATCAGTTGGTCAAAAATCCCTCGAAAAGGCGCCCCCGGCCACCGAAAGATAACGAGAAAACAGCGGCTTGAGCGGATTTATGGTTAATGGAGGATTAAACTGCTTCCCGCCGCGAGCTTTAAATTTCCGTCACAAATCAACGGCAGACATTTCGGAACCTATCGCCGTCTTAGGTGTTGTCTTTCCCATTGAAGGAAGGAGACCGATATGGCTGCCAACACCGATGATATCAGAGCATCTGTCAGCAAGGACATTACCGCACTCCAGCAGGAAGTCTCGCGCCTGCAGAAGATGATTTCCGCTCAAGGCGCCGAAGCCTATTACGAAGTGCGCGGCCGCGCCGGCAAGGCTTATGACGAGGCCCTGCCCCGCGCTAAGAAAGCCGTCGCCCAGATCAGAGCCGAAGGGTCAGCTGCTGCCGGCGCCGCCCGCGAACACCCGACCGCAGCGACCACTGCGCTGGTGCTTGCAGGCGCTATTGGATTCCTCGCCGGCTATCTGCTGTCCGGCAGTTCGCAGCCGGAGCCTCGCCATTGGTGGCGGTAAGGCTCCGCCGCATCCGCTGAAAAATCATATTTTTACGCACCCGCCGATCCGTTTTTCGGCAGGGTGCGTAAATGCTTATGTCTTAGAAAAACCAATTTTTAATGCGATTGATGGGAACATAAAAAACGACAGGGAGGACAACATGGAAAACAAGAGGGCCAATTGCATCATTGAAGTCAGCGTCGATGGCGTTAACGGCCGTTACGCGGTCGGCATCATGAACATGCGCCAGGCACTCGACCTGCCCGAAATGCCAAGTCTGTCGTATACGCATCCGGACCCGGTCAAGGCCGCCGCGGGTATCGTTGTCAGCCGCAAGGAACTTGCCGGCTTTATGGCCTGCCGCTGAACCAGCGCAAGTCTGCCATGCCGTAACAGCGCTTCCACCAAAGCGCTGGCGTTTTTTAACGCGTCTCTTCTGCCCACTTTTTCTTTGCCTTGCTGGCATCCTTGCGCCGTTCATGCCAAGAGAAGGCATCGAGGCAGTATAAGGACAGCAGATGAGGGAACGGCGCCCATCGCATAAGACGCGTGAGCGGACAAAGCCCGCCGTCGGCGCCGCGGCCAAGCGTGTCACCCTCCCCCGCGCCCTTTCCAAACTTGGTTATTGCTCCCGCACCCAGGCCGAACGGCTGATTGCCGAGAGCCGCGTTGCCGTCGACGGCCGCACCGTCAGCGATATCTCCGCCTGGGTCGACCTTGCTACCGCCAAGATCAGTGTCGACGGCCTCGTCATTGCCGCCGAAGCGAAAATCTATCTGATGCTTAACAAGCCCCGCGGGCTCGTCACCACCCGCGACGATCCCGAAGGCAGGCCGACGGTCTATGATTGCCTGAGGGATTTCGACATCCCGCATCTCTCTCCGGTCGGCCGGCTCGACAAGGCGAGCGAGGGGCTGCTGCTGTTCACCAATGACACGGAATTCGCCCAGATCCTTCTCGATCCGGTCACCCACGTGACGAAGACCTATCATGTCCAGATAGACCGGATCATGGACGATGAGGGCATTGCCGCCATGACATCGGGCATCCGCCACGACGGCGAACTGCTGACGGCAACCGCCGCGCGGCGCCTCCGCCAGGGCGACCGGAATTCATGGATCGAGGTCGAGCTCGACGAGGGCCGCAACCGCCAGATCCGCCGCATGCTGGAGGCGCTCGGGACCGAATGCCTGCGCCTCGTGCGCGTTGCGATCGGCAGGCTCGAGCTCGGCGAACTGCCGAAAGGCGCCGTGCGCGCGCTGACCGAGGCGGAGTTACAGTCGTTGCGCCGGAAAACCGGGATCGAGAAGGCGAGACGCAATTGACTAATCAAAGGGATATGGCGCCGCACGATTTCTGGCAGGAGGTTCATCCGCCCGAGACCTTTGCCGTCGACGGCGAATTCGCCTCCTTCTACGTCGCCGTCCTGGAAGACGGCCGTCAGGTTCGCCTGCCGATCCGCGTGCTGGCGGACGGCGATCACGCTCTCGCCTCGCTGATCATCAACCAGGCGAGCTTCGCCGTGCTCGATGTGCTCACCGAAAGCCTCGCCGAAAAGATCCGGCCCATGCGCATCGACGTCGTCGCCGGCCTGCCAACGCTCGGCCTGACGCTTGCCGCCGCCGTTGCGCAGAAGCTCGGCCACAGCCGTTATGTTCCGCTCGGCACCTCGCGCAAATTCTGGTACCGCGACGAGCTTTCCGTCCCCCTGTCCTCGATCACCACGCCGACACAGCAGAAGCGCCTTTATATCGATCCGCGCATGCTGCCGCTGCTTGCCGGACGGCGCGTCGCTCTGATCGACGACGTCATTTCCAGCGGCGCCTCGATCGTCGCGGCTCTTGATCTGCTCGAGGTCTGCGGCATCGAACCGGTCGTCATCGGCGCGGCCATGCTGCAGTCGCAGCGCTGGCGCGAAAGCCTTGCTGCCGCCGGCCCGCGATGGATCGCACGCACCGTCGGCGTCTTCACAACGCCCATATTGGAGCGGAACGCCGCAGGCCGGTGGCAGACACCCGCCTGAGGCGATACATGAGGATTGGTCAATCTTTGCCCGAGGGCACCTCTGTACAGCGCAGGAGGAACGATTACAGTCTGCCCAATCGATGAAACACCGGATCCACGCATGACGTTCGAGCAAGCATCCCTGCTGATCCTCCTGCTGGCGATGCTCGTTCTCTTCTCTTTCGATCGCATCCGCATCGAGGTGATTTCGATCGCTGGCCTGCTCGCCGGCTATTCGCTCGGACTTTATCCCGCCGACCACATCTTCACCGGCTTTGCCAGTCCCGTTGTCATCACCGTCGTCGAGATCCTGCTGATCGTCCAGGTGCTGGCGCGCGCCGGGCTCTTCGACAATCTCGCCGCCCGTTTCGCCGCCGCCAGGCCTTCGAGCTTCAAGGTCATCGCCGGCGCTTCCTCGCTTGCCGGCTTCATTTCTATCTTCATGAACAATATCGGCGCCTTTGCAATCAGCCTGCCGGTGGCGCTGCGGCTCGGCATGGCGCTGACGATCCCTCGCCGCCAAGCTCGTCATGCCGCTCTCGTTTGCGGCGTTGCTCGGCGGTCTCGTTTCGCTGATCGGCACGCCGGCCAACCTGCTCGTCAGCGACGCGCTCGCCAAGGCGACCGGAGCAGGCTTTCACTTCTTCGATTTCGCCTATGTCGGCCTGCCGGTTGCAATCGCCGGCATTCTGCTTATCGCCTTTCGCATCCAGCGTCTCTTTCCTGAACCTGACGAAACGCCGGCAGCGATCTCCCTAGGCACGCGCCGCATCGTCGTCGAGCGCCGCATTCCCGACATTTCGCCGCTGATCGGCATCCGGCTTTCCGATTGTCCGGCGGGTTTCGGCATTAAACCGCACGCGCTCATCCGCGGCGACAATTTCGTCTTCGGTCCGCTCGATCAGTCAGTCATTTCAGCCGGCGACGTGCTGCTTGCCGAAGGCGCCGATGCGGTTTTTGCCGGGCTAGCCGCCACCCAGGCGCTGATCGCCGATGCCCATCCGCATGGCCTCCAGCCGGATTTTTCCCGTGTCGAAGCCGTCGTCATGCCGGAAAGCACGCTGGTCGGTTCGCGCGTCCGCTCGCTTGAAGTGTTCCAAAGCCGCGGCGTCGCAGTCACCGCTCTTTCCATGCGCGCGCCGCGCATCGAAGGCCGTTTCATCGACCTGCAACTATCGATCGGCGATATATTGACACTGGAAGGGCCGCGAACGGCAATCGCCGAAGCGCTGGAAGAAAGCGAGTGCCTGCCGCTCGCCCCGACAGCCCCGGCCGAACCGGCCGTCCTCTCCTGGCGGCCCTTCGCGCTCTTTGTCTGCGGCGTAGCCGCCTCTGCGGCCGGGTTGCCTCCCGACATCGCCTTTGCCGCTGTCGTGCTCGTGCTCGCCTTGCTCAATCACCTGAACATCCGCCAGGCGATGGCCGATCTCAACTGGCCGATCATCATCATGCTGGCAGCGATGATCCCAATCGGCCAGGCGGTGGCAACGACCGGGGCGGCCGAAACGATCGCCGGCTGGCTGAGTCTCGTCGTGCCGGTCAGCCGGCCGCTCTTCGGCATCGCCCTCATCCTCTTCCTCGCCATGGCGCTGACGCCCTTCGTCAACAACGCGACGGTTGCGATCGTCCTGGCCCCGATCGCACTGGAATTCGCCAAAGCCGGCAGCCATGCGCCGGACGCCTATCTGATTGCCGTCGCCGTCGGCGCCTCACTGGATTTTCTGACACCCTTCGGCCATCACAACAACACACTGGCAATGGGCATCGGCGGCTACCGCTTCAGTGACTTCCTGCGCGCCGGCTGGCCGCTTGCCGTCACAAGCTACGGCCTCGCTTTGTTTCTCCTGGCCCTGTTCTGGCTCTGATGCGATAGTTGGGCCACCTTGACTTCCCGGCAATGACTACAGCGCCGAGTGTCTTTCAGACAAGCAAAGAACGCTGTAGCACTTTGAGTGCTGCATAATTTCTTAAATCGATTCCGATTTGAGGAATTTTGCAGTAGAGCAGGAAGCCTTCCCCCAATCACAAGGACAGTCGAGCGCCGTGCGAATTCTCTCCGAAGCCCATTTCCCGGAACTGCCGAACTACTATCGCGGCAAGGTGCGCGAGAATTACGATCTGCCGGACGGACGCCGCATCATCATCAGCACCGACCGGCTGAGCGCTTTCGACCGCATCCTCACCTGTATTCCTTATAAGGGCCAGGTGCTGACGCAGACGGCACGCTACTGGTTCGAGGCGACGAAGGACATCTGCCCGAACCATGTCCTCGACTATCCCGATGCCAATGTCGTCATCGGCAAGCGGCTAGACATTCTGCCGGTCGAAATTGTCGTGCGCGGTTATCTCGCCGGCACCACCGGCACGTCGATCCTGACGCTCTATAAGAAGGGTGAGCGCGAGATGTACGGCATGCGCCTGCCGGACGGCATGCGCGACAACCAGATCCTGCCCGAACCGGTCATCACCCCGACCAGCAAGGAATTCGACGGCGGCCATGACGAGCCGCTGACGCCTGCCGAAATCGTCAGCCGCGGCCTTCTGACCAAGGAGCAGTGGGAGACACTGTCGCGATACGCGCTCGCGCTCTTCGCCCGCGGCCAGGAGATGGCGGCCAAACGCGGCCTGATCCTCGTCGACACCAAGTATGAATTCGGCACCGACGGCGACGACAACATCATCCTCGCCGACGAGATCCACACGCCTGACAGCAGCCGCTACTGGCTTGCCGAAAGCTATCCGGCCAGTTTTGCCGCCGGAAAACGTCCGGAAAGTTTCGACAAGGATTTCGTCCGCGCCTGGGTGGCGGAGCGCTGCGACCCATATAAGGATGAGATCCCCGAGATTCCCACCGGACTGATCGAACAGACCTCGGCTGTTTATATCAGGGCCTATGAGGCGATCACCGGCGAGCACTTTGTTCCCGACGATAGCGGCGAGACACCGCTTGCCCGCATCCGGCAGAACCTCGCCCCCCACTTCCCCTGAGATGGCAGCGCGCGAAAGCCTCCGGCCGATCATCGGCTTGCGGCATTTCGTGCAATCGCGCTAACATCAGCCAGAAGGATCGGGCCTGGCCCGGCGGGGGACGGATGGCAAGAAGGCCGAGACGCAAGGCCGAGGAAACGCGGGAGGACATTCTCTCGATGGCGGAGATGCTGTTTCGTCAGCGCGGCTATCTCGCGGTGTCGATCGCCGATATCGCCGGCGCGCTGCACATGTCGCCCGCCAATGTCTTCAAGCATTTCCATACCAAAGTCGCCCTGGTCGATGCGATCGCCGGACGCCATCTCGACAATGCTACCGAGCGTTTCGCAGCCTTCGACCAGAACCTGCCCCCGAAGGAGCAATTGCTCCGCTTCGTCCTGCGCCTGCTGGAAGGCCATCTGCAGGACATCCACAAAAATCCCTACATCTTCGAAATGGTGCTTTCGACGATCGAGGCAAAACTCGAGGCCGGCAACCGTTATCGCGCCCGAATCGAGTTGAAGCTGGACGAAATCATCCGAGAGGGTATCGCGGAGGGACGCTATCAGTGCCGCGATCCCGAGCGCGCGGCACGCACGGTCGCAGACCTCCTGGCCTGCGTCCTGCACCCGATCCTGATTGCCCGCGACGACAAGGAAACTCTGGTGCATCGCGCCGAGGACATCGTCGGCTTTGTCGATGCCGCACTGCAAAATAACGCTTGCTAAGTGATGATTGCTGACTTACGTCACTTCGTAAAGCTTTTGTTAAATTCGGATAAAGGCATTTGCAGCCAGATCAATCCTGACGCTTTTACAAGCCTGCGCTCGGCCCGTGCCGAGCCCGTGGATCGAACCGCAATTGCCACCGCACAGGAAATTCAGAATGATACGGCGTGCCCTTCTCATCTCCTCGGCGCTGGCGCTCGGCGTGTTGCTCGCAGCCTGCAGCGACAACGCCAGCAAGCCTGCCGGCAACGCAGGCGCGGCCCAGCCGGCCTCGCCGGTCGGCGTGATCACGCTGAATAAGGGTAGTTTTCCGGTCACCACTATCCTTCCCGGCCGCGCCGAGACCTTCCAGACGGCCGATATCCGGCCGCAGGTGAGCGGCCTCATCCGCGAGATCGCCTTCAAGGAAGGTGGCGAGATCAAGAAGGGCGACCTTCTCTACCAGATCGAGGATGCGCCCTATATTGCTGCCGTTGAGCAGGCCAAGGCGGCGATCTCCAAGGCCGAGGCGAGTGTGCCGAGCGCTGAAAGCAATCTCGACCGCTACCAGCGCCTCGTCGGCAGCGGCGCCACTCAGATCGAATTCGAAACCGCCAAGACGACGCTGCTTCAGGCCAAGGCCGAAGTCGAGTCGGCGAAGGCCGCACTGTCCGCCGCGCAGATTGATCTCGACCACACCAGGATCATCGCGCCCTTCGACGGCATCATCGACCAGACCGCCTATAATGTCGGCAACGTCGTCTCGGCCAATCAGACGACGGCGCTGACGACGATCCGCCAGCTCGATCCGATCTATATTTCGCTGACGGAATCGAGCACCAACCTCTTGAAGCTGCGCGATGCGATGGCCGCCGGCGACATCAAGGGTGCAGCCAATGTCGTCTTCCACCTGATCCTCGAAGACGGCAAGGAATACAACCAGCAGGGCAAGCTCGACATGTCGAAGCAGGTGGTCAGTGAGACCACGGGCACCTTCATCATCCGCGTGCTCTTTCCCAATCCCGACCGGGTCGTGCTGCCCGGCATGTATGTCCGGGCGACCGTCGAACTCGGCGCGGAGAACGGTTATGCGCTGCCGCAGTTGGCAACGAGCCGCGACGCCAACGGCCGGCTGACGGCGCAGTTCGTTTCGGCCGAGGGCAAGGTCGAGACCCGTGCTTTCGAAACAGCTCGCCCTCCAACAATTCCTGGCTCGTGACCGAAGGCATCAAGGACGGTGATCAGCTGATCGTCAGCGGTCTGCAATCGATCACGTCAGGCATGCCGGTGAAACCGGTCCCGATGAAGATCACCGACAACGGCGTGGTCGTGGCTGCCGATCAGCCCGCGGCCGGTGACGCGCAGAAGCCCGCAGCGAATTAATCGCTTCGAGCCCCCGACGTCACCGTTCAGCCGCACAGGAACAACCGATGGCCAAGTTTTTCATCCGACGTCCGATTTTCGCCTGGGTCATTGCGATCACCATCATGCTCGCCGGCCTGCTGGCGATCTTCACGCTGTCGATCTCGCAATATCCCGACATCGCTCCGACGACGGTCCGCATCAACGCCACCTATCGGGGTGCGAGTGCCGAGACCGTCGAGAAATCGGTGACGACGATCATCGAGGATGGCATGACCGGCCTCGACGACCTGACCTACATGACCTCGACCTCGTCGACAGGTTCGGCCAGCATCCAGCTGACCTTCGGAACGAGCGCCGACCCGGATATCGCCCAGGTGCAGGTGCAGAACAAGCTGCAGCTGGTTCAGTCGCAGCTTCCGAGCGACGTCATCGATGCCGGCATCAGCGTCACCCGCTCGACCTCGAGCATCCTTCTGGTCGGCTCGCTGGTTTCCACCGACGGCAAGCGCAACTCGGTCGACCTCGGCAACATTCTGTCGACCTCGATCGAGGATCAGATCCAGCGCCTGGAAGGCGTCGGCAGCATCAACGTTTTCGGTTCGGGATATGCCATGCGCGTCTGGCTCGATCCCTTCAAGCTGCTGAAATATCAGTTGACGCCCAGCGACGTCACCGCGGCCATCCAGGCGCAGAACACCCAGGTTTCCGTCGGTTCGCTCGGCGCCCAGCCGGCCATTCCCGGCCAGCAGATAAACGTCACCATCACCGCGCAAAGCCAGCTGACCACCGTCGCCGATTTTGAGCACATCATCCTGAAGGTCGAGAAGGATGGCGCGACGGTCCGCTTGAGCGACGTCTCGCGCATCGAGATCGGCCAGGAAAGCTATGGCGGCAATTCGCGTTACAACGGCCAGCCCTCGACCGGTTTTGCCGTCAATCTCGCGATTGGCGCCAACGCCATCGATACCGCCGCCCGCGTGCGCTCGGCGCTCGATGTTATCGGCCGCGGCCTGCCGCCAGGTGTGGAGATCACCTATCCCTACGACACGACGCCCTTCGTCGAGCTGTCGATCGAAAAGGTCGTGCACACGCTGATCGAAGCGATAGTGCTCGTTTTCGTCGTCCTTCTCATCTTCCTGCAGAACCTGCGGGCGACGCTGATCCCGACGATTGCCGTTCCTGTGGTGCTGCTCGGCACCTTCGGGGTGCTGGCGGTCACCGGCTACTCGATCAATACCTTGACAATGTTCGCCATGGTGCTGGCGATCGGCCTTCTCGTCGACGACGCTATCGTCGTCGTCGAAAACGTCGAACGCATCATGTCCGAAGAGAAGCTCTCGCCGATCGAGGCGACGGAAAAATCGATGGGCGAGATCACCGGCGCCATTGTCGGCATCGCGCTCGTATTGACCGCCGTATTCATTCCGATGGCCTTCTTCGGCGGTTCGACCGGCATTATCTATCGCCAGTTCTCGATCACCATCGTCTCGGCCATGCTGCTGTCGGCGCTCGTCGCGCTCGTGCTGACGCCGGCCCTTTGCGCCACGATGCTGAAACCGGTCGGCGAACACAGGAAGCACCGTGTCGGCGACTGGTTCAACCGCAACTTCACGCGCTCGACCAACGGTTATATCGGCGCCATCGGCTATCTGTTGAAACGGCCGATCCGCGTCATGGTGGTCTTCCTGCTCGTCGGCGCCGGCTGCGCCTATCTCTTCACCCGCCTGCCGAGCTCCTTCCTGCCGCAGGAAGACCAGGGCGTGCTGCTGACGATCGTCACCACGCCGCCGGGCTCGACCACCCAGCAGACCCAGGCAGTGGTCGAGAAGGTCGAGAAATATTACCGTGAAAACGAGAAGGACGCGGTCGAATCCGTGTTCGGCGCGCTCGGCTTCGGCTTCAACGGATCCGGCCAGAACAGCGCCATCGTCTTCACCAAGCTCAAGGATTTCGCAAAACGCACCGATCCCAAGCTCAGCGCCCAATCGGTCGTCAACCGTGCGCTCGGCAATTTCTTTGCGATCCGCGAGGCGCAGGTTTTCGCCCTCCTGCCGCCGGCGATCCAGGGTCTTGGCGTATCGAGCGGCTTCTCCATGTATCTCGTCGATACCGGTGGCCACGGCAATGACGCCTTGACAGCCGCCTCCAAGCGGCTGATTCAGATGGGCAACACCTCGGGCAAGATCGTGGCGCTGCGCACCAGCAACAAGGAAGTCGAGCCGCAGATGCGAATCGTGCTCGATCAGGAGAAGATCGGCGCCATGGGCGTCGACATCGCCTCGGTCAATTCGATGCTGTCGATCATCTTCACCGGCCGCGACGTCAACGACTTCACCCTGAACGGCGAAATCAAACCGGTCTACGTCGAGGGCGATGCCCCCTTCCGCATGCAGCCCGATGACCTCAACCACTGGTATGCGCGCAACAACGACGGCGAAATGGTGCCCTTCTCCGCCTTTACCAAGACGGAATGGGTGAAGGGTGCGCCCTCGCTTGCCCGCTTCAACGCCGTCAGCGCCATCCCGCTCGACGGGGCTTCGGCTCCCGGAGTGTCGTCCGGCGATGCGATGAACCAGATGGAAGCGCTGACCGAACAGCTCGGCGGCGGGTATACGGTCGCATGGCAGGGCATTTCCTATCAGGAGCGCCTTTCCGGGTCACAGGCGCCGATGCTCTATGCGATCTCCGTTTTGGTCGTCTTCCTTTGCCTGGCAGCACTTTACGAAAGCTGGTCGATTCCCTTCTCGGTGATCATGGCGGTGCCCGTCGGCATTCTCGGAGCGCTGACGGCAGCAACGCTCTTCGGTCAGGCGAACGATGTCTATTTCAAAGTCGGCCTGCTGACGACCATCGGGCTGGCGGCGAAGAACGCGATCCTGATCGTCGAGTTCGCCAAGGACCGCATGGAAAGCGGCATGGGGCTCTACGAGGCGACATTGGAAGCGGCGAGATTGCGCCTGCGGCCGATCATCATGACCTCGCTTGCTTTCATTCTCGGCGTTGTGCCGCTGGCGATCGCGACAGGCGCGGGTTCGGCGGCACAGAACGCCATCGGTATCGGCGTTCTCGGCGGCATGCTGGCGGCGACGATGCTCGGAATTTTCTTCGTGCCGTCGTTTTTCGTCGTCATCCGACGCATCTTTGCCACAGGCGGCAAAAATGCGGCAGGAGTGTGATATAAATGCACTGTGATAATGCTGTCGGCGTTGCTACATTGCGCCCGACTGCTTCGGAATGGTGTTTTTGGTAAAACGAGGCGCGGCGGCCGATAGTGAAGCATGAAGCTTCGGACAAGAATTGACTTGCTCGAGTACAGGATGAAATGAATGGTATCTCTTCGTTTTGCCGCTACACCGGCATTATTGTTATTGTTGTCGGGCTGCGTTGTTGGCCCGGATCATGTTCCTCCTGAGATGCCGCTGCCCGCTAAATTCGGAGAGGGCGGAACGAAGAGTGTAGGCGATGTTGCTACTGCCGCCTGGTGGACCGCCTTCAACGACCCCAAACTGAATGGCTATGTCAAGGCCGGCCTCGATCAGAACCTAACTGTCCAGCAGGCGATCGAGCGCATCAATGCGGCCTCCGCCAACGTCACCACCGCCGGTGCCGGCGCCCTGCCGAACCTGACGGTCGGCGGCTCGCACACGATCAGCGGCCAGAAGGGCGAGCTGCGCACGCAGTTCGACACGCGCAACACCAGTGCCGGCGACGTCCAGC
The DNA here is from genome assembly GCF_022354505.1 of Rhizobium sp. C104. NCBI lineage: Bacteria > Pseudomonadati > Pseudomonadota > Alphaproteobacteria > Hyphomicrobiales > Rhizobiaceae > Rhizobium > Rhizobium sp. C104. The sequence continues at coordinate 4,529,677 of NZ_CP092348.1, read as the reverse complement.
TGAGCTGGTTGCTCGATCTCTTCGGCCTCTACAAGCGCAGCACCGAGAGCGCGCTTGCTTCGCTCGATTCCGCCTACGCATCCGCCGATGTCGCCAAGCTGACCCTGGTGCAGGATCTCGTCTCGAGCTATATCGACGTTCGCTACTATCAACAGCGCCTGGCGCTCTCGAGAGCCAACCTGAAGTCGCGTCAGGAAACCTACGAGCTCACCAAATTCCAGCTTGAAGCCGGCGCCGCCTCGCGTCTTGACGTCGTCCAGGCCGAAGGCCTGGTACAATCGACGCTCGCCGAAATTCCCGGCCTCGAAACCAACATCCGCATATCAGCCCATCACATTGCCACGTTGCTCGGCCTGCCGGCCTCGGCCCTCGTCGACGAATTGCTGAAGGGTCATGGACAGCCCGTATTCCGGGGCGGCATCAACTCCGGCATCCCGGCAGACCTGATCCGCAACCGTCCCGACGTTCGCGTCGCGGAGCGCGATCTCGCCGCGGCAACGGCCAATATCGGTGTTGCCCAGGCACAGCTTTATCCGAGCATCTCGCTCAGCGGTTCGATCTCGCCGTCCTACATCAACCAGCGCGGCATCCATGGCGGCCTGACGCCTTGGTCCTTCGGTCCGACCCTCAACCTGCCGATCTTCGATGGCGGCCGCCTGCGCGCCAACGTCAAGTCTGCACAGTCCGACGCCGCGACCGCCTACCTCAACTGGAAATCGACGGTGCTGACCTCCGTCGAGCAGGTTGAGAACGCGCTAGCCGCTGTCCGGCGTGACGCCCGCACGGTCTCGGCACTCCAGGCCCAGGTGAAGACCACGCAGGAAACCCTCGAACTGTCGACTGCATCTTACAAGGACGGCGCCTCTTCGTTGCTCGACGTTCTCGACGCGCAGCGCCAGGTTTCGCTCGCCCAGGCAAGCCTTGCCCAGGCAGTTCAGCAGATGGCCAAGGACTATGTCTCCCTCAACATCGCGGTCGGCGGCGGCTATGCCCCCGGCGGCAAGACGACCGTAGCCAACACCACTGTCGTGGTAAAGCCGGCCAAGACCTGATCGGCTGCCTTGTGCCGTCTGGACATACACAGCCCCGCGATCGTCTCGCGGGGCTTTTTTCATATCGGCCGAGTTTGTATCGCGGATAATGCGCAATAAGATGAATTGGGAATCGACAAGCGAAAAGAGCTGAGGTAAAGCTCTGATTAAACGATTAATCAGAGCGCCGTCGATCATGGCTTCATCGCGTTCGGGACCGAACCTCAGCAGGATAGCGACGTCTCTCGGCGTCTCCGTCGCCACCGTCTCCAATGCGCTATCAGGCAAGGGCCGCGTCTCCGGCCAACTGGTCGAAAGGATTCGCGAGCATGCCGCCGAGCTCGGTTATGTCCCGAGCCAGGCCGGGCGGGCGCTCCGGACCGGCCGCAGCGGCGTTCTCGGCCTGGTGCTGCCCGATATCGCCAATCCGCTGTTCCCAAAGATCGCCCAGGCGATCGAATTCGCCGCCTCTGCCGCCGGTTACGGCGTGCTGATCGCCGATTCCCGCGGCGAGGTCGCCACCCAGACCGAGGCGATCAATCGGCTGGTCGAGCGCGGCGTCGACGGCATGGTCGTCATTCCCCGCCGCGCCACCCGCATCTCTTCGGCCGTCTGTCCTGTCGCCGTCATCGATACCCCATCGACGTCAGGCAACACAGTTGCTGCCGACCATTGGCAGGGGGCAGCGAAATCGCCAGCCATCTCGCCGGCCTTGGCCATCGCCGCATCCTCATCATCGGCAACAATCAGGAATCCAGCGTCCAGAACGACCGCGCCGATGGCATCCGCTCCAGCATGCGCCCGGACATGCATGCGGAAACACTGTGGATCGACAGGCTCGAGCGGGATAGCGGCAGCGGCTGCCCGCTCGGTCTCGCCGAAAAAGTCAGGCAGGGTTTCACCGCCTTCGCAGCCCTCTCCGACCTGCAGGCGCTACGGGCGCTGACAGAGTTGCAGCAGGCCGGCGTCAACATTCCCGCCGATGTCAGCGTCACCGGCTTCGACGATCTCATCTGGTCGCCGGTCGTTACGCCGTCGTTGACGACGGTTCGTATGGACATGGACGCTATTGCCGGGATTGCCGTGTCGGCACTGGTGGATACCATAAGGGCGAGCAGCATCCGGCAGGGCATGCTCGTGACCGCCGAGGTCGACCGTGTCCCCATGCAGCTGATCGTCCGCCAATCATCCCGGCCTTGCGGACCCGGCACAAAAAACCTCAGAGATGGAGAACATGTAAGATGAAAAAAGCGCTCATTGCCTCGGCAGCACTCGCCGCCCTATCTCCGTTCGGAGCAACAGCAGCGGACCGCACATTGACCATCTCGGTCTATGCTTTTGCACAAGACGATTTCAAAACTCTGGTCTATGATCCCTTCGAAGCCAAATGCGGCTGCAAGCTCGTGGTCGAGACAGGCAATAGCGTCGAGCGTCTGGCCAAGATGGAAGCGAACAAGGCCAATCCCGTCGTCGACCTCGCCGCCGTTTCCATGGCCGATGCACTGGCTGCCTCCCGTGCAAGCCTGATCGACAAGGTCGACACCGCTAAGCTCGCCAATTTCGCCAAGCTCTACGACGTCGCCAAGGATCCGAACGGCGACGGCATGAGCGTCGGTTACACTTTCTATGCCACCTCGATCGCCTATCGTTCCGACAGGATGAAGATCGACTCCTGGGCCGATCTCCTGAAGCCGGAATATGTCGGCCACGTCGCCTTTCCGAACGTGACGACCAACCAGGGGCCGCCGGCGCTCTACATGCTGGGCCAGGCGCTCGGAAAGGACACGCCCGATCTGAAGGGTCCGATCGAGGCGCTGGGCGAGAAGAAGGACGACATCGTCACCTTCTACGAAAAATCCTCGCAGCTCGTACAGCTGATGCAGCAGGAGGAGATTTGGGCAGCGCCGATCGGCCGTTTCTCCTGGGCAGGCTTTACCAAGCTCGACGTTCCAGTCGCCTGGGCAACGCCGAAAGAGGGTCAGACCGGCGGCATGAATGTGCTGGTGCTGACGAAAGGTTCGAAGAACCAGGATCTCGCCTTGCAGTTCATGGATTTCTGGCTTTCGACCGACATCCAGACCAAACTCGCCGAAAAGCTGGTCGACAGTCCAGCAAACAGCGAGGTCAAGCTTTCCGAAGCCGCCGCCAACAACCTCACCTATGGCGAAGAAACGGCCAAGAGCCTCAAGCTGATCCCTTCGGCCGTCGCACTCGACAACCGCGCCGGCTGGCTGAAGTCATGGAACGACAAGGTCGGCCAGTAAGGCCTGCGTGAGAACCGGTCCCGGCGCCCTGCCGGGACCATCCTCTGTCCGCTCGAAAGGCGCCTCATGTTCCAGAACCGCGCAGAAGCCATGGCGCTGGCCTTGCCGGCAGCCGTCTTCGCGACCGTGGTCTTCCTGCTGCCCGTCGCAGTCTTGCTGTCGGAGGGCTTCCGTGCCGGCGGCGCCTGGACACTGTCGGCCTATGCCGGTTTCTTCTCCGAGACGCTGAACCGCACCGTTTTCCTGCGCAGCTTCCGGCTCGGCCTCGAAGTCACCGCCGTCTCGGCGGTCATCGGTTATGCCGCAGCCTTTGCTATTGTGAACCTGCCGCCGACTGGCAAGGGTCGCATGATCGGCCTCATCACCCTGCCGCTGATGATCTCGCCGGTGGCGCGCACCTATGCCTGGATCGTCATTCTCGGCCGCACCGGCATCGTCAACCAGGCGATAACGGGCCTCGGCCTCAGCGGCGAGCCGCTGCGGCTGCTGTTCACCGAGACCGCCGTGTTCATCGGCCTCCTGCAGCTCTTTCTGCCGCTGATGATCCTCTCCTTGATCAGTGCGCTCGAGAACATGCCGAAGGATGCGATTCCCGCTGCCCGCGTGCTCGGCGCCAACTGGTTCCAGGTCTTTTGGAAAGTCATCCTGCCGCTGACCAGGGAAGGCCTCGTCGTCGGCGGCACGCTTGTCTTCACCGGATCGCTGACCGCCTATATCACCCCTGCCGTGCTCGGCGGCTCCAAGGTGCTGATGTTGGAAACGCTGCTGTATCAGCAGGTTTCCGTCGCCAATGATTTCGTCTCGGCCAGCGTCATCGCCTTCATCCTGATCATCATGAGCTTTGCGGCCAACATCCTGCTGAAACGGCTTGCGACGGCAAGGAGCCGCCGATGACCCTGCGCCTGTTTTCGCCCATTGTGCTTTTCCTGCTGTTGGTCTTTCTGATCGGTCCCTTCCTGATCATCATCGCCGCGTCGCTGTCGGCAGGCGATACGCTGGCCTTCCCGCCGCAAGGACTGTCGCTGCGCTGGGTGATGAAGGTGTTCACCGTCGAGAGTTTCCGCGACAGCTTCGCCATGTCGATGTTCCTTGCCGTCTTCGGGACGCTCGCAGCCCTCGTCCTCGGCATCCCGGCCGCCTATGCCCTGTCGCGCTACCGGCTGCCGGCGGCCGAAACCGTCCGCACCGTCGTCTCGCTGCCGATCATCGTGCCCGGCATCATCGTCGGCCTGGCGCTGCTGCGTTATCTCGTCGTGCCCTTCGGCTTCAACATCACGCTCGCGCTCTTCTTTGCCCATACCGCCCTTGTACTGCCCTATGCCGTGCGCGTCGTCTCGGCGAGCCTCGACAATCTGCGCTCGGATATCGAGGAGGCCGCCGTCCTGCTCGGCTCCTCCAGGCTCGGCGCCTTCTTCCGCGTGGTGATACCGAATATCCGCGGCGGCATTCTTGCAGCCTTCATCCTCGGCTTTGTTACCAGCTTCAACCAGGTGCCTGTCTCCCTCTTCCTTTCCGGTCCCGGCGTCAGGACGCTGCCGGTCGACATGCTCGGCTACATGGAAACCACCTACGACCCGTCCATTGCGGCGCTCTCCGCCCTTCTCGCCTTTCTCTCCATCGGCATCGTCTTCCTCGCCGAACGTTTCCTGGGATTCTCGCGTTATGTCTGATGCCTATCTTCAACTCGACAAGCTGACGCTTGCCTATGGCGATACGGTTGCGGTCGGAAATCTCGACCTCGCGATCGGCAAGGGCGAACTGGTGGCGCTGCTCGGCCCCTCGGGCTGCGGCAAGACGACAACGATGCGCGCCATCGCCGGCCTGCTGACGCCTGCCTCCGGCCGCATCCGCCTCGACGGCGCCGATATCACCCGCGTCTCAGCCAACAAACGCGCCGTCGGCCTCGTCTTCCAGTCCTACGCGCTTTTCCCGCATCTGACGGTCCATGAGAATGTCGCTTTCGGCCTGCGTCTCAAAGGCATCTCGGGCGCCGATCTCGACGCCCGCGTCGGCGCTGGCCTCAAATCCGTCGGCCTCGCCGCCTTCGCGAGCCGCAAGCCGGCCGAACTCTCCGGCGGCCAGCAGCAGCGTGTGGCCCTCGCCCGCTCAATGGTGATGGAGCCGAAAGTGCTGCTGCTTGACGAGCCGCTCTCCAATCTCGATGCCCGGCTACGCCTCGAAATGCGCGCCGAATTGCAGCGCGTCCAGAAGGAAACCGGGGTCACCATGATCTTCGTGACTCACGATCAGGTGGAGGCTTTGGCGCTCGCCGACCGCATCGTCGTCATGCTGAACGGCGGCATTGAGCAGATCGGTACGCCTGAGGAGATCTACAATCATCCCGCCTCCGCCTTCGTCGCCGATTTCGTCGGCTTCGAGAATGTCTTTGCGCTGAAGGATGGAAAGCTTGCGACGCCGAACGGCCCAGTCGCGCTTTCCGCTCCGGTCGCAGACGCCGGGGCGGGCCTCGCCTGGCGTCCGCGCATGGTGAACCTTGGCTCCGGTCCATTCCAGGGCACCGTGCGCGGCACCTCTTTCGCCGGCAATACCCGCGAATATCTCCTTGATACGCCGCTTGGGCCCATCAAGGCCGAGATCGATGCACGCCTGCCGCCGCACGAGATCGGCAGCGCGCTCGCCTTCGACCTGCCGGTTGCCGGTGCGGCCAACCTCAAACGGTTCGGGTGAAGTCATGGGCGTCTGGATCGATACAGACATGGGCTTCGACGACATCGCCGCCATTCTGGTGGTGGCACAGTCGGAATTCGAAATCGACGGCATATCGCTGGTCTTCGGCAATGCGCCGCTGCCCCAGGTGAGAAGGAACGCCGCCGGCGCAGCCACTGCATTCGGCTGGAAGTTCCCCATCCACACCGGCCGCGCCATGCCGGTTCTCGGCAAGCTCGAAACCGCCCAGGCGATCCTCGGCGCAACCGGCATCCCGACGAGCGGCAGGAGCCTGCCGGAGGCATCAGCCCTTGCCGAAAGCGATGCCTTCTCAGCGCTTTGCCGCTGGCTGGAACGTGACGGCCAGCACCGCATCCTGGCGCTCGGACCGCTCACCAATATCGCCGCCGTGGCGCTCGCCCGCCCCGACCTCGCCGCCCGCATCGACGACCTCGTCTGGATGGGCGGCGGCGTCACATTGGGCAACCACACGGCGTCCGCTGAGTTCAACGCACTCGCCGATCCCGAAGCTCTGTCGATCGTCATCGCCCATGGCCTGCCGCTGCGCATGGTCGACCTCGACCTCTGCCGCAAGGTGCTGGCAAAGCCGGAGGATACCGAGCCGGTGCGCAATGCCGGCGGCACCAATGCCGAGCTGATCGCCGATCTATTTGCAGGTTACATTCGCATCGGCACCAGCCGCGGCCGTCCCGGTATGGCGATCTACGATCCTTCTGCCGCGGTCGCCTTCGTGGCTCCCGATATCGTCGGCTTCCGCCCCGCGCGCATCGACGTCGAGCTTCAGGGCAGCTTGACCCGTGGCCGCACCGTCGTCGAGACCCGCGCCACGCACGCGGCTTTCAATGCGCAATTCGCCGCCGAAATCGATGCCGATAGGGCGCGCGGGATCATTCTCGCCGCCTTGGTCAACGAGGCCCGCAAATGAACGCCACCCCTCGCCAAGAACCCGCCGATCTTAACGATCCCGCCTTGCGCGCCCGCGCCGTCGCGGCTGCACGCGGCGACGCCCCCTTCGATGTGCTGATTACCGGCGGCCGGCTGCTAGACGCGGTGACAGGCCTGATCCGGGAGGCCGATATCGGACTCGTCGGCGCGCTGATCGCAAGCGTCCATGCCCCGGCAAGCCGCACGGATGCGGCCGAGATCATCGATGCGGCGGGCAGCATCGCAACACCCGGCCTGATCGACACCCATATGCATATCGAAAGTTCGATGGTGACGCCGGCCGAATATGCGCGCGCCGTGCTGCCGCGCGGCGTCACCACCATCGTCTGGGATCCGCACGAATTCGGCAATGTCCATGGCCTTGATGGGGTGCGCTGGGCGATCGAGGCGGCACGCTCACTGCCGCTGCGCATGATCCTGCTCGCCCCCTCCTGCGTGCCGTCGGCACCGGGCCTGGAATTGGCCGGCGCCGATTTCGATGCCGCCGTCATCGCCGAGATGCTGCGCTCGCCGGCCGTAGGCGGCGTTGCCGAGGTCATGAACATGCGCGGCGTCATCGACGGCGATCCGCGCATGAACGCCATCGTCAATGCCGGTCTTGCCACTGGCAAGCTCGTTTGTGGCCATGCCCGCGGCCTTGGGGGTGCCGACCTCAACGCCTTCATGGCAGCGGGCGTCACCTCCGACCACGAACTTACTTCCGGCGCCGACCTCGCCGCCAAGCTTTCAGCCGGCCTGACGATCGAGCTGCGCGGCTCCCACGACCATCTGCTGCAGGAATTCGTCGAGGTGCTGAACGGTCTCGGCCACCTGCCCGCGACCGTGACGCTCTGCACCGACGACGTCTTTCCCGATGAACTCGATCAAAGCGGCGGCCTCGACGACGTCATCCGCCGCCTCGTGCGCTACGGCATGAAGCCGGAATGGGCGCTCTGCGCTGCGACCTTCAACGCCGCTCAGCGCCTGAAGCGCTCCGATCTCGGCCTTGTCGCCGCTGGCCGCCGCGCCGACATCGTGCTCTTCGAAGATCTTGAGGAATTCCGGGCGCGGCTGGTCATCTCAAGCGGCCGCATCGTCGCCCGCAACGGCAGCATGCAGGTCGACATCCAGCAGCTCGACACGGCGCCGCTTGAAAATTCGGTGAAGCTGCCGCAATTCACCGAGGATGATTTCCGCATCCCGTCGAGAGGCGAACGCGTCCGGGTCGCCACCATCGACCGCCCGCGTTTCACGCAATGGGGTGAGGCGGAGACGGAGGTCACGAATGGCTTCGTGGTACCGCCGGCCGGCAGCGCCATGATCGCCGTCGCCCATCGCCACGGCAAGGCCGACCGCATCCCGCGCCTCGGCTTCCTCACCGGCTGGGGCGACTGGCGCGGCGCCTTCTGCACCACCGTTTCGCATGACAGCCACAACCTCACCGTCTTCGGCGGCAATGCGCGCGACATGGCGCTCGCCGCCAACGCCGTCATATCAGCCGGCGGCGGCATGGCGGTCGCCAAAGACGGCGCGATCGAGGCAATCTTGCCGCTGCCGCTCTCCGGCCTGGTGACCGACGCATCGCTGAAGGACACAGCTTCGGCCTTCGCCGGCATCCGCAAGGCCATGGAAAAAATCGTCGACTGGAAACCGCCCTACCGGGTCTTCAAGGCCTGCTTCGGCGCCACGCTTGCCTGCAATGCCGGCCCGCACCAGACGGACCGGGGGATTGCCGATGTGGTGACGGGCAAGGTGCTGGAAAGCCCGGTGCTGGAGGTTTTGTAGGGTCGGGGCGCACAGACCGCAACCAAGGGATTGCGGTGCAGTCCCTCATCCGCCCTACGGGCCACCTTCTCCCCGAGAGGAGAAGAGGAGTCGAGACGTCGCAGCAACCCTCTTCTCCCCAGCGGGGAGAAGGTGGCCCGAAGGGTCGGATGAGAGGGTGCGGCAAACGCTTAAGTTTCCCTTTTCAACTCCCGCTCCACCAACGCCACCCAATAAGCCGCCCCATACCCAAGCGCCTCATCATTGAAATCGTAAGCGGTGTTGTGATGCAGCGCCCCGTCCACTGCCGGGCCGTTGCCGAGCCAGACGTAGCAGCCTGGCGAATTCTGCGCGAAGAAGGCAAAGTCGTCGCCTGCTGTCGACGGCGGAAAGCTTGTCCGCACCTTCCCGCCGAACACCGCGCCGGCGGCGGCAAGCGCTCGGGAGGTCGCATCCCCATCATTGACGACGGGCGGAATGCGCCGCTCGAAACGATAATCGGCCGATATGCCGTACATGGCGGCCGTTCCGCTGGCCAGCCGACCAATCTCGCTCTCCAACTGATCGCGCACATCGGGCGAATAAGCTCGCGCCGTCCCGCCGATCTCTACGATATCGGGAATGACATTCAAAGCCTTCGGGTCGCCCGCCTGCAGGAAACAGGCGCTGACAACCGCCGGCTGCAGCGGATCGACCACCCGCCCGACGATCGTCTGCAGCGATGACAGGAAGGTGGCGGCGGCCGTGATCGGATCGCGGCCGAGATGCGGCTTGGCGCCGTGCGTGCCGATGCCGCGAAAGGTGATGCGCCAGCTGTCGGAGGAGGCGAGCTGCGGCCCCTCGACCACGGCAATCTCGTCGACCGACAGTCCCGGCATATTGTGCAGCCCGTAGACAGCGTCGCAGGGAAAAGCTTGAACAGCCCCTCCTCCACCATGCGCTTCGCGCCGCCACGGCCCTCTTCGGCCGGCTGGAAGATGAAATGCACCGTGCCCGAAAAACCCCGCGTCGCCGCCAGATGACGCGCGGCACCCAGCAGCATCGTGGTGTGGCCATCATGGCCGCAGGCATGCATCTTTCCGGGTACGGTCGATTTATAAGCCCGCTCCGCCGTTTCAGGCATGGCGAGCGCATCCATATCGGCCCTGAGCCCGATCCTGCGCGTGCCGTTGCCGACTGTGAGCGTGCCGACCACGCCGGTGCCGGCCAGCCCGCGATGCACCGTGATATTAGCCTCCTCGAGAAGCCTCGCGACGATGCCGGCAGTGCGCTCCTCCTCGAAGCCGAGTTCGGGATAGGCATGCAGATCGCGGCGCAAAGAGATCAGGAACGGCAGATCGTCCTTGATCCGGGCGGGGATGCTCATGAGCCTGAATGTCCTGTCAAGCGTAACGGGCGCCCATCGGCGCCCGCGTCAGATCATCCTTTGTTCATCAAACAGGCCGCAAGTTCAACCATCAAGTCTCTTCGACGAACACCTCTTCGCGCTTCTTCTTGACGCTCGGCAGGAAGACCACGATCAGCACGGCGACCGCGATCGCCAGCAGCGTGGCGCTGATCGGCCGTGTGACGAAGGTCATCGGATCGCCGCGCGACAGGATCATCGCCCGCCGCAGGTTCTCCTCAAGCAGTGGCCCGAGCACAAAGCCGAGCAGGAGCGGCGCCGGCTCGCAGCGAAGCTTTGCCAGCACGTAGCCGATCAACCCGAAGAAGGCGACGGCATAGAGGTCGTAGACATTGGCGTTGACGCTGTAGACCCCGATCGAGCAGAAGGCCATGATGACGGGGAAAAGCACGTAATAGGGCACGGTTAAGAGTTTCACCCAGAGCCCGATCAGCGGCAGGTTGAGGATAACCAGCATCAGGTTGCCGATCCACATCGAGGCGATGATGCCCCAGAACAGCGCCGGCTGCTCGGTGGCGACATTCGGTCCCGGGACGATCCCCTGAATGATCATCGCGCCGACCATCAGCGCCATGACGGGATTGGCCGGAATGCCGAGCGTCAAAAGCGGAATGAACGAGGTCTGCGCCCCTGCATTGTTGGCCGATTCCGGCCCCGCCACGCCGGCAACGGCGCCCTTGCCGAATTCCTCCGGCGTCTTCGACAGGCGTTTCTCCACCGTATAGGAGGCAAAGGAGGCAAGGATCGCGCCGCCACCCGGTAGAATGCCGAGCGCCGAACCGATCGCCGTGCCGCGAATGATCGGCGCAATCATTTCCTTGAATTCCTGACGAGACGGTAAAAGGCCGGACACCTTGGCCATTAGTACGGTACGTGTCGACTCGCCTTCGAGGTTGCGGAGGATTTCCGCCACGCCGAAGACACCGACGGCGAGCGCCACAAAATTCAGCCCGTCGGCATATTCGCGGATGCCGAGCGTGAAGCGCGGCGTGCCGGTATAGATGTCGGTGCCGACCAGACCGAGCAGCAACCCGAGCGCCACCATCGCTAAGGCCTTGACGACGGAGCCGTGCGCAAGCGCGATCGACGAAACGAGGCCGACGATCATCAGCGAGAAATATTCCGCCGAGCCGAATTGCAGCGCAATCGCGGTGAGCGGCGGCGCGAAGATCGCAACGAGGAAGGTCGAGACCGTGCCGGCAAAGAACGAACCGAGTGCTGCGATCGCAAGCGCTGCCCCCGCCCTGCCCTTGCGCGCCATCTGGTAACCGTCGATCGCGGTGACGGCGGAGGAGGATTCGCCCGGCATGTTGATGAGGATCGCCGTCGTCGAACCGCCGTACTGGGCGCCGTAATAGATACCGGCCAGCATGATCAGCGAGGAGACCGGTTCGAGCTGGAAGGTGATCGGCAAAAGCATGGCGATCGTCGCCGTGGCGCCGATACCGGGCAGCACCCCGATCAGCGTGCCGAGCAGCACGCCGATCAGGCAGAAAAGCAGATTGTCAAGAGTGCCGGCTGTCGCAAAACCGAGCGCGAGATTGCTGAAAAGGTCCATCATCGCCTCCTAGAACCGGACCCAGGGGCCGAAACGCTCGAACGGCAGGCCGAGGCCATAGCTGAAAACCGCAACCGAAAAGACCGTCAGCAGCAGCGAAAGGATGATCGCGAAGAACACGTTCATCTTTTGCGATGCGAAGCAGGCGATGAACGCGGTAAAAAACAGCGCCGGCGCAAATCCGAGCCCGCGCACCGTCAGCCCGAAAAAGACGGGCGCTGGCAGGATGAAGAACATGCCGCGCCAGGCGAAGAGACCGATCGGCTCTCCCTCGACGCGCAACGCCTGAATGAAGATGATCGCGCCGAGAAGCACGAGCACGCAGGCCAGCACCAGCGGAAAATAACCGGGTCCCATGCGCACCGCCGTGCCGAGGTCGAGCCCCAGCGACTGGATGGCGAAGAAAGCGCCGGTCGCGACGAAAAGCCCGCCGCAGATCGCATTGGTCGTATCGAAACTGATGGATTTCATGGTGTCTCCTGGAGTTGGAGATGGAGCGTCGTTGCTGCAGCGATTTCCCCTCATCCGCCTGCCGGCACCTTCGCCCCGCAAGCGGGGAGAAGAGGATCCGCCGCCGGCCTCTGCCACTATTCTTCGGGCAGGTCCTCTCCCCGTTCAGGGTCGAAAGGACGGGTCGAGACCAGTGGCTCGACCCCGGTCGGGTTAGGGTGAGGGGCTATTCCTGGCACATCCCTCACTAGTCCGCATATTCCCCCGCAGCCTCGATCACGGGCTTCCAGCGGGCTATCTCGCTTTCAAGCTTGGCCTTCAGCGCAGCCGGCGTCGCATCGGCGTCGGAGGATGGCGTCGTGCCGAGCTCGGCGAAACGGGCACCGACATTCGGGTCCTTCAGAGCAACCTGCAGCGACTTCGACAGGCGTTCGTTGATGGCGGCCGGCGTGCCCTTCGGCGTGTAGATGCCGTGCCAGATGCCGACTTCGAAGCCTGGCAGGCCGGCTTCAACTGCGGTCGGAATGTCCTTCATCACGTCGAGGCGCTTCGGCGAGGTCACGGCATAGGCCTTGATCGTGCCGCCCTGGATCTGCTTGGTCGTGTTGGTCGTCTGGTCGCACATGACGTCGACCTGGCCGCCGAGAAGGTCGGTCATGGCAGGGCCGGTGCCCTTGTAGGGAACGGTCGTGAGCTGTGTCTGGATGGCGCTCATGAACATCATGCCGCACAGATGCGAGGCCGCACCGATACCGGCATTCGCGACCGTCACCTTGTCCTTGTTGGCCTTGACGTATTCGATCAGGGCCTTGAGGTCGGTCGGCTCGAAATCCTTGCGCGCGACGATCGTCATCGGCACCTCGGTGACGAGGCCGACATAGTCGAAGGCACCGAGCGTGTCATAGGCGAGCTTGCGGTAGAGCGTGGCGCTGGTCGCCATGCCGATATGGTGAAGCAGGATCGTGTAGCCGTCGGGATCGGCGCTCGCCACGCGGCCGGCGCCGAGCGTCCCGCCGGCGCCGCCGACATTTTCGACGACGATCTGCTGACCGAGATCCTTCGACATGGATTCGGCGACGAGGCGCGCGACGGTGTCGGTCGGGCCGCCGGCCGCAAAGGGCACGACCATGGTGATGGTGCGTTCGGGATAGGTCTGCGCCGAAGCGGCGCCGGCGAGAAGAGAGACTGCGGCAGCCGCGGTCAGGCCAAGCATGGCCTTCAGAATTTTCATCGTTTCCTCCCTGATGAAACAAGCAAGCCCGCCGACACATCCTCCGCGCCGGGCATGACCTATTTGCCGCCGGGAAAAACCGACCCGCAATCAGTGCGGCCACTTTTGACAGACGATTTTGCGTCAGTGCGATGCAGCATGGGTCGATTTGGAAACAAACGGCTTGTGCGATGGGTGGATTTCCACCCATAACGAACACAGGCAACCGCCGAGATTAGTCCTCGGTGGTCAGCATCCGCTTGTCGAGGCCATATTTCTGCATCTTTTCGTAGAGGGTCTTCCGGGAAATGCCGAGTGTCTCATAGACCGGCTTGAGGCTGCCGCCATGCGCCACCAGCGCGCTGGCAATGACACCCCGCTCGAATTCGGCGACGCGCTCCGCAAGCCCGGTCGCCTCGCCGGTCTGTGGGCCGCCATCGTCGAGACCGAGAACCAAACGGTCGGCCGCATTCCTCAGTTCACGCACATTGCCCGGCCAGTCGCGCTGGGCGATGTCGGAGATCACCTCGGGCGGCACGGCCACCTCGTCGCGGCCGTAGCGGGCGGCGGCTTCCCGCACCAACTGCAGAAAGAGCAGTGGAACGTCCGCCCGCCGCTGCGACAGCGACGGCACATGCAGCGTCGCAACGTTCAGCCGGTAGAACAGGTCGGCGCGGAAACGCCCCGCCGCCACCTCCGCCTCGAGATCCACCTTGCTAGTCGCGATAAAGCGCACGTCAAGTGCCACCGTCTCATTCGATCCCAACCGGGAAATCATCCGCTCCTGCAGCACCCGTAGGAACTTTGCCTGCAGGTCGAAGGGCATGGAGCCGATTTCATCAAGCAGAATGGTGCCGCCGCGCCCGTGTTCGAATTTTCCGTAACGCGGCCTTACCGCGCCCGGAAAGGCGCCGACCTCATGGCCGAAAAGCTCGCTCTCGATCAGGTTCGCCGGCAGGGCGGCGCAATTGATTGCGATGAACGGCCGGCTTGCCCGGCCGCTGATATCGTGGAGCGCCCGCGCCACCACCTCCTTGCCGGCTCCCGTCTCGCCGACAATGAGCGTATCGGCATCGCTCGCCCCGATCGCACGGATGCGATAGCGCAGGTCCACCATCACCTGCGTGCGCCCCGGCAGCCGCGCCTCGATATCGTCGCGTTTGCCGGCGACCGCCTTCAGCAGCCGGTTTTCAAGCACGAGGCCGCGCCGCTCCATCGCCCGGCGGATGACGCCGGCGAGCATTTCGGGCGTGAACGGCTTCTCGATGAAATCATAGGCGCCTTCGCGCATCGCCTTCACCGCAAGCTGCACGTCGCCGTGGCCGGTGACGAGAATGACCGGCACCTCCGGATCGATCTCGCGGATCTTCTGCATCAGCGTCATGCCATCAATGCCGGGCATGCGGATATCGCTGACGACGACGCCGGGAAAGCTGTAGCCGATCAGTTCCAGCACATGGTCGCCGTTGGAAAAGGTCTCGACGCTGAAGCCTGATAGTTCCAGCGCCTGCGCCGTCGAACGGCGCAACTCCTCCTCGTCATCGACCAGAAGGATCTTCGCATCGTTCATTCCGCCGCCTCCGGCATCAGCCCCGCCGCCGATTGCAGCTCGATGCGGAACACCGCACCGCCGTCAGGATGATTGACGGCGGCAAGGCTGCCGCCGAAGTCCTTGACGATATTGTAGGAGATCGAAAGCCCGAGGCCGAGACCCTTGCCAACGCCTTTGGTCGTGAAGAACGGGTCAAAGATGCGCTCGCCGATTGCCGGTGGCACGCCCGGCCCATGGTCGCGTACCGTCAACACCACCTTGCCGGCTTCCTCGAAGGCCGAAATCTCGATGCGCCTGTCGTCCAGGCCTTCCACGGCATCGGCCGCATTGGAAATCACATTCACCAGCACCTGCTGCAAACGCACCGAGCCGGCACGCACCACCGGCGGACGCGGCCCGAGATCGAGCAACAGCTCTGCTTCCGCCGCCTTCAGCCGCCAGGCGATGATCTCGAGCGTATCGCGCATAGCCTCGTCGAGCGAAACAGGACCGAGCTTCTCGTTCGGCTTACGGGCGAAGTTGCGCAGGTGACGGCTGATCGATGCCATCCGGTCGATCAGCCCGCCGATGCGCCGGATATTGTCCCGCGCCTCCTCCGTCCGACCGCGATCAATGAGCACCGAGGCGCTGTCCGTATAGGTCTTGGCGGCGGCGAGCGGCTGGTTGAACTCGTGGGAAAGGGCAGCCGACATCTGTCCGAGACCGGCAAGTTTTCCGGCCTGGATGAGGTCGGCCTGGGTCTGGCGCAGCTGCTGCTCGGTCAACCGCCGCTCGGCTATTTCCTCTTCGATGCGGCTGTTGACGCGAGCAAGGTCGGCCGTGCGTTCCTCGACGCGCCGTTCCAGCTCGTTGCGGGCCTCGGCCTGCAACTGCATGCGCTCGGCAAGCCGCGCCCGCCGTTGGCGCAGAACTGCGACCGCAAGCCCGGCGATGCAGAGGATGAGAAAGACGGCCGCAAGCGCCGTGCGCGCCTGGGCGCGAATGGAACTCGTTTCCATCAGCACGTTCACCGTCCAATCTTCGGTCGGCATGTAGTGCGAGAGCACCAGATATTCGCTAGACCCGCGCTCGCCGTTAAGCGTCATCAGCTCATGCGGCTCAAAGCGCTGGCGCGACACCGGCAACTCTGTCAGCCTGGCATTGGCATAACGCCGCGACGCTTCCGTCCGTGCGATACGGTCAGCCGTCAGCGGCAGGATCGCCCCGTACAGCCATTCCGGGCTGCCCGACATGAAGATGATACCCTCCGGATCGGAAACGAAGATCTTGTATTCGCCGCCGCCCCAGGAGGCTTCGATCATGTCGATATCGACCTTGAAGACGATGACGCCACGAATATCCGCCTCCACCCTGATAGGCGCCGAGAAATAATAGCCGCGCTTTAGCGAGGTAGTGCCGAGTGCATAGAACCGCGCCTGCCGGCCTTCGATCGCGTCCTGGAAATAAGGCCGGTAGCTGAAATTCTGCCCGACGAAGCTTCCCGGTCCATCGTAATTGCTGGCCGCGATGGTCTCTCCATCAGGTTTGACCACATAAATGTCGGAGGATTTCAGCAGGCCGTTGATCTCCTTGAGATAGAGATTGGCCGCATCGCGCAAGACCGCATCCTCGGGTGCACTCACCAGTTCCTTGATGTCGTCGTGATCGGCGATCAGTGCCGGCAGCGCCTCGTAGCGGTTGAGGTGACCGCTGAGGGCCGAGACGGCAAGGCGCAACGCCGTTCCCGCCTGCGCCGAGGCTTCCCCCATATAGGCGCGCGTCGCGATCGCGCTTCCATAGGTGAAGAAGGCGAAGATGATCACCGGCACCACCAGCAACGCCGCTATCGCACGATATCTCGAAGACAGATCCGGCTCCTCCCCTTTCCGCCTCCACTCCCCAGTGAGGCATACCCAAGTCTAATAATACCGGCAGCGATTTCCAAGGGCCGTCGAACTTGACACCCGGCAAAGGCCGATATCCTATTGCTGCATCGCAAGGGAACCCTATCATGAGTGACGACAACACGCCCGCCGATAGCAAGCTCACCAGCTCCAAGCGGCGCTGGGCGGCTGAGGGCAAGTTCCTGACTGGTCGCATAGCCCGCCCTGAAACCGAGCGCCTGCCGCCCGGCCAGCACCTCGTCAAGAACTGGCCGGTGCTCGATCTCGGCCAGCAGCCCGTCATATCCACCGAAACCTGGCGTCTCGAAGTGCGCGGCCTTGTCGAAACCCCGCTCACCCTCACCTGGGCCAACTTCCACGCGATTGAGCAGAGCACCAAGGTCAGCGATATCCACTGCGTCACCACCTGGTCGCGCTACGACAACAAATGGAAGGGTGTTTCCACGCGCGATCTGCTCGATCTCGCCATGCCGAAGCCGGAAGCCGCTTACGTCATGCTGACGAGTTATGATGGCTATACCACCAACCTGCCGCTTGCCGACTTCGCCGCCGAGGACGCGATCCTAGTGACATCCTGGGAAGGCCTGCCGCTGACGCCGGACCACGGCGGCCCGATGCGCCTCGTCGTGCCGCATCTTTACTTCTGGAAAAGCGCCAAATGGCTGCGCCGCATCGAACTGATGCCGGAGGACGAAGCCGGCTTCTGGGAAAAGAACGGCTATCATATGTATGGCGATCCGTGGCGCGAGCAGCGCTATTCCGACGATCGAGTCTTCGGCCGCAGAAAGCGGCCCAGCGCAAGGACACCAAGCCCGAGCATCAAGGCGAGCGCCGTCAGCGACGCCATGCTGGCGGGATGAAGCGGCACCTTGCTCCAGCGTGGATTGACGAGACCGGCGGTGTTGAAGGCCTCGCCGCTGAACCGGCAGGTGATGAGCGCAAGCCCGCGCCGCACCATGTCGGCGTCGACCGCGGAAATGATTTCACTCGCCACAGCCCGCTCCCCTGGCATCTCGCGCATCGCCATCAACACAGCTTTCGTCGCCGCGAGGTAGGCGTGGGCGCATTCGTTGAAGGGACTTTCCTCGTCGGCCACGCTGCCCGGCATCCGCCCCCAAAGACAATAGGAATATTGGATTTCGGCATAGTTCAGAACGCGGCGGAAGGGCTCGTTTGTATCGACTGCGCGGGACACAGGCCGATAATTCGGCCGCGATAGTGCGAAATCACCGCCATCTCGCCATGCGAAATTTCTGGGATATCGAGACCCGCTTGGCTGCCGCCGGCGCTGCGACTATGAGCAAGGGCGTTTTCAGCAGGCATGCAAAAGAAGGCGGCGGCAAAGGCCGCCGACAGGATTGATATGGCTCTGCTGCTTTTCATGGTCGCTTGAAAACCCAAGGGCGCCGGCAAAACGGCGCCCTTCATTGCGTTCAGCGGAGTGCCGTTGCCGGCCGGCTCCGCTGGCCGCCCTTCGCAGCAAGCCGCTTTTCCGCCAGCGCCCCGAAGCCAAGGCCAAGTGTTGCCCAGAGGATCGCATGCATGGCGAGCGTTGTCGTCCGGAAACGCCAGAGCACCATGGCCGAGAAGTTCTCCGGCACCTCGTTGATCGGCGGCAGCAGATAGAGCACGAGCACGATGAAGACGAGATAGGCGATGCCGGCAATGATCGCGCCGTTCCAGAGGCCGAAACGCTCGGAAAGACGGCGCGACAGCGCCACCGCGGCAATCAGCGCGGCGAGCGAGACGACAATCATCAGGAAGAACAGCTCGGTCCTGACGCCGATCGTATCGGCATTGCCGACCGCCGGCGGGTTGGCCGGATATTTGATAGCGGGAACGAGCACGATCGCCACGTAGGCGAAAATGGCGATGACCGCCGAGGTGCCGCGCGCCGAAAGATTGCTGACGCGGCCGTGCACGAAAGCAAAAGCGAGCGCGAAAAGCCCGCCGACGGCGATGCTGTAAGCCATGACGCCGGTGAAAAGGCCGAGACCGGCCTGGGTGGCCCGGCTGACGATTTCAGGTTCGGCAGCTTCGCCGGCCGCCTGGGCGCTCGCCTCCTCGAAAGCGATCGCCGCATCGACCAGCGGCTCGCCGAAGACATGGGCGAAAGCGAAAACGAGGATGCCACCGAGCAGCCCCGCGAGCATGCCGCGAAGGAGAAGGTTTCCAACCATGTCAATATCTCCCTAGTGGCAGGGAAAGCCAAGGAGATGGCGGGCGTCATGCACGAATTCGTGCACATACATGCCGTTGAACAGCGCCATCGCGCCTTCCTCGGTGCCAACGAAATAGATGGCGATAAGCATCAGCAGGCCGCCGAAGATCGCCCAGGGCAGGATTTCGCCGACGGGGATCGGGGCCGGCGCCGCGGCGGGCGCGAAAGTGGTGTCAGACATGTATTCCTCCGGAATGACGCGTTCAGTCGAAAGAGTGTTTGTGCGGTAAGGTCTGACTTCCAGCGTGAAAAAGCTTCAACACGCTGGTCACAGTGGCGCGACCGCGCCGGATTTCCACCGGCTTCCAAACCCGCAACAACACGGTTATATCTGCTCGCCGAAGAGACTGTCAACGAAACTTCACGAGCCGGCAAAGGGCCGTCCCACTGCACCCCGGGAGATCGGAAGACTGTGAATACGCGCCTCACCTGGATCTGCCACGGCGCGACGACGGCGAGCCGCAAGACGCTGTTCCCACTTGACGAACCGCTGGAAGGCAAGGCGGCGGAAGACGCCGGCCGGATGGCTGCCCCACCCCGCGCCGACCGTATCGCCACCAGCCCCGCTTTGCGCGCCCGCCAGACCGCTGACGCGCTCCGCCTCGAAGCCCGGATAGATCAGGCGCTGCGTGACTGCGACCATGGCCGCTGGGCCGGCAGGTCGATCACAACGATCGAGGCCGAAGAGCCGGAGAACCTCGTGGCCTGGATGAGCGATCCGGAAGCGGCCCCGCATGGTGGCGAAAGCCTTCTTGATCTCAGAACACGCGTCGCCGGCTGGATGGACGGTGAATCCGCCCTCGGCGGCCATGTGATTGCCATCAGCCACGCGGCCGTGATCCGGGCGGCGGTCGCCCATGTGCTTCAGGCGCCGCACTCCTCCTTCTGGCGGAGCGATATCGAGCCGCTCGCCATCGTTTGCATGACCAGCAATGGCAGCCGCTGGTCTCTGCGCTTTCCGTATTAGCGGCTCCTCATTTTATCCAGCCTTACACAAGCAAATCGCGTCATCTCTATTGAACCGGGTTTGACCGGGACTACTTCCTTTCCCAAGGAGATGGAAGAATGACATATGATTGGAGTGGGGAGCGCACGCGTCGTCTGCGTTTGATGCGTGTCGCCACAATCACGGTTCTGGTCGGTCTCATCGTCAGCGTTCCGCTGCTGATCGTCACCGCCTGAAGCACGAGAAAAGGCGAGCGATGCACCAGCACGCTCGCCTTCGTTCTTTCCCGTCCCGGCTCAGCATCCTCAGTCCCTCAACGGTGCAGCAACAGGCTGCCGCCTCCAAAAATTCGCCTTCTGGTTTCAACGAACATTTCAGACTTTCATGATAGTTCGGCAGATGGTGGAGATGGAGAAGGCCACATGCCGGTGTTTTTCCAGAGCAGGGCCGGAAGGCAATGCGTATCGATCGTCGGGCTTGGGATAACTCTCTGGCTCCTCGGCGCGCTTTTGCAGCTTGACGACAGCCTTGTCTTCTTCATGACCGGTTTCGGCGAATACGGCGCCGACAAACTCGTTCTGGCGCTTGGCATCGCCGGCGCCATGAGCTTCATCTATTCGGTGCTGCGCATCGCCGACCTGCGCAAGGAAACGGAACTGCGCGCCGCCGCCCAGGCGAAGGCCGATTGGACCGCGACCCACGACCATCTGACCAAGCTGCCGAACCGCTACGCCTTCGAACGCAAGATCCTCTCACGGCCGATCAAGGACGACGAGGACCAGATCGAGGAGTGGGACGAGAACGTCACGCTTTTCTCCGTCGATCTCGACGGCTTCAAGAAAGTCAACGATCTCGTCGGCCACAAGGGGGGCGACATTCTGCTGATCGAGGTTGCCCGGCGGATCTGCGCGCTCGGCAATGCCGATTGCGTCTATCGATTCGGCGGCGACGAATTCATCATTGTAGCCTTTGCCCTGACAGCGCAGCGGGAGGAGCGCTTTGCCAAGCTGCTGATCCAGGCGGTCACCAGGCCGATCCATATCGATGGTTTTGCCGTCGAAGTCGGCGCCAGCGTCGGCTACGACCGCTGGGCCGAGGGAACCGAACCGCTGGAGGATGCCGCTCATCGGGCCGACCTCGCCATGTACGAGGCGAAATCACGCGGCCCCAACCATTATTTCGTTTTCGAACCGGCCATGCAGGACAAGGTCACGGAACGCGCAGCGCTGGAAACCAGATTGCGCGCCGCAATCTCCAGCAAGGCGATCAAACCCTTTTATCAGCCGCTGATCGACCTGAAGACCGGTCAGCTCTGCGGCTTCGAGGCCTTGGCGCGCTGGATCAGTGACGATGGCGTCAACATACCGCCGCCTGTTTTCATCGATATCGCCGAGGAAAACGGGATGATCACCGCATTGTTCGAGGATCTTCTCGCCCAGGCCTGCAGCGACGCACTCACCTGGCCGGACCATGTGATGTTGTCCTTCAACGTCTCGCCGGTGCAGATGGAAGACAGGCTTCTGACGTCGCGTATTCTCAAAGTCCTTGCGGCAAGCCGGCTGCCGCCGCAGCGCCTGGAGGTGGAGATCACCGAGAACGCGCTGATCCAGGATCCCGTCGTCGCCGCCGTCATCCTCGACGAGCTGCACGCGGCCGGCATCCAGATCGCGCTCGACGATTTCGGCACGGGCTATTCGAGTCTGGCCCAGCTCGCCCGTTATCATTTCGACAAGATCAAGATCGACAAAAGCTTCATCGCCACCTATCGCGGCGACGAACGCCAGGAAAAGATCGTCCGCGCTATGCTTGGCCTCGGCCGGAGCCTCAACATCAAGACGACTGCCGAAGGCGTCGAGGAGCACGGCCAGCTTGCCTTCCTGCTGCAGCTTGGCTGCGACATCGGCCAAGGCTATCTTTTCGGCAAGGCAATGCCCGCCGCCGAGGCGGGCATCTTCATCAGCGATCGCAATGCCAGTCTGGCCTCCACGGCCTGACGCTATGTCTTAAAAAACTTGGCGCAGGATCACGAAGAGCACGAAGGCGATCGCGATCGAGGCCGGCAGGGTCAGCACCCAGGCCATTAGCATATTGCGCACGGTTGACCATTGCAGGCCGGAACCGTTCGCCGCCATGGTGCCGGCGACGCCTGACGACAGGACATGCGTGGTCGAGACCGGCAGGCCGAGGTGATCGGCCGAAGCGATGGTGACCATCGCCACGACTTCGGCTGCCGCGCCCTGGCCGTAAGTCAGGTGCGTCTTGCCGATCTTTTCGCCGACGGTGACGACGATGCGCTTCCAGCCCACCATCGTGCCGAGGCCAAGCGCGATCGCGACCGCCACCTTCACCCAAAGCGGGATGAACTTCGTCGCGTTGTCGACCGCCTTGTGGTAGTTCGTCACCGCGCTGAGATCGCCGGCATCCATCGGTAGCAGCTTCTGCTTGTCGATCAGCTTCAGCGCCTCGCCGATCAGGTAGATGTCGTTGCGGACGTTGCCGACGAGATTGGTCGGCACCGCTTCGAGCGTCGGGAAGGCCGCGACTTCGGCGCTTGTCCGATGGATATATTGCTGCAGGGCCGGTGTCGTCGCGTCCGTCCAGATCTTGTTCTTGACCGCGTTGCTGACCTCCGCCTTGTAGTCCGTGACGGTAACGCCCGGCTTCACATATTTGGCGAGCGCGGATTCGACCTGGACCGATGCCGACTTGTAGGCCTCGAGATAGTTCACATCAGGCGTGCGGTTCAGCGCGAAGGCCGTCGGCACCAGGCCGATCAGGATGAGCATGATCAGACCCATGCCCTTCTGGCCGTCGTTGGAGCCGTGGGCGAAGCTGACGCCGGTGCAGGTGAAGATCAGGATCGCGCGGATCCAAAGCGGCGGCGGCTGGTTGCCCTTCGGTTCGGCATAGAGCGCATTGTTGCGCACCAGAAGCTTCATCACCAGCAGCAGAACCGCGGATAGACCGAAGCCGATCAGCGGCGAGATCAGCAGCGACAGGCCGATATTGGTCGCCTGCGACCCGTCGACACCGCTCGTCGCCGTGCCTGCCGGCGCCAGGAACTGATTGGCGAGGCCGACGCCGATGATTGATCCCACGAGCGTATGCGAGCTCGACGATGGCAGACCGAGATACCAGGTGCCGAGGTTCCAGACGATCGCGGCGATCAGCAGCGCAAAGACCATGGCAAGGCCGGAGCCGGAGCCGACCTGCAGGATCAGTTCCACCGGCAGCAGCGCCAGAATGCCGAAAGCGACGGCGCCGCTCGAGGTCAGCACCCCGAGGAAGTTGAAGAAGCCCGACCAGATGACGGCGAATTCGGCCGGCATGGAACGGGTGTAGATGACGGTGGCGACGGCATTGGCCGTATCGTGGAAACCGTTGACGAATTCGAAACCGAGCGCGATCAGCAGCGCAAGGCCGAGCAGAATCCAGGGAACGGCAACTGCGGTTGTCAGGTCGCGTCCGAGTGCATAGGCGACATATCCAAGACCGCAGACCAGAACGAGCGCGAAGAGCGGCAAGAACCATTTGCCTGATGAATTTGAGCTGTGGAGCGGGTGGGAAGTGTCGCTATGAACCTGGCTGGGGGCAATATCGGCCATGGCATAGTTCCTTATTCCGTTTTGCAAGTTTGCCTTTTGTTAATAGTTCCGCAGCATGAAGCTCTCGTGACGTGTTCGGGTCCGCTCCGTAACGCACTGACATCAGGCGATATTGGCCGTCGCAGACTTGCCGCCCGGCGCATCCTGTGAGATGCCGCGTCACATTCCCAGCCGGACAGGATGATATAGGATGTGCAGGGAGAAAACATGCGACGGGCGAACAGATGCCTTTCCGTCCGCTGCCCCGACCCTAAGTTCGGTCATCGTGACGACTGCGCGGAGCCCCGAAGATCATGTCATCGACCGACTTCCTCCTGACCTTCAATGCCGGCTCCTCCACGATCAAGATCGGCATCTTCGCCATGGATGGCGGCGAGGCGCGGCGAATCGGCAAGGGGGTGATCGATTTCCGCGCCGAACCGCGCTCGCTCGGTCTGAGCCAGGGAGCGCAGACGGTCGACATGCCGTTGAAGGCCGAGGTGACGGAAGACCTGCACGGCGTTATCGATGAGGTCCTCGGACTTCTCGCCGATCATTTCGACATTGCCGCCACCCGCGCCGCCGGCCACCGCGTCGTCCATGGCGGCGACCGTTTCACCGGTGCAATCGCCCTCGACGCAGCCGCAATCGATGGCGTCGATGCGCTGACGCCGCTGGCACCCCTGCATCAGCCGCAGGCGCTGCGGTTCATCCGAGCGCTCACGCATCTGAAACCGCATCTTGCCCAGACGGCGTCCTTCGACACCGCCTTCCATGCCACGCAGGACGATCTCGTTCGCCGCTTCGCCATTCCTCGTGCGTTGCATGCGGAAGGCATCAAGCGTTACGGCTTTCATGGCCTTTCCTATAAATTCATCGCCGGCGAGCTAACCCGCAAGGCGCCGCAAGCGGCAAAGGCAGTGGTCGCCCATCTCGGCAGCGGCGCCAGCCTCTGTGCGCTCGATCAAGGCGTCAGCCGCGACTGCAGCATGGGCTTTTCGACGCTCGACGGCATCCCGATGGCGACGCGCCCGGGCTCACTCGATCCCGGCGTCATTCTGCATCTAGCCGGTCAGCGGAAACAATCCTTCGAAGAGATCGAAGATCTGCTCTATCACCGCTCCGGCCTGCTCGGGGTCTCCGGCATCAGCGCCGATATCCGCGACCTTTTGAACGACACACGGCCGGAGGCGCGCCAGGCAATCGACCTCTTCACGCTGCGCATTGCCGGCGAAATCGGCCGCATGGCTGTAACGCTCGGCGGCCTTGATGCAGTCGTCTTCACTGCTGGTATCGGCGAGCATCAGCCGGAGATCCGCGCCGGCGTAGCGAAACGGCTCTCCTGGCTCGGCCTTGCGGTCGACGAAAAGGCCAATATCGCCAATGAATTCACGATCAGCACCGGGGAAAGTCGTATCACCGCCCACGTCATCGCCACCGATGAGGAGCAGGTTATCGCCGACGAGGCGCTGTCCATTCTTGGCACTGGCTGATCGAGATCAAACAACATGCCGGCGCCAGCCGGTAGAACAAGCGTTAAAGACGTTTTCGAACGGGAGAAACCCATGGAGAAGCATGTCTCGACCGCCGCCCTGACCGACGCCGAACTCACCCTGACCGACCGCTATTGGCGAGCCGCCAATTATCTCTCGGTCGGGCAGATCTATCTGCTTGCCAATCCCCTGCTGCGCGAGCCGCTGAAACCGGAGCACATCAAGCCCCGCCTGCTCGGCCACTGGGGCACGACACCCGGCCTCAACTTCGTCTATGCGCATCTAAACCGTCTGATCCGCGCCCGCGATCTCGACGTCATATACATATGCGGCCCCGGCCATGGCGGGCCTGGTATGGTCGCCAATACCTATCTCGAAGGCAGCTACAGCGAGCTATACCCTGACATATCCGAGGACGCCGAAGGCATGCGCAAGCTTTTCCGGCAATTCTCCTTCCCGGGCGGCATCCCGAGCCATGCAGCGCCAGAAACCCCCGGTTCCATTCACGAGGGCGGCGAACTCGGCTACGCCCTCGTCCATGCCTATGGCGCAGCCTTTGACAACCCCGATCTGATCGTCGCCTGCGTCGTCGGCGATGGCGAGGCCGAGACCGGGCCGCTGGCCGCCAGCTGGCATTCCAACAAATTCCTCAATCCTGCCCGCGACGGCGCCGTGCTGCCGATCCTGCATCTGAACGGCTACAAGATCGCCAACCCGACGATTCTCGGCCGTGCGGGTGACGATGACCTCCGGCGCCTCTTCGAAGGCTACGGCTACGAACCCTTCTTCGTCGAAGGACACGAGCCGCACGACATGCATCAGCAGATGGCGGCGACAATGGACCAGGTCTTCGACGGCATCCGCGAGATCCAGAAGCATGCCCGCAACGGTCAGGCCGCGAAGGGCTGCCCGCGCTGGCCGATGATCGTGCTGCGTAGCCCCAAGGGCTGGACGGGCCCGAAGGAGGTCGACGGCAAGAAAGTGGAAGGCTTCTGGCGCGCTCATCAAGTGCCGGTATCCAACTGCCGCGGAAACGATGGCCATCGTAATATCCTCGAGGATTGGATGCGCAGCTACGATCCGGAAGATCTTTTCGGCGCCGACGGCCGGCTCAAGCCCGAGTTGCGGGCACTCGCCCCTGCCGGCAAACGTCGCATGGGCGCCAATCCCCACACCAATGGCGGCTTGCTTCGCAAAGAACTCGATGTTCCCGATATAAGCGACTATGCGGTCGATATCGGCAAGCGCGGCAGCGCCATGGTGCAGTCGACGGAGATCCTCGGCCATTACCTGCGTGAC
This sequence comes from Rhizobium sp. C104, assembly GCF_022354505.1. NCBI lineage: Bacteria > Pseudomonadati > Pseudomonadota > Alphaproteobacteria > Hyphomicrobiales > Rhizobiaceae > Rhizobium > Rhizobium sp. C104. The sequence goes on along the minus strand of NZ_CP092348.1, from coordinate 4,503,405 downwards.
ACGATGAAGCGCAACGCGGAGGCTGCCAACTTCCGTATCTTCGGCCCCGATGAGACGGAATCGAACCGTCTCGGCAGCGTCTTCGAAGTCACCGACCGCATCTGGATGGAAGGTATCGAACCCTACGATATCAACCTCTCCCGGGATGGGCGCGTCATGGAGGTGCTCTCCGAACATCTCTGCCAGGGCTGGCTGGAAGGCTACCTGCTGACCGGCCGGCACGGCCTCTTCTCCTGCTACGAGGCCTTCATCCACATCATCGATTCCATGTTCAACCAGCACGCCAAATGGCTGAAGGTGACGCGCGAGCTCGAATGGCGAAAGCCGATCTCATCGCTGAACTATCTGCTGACGTCGCATGTCTGGCGCCAGGACCATAACGGCTTCAGCCATCAGGATCCGGGTTTCGTCGATCTCGTCGCCAACAAGAAGGCCGACATCGTCCGCATTTATCTGCCGCCGGATGCCAACACCCTGCTCTGGGTCGGCGACCATTGCCTGCGCACCTACGATCGCATCAACGTCATCGTCGCCGGCAAACAGCCGGAACCGCAATGGCTGTCGATGGACGAGGCGGTGAAACACTGCGAGGCCGGCATCGGCATCTGGCGCTGGGCGAGCAACGAGGAAGACACGATTTCTCCCGACCTCGTCATGGCCTGCGCCGGCGACGTGCCGACCCTGGAAACGCTCGCTGCCGTCGACCTTTTGCGCAAGGCCATTCCGGAACTGAAGATTCGCACCGTCAACATCGTTGATCTGATGGCACTGCAATCCAAAGATCAGCATCCGCACGGCCTGACCGATGAGGCCTTCGATGCGATCTTCACATCAGACAAGCCGGTGATTTTCGCCTATCACGGCTATCCCTATCTTATTCACCGGCTGACCTATAAACGCACCAACCACCGCAACATTCATGTCCGCGGCTTCATCGAGGAGGGCACGACGACGACACCCTTCGACATGACCGTCCTCAACCAACTCGACCGCTTCCACCTCGCCATCGAAGCGATCGAACGCGTCCCGGGTCTCAAGGAGAAGGCGTCGGATGCACTCACCGCCTTCCGTGGCCAGCTTGCCAAGCATCACGACTATGTCAGGGAGTATGGCGAGGACATGCCAGAGGTGCAGAACTGGACGTGGCCGGCGGCATAACGGATCCGAGCTCGGGAATGCGTCGTAGGTCAATGCCCGAAACCTATGCGCGCTCGAGCCGAACCTTCTCTTTCACGCGCCAGACCCGCGGCGTTTCTCCCGTATATTTGAGAAAGAAGCGCGAGAAATAGGCGGGGTCGGCAAAGCCGAGCCGGAAGGAGATCTCCTGAACGCTGCTGAGCGTAAAAACGAGCTGCCGTTTTGCCTCCTCGATGAGTTTGCCGGCGATCAACTCGTGTGGGGTACTGCCGGTCGTCGACCGAACGATGCGGGTGAGATGCGTCGGCGAAATTCCAAGCTCGCTGGCGTAGAAGGAAGCGGGCTTGTGCGATCGAAAATGTTGTTGAAGAAGCTCGTTGAGTATCTCCATGCGCCGCTCATTCTCATTCGACACAAGCTCATAACTGTTTCCCTCATGGGAAATTCTCGCCGTCAGCCGCAGCGCCAGAGCAACGTAAGCGCCGAGCGTCTCGTTGCGGCCGCTGCGGCGATTTTCGAACTCGTCGCCCAGCCGCCGCAACGTCTGCATGACATAGGCAGCCTCGGCATTGTCAGGATCGAGCGGTGTCAGATGCGGCGTCGCCAGCCATTCGCCGAACTGGCTTCGGTCGCCGAGCGGGTGATGGGACCGCAACAGGGTGATGACGAGACCGTCGATATCGCGCGAAAAGCGAAAGCCGTGGTTGAGCCCGGGCGGCACGGTGATGATTGCCGGCGGGCGGATGGTATGACTTCTTTCGCCGAAGATCGCATCGCCCGAGCCGCTTTCGATGTACAATATTTGAAAGAAGCTCTCATGGCGGTGCAGGCAGATTTCCCATTGATGCAAGCTGCTGCGGGAGCGAATTGTTTCGCAATGCAACCAAAAATCCGGGCCTCGCGCGGTATTTTCGCCATAGAGATCGTAGGTCGGTACAGGCCTGCTCATCGGGCTCCTCCCGCGCAATGTTCGATTAGTGCAATTTTTTGGCCGGGATGTCCATTGCTGCGGCAGGGACCGCGCGGCAGAATCTGACAAAACGCAAAAATGGGAGGACGCATTTGCGAACCCAGGTCGCCATCATCGGTTCGGGGCCATCCGGCCTGCTGCTCGGTCAGCTTCTGACCGAGGCCGGCATCGACAATGTCGTTCTCGATCGCGTTCACAAGGATTACATCCTCGGCCGGGTGCGCGCCGGCGTTCTGGAGGAAGGCACGGTCGGGCTGCTGGATCAGGCCAAGGCGGGAGCGAGGCTGCATGCCGAAGGCCTGCCGCATGACGGCTTCTCCTTGGTTTTCGACGGTCGTGACCATCACATCGACCTGCACGACCTGACGGGCGGCAGGCGCGTCACCGTTTACGGACAGACCGAGGTGACGCGCGACCTGATGGAGCGCCGCGAAGCAAGCGGCGCCCTGTCGATCTACGATGCCGCCGATGTCGCGCCGCATGATTTCGACGGCCGCTCCACCTTCGTCACCTACACCAAGGACAGCGTCGCGCAGCGTATCGATTGCGACTTCATTGCCGGCTGCGACGGCTTTCACGGAGCGAGCCGCAAGGCCGTTCCCGAACGGGCGATCAGGCGCTTCGAAAAGATCTATCCCTTCGGCTGGTTGGGCCTGCTTGCCGACGTAGCACCTGTCAGCCATGAGCTGATCTACGCCAACCATCCGAGGGGCTTTGCGCTCTGTTCGATGCGCTCGGCCACGCGCAGCCGCTATTACATCCAATGCGGGCTCGACGAGAAGGTAGAGGACTGGAGTGATGACCGCTTCTGGGACGAAATCAGAAGGCGTCTGCCGGCGCATCATGCCGAAGCGCTGATGACGGCGCCCTCCTTCGAGAAATCGATCGCGCCATTGCGCTCCTTCGTCGCCGAGCCCATGCGTTTCGGCCGGCTCTTCCTCGTCGGCGACGCCGCGCATATCGTGCCGCCGACCGGCGCCAAGGGGCTGAACCTTGCGGCCAGCGACGTCCATTATCTTTTCTCCGGACTGATCGAGCATTACCGCGAAGGCTCGGACCACGGCATCGACACCTATTCGCAGACCGCGCTTGCCCGCGTGTGGAAGGCGGTGCGGTTTTCCTGGTGGATGACGACGATGATGCACCGTTTTCCCGATAGTGGCGATTTCGACCAGAAGATCCAGGAGGCGGAGCTCGATTATCTCACCCATTCCCGTGCGGCCTCGACGGCGCTCGCGGAAAACTATGTGGGACTGCCATTCTGACAGGAAGATTTGAGACTGGTGCGAACCATCGAGGTCCGCATATTGAAAGGGAGGAATCAAAACCATGAAGAAGCTCGTTCTCGCCGCGCTTGCGGCAATCGTGCTCAGCAGCGTTGCCCATGCCGACACCATCAAGGTCGGCGTCATCGGCCCGTTCTCCGGTCCGTTCGCCCTTCAGGGCAAGAACTTCAAGGCCGGCATCGACGCCTATGTGGCGGTCAACGGCAGCAAGGTCGGCAACGACACGGTCGAGATCGTCTATCGCGACGTGCCGCAGGCCGATCCTGCCCAATCCAAGGCTCTGGCGCAGGAACTGATCGTCAAGGAGAAGGTCCAGTATCTGGCCGGCTTCTATTTCACCCCCGATGCCATGGCGGTGACGCCGATCCTAAAGCAGGGCAATGTGCCGATGGTCATCATGAACGCCGCCACCTCGGCGATCGTCACCAAGAGCCCGCTGGTCGTGCGCACCTCGTTTACCACCTGGCAGACCTCGACGCCAATCGCCAAGGTCGCCTTCGACGCGGGCGTCAAGAAAGTGATCTCGGTCGTCAGCGATTACGGCCCGGGCATCGACGCCGAGAATGCCTTCAAGACCGGCTTCGAAAAGGCCGGCGGCCAAGTGGTCGAGGCGATCCGCATGCCGCTCGCAACCAACGACTTCAGCCCGATCATGCAGCGCATCAAGGATTCCGGCGCGGAAGGCGTCTTCGCCTTCCTGCCCTCCGGCCCGACGACGCTTGGCTTCGTCAAGGCCTACAATGAAAACGGCCTGAAGGCCGCCGGTATCAAGTTCTTTGCGCCGGGAGATCTGACGCAGGAATCCGACCTGCCGGCGCTAGGTGACGCCGCACTCGGCATCCAGACGACCTTCCATTATGCCGTATCGCACGACTCGCCCGAGAACAAGGCTTTCGTCGAGGCCGCCGCCAAGGCGATCGGCAACAAGGCCGAACTCTCCTTCCCGCGGTCAGCGCCTATGACGGCATGTATGTCATCTACAAGATGATCGAGGCGACGGGCGGCAAGCAGGATGCCGAAAAGGCGGTCAATGCGGTGAAGGGTCTTGCCTGGGTAAGCCCGCGCGGCCCGGTTTCGATCGACCCCGAAAGCCGTCACATCACGCAGAACATCTATCTTCGCGAAGTCGCCAAGGCCGATGACGGGACCTACATCAACAAGGAGGTCCAGACCTTCGAGAAGCAAGGCGATCCGGGCCTGGCCGCCGCCAAGTAACGTCCGGCATCGTGATAGGCGGCGGACGCGGGGCAACCCGCGCCCGTCGCATCGTAGCAAGGTATTTCCATGCAGACAGTCTTCAGCATAGCCGTCGACGCTTTTGCCTATGGCATGGTGCTCTTCGTCATATCGATCGGACTTTCCGTGACCATGGGGCTGATGCGGGTCGTCAACCTGGCGCACGGCGCCTTCGCGATGATCGGAGGCTATATCGCCTCCTATGCCGCCCGCGATCTCGGCCTCGCTTATGCGGTAGCGGTCATCGCCGCCATCGTCGTCACGATCCTCGTCGCGATCCCGCTGGAGCGCTTTCTCTACCGCCGGATCTACGGCGCGCCGGAGCTGACCCAGGTGCTGATGACGATCGGCATCACCTTCTGCGTCATCGGCATCGCCAATTACGCGATGGGGCCGACGCTGAAGACCATACCGCTTCCGGCCGCGCTGCAGGGATCAGCCGATCTCGGCTTCCGCACCATTCCCGTTCACCGGCTTTTCGTCATTCTTTGCGGCCTGGCTGTTGCACTGGGGCTCTGGTTTGCGATCGAAAGGACCAGCTTCGGCGTCAAGCTGCGCGCCTCCGTGGACGATGCGGCAATGGCTGCGGCACTCGGCGTGCGCACCGAGATCATCTACGCAGTGAGCTTTGCCGTCGCCGTCGGGCTTGCCGCTTTTGGCGGCGTGGTCGGCGCCGAACTCCTGCCGGTCGAGCCCTACTACGCGTTGCGCTACATGGTCACCTTCCTGGTCGTCGTCTCCGTCGGCGGCGCGGGTTCCATTTCGGGCGCGCTGATCGCCTGCCTGCTGCTTGGGGCAATCGATACGACGGGACGTTATCTGATGCCTGAATTCGGCGAATTCTTCTTCTATCTCGCGGTGATCGCGATCATTTGTGTTTTCCCGCGCGGCCTTGCCGGAAGGACGAAGTGAGATGGTGCTCGTGGTGAACAACGAAAACGGACGTCTTCGGCATCGGCGCGGGGCTCTCGGCCACGATCTCATCGGAATAGCGGTGATGACGGTCATCGCTGCAATCGGCTATTTCGCCTTCCCTGATAATCTGGCGCTTCTGACCCGGATGATCACGATCGCGCTGCTCGTCCTGTCGCTCGATCTGGTGACCGGTTATTGCGGCGTCGCAACGCTCGGCCATGCCGCGCTCTTCGGCTCCGGCGCCTATGCCGCCGGGATCCTGTCGGCGCATTACGGCATCAATGATCCGCTGCTGATGATGCTAGCCGGCATTGCAGGCGGCGCCATTGCCGGGCTGCTCAGCGGCGTAATCATTCTGCGGGCGCATGGGCTGCCGCAGCTTGTGCTGTCGATTGCACTCATCAACCTCTTCCACGAATTCGCCAACAAAGCGTCGTCATGGACGGGAGGCAGCGATGGACTTTCCGGCATCGCGCCGGATCCGATCTTCGGCATTTTCGAGTTCGATCTTTACGGTCAAACCACCTTTTTCTTCGGCATGGCGCTGCTGCTTGTTGTCTTCGTGCTGCTCAGAATCCTGGTCCGCTCGCCCTTCGGCATGCTCTGCCGCGGCATAAAGCAGGACCCGCTGCGCATCCGCGCCATGGGTGCTTCGCCGAAGGCGGCGCTCATCAGGATGTACGTCATTTCGGGCGCCGTGGCTGGGGTCGGCGGCGCCTTGAATGCGATCTCGACGCAGGTCGTCGGCCTCGACAGCCTGTCTTTCACCCAATCTGCCGAAGCGTTGGTCATGCTCGTGCTCGGCGGTACCGGCTCTCTCTTCGGCGCGCTCTCCGGCACGGTCATCTTCATGCTCTTCGAGGACTATGTCTCGGCCGCCAATCCCTTCCACTGGCTGACCATGGTCGGCGCGCTGCTGATCGCCGTCGTGCTTTTCGCGCCGAAAGGCCTGTTCGGCACGGCTGCCGCCTTCGTCCGCCGTCGCAAGGAGGCACGCGCATGAGCCCGGTCTTCGAAGTTGTCAATCTCAGGAAAGCCTTTGGCGGCCTTGCCGTCACCCATGATGTGTCGCTGGCGATGTCTCCAGGCGACCGCATCGCGCTGATTGGCCCGAACGGCGCTGGCAAGACCACTTTCGTCAATCTCGTCACCGGCAACCTCGCCGCCGATTCCGGCGAGGTCCGCCTCGGCGGCGAGAGGGTGACGAAGGTCGATGCTATCGGCAGGGTCAAACGCGGTCTGGTGCGATCTTTCCAGGTGACACGGCTTTTCCAGGATATGACACCGGCCGAACATGTCGGGCTCGCTGTTCTTCAGCGGGACGGACGCAGCGGACGTATGTTCGGCAATTTCCTGCATATGCCCGAGGTCATGGCGGAGGTCGACGATCTCCTGGGAAAGCTCGGGCTGACGCCGCTGATGCATCGCAAGGTCAGCGAAATCGCCTATGGCCAGCAGCGGCTTCTCGAGATCGCCGTGGCGCTGGCGCTGAAGCCGAAGGTGCTGCTGCTCGACGAGCCGGCAGCCGGCGTGCCGCAAAGCGATACCGGCCGCATCGAGCAGGCGCTTGCCGATCTGCCTGCCGATCTCGCCGTCCTCATGATCGAACACGATATGGACCTTGTCTTCCGTTTTGCCAGGCGCGTCATCGTGCTGGCGGCCGGCGCCATCATCTTCGATGGCCGGCCTGAAGACGTTACTAAGGATGCGCGCGTGCGCGAGGCCTATCTCGGGAGCTATGCCAATGCCAGCCCTGTCGCTTGAGGTCGAAAATCTGTCGGCCGGGTATGGGCCGACGCGCGTGCTCGAAGACATTTCCTTCTCCATACCGGCCGGCGCCCGGCTTGCCGTGCTCGGCCGCAACGGCATGGGCAAGACCACGCTGCTCGCGACGCTTGCCGGCCAGACCAGGCGCTATGAAGGCTACATCCGCCTCGGCGATTCCGATGTCACCACCGCGCCAAGTGCCGCACGGGCGCATAAGGGTCTCGGATACGTTCCGCAGACGCGCTGCGTCTTCCCGACGTTGACGGTCGAGGAAAACCTCTTCGTCGGCCTGAAGGCGCGGCCGAAAACGGCGCTTGAGGAAGCCTATGCCATGTTCCCGCGCCTGAAGGAGCGTCACCGCAACCTCGGCAGCCAGCTCTCCGGCGGCGAGCAGCAGATGCTCTCCACCGCCCGCACCATTCTCGGCCGCCCGTCCGTGCTGCTGCTCGACGAGCCGCTGGAGGGCCTGGCGCCGGTTATCTGCGAGGAACTGATGGCCGCCTTCGCCGTGCTCGCCAAGACAGGCGACATGACCATCGTGCTTGTGGAACAGCGCATCCAGAGCGCGCTTGATTTCGCTGATCAGGTCGTCGTTCTCGAACGGGGCAGACTAGCCTGGGCGGGAACGCCTGCGAACCTCACCAAGGATCATGAGGCTGTCGAGAGCCTGCTGGGCGTTGGCGGTCTGCATTGATTGATAGCCGGCCGAAGTCGGGGCCGTCGGTGACCCCGCTCCGCCTTCCAGATTGAGCTTGGCCATTCATGCAGTATATCGTCATCACGACGTCATCATCGACCTGCCAATATTATCCTGACCGAAAGTTTCCTGCCGACCGAATTGATGGATCGCCTGAAGAGGCGAGAAACATGATGGTCGACCGTGCCGCAGCAGCGCAGGACAAGACGTAAAACCCTGGTTCCTGCACCTTCTTTACTTGGGTGTTTGAGCTACAGCCGGCCGAAAATTCATGGGATTGACCGGAACTGCTCTGACCCTCCCAGCAATTTGGGTTGCCATACACCCGACAGGGTTGCATAGTCGAATTTAAAATCACACGGGAGGTAGAAATGGCAAATCACAAGCCGGTCGCAGGTGACGTATACCAGTCTATTTTCAACATCGACAACCCGATCGACGGCAACATCCTGGACAGCACCAGTTCCACAGATGCCGACGGAGATCGGGTGCGTCTCAACTTCGTGAACGGACAGCGAATTCCGCAGCCGGCCGATCCGGATGGACCCGCCACGACGACGACAATCGAGGGAAAATACGGCACGCTGACCGTCTATTCCAACGGCAACTACACCTATGAACTCGATCACTCCAACCCGGTGGTTGCAGCGCTCGGCCCGGGCGATCAACTCGTGGACCAATTCAATTTCAAGATATCGGATGGCAAAGGCGCCACCGACTTCGGCTTGCTCAATATCGCGGTCGACTTGCCGGAACGCGGCGACGTCTTCGTCAATTTCGAGGATGTCGGCAAACACGACTTCCCCACGGGTTACAAAGGCTTCGATTGGGGCGCTTGGCACGATGGTGATGATGCAACGGTACATAAGGAAGCCGACGGCAACCATTACCTCGCAGGGGGCGTGTTCTGGACACCCATCCAAGCCGCTGATGGCGGCACCTTCCAGATCGAGCAATTCAGCGTGGCAAACGGCACATCGGACTACGACAACGTTTTAACGATCGAAGGCAAGCTGAATGGCGATACCGTATTCCTGGTCACGGTCAACGTGACCGCCGACAGCATTCATGACCCGCAAGTGATCGATCTCAGCGCCTACGGCGAAATCGACTCTCTCGTGCTCGACACCGAGCCGGTCATTACCGAAACGAGCGGCCCGGATTATTATGGCGCACAATACGACAACTTTCATTTCATCGTTTGAGTGTCGTGCCGGATGAACAAATGGTGCGGCCTTCCGACCCGCATCGCAAACGAGGTGATGTTCCAGAGGTCAGGGGGCCGAAGCGGTTTGCCATGGTGAAGAATAACCACGAGCGTTACCCGCGGGAAGCATCCTCACACTGTAGCCGCCTGCCTAGTACCAATTTCTTGCGATAGCGGACGGACCTGCGTGTTTGCTAGCATGAGAATGTCCGAGGAGGACACGGGTGCTGGGACGGAGGAAATGATGCAGCCAGTCGGGGTCAAGTTAGCGGCGGTGACGTTCTCGCTTGCCGTATGGGCTATTATTATCGCTGCCGCATCCAACCTTTGGACGATGAAGCTGCCAATATTGCTTCTGACGCAATAGTCCTGTCTTCGGCGCTAAAGCATGTCGCGCAAAAGTGTGCCGCGGTTTTGCGGCAACGACATGCGTGAAAACTAAGAGCTAAAGCCGTCGCATGAATCAAGTTTGACGCGATGCGCCTTAGCGGAAATCCTGCTGATCGGAAGCTGACCGGCTTTGCCGGCCGCAGGCCTGTTTGCGCTGCTGCCGATGCACTGCCGCGGCTGCCGGCACCGGCTCGAAGCAAGCCGCAAAAATCGCCAATTCTGCAATGAGAGTTGGTAGCGGAGGAGGGATTTGAACCCCCGACACAAGGATTATGATTCCTCTGCTCTGACCTACTGAGCTACTCCGCCACTGGTCAAACGATACCTGCTCGCGAAGCGCTGCGGGCTCGTGGGATGAGCGGCTTATAAGGTGCGCTTCGGCTTTGTGTCAAGCGCATGATGGAGAAAAACGCTGGGCTTTTCCGCCCGCCCTCTCCTATTGGTTTCAGGCGGCGACGGGGCTGGCCAGCAGGGCCTTCAGCGAGGCCTCGGCCGAGGGTTCGCGCTCGGAGCGGTCGATGAAGCCGCCGCCGAAGACCCGGGCATTGTCGCCGGGCGCGGAATAAAGCGCGCAGGCCTGGCCGGGGGCTATGCCCGCCTCTCCGACCGTCAGGTCGACATAGGTGCCCGTGGCATCGACATGCAGCACGGCGGGCGCCGGCGCCCGTGTCGAGCGGACCTTGGCGTAGCAGGCAAAACCGTTGCCGGAGGCAGCTTGCACAAGCGTCTCGTCGCCCAGCCAGTTGACGTCGCGCAGGTAGACGCGATGGGTTTCCAGCGCCTCCTTCGGTCCGACGATGACGCGGCGCGAGCGGGCGTCGAGAAAGACGACGTAGAGCGGCTCGCCGGTGGCGATGCCGATGCCGCGGCGCTGGCCGATGGTGAAGTGCAGGATGCCCTCATGGGTTCCAAGGATCCGGCCATCGAGATGGACGATTTCGCCGGCGAGCGCCGCATTCGGCTTCAGCTTGGTGATGATGTCGGAATACTTGCCCTGCGGCACGAAGCAGATGTCCTGGCTGTCGGCCTTCTTGGCGACGACGAGGCCCATCTGTTCGGCGAGCCTGCGGGTCTCGGCTTTCGGCAGGCCGCCGAGCGGAAAGCGCAGATAGTCGATCTGTTCCTGCGTCGTGGCGAACAGGAAATAGCTCTGGTCGCGGTCGGCATCGGCCGGGCGGTACAGCGCGCGGCGGCCGGGATGCTCCGGCGACGGGTTCGGCCGTGAACGGATATAGTGGCCGGTCGCCAGCGCATCGGCGCCGAGTTCCTTGGCGGTCGCCAGCAGGTCGGCGAACTTGACGGTCTGATTGCAGGAGACACAGGGGATCGGCGTTTCGCCGGCAACATAACTTTCGGCGAAGGGATTGATCACCGTCTCGCGAAAGCGCTTCTCGTAATCGAGCACGTAATGCGGGATGCCGAGCGTTTCGCAGACGCGGCGGGCATCGTCGATATCCTGGCCGGCGCAGCACGAGCCGGCGCGGTGAACGGCGGCGCCGTGGTCGTAAAGCTGCAGGGTAATGCCGAGCACGTCGTAACCCTGCTGTTTGAGAAGGCCGGCGACGACGGATGAATCGACGCCGCCCGACATGGCGACGACGACACGGGTCTCTTCCGGCTGCTTGTCAAAATCCAGTGTGTTCAACGGTGGTGCCAAATTCTGCGTGGGTCACGATCCGCCCTTGCGCTGCAATTGCGGCGGATTTGCCGATATCAGGCGGGATCGGCCGCCATTTCTCGATGAGCAATCGATATAGAAAGGATTGTACCGGGACGCAAGGGGCGGCCTCGGATAGAGAATTTTTGGAATTCCCGGCAAAGCAAGGCGCAGCCTGGCCACGCCTTGGAAGCGGGGGTGCGGCTCAGGTACCGATCAGCTTGTTGCAGGCGAATGCGACGCTCGGATTGGCGATGATGGCGGTCAAGAGCGCCAGTCCGATTATCGAGAATGAATAGCGTTTCATAGACATCCTCCTTTCCAGCCCAGGTGAATTATGACGGTTCGGCCGCCATTCTCAAAATGACGAATGCTTGAGCGGGGGAGCCGGCTCGCCAGGAAATCATTCGATAGAATAATTTACACGCCGTGGAACGTTTCGCTCGATCATGCGTTGCAGGTGGTGAATGTCGCAATCGAATTACTGCGGAGGGTTTCATGGCCAGGTTCGGAACGACAGCGGATTACAGCAGGATCAGACACTGGATTGAGGAACGCGGCGGCCATCCCGCCCGTGTCAAGGACGCCCGGGATAGCGAAACCGTCGGCATCGATTTCTCGTCGGCGCCGATGGAAGAAATTTCCTGGGACGAATTCTTCCAGGGTTTTGACGGCAGCCGGCTCGCTTTTCTACATCGCACCAAGGCAGAGGACGATGCCGCCCGCCTCGGCCGGATCGTCCGCCGACGCAAGCACCACTGAATTCCATTCCTAACGCAGCAAAAACCCGGCGCCGTCCAGCGCCGGGTTTTTGCTGTTTTCCTTGGGAGGAAGAAACTTAAAGCGCGTCGCAGTTAACTTGATTCATGCGACGCGCTTTTAGCTCTTCGTTTTATGTATGTCGTTATCCGGGAACCGCTGCGCACTTCCCGCCGATGCATTAGTCGATATTGAAGGTGAGCAGCTTCGCCTGGCGGATCGCCTGGTGGGCGGTCAGCTGCCCAAGCACGGCGTCATCCACCTCGCCGTCGACATAGAGCAGCGCGATGGCGTCGCCGCCCTGCTTGTCGCGGCCGAGCTGGAAGTTGGCGATGTTGACGCCGGCAGCGCCAAGCGTCGTGCCGATGAAGCCGATCATGCCGGGAACGTCGGTGTTGGTGATGTAGATCATATGCGAGCCGACATCGGCATCGAGGTTGATGCCCTTGATCTGGATGAAGCGCGGCTTGCCATCCGAAAACACCGTGCCGGCGACCGAACGCGTCATGCTCTCGGTCGTCACCGTCAGCTTGATATAGCCGTCGAAGACACCCGTCTTGTCGCGCTTGACCTCGGAAAGCACGACGCCCTTTTCCTTGACCATGATCGGCGCCGAAACCATGTTGACGTCGGCGACCTGCGGGCGGATGAGGCCGGCAAGCACCGCGCTCGTCAGCGCCCGGGTGTTCATGTTGGCAGTGATGCCGTCATAGAGGATCTCGATTTCCTTGATCGGCTCTTCAGTGACCTGGCCGACGAAGGCGCCGAGAACATCAGCAAGGCGGATGAAGGGCTTCAGGATCGGCGCTTCTTCAGCCGTGATCGACGGCATGTTGATGGCGTTGGAGACCGCGCCCTTGACGAGGTAATCGGCCATCTGCTCGGCCACCTGGAGAGCGACGTTTTCCTGCGCCTCGGTCGTCGAGGCGCCGAGATGCGGCGTGCAGACGACGTTCGGCAGCCCGAAGAGCGGGCTTTCCTTGGCGGGCTCGACTTCGAACACGTCGAAGGCGGCACCCGCGACGTGGCCGGACTTGATGGCTTCGGCCAGCGCTGCTTCATCGACCAGGCCGCCGCGGGCGCAGTTGATGATGCGCACACCCGGCTTGGTCTTCGCCAGCGCTTCCTTGTTGAGGATGCCGCGTGTCTTGTCGGTCATCGGCACGTGCAGCGTGATGAAATCGGCCCGAGCGAATAGCTCGTCCAGCTCGACCTTGGTGACGCCCATCTCCTCGGCGCGCTCCTTGGAGAGGAACGGGTCATAGGCAACGACATGCATCTTCAGACCGATGGCGCGGGCGCAGACGATCGAGCCGATATTGCCGGCGCCGATGACGCCGAGCGTCTTGCCGGTGATCTCGACGCCCATGAATTTCGACTTCTCCCATTTGCCGGCCTGCGTCGAGGTATCGGCTGCCGGAAGCTGGCGGGCGACGGCGAACATCAGCGCGATCGCGTGTTCGGCCGTGGTGATCGAATTGCCGAACGGCGTGTTCATGACGATGATGCCGCGGCGCGAAGCGGCCGGAATATCGACATTATCGACGCCGATACCGGCGCGGCCGACGACCTTGAGGTTCGTCGCTCCCTGGATGATCTTTTCCGTCACCTTGGTGGCGGAGCGGATGGCGAGACCGTCATACTTGCCGATGACGTCGAGCAGACGGTCCTTGTCCTTGCCGAGCTGCGGTTCGAAATCGACTTCGACGCCGCGGTCGCGGAAGATCTGGACGGCGGTTTCCGACAATTCGTCGGATACGAGAACGCGAGGTGCCATTGTGGCCTCCTTCAAAAGTGTTCAGCGATGGATGAAATCAGGGATGCCAGAGCATGATGCCGAAAAGTGTATGCGGTTTTCGGACGACATCATGCTCTTATTCTTTGATCCACTCCGCCCTGTGGCGGAGTCGGACGCGATCACGTCAGGCGGCCGCCTGAGCGAGCTGCGCCTTCTGGGTTTCGAAGGCCCAGGAAAGCCAGGGCATCAGCTTCTGCATGTCGGATGCCTCGATCGTGGCGCCGGCCCAGATGCGCAGGCCGGACGGCGCGTCGCGGTAATGGCCGACGTCATAGGCAACGCCTTCCTTTTCCAGCAGGCCGACCAGGCCCTTGGCGAAAGCCGCCTGGCCGTCTTCGTCGAGCGCCGCGATGTCCTTGTCGACGATCTTCAGGCAGACGGAGGTGTTGGAGGCCGTTTCCGCCTTGACGGCGAGATTGGCGATCCAGTCGTTTGACAAGACGAAATCATGGATGACTTTGGCGTTGGCATCGGCGCGCGCAATCAGCGCCTTGAGGCCGCCGAGGCCCTTTGCCCAGACAAGCGCATCGATATAGTCCTCGACGCAGAGCATCGACGGCGTGTTGATCGTCTCGCCCTGGAAGATGCCTTCCGTCAGCTTGCCGCCCGAGGTCATGCGGAAGATCTTCGGCAGCGGCCAGTCGGGCGTATAGGTGGTGAGACGCTCGACGGCGCGCGGCGAAAGAATGATGACGCCGTGCGCGCCCTCGCCGCCCAGAACCTTCTGCCAGGAGAAGGTGACGACATCGAGCTTGGCGAAATCGAGTTCCTGCGCGAAAGCGGCCGAGGTGGCATCGCAGATCGTCAGACCCTTGCGGTCGGCAGGGATGAAATCGGCGTTCGGCACGCGTACACCCGAGGTAGTGCCGTTCCAGGTGAAGACGACGTCGCGGTCGAAATCGACGGTCGAAAGATCGGGAAGCTCGCCGTAACCGGCTTCGAGCTTGCGCACGTCCTTGAGCTTCAGCTGCTTGACGACATCGGTCACCCAGCCGGCGCCGAAGCTTTCCCAGGCAAGCATGTCGACGCCGCGTTCGCCGAGCAGCGACCAGAGCGCCATTTCGACGGCGCCGGTATCGGACGCCGGAACGATGCCGATGCGGTAATCCGCCGGCACGTCGAGAATTTCACGGGTAAGGTCGATGGCCTGTTTCAGCTTGGTCTTGCCGACTTTCGCGCGGTGCGAACGGCCAAGGGCCGCGTCGGAAAGAGCGTCTAGCGACCAACCGGGACGCTTCGAGCAGGGGCCAGAAGAAAAATGAGTATTATTCGGACGGATGTCCGGCTTTGCGGTCTTCGCCATGATGCTATCCTCTCAGATAGAAAGCCCTTCGTTGGGGAAGGGTGTCCCGCCGCCGTGTGTATGGATAGCAGGCGTCTTAGTCAAGATCGAAGTGTCGCAGAGAGAGGATATTTTGACGCAGGCACGCTTGACGCAGCAAAGCCGCCCGGGCGGGCGGCTTTTCTGATGGGCGCGAATTGAGCTTACTTGTAGACCGCCGGCTGCAGCGGAATTTCCGGCGGCGGTTCGTAGCTCGCCTGGGCGCATCCGCCGAAGAGGTAGCGGCCACCGACGCGGACTTCATGGGCGCTGAGGCCCTTGTCTCGGCCCGGACCGCCATTTTCGGCATAGCCGAACATGTTGCCGCCATCGATATGCAGGTAGCGGTAGCCGACATCGGCCTTGAAGTTGCAGGTCACGTCGACCGAGGCGCCGGCCATGAGGGCGTAAGTAAAGCGCCAGTTGCCCTTGCCGCCATGGGTGACCTGATCGTCGCAGAAGCTGCCGTCATCGGCGCAGGCGACGTTGCGCAGGTTCTTCCACTTCACATAGGAACCACCGATACCGGCGCCGACATAAGGCGTGACATAGCCATAGGTGCCGAGATCGACATAGGCGTTGGCAAGCAGCGTGTAGGCGGTCAGCGAAGAGCGGTCGGTCGACGTGCAATCCACCAGCGGGAAGCCGCACTGCCCCACAGTCGAGCCCTTGAAATCAGCCTGCGTCAGATAGTCGAAGGTCAGATCGGTGCGCAGATAGCTATTGATCTGATAACCAACGCCGCCGCCGATCGTCCATGCGTCGTCGAGGTCAGCATCGTCGAAATCGACCTCGGTAGCGTTGCTGCCCTGGAAATAGCGGGCGCCGCGCAGATCGGTGAAGGCATAACCGACATCGCCGCGCAGGTACCAGCCGGTCGCTTCGCTGACCGTGACTTCGGGCGGCTGCTCCGGGATCGGTTCGGCAGGGGCGAGGTCCGCGGAATAGGCGTTTGTCGCGATCAACAATGCGGCGAAGATGCCGGACAAGCTTCTTTTCATGGATCCCACTCCAAAATTCGTTGAGACGGCAGGCTCAAGTCGCTGCCAAACTGATACGCTTCGGATGGATAATGAACGGGAAACGTTAAAAGCTGCTTAACCACGATTATTTACCGTAGATCCTGAAGCTTCCGGTAGAGGAAACATGAATTGCCGCGGTAAATCTTTGAAGAGACGCCCTTATGAAGGCGATTTGGCTGGTTAACGGAATTAACAAAAGAGCCGACACCTCCCACAATCTTTGTCTTGCCGTGGCACGACTGTGAGCATCACTGGCGGGTGATAAGTTGGCGAGAACGTTAACCCCCACCCACCCTCTTTCCTGTGCTCGTCACAGGAATCCAGTGCGCCCAAGTCCTTGGGCGCGGAAAACTTCCTTAATTTGCATGGGAGTCATTCACGGCACCGACGCGCCGCGGCTGGATTCCTGTGACATCCCTGGGGCGAAGCCTGAGGCCACAGGAATGAGGGCAGATGGGTTTATACTTGCGCTAGATTTCTGCCGTAGAGCGTAGCGCCGAACGACGCTGCGCGAGCAAGCACGCCGACCAGCCCTCATGTATCTCCAAAGAATCAGGCGGCAGTCCGCACGTTCGAGATCATGCCGATCAGCTCGTTGACGATTCGCTCGATCTGGGCGCGGTCGTCGCCCTCGGCCATGACGCGGATCAGCGGCTCGGTGCCCGAGGGGCGAATGACGAGGCGGCCGTTTTTGGCCAGTTCGGCTTCGGCATCGGCGATCGCCTTCTGCACCTGGATATCCTCCAGCGGCTTGCCGCCGCTGATGCGGACATTGCGCAGCAGCTGCGGCACCGGCTCGAAGCGGCGGCAGACCTCGCTGACGGTCCGGCCGGTCCGCTTGACCGCGGCCAGGATCTGCAGCGCTGCGACCAGACCGTCGCCAGTCGTGCCGTAGTCCGAGAGCACGATGTGGCCCGACTGCTCACCGCCGACATTGTAATTGTGCTGGCGCATATGCTCGACGACATAGCGGTCGCCGACCCGCGTGCGGGCAAGCGCCATGCCGCGCTCGTCGAGGAACCGCTCGAGGCCGAGATTGGACATCACGGTGGCGACGATGCCATTGCCGCGCAGCTGCTGGCTCTCGGCCCAGCTCTCGGCGATGACGGCCATCAACTGGTCGCCGTCGACGATCGAGCCGTTTTCATCGACGATGATGACGCGGTCGGCATCGCCATCGAGCGCGATGCCGATATCGGCGCGCACTTCGTCGACTTTCTTCTGCAGCGCGACCGGGCTGGTGGAGCCGCAATTGAGATTGATGTTGGTGCCGTTCGGCTCGTTGCCGATAGTGACGACCTCGGCGCCGAGCTCCCAGAGCACGGCCGGCGCCACTTTGTAGGCGGCACCATTGGCGCAGTCGATCGCGATCCTCAAACCCTGCAGCGTCACGTCGCGCGGCAGCGTGCGCTTGGCATGTTCGATATAGCGGTCATGCACGCCATCGACGCGTTTGGCGCGGCCGATATCGTCGGATTTGGCAAGCTGGGCGTTCAGGTCCTTTTCGAGCAGATCCTCGATCTCGGCTTCGAGGTCGTCGGAAAGCTTGTAACCATCAGGGCCGAAGAGCTTGATGCCGTTATCCTCGTAAGGATTGTGCGACGCCGAGATCATCACGCCGATATCGCAGCGCAGCGAGCGCGTTAGCATGGCGACGGCAGGCGTCGGAATCGGCCCGAGAATGAAGGCGTCGAGGCCGGCGGCCGTAAAGCCAGCGACCATGGCGTTCTCAAGCATATAACCGGAAAGGCGCGTATCCTTGCCGATGACGACGCGGTGGCGGTGGTTGCCGCGGCGGAAGATCGTGCCGGCGGCAATGCCGACCCGCATGGCGAGATCCGGCGTCATCGGGAAGACGTTGGATTGGCCGCGAATACCGTCCGTACCGAAATAGCGTCTCTTCATCTGCACTCCTGCGCTTTCCGCGCGCCATTCAAGGCAGCGCACCGTTCCAAGCGAATCCGGCTTCCATGGAATGTCGTCAATCCAGGAGCGTGATTCACGCTTGCCTCAATTCAGCGGAATGCCACAAAATGCGGCGATCGGCACGTAAATTAGCAAGAAAATGATTATATCCCGTTACCAAATAGAAAAGGCCGGATCTCCCCGCTGGGGAAATCCGGCCTTGTTCACAATCGTGCAAGCCGCTCAATGCGGCTGCGGTTCAAGGCCGGCTTCGGGCTCATCACCCTTGGCGGCAGGCCGTGCGCCGGCTTTTGGAACCGCCGAGCCGCGGCTTGGCGGTGAATCATCGCCGAGATCGCGCGACGGCTTCTCGCCGCGAATCAGCGCCTTGATCTCTTCACCGGTCAGCGTCTCGTATTCGAGCAGACCTTCGGCAAGAGCGACGAATTCGTCGTGCTTATCCGTCAGGATCGTGCGGGCCTGCGTATAGGCTTCGTCGATCAGGCGGCGCACTTCATTGTCGATCTTCTGCGCGGTTGCTTCCGAAACATTCTTCGATTGCGAAACCGAGTGGCCGAGGAAGACCTCCTGCTGGTTCTCGCCATAGGCGACTTGACCGAGCTGGTCGGAGAAGCCCCATTGCGTGACCATGGCGCGGGCAAGCTTGGTGGCCTGCTCGATGTCGGAAGAGGCACCCGAGGTGATGTTCTCCTTACCGAAGGTAAGTTCTTCGGCGACACGGCCGCCCATCATGATGCAGAGGCGCGACACCATCCACTTGTAGCTCATCGAGTAGCGGTCGCCCTCGGGAAGCTGCATGACCATGCCGAGCGCACGGCCGCGCGGAATGATCGTCGCCTTGTGCAAAGGATCGGCGACGGCGACATTGAGCGCGGTGATGGCGTGGCCGGCCTCATGGTAAGCAGTGAGCTTCTTTTCCGCCTCGGTCATGGCCGAGGATCGGCGCTCGGCGCCCATCATGATCTTGTCCTTGGCGTCTTCGAATTCCTGCATGGTGACGACGCGCTTGTTGCGGCGGGCCGCCATCAGGGCGGCTTCGTTGACGAGGTTCATCAGATCGGCGCCGGAGAAACCGGGCGTGCCGCGGGCGAGAACCTTGAGATCGACATTCGGCGCCAGCGGAACGTTGCGGGCATGCACCTTAAGGATGCGCTCGCGGCCGACGATATCCGGGTTCGGAACCACGACCTGACGGTCGAAACGGCCCGGACGCAGAAGCGCCGGGTCGAGCACGTCGGGGCGGTTGGTGGCGGCAATCAGGATCACGCCTTCATTCGCCTCGAATCCATCCATCTCGACCAACAGCTGGTTCAGCGTCTGCTCGCGTTCGTCGTTGCCGCCGCCGAGACCGGCGCCGCGATGGCGGCCGACGGCATCGATTTCGTCGATGAAGATGATGCAGGGCGCATTCTTCTTCGCCTGCTCGAACATATCGCGCACACGGCTAGCGCCGACGCCGACAAACATTTCGACGAAGTCGGAACCGGAAATGGTAAAGAAGGGCACGTTGGCTTCGCCGGCGACCGAGCGGGCGAGCAGCGTCTTACCGGTGCCCGGAGGGCCGACGAGCAGCACGCCGCGCGGGATCTTGCCACCGAGACGCTGGAACTTCTGCGGATCCCGCAGGAATTCGACGATTTCTTCGAGATCCTGCTTGGCCTCGTCGACACCGGCGACGTCTTCGAAGGTGACACGGCCATGTGCTTCTGTCAGCAGCTTGGCCTTCGACTTGCCGAAGCCCATCGCGCCACGCGAGCCGCCCTGCATCTGCCGCATGAAGAACAGCCATACGCCGAGGATGAGCAGCATCGGCAGCAGCGTTCCGAGGTAGCTCAGAAAGCCGGAGGAACCATCGGTCTCCGGACGCGCAGTGACAGCAACGTTTTTGGCCTGCAGGCGATCGAGCAAGCTGTCGTCGATAACGGGCGAATAGGTCTGGAAATTATTGTTATTCTCCAGATATGTTCCGCTCAGCCGGTTGCCGGTGACCACGACGTCCTTCACGCGGCCCGCATCGACCTCACGCAGGAACTGCGAATAAGGGATTTCGCGGGAGCCCGTCTGCGCCGGCGCCGTCTGGAACATACTGAATAGGGCGATCAGCAGAAGCGCTATGATCGCCCACAAGGCGAAATTACGTAAGTTAGGGTTCATTGAACTCCCCAGCACTGGAACAGCCGCCTCATGGCGACCGTCTTATTCGTTTCTAACATAGGGTTGCGCCGTGCGATTGCCAAGGCGACACCCCAGGTCAGATGGTTTTTCCGTCAATACTTCTTAAAGGCGGCCTCGCATAGGGCGCCGTCGCGAAAACCGCCGAAAGCCTGTTGGCAAAGATGAAATCAAATCGTGTCAAAAAGCGGTCGAAGGGTGCGAAATAGGGCGTGAGGTGGATCGCTTCGGCGGTTTCCGCAGATAGAGGGACCTCTTGCGCCGATATGGCCGGCGCCGAGGCGATTGCACGCTTCCATGCGGCCTTGGGAAGGTGCCCGATATGATGCTCCCTTATTCCTGTGCTTGTCACAGGAATCCAGCTACCGCGCGTCCGCGCGGTGATTGACCCCATAAAGTGCAAACTGTCTTTCGCGGCCAAGGACTTGTTCGCACTGGATTCCTGTGACAAGCACAGGAATGAGGGGGAGTGTGTAGCGGTGGTTTCTATTATAATCGGAGCCGCCGACCCATTGCGCGCCACAAACCTCCCATCCCACACGCCCGCCTCCCCGGGCTGCAAGACCAGCGGCAAGATCCCGCGGCTTTCGCGCGTGAGGTAAAGCCCGTCCCGTCTGAGATCGAAGACCACCCGGCCGACCGTCATCCGCCCCGGCTCCCCGCCGGCGGCAAATGAGAGAAGGCGCTCAATCTGCGCCCTCCCCGGCGCAAACGGTTGCCCACCGAAAATGGCCGTGAGACGACCGAGCACATAGTCGAGAACGGCGCGATCCTGCCGCAATCCGTCAGGCACCACCTGCCCGAGCAGGCCGCCGTGAAGCTTGAAATGGTGATCCAGCCATTCGGCTCCCTTGGCCGAAACAGCCAGTCGCTCGTCCCAGACGGCACTGACATTCGCCTCGGCACCGGCATCGGCCAAAAGCTGCCGGCGCACCCGCACACGCTCGTGCTTCACATCTTCATTGCTCGGATCGTCGATCCACTTCACGCCCCGCTCGTTGAGGAAAGCGCGGATGTCCGCCCGGCTGGAAAAGAGAAGCGGCCGCAAGATCCAGAAACGCCGATCGAAGAGCACCGCGTCGGCAATGCCTGATGAAACCTGCTCCGTTCGCACGCCGCGCATGGCAAGTGTTTCGCGCTGGTCGTCGAATGTGTGTCCGGTGACGATGAGATCGGCGCCAAACGCTTCCGCCGCTTCGGCGAGCAAGCCGTAACGCGCCTCGCGGGCCGCGGCCATGATGCCGGTTTTCGGCTTGTCGCCCTGCCAGGTCATGCTGGTGTGGGCAATGCCTAGCGACGCGCAGAGGGATGCGACTTCTCGCGCCTCGTCTGCGGAGCCGGCGCGCAACGCATGGTCGACGGTCGCAGCGCATAGGGAAATTTTGAAATGGGGCGCGGCCTTCACGGCTTCATCGAGAAGGAGAAGCAGGCCGGTGGAATCGCTGCCGCCTGATATGGCGACGAGAATACGTGCGGGGCTTTGAAGCGACGTGAGAAACTGGAGGATCGCCTCTCGCGGCGATCGGGCTTCCGGAGACATGCCGGAAGACCTTAACAGGCGAGGCGCTTCTGTTCGCTCGCAACCTTGCTTATGACGGCACGCGAAGCCTTCGGATAACGCTTCGAGACTTCGCGCAACGTCGCGCAGGCCGTCTCGGTATTGTCGAGGGCGGCCAGCGACATGCCGAGTTTCAACAGCATCTCGGGCGCCTTTTCGGATGTGCCGTATTTCTGGTGCGCATTGAGGAATGTCTTGGCCGCCTCATTGTACTTGCCCTGCGAATAGAGCGCTTCGCCGAGCCAGAAATTAGCGTCCGCCGCCCGCGCGCTGCTCGGGTAGCGGGTAATGTATTGGGTGAATTCCTGTTCGGCGGTGCTGTAATCGCCGGACAAGACATGTCCATAGGCCGCCTTGTACTGGTCCGCCTCACCGCCGAGCGAGGCAGTCTGCTGCGGCGCTCCGGGATTGGCATCGGGTATCGGGCCGGAGCCCACGCCCGCATTTGCATCAACGGTTCCGCCGACCGGATTGCCGTTCTGATCGAAATCGATCGAGCCGAGCTCCTTCGGCGGCTGGCCGAGGCCAGTATTGCTGGGCACGTTGGTGGAGGGAGCCGTCTCGGCTCCCTGCGGTGCTTGGATCACCCTGGCAACGTCATCGCTGCCGGACGCTGCGGGAGCGGTATCGGTCTCGCTCTTTTTCACAGGAGCTTTGGCACCGCCGCCGCTGGCACCCGTCTTTTCCAACTGTTGGAAGCGGAATTCATTGTCTTCCTGCTGCTTGCGGATCGTTTCCTGCATCTGCAGCAGCTGGAAGCTCATCTCCTCGATCCGGCCATTCAGCTGCCGAAGCTGCTCTTCGAGCTGCTGCACGCGCATCTCGGCATCGCCGCTCTGCACCTTGACAACAGGCGGCGCCGCTTGGTTTTCCGCGGACCGGCCGCCGAGATGCAGCCCAAAGAACGAGGCGGAATAGGCCGCCCGTTCGCTCCCGGTCACAGCCGCGAGGCACAGCATGCCTGCCACGACAAGTTTCTTCATATGTATCGTCCTGTCCCAGTGATTCTTCGCACCTCGATGGCACGAACAGGAGATTTTTCCAATTGCTGTCAAAAAGCAACGGAGTCTGGCCAAAGTGTGGTCAAAAAGAAAGGCGGTCCCCGAGAGGACCGCCTTCCGAAAGTGACCGAAATCGGCAGATTACATGCCGGCGCCGCCGAGAACCGTGACCGCGCGGCGGTTCTGCGACCAGCAGGAAATATCGTCGCAGACGGCAACCGGACGTTCCTTGCCGTAGGAAATCGTCTTCAGGCGCTGCGCCGGAACGCCGCGCGAAGCGAGATAATCCTTGGCGGCAGCCGCACGGCGGGCGCCGAGCGCGAGGTTGTATTCACGCGTGCCGCGTTCGTCGGCATGGCCTTCGACGGTGATCTGATAATTCGGGTAGCGGGCGAGCCACTGGGCCTGGCGGTCGAGCGTCTGCGAAGCATCGGCGCGGATCGACGAGGAGTCGGTGTCGAAGAAGATGCGATCGCCGACATTGACCGTGAAGTCCTGGGCAGAGCCCGGCGTTGCGGCACCGGCGCCGAGGCCGATATCGCCAGCGTTATTCGGCATGCCGCCGTTCTTCTTGGCGCAGCTCGCAAGAGCGAGACCGGCGACAAGCGCGATCATGACGGGGTTGCGGGCGAAATTCTGCATGCGGCTCATTGCCGGGGTATGAATTCGGCTCATGGCCGGTCTCCTTGCGGGTTCATCAGGGTTTCCGGACAGTAACCGCACTCGGTTAACCGCCCCTCAAAGATTATGGTTAACAATTTATTGATTTGTCCCGTAGTCGCCGGGTTCCCATGATTCTGAGGCGACATGAAGGCATTCCCGCGCCTGCTACTCCAGAAGCGGCGACCAAGCCGGGTCGGAACCGTAGCTCGGCGTTTTGACGAGTTGTTCATTATAGCCGGTCAGATCGATCGAATAGAGCTGCGGCCCGCCAGCGCCTGCCGCCTGGCGGAAGAACATCAGCACGCGGCCGTTCGGCGCCCAGGTCGGGCCCTCGTTGTGGAAGCCGGTCGTCAGGATGCGTTCGCCAGAACCATCCGGTTTCATCACGCCGATCGAGAACTTGCCGCCGGCCTGCTTGGTGAAGGCGATGAGATCACCGCGCGGCGACCAGACCGGCGTCGAATAGGAGCCGTCGCCGAAGGAGATACGGGTCTGGCCCGAACCGTCGGCGTTCATCACGTAAATCTGCGGCTTGCCGCCCCGGTCGCTCTCGAAGCTGACGCGGGCACCGTCGGGCGAATAGGAAGGCGAAGTGTCGATCGCAGCCGTCGAGGTCAGGCGCGTCGTCGTGCGCGAGCGCAGATCCATCGTATAGATGTTGGAGTTGCCTTCCTGCTGCAGGCTCATGATCACCTTCTGACCATCGGGCGAAAAGCGCGGCGAGAAGGTCATGCCGGGAAAATTGCCGACGACTTCACGTTGCCCGGTTTCGAGCTGCAGCAGATAGACCCGCGGCTGCTGGTTGGCAAAGGACATATAGGTGACTTCCTGCCGGCTCGGCGAGAAGCGCGGCGTCAGCACGAGATCGCTGCCATCCGTCAGCATACGCACGTTGAAGCCATCCTGATCCATGATCGCCAGCTGGCGCTTGCGCTGCTGCTTGGTGCCGGATTCGGAGACGAAGACGACGCGGGTGTCGAAATAACCCTCTTCGCCGGTGATCTGCTTGTAGATCGCATCGGCGATGATGTGAGCCACCCGGCGCCAGTTCTCCGGCTGCGTATAGAATTGCTGACCGGTCATCTGCTGCCCGGCGAACGGGTCCCAGAGCCGGAATTCGGCGCGAAGACGGCCATCCGCTTCCTTGGTAACCCGGCCGGTAACCAGTGCCTGCGCATTGATGACCTTCCAGTCTTCGAAGCGCGGCGCGGCATCAGGATTGGAAATCTTTTCGATGAAGGCGGTTTTGTTGATCGGTGCGAAGAGACCGGACCGCTGCAGGTCTGCGGCGATGACTTGCGAGACCTGCGCGCCCAAATCACCCTGGAAGTCGGTCACCGCAATCGGCATCGGCTGGACATTGCCTTTTCGGATGTCGAGGGTAACCAGCGCGTTGGCCGGCGTTGCAAAGACGGCAGTGGTTATCAGACCGACTGCAACCAAAATGGCGCGAAAAAGGAACACTTTGTCATACCAAACAGCCTTTCAGCATCTATGGAGTCGGATCGCCGGATTCAAAGCGCAGGACGACTTCGTTCCAGGATTCGTATTTTTCTTTCGGGAGCATCGGGAATGGCAATGAGCGCTTCACCGCCCGGAGAGCCGGAGCCGACAGGCTTTTTCGAGCAGCTTCGTTGCCGCCCGAGGCTATTGCCTCGGGTGAACCAACGATCGCCCCATTCTTGTCGAGCCGCAGATGGACGGTGATCACAACTCTGCCGCCCCTCGCCTGCCCGGGAGGAACATTGAAGGAGGAAGCAATTGCGTGCTGTAAATCCAAGGCTGACTTCTTGGAGGTCGCCGCGTCCACCGACTGTGCCAACGCCTCAGGCGCACAAGCCAGAATCGCTCCAAGCATGATAGCGGCTGCAAAAGGCTTGTTGCCATGGGACAGATCCGTCAGCATCTAGATTCCCATAGAACTCGGATCGAAATTCAGGTCGAACTCATTCCAAGCCTCATACTTGTCCTTCGGAAGCATCGAGAAGGGGGCGGACTTCATGACAGCTCTATAGGCCCCGCCTTCCAACGCACGGCGTGTGGCATCGCTGCTACTGCCGCCCGATGACTCGACTTCTGGCTGACCAATAATATTGCCATCCTTGTCGAGTTTCATATGCACTTTGATGACCATGCCGGAAAGGCCTTCCATCCCAGGCGTGACAAGCCAATTGCCCTCGATCAAGCCGCGCACCGCATCTTCTTCGCTCTGGCTGAGTTTGGAACCACCATTGCTCTTCTTCGCACCAAGCGACGCTTCCTGCGTCGAGCGCTTGGCGCCACCGGCGGAAGGATCGGTCTTGTTCAGCAAGATCGAAATCTCGTCGGCATTGAAGTCGCTCTTCATCGACGAGGCGGATTTCGCCGTTTCCTGCTTCTTGTCCGCCTTCTTCTTGTCGGTCGGCATGTCGGCGGTCTTCGGCTGGTCGGGGGTCTTTTCCGGCGGCTTTTCGGCGGGCTTCTGCGGTTCCGGCGGCTTCACCTGCGGCTTGGCGACGGGGGTCGGCACATTGTCCGGCAGTGCCTCGGCCTCCGGCTTCGGCGGTTCCTCAGGCTTGGCCTGCTCTTCCGGCGGCTTTTCCTCCGGCTTCGGCGGCGTCACTTCGACGGGCTTCGGCGGCGGTATGGAAGCGACCTCCTTCGGCTGCTCGACTTCCGTTTCCTCCTTGACGATGTCCTTGACGTCGTTCGGCTTCGGATCGGTCTTCGGCATCGGCTTTTCGCTCGAATTCGCCGCGGCGGCCTCGCTGTTGCTCGGCTTGGCGTTCGGCACCGGCGGCGTCTTCAGGTCGACATTGTTGTCGCCGGCATTCTCGGCCGGCTGTGCGATCGGCGGACGTGTCGTCGGTACCGGCGCAGACGTCTCCTTCTTCGGAGCCTTCTTGTCGCCCTGCTGCATCTGGGTAATGGATTCCACCGGCACGAGATCGACCGGCATCGCCTCGAAATCCTCCACCTTGAAGGATTCCGGGGCGCTAAGCGACACCATCGCCCAGGTAAGCACCAGGCAGTGCAGAACAGCAGATGTGACGACGCTGGTCTTCATCTTGAACGCTATTGGTCCTTCTTCTGCTGCGTCACGAGGCCGATATTCTTGAAGCCTGCGCCCTGAATACGGGCCATGACGTCGGCGATGACGCCATAAGGCGCTGTCGCGTCACCACGCACGAAGATCCGTTCGTTATAGCCTGTGGTGGCGATCGCCTCGAGCTTGGCGGCAATCTCGGCGGCCGGGATCGGCGTTTCCTGCAGGAACACTTCGCCGTCGTTCTTGACGGAGATGGTGATCGGCTGCGTCTCGGAATTCAGCGCCTTGGCCTGCGTTTCCGGCAGGTCGATCGGCACGCCGACGGTCATCATCGGTGCCGCGACCATAAAGATGATCAAAAGCACCAGCATGACGTCGACGAGCGGCGTCACGTTGATTTCGGAAATCACGGCCCTGTTCCGACCGCCGCGACGGCGGCGTCCGCCGCCCCCGCCGCCATTGCCTCCAACAGCCATACCCATGTCAGTATACTCCGCTGGTTACTGAGCTGCAGCGCGCGGCTGCAGCTTCTCGTCGATCTGGCGCGAAAGTATGGCGGAGAATTCATCCGCGAAACCTTCCATGCGGCCCGAGAGCTTGCCGGCATCGGCAGAGAACTTGTTGTAGGCGATAACCGCCGGAATAGCGGCAACGAGGCCGATGGCGGTTGCAAGCAGCGCTTCGGCGATACCGGGCGCAACGACCGCAAGATTGGTCGACTTCGAACCAGCGATCGCCTGGAACGAGGTCATGATGCCGACGACCGTGCCGAAGAGGCCGATGAACGGACCGGCCGAACCGATCGTCGCCAGCGATCCGAGGCGAGCGCCGAGAAATTCCGATTCGCGTGAAAGCGTCACGTCCATCGCCCGGTCGATACGCATCTGCAGGCCGATCGGCGAACGGGCGCCGCGCTCGAAGGATTTCTTCCACTCGCGCATCGCGGCCACGAAAATCGCCGCCAGCCCCGTATTGTTGCGTTCCGACAGCGAGCGATAGAGTTCTTCCAGCGACTGGCCCGACCAGAACACCTGCTCGAACTTGTCGAACTGGCGCCGTGCGCGGCCATAGGCCAGGTATTTGTCGATGACGATCGCCCAGGTCCACACCGAAGCGGCGATAAGCCCGAGCATGACGAGCTTGACGACGATACCGGCCTGCATGAAAAGCGACCAGAGGCTGACGTCCGTCGTTGCTGCTGCCAATCCTACTTGTTCCATTGATCCAAAATCCCCGAATCCAAACGCCCGGTGCTGGACCGGGCGGCACAAAGTGATCTCGCAAGAAGTGTCCGGCGGCCGCCGCCCAAAGCCCTGGTCAAACTTCCAAGCTCATCTTCCGCCTTCTTGCCGTCAAATTTGGTCAAAGGAAGGCGTGCACCGCACAAACTCCGACTTTCCCAGTAAGACACTATTATGGTTAATAGATCGTTAGTGCCTGACTGTGACAGTAAGCCTGTGTTTGGAAGATTTCGTTCCATGGTTTACTTGACCGGAGTAAGATCCGGCTGCCGAAAGAGCGCTCATCCTGCAGCGCGGGAATTCCTTCACATAAAGCTCAAGTTTTGACAAGCCTGAATTCCGCGCGATTCGCGCCTATAGCGGCGTGCTGCCTTCCAGGAATTTCGCCGCCAGCGTTTCCGGCAGCCGCCGCGGCCGCCCCTTGGCGTTGATGACGGCGATGATCACCTTGGCTGATATCAGCAGCGTTTCGCCCGAGCGGATCTGCTGATTGAGCACCATCTTGGCACCGCCGGCTTTTTCCGTGTGGGTCAGGATGGTCAGCACGTCGTCCATGCGCGCCGGGCTCTTGAAGTCGATCTCCATGCGGTGGACGACGAAGACGAGGCCCTCCTCGTCGGCGCTGACGAGTTCGCGCTGCTCCACGCCGAGGCAACGCAGATAATCGGTGCGGCCGCGCTCGAGGAAATGCAGGTAGCGGGCGTGGTAGACCAGACCGGAGAAGTCGGTATCTTCATAATAGACCCGTTGCACGAGGCGGTGTCCGGCCTCGGTCAGCTCCCCCGAAATGGAAAATGGGCGCTCCGTCATAATTTTCTCCAAACTGCGGTGCCCTCTTTGGCGCAACGCTTCCCGACAGGCAAGCACTGAATGACCGGTAGGCAGGCATTGAATGCCCCGCCGGTAGGCATTGAATGATTGTCATAATTCCTAACTATTCCCGATATTGAGCGACAGATCAGGAGACGATGTGATGAAGATTGCGGTTATGGGCGGAGACGGTTTCATTGGCTGGCCAACGTCGCTGCACCTCTCCGATGCCGGGCATGACGTTCATATCCTCGACAATCTCTCACGCCGCTGGATCGACACGGAACTTGGCGTTCAGTCGCTGACACCGATGGATTCGATCCAGGAGCGCACCCGCATCTGGCATGCCGAAACCGGGCGCCGCATCCACTTCAACCTGATCGATCTCGCCAAGGACTATGAACTACTGAAGAACTGGCTTTCCGAACACCGCCCGGATGCTGTCATCCATTTCGCCGAGCAGCGGGCCGCGCCCTATTCCATGAAAAGCGACCGCCACAAGAATTACACTGTTAATAACAACGTCAGCGCCACCCACAACCTCTTAAATGCGCTGACCGAGCTCAATCTCGACGCCCATCTCATCCACCTCGGCACCATGGGCGTCTACGGCTATTCGACGGTGGGCGCAGCAATCCCCGAAGGCTACCTGCCGGTCGGCATCGAAACCGCGGCCGGCGAGACGGTCAGCCAGGAGATCCTCTATCCCTCCAATCCCGGCTCGATCTACCACATGACCAAGTGCCTGGATCAGCTTCTCTTCCAGTTCTACGCCAAGAATGACGGGTTGAGGATCACCGACTTGCACCAGGGCATCGTCTGGGGCACGCATACCGAGCAGACGCGCCGCCATGCGCAGTTGATCAACCGCTTCGATTACGACGGCGATTACGGCACGGTGCTGAACCGCTTCCTTATCCAGGCGGCGATCGGCTATCCCTTGACGGTACATGGCACCGGCGGCCAGACCCGCGCCTTCATCCATATCCAGGATTCGGTGCGCTGCATCGAACTGGCGCTGAAAAACCCGCCCGCCCGCGGCGCCCGTGTCGAAATCTTCAACCAGATGACGGAAACCCACCGGGTGCGCGACCTTGCCCAGATGATCGCGGGGATAAGCGGCGCCGACATCGCCTGGCTGCCCAACCCGCGCAAGGAAGCCGCCGAGAACGAGCTGATCGTTCAGAACGAGAAATTCCGCATTCTCGGCCTCGAACCGATCACGCTGGAAGCAGGCCTTCTCGGCGAGATCGTCGACGTGGCGAAGAAATTCGCCTATCGCGTCGACCGCTCGCGCGTGCCGGCCGTCTCCGCCTGGACCAAGGACATCGCCGCGACGATCAACCACGATCCGGAAGGCAAGCGACTGAAGTCAGTGTCATGAGTGATGGTTTGCTATTGAGGCGCCACCAGTCCAACGATCTCTCCCTCATTCCTGTGCTTGTCACAGGAATCCAGCGCGCCCAAGTCTTTGGGCGCTGGAGAATCATTCACGGCGCGGACGGGCCGTGGCTGGATTCCTGTGACAAGCACAGGAATGAGGGCGTGCAAGGAAGTCGCCGGCGCCGATGACCTCTACCTCAAACCTCGCCTATGTCACCCTCGTCACCAATCCCGACTACGCCATGGGCGCCACCGCCCTGGCGAATTCTCTCCGTCGCACCGATACCAGCGCCGACATCGTCGTCCTCCACACCGGCGGCGTCGATGCAACCGCCCTCGCCCCGCTTGAAACTCTCGGCTGCCGCCTCATCGAGGTCGAGCACCTGCCGCTCTCCGATGCCTTCAACGAACGCCACGCCCGCGGCCAACTCCATTCCGCCGCCCCCTTCACCAAGGGCCGCAAGCCGGACTTCCATTCGCCGCTCGACAATTTCTGCAAGCTCAGGCTGTGGCAGCTCGTCGAATACGAACGCTGCGTCTTCATCGACGCCGATGCCCTCGTGCTGAAGAACGTCGACAGGCTTTTCCTCTATCCGGAATTCTCAGCCGCGCCCAATGTCTATGAAAGCCTTGCCGACTTCCGCCGCATGAATTCCGGCGTCTTCGTCGCCACCCCATCGCATGACACATTCCGGCACATGCTCGAAAGCCTCGACAGGCCGGGCGCCTTCTGGCGGCGCACCGACCAGACCTTTCTCGAGACGTTCTTCCCGGATTGGCACGGCCTGCCGGTCTATTTCAACATGCTGCAATATGTATGGTTCACCATGCCGGAGCTTTGGGACTGGAAGAGCGTTTCGATCCTGCACTACCAATATGAAAAGCCGTGGGAAAAGGATCATCCGAAGGCAGCGCGGCTACAACCTTTGATCGATTTGTGGCACCGTTTCCACGATGGCGGCGATCCGCCCGAGATCGCGGCGCTGGCCAATCCGGAAGGAGCAGCATGAAGGTACTGGTATCCGGCGGAACGGGTCTCGTCGGCCGCTATGTCGTCGAGGAACTTTTGAGCGCCGGTTATCAGGTGATCGTCGGCGGGCGCCGTGCGCCGCCACCTCGTCTCTTCTCCCGCCCGGTTGAGTTCGCGGCACTTTCGCTCGATCCCAATAAGGATCAGATCGACATTTTCGACGACGCCTATTTCTTCGTCCACGCCGCCTTCAACCATGTTCCGGGCAAATATCGCGGCGGCGAAGGCGACGATCCAAAGAGTTTCCACAGGTTGAACCTCGACGGCACCGTCCGCCTTTTCGACGCCGCCAAACGCGCCGGCACGCGCCGCTGCATCTTCCTCTCCAGCCGCGCCGCCTATGGCGAACATTCTGAGGGAACCGAGCTCGCGGAAACGATGCTGGCCAAGCCGGAAACGCTCTACGGCCAGGTCAAGCTGGATGCCGAACGCGCGCTTGCCCACCTCTCCACTCCAGGTTTTGCCGGCGTAAGCCTGAGGGCGACCGGCGTCTACGGAGATCTCTCGCCGAACAAGTGGGACGGCCTCATCGCCGATTACCTCGCCGGCCGGCCGGTGGTTTCGCGTGTGGGGACGGAAGTTCACGGCCACGACCTCGGGCGTGCGGTACGGCTGATGCTGGAGACGGAAAGCACCCGCATCTCCGGCGAGGTCTTCAACGTCTCGGACATATCAGTCGACACGCGCGACATCCTTTCAGCCATCCGACGCGAGACCGGCTGTCGGCACGTGCTGCCGCCACTCGCCGACAGGGCGGCGCTCAATCCCATGAGCACGGCGAAAATCCGCGCGCTCGGCTGGATGCCGGGCGGAGCCCCGCTGTTCGAGGAAACGATGCAACGGCTCGCCGCGGCGCTGCCGGCGGCCCCGGAACACAGGTCCACGCAAGTCTGACGTTGCAGAATGCGCCGAATTGCAATCGGGGACCCGGACTGTCGGGAATTGTCCATGCAGGTCGCAACCACCTCTGCCTCCAACATCTTGCGCGGCACGTCTTCAGCAACGGTCATCTCTGCTGCCGGAGACGAGAGCGATCAGAGTGTGCTGAAACTACAACGTAGCACCCAGACGCTGCAGCAGATGCGGCAGACTCTGGCGAATTCCGGGGACGAAGCCAAGACGAAGGCAGAACGCAAGCTCGAAGAGGCGAAGCAGCAATTGGAAATGCTGCGCAGCTCCAACATGCCGCCCGAGGTGGTCGCCCGTCTGGCCGCTGAACTCGCGCGCAAGCTCGGCACCGTCGCCTCCGAATTCGCATCGACCGTCGCGACTGGCAGCCCGGCAGCAGTCGCTTCAATGGATACAACCACGGATACAACGGCCGCCGCGACGAGTGGGATCGAGGCTGCGCCGGCGGATGCCTCAGAAAAAACCGCGGACGAAGAGACCGGCTCGCAAGAGCCGGACGACGCCGCCAACGCCCGCAAGGCCTATCAGAGTGTTGCCGAGGACACCCCACAATTCTCGGGCATCTCGGCCGATGATCGAGAAACCATGGAGGATTTCAAGGCGGTCGTGCGCGAACTCAAGCAGTTGCTCGAAAACGCAATGCACGATCTGCGGCAGCAGAACCGGCAGGCCGGGGCGAACGCCGTTCCTGACATGGCAGCCTTCTCCATCGCCACCACGACAATACCGACAAGCATCGTCGTCTGACCTTCGGCCGCATCCCGCGACAGGGCGTGAAACGGGCGCAGTGCTGTCGCATCCGGCATTTGCATCGGACACCCAGCCGTCTATGCTCGCTCGACCTTTTCCATATCCGGCGGATGGAATGACCGTGAAAGACCTGAAAGCGCAGCTGCGCAACGAACGACTGTCGGCACGCGACGCCATGTCTCCTGAGAACCGCGCCTCCAAAAGCCTTGCGATGGCCGATCATGCCGGCGAGGCGGTTGGCTTTGCGCTGGGCACAATTGTCTCCGGCTTCCTGCCGATCCGTTCGGAAGCAGATCTCAGGCCGCTGATGGCGCGCTTTGCCGTGCGCGGTGCGCGGCTCTGCGTGCCGGCGATCCTCGACCGGCAGACCATCGTCTTTCGCGAGCTCGCGGAGGACGCCCCGCTTGTCGATACCGGTTTCGGCACGGTCGGCCCTTCGGCGGATGCCGCTATTCTCGATCCGGAAATCATGCTGGTGCCGCTTTCAGCTTTCGATGACCGCGGCCACCGCATCGGCTACGGCGCCGGCCATTATGACCGCGCCATCAGCCGGCTGAGGCAAAAAGGCCTGCATCCGAAGCTGATCGGCATTGCATTCGACTGCCAGGAAGTGGCACATGTGCCCGACGAGCCGCATGACATAAGCCTGGATGCCATCCTGACAGAAAGCGGCCTTCGCTTTTTTGCCTCTTGGATTGGATAGGGAATGCGGCTGCTTTTTCTGGGTGACATGGTCGGCAAGACGGGACGCTCGGCGGTCTGGGACCGCCTTCCCGGCCTGATCTCCGACCTCAAACTCGATTTCGTCATCGTCAACGGCGAGAATGCCGCCGGCGGGTTCGGCATCACCGAGGACATCTTTCTGGAAACGATCAATGCCGGCGCCGATGTGGTGACGACGGGCAATCACGTCTGGGACCAGAAGGAAGCCGTGGCTTTTGCTGGGCGCCACGATCAATTCCTGCGGCCGGCCAACTATCCGCAAGGCACGCCCGGTCGCGGCTCCGGGCTGTTCTATGCCAGGAACGGCGCGCGCGTGCTCGTCGCCAATGTCATGGGCCGGGTCTTCATGCATCCGGAACTCGACGATCCGTTCAAATCGGCGGAAGTGATCCTCGACGCCTGCCCGCTGAAGGAGCAGGCCGATGCGATCATCTTCGATTTTCATGCGGAAGCGACCAGCGAGAAGCAGTGCTTCGGACATTTCGTTGATGGCCGCGCCAGTTTCGTCGTCGGCACCCACACGCATGTGCCGACGGCCGACGCGCAGATCCTGAACGGCGGCACCGCCTATATGTCGGATGCCGGCATGTGCGGCGACTACGACTCCTCCCTCGGCATGGACAAGGAAGAGCCGCTCAACCGCTTCATCTCCAAGATGCCGAAGGGCCGCATGGAAGCCGCCAGCGGGCCGGCGACGATCTGCGGCGTCGGCGTGGAGATTTCCGACAGCACGGGCTTGGCCGAAAAGATCGCGCCGCTCAGGCTCGGACCGCGGCTGGCCGAGACAGTGCCGGAGTTCTGGCGCTAGCCTCTACCCACCGCCAACACGCAATCGTGAGCATCCCTCGTCTGGACCGCTGCGACCTCATGCCGCATCCTCCCGCCGCTACTTTCAAAGTGGTAGAGCGCCGGAGGGCCGGTATGAAGCCGCAATATCTCGTCCTCGCTATCGCGTGCCTTACGGCCTTCGCTGCGGCAGATCCTGCCGGAGCGCAGGAACAGCGAACACCCGTCAGCCACTGCCAGGCAATCGCTAAGAATATCCCCAAGGTCACCTTCGCCAGCTTTTCCGGCGCCGCGCCGCTGACGCCTGCCGTCTCCGAGGGAGAAGAGGTCAAATTCACCTTCCTCGGCCATTCCACCTTCGAGATCGACACCCCTGGCGGCATCGTCATCGCGACAGACTATAATGGCTGGTACAGGCCGGCGACGATGCCGGATGTCGTGACCATGAACAAGGCGCACACGACCCACTTCACCTTGGCGCCCGATCCAGGCATCAAACATGTACTGCATGGCTGGAGCGATATTCCGGGCGAGAAGGCCAACATCAATCTCGTCGTGGGCGATGCCTATATCCGCAATGTCCCCACGGATATCCGCTTCAGCTACGGCCTCGGCGGAGCGCATGAGAATGGCAATTCGATCTTCATTTTCGAGATCGCAGGTCTGTGCATCGGCCATCTCGGCCACCTGCACTACGAACTGACAGATGTCCAATATACGGAGATCGGCCGCCTCGACGTCGTCATGGTTCCTGTCGATGGCGGTCTGACCATGGGCGCCGACAGCATGAGCCGCGTCATCAAGCGGCTGCGCTCTTCACTTATCCTGCCGATGCACCGGCGCGGCCCGCCGGTCGAAGCATTCGTCTCGATGTTCGGCAAGGATTTCGACGTCGCCTATGCCCCTGACGACAGCGTCACCGTCTCCATGCGGACGCTACCGAAAAGCCCGCTGATCTATGTGCTGAAGGGTGTGCAGTAAAAAGCCCGGCGGTTTGCTTCCGGGCTTCGGCGCGTTAGGCGAATTGCAGGTGACGCTTGATGCCGACATCAGGCACCTTGTCGTCATCGAGATTGGCCTTGGCAATCTCCCAACCGAATTTCAGCTTGTTGCCCGTCGAGACCCATATCTCGGCATCGTCGACATGCAAAGCAAGCATGGTGAGCTTCGGATCCTTCTTGCCACCATCATACCAGGCAGCGACGATCGAACTCCAATATTCCTCAATCTTGGCAGGGTCGGGACGCACATCGATCACACCGGCAAGGCAGGCGTGATAATCGTGATCCTTGCCGATGACGCAGAAATGCGCGCGGCTGCCGGGCTTGATGGCGCGGACGATATCGGCATCGGTCTTGGTGTAGAACCAAATCGTATTGGTGGTGGGATCGGCATGCGGCGCCATCGGCTGCATGTGCATGTCGAGCCCGGAAATTCCGAGCATGCCGGCATGAACATCGTTGACCTGATCCCAGAGCTGACGTGCTGGCTGTTCCTGCGCATCGCTGAGACTTGCCATGACCGTTCCTTTCCGTTGGATGGAGTTCTTGAAACGTCATCCCCTCACCTTTGTTCCAAACTGCTTTTTCCTTGAAAGGGCGCGGTTTCGCTCTTATAAGGCGGCCCATTCCGAACAATGAGACGTGAACAGGGGTGCCATGGCTGGCCATTCACAGTTTAAAAACATCATGCACCGCAAGGGCCGTCAGGATGCCGTGCGGTCGAAAATGTTCTCCAAGCTTGCGCGCGAAATCACCGTAGCCGCCAAGGCCGGCCTGCCCGACCCGATGATGAACGCCCGTCTTCGCCTGGCGATCCAGAACGCCAAGGCCCAGTCCATGCCGAAGGACAACATCGACCGCGCCATCAAGAAGGCAGCTGGCGCCGACGGCGAAAACTATGACGAAGTCCGCTATGAGGGTTACGGCCCCGGCGGCACGGCGATCATCGTCGAGGCCCTGACCGA
Source organism: Rhizobium sp. C104 (assembly GCF_022354505.1). NCBI lineage: Bacteria > Pseudomonadati > Pseudomonadota > Alphaproteobacteria > Hyphomicrobiales > Rhizobiaceae > Rhizobium > Rhizobium sp. C104. The sequence goes on along the minus strand of NZ_CP092348.1, from coordinate 4,467,297 downwards.
CAATCGCAACCGCACCGCTTCCAACGTCCGCTCGATCTTCACCAAGGCCGGCGGCGCTCTTGGCGAAACCGGTTCCGTTTCCTTCTCCTTCGACCATGTCGGCGAAATCACCTACAAGCTTTCCGTCGGCGACGCCGACAAGGTGATGGAAGCCGCGATCGAAGCCGGCGCCGATGATGTCGAGACCGACGAAGAGGGCCACTACATCACCTGCGCCTTCGAAGCCCTTGGTGAGGTCTCGAAAGCGCTGGAATCCGGCCTCGGCGAAGCTGAAACCGTCAAGGCAGTCTGGCGCGCTCAGAACAATGTGCCGGTGGACGAAGAAAAGGCCCAGTCGCTGATGAAGCTCATCGACAGCCTGGAAGACGATGACGACGTGCAGAACGTCTATTCCAACTTCGAGGTCTCGGAAGAAGTGCTGGCCAAGCTCTCCGCCTGATTCTCTTAAAACGATCTTGTATGGAAAACCCGGCGGTGACGCCGGGTTTTTTGTGCCAAGGCGCTCGTTGCGAACCTATGCGGCCACCCGCATGAAGTTGCCGAGGCCCGCGAACAGTTCCACCGATCTCAGCCGCGTCTCGATATCATGGATCGGCATGGAGATGATCACCTCGTCGGCCTGTGTTTCCTTGAGAAACGTCGTCAGTTTCGCCTCCGCCGTCGTCGGCGAGCCGACCACGGCACAACGCAGGGTGTGTTCGACATTCATCTTCTCCATCGGCGACCAGAAGCCCTCCATATCGGCCAGCGGACGCGGGAACGGGCCGCGGACATTGCGGCGCAAGTTGACGAATTGCTGCTCGGCGGAGGTGAAATGATAGCGCGCCTCCTCATCCGTCGCCGCCACCGAGCCCATGACGCCGACCATCACATAGGGCTTGTCGAGCGTCGCCGAAGGCTGGAAGCGGTCGCGGTAGATCGCGATCGCGTCGAGCAGCATGTCGGGCGCGAAATGCGAGGCGAAGGCATAGGGGAGCCCAAGCATCGCGGCAAGCTGGGCGCTGTAGAGGCTGGAGCCGAGCAGCCAGATCGGGATATGCGATGAATTCCCGGGAACCGCGAGGATCGCCTGGTTCTCGACCGGCGTGCCGAGCAGTTGCTGCAGTTCCACCACATCGTTCGGAAAGCTGTTGGCGGCGGCCTCGAGGTTGCGACGCAGCGCCTGCGCCGTGCGCATATCCGTTCCCGGCGCGCGCCCGAGGCCGAGATCGACGCGGCCGGGAAGAGCGCCTCAAGCGTGCCGAACTGCTCGGCGATGACGAGCGGCGAATGATTGGGCAGCATGATGCCGCCAGAACCGATGCGAATGCGCTTGGTGGCGGCGCCGACATGGCCGATGACGACTGATGTGGCCGCACTGGCGATCCCCGGCATGCCGTGATGTTCGGCGAGCCAGAAGCGCTTGTAACCGAATTCCTCGGCCTTGCGAGCCATCCGCGCCGAACTCTCGAGCGACTGGCTAACGGTGCTGCCGTCGGCAACGGGGGAAAGGTCGAGTATGGAGAAGGGAACCATGGGAAACCTGCCGGCCAGTTGAAGGATGCAGCCTATGTAGGTTCGCGCCCGCACCATTCCAAACCGTGCGTGCAAAGAAAAAGGGCCGCGCCAGCGCGACCCTTTTGCCATACCGTCAGATAGTGGTTACCGGTCAGATAGTGGTTACCGGTGACGCCGCAGCACGTGCACCTCGGCGCTGGACTGGTGGTGGCCAGACGGCAGCGTGAAATTGCCGAGCTGGCGGTCCATTTCCAGGGCTTCCGTCGCCAGCCTGTGGATCGCCGCCGTCGTTTCCTCGACCATCGAGGCATTCTGCTGCGTCATCGCGTCGAGTTCGGCCACAGCGCTGTTGATCTCCCGCAGCGTATCGGCCTCCTCGCGGGTCGCACCCATGATGTCGTGGATCTGCCCGTTGATCGCCTCGACATGGGCGCCGATTCCGGTCAGCGCCACTCCAGCCCTTTCCACAAGCGCCACACCGCTTTCGACCTCATGCGTCGATTTCTGCAGCAGGCTGGAGATCTCCTTGGCCGCGCTCGACGAGCGCTGGGCGAGTTCGCGCACTTCCATGGCGACGACAGCGAAGCCCTTGCCCGATTCACCGGCGCGCGCTGCCTCGACGCCGGCATTGAGCGCCAGGAGGTTGGTCTGGAAGGCGATGTCGTCGATCACCGAGATGATCGTGTTGATCTGGCGCGAGGAGGCCTGGATCGCCTCCATCGCCGCAATCGTCTCGCGCATGATCTGGCCGGAGCCGGTCGTCTCCTTCTTGGCGTCGCGGGCGATGCGCTCGGCCTGTTCGGCCCGCTCGATCTGCCGCCGGACGGACTGGGTGATGGCGCTGATCGCATTCGCCGTCTCGGTGATCGAGCCGGCCTGGCGCTCGGTGCGCCCCGCGAGCTCGTCGGCGCCGGTGCGCATTTCCTCGGAGCCGGCGCGCACCGCCATCGAATTTCCACCGATGGCCGTCATGGTTTCGCTGAGCGTCGCGAGCGCCTCGTTGAAATTGATGCGCAGGCTTTCGAGCTCGTTCGGGAAGCGCGTATCGATCTGATAGGCAAGATCGCCGCTGGCCAGATGATGCAGGCCTTCGTCGATCGCTTCGACCACCTGCTGCAGCGTCTTTGCCTCGGCCTCGCGCTCGGCCAGATTCTGCTGGCGATCCTGCTCGGCCTGCAGGCGCGTCTCTTCGCTGGCGGCTTCCAGTTCGCGGCTTTCGATCAGCGACTGCCGGAAGCGGGCGAGCGCATTCGCCATCGTGCCGATCTCGTCCTTGCGGTTCAGGCTGCCGATCTCGCTGTCGAGCTTGCCGTCGGCGACGTCGCGGGTCACACCGGCAAGCCGCGCAAGCGGCGAGAACAGGAAATTGGTGACCAGCCCGGTGGCGACTGCCATGACGACGAGCACGCCGATGCCGATCATGGTTAGCAAAGTGGCGATCTCGATCGAACCGGCATTGAGCTCACTGAGCAGCACGCTCTCGACGACAAGGAAACGGTCGCCGCGATAGTCAATACCGCGGACATAGGCGCGGGCCGCCCCATCCGCTCGGCTGAAATCGGCAACCGTCATCGCCGAACTGGCAAGCGCGTCCTTGATGAAAGTGAAGGGTGTCGCGTCGAGCGTCGCAAGCCTGCCGTTCGCGTCGAGCCCGATGGCCGACCCATCGCCGGAAACTATCGCCGCCCGCGCCGTGCTGCCCTGGACGATGCCTTTGGCAAGGATGCCGGTGACGATGTCGTCGCGCACCTTGAACAGGATGATGCCCTTGGCCGCCCCGAGCTTGACGATCGGCACGGCATAGAAGATCGCCGAATTGCCGCTGGCGGCATCGACGCGAAGGCCGGAAAAACCTGTCGGTGCGGCGTCATCGGTCGCTTTGGCGGTATTCTCGATTGCCTTGGCGAAAGCGATACCGGCGCCGGTTGGCTTCCACGCGTCCGTCTTCAGATTCTCGGCGAAGTCGTCTTGCTTCTTGTAGGAATAGAGGACGGTGCCGTCGAGATCGGCGATCAGCAGATCGCTGAAGGCGGTATCTGCGAGGTCGCGGGCGACTTCGCCCTGCGTCTTCTCGTGGTTCGAATAATAAAAGCCGCTCGGCCCTTCCGGCTTCATCAGTTTCTCGCGCTGATCCGCCGGGTTGGGATTGCTGGAGATGAAAATCTTCTTCAACTCGGCGCGGGCATCGCCGGAGGTCTTCTCGATCGTCTTCCAACCGCTTTTCAGGCTGGTGATCGACATCTGCAGCGCTTCGATGCGCGCAATCGACGTTGCCTGGTTTTCAAGCTGCGTCAGTTGATCCTGCAGCATGTCACCGCGAAAGATCAGCACGCTCTCCTTGGCTTTCAGCGCCTGCTCGTCGGAGATCCGGCTGCTGGCGAAATAGGCAAGCACGTCGATTACTGCGATCGACAGCACCGTCAGCAGAATGAATGTGGCGATGACCTTGAAGGACAGGGATTGAAATCTCTGTGCCATGTACGACGAACCCCTCTGAACACGCCTGCCGGCGTTGGCACGCAGCGCATGCCTGATCGACCGATCTTTTAAACAGAACATCGGGGCTCCTTGCGACACGAGACCCCCTTCGTATTTGACACTAGAATTCAAGCATCTGTTTTAATTCGCGGTAAATGGACCGGCTTAAAACCGAGAATGTTTTTGTTTTGTTCACATATCGGTGGCAGTTATTTCGTAGTCGCTATAGGTTGAAGCATGCAAAATACGATTCGCATCGTCGGCATCGATCCCGGCCTTCGCCGCACCGGCTGGGGAATCATCGACACACTTGGCAATTCCCTGCGCTTTGTCGCCTCCGGAACCGTGACATCCGACGGTGACATGGACCTTGCCTCTCGCCTCTGCCAGCTGCATGACGGCTTGGCGGAGGTCGTCCACACTTACAAGCCGGATGAAGCCGCCGTCGAACAGACCTTCGTCAACAAGGATGCGGTGGCGACCCTGAAGCTTGGCCAGGCCCGCGGCATTGCCATGCTGGTGCCGGCCCGCGCCGGTCTGCGGGTCTCCGAATATGCTCCGAACGCCGTGAAGAAGGCCGTCATCGGCGTCGGCCACGGCGAAAAGCACCAGATCCACATGATGTTGAAGATCCTGATGCCGAAGGTCGAATTCAAAGGCGATGACGCTGCCGACGCCCTGGCGATCGCCATTTGCCATGCCCACAATCGCGGCAGCAACCGGATGCGGGAAGCGCTGGCCGGCTAATCTGTTCTTGACTTGTTCCAACAGTAAGGATAATTCTTACTTCGAAGGAGCAGCAAGATGCGCGTGACGTCCAAAGGCCAGGTCACCATTCCTCGCGATCTTAGAGAGCTTGCGGGCATCAAGGCCAACAGCGAGGTCATCTTCTCGATCGAGAACGGCAAGCTCGTTCTCTCGCCGAAGAACGGCAAGCAGGAGATCGAGGATCGGGGCCGGCTGGACCGTTTCCTGCAGACGATCCGTCGGCTCGAGGGAACTGGCGATCAGGCGATTGATGCCGAAGACCTCATGTCGATGACCCGTGATCGCTGATGGCGACGCTTGTCGATACAAACATACTCGTCGACCTGGCTGTGGCCGGTTCGGACTGGCACGGTTGGTCGCGTCGGAAAATGCTCGACGTCTTTAAAGATGGACCGGTCCTCATAAATCCGATCATCTATTCCGAGTTTTGCGTTCGCTACGACGATATGGATGAAGTCGACCAACTGCTTCCGCAGGATGAATTTCGCCGCGAGAACCTGCCTTGGCCGGCTGCCTTCGCCGCGGCGCAAGTCTTCCGGCTTTACCGTCACGCCGGCGGCGGACGCGAACAGATATTGCCTAACTTCTTCATCGGCGCCCATGCGGCGATAAGGGGCTACAAGATTTTGACCCGCGACCCCAGCGGATACCGATCTTATTTTCCCTCCGTTGAACTTATCACGCCCGAAACCCACCCTTGAGAGACCGCGCCCTATGATCGGCAAGCTGAAAGGCACAATAGACGAGATCGGCGAAGACTATGTGCTCGTCGATGTGCACGGCGTTTGCTACGTCGCCCATTGCTCGGCCCGCACCCTGTCCAAGCTTGGCTCGGCCGGTGAGGCCTGCGTACTGTTCATCGAAACCTATGTGCGCGAGGACCAGTTGAAGCTGTTCGGCTTCATGACCGCCTTGGAGCGGGAATGGTTCAATCTGCTCCAGAGCGTCCAGGGCGTCGGCGCCAAGGTGGCGCTCGCGGTGCTCTCGACGCTGACGCCGGGCGAACTCGCCAATGCGATCGCCCTGCAGGACCGCGCCGCCGTCTCCCGCGCGCCGGGCGTCGGCCCGAAAGTGGCCATGCGTCTCGTCACCGAACTCAAGAACCGGGCGCCGGCCTTTGCCGGAGAAGCGATCAACATCGCCCTCAAGCAGGAGCTCGGCGAAGGTGTCGCGGCCGCACCCGTTGCCGACGCGGTTTCCGCCCTGACCAACCTCGGCTACAGCAGAGACCAGGCGGCAAATGCGGTTGCCGCGGCGATGAAGACGGCCGGCGAAAACGCCGATAGCGCCAAGCTGATCAGGTTGGGCTTGAAAGAACTGGCGCGGTGAAGCCAGGAAAACCGATGATAGGATGTCGAGGCGGCCGATTTTTGGTGTATTGCTGTGACAGGTTTCAAAACGGAATGAGAGCATGAGCGAACCCGCCCGCCTGATATCGCCGGAAAAGCGGGGCGAAGATCTCGACATCACCCTGCGCCCGCAATCGCTGGACGAATTCACCGGCCAGGCCGAAGCCCGCGCCAATCTCAAGGTCTTCATCGAGGCGGCGAAGAACCGCGGCGAGGCACTGGACCATGTGCTCTTCGTCGGTCCGCCCGGCCTCGGCAAGACGACGTTGGCGCAGATCATGGCGAAGGAACTCGGCGTCAATTTCCGCTCGACGTCAGGCCCTGTGATTGCCAAGGCCGGCGATCTCGCCGCCCTCCTCACCAATCTCGAGGAGCGAGACGTGCTCTTCATCGACGAGATCCATCGCCTCAACCCGGCCGTCGAGGAAATCCTCTATCCCGCCATGGAAGATTTCCAGCTCGACCTGATAATCGGCGAAGGCCCTGCCGCCCGCTCGGTAAAAATCGATCTCTCGAAATTCACCCTGGTGGCGGCTACCACCCGTCTCGGTCTGTTGACGACGCCGCTGCGTGACCGCTTCGGCATCCCGGTGCGCCTGAGCTTCTACACCGTCGAGGAGTTGGAACTGATCGTGCGCCGCGGCGCGCGGCTGATGAACCTGCCGATGACCGAAGAGGGCGCTCGCGAAATAGCAAGACGCGCCCGCGGCACGCCGCGCATCGCGGGTCGGCTGCTGCGGCGCGTGCGCGACTTCGCCGAGGTGGCAAGGGCCGAGGCGGTGACGCGTGAGATCGCCGACGAGGCACTGACTCGCTTGCTCGTCGACAATGTCGGCTTCGACCAGCTCGACAAACGTTACCTCAACATGATCGCCGTCAATTTCGGCGGCGGCCCGGTCGGCATCGAGACCATCGCCGCCGGCCTTTCCGAGCCGCGCGACGCGATCGAGGACATCATCGAGCCTTACATGATCCAGCAGGGTTTCATTCAGCGTACACCGCGCGGCCGTGTTCTGACCGCAATCGCGTGGAAACATCTCGGAATGCAACCGCCCAAGGAAATGGAGGCTGCGCAGTTCCGGCTGTTCCAGGAGGACAACTGAGTGATTACCCGCCGCGGATTTTTCAAGGTTCTTGGCGGCGGCATTGCAGGCGTCATGTCGCTTGGTGGGTACGCCTTCGCTTATGAACCGCTGGCGCGGCTCGGCATTGCCCGTTACCGGTTGACGCCGCCGGGGTGGACACCAGGGCTGAAGCTCCGCGTCGTCGCGCTCGCCGATATCCATGCCTGCGAACCCTGGATGTCGGCAAGCCGCATTGCCGCGATCTGCCACAGGGCCAACGAGCTCGAAGGCGACGTCACCCTCCTTCTCGGCGATTACGCCGCCGGCATGAATATGGTGACGCAATATGTGCATTCGAGCCAATGGTCGAAGGCGCTCGCCACCCTGCAGGCCCCCCTCGGCGTCCATGCGATCATGGGCAACCACGACTGGTGGGAGGACAGGACCGCCCAGAAGAACGGCGGAATGGAGACATTCGGGCACCGGGCGCTTGGCGATGTCGGTATCCCTGTCTACGGCAACCGCGCCGTCCGGCTCGAAAAGGATGGCCGCGGCTTCTGGCTCGCAGGCCTCGAAGATCAGCTGGCGCTATTGCCCGGAAGGAGATGGGGCCGCACGCATATGCTCGGCCTCGATGACCTCGAGGGAACGCTGACTCAAGTGACCGACGATGCCCCCGTCATCCTGCTCGCCCATGAGCCCGACATCTTTCCGCGCGTGCCCGAGCGGGTGTCCCTGACGCTGTCTGGCCACACCCATGGCGGCCAGATCCGCTTCCTCGGCCGTTCGCCGATGGTCCCCTCGCGTTACGGCAATCGCTATGCTTATGGCCATATTGTCGAGGAGGGCCGCAATATCATCGTCTCCGGCGGCCTCGGCTGCTCCATCGCACCGGTGCGCTTCGGCGTGCCGCCGGAAATCGTCGTGATCGATCTCGGATAGAATGACATGAGCAAGCGCACTCTCATCCGCCTGACGGCAGGCGCTGAGCGTTTCAATTACCGTATCGCCGGCCTCGGCTTTCGCGATGGCCACGTGCTCGTTCATCGCGCCGTGCATGAGCCTTTCTGGACCTTTCCGGGCGGCAGGGCGGAAATCGGCGAGACGTCGGAGGAAACGCTGAAACGGGAGATGGTGGAAGAACTCGGCCTCGAAGTCACCGTCTCCCGCCTGCTCTGGGTCGTCGAGAACTTTTTCCGCTATGAACAACGCGACTGGCACGAACTCGGCCTCTATTACCTGATGGACATCCCCCCGGAATTCCCCTTTCAGCCGGGTGAAATCATCCACCGCGTCGAAGACGGTGACAACCACCTCGAATTCAAATGGGTGCTTGCGACGCGCCAGGCCCTGACCGACCTCGACATCCCGCCCTATTTCATCGCCGATGAGATCGAGAATCTGCCTGTCGCCCCCCGTCATCTCGTCTGGCGGGACGGCAATCTCGATGAGAAAAACTGACGCAAGCCAGTCCGAAAGCACGCGAAGAGGAGATGCGCCGATGCCGACCTTCGATCCCATCAGGTCATTTCGCAAGCTCGCCTATAACAACGCCCTTGCCAACCACCGTCTGCTTCAGGCCTGCACGGCATTGAAGCCTGGTGAATTCGAAGCGCCGCGCACCAGCTTCTTCCCCTCGATCAAGGAAACCTTGAACCACATCATCACGGTCGACTGGTTCTATGTCGACGGCCTGGAAGGCGGCACGCTCGGCTACCAAGCCTTCGAGATGGACGAACCGTTCGATGATATTTCATCGCTGGCGCAAGCTCAGGCCAGGGTCGATCAGCGCCTGGTCGCACTTTGCGAGGCTCTAACGCCGGAAAGGCTAGTGTCGGCCGTCCGCCTCCATCGCGGCGACCGCATCCAGGAAGAGCGGATGGACGACGTCCTCGCCCATCTCTTCCAGCACCAGACGCATCATCGCGGCCAGGTGCATGCAATGCTCTCCGGCACCAGCGTGGCTCCGCCGCAGCTCGACGAATTCATTGTCGCCGGCGACGCGCGGTTCCGCGGTGAGGAACTCGCCGAGCTCGGATGGAGCGAAGAAATGCTGATGCGTTAGAGCCTTTCCTGGTCAGATTGAAGCATTCTGTTGGCTCAAACGGAGTCGGATGGTCGACCGGCCGGCGCGTCGTAGCAAAGCTCCACGGCCAAGCCGGCCGGTCGATCAGCCGGCCCGTTTCAGCCAGCCCTCCCGCAGATTTGCCAGGCAAATCTGCAAGACTTGGGAATCGCCGGACGCACTTATCGCTTCGCCACGGCGAATCGGTGCGGTCGGTGGGCCGGGCATCTCTCCGCCAGGATCAGAGGCGATCGGCTCGAGCGTACCAACGGGTATGCCCTTCGCCAATCGCCTCTGCCCTGACGAAAACCGGCTCCGGCAGAATGCTTCAATCTGACCAGGAAAGGTTCTAATTCCGCAGCCGCTTTTTCAGTCCGTCGATGATCGTCTTGGTGAGAAGATCGTAATTCTCGTCGAAGTGATGGTCGCCGGGCAGTTCGACCACCTCCGCGCCGCTATCTTTCACCGCCGGACAGGCGACATCGTCATCGTCGTCCTTGCCATAGATGCATTGCACAAGTTTCGGATCGATATTCTTCAGATCGGCGACGGGATCGCCTCCAGCCCCTTCCGTCTTCTGGCCAAGCCAGCCGAGAACGGAGATGACGTAGTCGACCTGGTGCGAGAGCGACAGCAGCGACAATTGCGCCACCGCCGACTTTTCGGCCGGCTTGAGGAGCTGATAGGTGGCAGGCACAACGTCCGCGCCGAAGGAATAACCGACGAGCAGCACATGCTTCACCTTCCACTGCTTCCGGTAGAAATCGATGATCTTCGAAAGATCGGTGGCCGTCTCCTCCGGCTTGCGCTCCGACCAGAAATAATGAAGCGAATCGACGCCGACGACCGGAATGCCTTCCTTCTGCAGCGTGCCGCCGACCTCCTTGTCGATGTCGCGCCAGCCGCCGTCGCCGGAATAGATCACCGCCATCGTATCGAGGGCAGGCGTCGCCTCCAGGATCGCCAGCGGCAGTCCGAGCGGATTGCCGAAGGCGCCGGAGGCGGTAACGAGATCGTCAAGCGTATCGGCAAGCACCGTCTGCGCGTCGTCGGTGGAATCGCGAATTTCGATTGCGGAATGGGTCTTCTTCAGTGCCTCGACATGCGCCCGGCCGTCCTTGTCGGCCTTGGGCGTGAAGACTGACACAACAGGATCCGGCAGAGGCCCCTCGCTGAGGCCATACACCGTGCGTTGGCCGACCACCTGCTTGGAAGCCGGCGTGCAAAGCTCCTTGGCAAGCGGAATGCCGGCGGCCGGATCGACGGCAAGCGTTTGGCCGATCGTCGCATCCGGCGTCTGCGCGGCGATCGCCAGCGCCAGGGCTCCGCCCTCGCCGATGCCGGCAACGATCGGCAAGTGATAGGCGTTGTTGCCGGTCGCACGCTGCACCTGCTGGCTCAGCGATTCGATATCCGAAACCATGTAGAGACAGCCGTCATTGAGGCCGACATCGTAGCGGTCAAGCGCCTGGATATAGGAGGGAAAATCGACGCCGATGACGACGGCGCCTTCAGCGACCAGCCTGTCGGCCTCCCCCTTCTCATAGTCGCCCCAGCCGGCGGCATCCGAGATCAGCATCACCGTGCCCTTCACCTCTCCTTCCGGCAGGAAGATGTGCGGCGACGGGATGAGCCCGGTTTCGAAGCTCTGCGTGGTCTCCTCGGCGGCATCAGCCGATGCGGCCGCGAGCATGCAGACGCATGCCGTGGCAAGTAGGATTGTCCTGATCATTTTCTCACTACCCCTTTCAATCCGCCCCCGATCAGAAATGTCGCGTCCATCAACGCGATCATCGGATTGCCCCCTCCGGAGACCGCAAGATAGCGCGGTTGCCAGTGCGGATGAAATTTTGATTTGAATGCCCGAAGGCCTTTGAAGTTGTAGAAGCGCTCGCCGTGTTCGAAAACGGTGCTGCCGATGCGGTCCCAGACGGGCGCCGCCTCGCGTTTCGACATGCCGGAGAGAGGCGCCATGCCGAGATTGAAGTGGGTGAAACCCTGGCCGCGCAGATATTCCATGATCTGCACGAAGAGAAAGTCCATCGAGCCCTTCGGCGCGTCCGGCGAAAAGCGCATGAGATCGATCGTGCCCTCCTGCCTGGATTCGGTGACGAGGATATTGGCGAAGGCGACTATCCTGCCGTCCTTTTTCAGAATGCCGACCGGCTGGGAACAGACGTAATTGGGATCGAAGGCGCCGAGCGAAAAACCCTTTTCCTTTGCGTTGTGATGCTCGAGCCAGGCCGTCGAAACGGCGGAGAGATCATCGATGACCGAGGGCACGTCCTCAGGTTCGACAACGGCAAATTCCAGCCCGTCGCGCTGGGCGCGGCTCGCCGTCTGGCGAAGGTTTGCCCATTTGCCCCCCTTCATCTCGAAGGTTCGAAGATCGGTCACGGCCAGTTCGCCGAGCTTGAAGGCGCGCAGGCCGGCATCGGCGCAATGGGAAAGCAGCGACGGCGAGATCTGATAGAACACGGCCCGGCAGCCGGCGGCGCGCGCTGCTTCGACGAAACGCCAGACAAGCTCCTGCCCGGCGCGATGTTCGCCGACCGGGTCGAATAGCGCGATCCAGGAACGGCCCTGCCGGCCGTACATGATGAAGGCGTCGCCCTTTTCCGAGAACATGATGCTCTTGTCGCCCATGCGCACCAGATTGGCGTCGGCATTGCCCTGCTTGCCGACGATCTCGACGGCACGCGCCAGCGCCTCCTCCGTCGCCGGTTCCGGCCGGAATGTCGCCGGCCGGAGCAGGCTGAAGATGGCGATCGCCGACGAGATGATGGTGATGCCGAGGACGGCGCGTAGGCCCCGCGGCGCTTCGGCGGTGAACTCGAACTGCCACCAGAGCTGGTTGCTGTATTCGACATCGCGATAGACGAAGAGCAGGATGACGACGGCGCCGACGACGATGACCGCGATCGCCATCAGCCAGGACGCCGTGAGCGCCTGGTTGAGCAGCGAGGCATGGCGGGTAAAGAGCCGCCGGCTGACGAAGAGCCCGAAGATGAGGAAGGCAAGAAAGGCGGCTTCGACGAGCGCGATCGCTTTCAAGAGCGACAAAGTCAGCGCCGCAAGGGCCGAAAATACCGCCACCCACCAGGCGCCGTCGAGTCGCTGGCCGAGGCCGCGCGCAGCAACGACGAGCGCGAGCCCGAGCAGGCTGGAAAGGAAATGCGCCCCTTCCACCATCGGCAGTGGCAGATAGTTGGAGAGGAATTCGAGGTTCTGGTCCGGTGTCGGCGTGACGCTCGAAAAGATCAGCATGACGCCGAGCAGCAGCGCAAGCGCCGATAGCAGCTGCGGCATCAGTCGTCCGCCGATGCGCCGGACGCTGGAGGCGGCCGGATGGTCGACGAAACGGCGCAGCTCCGTCGCCGAAACCGCAAGCACGGCGATCAGCAGCGGCAGCACATGATAGATCAGCCGGTAGAGCACTAGCGATCCGAGCACCGCATCAATGTTCACCGCGCTGCCGAGCGAGGCGATGATCACGGTTTCGAACACGCCGAGCCCGGCCGGAACGTGGCTGAGTACGCCGAGACCGACGGCGATCGCATAGACGGCCAGGAAGACCGGCCAGCCGATGGCCGTCTGCGGCAGCAGCACGTAAAGCACGGACGCCGAGGCGGCGATATCGAAGGCGGTGACGAGGAACTGCCGTGACCAGGTGCGCGAATCCGGCAGGCGGATTGCCACAGGGCCGAGATCGAGTACGTGGCCATCACGGCCGATGATCATCACTGCACTCAGAATGGCAACGATCGAGCCGGCGATCAACCGCAGCAGGAAGGGGCTGACACCGATTAGCGGGCCGATCTCGTCGGCGATGATGATGAGGGCGATCGCGCCGACTCCGGCAAGCCCGAGACCGAAGGAAAGCGTGACGAAGGCGATGATGCGGCCGATATCTTCGGGCGAAAGCCCGAGACGCGTATAGGCGCGGTAGCGGATCGCGCCACCCGAAAGCGCACCGAAGCCGGCGGTATTGCCAACCGCATAGGCACTGAACGCCGTCAGCGCCACATGCGGAAAGGGCAGCTTCTTGCCGATATATTCGATGGCGTTGAGATCGTAGAAAACCAGCGAGAGGAAGCTGAGTGCGGTGAAGAACAGGGCAAGCAGGATGGCGCTCGGCCTGGTCGCCGCCAGCGCATCGACGACATCGTCATAGCGCACTTCGTTGGTGAGCTGCATGATCGCGTAGCCGACGAGGCAGAAGACCACGAGTGTCGCCGCTGCCGTCAGCGGTGTCCTGTAACGTCTGAACAAACCACGAAAAGAAAATCCTTCCGCGTCTTCGATCTCTTTCAAATTGTCGTGACCCGACATCTCTTATCCTGCTGCAATTGCCAGCTCGGCGGGAATCATTTTGAAAGACGTAACATGAGAGGCATACAAGCTCTATGAAGACATGCCGCCGCAACCCCAGCCCGCCGCTCGGGCCTCCATCACTCTCAATTGGGGCGAATTTGCGCAGGTGAGCGTAACGGCGCATTGCATTTTCGTAAGCTTCGGACGAGCTTTACCCGCGACGGCGAATTGAAACACAGGAGAACGGTTCGATATGCAGGATGGTCCGGCTCTGATGATGATCGTCCTCGGCCGCCTGTTGCTGGGCGGCCTCTATGTCGCTGGCGGCATTCATCATTTTTTCGTCATCGTGCCGCTGACCGATGCGATCGAAGCCCGCGGCATCCCTTTTGCGAAATGGGTACTGCTTTCCGGCAGCATGTTCCAGGTCCTGGCCGGCACGCAGCTGATGTTAGGGCTCTTCGTGACCGCAGCGGCATTCGGTCTTATCCTCTTCACCCTTGCCGCCACTATCATGCTGCTGAATTTCTGGGACATGCAGGGAACGGCCCGCGAAAGCGCGATCAATACCTGGAAAACCAACATGGCGATCATCGGCGGTCTGCTGATCGCCGCCGCCGGCCCGATGTGAAGCGGCTTATGCCGCCGGTTCGCCATTCGCCCGCGCATGGGCGGCGTAGCGCGCCACGGCGGCATCCACCTCCGCATCGCGATCACCCGCCACCTGCACTGTCGGCACGGCGAATTCGATGCCGTTTTCCTTGAAGGCGTTGCGGATCATCGCCAGCGCATTGCGGCGGATGACGAATTGCTCGCCGGGCTTCGTCATCATCGACAGCCGGATTTCGATCGCGAATTCGCCGAACTGCTCGACACCCTTCATCTTCAGCGTCTCGATGATATGAGGGCCGAATTCTGGATTTTCGAGCAGCGTCTGGCCGATTTGCTTGATCACCTTCTTCGCCTTGACGAGATCGGTGTCGTATTTGACGTTGAGGCTGATCTTGTCGATCGTCCAGTCGCGGTTGAGGTTCTTCACCGCGCCGAGTTCGCCGAACGGCACCGTCGTCAGCGGCCCGCGATGATGCCTGAGCTTCACCGAGCGCAGGCTGAAAGCCTCGACCACGCCCTTGTGGCTGCCGCTTTCGATATATTCGCCGATACGGAAAGCATCATCCCAGAGATAGAACATGCCGCTGATGACGTCCTTGACTATCGTCTGCGCGCCGAAACCGACCGCCACGCCGACGACACCGGCACCGGCGATCAGTGGCCCGATCTCGATGCCGAGGCCGGAGAGCACCATCAAAACGGCGATGACGGCGATGACGACGGCCAGGATATTGCGGAAGATCGGCAACAGCGTCTGTATCCGTGCGCGTCTGGCCCTCTCCTCATCCGTTGCTCCGCCATCCACGGAAGAATCGAGTAGCTTGCCGTCGATATAGGCTTTGACGACATGCCAGAGCAGATCGGCGGCCAGCAGGATGACGATGCCGCCGATGACACCGCGGGCGATCTTGTCCACCATGGTCTCGCCGGCGGCCATCGTATCGGCGCCGACGCCGAGCATATGCCCGAGCCAGATGGCAGCAACGGCAATGATCAGCGCCCGCACACCCCGGTCGAGAAGCACGGTCGCAATGCGGCGCGTCGCCAGGAAGCTCGCTTCAGTCTGCTGCAGCGATTTCACCGCAATCGTCGAAACGGCAAGCACGCGCGGCAGCAGCAGTACGTAGATGCCGAGCCAGAGCAGCCAGTTGAAGCCTGCGACCCAAAGGCTCCAAAGCAATAGGAAATAAACGGTGAGCGCCCAGGAGGTCCCGTGACCGCGCTTCTCGTCCTTGTGCGGCCGCGACCAGACCGCTTCGATCGCAATCAGCAGCAGGCCGATACCGAGGATGTAGCCGACGAGGAGCCGCGCACTCGGGGAATAGCCAAGCGGCTCCATCGACTGGATCGCCGCCCAGCCAAGCATGAAATAGATGACGAAGATCGCGCAGCGGCGGTACCAGAAGAGTGCAACGACATGCCCTGGCATGGTGGGAGCGGTGATGCCCTGCCTCTCCTCCTCGGTCCGCGCCAGCCCGATGAGATCGACCAGCACACCGCCGAGGCAAATGGTGAAGCGTTGGACGATGAGCGCGACGACGCAGACGATCGCGATACTCTGGCTGAGCGGCGGCCAGCCGAGGCTCAGAAGCGCAAGCACCGTTGACGCCGCGAAGATCAGCGCCGGTATGACCCGCGGCGCCAGATGCATGCCGGCCATCTCGGCCAGTCGACGACGGCGGCGGCGGAAGGCATAACGGGCAAGGCTTTCGACAATCGCGCCGAGCAGGAAGATGGCCAGGAACTGCGCCACCATGCGCGGCCAGCCGTTCGCGGCGATTTCACCTAGCAACAGCGAGGACGCATTGCCGATCTGAAAGGGCAGCGTCATCGCCGCATCTGAGACCATCGCGACGTGCCGGCGGGCATGCTGCAGCAGGCCTGACAGCACCGACATCTGATCCGCAGCCGCCGAACCGCCCGCAGGTGCCGTCGCCATCTGGGTCGACATCCACTGCTTGACTTCGGGCGTCTGCATGAGCTGCATCATCTCACGCACCTGCGCCGGAGGAGCGGCCGCGGCCGGGACTTGCGCCGGCGATGTCTGGGCAAAGCTTGGCGAGATCACCCCGAAGAAGTACGATGAGTGCCAATATTCCCGATATGGCGGCCTTCAAGACCCCTGCCCCGTCACGCTCCATCACCGCCCTCCAATGGAGTGTCGGCCGCTTGGACGAAGCAGCCCCGACATTTCCCGTTCGGCAATGGATACTCGCGACCGCTGCCGCCAGCAAGCGGTAGGAACCCCATACCGATGGCTAGAGCCTTTCCTGGTCTGGAAGGCGCCGAAAGCCTCTGGCCTTCAGGATTTCGGAGCCGGCTTTTCCACGTGGCCGCCAAAGCCCGCCCGCATCGCCGACAGAACCTTATTGGCGAATTCGTCGTTGTCGCGCGAGGAGAAGCGGCCGTAGAGTGCGGCACTCAGCACCGGCGTCGGCACGCTTTCGTCGATTGCCGCCATGATCGTCCAGCGCCCTTCGCCGCTATCGGAGACACGCCCGGCATATTTCGCCAGCGCCGGATCGGCATGCAGTGCATCGGCCGTCAGATCGAGCAGCCAGGAGGTGATGACGCTGCCGCGGCGCCAGACTTCGGCGACGTCCTGCAGATTGAAGTCGTATTGAAAATGTTCAGGATGGGCGAGCGGCGCGGTTTCCGCGTCAGCCTCATGCGAGGCTGCTCCGATATTGGCATGTTTCAGGATGTTGATGCCCTCGGCATAGGCGGCCATGAGACCGTATTCGATGCCGTTGTGCACCATCTTGACGAAATGGCCGGCGCCATGCGGGCCGCAATGCAGGTAGCCCTGTTCGGCGGTGCTCGCCGCAGCCGCTTCGGCGGTGCGGTTCGGCGAGGCTTCCGTTGTGCCGGCGCCGGGCGCCAGTGTTGCGAAAATCGGCGAAAGGTGCTGAACGGTGCCCTTCTCGCCGCCGATCATCAGGCAGTAGCCGCGCTCCAGGCCGAACACGCCGCCACTGGTGCCGACATCGACATAGTGGATGCCCTTGGTGATAAGGTCGGCGCCGCGGCGGATATCGTCGTGGTAATAGGAATTGCCGCCGTCGATGACGATGTCGCCATTCTCAAGCAGCGGCACCAGGTTCGCGAGCACCTTGTCGACGATCGCCGCCGGCAGCATCAGCCAGATCGCCCGCGGATGCGAGAGCTTCGAGACGAACTCTTCGAGCGAAGCACTGCCGGTCGCACCGAGGCCTGCGAGTTCGGCAACGCTTTCCGGCCTGGCGTCGTAGACGACGCATTCGTGACCGCCCCGCATCAGGCGCTGGACCATGTAATTGCCCATGCGGCCCAAACCAACCATGCCAAGCTGCATAATGAAATCTCCTGGAAATCGAGATGAAGTGTCGATTCCGGAAACTAGCACCCGCAGTGTGACAGGCAAGCGAACTCTCGCTACTCTTGGCGAATGCGACGATTACGCCGCCGATCTCCTTGAAGCCGACTTGCCGGTCAGGCGTCCGGCGCGCTGGCCGGCTCTCCCTTCATTTCGCTGAGGAACATGCCCTCGCGCAGATTGATGCCGTATTCGACGAAAGCCTTCATGCAGCAGAGCATCTGCGTCCAGCCTTCACAGTTGAGATAGGTGCCGCGCCGGCCGGCATCGTCCTCACGCCAGCCGCTCTCGGCGATGGTCACCAGCGTGCCGCCATCTTCGAGCGGCTTGAAGTTCATCTCCACCGACGTCTTATAGGTCTTCTTGTCGTCGCCCGTGCCGCCATCCCAGCTGAGCACGATGCGACTTTCCGGCACGAGTTCGACCACCTCCACCTGGGCGTCCTTCCACCAGGTCACAGTGGTGCCCTTGACCAGCGGCGCGCTCGCCCCGCCGATCGTGGTGAAATAGCTGCTGAGCTTCTTCGGGTTGACGACAGCGTCGAATACCTCTGCGACGGGTCGGCCGATACGGCCTGAAACGCGGATTCCGAGAGACATGGTCCTTCTCCTCTTCTCCATTGTGTGAGTTTCCATTGTACTCGGCGCCATTATGTTATAAAAATATAACATGTCAAGCGAATCGACCGACGACCCCGTTTTCAAGGCGCTGGCGCATCATCGCCGGCGCGAAATTCTCGACCTGCTCAAGGATGCCCCCCGCACGACGGGGGCGCTTTGCGAAATGTTTCCGCAGATGGACCGCTGCACCGTGATGCAGCATCTGAAAGTGCTGGAAGAGGCCGATCTGGTCATCGCCAGGAAGGAGGGCCGCGAACGCTGGAACCACCTGAACAGCCTGCCGATCAAGCACATCCATGACCGCTGGATCAGCGCCTATGCCGGACACGCTCTATCGATCCTCGACCGGTTGAAAAACGATCTCGAAGGCCAGCCGGAACAATGATCCGGCCTGCAGCTTTCCTGCACCCCCATGCATAATTTATGCGTTGCCTGGCAATCCCGGCCTTTATAGCCTCCGGCGCCGAAACACTGAAGAGGCGGTGCGATGACGATACTGGTGACGGGAAGCGCTGGCCATCTCGGCGAGGCGCTGATGCGTAGCCTGAGAGGTGAAGGCCGGCCGGCGCGCGGCATCGATGTCAAGCCGTCGGCTTTCACCGACATGGTCGGCTCGATCGGCGATCGTGCTTTTGTCAGACAGGCGATGTCGGACATTCGCCACGTCGTCCATGCCGCGACCCTGCACAAGCCGCATGTGGCGACCCATGGAAATTGCGATTTCCTAGACACCAATGTCGGCGGCACGCTGAACCTGCTCGAAGAGGCGATCGCCGCGGACGTTGCAAGCTTCGTCTTCACCAGCACCACCAGCACCTTCGGTGCGGCATTGACGCCGGCCGCGGGCCAGCCGGCCGCATGGATCACCGAGGAGGTACTGCCGGTTGCCAAAAACATCTACGGCGTGACGAAACTCGCTGCCGAAGGCCTGTGCGAACTCTTCGCCCGCAAATCCCGCCTGCCGGTCGTCATTCTCAGGACCTCGCGTTTCTTCCCCGAACGCGACGATGATCCTGATATTCGCGGCGGCTATTCGGCAGAGAATGCACAAGCCAACGAGCTTCTTCACCGCCGCGTCGACATCGCCGATGTGGCCGGCGCCCATCTGCTGGCGCTCGATAAGGCACCGGCAGTCGGCTTCGGCCGCTACATCATCTCGGCCACGACGCCATTTTCGTCGGACGATCTCGCCGAGATCAGGCGCGACGCGCCTGCCGCCGTCGAGCGGTTGTTTCCAGGTGCGGGTACGCTCTATGCCGAGCGCGGCTGGAAGATGTTCCCGAGCCTCGGTCGCGTCTATGTCAACGCCCGCGCGAGGCGGAAACTCGGCTGGCAGCCGCGCTATGATTTTCGTTTCGTGCTCGATTGCCTCAGCGACAAAAGGGAATGGCGCAGCCCGCTGGCGCTCGATGTCGGCTCGAGGGGCTACCACGACGAGGTCTTCACCGAAGGACCTTACCCGGTCGATCAGGCAACGGCCTGAATTGCAGGCTCTCCCGCATAATTCCTTCAATCGGAACCGATTTAAAGATAAAATCATGCAGCACTTCAAAAGTGCTACAACGTCCTTAGCGCGTCCTTTCAGACGCGCGGCGCTGTAGGAGCGTCATCCAGATATCACGATCCCATCCTAGACCGTTAGCCGGGGATATGGGGGACGAGATCCAGGACGTGTTCTCTCTGCGGATCGATCCCAAGGCCGAGGGTGTCATTTGAAGCGGTGTCCAGCCTGCGGGCGGAAGCCGCTGCAGGAACGCTTTGACCGAGAGGGTATTTCATGAACAACGTCAAATCATACGCATCGCGGCTGTTTGCTGCGGTTCTCGCGGCATCCGCCGCCATTCCGGCCGCAACAAGCGCGGAGAATTCCGCCACCGTCGGCAGCCTTACCTTCGTCAACAAGGGCCTGGTCGGCATCGGCCGCATCCCGGCCAATCAGCGCGACAAATTCGGCGAAACCTTCGGCTCCGGCTCCGGCATGGCGATCGATTCCGCCGCCTGGAGCCGCGATGGCGCCGGTTACAAGGGCACGCTCTACCTGTTGCCCGACCGCGGTTACAACGCCGTCGGCACCGTCGACTATCGGCCGCGCCTGAACACCATTGCGATCGGCCTGACACCGACCGCTCCGGGTGCGGCGCCAGAGAACGGCAAGGAGCAATCCGGGGTCGATGCGAAACTTGTCGATTCCACCCTGTTTGTCGATGACAAGGGCGGCGACATGACCGGCCTCGACCCGGAATCCGGCGTCCGCGCCGCCGCCGGCGACTTTCCGCCGCTGCCGCAGGCTGTAAACGGCAAGATCGCGCTCGACAATGAAGCCATCATCCACATGACCGACGGAAGCATGTTCGTCAGCGACGAATACGGCCCCTATATCTATCGCTTCGCAGCCGACGGTCACCTGCTCTCGGCTACCCAGCCGCCGAAGGCGCTGTTGCCGATGCGCAAGGGCGCGCTGAGCTTCGCCTCCAACAATCCCGGCCCCGGCGTATCCGCTCCGGATCCGAAGGACCCGGAGACCGGCCGCCAGAACAACCAGGGCCTTGAAGGCATGGCGATGACGCCGGACGGCAAGTTCATCATAGCAGTGCTGCAGTCGGCAGCCCGCCAGGATGGCGGCGATTCCGGCTCGACCCGCCAGAATACCCGCGCCATGATCTATGACGCCGCCGATCCCGATCACCTGAAGCTGGTGCACGAATATGTCGTGCCGCTGCCGGTCTTCAAAGATGCCAAGGACAAGACGGTGATCGCGGCAGAAAGCGAAATCGTCGCCCTTTCCGACAAGACCTTCCTGATGCTTGCCCGCGACAGCGGCAACGGTCAGGGCCTGAAGGGCGACACCTCGCTCTACCGCAAGATCAACATCGTCGATCTCTCCACTGCGACCGATATCGCCGGCAGCAATTTCGATGCCGGCAAGCCGATCGCGCCGAAGGGCGTCGTCGATCCTTCGCTGACGCCGGCGACGCTGACGCCTTTCATCGACATCAACGACAAGGCCGAGCTTACCCGCTTCGGCCTGCACAATGGCGCACCGAACGACAAGAACAACCTGTCGGAAAAATGGGAAGCCATGGGTCTTGCGAGCGTTCTCGATCCGAACCTGCCGGACGACTATTTCCTGCTTGTCGCCAACGACAACGACTTCCTGACGCAGGATGGTTTCCAGGTGGGCGCAGCCTACAAGGCGGAGGGCGGCGCCGACGTCGACACCATGTTCCAGGTCTTCCAGGTCACCCTTCCCGGCTTGAGGAAGTAGCCGTACTCGACGAAGGGCGGACAGCCATTCAAAGTGCTACAGCGTCCTTTGCGCGTCTGAGAAAGACGCGCGGCGCTGTAGCCGCCTTCGCCCGCTTGGTCCGGCGTCTTCGCTGAAGATGGAAGGGAAAGTGCGATCCACGGCAACCGATGGATGTTTACGATCCTGGGTGCCTACAAACGTAGGTGGGCGCCGTGTGTCCAGGCCCACGGGCCTGGCCAGGGACAGCTCCCTTTGGATCGAGTATGGCCCCAGGGATTGTGGTTCCTGTCGAGAGGCGCAGACCGCATCGCGATATATAAGGTCGTTTGCGCCGACGCGCCAGTGGCGGCTGCAAGTCGTCCTTATTTAATTGAAGATCAATTGAGTTCGGGGGCTGGCCGGCCGTTCAGCTTGTCGGTGATGCCGCGAATGCGGGATGAAACCTCGCTGAGCGCCGCCGCGAGGTTCTCCTCGGTGCGGGCGGTAGCGGCAAGCACCGTGTCGCGGTTGCCGCGCAAGGATTCGAGTTCGGATTCCAGCCCTGTGACGCGGCGCGTCAGCTCGGCAATCTCGTCCATGATCATGATACCGGCCATGACCGTAATCCTGAGATCGCCGATTTCCCCGAACTGCCCCTTGAGATGGCCGACATAGCGGTCGAAACGGGTGGCGAGATCGGTCAGGTGATCCTCCTGCCCTTCCTCGCAGGCCATGCGATAGGCTTTGCCGTCGATCGTTACCGTCACCTGCGCCATGCCAAACTCTTTCTATAAGAGCATGATGCCGAAAAGTGTGAGCGGCTTTCGGACGACGTCATGCTCTAACTCTTTCAATGAGAACAGGATCTAGATTTTGGGCCAACCTGGCCTGAAACCATCCTGTTCTAGCGATCCAGAACCGCCCGGATCGTTTCCATGGCCGTCACCAGCCGCCGCGATACCTCGCGGTTGACTTCCTCAAGCCGGTTGGCGCGGAATTCGGCCTGATCAAGCTCCTGCGCCAACCGGGAGCGATCGGCGTGCACGCGCCGCACCTCGCCCTCGATCTCGCCCTGCTCGCGCTCCCGCTCGACGCGCACGTCGACGGCGTTTTCGAGACTCGAAATCGCCTGTCTCAATTCGTTGAGCGCTGCTTCCATGGTTTTGCCTGTGGGCATCATGCCTTCCCGATTCCCGCGCAGGATACGCGAATCGGCACGCCGCGCCGGTCCTGCGATTTCAAAAAGGATATGCAGCTCGCCGACGGCCCGTCAATAAATCCTGTCACTTGCCCACCGGCCTATCTTGTGGATGAGCGTTTTAGAGATCCTCGCCGAGCAAGATTTGTCTTTTGTACAATCGCGCGATCAAATGTCAAAAATCGCGGCGACCCACCCGGATTTGGTGTCCCATTTGTTGACTTGCTAGCGCCAACTGCTATGTGTCTGCCGCTTTCACTCGATGGTCTTGGAGGCTCTAGGCCATCCCCCGACACCCGGAACTTGCGGAAAAGCCATGACCTCTCCCGAACAACATGACCGGATGGCGAATGCGATCCGTTTCCTCGCCATGGACGCCGTCGAAAAGGCAAACTCCGGCCATCCGGGCATGCCGATGGGCATGGCCGATGTGGCGACGGTCCTGTTCACCAAATATCTGAAGTTCGATCCGAAGAAGCCGCATTGGCCGAACCGCGATCGCTTCGTGCTCTCGGCCGGCCACGGCTCGATGCTGCTCTATTCGCTGCTGTATCTGACTGGCTATCCCGACATGACGATCGAGGATCTGAAGCAGTTCCGCCAGCTCGGCTCGAAGACCGCCGGCCATCCGGAATATGGTCACGCCACCGGCATCGAAACGACGACCGGCCCGCTCGGCCAGGGCATTGCCAATTCCGTCGGCATGGCGATTGCCGAACGCAAGCTTCGCGAGGAGTTCGGCTCCGATCTTCAGGATCACTATACCTATGCGATCTGCGGCGACGGCTGCCTGATGGAGGGCATCAGCCACGAAGCCATCGCGCTCGCCGGCCACCTGAAGCTCAACAAGCTCGTTCTGTTCTGGGACAACAACTCGATCACCATCGACGGCGCCGTGTCTCTGTCGGATTCCACCGATCAGATCGCCCGTTTCAAGGCCGTTCACTGGAACACGATCGAGATCGACGGTCACGATCAGGCCGCCATCGCCGCCGCGATCGAAGCCGCCCACAAGTCCGACCGACCGACCTTCATCGCCTGCAAGACGATCATCGGCTTCGGCGCGCCCAACAAGCAGGGCACCCATAAGGTCCACGGCAACCCGCTCGGCGCCGAGGAAATCGCCGCAACCCGCAAGGCGCTGAACTGGGAATCCGAAGCTTTCGTCATCCCGTCGGACGTCCTGGACAGCTGGCGTGCAGCCGGCGCCCGCTCCGTCGATCTCGTCAACGCCTGGGAACAGGGTCTGGCCAAGGCTCCGGCCAAGGCCGAGTTCACCCGTCGTATGGCAGGCGAACTGCCGGAAGGCTTCGATGCCGCGATCAGCACCTACAAGAAGAAGCTCGCCGAGACCAAGCCGACGGTTGCCACCCGCAAGGCTTCGGAAGACGCCCTCGAGGTCATCAACGGCTTCCTGCCGGAAACGCTCGGCGGCTCGGCCGACCTGACGCCGTCGAACAACACCAAGACCAGCCAGATGCATTCGATCACGCCGACGGATTTCGCCGGCCGTTACATGCATTGGGGCATCCGCGAGCACGGCATGGCTTCTGCCATGAACGGCATTGCGCTGCATGGCGGCCTCATTCCCTATAGCGGCGGCTTCCTGATCTTCTCGGATTATTGCCGCCCGCCGATCCGCCTCGCTGCGCTGATGGGCATCCGCGTCATTCACGTCCTGACGCATGACTCGATCGGCGTCGGCGAAGACGGTCCAACGCACCAGCCAGTCGAACAGCTCGCTGGTCTGCGCGCCATCCCGAACCTGATGGTCTTCCGTCCGGCCGACGCCACGGAAACGGCGGAATGCTGGCAGATCGCCGTCAAGACGCACAATCGTCCTTCGGGCCTTGCGCTGACACGCCAGAACCTTAGCCCGGTCCGCACCGAATACAGCGAAAAGAACCTCTGCGAACAGGGCGCTTATACGCTGGCCGGCAATGCCGACGCCAAGGTGACGATCTTCGCCTCCGGCTCGGAAGTCGAAATCGCCGTTGCCGCCCGCGCAGCCCTTGAAGCCAAGGGTGTCACGGTGCGCGTCGTATCGGTTCCCTGCACGGAACTGTTCTTCGAGCAGCCGGACGCCTACCGCAAGGAAATCCTTGGCAACTCGCCGATCAAGATCGCCGTCGAAGCCGCCGTCCGCGAAGGCTGGGATGCTTTCATCGGACCGGAAGGCACTTTCGTCGGCATGAAGGGCTTCGGCGCTTCCGGCCCGGTAAAGGACGTTTACAAGCATTTCGGCATCACTGCCGACGCCGTCGTTGCGGCCGCGGAAGCAAAGCTTTAATGAGGGCGCCTTGAGGCGCTCTCCATCTCCTCAATTCCAGGCCCTTTCTATCGGGCTCTATTCTATCGGGAGTGAATGAACATGACAGTCAAGGTTGCCATCAACGGTTTCGGCCGCATCGGCCGCAACGTTCTCCGCGCTATCGTCGAATCCGGCCGCACCGACATCGAAGTCGTCGCCATCAACGATCTCGGTCCGGTCGAGACCAACGCCCATCTGCTGCGCTACGACTCGATCCACGGCCGTTTCCCTGCAACCGTAAAGGTCGAGGGTGACACGATCATCGTCGGCAACGGCAAGCCGATCAAGGTCACCGCGATCAAGGATCCGGCAACGCTTCCGCACCGCGAACTCGGCGTCGACATCGCGATGGAATGCACCGGCATCTTCACGGCGCGCGACAAGGCCGCCGCTCACCTGACGGCCGGCGCCAAGCGCGTCATCGTTTCGGCGCCTGCAGACGGTGCCGACCTGACAGTCGTCTTCGGCGTCAACCATGACCAGCTCACCAAGGAGCACATGGTCATCTCCAACGCCTCCTGCACCACCAACTGCCTGGTGCCGGTCGTGAAGGTGCTCGATGACGCCGTCGGCATCGACCATGGCTTCATGACGACCATTCACTCCTACACCGGCGACCAGCCGACGCTCGACACGATGCACAAGGACCTGTATCGCGCCCGCGCCGCCGCCCTCTCGATGATCCCGACCTCGACCGGCGCTGCCAAGGCCGTCGGCCTCGTTCTGCCGCATCTGAAGGGCAAGCTCGACGGCACCTCGATCCGCGTTCCGACCCCGAACGTTTCGGTCGTCGACTTCAAGTTCGTCGCCAAGAAGGCGACCAGCGTCGGCGAAATCAACGAAGCCATCCAGGCGGCTGCAAACGGCAAGCTGAAGGGCATCCTCGGCTACACCGACGAACCGCTCGTCTCGCGCGACTTCAACCACGACAACCACTCCTCGATCTTCGCAAGCGATCAGACCAAGGTCATGGAAGGCAACTTCGTGCGCGTCCTGTCCTGGTACGACAACGAGTGGGGCTTCTCCAGCCGCATGTCCGACACGGCCGTTGCTTTCGCCAAGCTCATCTGAGCGCTGTTAAAGCATCGACAGACAAGCGGCCCGGGAAACCGGGCCGTTTTTTGTTGCCATGTCGCAAACGAAACCAGTCTACCCCGGACTGGTATCTTTTCGCTCATGGCCGGGACGAGATCTGTTAGAATACTCACCTGGACATTCCACAATGCCCAGTTCCTCGCGCCGCATCGGCCACCGGCCAGGCGCGGAACGCCAATACCGTGCGGCAGCGCTGTCGCCAATATGAGAGAGATGGATGGATTATTTTACCGTAGAAATCGCCGGCCGCGCCGTTGCCAGCTTTCGCTCCGAAAATAGCGAGGATGCGACGCATTTCTTCGAGGCGGAAGACTTTCGCGACGACCTGACCATCCTGGAGTTCCGAGGGTAAACCCCTGTGGGACCGCAAGGCCGCGCTGAGCCTGCGCAAGGCGACCGCCGAAGAGGCAAGCGAAGTTGAGCATGCCTATGAATTCGACGACGACCCCGAAAGAACAATCGAGGACGAGTTCGTCGTTTTCCTTGTGCCGGTCGCGGATCTGACCGACGAGGGCGAGGACACTGAAGACTGACTCCGGCTTCGAAAGCCACATCGAAGCGACGGCTTCGGTGTGGCGTTGCCGTCGCAGGCAAGGCTGGATGACGGGTTGGCAATCCGCTGACCAAGCGTGATAGATTGAGGATATGCACTGGCGCTGCACAATGCTGAAATGATCCAAGTGGAGGCGATACATGGCAGAGGCACAAAAACGCTCGTCCCACACTACCCTCAAGCGGCGGCAGCGGTTTCACCCCAAGCGGGACGTCAGACCTGCCGTGCTGGCAAAGGCCAACCGTCTGGTCATCTGGGTTGCAGCGTTCATCGGCCTCACATTTCTCGCCATCATCATCCTTCAGGCAGTGTTGTGATCGCAGGGCAGCGGCCGACCGGCAGGAAAAATCCGTGCCTGTCTTTTTTGCCCTGCTCTCGCCTGATTTTCTTATACATTCTTTGTAGAGAATTTCTCCCGTGGCATTCCGTGGCGGTCGGCCGTCCGGCAGCCGTTCAGCAGCATGATGCAGCATCGCGACGAGGTTAAGCCGCAAGGCCTACCCTTCTCTGGCGTTTTGCCGTTTACTAATGGGCCGCCGCGCGTGAGGAGGGGTTGGATGAAGACGGATCGGCCGGGTGGCCGTATTCGTGAAGCAGTCGATGGAAAGGGGTGGGCATGGAAGCGTTCTATATCGTGGTGCTGGTCTCGACGGCGCTCGTGCTTCTTGCCGCTTTTTCAAGCCTGCTCGCCTTCCGGTTCGGCGCCCCGCTGCTGCTGCTTTTCCTGATGATCGGGCTTGCCGCCGGCGTCGACGGCCTCGGCATCGAGTTCAGCAACAATTACCTCGCCTATATTCTCGGCTCCATCGCGCTCGCCGTCATCCTGTTTGATTCCGGCTTCGGCACGCCGATGCATGCCTTCCGGCTCGCGGCCGTGCCCTCGCTGGCGCTCGCCTCGGTCGGCGTGCTGATTACCGCCTCGCTCTTTGCCTTCGCCGCCATGTGGCTCTTGAACTTCACCTGGCTGGAAGGTCTGCTGCTCGGCTCGATCGTCGCCTCGACGGACGCCGCCGCCGTCTTCTTCCTGCTGCGCATCGGCGGCATCAACATCCGCGACAAGGTGCGCTCGACTCTGGAAGTCGAATCCGGCACCAACGACCCGATGGCGATTTTCCTGACCATCGCCCTTGTCGAGGTGCTGGCAAGCGGCGAGCGCTACGCCGGCATCAATATCGGCATGCTCGCCATGTTCGTCCAGCAGATGGGCCTCGGCGTCATTCTCGGCCTGCTCGGCGGCATGATGATCGTGCTGATCGTCAGCAAGCTCGACACCGATCGCGGTCTGACGCCGATCTTCGTGCTCGCGCTCGCTCTTCTCGTCTTCTCCTTCACCGGCGCCGTCGGCGGCAGCGGCTTCCTCGCCGTCTATGTCGCCGGCATTTACGCCGGAAACCGCAAGATGCAGGCGATCGGCACCATCAAGCGCTTCCAGGACGGCATGACCTGGCTGGCGCAGATCATCATGTTCCTGGTGCTCGGCCTGCTCGCCACGCCGTCGCAATTCCCGGTGATCATCGTGCCGGCCATTCTGCTTGCCCTCTTCCTGATCTTCGTCGCCCGGCCGCTGGCGATCTGGCTGTCGCTGCTCCCCTTCGATTACACGCAGCAGGAAATCGGCTTCGTTGCCTGGGTCGGCCTGCGCGGCGCCGTCTCCATTCTGCTTGCCATCATGCCGATCCTCGGCGGATTGGAAAACGGCCAGATCTATTTCAACACGGCCTTCATCATCGTGCTGGTCTCACTGCTCGTCCAGGGCTGGACGATCAAACCCGTCGCCAAGAAGCTCGGCCTGATCATTCCGCCCCGCATCGGCGCGGTCGACAAGGTCGAGGTCGACTTGCCGGGTGCTGCCAATCACGAACTGCTCTCCTACCGCGTCATCAAGGATAGTCCGGTGCTGCGCGGTGAGCGCATTCCGCGCTGGGCCACACCTTCGCTCGTCATCCGCGACGGAAAATCGATGCGCTATCAATATGCCGGGCGGCTGCGCGAGAACGATCTCGTCTATCTCTTCATCGTGCCGAGCTACTCCCGCCTTCTCGACCGGCTCTTCGCCAGCCGTGCGCCTGTCGATGAAGACGATGCCGAATTCTTCGGCGCCTTCGCGCTCTCGCCCGCCCGCCCCGCCGCCGATCTCGATGCCGCCTACGGTCCCGGCCTGCTAAACGAATCCGAAAAAGGCCTGACCATCGCCGAATTGATGCGGCAGCGCCTCGGCGGCAAGGCCGATTATGCCGACCGCGTCCGTCTCGGCTCGATCATCCTGATCGTCCGCGATCTCGATGAGCACGACCATGTCGCCTCCGTCGGCATGTCACTCGAAGCCGTCGAACCGGCCATCACGCTGCCGATCTTCATTAATCTCAAGGACATTATCGAGCGGATCCGCGACCGGTTGAAGGGGCGCCGGAGGCGAGAAGCGGCGGCCTCCGAAGCCGCTCCGAAAACAGCGGTCGGACGCGACGAAGGCACACACGAAAACGGTCGTTGAACGCCTTGCGTCTCGAATGATCCTTGCTATGGTCGGCGCAATTTCCGCCAACCAAGACTGGATCTCCCCATGCCTTTCTTCAAGACCCTCGACGATCTTTCCGACATCCGCGGCAAGCGCGTTCTCGTCCGCGTCGATCTCAACGTCCCGGTCAAGGACGGCAAGGTCACCGATACGACGCGCATCGAGCGTGTGGCGCCGACGATCCTCGAACTGTCCGAGAAGGGCGCCAAGGTAATCCTGCTGGCCCATTTCGGCCGGCCGAAGGACGGCCCGTCGCCTGAACTGTCGCTGTCGCTGATCGCCCCTTCCGTCGAGGAAGTACTGGATCATGCCGTGTCGACGGCCTCCGACTGCATCGGCGAGGCCGCCGCCTCCGCCGTCGCCGCGATGAATGACGGCGATATCCTGCTGCTGGAAAACACCCGTTTCCACAAGGGCGAGGAAAAGAACGATCCCGACTTCACCAAGGCGCTCGCCGCCAACGGCGACATCTATGTCAACGACGCCTTCTCCGCCGCCCACCGCGCCCATGCCTCCACCGAGGGGCTTGCACACCATCTGCCGGCCTATGCCGGCCGCACCATGCAGGCCGAGCTGGAGGCGCTGGAAAAGGGCCTGGGTGATCCCGCCCGCCCGGTGGTCGCAATTGTCGGCGGCGCCAAGGTCTCGACCAAGATCGACCTGCTGATGAACCTAGTGAAAAAGGTCGATGCGCTGGTCATCGGCGGCGGCATGGCCAATACCTTCATCGCGGCCCGGGGCACCAATGTCGGCAAATCGCTCTGCGAGCATGATCTCGCCGAAACCGCCAGGCAGATCATGATCGAGGCGGCGACATCAGGCTGCGCCATCATCCTGCCGGAAGACGGCGTGATTGCCCGCGAGTTCAAGGCGGGTGCCGCCAACGAGACGGTCGATATCGACGCCATTCCCGCCGATGCCATGGTACTCGATGTCGGCCCGAAATCCGTCCAAGCCATCAGCGCCTGGATCGAGCGCGCTTCGACCCTTGTCTGGAACGGCCCGCTCGGCGCCTTCGAGATCGAGCCCTTCGACGCCGCAACCGTCGGCGCCGCGAAATACGCAGCCGAGCGCACCGCGGCTGGCAAGCTCACCTCCGTTGCCGGCGGCGGCGACACGGTTTCTGCGCTGAACCACGCCGGCGTTGCCGACGATTTCACCTATGTCTCCACAGCCGGCGGCGCTTTCCTCGAATGGATGGAAGGCAAAGAGCTTCCCGGCGTCGCCGTCCTCAACGCCGCTCGGTAACCTGCCCCACGCATCGGCCCGACAATCGGGCCGATGCGTCCGTTTAAAATGTTGGCAGCGTCCTTTGCGCTCGCAAAAGGCGCGCGGCGCGGCAAGCCCGATTTGACAGGTTTTACATGTGGATAGACCGCGGCGGCGAAGAGCCTTTCGCGGTCTTTTGCTCACGCGTTGGAAAAATTCCCATTTTTCCAAACGATTGAATTGATTTCAATCGTTTCAGTGACTTAGGCTTCCATTTTCCTCTCTATAAACTTCTGTTATCGCCGTCCTATATTCTTAAACCGCCGATGTTTAATGCTGTGGAGAGAACGAGAATGAGCGAACGACTGGAAGACATTGCAGTGCAGATGGTTGCAGGCGGCCGGGGACTGCTTGCGGCAGATGAATCGACCTCCACCATCAAGAAGCGTTTCGATACAATCAACCTGGAATCGACCGAAAGCAGCCGCCGCGATTACCGCGAGATGCTCTTCCGCTCCGACGAGGCGATGAAGAAATATATCTCCGGCGTCATCCTGTTCGAAGAGACGCTTTTCCAGAAGGCCGCCGACGGCACGCCTTTCGTCGATATCATCCGCGCGGCCGGTTCCATTCCCGGTATCAAGGTCGACACCGGCGCCAAGCCGATGGCCAAATATCCGGGCGAAACAATCACCGAGGGCCTCGATGGTCTCGGCGAGCGCCTTGCCAAGTATTATGACGCCGGCGCCCGTTTCGCCAAGTGGCGCGGCGTCATCGCCATCTCCTCTTCGCTGCCGACCCGCGGCTCGGTCCGCGCCAACGCTCAGGCGCTTGCCCGCTATGCCGCCCTCTGCCAGGAGGCCAAGATCGTACCGATCGTCGAGCCGGAATGCCTGATGGACGGCAAGCCGGGCGACCACAACATCGACCGCTGCGCCGAAGTCACCGAAGCCACGCTGCGCGTCGTTTTTGAAGAACTGGCCGATGCCCGCGTCAGCCTCGAAGGCATGATCCTGAAGCCGAACATGGTCATCGACGGCAAGAACGCCCGCAAGGCCTCGGTCGATGAAGTTGCCGCGCGCACCGTCCAAGTGCTGAAGCGCACGGTTCCGTCTGCTGTTCCCGGCATCGCCTTCCTTTCCGGCGGCCAGACCACGGAAGAAGCGACCGCGCATCTTTCCGCGATCAATGGTTTTGACCTGCCCTGGCTCGTCACCTTCTCCTATGGCCGCGCCCTGCAGGACAGCGCGCTCAAGGCCTGGAACGGCAAGCCTGAGAACGTCGCCGCCGGCCAGCGCGAGTTCACCCACCGCGCCGAGATGAACAGCCTCGCCGCCAAGGGCAGCTGGAAGAAGGACCTGGAAAAGGCCGCCTGATTTTTCGGCAGCCTTAACTCAGATGAAGAAGGGGCGGCAACACATCGTTGCCGCCCCTTCTTGCATTGTCACGGCGACAAGAAACCGGCTCGCCTCGCCGGAAAATCGTGATTATCCATAGCCGCAGCCGCAACAGGAGCCGCCATGGACACCCTCTCCTACGTCACCGTCGATGTCTTCACCTCCACCCGCTTCGAGGGCAATCCGCTTGCCGTCATCTCCGATGCGCGGGGCCTGAGCGATGCGGCGATGCAGAGGATCGCCACCGAGTTCAACTACTCCGAAGTCACCTTCGTCCTGCCGCCGGAAAATCCTGAAAATTCCGCCCGCGTGCGCATCTTCACCCCGACGATGGAAGTACCCTTCGCCGGCCATCCGAATGTAGGCACAGCCTATGTGCTCGGCCAGCAGGCGGAGATCTTCGGCAAGCCGGTCGGCGAGAAACTGCGCTTCGAGGAAAAGGCCGGCATCGTCGAGGTCAGCCTGAAACGCAACGGCGGAAGGGTCGCGGCAACAGCCATCCGCGTGCCGCAGCCGCTGACGGTCGGCAATACCATCGCCGAGGAAACCATCGCCCGCTGCGTCTCGCTCGAATCTCGCGCCGTCGTCACAACCACCCACGCTCCGGTCTTTGCCTCGGTCGGCCTGAACTTCGCCATTGCCGAAGTGGGCGGGCTTGAAGCGTTGGCAGCCGCCCGTCCCAACCTTGCCGGCTTCCAGGCGGCCGCCGGCCGCCAGACGACGAGCGGCCACGACTTCTCGCTCTTCGTCTATGCCAGAACATCCGAAAATCCGTGGCATATTCGCGCCCGGATGTTCGCACCGCTCGACAACGTGCCCGAGGACCCGGCAACCGGCAGCGCTTCAGCTGCGCTTGGCGCCTATCTTGTCTCGCTTGCGCTGGACGCCGACATGAACGTCCGCATTACCGTCGAACAAGGCGTCGAAATGGGCCGGCGCAGTATCATCTCCCTCGATGTCTCGAAATTCCGCGGCACCGTCACCGATGTGGTTATCTCGGGCAGCTGTGTTCCCGTCATGCGCGGAGAAATCATCCTGCAGGACTGACGATCGCAGGCCGACGACAGGCCTACATCAGGAAATCGCGCAAAAGCAGGTCAAGTGCCCAGATCCCGAAAGCGATCAGCGCGATCTTCCAGAAATCCATCCGCCGCCTGAGGCCGGGGAGCCCGAGCGGCTTGATCAGCTGTATCGCCATGGCAAGGATGAGCAGCAAGGCTATCAGCTTTGTCATGCTTTATTTTTTCCATTTTTCGGAATGTCACAGGACGGACATTTTTCCGCGCCAACACAGGTGCTTCGCACGCCGTAAAGACATTCCGGGGCACAATCAATCATCTTGAGGCTGGGCTGACGCAGGTCATGCCTTATGTCCATTCCAAAATCACTGAGACCGAGTTCTGGGGAAATGAAGAGAAACCTTCTGTCCGTCGCCGCGCTGCTGTTTGGCACGCTCTTCCTTTTCATGGGCAACGGCCTGCAGGGCATCCTGCTTCCCGTGCGCGGCAATCTCGAAGGCTACGCCACCACGACGCTTGGCCTGCTCGGCACTTCATGGGCCGGGGGCTTCGTCATCGGCTGCCTGGTGGCGCCGAAACTGGTGCGCCGCGTCGGCCATGTCAGAGCCTTCTCCGGCTTCATCTCGATCATCGCCATCATCGCCCTGGTGAGCGGCATCATCATCCATCCGGTCTGGTGGGTGGTTCTGCGCGCCGTTACCGGCTTCTCGACCGCCGGCACCTCGATGATCATCGAAAGCTGGTTGAACGAGCGCGCCAGCAACGAGAGCCGCGGCGCGATCTTCTCGCTCTATATCGGCATCACGCTGCTCGGCGTCGTCGGCGGCCAGATGATGATCCCGCTCGAGGACGTGCGCACGCCGGTGCTGTTCATGATCTGCGGCATTTTCTATTGCATCGCCATGCTGCCGACGACGCTTTCGACCGCCGCTTCGCCGCAGCCGCTGAAGGCAGTCCGCCTCGACCTGCCGGCGCTCTATCGCAATTCGCCGGTCTCCTGCCTCGGCATCCTGCTCGTCGGCATCGCCAATGGCGCCTATGGCACGCTCGGCGCCGTCTTCGGCGCCGGCGCCGGCCTCTCAGACACCAGCATCGCCATCATGATGAGCGCCACCATCTTCGCCGGCGCCATGATGCAGCTGCCCGCCGGCCGGCTTTCCGATCGTATCGATCGGCGCTATGTGCTCGCCGCCATGTCCAGCGTGGCCGCCCTTGCCGGCTTGCTGATCTTCATACTCCACCCGACGTCACCAGCCTTGCTGATCGGGCTCGTTGTCCTTTACGGCGCGGTCGCCAATACGCTCTATCCGATCGCCGTCGCCCACGCGAACGACTTCGCGGCATCGGAGGATTTCGTCAAGGTCTCCGGTGGCCTGTTGCTGCTCTACGGCATCGGCACGGTGATCGGCCCGACGATCGGCGGCCCCGTCATGTCGGTGATCACCCCGCATGCGCTTTTCCTCGTCACTGCCATCGCCCACGTGCTGATCACCGTTTATGCCATCATCCGGAGCCGCATCCGCGCCGCCGTCCCGGCCAGCGACCGCGACGCCTACACGACGATCCCGACCGGCACCTCGCCGATGCTGACGCCGCAGAGCATGTCGCTTGCCGATCGCGGCGCAGGCAAAGCGGCTGAAACTGGCAAATCTCCCGAAAGCGGCGATCCTGCTGTAAAGTTCGGCTAATGCATGTCGCCCGGAGCTGTGCAGCGGTTCCGGGATAACGACCTGCATAAAAACAAGGGACTAAAGGATGAATTTAGCCCGGATTGGCCTAAATTCCGATTCCTTACCTTTCGGCATGATGCTCCAGGCAGCAATGGAGGAGAACCCATGAGCTTCATCGATGACGACCGGCCGCAGAAGAAGATCGCCCACGAGATCGGTTCCGATCTCTCCATGCTTTCGGTGGATGAGTTAAAGGCGCGGGTGGATTTGCTGAAGGCGGAGATCGCCCGTCTCGAAACCGAGGCCACCCGCAAGGCCTCCGGACGGCAGGCAGCGGAAAGTTTCTTCCGCTCGTGATCCGATAAACCCCAAAAAACAAGGCTATAGGCGGATAAATGAACCCGCCTCAAGTCTTAGTTCGGCACAATGTTAATAAAATATTAAGCTTTATAAGATATTACTGTACTCATCCGGATTTTCTCTGGATCTCAGACAGTTTTCCAAGCGGTGAATTGGTCTGATTTTTCTCCCTGTTTTACCTTGAGAGCCGCTTTTGCGGCTCTTCTTTTTCCTTGTGCCCGGCGCTTCTCCACGAAACTGTGGAGATTAACCCTTTCTTAAGAAACGGCTTGCGCATTTGGGCTAATGATACCATCTTAAAGTCATAAAGACCGGGCTCGGAAACTTTTCCGTCGGTGCCCGCGTTACCTGAACATATGTAGCTGCGTGCAACAGGGACTATTGCGATGTCGGAAGTTGGATTGAACACGATCAGTTTTGCAGGTCGCGCGGCTGCATCCTCGCAGTTCAAGGCACTTTATGCGGAAGGCATGTCGCTGGTCGAAGAGACCGCCGCCTATCTCGACGGCCAGGGCCGCGCCGCGTCCAAGGTTCTGCCGCGGATGGCCTCGGTTCTCTATGCAGCAGAATCGATGCGCCTCACCACCCGTCTCATGCAGATGGCCTCCTGGCTGCTGCTGCAGCGCGCCGTCAACAATGGCGAAATGTCCCGTGACCAGGTGCTGGCAGAAAAGAACAAGGTTCGCCTCGACGGCTTCAACGTCGACCGCGCCGCGCCCGGCTGGGGCGAC
This sequence comes from Rhizobium sp. C104, assembly GCF_022354505.1. Classification (NCBI taxonomy): domain Bacteria; kingdom Pseudomonadati; phylum Pseudomonadota; class Alphaproteobacteria; order Hyphomicrobiales; family Rhizobiaceae; genus Rhizobium; species Rhizobium sp. C104. The sequence goes on along the minus strand of NZ_CP092348.1, from coordinate 4,431,891 downwards.
CTGCCGGAATCCTTCCGCGACCTCGTCGAGCGCTCGCTGCGTCTGCAGAACCGCATTGCTTTGCTCGACCGCGAGATTTACCGCCCGTCCGAAGCCGTGATCGTTCACGACAATCAAAACAGCGTCCAGGCCCAGCTTTCCCTGCTGCAGACCGCCTTCGGCAACAACTGACCAGATCTGCGGGAATTCCATACAAACCGGCCGCGTCCGACGCGGCCGGTTTTTCTTTGCCTGAAAACGCCCCTTCCCGACAACGCAAAAAAGCCCGGCAAAACCGGGCTCTTTTCGAATTCCATCGAGCAGAAGGGATTAGAGGCCGAGGCCGCCGAAACGCTTGTTAAACTTGGAAACGCGGCCGCCGCGGTCCATGAGCTGCTGGTTGCCGCCGGTCCAGGCCGGGTGCGACTTGGAATCGATTTCGAGGTTCATGACAGCGCCTTCCGAACCCCAGGTCGAACGGGTTTCGTATTCGGTGCCATCGGTCATGACCACCTTGATCATGTGATAGTCGGGATGGATGCCTGCCTTCATAACAATCTTCCTGCGATACCGGAGTTCAATTTGCCGCATGCAGTTGCGGCCACCGAACCGATTGAATAAATGAAGCCGCAGTCGTGATGGCTACGGCTTCCCATTAGGATGGCGTGCCTATACATGAAGAGCGCCTAGATAACAAGAGCCAACAGGCCGCATTGCGCGGGTCCTGAGGGCGATCGGAGACAATTTGGCAGAGCAGGCACGGGCTGAGGAAAACAAAAGGCGGTCGCTACGGCCGCTCGGTAGGCTGATGCCCTACGTCATGCGTTATCGCGGCCTGGTGGCCGGTGCGCTGACGTCGCTGGCGCTTGCCGCCATCACGTCGCTGGCGCTGCCGCTCGCCGTGCGTCGCATGATTGACCACGGCTTCACCCAGTCCGACGGCCGCTTCATCAACAGCTACTTCGCCATGCTGATGATCATGGCCGTCGTGCTCGCTGTCGCAAGCGCACTGCGCTATTATTTTGTCATCACCATCGGCGAGCGCATTGTCGCCGATCTTCGCCGCGATGTCTTTTCTCATGTGACAAGGTTGTCGCCATCCTTCTTCGACGTCAACCAGTCCGGCGAGATCGTCTCGCGCCTGACCGCCGATACAACGCAGATTAAATCCGCCGTTGGCGCCACGGCCTCGGTGGCGCTCAGAAACCTCATCCTCTGTATCGGCGCGATGGGTATGATGATCGTCACCTCGCCGAAGCTTTCGAGCCTCGTCATCGGGGCGATCCCGCTGATCGTCTTCCCGCTCGTCGCTTTCGGCCGCTCGGTGCGCAAGCGCTCCCGCGCCGCCCAGGATACGCTCGCCAATGCCTCCGCCTTCGCCAACGAGACGATCGCCGCGACCCGCACCGTCCAGGCCTTCAACGGCGAGGATGCCGCAGCGACACGCTACGGCAGCGCCGTTGAATCCGCCTATGAAGCGGCCCGTGCCGCCATCCGCTCGCGCGCGCTGCTGACCGGGATCGCCATCACGCTGATCTTCGGCAGCGTCGTCGCCGTGCTCTGGGTCGGCGCCCACAACGTGCTTGCCGGCACGCTTTCGGCCGGCACGCTGGGCCAGTTCCTGCTCTATGCCGTCATCTCTGCCGGTTCGCTAGGCGCCTTGTCGGAGGTCTGGGGCGAACTCTCGCAGGCAGCCGGCGCCGCCGACCGGCTGACCGAGCTTCTCGACGAAGTCTCGCCGATCGCCGCCCCCGACCATCCGCAGGTTCTTCCTTCGCCCGGCCTTGGCCGCGTCGAATTTTCCGACGTGCATTTTGCCTATCCCTCGCGCCCCGGCAAATCGGCGCTGCATGGCTTGAGCTTGACCATTGCGCCGGGCGAGACCGTTGCCATTGTCGGCCCTTCCGGCGCCGGCAAGAGCACCGTCTTTTCGCTGCTTCTGCGTTTCTACGATCCGCAACAAGGCAGCGTGACGATCGATGGTGTCGACGCGCAGCTGACGACCCCCGAAGAACTGCGCCGGCGCATAGCCATCGTGCCGCAGGATGTCACTATCTTTGCCGCCTCGATCTATGACAACATCGCCTTCGGTCGTCCCGGAGCCTCGCGAGACGAGGTCCGCGCCGCAGCCCTTGCCGCCCAGGCCGACGAGTTCATCACGCGGCTGGATCAGGGTTATGAGACCGAGGTCGGCGAACGCGGCATTACGCTCTCCGGCGGCCAGCGCCAACGCATCGCCATCGCTCGTGCCATCCTGAAGAACGCGCCCGTGCTGCTGCTCGACGAGGCCACGTCGGCGCTGGATGCGGAAAGCGAGACCCTGGTGCAAAAGGCGCTCGACGGCCTTGTCGACGGCCGCACGACGCTCATCATCGCCCATCGCCTGGCAACCGTATTGAAGGCCGACCGCATCCTCGTGATGGATCAGGGCCGCGTCGTCGAGGAAGGCACCCATCAGAGCCTGATCCGCCACGGCGGCATCTATGCACGATTGGCGCGGCTGCAATTCGATGCCGCCAACGAGGATGTGCTCGCCGCCGCGAAATAGGCGGCCATCCGCTTCTCCGCGACTAAAGTCTGACCCCTCCACGGTTGTCATTCGCGTCTTCCGCACTACCCTCTTCATGCCCCGGGGTGGGGATATCGCTGTTGAGATTCTTGGGAGGAGATAGGAATGGCGCCTTTCGATATGACGCGACGTGCGAGCCTTGCGCTCGGCTTCGGTATGCTTGCGGCCTTTGCATCAGGCGCATCCGCCGCTGCTGCCGATTTTCCCGATCGCGCGATCACCATGGTCGTGCCGTTTGCGGCCGGTGGCTCGACCGATGTCGTTGCGCGCATCGTCGCGCAGAAGATGTCGGAGGATCTGGGCCAGCAGGTGATCGTTCAGAACGTCGCCGGTGCCGGCGGCAATCTCGGCGCCGGTAACGTCGCCCGCGCCGAACCCGACGGCTACACGATTCTGATGGGCACTGTCGCGACCCACGCGCTCAATCCGCTGATCCTCAAATCGACCCCCTATGATCCCGAGAAGGATTTCGCGCCGGTCTCGCTGCTCGTCGTCGTGCCGAACGTGCTGGTCGTCAATCCGGAATTGCCGGCAAAGACCGTGCCGGAGCTGATCGCGCTGCTGAAGGCCGAGCCCGACAAATACAGCTATGCCTCGTCTGGCAACGGCACGCCGCTGCATCTGTCCGGCGAACTTTTCAAATCCATGGCCGGCGTCAGCATGCAGCATATTCCCTATAAGGGCGCTGGCCCGGCCTTGAATGACGTCATCGGCAATCAGGTGCCGATCATGTTCGACAACCTGCCCTCGTCATCGAGCCATATCAAGGCCGGCACTTTGCGGGCGCTGGCGGTGACCACGGCCGCGCGCGCGCCCTCCTTCCCCGATGTGCCGACGGTCGCCGAGTCAGGCATACCGGGTTACGAGACCTATACCTGGAATGCGCTTTTCGCCCCGGCCAAGACGCCGAACGAGGTGGTGATGCGTCTCAACGCCTCGGCCAACAAAGCGCTTAAAGACCCGGCCGTTGCCGAACGGATGAAAGAATTCAGCGCCACCATCGTCGGCTCGACGCCGGATGAACTCGCCGCCCATGTCAAGGCCGAGCTCGCCAAATGGGGACCGGTGGTCAAGGGCGCGAACATCCAGATGGAATGACGTCGGCGGCGCAGACCCCTCCGGTTGCGTCCCTGGGAACGGCGACAATTGGACGCCGAGCATCCAATTCTAATTAAGGCAGTGGAAAAGCTCGCCATTTTGATCTAGCCTCCCTAACGCTGATGGTTGCAATTCAGCGTTTCGGGAGACATCCAATGTATAAATTCGAAGTTTATAAGGATAAGGCCGGCGAGTTCCGCTTCCGCTTCAAGGCATCGAACGGGGAAACCATGTTCCTTTCCGAAGGCTACAAGGCGAAGGCGTCCGCCATGAGTGCCATCGAATCGATCAAGAAGAACACGCCAAGCGCTGACGTCGTCGACCAGACGAAGGCCGAGGCCTGAGCAAAATGGCGGCGGCGGCGTAAAGCGCCGCCCTGCCTCTCCGCGCGCCGATGAGCGATGCGGCACCTCGCGCCCGGCCTGTTTCCTTGTGATCTCCGCGCCATTTTTCTTTTTTGCAGATTTCTTGAAAACCATGTCGAAATGACCGCTGGTCGCGCCTCATTGTCTCGGAACGGCTGAACCGCTCCACCGGGCGTCACGGCTTTCGGAATATTCCCGATATGGCGATGCCCGGATCAACGCCACAAAGAGATCAGGAGTTTCCCATGCAATATGCTCTCATCATTCGCGAAGCCGCCGAGGATTTCGCCAACCGCAGCGATCCCGCCTATCGCGACGGCTGGGTCGCCTACAGCAAGGCGCTTGCCCAGGCAGGGATCATGACCGGCGGAGCCGGGCTGACGGCACCGGAGACCGGTACGATCGTGCGCCGCAAAGGCGAGGATCACGACGTTCAGGACGGCCCATATCCGGAAGGCAAGGAACAGCTCGGCGGTTTCTATCTGATCGAAGTCCCCAACATGGACACCGCGCTCGAATGGGCAACACGCGTTCCGATCTCCGACAGGGGTTCGGTCGAGGTGCGTCCGCGCCTGCAAATGTGAAACGGCGATGCCGCCCGATGCGGGACGCGCCGCCGAACAGGTGGCGCGTCAGTCCTACGGCAAGCTAATCGCTTTTCTGGCCGCCCGCTCGCGTGACGTGCCGGCGGCGGAAGACGCATTGTCGGAAGCGCTGGCGTCGGCCCTTCGCGTCTGGCCGGAGCGCGGCGTTCCCGACAAGCCGGAAGCCTGGCTGCTGGTGGCCGCACGCCGCAACCTGATGCAGGCGGCCCGCCACCGCACCGTCGCGGCCAACGCGCAGACGACGATAACCGTCGCCTTCGAGGAGGCGGAGGAACGCATGAACGAGGCCGGCAAAGCCGTCTTTCCCGATGAGCGGCTGAAGCTGCTCTTCGCCTGCACCCATCCCGCCATCGACAGCTCCGTGCATACGGCGCTGATGCTGCAGACGGTTCTCGGCATCGAGGCGAAAACCATAGCACGGGCCTTCGTCGTTTCACCGGAGGCGATGAGCCAACGGCTGGTGCGGGCCAAGGTGAAGATCCGCGATGCCGGCATTCCCTTCGCCATTCCCCCTCGCTCCGCTCTGCCGGAGCGGCTCGCTGCCGTGCTTTCGGCGATCTATGCCGCCTACGGCCTCGGATGGGACGGTCTCGACGGCGAGGAGGAGCGCCATTCGCTTGCCGGCGAAGCGATCTGGCTCGGCCGCGCGCTTCTGGCGGTGCTGCCTGATGAACCGGAAGCGATCGGCTTGCTGTCGCTGATGCTTCACTGCGAGGCCCGCCGCAGCGCCCGGCGCGACCGTAATGGCCGATACGTGCCGCTCGACGAGCAGGATACGGCGGCCTGGAACGTGATCATGATCGCCGAGGCGGATGCGCTGCTGCGCAAGGCCGGAGCTTTCGACCGTTTCGGTCCCTTTCAGTGCCATGCTGCGATCCAGTCCGTGCATGCAACGCGCCGGGTTTCGGGAATGACCGACTGGCCGGCGCTGACAACGCTCTACGCGGCGCTGGTAAAGATAAAACACACGCTCGGCGCACGCGTCGCCGAAGCAGCGGTGATCGGCAGGGCCTTGAGCGCCACCGCCGGTCTGGAGCGGCTCAATAGGCTCGATCCGCGCGATGCCGCGGCCTATCAGCCCTATTGGGCCGTGCGTGCCTTTCTTCTCGCACGCGCCGGCGACGATGCCGCAGCAGTCGATGCCTACATAACGGCGATCGGCCTCAGCGACAGCCCCGCCGTGCGCGATTTTCTCGCCGACCGGCTGAAGGAGGTGCGACAAGCCACGCCACGCTGATTATTTCTCTGTCAGCTTCAGCTCGATGCGGCGGTTGGTGGCGCGCGCATCCGGTGTTTCGCCGGGCGCAATCGGCTGGAACTCGCCGAAGCCGGCGGCAACCAGCCGGTCGGCCGGCACGCCCTGCGCAATCAGGAACTTGACAACCGAAATCGCGCGCGCCGAGGAGAGCTCCCAATTGTCGCGATAGCGGCCCGTCCCGGCCAGCGGCACATTGTCGGTGTGGCCGTCGACACGCAGCACCCAGTTGATCTCCGGCGGAATTTCCTTGGCGAGATCGAGAAGAGCGGCGGCGAGCTTGCCCATCTCGGTCTGTCCCTCCGGGTTTAGATCGGCGCCGCCCGAGGGAAACAGCACTTCCGACTGGAAGACGAAGCGGTCGCCGACGATGCGGATATTCTCGCGGTCGGAAAGGATCTCGCGCAGGCGCCCGAAAAAGTCGGAACGATAGCGGTTCAACTCCTGCACGCGCGCGGCGAGCGCAACGTTGAGGCGGCTGCCGAGATCGGCGATCTTGGTCTGCGAGACCCGGTCTTTCTCCTCCGAAGCCTGAAGAGCGGCTTCGACGGCGGCGATCTGGCTGCGAAGTGCTGCAATCTGCTGGTTCAGCAGCTCCACCTGGCTCAGCGCCCGCTCGCTGACCTGCTTCTGCTCGTCAAGCTCCTGCGTCATCGCGCCAATTCGCTTCTGCGCCGCGTCCTGCCCGCCGGACCCGGCATTTAGCAGCGCCTGCAGCCGCGATCGATCGCCCTCGGCGCTGGCAAGCGAGGCCTGAAGATTGGCGACCGAATCCTGGAGGTCCTGATTGCTGCCCTTTTCGAGCGCAAGAAGCTGCGTCAGCTCGTCGATCTGGCTGTTGAGGCGACTGAGCACCTCATCGCGTCCGGTGATCTCGCGGCTGAGGATGAACTGCCCGACGACGAAGACCGTCAGCAGGAACATGATTGAGATGAGCAGCGTCGACAGCGCGTCAACGAAGCCCGGCCAATAATCCACCGTGCGTTCACGGCGCCGGTTGCGGGCAAGAGCCATGGCTTACTTGCCCTCGCTCTTTTCTGCCTGACTGGCGCGGTCGCGCACGCGCTCGCTTCGGTCGCCGGCGCGCTCCTGAACGCCGATGCGTTCGGCCAGCCGGTCGAGCGTGCGGCGCATCGCTTTGGCCTCGTCCTGTTGCGCCTCGATCCAGTCGCGCAGCATCTGCTGCTCGTTGCGCATGTTCTTGACGAGACCCTGAATGCCTTCGGCAAGGCTCGCCATGGCGGCGACCGAGCGCTGGCTGCCGGCGCCCCCCTCCTCGGAGACCTTGCGCAGATAATCGGAGAGCGCACGCATATCGTCCGAGGAAGCGCCGGCAACGGCGTCGAGGGCCGGCGCCAGGTCGGAGCCGACATCAGTGACCGAGGAGAGCCAGTTTTCCAGCTCCATGTAGAAGCGGTTCTGCGCGCGGCCGGCCTGAAGGTCGAGGAAGCCGAGAATGAGCGAGCCGGAAAGGCCGAGCAGCGAGGAGGAAAAGGCCTGGCCCATGCCCGAAAGCGGGGTGGAAAGCCCTTCCTTCAGCGCCGCAAGCACATCTCCCGTGCCGTTCGAGCCGGCATCGAGCGACTGGATCACCATGCTGATCGAACCGATCGTGCCGATCAGGCCCCAGAAGGTGCCGAGCAGGCCGAGGAAAACCAGAAGGCCGATCAGGTACCGCGAGACATCCCGCGATTCGTCGAGGCGGGTGGCGATGGAATCGAGGATCGAGCGCAGCGCCGTCGTCGATAGCGCCACCGAAGATTTGCGGCTGCCGATCAGCGCCCGCATCGGCGCGAGCAGCCGCGGATTGCGGTTGACCTTGTCGGCGCTGCCGGCGGCGCGGAAGGAGTTGAACCAGCGCACTTCGGGGCGAAGCGCCAGCACATGGTTGAAAACAAGAATGATTCCGACTGCGAGAACACCGACGATCAGGCCGTTGAGGCCCGGATTGTGCATGAAAGCGGTCTGCGTCTGCCGGAAGAGGATGGCGGCGATAAAGCCGACGATGACGAGGAAAAGCAGCATAGTCCAGAGGAAGGGCATGGGGCTCGAAAGCCTGTAGGCATAACCGCTGGCCGTCTTTTCGGTGGAGCCGATCTCCGCCACATTCACATTTTCCATAGGGTCCGCTGCCTCCGGAGTCATTGCTGGCGGAGACTAGAGCAACATTGTGCCGAATTGAAGTATGCCGAGGCGAAAACCGTGACTTTACAACAGCCGGATTTTCGTCCGCTCACTTGGCGGGAATTGGCCGCTTGACGACTTCGATCAACGCCTTATGGATGATCTCGTTGCCGGCGACGATCGTGCCGCTCTCCAGCATCGTTGCACCACCGTCCCAGTCGGTGGCGAAACCGCCGGCTTCGCGGATGAGCAGGATGCCGGCCGCCATGTCCCACGGCGCAAGCTCCGCTTCCCAGAAACCGTCGAACCGCCCGGCAGCGACATAGGCAAGATCGAGCGTCGGCGAGCCCAGGCGGCGGATGCCCGCAACTTCGCCCATCACGTGGCGAAGCTCGACCAGGAACTTGCCGTGATTGCGCTTGCCGAGCGCCGGCACACCGCAGCCGATGACGCAATCCGACAGCGCCCGGCGCGCGGCGACGCGCAGGCGCCGGTCGTTAAGGAAGGCGCCGCCGCCGCGCTCGGCGGTATAGAGCTCGTCGGTCGCCGGATTGAAGACGACGGCGGCAACGATCTCGCCATTGCGTTCGAGCGCGATCGAGACCGCGAAGGCCGGGATGCCGTGCAAAAAGTTCGTCGTGCCGTCGAGCGGGTCGACGATCCAGCGATGCGCGCCGTCGGTGCCCTTGATTTCCTCGCTCTCTTCGCCGAGGAAGCCATAGGTCGGACGCGCCTTGAGCAGCTCTTCCCTGACGATCTTTTCGGCCTTGCGGTCGGCGGTGGAAACGAAATCGCCCGGCCCCTTCACGGAAACCTGCAGGTTCTGCACTTCGCCGAAATCACGTCCCAGCGACTTTCCTGCCTTGAGGGCAGCCTGAACCATGACATTGAGAAGAGCTGAACGGGCCATCGGCGCATTTTTCCTTGGGACTGATACGGGGCGCGCGCGCTGCCAGGGGCGGGAAGTGTCCCTGAACATGCATGACAGGCAGCGCTGCGAAGATTGGCGGCCTCAAGACCACAAAATCAGGGAAATTTCAAGGGGAGGCGCGCATGGCTGCCCTGCGGCGCCGGAAACCATAAATTTATTCTGGACAGATTAGTCCAATAAGAGTAGAAGCCTCGTCATGGCACGACACAAGGAATTCGATCGCAACACCGCCCTTCATGCCGCCATCGGCGTATTTTCCGAGCACGGCTATGAAGGCACCTCGACCGAGGAATTGCTGACGGCGATGAAGATCAGTCGGCAAAGCATGTACGACACCTTCGGCGACAAGCGCGGCCTCTATCTGGAAGCGCTGAAGCGCTACAATGTGGAGAGCATCGACAAGATCATCGCCGATCTTCGCCGCGAAGGCCGGCCGATCGAGGCGCTGGAAGGTGCTCTCGTCGCCTTCGCCTCGCGTCCCGCTGCCGAGGCGCGGCGCGGCTGCCTCGGTGTCAGCGCCATCTGCGAATTCGGCCGCACCGATGCCGAGGTCGCAGCTCTTACCGACAGCGCCGGCCACGCGCTTCACGCGGCGATCGAGAGCCTTCTCGGTGAGGCTCGCAGGACCGGAGACCTCGCAACAGATATCGATATCGCCAACGCCATTCCGTTTCTCGGCGCTGCCCTGGCGGGCATGAAAGTCAGCGCCCGAAACGGCGCCCCACCCGAGACGCTCCGCGCTATCGCACGCATGGCAATCAGAAGCCTTCGCTGACGACGGGGCAATTCCGAACCGGCCTTTCCACGGCCAATTCTAGACTGATCAATCCAAAACAAAGGAAACCTGCATGTCTCAATCCCTTTCCACCAAGATCGCCCTCGTCACCGGCGGTTCGCGCGGCATCGGTGCCGCCATCGTCCGAAGGCTCGCCGCTGACGGCGCCGCCGTCGCCTTCACCTATTCCAGTTCCGAGCACAGGGCGAAGGCAATCGTCGCCGAGCTGGAGACTGCTGGCGGCAAGGCGCTGGCGATCCGAGCCGACAGTGCCGATGCGAAAGCCGTAAAGGATGCCGTTGCGCTGACAGCCGAGACCTTTGGCGGTCTCGACATTCTCGTCAGCAATGCCGGGATTCTCATCCTCAACCCGCTCGACGACTATTCGCTCGAAGATTTCGACCGGATGTTTGCCGTTAATGTCCGCGCCGCCTTCGTCGGCATCCAGGCAGCGGCAAGACATATGAAGGAAGGCGGCCGCATCATCACCATCGGCAGCGTCACCGCCGATCGCAGCGGCTTTCCGACCTCCGCAGTCTACAGCATGACGAAGGGCGCGATCGCCTCGATGACCCGCGGCCTCGCCCGCGATCTCGGTCCACGCGGCATCACCGTCAACAACATCCAGCCCGGCCCGACGGCGACCGACATGAACCCCAATGAAGACGATCATGAACGCCTCAAGCCACTGATGGCGCTTGGCCGCCTGGGTGAGGACCGCGAGATTGCCGGCCTCGCCGCCTATCTCGCCAGTGCCGAGGCCGCCTTCGTCACCGGCGCCAGCCTGACGATCGACGGCGGTTATCTCGCCTGAAAGAGAATCTGCAGGGTGATAATCAAAAGCCGGCGGCATCTTGCGATACCGCCGGCTTCAGCCGCTTCCGTTGAAACCGACTTAAAACTTCTGCTGCGTTATCAGCACTTCGCGAGCGATCTGATCGAGCGGCAGGATACGGTCGACGCCGCCTTTGGCGATCGCCTCCTTCGGCATGCCGAAAACGACCGAACTCGCCTCGTCCTGCGCCACCGTGTAGGCGCCTGCCTCATGCATTTCCAGCATGCCGCGCGCACCATCGTCACCCATGCCGGTCATGATGATCCCCATGGCGTTCGAGCCGGCCGAGCGCGCCGCCGAGCGAAAGAGCACGTCGACCGAAGGCCGGTGCCGCGACACCAGCGGCCCGGTCTTTACGCTCACATAATAGCGCGCACCCTGGCGTTCGAGCAGCATATGCTTGTCGCCTGGCGCGATCAGCACGTGGCCGCGCAACACGGGATCGCCGTCGACGGCTTCCTTGACCTCCACCTCGCAGAGCCCGTTTAGCCGCTTGGAGAAGGCGGCAGTGAATTTCTCCGGCATATGCTGGACGATCACCATGCCGGGCGCATTGGCCGGCAGTTCCTCCAGTAACTCGCGCAGCGCTTCGGTGCCGCCGGTGGAGGCGCCGACGCAGACCACCATCTCGGTCGTCTTCGCCATCGCCCGTCCCGTCGGCGGCGGCAGCATCGCATCCGCCGTCAGCTTTTTGGTCGGTCCGTCGGCCGAAGCCGAGCGGATGGTTCCGGCAGCGCGGCGGACGGTGGTAAGCCGCGCATGCGAGGCGCTCTTGACGATTTCGCGAATGCGTATCGCATCATCGGAAAGACTGTCGGCGGCCCCGATCTTCGATTTCAAAATGACGTCGACGGCGCCGGCCTCCAGCGCCTGGATCAGCGTTTCCGAACCGGCTTCCGTCAGCGACGAGCACATCACGACAGGGATCGGCCGCTGCGCCATCAGTTTGCGCAGGAAGGTGATGCCGTCCATGCGCGGCATCTCGACATCGAGCGTGATGACGTCGGGGATTTCCTCCAGCAGCTTGCGCGCGGCCACGAAGGGGTCGGACGCCACCGCCATGATCTCGATATCGGGATCCTGCTCCAGCACATGCGTCAGCGTCTGACGGATGCTGGCGGAATCGTCGATGATGAGAACGCGGATTTTCTTAGCCATGAAGCCTCTAAATGCGCTGAAACACCGTGTTCGAGACCTGCTTCAACGGCAGATCGAAGCCGGTGATCGATTCGGAATGGCCGATGAACATGTACCCTCCCTTCGCCAGGCAATCGCAGAGGCGGTTGAGCACGCCGGCCTGAGTTTGCTTGTCGAAGTAGATCAGCACATTGCGGCAGAAGATCACGTGCATCGGCTCGCCGATCGGATATTTCTCGTCCATCAGGTTCATGCGGGCAAAACCGATCCTGCTGCGCAGTTTCGGCGTGATGCGCACCTCCCGCCGATCCGGTTGCTTGGCCGTCAGCACATATTTGCGCTGCAGGTCGCACGGCACCGGCGCGATGAGATCTTCCGGGTAGATGCCCCGGCGCGCCGTCTGCAAAACGTCGGTGGAAAGATCGGTCGCCAGTATGCTGTAGGATACGTCGTTGCGGCCTTCGGTGAATTCCGCCAGCACCATCGCCATCGTATAGGGTTCGGCTCCCGTCGAGCAGGCCGAACTCCAGGTGCGAATGGTGCGGACGCCGCTGCCGGCAATCGCCGGTAGCGCCACGCTCTGCATATAGTCGAAATGTTTGGCTTCGCGGAAGAAGTCGGTCTTGTTCGTCGTCACTACGTCGATCAGGTAGACGGTTTCCTGGGCAAGACCGTCCTGATTGAACAGGAAGTCGCAATAATCGTCGAAGGTCGCGTGATTGGTTGCCCGAAGGCGGCGCCTCAGCCGCCCCTCGAGCATCGTCAGCTTGGTCGGCGGCATCTTGATGCCGCTATAGTCGTAGATGAACCGGGCAAGCTTGTCGAAATTGCGCTTGCTGATCCGGTCGCCCGGCAATTGGGTTTCCACCGCTGTTGCCATACTCATAAAACGTAGTACTCCGAGTGACGAAGCGGTCAGGCCGCCGATTGCAGTGCAGAGGCGTCCTCGCGCGACAGCAACCGCGCCAGATCGATGATGACGACAAAGCCGTTTTCACGGCGAACGACGCCGGCGATATAGTCCGAACGCCAGCGCACGCCGATATCGGGCGCCGCCTCGATCTGGTCACGCCGAAACGGCGTGACCTCGAAGACGCGGTCGGCAACAAGGCCGAGGGTGAGAAGCCGGCTTTCCATCGGCACGTCGAGGACCAGCACCCGCGTATGCGGGGTCGGCTCGGTCTTCGTCATGCCGAGCTTCAATCGAAGATCAATCGTCGGCACGCCCTGCCCGCGCACATCGCGCAGGCCGAGCAGATAGTCGGGACCATTCGGAATCTTGAAAGCTTCCGCATAGTCGAGGATTTCCCGGACGACCTCAACCGGCACGGCGAAAATCTCCTCGCCGAGGCTGAAGGTCACGAATTGCGCTTCCAGAGATGTTGGAGCCATGATCAGGCGCTTTCCTTGAATTCGACGTCCCCATCATCGGGACCGCCCATGGAGAGATCGAGTGCGAAGCCCTTTGCCCGCGCCTGCTGACCGGCGATGCTGTTGGCGGCGAGCTTCCTGCCGCCGAGGCTGCGGCCGGCGACCGGCGCCGGGTTGCGGACCGTTACCCTGGCGGCCGGCAGGCGGGATTGGCGATCACCTGCCGTATCGACCTTGAAGAAAGCGATCGACGTCTGCAGCTCTTCCGCCTGGCTCGCAAGCTCTTCCGAGGTCGCAGACATTTGCTCGGAGGCGCCGGCATTCTGCTGGGTTACCTTGTCGAGCTGCTGGATCGCCTCGTTGATCTGCGCCGCGCCGATATCCTGTTCGCGGCAGGCCGCACTGATCTCGGAAACCAGCTCGGCCGTCTTGCGGATGTCCGGCACCAGGCGGCCAAGCATTTCGCCCGCTTCCTGGGCGGCCGTTACCGTATCGCTCGACATCGAGCTGATTTCGGCGGCCGCCGATTGGCTGCGTTCGGCAAGCTTGCGCACTTCCGAAGCGACGACGGCAAAGCCCTTGCCGTGTTCGCCGGCACGCGCGGCTTCCACGGCGGCGTTGAGCGCCAGCAAGTCCGTCTGGCGGGCGATTTCCTGGACGATGCCGATCTTTTCGGCGATGGTCCGCATCGCCTGCACGGCGCGCGACACCGCTTCGCCGCTCATCTCAGCATCCTTGGCCGACTGGCGGGCGATCTTCTCGGTCTGCGCGGCATTGTCGGCATTCTGCTTGATGTTGGCGGCCATTTCCTCCATCGAAGCGGAGGCCTCTTCGGCCGAAGCCGCCTGTTCGCTGGCGCCCTGCGATACCTGCTCCGAGCTTGCCGAAAGTTCCTGGCTGCCGGCCGAAACATTTTCTGCAGCCACGATCGCATCGGCGACGACACCGCGCAGGCGCTCGACCATCTGTTCGAGTGCAATGCCCAGCGTATCCTTGTCAGACAGCGGCTTCGGGGACACCGTCAGGTCGCCGCCGGCGATCTGCGCGGCGATGTCAGCGGTGACGCGAAGGTTGTCCGTCATCGTGTTGATCATTTTGACCAGATCTTTGATCTCGTCGTTGCTCTTAATCTCGACCTTCTGATTCAGGTCGCCGATTGCGACGGCGCCGGCAACGTCGATGATCTTGCGCAGCCCGCTGTTGATGCCGAACGCGATCCACAGCGCAGCGGCAAAAGCGATGACGGAGGCGCCTATTGCGAGACCGATCAACATGTTCTTCGTGGAACTATAAAGAACATCGGTGTCGTTATCGGCCTGCGCCATCGCCTTCTGCTGTAGCCCGACGAGTCTTCCGAAAACCTCTTCCATTTCCGCGACGAGGGCGCGAACCTCCCCTGAGGAAAGCGCCACGGCGCCTGCTCTGTCGCCACTTTCCTGTATGGAGGCGACTTTGTTGGAGCCTTCATCGAAACGTTTGGCAAGCTCGACCAGCCTGTCCCAGCTAGGCTTGCCCTCAGCGGTTGCCAGCTGTAGGCCGCTTGTCACCAGCGTGAGCATTTCATCCACGCTTTTTGCCGAATTCTGATAGTCTTTCCTGGCGATTTCGGGGTCCATTTCCAGAAGAGCGTTCTTCTGCCAACGAACAGCGTCGAGCTCGGCAGTTTGCGCTTCCAGAGCCAGTTCCAGCCTCTTTGCAGGACCGGCAATGAGATCGCTGACGGCATCGTTCAGCGAGCTGAGGCTGAAGATCCCATAAACCGCGCTGCCCACCAGCAATAATATGACAAAGCCGAATGCAGCCGCGAGTTTGAGTTTGATCGTAATACGCATCTCAATATTCCTCTCAGAGAGCGAAGCAATAAATATGGTCCAAGTGGCGCGGCATCATGCAGCAAAGAAATTCCCATCCGGCGAAACCGACGGAGGACATGAATAAACTTCCGTGTCGCTTCCCCAAGCGCCGAAAGCCTGCGTCACGGGCCATTCTGGCTGGCCCATCACAGTTGCGAAGGGGATAGCGCTCATGCGCTTTCCCCAGAGAGTACCTACGCGCTCTCCCGAAACTCGTCATCGGCCATGTCCGGACCGCCCATCGACATGTCGAGGGCAAAGCCCTTCACGCGGGCCTGCTGGCCGGCGACCGTATTGGCCGGCGTCTTGGTGGCCGGCTTGCGCGGGGCGGCCTGAGGCCGGCTGCGGGCGACAGCCTTTGCCACCGGCGCGCGCTCACGGTGTCCGCCCGCCATATCGACCTTGAAGAAAGCGATCGACGTCTGCAGCTCTTCCGCCTGGCTCGCAAGCTCTTCCGAGGTCGCAGACATTTGCTCGGAGGCGCCGGCATTCTGCTGGGTTACCTTGTCGAGCTGCTGGATCGCCTCGTTGATCTGCGCCGCGCCGATATCCTGTTCGCGGCAGGCCGCACTGATCTCGGAAACCAGCTCGGCCGTCTTGCGGATGTCCGGCACCAGGCGGCCAAGCATTTCGCCCGCTTCCTGGGCGGCCGTTACCGTATCGCTCGACATCGAGCTGATTTCGGCGGCCGCCGACTGGCTGCGTTCGGCAAGCTTGCGCACTTCCGAAGCGACGACGGCAAAACCCTTGCCGTGTTCGCCGGCACGCGCTGCTTCCACGGCGGCATTGAGAGCCAGCAGATCGGTCTGGCGGGCGATCTCCTGAACGATACCGATCTTCTGGGCGATCGTGCGCATGGCATCGACGGCGCGGGAAACGGCCTCGCCGCTGGCTTCCGCATCCTTGGCCGACTGGCGGGCGATCTTTTCCGTCTGAGCCGCATTATCTGCATTCTGCTTGATGTTCGACGCCATCTCTTCCATCGAGGCAGAAGCTTCTTCGGCGGAAGCCGCCTGTTCGGTAGCGCCCTGCGATACCTGCTCGGAGCTTGCTGAAAGCTCCTGGCTGCCGGAAGAGACATTTTCCGCCGCTGAGATCGCATCGGCAACGACGCCGCGCAGGCGCTCGACCATCTGCTCCAGGGCGAGGCCCAGCGCATCCTTGTCGGAGAGCGGCTTCGGGGACACCGTCAGGTCGCCGTTTGCGATCTGATCGGCGATGCCGGCGGTGGTTCTAAGGTTGGAGATCATGCTCTGCATGGCGATGCCGAGCGCATCTTTGTCCGACAGCGGCTTTGCATCGGTGCTGAGGTCACCCATGGCGATCTGGTCGGCAAGGGCCGCCGTGGCGCGCAGATTGGCGGTCATGGCGTTAACCGTATCGATAAGATCCTTGATCTCGTCGTTGGTCTTGACATCGACTTTCTGGTTGAGGTCACCGATTGCGACAGCGTTTGCGACCATCGTGATCTTTCGCAGACCATGGTTGATTCCAAGGGTGATCCACAAGGCGGCGCCGAGCGCGATGAGCACTGCAAATCCGGAAGCACTGCCGAGGATCAGCTTGGTCGAGCCATAGAGCTCGGTGTTTGACGCGGCGGTCGCCTTCATTCCTTTGCGCTGGATTTCGACGAGAGCCGCGATTGCGGTGCCCATATCGTCGGTCATTGTTCTCAGCTCACCCAGTGAAAGCGCCAGCGCGCCGGCTTGGTCACCTCTTGCGTCAAGTTGCTGCAGTTCGGCGGATCTTTCGCGGAACTTCGCGCCAATCGTCTGCAACTTCTCCCAATATGGCTTCCCCTCCGGCAAGGCGATGGCAAGGCCGCTATCGACAGCTCCGAACATCTCCTGCAGGTATTGGTCGGCGTCCTTATAGAAAGCGGCAGCAGTTTCGGGATCCGTGGAGAGAAGTGCGTTCTTC
Organism: Rhizobium sp. C104; assembly: GCF_022354505.1. Classification (NCBI taxonomy): domain Bacteria; kingdom Pseudomonadati; phylum Pseudomonadota; class Alphaproteobacteria; order Hyphomicrobiales; family Rhizobiaceae; genus Rhizobium; species Rhizobium sp. C104. Next base: position 4,415,074 of record NZ_CP092348.1, on the reverse strand, counting down.
TGGGAACGAATGGCGTTGACTTCGGCAACATTGGCGGTCAGTGCCAGCTCCAGACGACGGACTGAGCCGTTGATCATCTGGGCGCTTGCATCATTCAAAGTTCCGAGACTCATGCTTCCGTAGACGGCGATGCCGATCAGCAGCAACGTCATGATGCCGAAGGCAAGGCCTAGTTTGAGTTTGATGGTGAAACGCATGTGATACCCCCGATTTGCGGTCAAAACGAATGGAGAGAAACATGTCCCCCTGGCGGGACGTCGAGCTTGGAAGGATGTGTCTGAAAGGGGACAAGCGACTCATTCGCTTCCCGGTGGCCGACATCTATCGATCGCAGCACCAACGCCTACACGCGTTGGGGGTATTCCCGCCTCGGGTCGCTGGGGCAACCCGAGGATCACGTTGGCGAAAGCACTTATGCGCTTTGGGGAGCGCCTATGCGCTCTCCCTGAAGTCGTCATCGCCAGCGTCTGGACCGCCCATCGACATGTCGAGAGCAAAGCCCTTGAGACGCTGCTGCTGAGCCGAAACCGTCTGGCCGCGGCCCTGGCCGTAGGCCTGCGGAGCGGACTTGCGGACAGAGGCAGAGGAAAGGAGACCCTTGGGCGACGCTTTTGGCTGCACCTTGTTGATGCCGGGCCGCGGGCTGCCCGCCGTATCGACCTTGAAGAAGGCAATCGAGGTCTGCAGTTCTTCGGCTTGGGAGGCGAGTTCCTCTGAAGTTGCCGACATCTGCTCGGAAGCGCCGGCATTCTGCTGCGTCACCTTGTCGAGCTTGCTGGATCGCTTCGTTGATCTGCGAGGCGCCGATGTCCTGTTCGCGGCAGGCCGCACTGATCTCGGAGACCAGTTCGGCCGTCTTACGGATATCGGGTACCAGACGGCCGAGCATGTCGCCGGCATCGGCAGCGGCCTTGACCGTATCGCTCGACATCGAGCTGATTTCGGCCGCGGCCGACTGGCTGCGTTCGGCAAGCTTGCGCACTTCCGAAGCGACGACCGCAAAGCCCTTACCGTGTTCGCCGGCACGCGCCGCTTCGACGGCAGCATTGAGCGCCAGCAGATCGGTCTGGCGGGCGATTTCCTGGACGATGCTGATTTTCTGGGCGATCGTGCGCATGGCATCGACAGCGCGCGTCACCGCCTCACCGCTCATCTCGGCATCCTTGGCCGACTGGCGGGCGATCTTTTCCGTCTGAGCGGCATTGTCGGCATTCTGCTTGATGTTGGCGGCCATTTGCTCCATCGAAGCGGAAGCCTCTTCAGCCGAAGCGGCCTGTTCGGTGGCGCCCTGCGACACCTGTTCCGAACTTGCCGAAAGCTGCTGGCTGCCGGAAGAGACGTTGTCGGCAGCCGACAAGGCGTCGGCGACGACACCGCGCAGGCGTTCGATCATCGTGTTGACGTTGCCCAGAAGCTCGCCGATTTCATCGTGGCTGGTGATATCGGCCATCTTCGTCAGATCACCTTCCGACACTTCGCGCACCACGATGTTGGCGCGGTTGAGGCCCTTGCTGATCGAGTTGGCGATCCAGAAGGCGGTGACGGCGGCAATCAGCAGAGCTGCGGCGGCCACCGCAACCATCGTCGTGCGCGTCGTCATATATTGCGCTTCGGCACCGTCGTCGGCAGCCTTCATGCGCTGCTTTTCAAGGGTCAGGATTTCGCTGAGCGTTGCGTCGATGTCGTTGGCAGCGGCCCGCGCCGTGGTGACGGAAATCGTATTCGCGCTTTCGGCATTGCCGGCTTTCACATAGTCACGGATCTGATCGTCGGCTGCATTGAAGGTCTTGGAAAGCTCGGCGATGCGCGCCCAGCGCGCCTTGCCCTCTTCCGTTGCCAGCGCCAGCACCTGGCCGAAAGCGTCGGCGAAGTCCTTGCGGGCCTGATCGCCCTTGGCAATCGAACCGGCCGTCTCATTAGCGGTCCGGGCGGTGAGCAGGTTCTTCTGCTGGCGGATGGCCTCAAGCTGGGCAATGTTGATCTGCTGCGCGAGATCGAGACGAGCTGCCGGACCGGAGAGAAGTCTATCGATCGTGTCGTTCAGCGATCCAAGGCTGAGGACACCGTAGGCGGCGGTACCCACCAGCATCAGAATGATGAACGTGAACGCCGTCACCAGTTTCGTCTTAATTGTCATTCGCATCGTCAAACCCCCAAGTTTGAATTCATCCGGGTCAACTGGCGGCTCCCGCCGCCTTGTGCCTCGATGAAAAAATGGCCTGCAGGTTCGGGAGAATGATAAACTCTCCGCCCCTCTTCACCAGGCAGTTGATGTAGTCGGCGCGCCAGCGCATGCCGATGCTCGGCGGCGCCTCGCTCGCGGATTTTGCAAGTGTCGTCACCTCGTTCACCTTGTCGGTTCTGAGGCCGACGAGCGTCTGCTCGCCCTGCAGGTCGATCTCGATGACGATGATGCGGCTGTCGATCGTTGCCTCTGCTGCTTCCATCCCGAAGGCGAGACGCAGATCGGCGAGCGGAATGACCTTGCCGCGGAAGTTGATGACGCTGGCGACGAAGGGCTGGCTGCCCGGCACCGCGGTCTCAGGAAGCAGGTCCAGGATTTCCTGGACGATGACCGCTTCCAGCGCGAAGGTTTCGCCATTGAGATCAAAAGTCAGGACTTCGACTTCCTCGGCATAGCTCCAGTGATTGTCGAATCGTTCGGCTGTTGCTGCTGCACTCATCCTGCTACACGCAATTGCGCCTCCTGTTGCTGACCCGCGGCAACCAGGTGCCCGACGTCGAGAATGAGAGCGACGCTGCCGTCGCCGAGAATGGTCGCGCCCGAGAAGGTCGCGACGTCGTTATGCAGTTTCGACATCGACTTGATGACCGTCTGGTGGTCGCCGATGATCTGATCGACGACGAGGCCGACACGTTCCGTGCCGGTCGAGATGACGACGACCTTCTGGTGCACGTCGGGTTTGGTGCCGGTGCGGAAGAGGTCGCGCAGGCGCAGGAACGGCACCAGGCTGTCGCGCAGCGAGATGAAGCTGCGGCCCCGCGAGCGGAGATCTTCCTCGAGCGACAGCTCTAGGCATTCCTCGACCGCCGAGAGCGGGATGACGTAACGGCCGGAACCGACACGCACCAGCAGGCCGTCGATGATGGCAAGCGTCAGCGGGATGCGCAGCGACACTTCCGAACCCTGTCCCGGCACGCTGACGATGTCGATCGCGCCGCGAAGCGCTTCGACCGTCTTCTTGACCACGTCCATGCCGACGCCGCGACCAGATAGATTGGTGATCGCCGCCGCCGTCGAGAAGCCGGGAGCGAAAATCAGCTGCAGCAGCTCGGAATCGGAGAGTGGCTGGCCGGGATGAATAAGGCCCGAGGATTCCGCCTTGGCGCGAACCCGTTCGCGGTTGATGCCGCGGCCGTCGTCCTTGATCGAGATGATCACCTCGCCGCCGGCCTGGCGAGCCGAAAGGATCACCGTGCCGGCTTCGGTCTTGCCGGCGGCAAGGCGGTCGGCAGGCGTTTCGAGACCGTGATCGATCGAGTTGCGCACCAGATGCACCAGCGGATCGGCCAGCCGCTCGATGACGGTCTTGTCGACTTCGGTGCTCTCGCCCTCCGTCACCAACTCGATCACCTTGCCGGTTTCGCGGGCGAGATCGTGGACGAGGCGGCGGAAACGGGAGAACAGGGTGGCGACCGGCACCATGCGCAGCACCATCATCGTGTCGCGCAACTCGCCGGAAAGGCGTTCGATTTCTTCCGAGACGGAGCGTAGCGCGATATCGGCGCTGGCGCTGGCAAGCTGGCTGAGACGCGATTGGGCGATGACGAGCTCGCCGACGCGGTCCATCAGCTCGTCGAGACGCTCGGCGGGAACCCGGACATTCTCAGCCGCCTTCGCCTGGCTGACGGCGGCGGGCGGCTCGCGCCTCGCCGGCACCGCCTCGACGGGACGAAACTCGGGAACAGCCGCAGAGACTGCGGCGACGGGGAGACGTGCTGCCTTTTGCTCGATCGGAGCAACATCTACCGTGGCCGGCCCGTCGATCTCCTCGACACTGAGTTCCATATCGTCGAGCACGAAGATGAAGACGTCGTCGATCGCCGAGCGGTCCTGTTCGCTGGTCAGCATCACGTCCCAGGAGATATGGAGTTCCATCGGCGTGAGCTCGCCAAGAGGCGGAATGGCCGAGGTGTTGGCGCGCACGGTGCATTCGCCGAGGTCGCGCAGCTCGTCCAGCAGGCCAAGCGGGTTGGTGCCGTTGGCCATCGAGTTGGCCGGCAGGCTGAAGCGGATGCGCCAGCTGCTTTTCTTCTTCGTCGACACCTCACGCACGATTGCGGGTGTGGCAACAGCGGCCGGCGCCGCCGGCCTGCCGCCGACGGCCGCCTGCAGCTGCGCCAGAAGCTTGCTGCCAGTATCGCCGTGATCGGCGTCTGGCTGGTCGACGAGGGCGCGCATATGGTCCTCGGCGGCAAGAACGGCGGCGACGAGTTCGCTGGTCGCCGCGACCTCGCCCTTGCGGACGCGGTCGAAGGCGGTTTCGCAATGATGGGTGAAGGCGGCGAGCGCCTCGAAACCGAACATCGCGCCGGAGCCCTTGAGCGTGTGAAGCCCGCGGAACACGGCGTCGACGAGATCCTTGTTGTCGAGCTGGTGGGTCAGGTCGAGAAGACCCGCCTCAATCGCTTCAAGGCATTCGGCAGCCTCCATGCGGAACACGGCAACGGGATCGAGCGTGCTCATCGTCCGAGAACCTTCTTCACGATCTTCACGAGATGTTCGGGGTCGAACGGCTTGGTCAGCCAACCCGTAGCACCCGCGGCCTTGGCGCGAGCCTTGAGATCCGCATCCGATTCCGTCGTCAGGAAGATGATCGGGACGCCGGCCTGCCCGGGCAGTTTCCGCAGTTCCTCGATCATCGTCAGGCCGTCCATGACCGGCATGTTGAGATCAGTCACGATCAGATCAAAGCGGCCACCCTTGGCCGTCGCCAGGCCCTCGGCCCCGTCGGCGGCTTCGGTGACGCTGTAACCGGCATTGCTCAGCGTGACCTTGGTGGTCAGGCGGATGCTAGCGGAATCGTCAACAGTCAGGATATTTGCACTCATAACCTTACACCTCTTTATGCAACCAGAACTTGGAATCTTCTTGATCGAAGGATTCGATGAAACCTGCGCGTTCAAGTACCTTCAGCACCGAGCCGCTTGCAGGCGTAGATAGTTTGAATGTCTTCCCCTCAGCTTTTGCTTGACGGCGCGAGGACTCGATGAGTTGAACGAAACTCAGATCCGCTTCCGCACTTTCGGGAATGCTAACTGTGATTGCATCGTTGGCGCGAATTGCGTCAGTAAACTTTGAATATAGTTCGGACGTCGTACGAATACTTAGCCCATCAGGCAAATTTATAGATTCGCAATATTGCTTAGGAGTATCCAATGCAGCCCCCTTGGCCGGAGAAATACTTGACGACCTTTAAAGGACTTCTCACGGTAGCGTTAATGCAGGGTAAACAGCGGTTGTATGAAACTGTCGTATAACGAGTCCTCGGAACTTCCAATTTCTCATCCGGAATAAGTTGTATTTTTTTCTCAAAAATTAGAGATAAATGAAATAAAAGCAACAAGTTAAGCAATATTAACTAGATGTTCGATTTGGACCGACGCCCATCCACATCTTTCGTTAATCACAACGGTGACGAGTCCGGCGCGTTTACCGGACGTTTTCATCCTGCCCGTAAAACGAGAGTCGAATATGCCTGTGTTTAAGAAAAGGGATAAATGTTGGCACACGCTCTGGTATCGCCGACCGCTGCAGCCTGCACATCCGGACGGGACATCGGCCGGACCCTGGAATCCGCCCGCAGCCGGGTCGAGGAACGTTTTCTCGAAGGCGGCAGGGTACTGCTCTCGGTGATGGATGTTCTCAACCATCTGTTGAATTCTCTTGAGAGTGTCACCGCCGCGCTCGACAATGGGGAGTCGAGCGATACCGGCGCCGATCTCCGTGTCACGGTGGAGAACCTGACGGCGCTGCCGGTCACCGAGGAAAACCGCCAGGAGGCACTCGTCTCGCTGGCGCAGACCGGCAGGGAACTGCGCAAACATGTCTCCGACATGCAGGAGACGATGCGTTATCTCAGAACCTTCGCCGTCACCGTGAAGATCACCGGCGCCGGTCTTGCGGAATTCTCCGGCTTCGCACAGGAGATCCTGGAGCGAATCTCATTCCGGCACCGATGAAGTCAACCGTTTCGCCACCCAACTCGACAGCCTCGACAAGGAGGTCAAACTCGCCGCCTCCTTCGGCGCCAGTGTCTCCAAGGGTTATGCCGATACCGTTCCAGCCGTCGCCGCCGCCCTGCGCGACGATGCCGCCAAGATCGCCGAACACCGCAAGCATCTCGGCGTCGTCGCCCGCGAGGTCGGCGCGATTGCCCGCGGCGTCCAGAGCAAGGTCGCCTCGACGCTCTCTGCCCTGCAGATCGGCGACATCACCCGTCAACGCATCGAGCATGTGCAGGCCACCCTTTCGCTGCTTGAGGAATTCTTTGCCGGCGAGGAGGGCGCAAAGCTCGATGCCGGCGCGCGCAAGCGCCTGCAGAACGTCATCCACCATCTCACAGCAGCGCAGATGAGCGACATGTGCGCCAATTTCCAGCGGGATTCGGAGAATGTCGTCAAGACGATCGCCAGTTTCGACCACGACATGCGGGAGATCCTCAAGCTGCGCGATCAGATGAGCGGTGAGAGCGGCGAAGCCGGCGGCAATTTCATGCGCGCGCTGGAATCCAGCGTTTCGGCCGCCCACGAAATCGTCAAGCAGGTCGACACGACAAGCCGCCAGGCCGACCAGGTGAGCCAGTCGACGATCGGCACGGCAGCCAAGCTCTCCGAAGCGATCGCCAACATCCGCGCCGTCAAGACCGACATTCACTATATGGCTTTGAATACCAACCTGCGTTGCAGCCGCCTCGGCGAGGAAGGCAGGTCCATCAACGTCGTCACCGCCGAAGCTGCGCATCTTCGCCGGCAAGCTCGACGAATCTGCCGACGCTATCGTCACCGGCCTGCCGGCACTCGAGGCCGCGGCCGGGCGCGTCGCCCCCGCCGCCGATGTCGGGACCGGCGGTCTCGGAGAAAGCCTGACATCAGCTGTCGGCAATATCCGCTCCGCAGCCAATATGATGGAAAATGAGCTGAAGGTGCTCGCCGAGAACGGCCGCGAGGTCGCCACCAAGATCAGCCTGCTGATCGGCAAGCTCGATTTTCAGCGCGATCTCGGCGAAGTCTTTGCCAGCTGTGCCGATCTGCTCGAAAGCGCTGCCGGCACCGAGGTCGCCGATATCTCCGATCTTACCGATGCGATCGCTCCGCTCGACCGCAAGATCTTCAAACACTATACGATGGTCCAGGAGCGCAGCATTCACCGCGACATCATCCCGGCGAGCGAAGACAGCGCCCCGGCGCCCGCCGAGACCGTCAAAGCCGAAAGCGACGAGGATCTTTTCGCCGACGCGCTGTTTTAAAAACGTTCCCGCTTGGGACGCGCAAAAGATGCTGTAATCTATCGCCGCCGGAACTTGTTGGCGGCCTCGATCGCCGCCTTCTGCTGATCATCCTCAATGCCGAGATAGAAATCCTCGAGCGAGGGATCGGCGAGCCCTGCCCGGCGCGACAGGACGTACCACTTTGCCGCCTCGACAGGATCCGGCGCCGTGCCGATAGCGTTGATATAAAGATGGGCGAGCTTGTTCTGAGCAACGACATTGCCGCCATTGGCGGCAAGCTTCAGCCATTCGAAGCCCTTGACGTAATCCTTCGGCCCGCCGACGCCGTTGACGAGCCAGATGCCGAGATCAAGTTGAGCGGTGTCGAAACCGGCGCGCGCCGCACGTGCCATCCACTCGCGGGCGAGCTGCTTCTTTTCCACAGGCAAGTCCTTCAGCGTCGCATAGATCTGCGCCACGGCATATTGCGAATCGGCAATGCCCTGCTCGGCCGATTTCTCGTAGAATGGCAGCGCGAGCTTCAGTCCCGTCTCGCCGGGATGATCGGCGATGACAAGCTGCGCCCAGTTGAACTCCGCCGAAGGATTGCCGGCCTCGGCGGCCTTACGCATGTAGTCGTCGGCCTTGACCTTGTCGCGCGGCACGCCCTGGCCTTCCATCAGGATCAGCGCATATTTGAACATTGCCGCCGCATCGCCGCCTTCGGCCGCCTTGCCGTACCAGAAGGCGGCGTTCTTGATGTCCTTCTTGACACCAAGCCCCTGCGAGAGGATTTCGCCGATCAGCGTCTGCGCCGCTGCATCGCCGAGCTGGGCGCGTGGCAGCGCCTTGTCCATTGCCGTCAGGTAATAACCGCGCTGGAAGGCGCCGTAAGCCTCGTCGACAGGTCCCTTGTAATCCTTCTCCGGCGGCAGGTCCGGCAGCTTCGCACCCATGCGGTCGAACACGCCGACACCATCGGAGGGCCGCACACCCGGGACAGAGGGGCGGTCGGTGCGGAAGGTCGATGCTGGCGCCGAGCCCGGCTGGCTGATGACGCTGTCGGTGGCCTGCGCCAAGACGACACCCGGCCCGGCCGCAACCAAGGCGGCCATGCTGGCAAGGATAAGATTCAACAGGCGGGCGGTGGGGATCGGCATGAGCGCGATTTCAATCCTCAAACCGTGGCGCTTTTTCGTCGAGAAGCGCGTTGACTTCGGCGACGATAGACGGCGCCCGGTTGGGCTCGCCGAAGACAGCCAGCCGCAGCGCCACGAATTCCGCTCCGGTCTCGGCGACGGCAAGCGCCGAGGCCGGATCGGTGCCGCCCATGACGATGCAGGGAATCTCGATCATCGAGGCCCACCATTCGCCGAGCGCAAGGTTCTTCGGATGTGCCTCCGGCTTGATATCGCCGTCGAGCTTGCCGAAGAAAATATAGTCCGGCCTGGCTTCGCCGATCTCCAGCGCATTGTGCCGGTCGGCTGCGTTACCGCCGCCGACGATCAGCTTCGGCGCATGTTTTTCGATCGCTTCCGAAAGTGCCTCGGCATTGCCGGAAAGGTGCAGGCCGTCGGCCTTGGCCCGTCCCGCAACGCGGCTGTCGCCTGCAATCAGGGCGGCCGCCCCGGCATCCTGGATCAGCGGCACCAGTTTCTCCGCATGTTTCTGGAAGGTACCGTCGTCGAGCCCGTACTGCGGCACGATCACCGAAGCGACATCGCCGCCCTTCAGCGCGCCGGCAACGATCCTTGCCTGCTCATCGGCATCGGCAATATCGGGTACGATGAGCACAAGGCGGCAGCGGTTTTCCGGTTCGGTCATCAGGTCTTCCCGTTTCCTCGCGAATTCCTCGTTGAGATGAGGGATCCGCACTCGTTTTGTGTGAGTAGTTCCGTTAGACGAGGCTTGCAAGAGGAGGACGTCGAAAGCATGCCGCAGGATTTATCATTCTACTACGCCGCCGTGCCCGCGGTTCTGCTGGTGGGCCTCGCGAAGGGCGGCATGGGCGACGCTTTGTCGCTGATCGGCCTGCCCTTCCTCGCCCTCGTCGTCTCGCCGGTCGAGGCGGCGGCCATCCTGCTGCCGATCCTGGTCTTCATGGACATGATCTCGCTCGTCATCTGGCGCCAGCACGGCGACTGGGCGACGCTGAAGATCATGCTGCCAGGCGCAGTCTTCGGCATCGCGATGGGCTGGGCGACCTCGGCGCTCGTTCCGGGCAACATGCTGCGCATCGTCATCGGCGCTGTGACCATCCTCTTCTGCCTGCGCTATTTCTGGAACAATTACGGCCCGGGCGCCGGCAAGATCGTCCCGCCGCGCGGACAGCGGCCGGTGGCCGCCGGCCTTTGGGGTACATTTTCCGGCTACGGCAGCTTCGTCGCCCATGCGGGAGGCGCACCCTTTCAAATCTATGCCCTGCCGCTCAAGCTGCAGCCACGCGAATATACGGGCACCAGCGTGCGCTTCTTCGCGATCCTCAACGCCATCAAGCTCATTCCCTATTTCGCACTCGGTCAGCTCGACACCCAGAATCTCGCGACCTCCGCAACGCTTCTACCCTTCGCCCCGCTCGCCACCCTTGCAGGCGCCTGGTGTGTGCGCCGCATGAAGCCGGCGATCTTCTACCCCTTCATGTATGCGATGGCCCTCATCGCCGCCTTCCTCATCGTGCGCGAGGGTCTTGGCTGGTAGGGCAGCCCTGCTGCATCTTCCTTCAATCGGAACCGACCTGAAGAATTATGCAGCAATTCTAAGTGTAACCATCCTTGGCGCGTCTGAAAGACTACGAGGCCGTAGTACGCTGCAATGCACAATTTCCTTGCTGGAACGTCCGGTTTGACGTAGCTTTCCCGCTATGTCGAACACGGACCCCTTCTCTGCGATTGCCGATCCGAACCGGCGGTTTCTGCTGGAGGAATTGCGTCGTGCGCCGCGGACCGTCAACGAACTGGCTGAGGGCCTGCCGATCAGCCGCCCCGCCGTGTCGCAACATCTGAAGGCGCTGCTCGACAGCAACCTCGTCTCGGTGACCTCGGAAGGCACGAAACGCATCTACACGGTCAACAACCGCGGTTTCGACATGCTCAATTTATGGCTGGATCAGTTCTGGGCTTGAAGCCGGCTCACATGACAGCCCCGCCCCTCGTATGGCTGTGACTTGAAGCGCGGCGCTCGCAAAAGCGCCAGCCGCGATGCCGCTGGCATCGGGCTGGCGCAATTCTGGTGTGAACTCACCGGTTCTTGCTGATTTCAGGCGGAATGGATGGATTTACCTTTTCTTTCGCAAGATGATCGACCGGCGACCCTTGGGAAGATCAGTGGACGGATGACTTGAGACGCATAATCTCGTCCTTGATGCGCAGCTTGCGGCGCTTGCATTCGGCAATTTCCGTATCGGAGATAGAGGGAGCTGTTCTGAGCGCGTGCAGCTCCTCTTCGAGAGCGACATGCTTTTTCTGGAGTGATTCAAGATGAGCTTGAACTGTCATTTGACCCTTCCTTCCTCTTACCCTCCCCGGCCAACATCGTCGGGGATCAAGGTGTCAACGCGGCGGACTGTGACATATTTTTGAAGGCTTGTCGAAGGCCAAAAGATGAAGACTGGATGGCAATTTCATGATCAAGACTAACTAGCCGTTACCCGTATTTGGTGATAGGAGCTTGCGGAAATCATCGGCAGATCGGACAAAGTCCGGGGACGATAACGGGGAATGCATATGGCCGATCAGGAACAGGCGGAAATCAGGCTCACCGTGGCGCGGCTGCGCCAGGAGCACGAGGATTTCGACGCCGCGATCAACGCCATGATCCTAACCGGATGCGATGCTCTGCGAATCCAGCGCATGAAAAAGAAAAAACTCGTTATCAAGGACAAGCTCTCCAAGCTGGAAGATCAGATCATCCCTGACATCATCGCCTGAGAGGGAAGAGCAGCAACGATGACAGACAGACCACCCGTCGCCATCATCATGGGAAGCCAGTCCGACTGGGAGACCATGAAAAACGCAGCCGACACGCTCGAGGCGCTGGAAATTCCCTATGACGCGCGCATCATTTCGGCGCACCGCACAGTCGACCGGCTGGTCAATTTCGCCAAGGGCGCGCGCGCGGAGGGCTTCAAGGTCATCATCGCAGGCGCCGGCGGCGCCGCCCACCTGCCGGGTATGACCGCCGCGATGACGCCGCTGCCGGTCTTCGGCGTGCCGGTCCAGTCCAAAACCATGTCCGGCCAGGACAGCCTGCTTTCCATCGTGCAGATGCCGGCCGGCATTCCTGTCGGTACGCTCGCCATCGGCAAGGCCGGCGCGGTCAACGCCGCCCTTCTCGCCGCCGCGGTGCTTGCCCTTTCCGACGAAGAAGTCGCCGACCGGCTAGACGAATGGCGCGAGCGCCAGAGTGCTGCCGTCGCCGAATACCCGATGGACGATCTATGACGGCAAGAACGATCGGGATCATCGGCGGCGGCCAGCTCGGCCGCATGCTGGCCATTGCCGCCGCCAGGTTGAATTTTCGCACGGTCATCCTCGAGCCGCAGGCCAACTGCCCGGCCGCCCAGCTCGCCAACCGGCAGATTACTGCCGCCTATGACGATCCGGCTGCGCTGGCCGAACTCGCCGACATATGCGACGTCGTCACCTACGAATTCGAAAACGTGCCCGTCGCAGCAGCCGAAAGGCTCTCGGCGAGCGTGTCCGTCTATCCGCCGCCGAAGGCGCTGGAAGCCGCCCAAGACCGCCTGGTCGAGAAGCGCTTTCTCAATGGCTGCGGCATAACCACTGCCCGCTTCCACACGATCGACAGCCAGGCCGATCTTGAGACGGCACTGAAGGATTTCGGCGGCCAAGGCGTGCTGAAAACCCGCCGTCTCGGTTATGACGGCAAGGGCCAGAAGGTTTTTCGCTCGGCGGCAGACAGCCCGGATGGCGCCTATGCAGCCCTTGGCGGCGTGCCGCTCATCCTCGAAAGCTTCGTCGCCTTCGAGCGCGAGGTCTCGATCATCGCCGCCCGCGCCAGCGACGGAACGGTCGTCTGCTTTGATCCCGCCGAGAATGTCCACCGCAACGGCATCCTCCACACCTCGACGGTTCCCGCTGCGATCTCTGCGCCGGCGGCGGACGCCGCGCGGCAATCGGCCGAGAAAATCCTTGCCGCATTGAATTATGTCGGCGTCATCGGCATCGAATTCTTCGTGCTTGCCGATGGCGGTCTGATCGCCAACGAGATGGCGCCGCGTGTTCACAACTCCGGTCACTGGACGGAAGCCGCCTGCGTCGTCAGCCAGTTCGAGCAGCATATTCGCGCCGTCGCCAGCCTGCCGCTCGGCAATGCCGAGCGCCATTCCGACTGCGTCATGCAGAACCTGATCGGCGACGATATTCTTGCCGTTCCGGACTGGCTGCGGCGCCCCGATACACTGGTTCATCTCTATGGCAAGACCGAGTGGCGCCCCGGCCGCAAGATGGGCCATGTCACCACCTTGACGCCGAAATCGCCGGTTTTGGCCTGAGAAAACACCCCGTTGCCTTGGGAAAAACACCTTCATGTGGTTGACACGGAAAAGGTGACGGGGTATCTGCTCCCCACCTAAACAGCGCGCCCGATGGCGCGCTTTTGATTGTTAAAAGATACGGGCGAATGTGAATTCCCCCATAGAGATCGCGGATCAGAAAAATGAAGATCAAGAATTCGCTCAAGTCGCTCAAGGCTCGTCACCGTGACAACCGTCTGGTTCGCCGCAAGGGCCGCATCTACATCATCAACAAGCTGAACCCGCGCTTCAAGGCTCGTCAGGGCTGATTTCGCGCGTCCGGATCGCCCTGCCGCGTGAGCTTGCGCTGGCAGATATATCCGGTGGGTCGCTGCGGTGATCACGTCAAATTTGTTTGATCTTCGGCGCTGGCGGGCTAATATGCCCGCCATGCGCTTTTTTGCTTTGACATCAGCGGCGCTGCCGCTTGCCCTCATTCTGCTCACCTCCTCCTTTCCGGCCGCCGCCGCGGAAAAGCCGGCCGCCGCCACGAAAAAGGAGGTTATCGTCGAGCCGGCGGATGCCAACAATTCGCCGAAACAGCACCTCGACCAACTCTTCAGCCAGCTGAAACGCGAGCGCGACCCCGACAAAGCCAGCGGCATCGCCAATGAGATCCGCATCGAATGGAACGATTCCGGCAGCGCCACGATCAATCTGCTGATGCAGTGGGCCGACAAGGCGATCGAGGAAAAGCGCAATCCCGCCGCCCTCGATTTCCTTGACGAGGCGATCGCGCTGAAACCCGATTATGCCGAAAGCTGGAACCGCCGCGCGACGCTGAACTTCGTCATGGGCAATTATCGCAAGTCGATGTCCGATATCGAACGGGTGCTCGATCTCGAGCCGCGCCATTTCGGCGCGCTCTCCGGCATGGCGGCGATCCTCAGCAATTCCGGCAACGACCAGCTGACCTTGAAGGCCTGGGAGCGTTTTCTTGACATCTACCCCGCCGAACGCACCGCGCAGGAACAGGTCAACACGCTTGCTGAAAAACTTGCCGGCAACCGCACCTGATCCTCGGGCGTTGATCTTGACCTCCGGCCAAGCCGCGCAATTTAGAACTTTCAGACGGGAAACGACGCAGCGCGTCCGCTCTCGGCAAAACCGCCGCAACTATCGCCCGTTAAGATCATGCTTGCAGAAGTTTCCGCTCTTCTCGCCCCGCTCGCCGCCGCTATCGGTTACTCCTCCTACAAGGCGCGGCAATTCGAACAGACCTATCCGAATATCGGCGAACTGACGGATGTCGGCGGCTACCGCATGAATGCCGTCCATATCGAGCGTCCCGAAGGCGCCGACCTGCCGGCCCTCGTCTTCATTCACGGCGCCAGCGGCAATCTGCTCGACCAGGTCGTCGCCTTTCGCGCAGCACTCGAAGGCCGGGCCGAGATGCTCTTCGTCGATCGTCCCGGCCACGGTTATTCCGAACGCGGCGGCCCTGACAACGCTGTCCCTTCCGGTCAGGCCGATGCGATCGCCAGCCTGATGGAAAAGCGCGGCATCGAAAAAGCTGTCATCGTCGGCCATTCCTTCGGCGGCGCAATCACCGCCGCTTTCGGTCTGCGCCATCCCGACAAGACCTCGGGCCTGCTTTTCCTCGCCCCCGCCACCCACCCCTGGCCGGGCGGCATCGACTGGTATTATCACGTCGCAACCGTGCCGGTCCTCGGCTGGCTCTTCAACCACGCGATCGTCGTGCCGCTCGGTCTCAGCCGGCTGGAACGCGGAACGCGGAACGTCTTCCACCCCAATCCGCGCCCCGCCGATTACATCGAAAGGACCGGTCCCTCGCTGGTGCTGCGGCCCGACGCTTTCCACAACAATGCCGCCGATTTCAAGAGACTGCTTGCCTATGTGAAGGAACAGTCGCCGCGCTATTCTCAGATCACCGCGCCGACCGTCATCATCACAGGCGACAGTGACGAGATCGTCTGGGAGCACCTGCATTCACGCGGCCTGGCCCGTGATATAGCAGGCTCCGAACTCATCACCGTTCGCGGCGTCGGCCACAAGCCGGATTATCTCGCAACCGATGTCGCCATTGCCGCCATCGAGAAGATCGCCGGCATGCCGCGCGACCTGCAGGCGATCGCGCGCCGGGCCGAAGAGAGGCTCGCCGCCGCATCACGCGATCGAACGCTTGCAGCCGTGCCATCGTTGCGGCCAGGCGCCCTTCACGGCGCATAACCTCTACGGCTCGAGTTTCCGCCGGTGAAACCATCGGCAGCAACACCGAAACCCGCATCAGGCGCTGAGACGCACACCGCCGTCGCAGGTGATCACGTGGCCACTCATGAAGCCGTTTCCGATCAGGAAGGCGATCGCCTCCGCGATATCCTCCGGCCTGCCGACGCGACCGACCGGCGTGCGGCTGGCGAAGTCCGCAAAGACGTTGTCACGCTGCTCCGAGGGCAGGAAACTCCACCACGGCGTATCGATGACCCCAGGTGAAACGCCGTTGACACGCAACGGCTTCAATTCGGCGGCCAGCACCGGCACCATTGCCTCGATGCCGGCATTGACGGCAGCAAGCCCAGCCGTACCGGGCATCGCGGCCTGCGCACTGACCGCCGAAACGAAGGTGATGCTGCCGCCCGGCTGCAACAGCGGCAGCGCCGCCTGGGCTGCCGCGGCATGCGGAATGAGCTTGGTCTGGAACCCGGCCAGCAGATCAGCCATGTCGAGTGTAGCAAAAGGCCCGGCGCCGTGACCGCTGCCCATCGCCAGCACCAGATGATCGAACGCGCCGATCCCGGAAAAAGCCTTTCCGAGTGCGGATAGCTTCGCCGCATCGAGCACGAGGCTGCGCAGATCACCGTCGAGCGATGCTTTTGCCGCGGCAAGTTTGTCACCATCACGGCCCGCAATGGTGACCGTATATCCCTGTTTCAAAAGTAGTTTCGCCGTAGTAAGGCCGATGCCGGAAGAACCGCCGATGACGACGACATGCTGTAAAGACATGATGCTGCTCCTTGATTAGAGCATGATGCCGAAAAGTATGAGCGGTTTTCGGACGACATCATGCTCTAACTCTTGAATTTGGAACAGGATTCAGACTTTAGGCCGACCGGGCCTAAAATCATCCTGTTCTAGTCGAGCCGCAGGCGCTTCAATCACCCGCGACGCCTGCATCATGCGCCGCCTGGAAATGTCAAACAGTTCCATTTTTATCCTGGTATCAATACTGATATGATCCCCGGCATGGACCAGAGAGCCGATACATTCGAAGCCCGCCGCCGTGAATTCGCAGCCTTCCTGCGTTCTCGTCGCGAGCGGCTGGCGCCGTCCGAAGTCGGCTTGCCGGAGGGTTTTCGCCGGCGCACGCCAGGTCTGAGGCGTGAGGAACTCGCCATGCTCGCCGGCGTCGGCACCACCTGGTACACATGGCTGGAACAGGGCCGTGACATCAGACCCTCGGCACAGGTGCTCAATGCCCTTGCCGATGCGCTGCACCTCGACGAGGCCGAGCGCCAACATCTCTTCACCCTCAACGACCGCCAGACGGCGCAGACAGTATCCAGCGCGCCCGAATTCGTCGACGAACCGCTGAAGCGCATGCTCGCCAACCTCACCCACCAACCGGCCTATGTGCTTGGCCGCCGGTGGGATGTGCTCGCCTGGAACCGCGCCGCCGAAGTACTCTTCGGTGGTTATGACACACTCGACCGTGACGAGCGCAACACTATGCATCGCCTCTTCGCCGACCCGGCGCATCGCCGGCTGCTCGTCGATTGGGAGGCGGTTGCCCGCGTCTCACTGGCGATGTTTCGCGCCGACAGCGCGCGTTATGCCGGTGATCCGGATTTCGAGCGCCTAATCGCACTGCTGAAACAGGCAAGCTCTGAATTTCGTGATTGGTGGCAGCGCCACGAGGTCGTCAGCCCGCTGTCGGGTATCAAGCGCATCGATCATCCGGTTAAAGGCCGCATGTCCTTCGAGCATACAGGGCTGACATTGACGAGCTCGGCCGGAGATGAAGCTCGTTGTCTACACGCCGCTGGACGATGAAGACACCAACCGGAAACTCGCCGAGCTTCTTGCCTAAAGCTAATCCCTTGCATTGCCTCGGGCCGTCGCAGCCCCATATGTTTTCCATCATTGTCCATAGGAGGGGAAATCATGGACCGCCTGCATATCGGCACGATCTCCGTCATTTCGGCACTGTCGCTGAGCCTGACGTCGGCCTTCGCCGCCTCGCCCGCGCCTGTCGAGGCCGAGCACGGCATGGTCGTCACCGCCCAGCATCTGGCGACCGATGTCGGCGTCGAGGTGCTGAAGGGCGGCGGCAATGCCGTCGATGCAGCCGTCGCCGTCGGCTATGCGCTGGCGGTCGTCTATCCCTCGGCCGGCAATCTCGGCGGAGGCGGCTTCATGACCATCCGCCTGAAGGACGGCACCAAGACCTTCCTCGATTTCCGCGAACGCGCGCCGCTTGCCGCCACGAAGACCATGTATCTCGATGCCAAAGGCGATATCGTGCCGCGCGCCAGCCTCGACGGCTATCTTGCCGTCGGCGTTCCCGGTTCCGTCATGGGCTTCGAAACCGCGCGCGAGAAATACGGCACAAAGCCGCGCCAGGATCTGATCGCACCGGCACTTCGTTTCGCCAGGGAAGGCTACACGCTGGAACAGGGCGATGCCGCAAGTTTCGCCGGCAGCGCCAAACGGCTCGCCAAGGACGAGGCGGCGGCGAAGATTTTCCTGAAACCCGATGGCAAAGCCTATGCATCGGGTGAAAAGCTCCAGCAGCCCGACCTTGCCGCGGTCCTGGCGGCCATTTCCGAAAAAGGTCCTGACGCCTTCTACAAGGCTGCGCCCGCCGAGGCGATCGTCAAGGCAAGCCAGGCCAAGGGCGGTATCCTCGCCAGGCAAGATTTCGAGCAATATGCCGTGCGCGAGTTGAAGCCGGTCGAATGTAATTATCGCGGTTACGACATCATCTCCTCGCCGCCGCCTTCCTCCGGCGGTGTCATAATCTGCGAGATCCTCAACGTTCTGGAAGGTTATCCGCTTTCCTACCTGGGCTACGGCTCGGCCGACACCGCGCATGTGATGGTCGAGGCCATGCGCTACGCCTATGTCGACCGCAACGCTGCGCTCGGCGATCCCGATTTCGTCGAGAACCCCGTCGCAAAGCTCATCGACAAGACCTATGCCAAGGAGATCGCTGCCAAGATCGATCCCTACAAGGCCGGCACGTCGGCCAACCTTAAACCGCTCGGCGGCAAGGAAAGCACCGAGACGACGCATTATTCGATCATCGACGACGAGGGCAATGCGGTCGCCGTCACCTATACGCTGAACGGGTCTTTCGGCGCCGCGGTCGTCGCGCCCGGCACCGGCGTCCTGCTCAACAACGAGATGGACGATTTCACCTCCAAGCCCGGCGTGCCGAACCTTTATGGCCTCGTCCAGGGCGAGGCGAACGCCATCGCTCCGAAGAAGACACCGCTCTCCTCGATGAGCCCGACGATCGTCACCAAGGACGGCAAGCCCTTCATGGTGATCGGCAGCCCCGGCGGCTCGCGCATCATCACCATCACGCTGGAGGCGATCCTGAACGTCGTCGATTTCGGCATGGATATCAGCCAGGCGGTGAATGCGCCGCGTATCCACCATCAATGGCAGCCCGACAAGGTCTATCTCGAACCCTATGCAATTTCGCCCGATACGGAAAAGACCCTCGCCGCCATGGGCTACAGCTTCGACGGCGGCAATGATGCGCCGCTCTGGGGCCAGGCCGCCGGCATCCTCGTCGGCGGCAAAAGCCTCGCCGCCATCGAAAAGGGCGGTGGTGCGCGCTATAACGGCGCCATGGACAGCCGCGCGGCGGAAGGCTCGGCGAACGGCTACTGACGGTCGCCAGCAGCGGGCGGCAAATGCGACAGGCCATTCATGTCACGGTGACAAAGTCGCCGTTCACAAATGGCTGGCCGCGCCCTAAGCATGAGCGAACCCGCAAGCAGGACGATTCCCGAATGGCCAGCATTGAAATGATTGTCGCCGCCCGCGCCCGTCTGCGCGGCCACGCGAGGCGCACGCCGCTTCTCTCCTCTCCCTTCCTGAACGAGATCGCCGGCCGGCGTCTGTTCGTGAAGGCCGAATGCCTGCAGCATTCCGGCTCGTTCAAGTTTCGCGGCGGCTGGTCGGCCGTCTCCGGCCTCGATCCGGCAGTGCGCGCGAAGGGCGTTATCGCGTTTTCCTCCGGCAACCATGCCCAGGGTGTCGCCCTTGCCGCCAAGCTGCACAATGTGCCCTCCGTCATCATCATGCCGAGCGACGCGCCGAAGCTGAAGATCGCCAACACCCGCGCCTTCGGCGCCGAGGTGGTGCTCTACGACCGCGTCAACGAGGACCGCGACGAGATCGGCGCGAGGCTGTCGGCCGAGCGCGGCCTGACGCTGATCAAGCCCTTCGACGAACCGCTTGTCATCGCCGGCCAGGGCACGACCGGCCTCGAAATCTCCGAGCAGGCGGAAGAGGAAGGCGTGACATCAGCCGAAGTCCTCGTGCCCTGCGGGGGCGGCGGATTGACCTCCGGCATCGCGCTCGCGCTTGAAGCCAGCGCCCCCGGCTTTCGCGTCCGGCCCTGCGAGCCCAAGGATTTCGACGACACCGCCCGCTCGCTCGCCTCCGGCAGGATCGAGCGCAACGTGGCGATATCAGGCTCTATCTGCGATGCGATCGTCACGCCGCAGCCGGGAAATATCACCTTCCCGATCCTCAAGCGCCTCGCCGGCGCCGGCATCGTCGTCACCGACGAAGAGGCGCTGCGCGCCATGGCGCTCGCCTTCGTCAGGCTGAAGATCGTGGTCGAGCCGGGCGGCGCGGTGGCGCTCGCCGCCGCCCTCTTCCATGGCGAGGCGCTGGAAAGCGACACGGTGGTCGCCGTCACCTCCGGCGGCAATGTCGATGCAGATATCTTCGCCATGGCGTTGGAACGCTTCGGCTGAGGGCATCGTGAGGCATCCGGCTCTCTTGAGCCGAATGCCGCATTCAACCGTCAGATGGAGTGAAGCGCCCGGCGGATTGCTATCTCGACCGGCGAATAGACGCCGTCCTTCCGCTCAAGCCGAAGCGGTTCGGACGGTGCAAGGCCGGGCTGTCCCATGAAGCGCGGTTCATTGCCGCCATGCTTTTGTGCTGCATGGATCAGGAATGGATGGCACAGATAGACCGTGCCGGCCTGCCCCGTCGCCAAGGCCAGCGGCCGGGCTTCACCGACATGCTCCAGCCGGAGATGGGCCATACCCGCCTCACCCGCCGGTGCCAGAAGGCGCGCGACATCCTTGTGCGAGCCGATACGGATGCGGGTCGGCGCATCCTCTTCCCCGACATCCGAGAACAGGAAAAGCATCAGCAGCGCCCGTCCGCGCGAGGTGATATTCACCCGCCAGGCGGAAAAGTCCCGCTGCTCGTTCGGATCGGAACCCCCACCGGGAAAGCTCAGATCGACATGCCAGCCGGCATCGCCGGGATCGTCCGGATGGGGAAAGCGCACCGGGAAACTGCCAAGCCCGGTGCGTGGCTCCCAGCGCCCTCTGCCGACAAGCTGGTCGAACGCCGAATGCAATACCGGTGTGTTGACAGCTTTCTCGAACGGGCCTCCACCATAACCGGCAAGCCGCACGACCGGTTGCGTCCATGTTCTTGGATCATCCGCACCGAAGGGAATATCGCACCACATGATGGCACGAGCTTCCTGGGCCAATTCGCGGGGAAAAGCCTCGTCGATCCGGATAAAGCCATCCTCGATGAATTGCTCGATCTGCGCGGCGCTCAGCGCCGGTGGGTAAACATTCGATGTCATGAAATATCTCTCTATCGCCAATCCTGCTGGCTCTTTCCTTGGCCAGATGCAGGGTGGTTGCAGTCCACGGCAACGCGCCAGCCGCGAAGGTTGGCAAGCGGCCGCATATTCCGATGCCCGAAGGCAGAGCTTTAAAGGCTCAAGAAGAAGGCCGTAGCGATATTGAGAGTGATCGTCTTCATAGCAGTCCGAAGCTATAGCCACGCGATCGAAGGGTCAATGCGGCAATGTCAGGCCGCCGTCCCGCGAAGCGCGCCATTCACCGACTGCAGCACGAGCTCGGCAAGCCGGGCCGCCGCCGGCTGCGGTTCGGCTTCGGCCCGATGCAGGACCAGCCCGAGCTTCGGCAAATCAGGCAAGCCGATCGTCTCCGGCGCCAGCGGCCGGACCTTTGCCGGCAATCCGATCGGTGTGCGGATAGTGATGCCGAGGCCTGCAGCCGCCGCTGCCCAGAGGCCGCCGAGGCTGGAGCTGACGAAGGCGAGACGCCAGGAAATGCCGGCCTCGTCAAGTGCCCGGGTCGCCGCACTGCGCATCAGGCACGGCGCCTCCAGCGAGGCGAGCGGTATCGGCTCGCCACTTGCCGCATGCCAGCCGGGCGATCTCTCGGCAGGCCCGATCCAGCGCATCGACACCTCGCCGATCCGTTCGCAATGTGCCGTCACCGTACCGTCGCTCCAGGCGAGCGCCAGATCAAGCTTGCCTGAGGTGACGCGCTCAAGCAGTTCGACATTGCGCACCACCCGCGCCTCGATGCGGACCTTCGGATGCGCCCGCGCGAAGCGGCCGAGCACCTCCGGCAGCAGGGTCTCGCCAAAATCCTCCTGCAGGCCGAGCCGCACCCAGCCTTCCAGCTCGATGCTGTGCACGGCCGCAGCCGCCTCGTCATTCAACTCCAGCAGCCGCCTGGCATAACCGAGCATCGTCTCGCCGGCATCGGTGAGCGCCAGCCCGCGCCCCGCTTTGCGGAAGATCGGCGTGCCCGCCTGTTCCTCCAGCTTCTTCAGCTGCGCGCTCACCGCCGAGGTTGAACGTCCGAGCTTTTCGGCCGCCTTGGCGAAATTGCCGAGTTCCATGCCGGTCGAAAAGGCTCGAAGCACATCGAGATCGAAGATCGTCCGTCGCATCATACAATCCCATTTTTTAGGATTATCAGTTCATAAAATTCTGATTTTCGGTACCATCGTGTCGTGCGATGGTGCTGTTGTCAAGGCCGACGAACGGCCCAAACCATGGAGCCCCCCGATGCCCTTCGTTCGCATTTCTCTCCGCAGAGGCAAGTCGCCGGAGTATCTTACGGCACTCGCCGACACCATCCAGCGCGCCCTGGTCGAAACCTTCGACGTGCCGGAAAACGACCGCTTTCAGGCCATCCATCAGCATGATGAAAACGAGCTGATCTTCGACAGCAGCTATCTTGCCGGGCCGCGCTCAAACGATTTCGTCTATATCTCGATCACCATCGGCCGGCCTCGCACGGTCGAGATGAAGGCGGCGCTCTATCGGCGGCTCGCCGATCTGCTGGCGCAGTCACCGGGCCTCCGGCCCGAGGATGTGATGATCGTCATCAGCACTAATGCCCCGGAGGACTGGTGCTTCGGCAACGGCATCGCCCAGATGACCGACCCCGATTGGCGGCTGCGGGCGGCCGGAGGCCAACGATGAGCGCTTTGAACCCGAAGGCCATGACGGTCAGCCGCCCCGGAAGGGCGGTGCGCTCGCCGGAGGGTGTCGCCACGGCGCCTTTCTGGGTCGAGATGCTGCTCGAAGGCAGCGCCGATGGCGAAAACACGGCCATGCGCGCCACACTCGATCCCGGGACCATCACCCGCTGGCATACGCACCCTCGAGGCCAGTTGCTCTATGTGCTTTCGGGTCATGGGCTGGCGCAGAGCGAGGGTGGTCCCGTCGCGGAACTGCGCGCCGGCGACGCCGTCTGGTTTGCGGCCGGCGAGCGTCACTGGCATGGCGCGGCCCATGACAGTCCCTTCGGCTATCTCAGCATTCAGGCAACGGAAAACGGCAGCATCGTCGAATGGCTGCAGCCGGTGGAGGCACGATCATGATCGCCATGCAATACAGCTTCACCCTGCCCGCCGATTACGACATGTCGATCATCGACCGCCGAATCCGCGACAAGGGACCGCTGCTCGACGGCTTTCCCAATCTCGGCTTCAAGGCCTATCTCAGCGCCCGCCATGGCGAATTCGCCAGCCCCGACAATCTTTATGCGCCCTTCTACCTCTGGCAAAAGCCGGAAGGGGCAAGCGACTTCCTCTGCGGCCCCGCTTTCCAAACGCTCGCCGGCGCCTTCGGTTGGCCGCAGGTAAAAACCTGGATCGTCTGGCAGGCGGAAATCTCGCCCGATATTGCCGCAGCCAGGTTTGCCACACGCGAAGTCCTACAAATGGACCCTCACGCACCGCTTGCTGATATTCGCGACGCCGAAAGCGCTGAGGCTGAAGCAGAGGTTCGGGCAGGCGCCCTCGCCTCCATCCGCGGTTTCGAGCCGACGACATGGACACGGGTGCGCTTCAGGCTATGGCGAGAGATCCCCGAGAGCGCTGAGCACATGCAGGCCTATCGCGTCGGCCACCTATCCCTGCCTTAAGCCTGACCTTAAACGGTGGCCCGGCGATAGAAGGCGAGCGAGCCGGCAAGCGCCAGCAGCGCGCCGCCGCAGGCGCGCTCCAGCCATAGGGCGCCCGAGGTTTTCAGGAAACGCACCGCCTGCGAGCCGAAGAAGGCGTAGCCGAACATAATGAGGAAATCGAGCACGGCAAAGGTGAGCGCGAGCAGCCCATATTGCGTTACCTGCGGCAGCGCCGGATCGATGAACTGCGGCAGGAAGGCCGAGAAGAACAAATAGCCCTTCGGATTGGTCGCCGCGACCATGAAGCTCTTCAGCCCGATCGAGAAAGTCGACGTCGTCCCCGCCGGCGCACCTGCTTTCAACGCCGCATCGATCCCGCCCTTCGAGCGCAGCAGCATGATGCCGAGAAAGGCGAGATAGGCGGCACCGGCCCATTTCAGCATCGAGAACCAGAATTCCGATGCCGCCAGCAGCGCACCGAGCCCGACCGCCACAGCACCGATCAGCACGAAATCGGAGAGGACGGCACCGATCATGCCGGCCATTGCCCGGCGCAGGCCATGCCGCGAACCGTTGGTCAGCGCCAGCAGCACTGTCGGGCCCGGCGTGGCGATACCGACAAAGGAAACGGCTGCAAAAGCCATAAGCGTAACGATATCCATGATGATCCCTCCGAACCTAGAGCATGTCTCGCAAAAGTGTGCAGCGGTTTTGCTATAAAGACATGGGCAAAAACAAAGACCTAAAGCGTGACAAGCGAATCTGAAAGATCGCGACGCGCTTTAGCGCTATAGGGGAGGAAACTTGCATGCACCGGCGCCCTTGGCAATGCCCCGGCCATCAACGAAAAAGCCCGCCGCTTCTTTGAGGCGGCGGGCTTTCGAAGGGATGCGATCGGATCAGATGCCGCTCTGGCCGTCGGAACCGATATAGGCGATGCGGATCATATTCGTGGCGCCGGGTGTGCCGAGCGGCACGCCGGCCGAGATGATGATGCGGTCGCCGGGCTTGCCGAAGCCTTCGTCGGCGACGATGCGGCAGGCGCGGTTGACCATGTCGTCGAGATCGGTCGCGTCATGCGTGACGACGCAATGCAGGCCCCAGACGACGGCAAGACGGCGTGCCGTCTTGATGATCGGCGACAGCGCCAGGATCGGCACCTGCGGACGCTCACGTGAGGCGCGAAGGCCTGTCGTGCCCGACGAGGTGTAGCAGACGATCGCTGACAGCTTCAGCGTCTCGGCGATCTGGCGCGCAGCGAGCGAGATCGCATCGGCACCGGTCGCTTCCGGCTGGGCGCGCTGGGCATAGATGATGCCCGGATAATGCGGCTCGCGCTCGATGGCGGTGGCAATCGACGCCATGGTCGAAACGGCTTCGACCGGATAGTCCCCCGAGGCCGACTCGGCCGAGAGCATGACGGCATCGGCGCCTTCGAAGACGGCGGTTGCGACGTCGGAAACTTCCGCGCGCGTCGGCACCGGCGCCGAGATCATCGATTCCAGCATCTGCGTGGCGACGACCACCGGCTTGCCCGAACGGCGGCAGGCGCGGATCAACTGCTTCTGGATGCCGGGAACCGATTCGAGCGGCATTTCGACGCCGAGATCGCCGCGAGCGACCATCAAGGCATCGGAAAGCTCGATGATTTCCTCGATACGCTCGAGAGCCTGCGGCTTTTCGATCTTCGACATCAGGCCGACACGGCCGCGGGCGATCTTGCGCACTTCGGCAAGGTCGTCAGGACGCTGCACGAAGGAAAGCGCCACCCAGTCGACGTCGTCGGTGGCAAGCACGGCGTCGAGATCGGCGCGGTCCTTGTCCGTCAGCGCACCGACGCCGAGCAGCGTGTCGGGAAGGCTGACGCCTTTGCGGTCGGAGATGCGCGTGCCCGAAATAACGGTGGTAACGATGCTTTTGCCATCGCATTTTTCGGCGCGCAGCGCGAGCTTGCCGTCGTCGATCAGCAGGCGGTGGCCGGGCTGCACCGATTCCAGGATCTCGGGATGCGGCAGATAGACGCGGTTCTGGTCGCCGAGCGCTTCGTTGTTGTCGAGCGTGAAGGTCTGGCCGGGTTTCAGGTCGACCTTGCTGTCGACGAACTTGCCGACTCGCAGTTTCGGTCCCTGCAGGTCGGCGAGAATGCCGATCGGCCGGCCGGAGCGCGCCTCGACCGAGCGGATGCGCTGGATGAGCGTACGCATCACGTCGTGGCTCGCATGGCTCATATTGATGCGGAAGACATCGGCGCCGGCCTGATGCAGCTTCTCGATCATCGATTCCTCAGCGGAGGCGGGCCCGAGGGTGGCGAGGATTTTAATTTTGCGATTACGCTTCATCAATTCTGGCTTTCTTGCGTCCCTGGGGTGTCGGAGAGTTGAACCATCCAGCTGCCCTGGCGGCCCGTGTCATATTCCTTGAAACCCATCTTCTGGTAACCGCGGGCATAACAATCCTGCACACCCGAGATCTTGAACTCGTTTTCCGCCACGCACATCTGCACGTCCCCCGTCCATCGTCCTCCCCGGGCGGCGTCCTCTGCGTAGAGGTAATAATAACGCGATTGCAATTCTCCCTCGATCAACACGGCGCAGGTCGTTGCCGGCACCTGCCACCAGCCTTCCGTCATCCAGCCGTCCTTGGCCCGATAGCCGATCGCCACGCCGACGAGATTTTGCGTTCCGTTGCAGACGCGAAAATCGGCGCGCGCGGCATCTGCGATGAAGAACGGCATAAAGGCTGCAAGTGCAAACAGAGCGAGACGGACCAGCGGTCCGGACCGCGTGAGGAAACTTGGCGCGGCTTGGATCAACACGGCTCCCAAATAGCTCCACGGTTATTCGTATGCTTGTCTTCTTGCGCCGCCGTCAAGCGAAAGTCAACGCAATGCTAATCGATTATATTTCCTTTCACAAACCGCCCGTCGAGGGTCGGCTCAACCTCTGTCCGCCTGCGGCGCTTGAACCTGGCGCGGACGCATGCGATCACTGCCCGACTGCGCAATGACGAACGGCAATTCCTGATGGACGACTTCCAATCCTTCGAAATCCTATCCGGCAAACATGACAAAGGCATGGTGATCCTCGCAGATCACGCGGTGAACCGCCTTCCCGCACACTATGGCCGGCTCGGCCTGCCGGAGGCGGCCTTCACCCGCCACATCGCCTATGACATCGGCATCGAGGGCCTGACGCGGCAGCTTTCGGAAAGCCTCGGCGTACCCGCGGTGCTCGGCGGCTTCTCGCGCCTGCTGATCGACCCGAACCGCGGCGAAGACGATCCGACCCTGATCATGAAAATCTCCGACGGCGCCGTCATATCCGGCAATCATCCGATCACGCCGCAGGAGTGGGAGAACCGCATCGAAACCTTCCATCGCCCCTATCACCACGCCGTCGCCGCAACGATCGACAGGGTGGCGAACGCCACCGGGAAGGCGCCGCTGGTGCTGTCGCTGCACTCCTTCACGCCCGCCTGGAAAGGTATTCCCCGCCCCTGGCACGCCGCCGTGCTTTGGGACAGCGATCACCGCGCCGTCGGCCCGCTACTGGACATGCTGCGCGCCGATCCCGATCTTATCGTCGGCGACAACGAACCCTATGATGGCGCACTGAAGGGCGATACCATGTACCGCCACTGCATGATCACCGGCATTCCGCATGCGCTGCTCGAAGTCCGTCAGGACCTGATTGCAGACGAGGCCGGCATAGCGGCATGGGCCGAGCGCCTCGCGCCGATCTTTGCGGCAATGAACGCTGATCCCGCCTTGCACGAATACGACGTCCACGTCTCGCGCACAGGCCCCTATTGAAAGGAGAGCGAGATGACCGCGCTCAGCAAACAACAGCAGACCGAATTCGAGGCCGCCGCATTCCGCCGCCTTGTCGCGCATCTTCGCGAGCGCAGCGACGTGCAGAATATCGACCTGATGAACCTCGCCGGCTTTTGCCGCAACTGCCTGTCGAACTGGTATCGCGAGGCAGCCGAGGCCGACGGCGCGCCCGTCACCAAAGACGAATCGCGCGAGATGGTCTACGGCATGCCCTACGAGGACTGGAAAAAACTCCACCAGAACGAGGCCTCACCTGTGCAAAAGGCTGCTTTTGAACTGAACAACCCAAACAAATAGCCTGGCCGACCCCGAACAGGCTTGACCGTGACGCCGCTTCGCGGCAGTCACGTGCCTTCGAATTGATCATCCCCAATCAGGAGAACACGATGTCTGATGCTCATGGCGTCGCCCGCGACCAGCTTCGCGCTTTCATCGAGCGCATTGAACGGCTGGAAGAAGAAAAGAAGACCATCGCCGACGACATCAAGGACGTCTATGGCGAAGCCAAGGGAATGGGCTTCGATACCAAGATTCTGAAGAAGGTCGTGGCGCTGCGCAAGAAGGACGAGCAGGAGCGCATGGAAGAGGAAGCGATCCTCGACACCTACCTGCACGCACTCGGCATGATCGAGTCGCCGCCGGAAGGCTGATCCGCCCTTCATTGCTGATATGTCGACAAGCCGCCGGACCGCCCGGCGGCTTTTCTTTTGCCCAATGCACGTCGCCCGGAAGTGTGCAGCGGTTCCGGGATAACGATATGCATCAAAACAAAGAGCTGAAGCGCGTCGCATGAATCAAGTTTGCTGCGACGCGCTTTAGGCTGCACAGCCATAATGGCTGTCCGCCGCTGGTCGAAGCAGCCAAAAAGGAAAACCGCCGGATCGCCCCGACGGTTTTCGATATTTCATGATGGCCGGCTCAGTTCGTGTTGAACTTGCGCACTTCCATGAAGTTAACAGCCGTGCCGCTGAAGCGGGCCGGGTCGACCGAAGCGGTCTTGACGTTGAAACCTTCGGTATAAACGGTAGTCGGCTGCGCGCGCATCGTCTGGCTGACGAAACGTGGCGCCTTCACCTGCTTGGAGGCCATTTCCAGACGGGCATTGGTCAGCGCCCACTGCGAAATCATCTTCTGCGTCAGCTTCGGCTCGGTGCGAACCGTCGCGCGGCTGGCGTCCGCCGCGGCGGCTTCCTTGTGCGTCGGGCGGCCGCCCTTGGTGGGCAGGCCCTGCGCCACGGCGTTTTCGGCGGCCGGTTCATCAAAGCCGTCGCCGAAGCTTGCCGATTTGGTCATGGGCGCCAAGGCTGCGAGCTCAAGCGGCGGTTTTGCGGCAGGCGCCTTTTGCGTCATCGCGGCGTTGATTGCCTGCTCCACCGTCATCTCAGGCGCATGCCCGGCGACCTGGTTTTCTCCACCCTTGTTCTGCTGGTCGAGCGCATCGGCGACGGCGGGAGATAGTCCGCCGTCCTGATCTGCCTCGTCGGCCTCTGCTTCCGGATCGGCATTGGCCGCAGCCAGAAGGTTCTCGGCGACGGCAGGGCGTTCGACCGGCGTCGGAACCGGCATTCCGGTCAGCATGTCAGGATCGGTCGATGCGAGCTCAGCATCGCCCGGCGCGCGGCGCTGGCCGAGTAGTGAGGGGACCGGAATGCTATAGGCGCTGAGATCGGCGAATTGCTGCGGCTGGGCCTGATCGGCCGGAAGCGCCGCGACAAGGGCCTGTTGCGCGGCATTACCCGAAGGCGGTGCGACGAGCGCACTCGCCACGTCGCTGCCGGCCGGCTGATTGCTGAATGCCGGGCGAACCTGCGGCACCGGCGCGTTCAGATCGGCGACTTCGGTCTGCTGCGGCTCGACAGGAGCAGGCTCGGGCGCTGCCTTCGGCGGCGTTGCCTTGGCGACGGCAACAGGCGTCGAATCGTCCGAATCGTCTTCCTGCTCGTCCGCTCCGCCGCCAAACAGCGCAGCAAACAGCGTCTTATGCTTCGGCGCCGATTCGGAAGCGCTGGCGATTTCTATCTGCGTACCGCTGACGCGGCGCTTATAGTCGGCCATTGCCTGCTGATAGCCGGGCAGCGGCTTGCCGTCAGCCGGGATATGAATGGTGTTGCCGTTCGGGAAAAGCCGGACCAGTTCGTCGCGGCTCATGCGCGGCCAAGCGCGGACGCCGCCGACATCCATATGCACGAAGGGCGAGCCCGATTTCGGATAGAAGCCGACGCCGCCGACCTGCATTTTCATGCCGATCCCGCGCAATGTCGCAAGCTTGACGTCCGGAATGAAGAAGTCCATCGCCTTGCCGAGCATATGCTGGCTCTTTTCGGCAACGCCCGAGTTGCGCGAGCGGCCGCGGAGCATCTCGTTGGTACCCGGTGAACGGAAACCGCAGACGACGTTAATATAATCCCGCGAACCGCTCTGGCGATAAACTTCCCAGATCAGGTCGAACAGGCGCGGGTCCATCTTCGTCGGCTGGTTCTTGCGCCAGTCGCGCAGGAAGCGGTTCAGCTGCTCCAGACCCTTGGGATCGAACTTGCCGTTGCGCTTGTACGTGATGACGGCTTTTTCGCCGGTATGGATGAAATAAAGCTTGAGGCTGCGGGTGTCGCCCGCTGCCTCGGAAGGTGTACTAACGAATACCGGTGAGGAAACCGCGAGCGCAAGAAGGGCGGCCGCTGCCGTCCTTGCTGCCTTTCCGCAGATGTCGGCGCACAACATACGCCAGCTCAAGCGCGAAGGCTTGGAATTCCCATTCAGATTCGGCAACTCGATCCCCGTCAGACAGACAATGTCCCGTACTGTCTCAGATGACTGTCAAATGCGGTCACACGATGGCAAAAATGCCACACATGATCAACCTTTTCTTTACATAGTGAACGAGCCACTAACAAGTGGTTTATGATCAGTAACAAATCGTGGTTGCCTTAGTCTTAATAAAAAGCGCTTAAGCCGCATCTTTCTGGGGATTATCGGGGTCTATGCCGTAATCTTTGAGCTTGCGATAAAGTGTGGACCGGCCGATGCCAAGTTTGCGCGCCACTTGACTCATCTGCCCGCGATAGAATTTGAGCGCGAATCGGATGAGCTCCTCCTCGACATCGGCAAGCCTGCGCACATCGCCGGCCGGATTGACGCTGGCGATCGCGTTTTCGGAGACTTCGGACAGACGGTGGTGCACCTCTCCCGAGATCGACGCCCTGAACTCCTCCCCATAGCTGTCGTCGGGATCGAGGCCGGTATTGTCGGCGACCAGCGCCAGGTGATCCACGACTTCGTATTCCGGAAGCTGGGCGGCGATCTGCGGGAAGTCCCCTTCCGTCAGCTCCGGCCCTTCGGCCAGAACGACTGCGCGGAAGATCGCATTTTCGAGCTGGCGGATGTTGCCCGGCCAGTCATAGGCGGTCAGCAGCGCCAGTGCGCCGGCGTTGACCGTCATGCGGCGGCCACTCTTCTGCTCGCTGGAGAAGCGTTCGGCAAAGACGCGCACCAGATGCGGAATATCTTCCTTGCGCTTGCGCAGCGCCGGGATAGTGATCGGGAAGACGTTGAGGCGATAGTAGAGATCCTCGCGGAAATGGCCGTTCTTGACCTCCTCGATCAGATCCTTGTTCGTCGCGGAGATCAGCCGGACATTGACCTTATGCGCGGTCCGCGCACCGACGGTCTCGATCTCGCCCTGCTGCACGGCGCGCAACAGCTTCACCTGCACCTCGAGCGGCAGGTCGCCGATCTCGTCGAGGAAGATGGTGCCGCCGTCGGCTTCCATGAATTTGCCGATATGGCGCTCGGTCGCGCCTGTGAACGCGCCCTTCTCGTGGCCGAACAGAATGCTCTCGACGAGATTGTGCGGGATCGCTCCGCAATTGACCGTGACGAAGGGTTTGTTCGCGCGGTCGCCGCCGGACTGGATGGCACGCGCCACCAGTTCCTTGCCGACGCCGGATTCACCTTCGAGCACGACCGGAATGTTGGACTGCGCCGCCCGCTGGGCGAGATCGATGACGCGGATCATCGCCGGGCTTGCCGAGACGATGTCGTCGAAGCCGACCGAGCCCGACCGCGACCGGCGTCCGGCCCGCGCCTTCACCTCGCGCTGATCGAGCTTCATCGCATTCGAGATCGATGTGGCGATGCGTTCGGGAGAAACCGGCTTGACGACGAAATCGAAGGCGCCGGCGCGCATCGCCTGCACCACGGTCTCGATGCCGCCCTGGCCGGTCTGAACGATGACCGGGATCTGTGTGCCGAATTCATGAAGTGCGTCGAGGAATTCGAGGCCGGTCATCTCCGGCATCATCAGGTCGAGCACGATGACGTTGAAAAGGCCGCTGTCGCGTTTGACCATTTCCAGGCCGATGCGGCCGTTTTCCGCCTGGTGCACGACATGGCCGTGACGCTCGATTGCGTTCTTGAGCAGGCGGCGCTGCACGGGGTCGTCCTCGACCACGAGAATTTGCCCTGCTCCCTTGAGCTCATTGTAACCGGTCATTGTCGCCTCACTTCATGCGAAACCATGAAGCGCACTCTGACAGAAAGGCTTGAACATCCTGTTTTGAGAAATAATTGCATTTTAACGATTGGAACGGGTCGTTTTCGTACCGAAGCGAGGCCTTTCATGCGCCGAAAGGCCCTTGATGCGGCGCCTTCTCACGCTTATTCAAACAGACCTGTTATGAAAGTGGAGAGGAATTGCCCCATGAAAATCGAGCTCCCGCACGCCCGCCTTCTTTTGTCGGCAGCAGCGCCAGCCGGGGCAGCCAATCCGGCGCTCGGCGATCTGCCGGTCTGGAAGCTGCAGGATCTTTATCCCTCCGCCACCTCGACCGCCTTTGTCGCCGACATGGAAAAGGCCGGCAAGGCTGCTATCGCCTTTGAGGAGAAGTGGAAGGGCAAACTCGCCGAGGCCGCGACGAAGACCGGCACTGAGGGCATCGGCGCGGCGCTGAAGGAATATGAGGCGCTGGACGATATCATGGGCCGCCTCGGTTCCTTCGCCGGCCTTACCTATTTCTCCGACACCACCGATCCGGCAAACGGCAAGCTCTACGGCGACGTGCAGACCAAGATCACCGAATTTTCCGGGCACCTGCTGTTTTTCGCACTCGAACTCAACCGCATCGATGACGCGGTGATCGATGCGAGCATGGCAAACGACCCCGCCGCCGGCCACTATCGCCCCTGGTTGGTCGACCTCAGGAAAGACAAGCCTTACCAGCTCGACGACCGGCTGGAACAGCTCTTCCTCGAAAAGTCGATGACATCGGCCGCCGCCTTCAATCGCCTCTTCGACGAAACCATGGCCGAACTGCGCTATGAGATCGATGGCGAAAAAGTGCCGCTCGAAGTGGCGCTGAACATGCTGCAGGAGAAGGATCCGGACGTCCGCCGCAAGGCGGCCATGGCGCTTGCGGCAACCTTCAAGGCCAATATCCGCATCTTCACGCTGATCACCAATACGCTTGCCAAGGACAAGGATATTTCCGACCGCTGGCGCGGCTTCGAGGATATCGCCGACGCCCGGCATCTCGCAAACCGTGTCGAGCGCGAGGTCGTCGATGCGCTGGCCGCGGCCGTCCGCGAAGCCTATCCCCGCCTTTCGCACCGCTATTACAAGATGAAGGCGAAATGGCTCGGCATGGAGCAGATGAATTTCTGGGACCGCAACGCGCCGCTGCCGGAAACCTCCAGCGCCGTTATTCCCTGGCCCGAGGCGAAGGACACGGTGCTTTCGGCCTATGGCAATTTCGCCCCCGAGATGGCTGATATCGCCAGGCGCTTCTTCGACGAACAATGGATCGATGCACCCGTCCGCCCCGGCAAGGCGCCCGGCGCCTTCGCCCATCCGACGGTTCCCTCGGCCCACCCCTATGTGCTCGTCAACTATATGGGCAAGCCGCGCGACGTGATGAGGCTTGCCCATGAACTCGGGCACGGCGTGCACCAGGTTCTCGCCGGCGCGCAAGGGGCGCTGATGTGCCAGACGCCGCTGACACTTGCCGAAACGGCGTCGGTCTTCGGCGAGATGCTGACCTTCCGCGCGCTTCTGGAAAAGACCAGCGACAAGCGCGAGCGCAAGGCGATGCTCGCCCAGAAGGTCGAGGACATGATCAATACGGTCGTCCGCCAGATCGCCTTCTATGAGTTCGAGCGCAAGCTGCACACCGCCCGCAAGGCAGGGGAACTCACAGCCGACGACATCGGCGAACTCTGGATCTCCGTCCAGTCGGAAAGCCTCGGGCCGGCGATCAGCATTTCGGAAGGCTATGAGACCTATTGGGCCTATATCCCCCACTTCATCCACTCGCCCTTCTATGTCTATGCCTATGCCTTCGGCGATTGCCTGGTGAATTCGCTCTACGCCGTCTACCAGAAGGCCGAGACCGGCTTCCAGGAGAAGTATTTCGAACTGCTGAGGGCCGGCGGCACCAAGCATCATTCGGAACTTTTGAAGCCCTTCGGCCTGGACGCCACCGATCCGTCGTTCTGGAGCCAGGGCCTGTCGATGATCGAGGGGCTAATCGATGAGTTGGAGGCTTTGGATAGGGCGTAAGGCTCGGCCAGACTTGAAACGAACGAGTGTCGTTGTGAGTTATCAGGCCGCATTCTGCAACGTCCACGAGGAACCATGACAGCAGCCCCCTCTGCCTCATTCCTGTGCTTGTCACAGGAATCCAGCGCGCCCAAGTCATTGGGCGCGGGAGGCTCTTTGTCTGTCGGAAGTGAGTCATTCACGGCGCAGACGCGCCGTGGCTGGATTCCTGTGAAAAGCACAGGAATGAGGGAAGTGGGTGTTGCTGCAGTCTTCGCATCGCCACCCATGTCAAAGCCCAGAACCGTCGCAAGCATCGGATAACCAAGCAAGATGCGGCGCAATCATGTCTGACCCCTATATTCTCTTCCGCGACGACACATCAGGCCAGGTGATGCTTTTCACCGAACCGGCAGAGATCATCGTCGCGCGAACGCGCGACGAATTCTTTGCCGGCCTTCTCAGGATGGAAGAGGCCAAGGCCGAGGGCAAATGGCTTGCCGGCTACATGGCCTACGAGGCCGGATATCTGTTCGAGGAGAAACTCGCCTCCTTCGCCAACGAGAACCGCGAAACCCCGCTCCTCTCCTTCGGCGTCTTCGATGCTCCGAAGCCGGACACACACCCGCTTGCCCAAGCGAAACAGCGCCTTGAGAACGAGGAATTCCTCACCGCCCCGAAGGCCGCCTGGGATTTCCCTCTATATAAAGAGCGCTTCGACCGCCTGCATGAGCATCTGCGGCTCGGCGACGCCTATCAAGCGAACCTCACCATGCCGGTCGAGGCCCGCTGGAACGGCGATCCCCGTGCCGCCTTCTGGTCGCTGATCGAACGCCAGCCGGTCAAATACGGCGCGCTGGTCGATCTCGGCGGTCCGCTCATCCTGTCGCGTTCACCGGAACTCTTCTTCCGCACAGATGAGGAGGGCTGGATCGAGACCCATCCGATGAAGGGCACGGCGAAACGCGGCGCCACTGCCGCCGAAGATGCCGAAATCGTCGAAGCCATGCGCCGCGATATCAAGACGCAGGCGGAAAACCGCATGATCGTCGATCTCTTGCGCAACGATATCTCCCGTATCACCGAAGTCGGCACGCTCGATGTGCCGAAGCTCTTCGACATCGAGACCTATCCGACCGTCCACCAGATGGTCAGCCATGTGCAGGCAAGGCTGCGCCCCGGCCTTTCGATCCGCGACATCTTTGCAGCCCTCTTTCCCTGCGGCTCGATCACCGGCGCGCCGAAGATGCGGGCGATGGAAATCCTGCACGCGCTCGAGAATGCTCCCCGCGACGCCTATTGCGGTGCGATCGGCATGATCTCGCCAAGCGGCGTCATGCGCTTTTCCGTCGCCATCCGCACCATCACGCTTTTTGACGGCGGCAGGGCCGTCTTCAACGTCGGCGGCGGCATCGTCTTTGATTCCACAGCCGAGGCCGAATATGAGGAATGCCTGCTCAAGGCCCGCTTCGCCGTCGGCGACCAGTGGATTGCGCGATGATCGATTTTTCGCTGATCGAAACGCTGCGCTGGCAGCCCGGCGACGGCTTCATCCGCCTGCGGCTGCATCTCGCCCGGCTTTCCCGCTCCGCCCGTCGCCTCGGCTTCCAGCAACCGATCGATGCGGTGGCCAGGCTTGACGCAGCCGTTGCAAATGCCGCGGGTCCGCTGCGCGTCCGCCTGACCTTCGACGCCCAAGGCCGCATCGAGGTGACAAGCGCGGCTTTCGTCCCGCTGGCGCCCGACACCAACTGGACCGTCCGCATCGCCGAGACCCGTCTCGACTCCACCGACAAGCTGCTGCGTTTCAAGACGACGCGACGCGCCGTCTACGAGGCCGCGCGCGCCGAATATACCTCTGCCGAGGCCGATGACGTCATCCTCTTGAACGAACGCGGCGAAGTCTGCGAGGGTACCATCACCTCCATCTTCCTCGACGACGGGAACGGCATGCTGCGCACCCCGCCGACTTCTTGCGGCCTGCTCGCCGGCGTGCTGCGCACCGAACTCATCTGCGCGCGCAAGGCTCGTGTCGGCCGCCTCACCCTTGCCGATCTCGATGCAGGCACGCTTTATACCGGCAACTCGCTGCGCGGCCTGATCCGCGCCGACCTTCTGAGGAACTGACCATGTTCATTCTCTCCCTCACCTATCTCAAATCCAACGACGAAGCCGACAAGCACATGGAGCCGCATATGGCCTGGGTGAAGGAGGGTTATGCCAAGGGCTGGTTCCTCGCCTCTGGCCGCAAGGTGCCGCGCACCGGCGGCGCGATCCTCGCAATCGGCGACCGCGCCGCAATCGAGGCCTATGTCGCCGCCGATCCCTTCACCCTCCACGGCGTCGCCGAATACGACATCACCGAGCTTGCCGTGACGACGACGGTCGCAGGACTGGAAATCCTCAAACGCTGATTTTGCAGGAGGCCGGTCAGATGACCTCGCCGACCTCTCGCCCGCCCGATATTTGAGCTTTCCCCCTCAACACTCTTTATTGTGACGCCGATTTGTGGTTAGAGCCGGTCACCTCGCAATTTCTGCGGCAATTTCAAAAGAATTCTTCAGGCTGAACGCCTTCGTCCTCTTCCACAGGAGAAAAGAATGACGGAACAGAACTATCCGGTATATGCCGAAATTACCGGTCCGATCGTGATGATCGGCTTTGGCTCCATCGGCCGCGGCACCCTGCCCCTGATCGAGCGCCACTTCAAATTCGACAAGAGCCGGATGGTCGTCATCGACCCGCGCGAAGAGCCCTCCGACATGGAAATCCTCAAGAAGCACGGCGTTCGTCATATCAAGGAATATGTCACCAAGGACAATTACAAGGAGCTGCTGAAGCCGCTCTTGACCGAAGGCGAAGGCCAGGGTTTCTGCGTCAACCTCTCGGTCGACACCTCCTCGCTCGACCTTATCAAGCTCTGCCGCAAGCATGACGTGCTCTACGTCGACACCGTCGTCGAACCCTGGCTCGGCTTCTATTTCGATAAGGGCATGAGCAATGCCGACCGCACTAACTATGCGCTGCGCGAAACCGTGCGCAAGGAAAAGGCAAAGAACCCGGGCGGCGCCACCGCCGTTTCCACCTGCGGCGCCAATCCGGGCATGGTCTCCTGGTTCGTCAAGCAGGCGCTCGTCAACCTCGCCAACGACACCGGCCTAAAGTTCGACGAACCGGACCAGCACGATCGCGAAGGCTGGGCCAAGCTGATGAAGAAGCTCGGCGTCAAGGGCGTCCACATCGCCGAGCGCGACACCCAGCGCACCAAGCACCCGAAGCCGCTCAACGTCTTCTGGAACACCTGGTCGGTCGAAGGCTTCATCTCCGAAGGCATGCAGCCGGCCGAACTTGGCTGGGGCACGCATGAAGAGTGGATGCCGAAGAACGCCAAGAAGCACAAGAAGGGCAACAAGGCGGCGATCTATCTGGAGCAGCCGGGCGCCAACACCCGCGTGCGCACCTGGTGCCCGACACCCGGCCCGCAATATGGCTTCCTCGTTACCCATAACGAGTCGATCTCGATCGCCGACTACTTCACGGTTCGCGACAAGGACGGCGAAGTGACCTTCCGCCCGACCTGCCATTATGCCTACCATCCGGCCAACGACGCCGTGCTCTCGCTGCATGAAATGTTCGGCAATGGCGGCACGCCGCAGCCGGTCCATCACGTTCTCGATGAAGACGAGCTGGAGGACGGCATCGACGAACTCGGCGTCCTGCTCTACGGCCACGAGAAGAACGCCTACTGGTTTGGCTCGCGTCTGTCGCTTGAGGAAACGCGCCGCATCGCACCTTATCAGAACGCCACCGGCCTGCAGGTCACATCAGCCGTTCTCGCCGGCATGGTCTGGGCTCTGGAAAACCCGAAGGCCGGCATCGTCGAAGCCGACGAGATCGACTACAAGCGCTGCCTCGAAGTGCAGATGCCTTATCTCGGCCCGGTCGAGGGGCATTACACCGACTGGACCCCGCTCGATGGCCGCCCGGGCCTCTTCCCTGAGGATATCGACACCAAGGATCCGTGGCAGTTCAGGAACATTCTCGTTCGCTGAGATCGCTCGCGCGAGTTTGAAGATGCCCGCCGCAAGGCGGGCATTTTTGTAACGCCTGCTGTCTAAATGCCGCCCAGCACCCCGCCAAGGCTTGCCTTCGCGGCGGGCGCGCGCCATGTTTTGCCCGAACTTGGCGGGTGACCGCCACGCCGAATCGCCGGGAGAAGCCTTATGAAAATCAGAACTGGTCTCGTTCTTGTCGGTGCCGCCGCCGCGCTTGCCGCCTGCGTTTCGCCAGAGCCGCGCAGCCTGCCGGTTGCAACAGCACCGGCCGCCACCGGCGTCGAAGGCAACTGGAGCGATCCGAACGGCATCGTCTCCACCTTCCAGGGCGGTAGCTTCACCACCCGCACGACCGACAGTAACCAGCTTCTTGCCTCGGGCACCTATATCAATACCTCGCCGACCTTGGTCGAGATCAACATGACCTCGCTAGTGCGCAAGACCCAGTCCAAGGTCAATTGCGCCCTCGTCAACCCAAGCCAGCTCAATTGCACCTCCGATTCCGGCGCGCAGTTCACACTTTCCCGCCGAGGCTGAAGATAAGGCGATAGGCTAAGCACACCATGCGCGCCCTCGCCGTTTACCTCGCCCTGCTGCTCGCGCTGCCGCTTGCGACGCTTGCCATCCTTTTTCCGGCCAACGTCTATCGTGCCCAGGGCATCGCCGCTCTCGATTGCGACGGACCGGGCCAGGTGCTGATGTTGGCCGTGCCGACAATATTGATCTATGGCGCCGGCGCGCTCTTTGCCTATCGGGCTGGTCGGCGCTTTCACCGCCTCGTTTTTCTTCTTTGTCTGGTCATCGCCCTCGCCACCGTTCTGAATATCGCGGAGGCCGTGCACGAACTCTATCGAAACGCCGCCGACGGCGAATGCCTGTAGTAGCCAGCCGCTTTTTTGCCCCGCCCCCTTGGAAAGCGCCCGGCCTGGCCCAGCTTTCTCTTGCGGTCGTCCATCGTCTGATGGAACATCCGCAGGCCGGGAACCGCCCCGGCGGATTAGGAAGGGATCGGCGAGGATCAGGGGGATCTCTCGCCTCAATCAGGAGAACAGGGATGACGAAGTCTTTCAGCTTCGGTCTTTTGACCGCGTCCATGCTGGCGCTTGGCACGGGCGCCGCTTTTGCGGATTACGAACTCAATATTCTTCATATCAACGATTTCCATTCGCGCATCGAATCGATCAACAAGTTCGACTCCACCTGCTCAGCCGAGGAAGAAGGCAAGAAGGAATGCTTCGGGGGTGCTGCCCGCCTGAAGACCGCGATCGACCAGCGCCGCCAGGCGCTCTCCGGCAAGAATGTCCTCCTGCTGAATGCCGGCGACAATTTCCAGGGCTCGCTGTTCTACACGACCTATAAAGGCGCGGCCGAAGCCGAATTCCTCAACCTGATGAAGTTCGACGCCATGACCGTCGGCAACCATGAATTCGACGACAGCGAGGACGGGCTTGCGACCTTCCTCGACAAGGTGCAGTTCCCTGTCGTCACCGCGAACGTCAAGGCGGCCGCCGCCTCCAAGCTCGGCGACCGCATCAAGCCCTCGCTGGTGCTCGATGTCGGCAGCCAGAAGATCGGCATCGTCGGCGCCGTCACCAATGACACGGCCGAACTGTCATCCCCCGGCCCGAACGTCACCATCGCCGACGACGTCCAGGCGATCACCTCGGCCGTTCAGGATCTGAAGGGCCAGGGCGTCAACAAGATCATCGCGCTGACCCATGTCGGCTACCCCCGCGATCTCGCCTTGATCGCCAAGATCCCGGATGTCGACGTCGTTGTCGGCGGCCACTCCCATAGTCTGCTTTCGAACACCGACCCCAAAGCCGAGGGCCCCTATCCGACGATGGTCGACAATCCGGGCGGCTACAAGGTGCCGGTCGTCCAGGCAGCTTCCTACAGCAAGTATCTCGGCGATCTCGTCGTCAATTTCGACGATAGCGGCGTCGTCAAGGATGCCAAGGGCGATCCGATCCTGATCGATTCCAGCTTCACGCCCGATCCCGCCGTCGTTGCCCGCATCGCGGAACTCGCCAAACCGATCGAGGAACTGCGCAAGAAGGTCATCGGCTCCTCCGAAGCCCCGATCGACGGCGACCGCAAGGTCTGCCGCGTCAAGGAATGCTCGATGGGCAATCTGGTGGCCGATGCCATGCTCGACCGCACGAAGAACCAGGGTGTTGCTATCGCTTTCCAGAACGGTGGCGGCCTGCGCGCGTCGATCGACGGCGGTGAGGTCACCCAGGGTGAAGTCATCACCGTCCTGCCCTTCCAGAATACGCTCGCCACTTTCGAGGCCACCGGCGCGGATATCGTCAAGGCGCTCGAAAACGGCGTCAGCCAAATCGATCAGGGCGCCGGCCGCTTCCCGCAGGTCGCCGGCCTGAAATTCTCCTTCGACCAGTCCAAGCCTGTCGGCAGCCGCGTTAGCGATGTCCAGGTGAAGGAGGGCGACAACTTCGCTCCGATCGACCAAGCCAAGACTTACAAAGTCGCCACCAACAACTTCATGCGGGCCGGCGGCGACGGCTATTCGATCTTCAAGGAAGGCAAGAACGCCTATGATTTCGGTCCGGATCTTGCCGACGTGACTGCCGAATATCTGGCAGCCCACTCGCCGTATAAGCCCTATACCGACGGCCGCGTCACCGAAAACGGTGCGGCTGTTGCGCAGGCACCGGCTGCCGAACCGGCCGCTCCAGCACCGGCAACGCCGGCAGCCCCCGCACCGACCACCGAACCTGCTCCCGCCCCCGCTGCACCTGCAGCACCGGCACCAGCCACCGAGCCTGCCCCAGCAACGCCAGCAACACCCGCGCCCGCTGCGGAACCCGCACCGGCAGCCTCCGCGCCTGCCGAAACGACGCCTTCGACCCATGTCATCGCCGCGGGCGACACCTTCTGGGATCTGGCCGTGACCTTCTATGGCGACGGCACGCTGTGGCGGAAGCTTTCGGAGGCCAACGGCAGTCCGAACCCGCGTCACTTGGCGGTCGGCAAAGAGATCGAGGTTCCCGCCAAGTAGACGATTTGTCCCGATTTCCACGGCCGGCCCGGGCTTTCCCGGGCCGGTTTTTCTTTCTATAGGGTGAACCACGATTTCGGGGCTGCGTATGAGCCGACGAGACAAAAGAGCGTTGGGACCAGAATGACAGCAGATACTTCACTCCGCCCGGCAGACCATCCGGCCGTCAAGTCAGGCAAGGTCGGCGTCCTGCTGGTGAATCTCGGCACGCCCGATGGCACCGATTACACGTCGATGCGCCGCTATCTCCGGGAGTTCCTGACCGATCGCCGCGTCATCGAATGGTCGCCCTGGAAGTGGTATCCGATCCTATTCGGCATCGTGCTCAACACCCGCCCGCAGAAGGTCGGCAAGGCCTATGAGCTGATCTGGAACAAGGAGAAGAACGAAAGTTATCTCCGCACCTATACGCGCAACCAGTCCGAGCTGATGGCCGAGCGCCTGAAGGACCTGGCGACGGTCAAAGTGGATTGGGCGATGCGCTACGGCACGCCGTCGATCGCCTCGCGCATCGAGGCGCTGAAGCAGGAAGGCTGCGACCGTATCGTGCTCTTCCCGCTTTATCCGCAATATGCGGCGGCAACGACCGCCACCGTCAACGACAAGGCGTTCCAGAAGCTGCTTTCAATGCGCTGGCAGCCGGCATTGCGCACCGTGCCCGACTATCATGACGACGAGACCTATATCGAAGCGCTCGCAAACTCCGTCGAAAGGCATCTTGCGACGCTCGACTGGAAACCGGACATGTTGCTTGCTTCCTTCCACGGCATTCCGATGTCCTATTTCAAGCAGGGCGATCCCTATTACTGTCAATGCCAGAAGACCGGCCGGCTGCTGCGCGAGCGGCTGGGGCTGACGAAGGAAAATTTCATGGTTACCTTCCAGTCCCGCTTCGGGCCGGAGGAATGGCTGCAACCCTATACCGACAAGACGGTAGAGAAGCTCGCCCAGGACGGCGTCAAGCGCATCGCCGTCATCAATCCGGGCTTCGTCTCCGACTGTCTGGAAACGCTGGAAGAGATCGCCGAACAGGCGGCCCATTCCTTCCACGAGAATGGCGGCGAGAAGTTCGCACATATCCCCTGCCTCAACGACGGCGAGGACGGCATGAAGGTGCTGGAAAAGGTCGTCCGCCGCGAATTGCAGGGCTGGATCTGAGAGATCCCACCCTGAAAAATCCGCCCTGACTCATCCTTCTTTTCCTTGGAGACGGGACCTTCGTGGGTCATTTCTTCCTCGCAAAGAACATGCTACCTCACCACATCAGTTGTGAGGCGCGCATGCATGCGCCGATAGGAGGAATTCATGCTGTTCGGCGGCTTCGACATCGTCGTGATCGTGCTGGTCATCTTCGTCATCCTGGTACTCTTTGCCGGGATCAAGACCGTGCCGCAGGGCTATCGCTATACGATCGAGCGCTTCGGCCGCTACACCCGCACACTGGAGCCGGGCCTCAACCTCATCACCCCCTTCATCGAGCGTGTCGGCGCCCGGATGAACGTGATGGAGCAGGTGCTGAACGTGCCGACCCAGGAGGTGATCACCAAGGACAATGCCTCGGTTTCGGCCGATGCCGTCGCCTTCTATCAAGTGTTGAACGCTGCCCAATCCGCCTATCAGGTCGCCAATCTTGAAAACGCCATTCTCAATCTGACCATGACCAATATTCGCTCGGTCATGGGCTCGATGGATCTCGACGAACTGCTTTCCAACCGCGATGCGATCAACGACCGGTTGCTGCGCGTCGTCGACGAGGCCGTGCAGCCCTGGGGCATCAAGGTCACCCGCGTCGAAATCAAGGACATCCAGCCGCCGCGAGACCTCGTCGATGCGATGGCCCGGCAGATGAAGGCCGAGCGCGAAAAACGCGCGCAGGTACTGGAAGCCGAAGGCTCACGCAACGCACAGATCCTCAGGGCCGAAGGCGCCAAGCAATCCGCCATTCTCCAGGCCGAAGGCCAGCGCGAGGCCGCCTTCCGCAATGCTGAGGCCCGGGAGCGCCTGGCCGAGGCCGAAGCCAAGGCGACGAAGATGGTTTCCGAAGCGATTGCCGCCGGCGACATTCAGGCAATCAACTATTTCGTCGCGCAAAAATACACCGAGGCACTCACCTCGATCGGTTCGGCATCCAATTCCAAGATCGTGATGATGCCGATGGAAGCCTCTTCCATCCTGAGCTCGCTCGGCGGCATCGGCGCCATCGCCCGCGAAGTGTTCGGCGATGCCGGCAACAGCCCGGCAACGCCGCCACCCGTGCCGCGTCCCCGCCCGGCGCCGGTGCGCTCGACGCCGCCGATCAACCCGTCGACCCCCAATCCTTTCAATCCCGATCAGGAGCGCTAAGCCATGCTGGCGAAGATCGTCGCCGAACTTGGTGCATGGAGTTGGTGGGTCGCAGGCTTGGTGCTGCTCGCCGCGGAAATGATCGTGCCAGGCTTCTTCCTGGTCTGGATCGGCCTTGCCGCCTTGATCGTCGGCGCGCTGTCGCTCATCTTCTGGGA
This sequence comes from Rhizobium sp. C104, assembly GCF_022354505.1. Classification (NCBI taxonomy): domain Bacteria; kingdom Pseudomonadati; phylum Pseudomonadota; class Alphaproteobacteria; order Hyphomicrobiales; family Rhizobiaceae; genus Rhizobium; species Rhizobium sp. C104. Next base: position 4,371,745 of record NZ_CP092348.1, on the reverse strand, counting down.
CAGCGCTTTCTGGGTCTGGGAACTGCAGGCGATCCTTTTTGCGCTGCTTGCCGTCGCCACGACCTTCGCCGGCCGCCGGCTGACGCTGCGCAATTCGACGACCGACGAGCCCTTCCTCAATCAGCGCGGCGCGAGCCTCGTCGGCCGCACGGCGACGCTGCACGAACCGATCCGCGAGGGCCGCGGCCGCATCCGCCTCGACGATACGCTATGGCAGGTGATGGGACCCGACCTGCCGGCGGGAACGCAGGTGAAGGTGGTGTCGAGCAACGGCCGCGACCTGACAGTCGAGCCCGTCTGATGGATCAGCTCTGATCAGATGACCCTGATCAGGCGACGCCGATCCGCAGCAGATCGTGGAAATGCACCAGTCCGACCGGCCTGTGGTCGTCGTCGATGACGATCAGCGCGCCGATGTGATGCTGGTTGAGCAGCGCCAGCGCAGCGGTCGCCAGCATCGTCGGCTTCACCGTCTTCGGCGTCCGCGTCATGATGTCGTCGACGGCAAGCTCTGAAAGATTGCGGGTCAGGTTGCGCGCCATGTCGCCTTCGGTGACGATGCCACAGAGCCGCCCATCCCCGTCGAGCACGCCGACGCAGCCGAAATGCTTGCGCGACAGCACCGTGATCGCCTCCGGCATCGCCGTGCCCTTGGCCACGAGCGGCAGCCGCTCGCCGGTATGCATGATATCCGCGACATGCATCAGGCTCGCACCCAGCTTGCCGCCGGGATGGAAAACGTGGAAATCCGTGGCGGTAAAGCCGCGCGCCTCCAACAGCGCCACGGCCAGCGCATCACCGATCGCAAGCTGCATCAGTGTCGAGGTCGTCGGCGCCAGCCCATTCGGGCAGGCCTCCTGCTCGTTCGGCACGAGAAGGACGATATCGGCGGCTGTTGCAAGCGAGGAACGGTCGCTGCAAGTGATCGCGATCAGCGGAATGGAGAACCGCCGCGTGAAGGAAATGATGCTCTTAAGCTCGGCGCTCTCGCCGCCTTTGGAAATCGCCAACACGACGTCGTCGGTCGCGATCATACCCAGATCGCCATGATTGGCCTCCGCCGCATGCACGAAAAAGGCAGGAGTCCCCGTTGAAGCGAACGTCGCCGCGAGCTTGGCGCCGATATGCCCGCTTTTGCCGACGCCGGTGACGATGACACGCCCGGAGATATCTCCGATGGTTTCGACGGCGCGGGTGAAAGGACCGGCCAATCCATTGTCGAAGGCCTGTTCGAGCGCTTCAAGGCCGCGTCTTTCGGTCTCTATCGTGCGTTTTGCCGATTCGAGCACGCTGTTTTCAACGAGGTTTATCGCTCTTCTGTTCATGAAGCTGCGTTAGACCTTTTCACTTTCCAAGTCCACCCCGCACTCTTTCCGAAATGTGAACGGCGCCCGCCGTCGGCAACGAATGATTAACCACGAGGCTTTACCTTTGGGTAAGAACCGAAAGCATGTCAGGCGCGAATTGCATGGGCCAGCCAAAACAGACGAGCAGAGTGACGCCGCTCCGCGCCATAAGCCGTGCCGTCTCTTTTGCTGCGTTCAGTGGCCTGCTTCTCAGCCAGACGGCAGCCCTGGCGGAGTCCGCTTCGCAACAGCCGTCAACGACGGCAAATAGCCGCTCTACGGTCTCTCAGGACAGCACCACGAACGCCGCCGCCGCTTTCGATGACGGCACCGACGATAGCGCCACGACGGCGGCAAACGGCACGACCGCAAACCCGGATGATACCGGCCAGAGGCCGGCCATACCGGATGCGCAGGCCGGCGACGACGTGACCGGCTCCATCCTCGATGAGGATATCCGCCGGCTGAACACCCGCGAAGCACCGATCGACGAAACACTGCCGCGGCGGCGGGCTGCCGAAAGCGCCTCGACGGCCGAAACGCCGGGCATTCCGATCGGCACCTTCGTGCTCCGCCCGAGCGTCACCCAGAGCATCAACACCGAGACCACCAAGGACGGCAGCACCACGCAACGGCGCGCCTTCCTCGAAACCGATGCAGCCGCGACGCTCACCTCCGGCTGGGGCCGGCATCAGCTGAGCGTCACCTCGGAGGGCGCCTGGCAGCGGAATATCAGCGGCGAGGGTGAGGAGCAGCCGTCCTTCAAGGTCAACGGTGACCTCCGGCTGGATCTTCCCGACGATACGGTCGCGCATCTCACCGCCGGTTACAATTTTTATCGCGAGGATACGGACGACCCCGATGCGATCGCCGACGCCACGCAGCAGTCAGACGTGCAGGAATTTTCGGCTGGCGCTTCCGTCCAACGCGATTTCGGCGTCCTGCGCGGCACGACGGCGCTGGCACTGACCCGCTCGATCTATTCCGACGCCACGCTTGCCAATGGCACGACCGTTGAGCTCAGCGACCGCAATCAGACGACCGGCACGCTGCGCGGCCGCGTCGGTTACGAGCTGTCCCCCGCACTCATCCCCTTCATCGAGGCGACGATCGGCCGGACCCTCTATGACGAGACGCGCGATTCGGCCGGTTACGAGCGTTCGGGCCACAGCTACGGCGCCAAGGCAGGCGTCGAGGTCGACCTCGGCGAAAAGCTGAAAGGTGAAGTCGGCGTCGGCTACGAAATGGCTGATTTCGAAGACAGCCGCCTGTCGTCGATCGATACCGCGACACTCGATGCGAGCCTGCTCTGGTCCCCGATCCGCGGTACCGATGTCAATCTCGACCTGCAGACGAGCATCCAGCCCTCGACCACGGCGGGCGAAAGCGGCTACGTCTCGCACGCGCTGACGACGACGGTCACCCACCAGCTGCGCGACAATCTGGTTGGCACCATGATCGGCGGCGTGACGTGGCGCGACTATCCCACCGACAGCACCATCAACGACGAACTCGTCTATACCGCGGCGACCGGGCTGACCTGGAACATCAACCGCTATCTCGATTTGACCAGCACGCTCGGCTACGAGCTGACCGCGCGCAAGGAAGGCACCGATTCGCAGCAATGGCGCGCCGGCGTTGGTCTCAAGCTGAAACGCTAAGCCTGACGCCGAAAAGTGTCAGCGGTTTCGGCATCAGGGTACAACACTTGATAAAAAGCGCCGCGCATCCGATGGGAGGCGCGGCGCTCTAACATTGATATAATGTGCGGAAAACTTACCTCAGGCCGGCAAGCAATTCCTTGAAGCCGCCTTCGACGGTCGGGCGGATATCGGCGCGTTCAAGAGCGTAGGCGACGTTGGCCAGAATGAAGCCGTCCTTGGCGCCGCAGTCATAGGTCGTGCCGCGGAAGTGATAACCGGCGAAATCCTGTTCCTTCAGCAGCTTCAGCATGCCGTCGGTGAGCTGGATCTCATTGCCGGCGCCGCGCTCCTGGGTTTCGAGGATCCGAAAAATCTCCGGCTGCAGGATGTAGCGGCCGTTGATGAAGAAGTTGGAAGGCGCCGTTCCCTTGGCGGGCTTTTCCACCATGCCGGTGATTCGGAAGCCCTCGCCGATCGCTTCGCCGACACCGACGATGCCATATTTATGGGCCTGGTCGGGCGCACATTCTTCGACGGCGATGATATTGCCGCCGCTCTGGCCGTAAAGGTCGATCATGCCCTTCATGCAACCCTTGTCGCCCTTCATGATCATATCGGGCAGCAGCAGCGCGAACGGCTCGTCGCCGACGATCTCGCGGGCGCACCAGACCGCGTGGCCGAGGCCGAGCGGCTCCTGCTGGCGGGTGAAGCTCACCGTGCCGGCCTTCGGCAATTGCTGGGCTAGAAGAGTGATCTCGGCCTTCTTGGCACGCTCCTTGAGCGTCTGCTCCAGCTCGAAATGGATGTCGAAATAATCTTCGATGACGTGCTTGTTGCGCCCGGTGACGAAAACCAGATGTTCGATCCCGGCCTCGATCGCCTCATCGACGACATATTGAATGATTGGCTTGTCGACGACGGTCAACATTTCCTTCGGAACAGCCTTGGTTGCAGGCAGGAATCGCGTTCCCAACCCGGCAACCGGAAATACTGCTTTACGAACTTTGTTGTGTTGAGCCACACCCGGCCTCCTGCTTCGATCATATCGCTTTGGAAATGGAGCTTTTTAGCTTTAACTAGTATAGAATTGCTACTGTTTTGCAAATGGTGACCGCAGCGGATCGCCATGGTAAAGAATTTGTTGACTCCGTTCCTGTAGTCTCGGGTCTGGGCGGACATGATGCCCCGTTGCGCCAGAAACTGAAGATGACGGATACGACTGTCGATGACCCAGAATCACAAATACTCCCTTCGTGGTCTTGCTCTCGCCTTCATTGTCGCCGCCCAGGTGGGGCTGGTCCCCGACAACGCGAAAGCCGATTCCCGGTTCCAGAAATGGATCGCGGATTTTTACCAAACAGCCGCTCAGAGTGGCATCAGTAAGGCAACTTATCAAAAGGCCTTTTCCGGGGTGAGCGAGCCCGATCCGACCGTGCTCGAGAAGGCGGCCTACCAGCCGGAATTCACTTCGAAAATCTGGGACTACGTCGATTCCCGCGTCAATCCCTATACGGTCAAGATCGGCCGCGAGATGGCCGCCAAGCACGCCAGGACGCTGGCTGCGATCGAACAGCGATTCGGCGTCGACAAGACCATTCTGCTTGCCATCTGGTCGATGGAATCGAATTACGGCGCCATCCTTGATAAGGACGACCGGCTGCATTACGTGCCGCGCGCTCTGGCAACGCTCGGTTACGCCGATCCGAGCCGCGCCAAATTCGCCAAGAAGCAGCTGATCGCTGCGCTGAAAATCCTGCAGAACGGCGACGTGCCGGCACGCGAGATGACCGGCTCCTGGGCCGGCGCCATGGGCCACACCCAGTTCATTCCGACAAGCTACCTGCTGTATGCCGTCGATGCCGACGGCAATGGCCATCGCGACATCTGGAACTCGGTGCCCGATGCGCTGGCCACCTCGGCCAATCTGCTGATGAAGAACGGCTGGGACACCGGTAAGACCTGGGGCTACGAGGTTGTCGTTCCCGCTGCAGCCGCCAAGCAGATCGGCAAGACCCATACGCTCGCCCAATGGGCAGCCCTCGGCCTGACCCGCCCGAACGGCAAGGCCTTCCGTGAGAGCGGTACCAAGGCGGTGCTGAAAATGCCGGCTGGGCCCAGTGGCCCGGGCTTCCTGATGACCGCCAACTTCTTCACCATCAAGAACTACAATGCGTCGGACAGCTATGCACTTGCCGTCGGCCTGCTTGCCGATCAGATCGCCGGCTACGGCGGCATGCAACAGCGCTGGCCGCGCCCGGACGGCGCCCTCGACATCACAGAGAAATTCGAGCTGCAGACCCGTCTGAAGACGCTCGGTTATTACAATGGCGAGGTCGACGGCAATTTCGGCTCGGGTTCGAAAGCGGCGATATCGGCGGTGCAGTCTCGCATCGGCATGCAGCCGGACGGCGAGCCCTCATTGCCGCTTCTGAACGCCCTTCGTCGCTAGAAGCGGCGGAATCGTGACCTAGATAAGAGCGGGTGTGGACGCTGGCCTGTCCTGCGTGCAAGATGCCGGCAGATGCGGAACTGCCCATGACGAAGAAAACTGACCGGACCCCAATCCGTTGGATCGCGCTCGCCCTGGCGGCGGTTTCGCTATGCCTTGGCGCGCTTGCGCCAGTGCATATGGCGGAAGCCCAGGAGCAGCGCTACCAGCGCCGCTCGATCCTCGATTTCTTCCTCGGCCGGCGCTACCTCGACGACGGGCCGCAGGCGCCTGATGTCCCGCAGCCGAGGCGCCAGCAACGCAAGCGCCCGCCGCCGCAGAAAGCCATCGTCAACACCCGCACCGCGCCGCCGATCCGCGCGCCCGTGCAGGAGGAGCCGGTCGTGCAAAAGCTCAGCGACGCCAAGAAGATCCTGATCGTCGGCGATTTCCTGGCCAGCGGCCTCGGCGACGGCCTGACTGCGGCCTTCGAGACTTCGCCGGGGGTCGTCGTCGAAGCCCGCGGCAACGTCTCATCCGGTCTTGTCCGCGACGATTATTACGACTGGCCGGAACAGCTGCCGGCGATGATCGACGAGCTGAAGCCAGCCATGGTCGTCGTCATGATCGGCGCCAACGACCGCCAACAGATGGTGACCGATACCGCCAAGGAGAAGTTCCGCACCGACGGCTGGTTTAGCGAATACCGCCGCCGCGTCCTTTCCTTCGGCAAAGAAGTTACCGACCGCAAGATCCCGCTGCTCTGGGTCGGTCTTCCCGCCTTCGAATCCGATCAGATGACGGCCGATGCCGTCCAGATGAACCAGCTTTACCGCAACCAGGTCGAAAGCATCGGTGGCGAATTCGTCGATATCTGGGATGGTTTCGTCGATGAAAACAGCAACTTCATCGTCACCGGCTCGGATGTGAACGGCCAGCAGGTGCGCCTGCGCACCTCCGATGGCATCAACCTGACGCAGGCCGGCCGGCGCAAGCTCGCCTTCTATGTCGAAAAGCCTGCCCGCCGCATTCTCGGCACCCAGGCAAGCCCGGATTTGGTCCGCCTGGACGAAAGCAATCTGCCGGGCCTCGGCCTTCCCACCAATCCGGTCGAACACACCGTGCCGATCAGCCTCTCGGATCCCAATCTCGACGGCGGCGCCGAGCTTCTCGGCGCGAGGCCCCCGCCAATTACTTTGACCAGGTCGCCCCGCGACCTCCTGGTCGAGCAGGGCGAAATGACGCCCGCGCCGCCCGGCCGCGTCGACGATTACCGCCTGCCTGCGGCAAAGACGCCGGCTGAAGTCTCGGTGAAATGAAAAGTCGGCGCGGCAGCCTTCCGCACCGTTCCGTTTGCGTCACCGCCACCTGCGGCCAGCTTCCCAGCATTGCTTAGAGGCTTGCGTCGGATACCGGCGCGTCAAGCGGTGGCACCCAGAGCCTTTTCCCAATAAAAAACTCCGCCGGAAGGGCGGAGTTTTCTCTCGGGATCTCTATGCGGCCTGCAGTCAGTTCGGCAGAACAGTTGAGCCCATCAAGGCCTCGTCGATGGCCCGCGCCGCCTGGCGGCCTTCGCGGATTGCCCAGACCACCAGCGACTGGCCGCGGCGCACGTCGCCCGCCGTCCAGAACTTGTCGACCGACGTCTTGTAGTCGCGGTCGTTGGCGACGACATTGGTCGAGCCGCGTTTGTCGGTGTTGAGCGTCAGCTTTCCTGCGAGTTCCTTCAGCACGCTTGTTGTGAACGGGCCGCGGAAACCGATGGCGATGAAGGCCAGATCGGCGCGGATGATGAATTCCGTGCCCGGAACCGGCCGCCGGCGCTCGTCGACCTCGCAACACTTGACCCCGGTCAGCACGCCGTCTTCGCCGACGAATTCGAGTGTTGCCACTTGGAACTCGCGCACGGCGCCTTCGGCTTGCGAGGAAGAGGTGCGCATCTTCGTCGCCCAGAAGGGCCAGACGGCGAGCTTGTCTTCCTTCTCAGGCGGCTGCGGCCGGATGTCGAGCTGGGTGACCTTGACGGCGCCCTGGCGAAACGCCGTGCCGACGCAGTCCGAAGCCGTGTCGCCACCGCCGACGACGACGATATGTTTGGCGCCTGCAAGGATCGGGTCCGACGGCCAGCCGACGCTGTCGATGTTCTCGCGCCCGACACGGCGGTTCTGCTGCACCAGATAGGGCATGGCATCATGCACACCGGCAAGATCCGTGCCCGGAATGCCCGCTTCGCGCGGTGTCTCGGAGCCGCCGCAATAAAGGACGGCGTCGTGATCGGCGAGCAGTTGCTCGACCATGACGTCGACGCCGACATTGGCGCCGCAATGGAAGGTGACCCCCTCGCCCTTCATCTGCTCGACGCGGCGGTCGATGAAGTTCTTCTCCATCTTGAAGTCGGGAATGCCATAGCGCAGCAGGCCGCCCGGCTTGGTCTCGCGCTCATAGACATGCACCTCGTGGCCGGCGCGGCCGAGTTGCTGGGCAGCCGCCATGCCGGCGGGGCCGGAGCCGATCACCGCAACCTTCTTGCCGGTATGAACCGTGGCCGGCTGCGGCCGGATGAAGCCGAGCTCATAGGCCTTGTCGGCGATCGCCTGTTCGACCGTCTTGATGGCAACAGGCGCATCTTCGAGGTTCAAAGTGCAGGCTTCCTCGCAGGGCGCCGGGCAGACGCGGCCGGTGAACTCCGGGAAGTTGTTGGTCGAATGCAGGTTCTGGATCGCCGCTTCCCAGTTGTTGTTGTAGACAAGGTCGTTCCAGTCGGGGATCTGGTTGTGCACAGGGCAGCCCGTCGGGCCGTGACAATAGGGGATGCCACAGTCCATGCAGCGCGCGGCCTGTTTCTGCACTTCCGGGTCCGACATCGGGATCGTGAACTCACGGAAATGGCGGATACGATCCGACGCCGGCTGGTACTTCGCCACTTGCCGGTCGATTTCCAGAAACCCTGTTACCTTACCCATATCTTCGTCCCTTACCCTCATGACCGCCTCATCCGCGGCCAATTGTCTGTCGTCAGTCCCGGCATTCCGGGCGGGTTGCTTCTCTTGACCGTCATTGGAACATATCCCCTGAAACTTCCGGGCGATCTCGACGGCCATCGGCCATCGGCGTGATCGTCACGGATCATCGAGACGTTTCCGATATTCGCCACCTGCAATCAGCACGTGGCGAATATCCCGGTGCAATTCACTCGGCAGCGATGCCCATCCGGCTGCGCTCCATTTCCTCGAGCGCACGACGGTATTCGACCGGCATGACCTTACGGAACTTCGGGCGGTAGTCGGCCCAGCTGTCGAGGATCTGCTTGGCGCGGGTGGAGCCCGTATAGTGCAGATGGTTGGAGATCAGCTGGTAAAGGCGCTCCTCGTCATGGCGGGTCATGTCGCCCGAGACGTCGACGCGTCCCTTGTGCATGAGATCGCCGCCGTGATGATGCAGCTTCTCCAGCATGTCGTCCTCCTCCGGCACCGGCTCGAGTTCGACCATCGCCATATTGCAGCGGCTGGCGAAATCGCCGGTTTCGTCGAGCACATAGGCGACACCGCCGGACATGCCGGCTGCGAAGTTGCGGCCGGTCGCGCCGAGCACAACGACGACGCCGCCGGTCATGTATTCGCAGCCATGGTCGCCGACACCTTCGACAATGGCGATCGCTCCCGAGTTGCGGACGGCGAACCGTTCGCCCGCCACGCCGCGGAAGTAGCATTCGCCCTCGGTCGCGCCGTAAAGCACGGTGTTGCCGACGATGATCGAGTTCTCGGCGACGATCCGCGAATTTTCCGGCGGCCGGATGATGATCTTGCCGCCCGAAAGCCCCTTGCCGACATAGTCGTTGCCATCGCCGATCAGGTTGAAGGTGATGCCGCGCGCCAGGAAGGCGCCGAAGCTCTGACCCGCCGTGCCGCGCAGCGTCACATTGATCGTGTCTTCCTTCAGCCCGCGATGGCGGTAACGCTTGGCGACCTCGCCGGACAGCATCGCACCTGCCGAACGGTCGACGTTCTTGATGCCGACCTCGAAGGCGACGGGCGTCTTGTCGGTCAGCGCCGGCTCAGCCTGCGCAATCAGCGCGCGGTCGAGAATATCGTCGATCGGGTGCTGCTGCCGGCTCGTCCAGAAAGTCTCTTCCTTGGCGGCATCGACCTTGTGGAAGATGCGGCTGAAGTCTAGCCCCTTGGCCTTCCAATGCGCCAGCATCTCGTCCTTCTCCAGCAGCTCTCGAGGCACCGATGATCTCGTCGAGCCGGGTGACCCCGAGCGAGGCGAGAATTTCGCGCACTTCGTTGGCAACGAAGAAGAAGTAGTTGATGACATGCTCCGGCGTGCCCTTGAAGCGCTTGCGCAGCACCGGATCCTGGGTCGCCACGCCGACCGGACAGGTGTTGAGATGGCACTTGCGCATCATGATGCAGCCGGCGGCGATCAGCGGCGCGGTGGCGAAGCCGAATTCGTCGGCGCCGAGCAGCGCCCCGATGATGACATCGCGGCCGGTCTTCAGGCCGCCGTCCACCTGCAGTGCAATACGCGACCGCAGGCCGTTCAGCACCAGCGTCTGCTGGGTTTCGGCAAGGCCGATCTCCCAGGGGCTGCCGGCATGCTTGAGCGAGGTCAGCGGCGACGCACCCGTGCCGCCGTCGAAGCCGGCGACCGTAATATGGTCTGCGCGCGCCTTGGCGACGCCGGCGGCAACCGTGCCGACGCCGACTTCGGAGACCAGCTTGACCGAGACATCGGAGGTCGGGTTGACGTTCTTCAGATCGTAGATCAGCTGCGCCAGATCCTCGATCGAATAGATATCGTGGTGCGGCGGCGGCGAGATCAGGCCGACGCCCGGCGTCGAGTGACGGGTCTTGGCGACCGTCGCATCGACCTTGTGACCGGGCAGCTGGCCGCCTTCGCCGGGCTTGGCGCCCTGCGCCACCTTGATCTGCAGCACGTCGGCGTTGACCAGGTATTCGGTCGTGACGCCGAAGCGGCCCGACGCGATCTGCTTGATTGCCGATCGTTCCGGGTTGCTCGAACCATCGGAGAGCGGCATGTAGCGGTCGGATTCCTCGCCGCCCTCGCCGGTGTTCGACTTGCCGCCGATCCGGTTCATGGCAATCGCCAGCGTCGTATGCGCCTCGCGGGAGATCGAGCCGAAGGACATCGCCCCGGTCGAGAAGCGCTTGACGATATCGGCCGCCGGCTCGACCTCGTCGATCGACACCGGCTTGCGGCCGAGCGCCTCGGCGCTCTTGATGTTGAATAGCCCGCGGATCGTGTTCATCCGCAGCGCCGAATCGTTGACCATCTCGGAGAATTCGCGGTAGCGGTCCTCGGCATTGCCGCGCACGGCATGCTGCAGGGCGGCAACCGCATCCGGCGTCCAGGCATGGCTTTCGCCGCGCATGCGGTAGGCGTATTCGCCGCCGATATCGAGCGTCGTCGCCAGCAGCGGATCGGTGCCGAAGGCTGCGTTATGGCGCGCGACGGTCTCTTCGGCGATCGCCTCAAGGCCGATGCCTTCGATCATCGTCGCGGTGCCGAAGAAATACTTGTCGACAAGTTCCGACGACAGGCCGATCGCATCGAAGATTTGCGCGCCGCAATAGGACTGATAGGTCGAAATGCCCATCTTCGACATGACCTTGAGGATGCCTTTGCCGACCGCCTTGATGTAGCGGTAGACGACCTCGGAAGCATCCACTTCCTTCGGGAACTCACCCTTGGCATGCATATCGAGCAGCGTGTCGAAGGCAAGATAGGGGTTGATCGCTTCGGCGCCGTAGCCGGCGAGCAGGCAGAAATGATGCACTTCACGCGGTTCGCCGGTCTCGACGACGAGACCGACCGAGGTGCGAAGCCCCTTTCGGATCAGGTGATGGTGCACGGCCGCCGTTGCCAGCAGCGCCGGAATGGCAATCCGATCTGGCCCGATCTGGCGGTCGGAGAGCACGATGATGTTGTAGCCGCCCTTGACGGCCGCTTCCGCGCGCTCGCAGAGCCGGTCGAGCATCTCAGGCATGCCCGCCGCGCCGCGCTCGATGTCATAGGTGAAATCGAGCGTCTTGGTGTCGAAACGGTCCTCGGTATGGCCGATCGAGCGAATCTTTTCGAGGTCGCCATTGGTCAGAATCGGCTGACGCACTTCGAGCCGCTTGGCGTTCGCCATGCCTTCGTGGTCGAGAATATTCGGCCGCGGGCCGATGAAGGAGACGAGGCTCATGACCAGTTCCTCGCGGATCGGGTCGATCGGCGGGTTCGTCACCTGCGCGAAGTTCTGCTTGAAATAGGTGTAGAGCAGCTTCGGCTTTTCCGACATCGCCGAGATCGGCGTGTCCGTGCCCATCGAGCCGATCGCCTCCTGGCCCGTCGTCGCCATTGGCGACATCAGGATGCGGGTATCTTCGAGCGTGTAGCCGAAGGCCTGCTGACGGTCGAGCAGCGACACGTCGCGGCGCAGCGCCCGCGGCTCCACCGGCTTCAGTTCTTCGAGGATCAGCTGGGTGCGGCCGAGCCAGCTGCGATAGGGATGCGCCGTCGCAAGCTTCGACTTCACCTCGTCGTCGGAGATGATGCGGCCTTCTTCCATATCGATCAGCAGCATCTTGCCGGGCTGCAGACGCCACTTCTGGATGATCTTCTCCTCCGGAACCGGCAAGACCCCGGCTTCCGACGCCATGATGACACGGTCGTCATCGGTGACGAGGTAGCGCGCCGGCCGCAGGCCGTTGCGGTCGAGCGTCGCGCCGATCTGCTTGCCGTCGGTGAAGGCAACGGCAGCCGGTCCGTCCCAGGGCTCCATCAGCGCGGCGTGATATTCGTAGAAGGCCTTGCGTTCTGGAGCCATCGACTGATTGCCGGCCCAGGCCTCCGGGATCAGCATCATCACGGCATGCGCCATCGAATAACCGCCGCGCACGAGGAATTCGAGCGCATTGTCGAAACAGGCCGTGTCGGACTGTCCTTCATAGGAGATCGGCCAGAGCTTGGAGATATCCTCGCCGAATAGCGGCGAGGAGACCGAGGCCTGGCGCGCCGCCATCCAGTTGACGTTGCCGCGCAGCGTGTTGATTTCGCCGTTGTGGGCGACCATGCGGTAGGGATGCGCGAGCTTCCACGACGGGAAGGTGTTGGTCGAGAAACGCTGGTGCACCAGGGCGACCGCGCTTTCGAAACGCGGGTCCGTCAGATCCTTGTAATAGGCGCCGACCTGATAGGCCAGGAACATGCCCTTGTAGACCACCGTCCCCGACGACAGCGACACCGGATAGAAATTGCTCTCTTCGCCGTCGAACTCGTCATAGATGCGATTGGAGATCACCTTGCGCAGGGTGAACAGCCGACGCTCGAACTCGTCGTTGTTTTCGGCATCCTCGCCGGCGCCGATGAAGACCTGCACGTGATGCGGCTCGGTGGCGGCAATCGCCGGCGCCTTGGACAGCGAGGAATTGTCGACCGGCACGTCACGAAAGCCGATAAGGACCTGGCCTTCCTCGGTGACGACATCCTTGATCACCTTCTTGAAGTGCTCGATCTGCTTTTCATCGCGCGGCATGAAGATGTGGCCGACGCCATATTCGCCGGCCGGCGGCAGGGTGATGCCCTGCGCGGCCATTTCCTCGCGGAAGAACCGGTCGGGGATCTGCACCAGGATGCCGGCGCCGTCGCCCATCAGCGGATCGGCCCCGACGGCGCCGCGATGCGTCAGGTTCTCGAGGATGAACAAGCCGTCCTTGACGATCTGGTGCGACTTCTGGCCCTTCATATGGGCGACGAAGCCGACGCCGCAGGCATCATGTTCGTTGCGCGGGTCGTAAAGACCTTGTTTCTTCGGCAGGCCGGAGGCGGATTTGGACATATTGGCCGTGGCGCGCACATTGGCAGCAGCGAACCGGTCAAATTCCATGGATGGCGTCTTCGTCATCATCTTTCCTCCTGTCGAAGCCCGCGGAGCCGCGGGCGGCTTTTCGTCCTGTGCCGCAACCAAAATAGGTCCGGCGCATGACAGCGCTGTTGCATGGTGAAGATCGGCCGCAGACATCTGCTTATCAAGGAAAGCAAACCGTCGCGTTCCGCGCCTGCCATTCGCCCTCCGCGCAACGCCCTTGAGGCTTGACGCTCGGAAGAACTATAGCGTGAAAAGCCGTCCGTTCCAGGGCTTTCGGCGCCTCTTCGGCCGTTCGGGCCAAAATAGGACAGCAACACTGTCCTAATTCATCTGCTCTATGCCAGAAAGCATTCGGGTCCGCAAGAGCGCGTCCTCAAAAAACGTCATTTTGCGACGGAAGATTACCGGATCGGTCGCCACCGCGAAATAAAATTACGAAAAAGATGATCATTTTGTTTATTGATTGCGTAGTTCAATTTCTGTGATGTGTCATGGGCAACAGCCTTGATCCTGTGAAGCTTTGGCGTAATCTCCGCCTCGGCCCTGTCAAACCCTTCCTTTGCATCGGTTCCCCTCATGTTCTTTGCTTCCGATAACTGGGCCGGCGCCCATAGATCCATTGCCGAACGTCTGCTGGCGGAATCGGCCGGTTTTGCCGCCGCCTATGGCGCCGGCGATCTCGACAAGAAGGTCGAGGCTCGTTTCTCCGAAGTCTTCGAGCGCGAGGTTTCGGTATTCTTCGTCGCCACCGGCACCGCCGCCAACTCACTGTCGCTGGCAAGCGTCCAGCGCCCCGGCGGTATCACCTTCTGCCATTCGGAGGCGCATGTGATCGAGGATGAATGCGGCGCGCCGGAATTTTTCTCCGGCTCCGCCCGCCTCGCCGCCGTCGACGGCGAGGCCGGCAAGATCGATCCGGCCAAGCTTTCCGCAAAAATCGCACACTTTCCGGAGGACGCCCTCCGTCAAGGACGCGCCAGCGCCGTGACCATCACCCAGGCAACCGAGATCGGCACCGTCTATTCCCTTCCCGAGATCGGCGAGATCGCCGCCATAGCAAGGAAACGTAACCTGCCGCTCCACATGGACGGCGCCCGTTTTGCCAACGCGCTGATCGCCCTTGGCGCGACGCCGGCCGAAATGACCTGGAAGCGCGGCGTCGACATGCTGTCCTTCGGCGGCACCAAGAATGGCTGCTGGTGTGCGGAAGCGATCGTCTTCTTCGATCCGGATCGCGCCCGGGAAATGCCCTTCATCCGCAAGCGCGCCGCCCAGCTCTTTTCCAAGTCGCGTTTCATCGCCGCCCAGTTCGATGCCTATTTCGAAAACGGCCTCTGGCTTGATCTCGCCCGTCATTCGAACGGCATGGCCAGCCGCCTGCGCGCCGGTATCGGCGCCAGCAACGCCGCCCGCCTTGCCTGGCCGACCGCTTCCAACGAAGTCTTCGCCGTCGTCAGCAAACATGCGGCAAAAACCGCCGAGGAAAAGGGCGCAAAATTCTACGAGTGGCCGGTCCCGGCGGCAACGCCCGAACTGGTTTCCGAGAACGAAACCCTGATCCGCCTCGTCACCAGCTTCGCGACGACGGAAGCGGACGTGGATGGCTTTCTGAAGTGCCTGGCCGCCTGACCGCCTCCGAGCCTGCCTGCCGCAGGCCTTTCGGCGACGCAGTGGCTCACGCCGACCTCAGCCCTCTCACTTTCTGCAGAATATCGTCCGAAAGGGCGGCGACCAGCGCCTGATCCGCCCCCTTGCGCGGCACCAGCACGAATTCCACGCCCTCCAGCAGCGGAAGCTTTGCCGCAGCGATCTCTTTCAGCCCCGAAGGCGCCATGCTGCGCGGCTGCACCAGCACGCCCATCCCGGCCCGCGCCGCCGCCGTCAGCCCGCTGAGGCTCCCACAGGTGCAGACGATCCGCCACGCCACGCCGTTTCGCGCCAGCGCTTCCAGCGCGATCGCCCGTGTGACGCTCGGCGGCGGAAAGGCGATCAGCGGCAAAGGGCCGGAGGCCAGCACACGTTCAGGATCGCGCGCCAGCCAGACGAGCGGTTCGCGATAGACCAGTTTTCCACGGGCATCGCCGAGCCGGCGCTTGGCGAGCACCAGATCGATTTCGCCATTGTCCTGCATCTCGTAGAGGACGCCGGATAGCGCCACCGTCAGTTCCAGATCGACGGAGGGATGCGACCGAACGAAATCCTCCAGCACGGCCGGCAGCTGGCTGGTGACGAAATCCTCCGACACGCCGAGCCGCAGGCGGCCGCGCAGGCTGTTGCCCCGAAACAGCGACTGCACCTGCCCTTCGATCGAAAGCATGCTGCGCGCATGCGACAGCAGTGCCTCGCCATCGCCTGTTAAAATGACCTTATGCGTGTCACGTGCCAGGAGCTTGCGGCCGAGTGCCGCCTCCAGGCGCTGGATGTGCTGGCTGACCGTAGACTGGCCGAGACCGAGCCTTTCCGCAGCCAGCGTGAAGCTGCTCATCTGTTCGACGGCGACGAAACTGCGCAGTTGCGAAAGGTCCAGCATGATCCAGCTTCTTGATAACTGTTATTTCTTGCATCGTGGATCATAATGGACGACAAAACAATGACTATCTGTCACGCCGCGAGACCGCCATGCGCCGCTTTTTGCCTGATACGTTTACGACCCTGCTGGTCTGCACCGTCATTCTCGCCTCGCTATTTCCGGCGAGCGGCACATTCGCAGGTTATTTCGGCATCGCCACCGATCTTGCCATCGCCGCCCTGTTCTTTCTGCACGGCGCCCGCCTTTCGCGTGATGTCGTCATAGCAGGCCTGTTGCACTGGCGCCTGCATCTCGTCATCCTGCTGACCACCTTCGGCATCTTCCCCTTGCTTGGTCTCGGCCTCGGCTTCATCCCCGACACGATCCTGCCGCAGCCGCTCTACCTCGGCATTCTCTTCCTCTGCGTGCTGCCGTCGACGGTGCAGTCGTCGATCGCCTTCACCTCGATGGCCGGCGGCAATGTGCCTGCTGCCATCTGCTCCGCCTCGGCCTCCAACATTTTCGGCATGTTCCTGACGCCGCTGCTGGTCGGCCTGCTCTTTTCCGTCGGCGGCCATGGCGGCTTTTCCTTCGACGCATTGCAGCAGATCCTGTTGCAGCTGCTTGCCCCCTTCATCGTCGGTCAAATCCTGCAGCCCTGGATCGGCGACTGGATTCGCGCCAAGAAGAAGATTTTGATGCCCGTCGACCGCGGCTCGATCCTGATGGTGGTCTATCTCGCCTTCTCGACGGCGGTGGTGGAGGGCCTGTGGCACACCTTCTCGATCACCGACATCGCCGTCGTCATTATCGCCGATATGGTTCTCCTCGGAATCGTGCTGGTGCTGACAATGTTCAGCAGCCGCCGGCTCGGCTTCAACAAGGCCGACGAGATCACCATCACCTTCTGCGGCTCGAAGAAGAGCCTTGCAAGCGGTGTGCCGATGGCAAACGTCATCTTTTCAGGCCAGTCGATCGGCGCGATCGTGCTGCCACTGATGCTCTTCCATCAGATCCAACTGATGGTCTGCGCCCTCATCGCCCAGAAATACGCCGCCGCCGCGGCCCGCCGCGCAACGGAAAAGGAAATAGACGAAGCCGCCAGTCCGGCCTGAACCTATTGCCGCAATAAAAAACGGCGCCCCGATCGGAGCGCCGTTTTTTTCTTAACGGATGTGATTAGCCGTTGATGACTTGCGCTTCGATGGCCTTCGGAGCCTCGACCGGCTCTGCGGCAATCGCAATCTTGCGGGGCTTCATGGCCTCGGGAATGTTGCGCAGAAGGTCGATATGCAGCAGGCCGTTCTTCAGCGAAGCGGCAGTCACCTCGACATGGTCGGCAAGCTGGAAGCGGCGCTCGAAGGCGCGCTTGGCGATGCCGCGATAGAGGAATTCGCCATTTTCGGCAGGTTCCTCGGCCTTTTCACCCTTCACGGACAGCACATGGGCGTGGGCTTCGATCGAAAGTTCGGTCTCGTCGAAACCGGCAACCGCCATGGTGATCCGATAGGTGTTTTCACCGGTGCGCTCGATATTATAGGGCGGATAGGTCTGGGCCTGCTCCGGCTGGGCGAGGCTGTCGAGCATGGTGAAGAGCCGGTCGAAACCGACGGTCGAGCGATAGAGCGGAGAGAAGTCTACGTGACGCATGATGTCCTCCTGTGGAAGCGACGTGTTGCGATAAAATGCCCCTGAAACCCCATCTTTGGCGGTCTCGGGACGGTTGCGCGGGCCCTCTTCGGCACCCGCAAAAAGGAGATGGTGATGGGATTTGACGAGTTCAAGACCCTCCCGAAATTGCCCGGCCGGCCCGTGAACCCCGCATGAACGGCCGGTTCGGAGCGCATTCAGGCGCCGGCGCCTAGAGATCGCAGCGTCGGGTGAATCTGGTCCCGATGGCTGAAGTGCATCGTCCCTTCTTCTTCAGCCTCAAACTCGGCCGGCTGTGAGCACCCTCATGCTCCTGCCGGCCCTTTTCGCGCTTTGCAGACTTGCGGACGCCGCCGCTTTCCAAGCCGGGTGCCATGCGTTATCCCTGATGCGAAGCACTCAGCAGCGGCGCATTGGCAAAGTCATGGATCAGGTTCTCTATTCGACGCCCGACAATCCCGCCCCGGAAAACCGCACGGAAGGGTTCTTCGAAACCCATGACGGCCACCGGCTGCGTTATGCCGTTTTTCGCTCCGGCGCCCAGGTCGCCAAGGGCACGGTCGTCATCCTGCACGGCCGCAACGAATATATTGAGAAATATTTCGAGACGATCCGCGACCTGACGGCCAAAGGTCTCTGGGTCGCCACCTTCGATATGCGCGGCCAGGGCGGTTCTGGACGGCTCCTGAAGCGGCGCAACCACGGCCACATCCGCCGCTTCGGCGATTACGAACGTGATCTCGACACCTTCCTCGAAAAGGTGGTGCTGCCGGATACCCGCCTGCCCTTCTACCTGCTCGCTCATTCCACAGGCGGGTTGATCGCGCTCTCGGCCGCGCCCTATCTCAACACCCGTATCGATCGCATGGTGCTGTCGGCGCCCTTTATCGGCCTGACCGGCCAGTCGGCCTCGCCCCGCGTCATCCGCGCCCTGGCCGGCGCGTTGACGGCAATCGGTCTTGGTTCCTTGCCGCTGACCTCGAAGCTGAAGGAACCGGATTTCCGCGACAACCCGCTGACCTCGGACGAAACCCGCTTTGAGCGCAATGTCGCGATGATGAAGGCGCATCCCGAGCTGACGCTCGGGCCGCCGACGGCCCGCTGGCTGACCGAGGCTTTCCGCACGATGGACCGGGTCACCTCGCCCTACCATCTCTTCTCCATCACCATCCCGACCATCGTCATCGCTCCGACGCGTGACGGTGTCGTGCCCTACACAGCGCAGGAGCGGCTCTCGCGTTATTTCCGCGCCGGCCAGCTGATCCCGATCAACGGCGCCCGCCACGAGATTCTCCAGGAACGGGATACCTACCGCGCGGCCGCCCTTGCCGCCTTCCACGCCTTCATTCCCGGCAGTGACGCCGAGGAAAACCAGGATGTCGCCGCCCTCGGCACATGAATGGGTTTAGCCCTGCGGATCCGGATCAACGCTGCAGGATGGCGATCGCCTGCTCGTAGACGGCCCGGCTGCCGGCGGCGATGATCGAGCCGCCGTTCTCAGGCCGCCCGCCGTCCCAGGTGGTGATGATGCCGCCCGCCCCTTCGATGACCGGAATGATACCGCCGACGTCATAGGGCTTCAGACTGTTTTCGATGACGAGATCGATATGGCCGGCGGCAAGCAGCGCATAGGCATAGCAGTCGCATCCATAGCGGAAGAGCCGCACCTGGCCCTCGATCTCCCGGTATTTTTCCATCTCCGTGCCGGCGAAGAGATGCGGCGAGGTGGTGAACAGGATGGCGTTCGAAAGCGTCTCGCACTGGCGCGTCGTCAGCCGCCGTTCGCCCTCCGGCCCGCTATAGATCGAACCATTCTGATCGGCGAAATAACGCTCGCCGGTAAAGGGCTGTTCGATCATGCCCATGATCGCTCGGCCCTCTTTCTGCAGACCGATCAGCGTCCCCCACACCGGCAGGCCTGATATGAAGGCGCGCGTGCCGTCGATCGGATCGATCACCCAGACATAGTCGCGGTCGAGCCCGATATTACCGTGCTCCTCGCCGAGAATGCCATGGTCGGGAAAACTCTCTTCGATCAGGGCCCGGATGGCAAGTTCGGCCGCCCGGTCACCCTCCGTCACCGGATCGAATCCGGAGGAAAGCTTGTTGGTGACGTCGAGGCCCGAGCGGAAACGCGGCAGCGTCTCGGCCTTGGCGGCCTCCGCCAGACGGTTGAAGAACGAGCGGTCAGGAAGCATGGTCGATCCGTTTGCTGGCGGGCGTGGTGCTTTCATAGCGAAAAGCAGCGGGAATGCAAACGGGAGCCGTTCGGCCGAACTGCCCAAAGATATCGCAGCGCAATATATTGCTTGACATTTGTGCAACGCAATAGTAGTCTCCTTCGTACAGTCTTATGACTGTAAATACCCTCCTTGGGTGTTTCCTCCCTAGACTTAGCCGCGCTTACAAGCGCGGTTTTTTTGGCGGCGAAGACCGGCCGGATAATGTCGGTGAAATCGACTGAGCTATTCGGCGGCCAGCGCCCGATCGCCGGCGAATTTCTCGACATAATCCGCCATCTGCTGCATGAAACCCGTGACCGCCTCGGCCACCGCGGCGAAGTCAGCGCGTTTTTCCAGCGTCACCTCGTCGACATAGATCGCCCGGTTCACTTCGATCTGCAGCGCATGCAGCCCGCGCGAGGGCCGGCCGTAATGTTCGGTGATGAAGCCGCCGGCATAGGGCTTGTTGCGGATTGCCGCGAAACCCATTTCCTCGAGGATGGCGATGGCGGCGCGCGAAAGTTCAGCCGATGCACTGGTGCCGTAGCGATCGCCGATGATGAAATCGGGCCGTGCGGTATAGCCGGCGACACGCACATTGCCGGGCATCGAGTGGCAGTCGATCAGCACGCCGAAGCCGAACTGCACATGCGTCCGCGCGATCAGCCGCCGTAGCGTCGCATGATAGGGCTTGTAGACCGCTTCGACCCGGTCGAGCCCCTCCTGCACCGGCAGCCGCCGCGCATAGATCTCCATGTTCTCGGCGACGATACGCGGAATGGTGCCGAGCCCGCCGGCGACCCGCAGCGAATTGACATTGGCATAGGGCGGCAGTAGCCCGTCGAACATCCGCGGGTCGAGCTCGTAGGGCTCGCGATTGACGTCGAGATAGGCGCGCGGAAAGTTGGCGGCGAGAAGCGGTGCGCCGAGTGCCACGGCCGAGCCGAAGAGCTCGTCGACATAATGATCCTCGGAACGGCGGATGGCGATGCCCTCGAGCCTGGACTGGGCGATAAATTCCGGTGGATAAATACGGCCGCTATGCGGGGAGTTGTAGACGAAGGGAATGGTCTGCGACACGGGCTCATGAACCTCAAAAAGCTCGTATTCGCGTATCTCCGGCACTTTCGGCCCTCTTTACCATGTCATGAACTGGCTGCTGTGCCCATGTTGCCAGTTGCCCGGCCCCAAGTCCATACTATGTAGGAGGGATGCGGCCGCGCACAGGCAATTCACCGGTTGTTTACCGGGTCAAGACTAGTGTAAACGCTTGGCAGCCCACCAAAACTTATTGATCAGCGGTCTGGATTGATGACTCAGAAGATACTTCTCGCAGAAGACGACAACGACATGCGCCGCTTCCTGGTGAAAGCGCTCGAAAAGGCCGGTTACAAGGTCCTTTCCTATGACAATGGCGCCAGCGCCTACGACCGGCTGCGCGAGGAGCCGTTTTCCCTGCTGCTGACCGATATCGTCATGCCCGAGATGGACGGCATCGAGCTGGCGCGCCGCGCCACCGAACTCGACCCCGACCTGAAGGTGATGTTCATCACCGGCTTTGCGGCCGTGGCGCTGAACCCTGATTCGAAGGCGCCGAAGGATGCCAAGGTCCTTTCTAAGCCTTTCCACCTGCGCGATCTCGTCGACGAGGTCAACAAAATGCTTGCCGCATAAGGCTTGCCGGGTGGCGTGTCACAAAACTGAAAAAAGCCTATTGACGGCTCCGAAGGTTTTGTGATCTATGCGCCGCCATCGGATGGGCGTGTAGCTCAGCGGGAGAGCACTACGTTGACATCGTAGGGGTCACAGGTTCAATCCCTGTCACGCCCACCATCCGATCTCCTTGCCCCACGAGGGGTTTTCGCCAAACCGCTGATTGGTGAATTGTTCCCGGTTATCTTCTTTACCACTGCCGATGCCGGATCTTCGTCGCTTCTGGCGCATGCGACATAGCGTCGATCGCTGGTCCGCTGCCAGTGAGACTTTGAGCCCGACATCCGCACGTCCGCACAAAGCGCGCTGGTCAGGTTGAGCCGATTCACGCAGATTGCGATTATCTGCGCTCGCATATGAGAACGCGCTCATTCGAGCATCAATTGCATACCACTCACGAGCCCTCAGCCCTTCGTTGTTTGTGACGGACAGATGACGAGTTTGTGACAAAACGCGTGTTATTTCAGCAACATAACCATGCCGGCCTGCTGTCATGATTGATATCGTTGTTGCGGCGCAGCATCCCCTATGTAAGTTCCGCGGCGAGGCAGGCGCCAAGCCAAAAGGCGCCGCTTCGCTCACACGGGGTGAAGATCCGTAGGGACTGCCGATGGCAACGGTCTTCATCCTCTTGCATCTGAACTGGAGGTTATTCCATGAACATCAAGAGCCTTCTTCTCGGCTCCGCTGCTGCTCTCGCAGCAGTATCCGGCGCCCAGGCTGCTGACGCTATCGTTGCTGCCGAGCCGGAACCGGTTGAATATGTTCGCGTCTGCGACGCTTACGGCACCGGCTATTTCTACATCCCGGGCACCGAAACCTGCCTCAAGATCAACGGCTATATCCGTTTCCAGGTTGACGTCGCTCCGAACGCCAGCTCGATCGGCGCCAGCGGCGGCGGTTCTGTCGCCAACGACTCGGATTGGGACGCCCGTACGCGCGGCCAGGTTCAGTTCACCGCCAAGAGCGACACCGAATACGGTCCGCTGACCGGCGTCATCGTCATGCAGTTCAATGCTGACAACGCCTCTGCCCAGAAGGCTCAGCTCGACTCCGCTTACCTCGACATCGCCGGCTTCCGCGCTGGTCTGTTCTACAGCTGGTGGGACGACGGCCTCTCCGGCGAAACCGACGACATCGGCTCGCCGGTCACGCTGCATAACTCCATCCGTTATCAGTACGAAACCGACGCCTTCTACGCCGGCATCAGCGTCGACGAGCTGGAAGACAGCCCGTTCTACAACGGCGAAACCGCAAACAACGTCGGCGTTGCCGTCGGTCTCGGCGGCAAGGCCGGTGCCTTCAGCTACCAGATCACTGCCGGTTACGACACCGACAACGAAGAAGGCGCCATCCGGGCCATGGGTACGGTTGCTGTCGGCCCGGGCACGCTCGGCCTCGCAGTTGTCTACGCAACGAACCCGAACGCCTATTACAACAAGGCTGAATGGGCAATCGCTGCCGAATACGCCATCAAGGCGACTGACAAGCTGAAGATCACCCCGGCTGTTCAGTACTACGACAACTACGGTGTCACTGCCGGCGAGTTCAACGACGACGTCAGCGCCTGGAAGGCCGGCGTAACGATCGACTACCAGATCGTCGACAACCTCGCAGCCAAGGTCTCGGTTCAGTACCTCGATCCGGACAATGCTGCTGACGTAACCTCGGGCTACTTCCGCCTGCAGCGCGCGTTCTAATAAAAGGGCTGCTGGCGACTTGCTACGGCGCTGTGTGCCGGCAGCTACAAATTCCTGATCCGACTGACCTCCGATCGGGAAAGAATGGGCCTGGACTTCCCTGCCTCAGGCCCATTCCCCTTGACCAGAATGTGTCCAAGACGGCAGGCGCTCTATCAGCGCCTTGCCACCGCCATGCCGCATCTGTTCGTTGTCGATGCTCCGCATCCCAACCCATCGCCGACCCTTGTGACCGCTTCCCGAGCCAGCCCGGCCGCCGATGGAAACTTTCCGCCTCGGGGAACAACAGAACCAAATTTCGGACACAGAGCCGTGCCATGGCCGAACCGAGGATGAGGTGGTGATTCGCCTCGCCAGCACATGGGGTTTGAGATCGAAATGAAATTATCCGCGCCTGTTGCCGCCGCAATTTTTTCCGCCGCCCTCGCCTTGCCGGCCGCTGCAGCGCCAGCGTCTCCTGCCGAGACGTTTCCAGGCGCGCCCGGCGTCATCACGCTCTCCGGCAAATGCGCCAAGCTTGTCGTCGCCAAGTTCGACGCCACCAAGGGCTGCAAGAACGAACTCGCCAGCGTCACGCTGGTCAATGGCCTGGTGACCTTCATCTTCACGTCGGACGGCAAGGCGCTCGGCTTTCAGGGCGATGGCAGCGGCATCAAGCCCGCTTCCAACGGCAATGCCCGCCTGCCGCTCAGCCTCGTCACCACAGGCGTCGGCAATAAGATGACCGGGGAGGTTAAGGTCGCTGGCTTCTGCACCTTCGGCAATCCCTATGCCGGCAAGCCGATTGCGATCGAATGTACGGCCGAAAGCAAGGATTCCTCGTTTACCGGCAGCTTCCGCACCGGCGGCAAGCTGGTGAAAAAGGGAAAGTAGAGCAATCCCGGCAAAAGGGCGCAGCGGTTTAGCGTCCGGGATTGTGTGAAAATGTTCTAGCCGTCAGGCGCACCACGCACCGCCGGCAGCGCCTGGCTTGCGCGCCAGCCCTTCATTGATCAGCTGCGCGCCGAACGAGCGCCCGTCGCGCGAGACAACACGCGGCGCTCCGGATGGCTCAGCCTTGCCCGCAGCATTTATGGTGAAGGGACCGGCGTTCAGAAGGGCCAGCAGCCGAGACTTTGCGGCAAAGGCCACCCTACGTTCGCCGTCACATCGCGCCTGGTAGACGACCGGGCTTGCCATATCGGCGATCACGATCTTCTCCCCCTTGTACCAGAAGACGCCGCCATCGCCGACGCAGTTGATATGGGCGCCTTGCCCGCAATAACCAAAAGCGATTGTCCCGGTTTCCGGATTGGCGGGGGTAAGTGGAGACGGCACCGCCTTGCCCGGCTGGACGGCTGGCGTCGGGATGGTCGCCGGCGGCAGCAGCTGCGATTGCGGCGCCGGCGGTACGGCTTTCGGCGTGGGTGTGGCAAGCGCCACCTGCTTCGGCGGCACGTCCTTCCTGGCGGCAGGTCTACGCTCCGCCGTTTCGCGCGCCACCGGCGCCGATTGCCGGGCAAACATCGGCTGGATGCTCCTCCAATGGTCATGGGCGACGATGCCGCCGATCGCGGCAATGCCGATCACCGCCCAGGGCAGCAATCCGCCACCGCTGCTGCGCGCTTTGCTCTTTCCTCTCGCCGGCGCCTTGCGGCGGCCGCGTGTCGCTGTCTTGGCCATCTGTCCGAATCCCGTGAGGCCGGGATTATCGCCGCCCAATCCTTTCTGAAAGGTTGGCGCCGCGGCACGACGATGCCGGGTTCGCCGATCTTTCATGCGAATACCAGCCGGCTTGGGAGAAGCGCTGCGTGGAATCCACGCGAATGAGTGAAAAAAGCCGAACAAATCTAGCGCTCAGACGTTAGCCAGCGAAAAATTCATCCGTTGTAGGAAAATCCATGGATCTGATCATCGCCGACATGATACCGGCGTCGCGTATCCACTATCCCATCATCTTTGCCCGCCTGCTCGGTGCCATCGTCTTCGGCGGGTTGATAGGCTTCGAGCGTGAGGCACGCGACCGCCCGGCAGGCTTCCGCACCCATATTCTGATCAGTCTTGCCGCTGCCCTCTTCGCCATCATTTCGATCGAGGCGGTGCACATGCCGGGGTTTGCCGATGACGAGCAGGTGCGGATCGACCCGCTGCGCGTCATCGAAGCCGTGACCGCCGGCGTCGCCTTCCTTGCCGCCGGCATGATCGTCTTTGCCAGGGGCCGGGTGCACGGGCTGACGACGGGGGCCGGCATGTGGCTTTCCGGCGCGATCGGCCTTGCCATGGGTTTCGGATATTGGCCGATCGCCTTCTTCACGACGTTGGCTGCCATTTGCGTGCTCTTCGCCTTCGGCAAGCTCGAACACCGATTCGGCTACAATTCCGCCCGGCGCGCCGATCGGGACAAAGAGCAGTAGAAAACGAAACGCCCGGCATATGCCGGGCGTATATCATTGCGCCTGTCTGTTTCGTCATTCGGAGCGTGCGGCCGGAGCATCGCTTGTCCCAACCGGCGCCGGGCCGCCGGAGGCGGTAAGCGGCTTCTGGCGTTTGCCGATATCAATGCGCTCTTCCGCCGCCTCGCGCACGGCCTGCCATTCGTTTTCGTGCCTGATAAAAATCTCGCGGGGCACAAAGTTGATCGTCATATTGTTTCTCACCCTGTTTCAATTCTGCGGTAAGCCGCGCCAAGCAGGCTTGCGCAATGCCGGTTATTTCTTGCTTTCTGCATTACCCTTGATGTCGGGACCACCCTTGGAAAGATCCGCACCGGTAACGTGGGCTGGCACGTGAATGTCGTGGTAGACGCCCGGGGTCAGAGTCAGGTCGACATGATGCGGCGGCAGCACCTGCGCCTTCTGCATGCGGTTCGGCTTCGCCCGCTTCATGCGGTCGGACGCCTCCGTGCGTTTGTCGGGAACATGGGTCGAAGTGTGCATCATCGGCCTCCTTTTTAAGCTCAACCAGTGTCTAACGAGCAGGCACCGGGATGGTTCCAAAAAACACTTCGTCTCCGTGCGGCCGCCGGCCTTGACTGCCTCGCGAAGTTGATTACCTATGGCCTGTCCCCAGCCTTCCAGACATCGGCTGCGGGTAATTTTGGTGCCGGGCCCCTCTGGCGAGAGTTTTTACGGCGCTCTCGTGATGTCGGTACCGCCTGCAGCTTAGCCGGCGGATTTTTCATCGATGAACAAGATCACCATGCCTTATCCGCATGCCCGTTGTGGCATGCCGCGCTCCTCCCTCTCCACCATGATTTGCGGCCGCGAGGTGCGGCCATGAACCAGCCCGCGACCCACCACTCCTCGCTCAGCTATTTCCGCTGGGCCTTCATCGTCACTGCCCTCGGCCTACTTCTCGGCGCCGTGCTCGGCTGGCAGACGACAGGCACGATCGGCGGCATGGCGACCGTCTTCTTCATCTGCACCGTGCTTGCGGTCCTTGAGATCTCGCTCTCATTTGACAATGCCATCGTCAACGCCAACAAGCTGAAGGAGATGACACCGGCCTGGCAGAAGCGATTCCTCACCTGGGGCATCATCATCGCCGTCTTCGGCATGCGCATTGTCTTTCCGCTGGCGATCGTTGCGATCGCGGCACGGATCGGCCCCTGGGATGCGCTTGTGCTTGCGGCCCGTGAGCCGGAAGAATATGCCCGCATCATGAATGACGCGCATCTGCCGATCGCAGCCTTCGGCGGCACCTTCCTGATGATGGTCGGCCTCAGCTACTTCTTCGACCACGAGAAGAAAATCCATTGGTTCCGAGGCCTGGAAAAAGTGATGGCGCGCTCAGCCACCATCAGGGGCATCGAGATCGCTTTCGTTCTGGCGCTGATGCTGGTTTTCTCCTGGCTGATCGGCGGCGAGCAGGCGAGCGTCTTTGTCCATTGCGCCATCTACGGGCTGCTCACATTCCTGGCGGTCGAGGTGGTGGGTGAACTGCTCGATGCCTCGCAACAGACGATGAGTGCTGCCGTCAAGGGCGGCCTCGGCGCCTTCATCTACCTCGAGGTGCTGGATGCCAGCTTCTCCTTCGACGGCGTCATCGGCGCCTTTGCATTGACGCAGAACCTCTTCGTCATTGCGATCGGCCTCGGTATCGGCGCCATGTATGTGCGCTCGATGACGATCATGCTGGTGGAGAAGGGGACACTTGCCGAATACCGCTATCTCGAGCACGGCGCCTTCTACGCCATCCTGATCCTCTCGGTAATCATGTATGCGCAGACCCTGGTGCACATCCCCGAGGTTATCACCGGGCTCGGCGGCGCGACGCTGATCGGTCTGTCGCTCTGGTCTTCCATTCGCCACAACAGGCGCGAGCGGGTGGAGGATCATGCCAACCGGCAGAAAGAGCTTCACGCCTGACGATTGCAATGCATTTAGAAACAGAGTCGCAGCGCTTGGCGTTGCGGCCTTCCCTTTGGACAAAAATAAAGCCCGCGACCAATCGGTTGCGGGCTAATTCATTCATGCATCGCTTCCAGCTTGTTAGCGGGAAACATGACCGAAGGAGACCGGGTTGATGCCGAGTTCCCTCAGGTCGCTGGCACGCGGCCGGCGGCCGGCTTCAACGGCGGCGCTGACAGCATTTGCGGCGCCAAGCACTGCAAATGCGCGACCGAAGAAACCTGTGCGGACTGAATTGCGGATGGCGGACATTGTCCATTTCCTCTTGTTTTGATTGACCCCTTATAGATGATATCGCGCAGGTCGCCCCACAATGCTCAGAAAATCACCGCAGCCATGCAAAAACAGAAGGCCGGCGCATGTTTCCATGGCCAGCCTTGAGGGAGGGGTAATGTCGTCTTTTTAGTCTTCGTTTGCAGCCAGCTGCGACAGCACCTGGCCGCGACCGCGAATCCGCAGGATCAGCGGGATGAGAAAGGCGGCCGCCGCAACGATCAGCAGTCCGGCGGCGATCGGCGACATCACCAGCGTCGTGACGTCGCCTTGGCTGATCGCCAGCGCACGGCGCAGCTGCTGCTCGGCCAGCGGCCCGAGGATCAGGCCGACGACGGCAGGCGCAATCGGATAGCCGAAGAGCCGCATGAGATAGCCGAGCAAGCCGAAGGCGAGCAGCATGCCGAGTTCGAACACCGACGGATTGGCGCCGATCGTCCCAAGTGTCGCAAACAGCAGGATGCCCGCGTAAAGCCAAGGCTTCGGAATCGTCAGCAGCTTTACCCAGAGCCCGATCATCGGCAGGTTCAAGACCAGCAGCATCGCATTGGCGATGAGCAGGCTGGCAATCAGCCCCCAGACGAGCTGCGGATTGGTGGCAAACAGCAGCGGCCCCGGCTGCAAGCCGTATTGCTGGAAGCCGGCAAGCATGATGGCCGCGGTTGCCGTCGTCGGCAGGCCGAGGGTCAGAAGCGGCACCAGCGTGCCAGCGGCCGACGCGTTGTTGGCAGCCTCTGGACCGGCCACGCCTTCGATCGCGCCATGGCCGAACTCCTCCGGGTTCTTCGCCAGCCGCTTTTCGGTGGCATAGGAGAGGAAAGTGCCGATTTCAGCGCCGCCCGCCGGCATCGCGCCGATCGGAAAGCCGATCAAGGTGCCGCGCAGCCAGGGCTTCCAGGACCGCGCCCAGTCCTCAGCCGTCATCCACAACGAACCCTTGACCGCCTCGACCTTCTCGGCGATGCGGTTGCCCTGCGCGGCGATATAAAGCGTCTCGCCGATCGCAAACATCGCCACCGCAAGCGTCGTCACCTCGACACCGTCGAGCAGGTCGGGAATGCCGAAGGAAAGCCGCGCCTGCCCCGTCTGCTGGTCGATGCCGACCATGGCGAGCGCGAAGCCGATGAACAGCGCCGTCAAACCCCTAAGGGCTGAATCGCCGAAGGCCGAGGAGACGGTGACGAAGGCAAGCACCATCAGCGCGAAATATTCGCGCGGCCCGAAGACCAGCGCCAGCTTGACAATATAAGGAGCAATGAAGGCGAGCCCCAGCGTCGCAATCAGGCCGGCGACGAAGGAGCCGATCGCCGCTGTCGCCAGCGCCGGTCCGCCGCGCCCGGCGCGCGCCATCTTGTTGCCCTCGAGCGCCGTGACGATCGAGGCGCTTTCACCCGGCGTGTTGAGCAGGATCGAGGTCGTCGAGCCGCCATACATGCCACCATAATAGATGCCGGCGAACATGATCAGCGAGCCGCCGGGATCGAGCTTGTAGGTGACGGGCAACAGCAGCGCCACGGTGAGTGCCGGGCCGATGCCGGGCAGCACGCCGACGGCGGTGCCGAGCGTCACGCCGACCAGCGCATAAACCAGGTTCATCGGCTGCATCGCAACCAGGATACCCTGCCATAGGAATTCGAATGTGCTCATCTTGGTGTCCCAAGCAGCGTTCCCGACCATGTAATTTCGAGGTCAGGCGCCGCGTAAAATCAAAAGAGCTGACAGCGCGTCCGCGCGATCAGAAGAACAGATGTTCGAGCGGGCCGGCCGGCAGCGTCAACTGCAGCAGCTGCGAGAAAATCGCCCAGACGACGAAGCTGAGGACGATGCCAAGCGGCAGCGAGAACCAGAGCTTGCGTTTGCCGAAACCGCGAGCCGTCAGTGCGAAGAGGATGCCGGTGGCAATCGAGAAACCGGCGACACGCAGCAGCAGCATCTGGCCGGCAAGACCAGCGACGATCCAGATGACGGGCGCCACTTCCTGCCGGTCGCGCTCCGGAAACTCGCCGCGCCAGGCTTCGGCGACGGTCCAGACCCCGAGACAGAAGAGGCCGAACGCCACCACTTGAGGCACCGTCGCCGGGCCGATGCGGTCGTATTGCGCGATCGTCTTCAGATGCGAGGCATCCCAGGCCATTACGCCGGCGACGACGAAGAGGAAAACGGCAATGATGAACGCCGCCCAATCAGGGCGGCGTGTGGTTGCCGAGGAGGTGTTATCCTCGCTCATTGAACAAGTCCGATATCTTTGAGAATGCCTTCGGTGGCGGAGACATCCTTTTCGAGCTGCGCCTTGAAGGCGTCGCCTGACAGATAGGTGTCGGCCCAGCCCTTGGTCTTCAGAGTTTCCTGCCAAGTGGCCGAGCTATGCAGCTTCTCGAAATCGGCGGTGACGCCTGCCACCTGCTCTGCCGACAAGCCCGGGGCTGCGGCAACCATGCGCCAGTTCTGGATGGTGACGTCGGTGCCGGCTTCCTTCAGCGTCGGGGCATCGACGCCGTCGATGCGCTTGTCGCTGGAGACGGCGAGAAGACGGAGCGTGCCGGATTTCACCTGCGATTCGAACTCGCTGTAGCTCGAGACGCCGGCTGTGACCTGGCCGCCGAGAATGGCGGCGAGCGCTTCACCGCCGCCGGAGAAGGCAACGTAGTTGATCTTCGTCGGATCGACGCCGGAAGCCTTGGCGATCAGGCCGACCGTGATGTGGTCGGTGCCGCCGGCCGAACCGCCGCCCCAGGAAACCGCGCCCGGATCCTTCTTCAGCGCCGCAACCAGATCGGCCATCGTCTTGATCTCGGAAGAGGCAGGAACGACGACGGCTTCATATTCACCGGTCAGACGCGCGATCGGCGTGACGTCCTTGAGCGTCACCGGCGACTTGTTGGTGAGGATCGCGCCGACCATGACATAGCCGCCGACGATCAGCGAATTCGGATTGCCGGCAGCCTGGCTGCTGAACTGTGCCAGACCGATGGTGCCACCGGCGCCCGGAACATTCTGGACCTGCACGTTGCCGGCGATCTTCTCCTGCTGCAGCGCCGTCTGCAGCGAACGGGCCGTCTGGTCCCAGCCGCCGCCGGGCGCAGCCGGCGCGATGATGGTGTAGTCGGCCGCATAGGCCGGCAGCGCGATGGTCGCGGCAAGAAGGGTTGCGATGAATGTGTGCTTCACGATGTGTCCTCCGTGGGCGGCTGAGCAAACCGCCTGTTATTCTTTAGGAATCGGGAGGAACGGCTGGCCAGCGGACGCAAGCGTCCTGAATGACGAGCAGAATACCTCCCAAGGCTTCAGCTCTCCGCCTCCACGGAGAAGAAGTAGCCAAAGCCACCACAACAAGCTGTCATTTAGCTGACATCGGTGAGATATCCAGGAGAAGGGGCCACTTTTTTGCCGTAATTGCCGGGCGCCGGTCTAAACTGGGGTCCTCTGTGTGGAGCGGCCGACCCCTGAAACGCTTCACTGCGCCCGCAACACCTCGTTCCAGTGTGCGATCAGCCGCGCCCGTTTCACCTGGTCGAGATAGACCATCAGCCCGGGGCTGACCGGCACCGGCCGCAGTTGGGCGCCGAGCAGTTCCTGCAGCGTATTGGCGGTATTTTCGCCAGCCACCTCGGGGCTGACGGCTGGGATCTGCAGCTCGCGCGCCATGATCGTCTGCCCTTCCCTCGACATGAAGAAGGTGAGATAGCGCCGGCCGAGCTCCGGCTCGGCCGCCGCCTGCGGCACCAGCCCGATCCGCGACATTACCACGGTATAGTCCTTCGGCAGTACGATGCCGACATCCGGATAGCGCGAGGCCCAGTCGGCCGCGTAGGAGCCGAGAATATTGTAGCCGAGCACGAAGCGCCCGTCGGCAACACGCTCCAGGATCGCCGAACTCGTCGAATAGAGCTTGACGCCGGCAGCCCCCATCGCTCCGATCACCGACCAGATATCGCCGAACTGCTCCTGGTCACGCGCCATGAACAGAAAACCGACGCCGGAGCGCTCGATATCGTAGGTGCCGATCCGCCCATAGACCTCGTTGCCCTTGCGGGTCAGGTAACCGACGAATTCCGCCCGCGAGCTCGGCACCGGCTCATGCACAAAACTCGGCTTGTGATAGACGAACACCGCCGGCTCGAAGGTCAGCGCATAGGCGGTGTTGCGCCAGTTCGCCCATTTCGGCCATGCAGCACTCATCGGCAGGTTGCTGACCTGCGCATATCCGTCATTGGACAGCTTCACCTGCAAGTCCATCGCCGAGGAAAAGGCAAAGTCCGCCGTCTTCTTGCCGGCATCCGTCTCACGGACGATCCGGTCGTAGATATCGCCGGTCAGCATGTCCTCGTATTTGACCGCGACGTCGGGATTGGCTTCCTGGAAACCCCGGATCATCGGCTGCGCCAACGGCTCGTCGAGCGAGGAATAAACCGTCAATACCGGCGCATCCGCATTGCCGGATTTCGCCGCATAGAAAGCCTGATCGGCCAGCGCAAAGCCCGGCCAGAACGCCAGCAGCAAGATGAAAACTCTCCTCATGCCGCAACAATGCCTCAGCATGCCGAGGGGAGCAAGGGCGGTGGAGCTAGGCGACGACCCATTCCATCAGCGCATTTTGTGCGTGCAGCAGGAAGGCCTTGGCGGCGCGACTTTGGCAAAGCGAATGCTCCATCGCCTCCGCCGTCACCTCCTGGCCGCGTGTCACCGGTGGACACGGCAGGAAGATCGCATCCTCTGGCAAGCGGTCGAGAATATCGGTCCCGATCCGGTAGCCGGCGAGCGCCTCCGAGACGGAATCCCCGGCCATGAATCGGTGATGACGACGCCTGCATCCGATAGCTCGCCCATATCGGTGCTCGCGCGAAACCGCTCGTTGAGCAGGGCCGCATCACTTATGTGCCAGCGTTCGGGATAGACCTGCACCACCTTGATCGGCAATGCGATCGACGCCTCGACCCAGGAGCGGAGGATATTTGCGTCCGCCGCCACGCCAACGACCTTCAACCCGTCGATCGAGCCGCGCCGGCTCATAATATAGGCAAGATCACCGAGCGTCTCGCAAGGATGGTTGGAGCGTGTGCGTGCATTGATGACAGGCACCGGCGCGGCTATCGCCACCGCCTTCAATGTATTAAGCTCCTTCGTGCGGATCACCAGCATGTCGAACCAGTTGCCGAGATAACCCGCAAGATCGCCGGTTTCCTCCCTGGTATTGAAGCCGATCGGCACATGCACGCAGATACCGCCCATCGCCTGGACGCCGAGATCGAAGGCACTCGTATTGCGCCAGCCGCCGTCGTCGACAATCAGCGCGACGCGTTTTCCCGTAAGGCTCTGCGGCATTGCACGCTCATCCCAGGCTTCGGCGAGCTTGCCCGCGCGAGCGACAATCGATCGAAGCCCGGCCTCCGGAATATCATGAAACTCCAGAAAATGCCGGGCCGAACCTGTCATTCAAAATCTCCGTCGCGCACAAACGCCGCCCACAATAGCCGGCGCCGGTCTCGCAGCAACCGCGAATCACATTGTCGACGGTGTTGCATACCCTGGCCATCTTCCTCCCGGCCGTGCACATGGTTCACGCCTCCAAACCGATCAAGGGCCACTCGATCGAATACCGACCCCGAAGCATCGTCCAAAGCACATCACTCCGCTTTCTCCGATCATGATCGCCATTTCACCACAAAGGATTAGCGTCGAACGCCATCCTTCACCCATTCAGAGTATTGATGAAGATCGGCGACGCTATATGGTCGCGCTGCCGTGTCAAACCGTCGAAACCGCCCGAATTTTGTTATTCGTGGGACGACTTTACGCGACAAAAACTCTATAAAAAGCTAGGACTATTCTGGGAAGATCCATGGGAGGGGTCATGGAACGACGACTGAGCGCTATTCTCGCTGCGGATGTCGTTGGCTATAGCCGACTGATGGGCATTGATGAGGCCGGCACGCTGCAGGCGCTGAACCGCCACCGCTGCGAACTGGTCGACATTCGGATTTCGGACTACAAGGGCCGGATCGTCAAACTTACCGGCGACGGCATCCTTGCCGAATTCCAGAGCGTTGTGAATGCCGTCGCCTGTGCTGCCGAAATCCAGCGCAGCATGGCGGCCCGCAACGAGAACGTGCCCAAGGACGAACGCGTCGAATTTCGTATCGGCATCAATCTCGGTGATGTCGTGGTCGAGGACGGCGATATCTTCGGAGACGGCGTCAATCTTGCCGCCAGGCTTGAGCGTATCGCAGCGCCGGGCGGCATCGCCGTCTCGGCCTCGGTACGCGATCAGGTCGGCGCGCGCCTCAATCTCGGCTTCGAGTTCATCGGCGAGCATATGCTCAAGAACATCCGGCAGCCGGTTCAGGTCTATACCGTCACCCTGGCGCCGCCCTCCTCGGCGAAATTGGTCGCGCAGAACCGCAATACCTGCTTCATCGCCGTGCTGCCCTTTACCAATATGAGCGGCGATGCCGACCAGGACTATTTCTCCGACGGCATCACCGAAGACATCATCACCGATCTCTCCAAGATCTCCAGCCTGCACGT
Source organism: Rhizobium sp. C104 (assembly GCF_022354505.1). Lineage (NCBI taxonomy): Bacteria > Pseudomonadati > Pseudomonadota > Alphaproteobacteria > Hyphomicrobiales > Rhizobiaceae > Rhizobium > Rhizobium sp. C104. The sequence continues at coordinate 4,337,472 of NZ_CP092348.1, read as the reverse complement.
GGTGCCGCGCAATACCATCTTCACCTACAAGGGCATATCGGTGAAGGTGAAACGGCTCGCCCAGGAACTTGGCGTGCGCTACGTGCTCGAGGGAAGTGTGCGCATTTTCGGCAATCGCGTTCGCATTTCCGGCCAGCTGATCGACACCGCCAATGGCGATCACCTCTGGGCCGAACGTTACGACCGCGACCTGACCGACATCTTCGCCATCCAGGATGAGATCACCCATGCGATCGTCGGCCAGTTGAAGGTGCGTCTGCTGCCGGAGGAGAAGAAGGCGATCGCCAATGAGCCGACCGCCAATGTCGAGGCCTATACTTATTATCTCCGCGGCCGCCAGCTCTCCCACACCTGGACCAAATCCTATCTCCAGCTCGCAAGGCGGATGTTCTGCAAGGCGGTCGAGCTCGACCCGGATTATGCCCGCGCCTATGCCGGCATCGCCGATTGTGACGCGGCGATCCGCGACTGGGCTCCTGACGACGTGCCGCTGCGGCGCATCCTCGAGATGAGCGCCCGCGCGCTGGCACTTGATCCCGACCTTCCCGAGGCCCATGCCTCTCACGGTCTGGCCCTGCATCAGAGCGGCTTTGATGACAGAGCGGCGGCGGCCTTCGAACGTGCCCTGGCGCTCGACCCGAACCTGTTCGAGGCGAATTTCCATTATGCCCGGTTCTTCTTCATGCACGGCAACTTTGCCGAATCGGTTCAATATTTCACCCGCGCCGCCGCGATCCGCCCTGACGACTACGTCTCGCCGATCCATCTGATGTCGGCCTACCGATCGCTCGGCCGTGTGTTGGATACGGAAAACTGGGCGCGTCTCGGTCTGCTGCGCGCCGAACGCGCGCTGAACCTCAATCCGGAAAATTCCGGCCCGGCCCATCGCGGCGCGCTGGCGCTTGCGCATATGGGCGATACCAAGAGAGCGCGCGACTGGGCCGCCCGCGCCATCGCCATCGATCCCGACGACATCGTCGCGCAGTATAATCTCGCCTGCGTCTATTCCGTCCTCGGCGATGTCGACCAGGCGATCGATCTCCTTGAGAGGCTGCTGCCGCACAGCTCCGTCTACCATATCAAATGGTTCAACAATGATTCCGATCTCGACAACATCCGCGACGATCCCCGCTTCCGGAGACTGCTGGCCGCCGCAATGATGCAGCGCGAACGGATCGAAAGGACCGGGAGCTGAAATCGGCTTTCCCACGGCCGTTCACCAATCTTCAAAATCGCTGTGACATCGCTCCCTCACCTCTGTAATCTCCCTTGAAAAACAGGGGACATCCGTGCGCATCCTGCTTACCGAAGACAATATCGCGCTGGCCGACGGCCTGTCGGCGATCTTGCGCGGCACGGGCCATGCCGTCGATGTCGTCCATGACGGCGCATCCGCCAATGCGGTCATCGCCGCGGAAAATTTCGATCTTGTCATTCTCGACCTCAACCTGCCCGAGATGGACGGGCTCGACGTGTTGCGTGCCATGCGCGCCCGGCAGAACCAGGCGGCCGTCCTTATCCTGACCGCGCGCGGCACGCCGGAAGAACGGGTGAAGGGCCTCGATCTCGGCGCCGACGACTATCTGATCAAACCTTTCGACATAGCTGAATTCGAGGCCCGCGTGCGCGTGCTTCTGCGCCGCCAGGCGGGCCTGCGCTCGGCGACCGTCAGTTTTGGCGGCATCTCCTTCGATCTCAATTCCCGCGCTTTTTCGGCCGGCGCCACACCGCTCGATATTCCCGCCCGCGAGCTCGGGCTGCTCGAAATTCTTTTCATGCGGGCCGGCAAGGTCGTCGCCAAGGAGGCGATCATTCAGTCGTTGACGGCCTTCGACGACGACATTTCCTCGAACGCCATCGAGCAATATGTCAGCCGCCTGAGGAAACGTCTCTCGCCGCACGGCCTGACGGTCAAGACCGCCCGCGGCATCGGCTATTATCTCGACAAGCTCCCTGAGGCCTCATGAGATCAGCCTATTCCCTCAGGCGCCGGCTGCTCTTCTGGCTGCTCGTCTCCACGGCCGTCATCGGCACGCTGGCGCTTGCCGATACCTATCGCGAGGCTGTGCAGACCTCGAACATCGTCTCCGACCGTGTTCTCGCCGGCTCGGCGCTGGCGATCGCCGAACGTGTCGTCGTTGCCGAGGACGGCTCGCTGCAGGTCGATATCCCCTATGTCGCGCTTGAAATGCTGACCTCGGCCGCGCAGGACCGCGTCTTCTACCGCGTCGACGGTCCGCCGGGCAAATTCATCACCGGCTACCAGTCGCTGCCGGTCCTGAAGAAAACGCCGGCCAATGCTGCCGCTTTCGCCGACGACACCTTCCGCGGCGAGCCGATCCGCGTCGCCACGCTCGAACGCTCCGCCTCGACAGGCATCCGCTCCGTGCCCTTCGTGGTGACGGTCGCCGAAACCACCATCGCTCGCCGGCAGCTGGCGCAAGCGATCCTCGTGCGCTCGGCACTGCGCCTCGCCTTCATGATCGCCGGTGCCGCCGTCATCGTCTGGATCTCGGTCACTGTGGCTCTGCGCCCGCTCTACAAACTCGGCGATGCCATCGGCGAACGCAGCCCCGATGACCTGCACCCGATCGAGCAGACCGTGCCGAGCGAGGTCGAGCCGCTGGTCGATACGGTGAACAGCTTCATGGTCCGCCTGCAATCGGCGCTCGATGCGCTGCGCCATTTCACCGGCAATGCCAGCCATCAGCTGCGCACGCCCCTGGCGATCATCCGCACTCAGCTCGCCCTTTCCGCCCGCGCCGGCTCGCTTACGGAGGCCCAGGCGGCAGCGCTCAAGGGGGATCAGGCCGTGGCGCATGCCGAACGCATCCTCGCGCAGCTTCTGCTGATGGCAAAGATCGACGCCGCTACCGCCAAGGAGGCGCTGACCGCCTCCGCCATCGATCTTGCCGCCATCGCCCAGGAAATCACCGGCGAGCAGATCCCGACGGCAGCCGTCGCCGGCATTGATCTCGGCTTCGAGGGCGAAAGCCCGGCAATGATCCGCGCCGAGCCGCTGCTGATCGGCGAAATGCTCCGCAACCTTGCCGGAAATGCCATCGCCTATGCCGGCAAAGGGGCGGAGGTCACCGTCCGCATCATCGCAGCCACGGAGACGATCCGCCTCGAAGTCGAGGACAACGGCCCCGGCATTCCCCGCAATAAACTGGAGGCAGTGCGCGGGCGTTTTTCGCGCGGCAATCAAACTGGTGCGCAAGGCACTGGCCTCGGCCTGCCGATCGTTGAGGAAATCGCCAATCTTTTCAACGCCGACCTGACGCTGGAGCCAGGCCTGAACGGAAAGGGTCTGAAGGCGGTCGTCACCTTTGCCAAGGCGGCTTAAAAGCCTTCGTCCCTCCTTGCTTTATTTCGCTGCATTGCACACACTGATTTCGGGAACAGCACGCCGCACGACGATGCGAGCCGGATAAAAAGAGAAATATGTCGATCAAAGCCAGTATCTATCATCGGACGCATTACACTTATGACAAGCCGGTCCGCCTCGGCCCCCAGATCATCCGGCTGAAACCTGCCTCGCATTCGAAGACGAGGGTGCTCAGCCACTCGCTGAAGGTCACGCCTTCAAACCACTTCGTGAACCTGCAGCAGGACCCCTACGGCAATTACCTCGCCCGCTACGTTTTCCCGGACCCGGTGACCGAGTTCAAGATCGAGGTCGATCTCGTCGCCGACATGACGGTCTATAATCCCTTCGACTTCTTCGTCGAGGAAGAGGCGACCAAATGGCCCTTCGGCTATCCGGAAACGATCCAAGAAGATCTGTCGATCTATATGACGCCGGAACCGGCCGGCCCGCGGCTGAAGGCGCTGCTGCCGACGCTCGACTGGTCGCCCGGACAGCCGACGGTCGATATGATCGTCGGGTTGAATGCCCGCCTGCAGCGGCAGATCGGCTATGTCATCCGCATGGAAACCGGCGTGCAGACGCCAGAGGAAACCCTGGAAAGTGCCAAGGGCTCCTGCCGCGACACCAGCTGGCTGCTCGTCCAGATCCTTCGTCATCTCGGCCTGGCCGCCCGCTTCGTCTCCGGCTATCTCATCCAGCTGACGCCAGATCTGAAGGCGCTCGACGGCCCCTCCGGCACCGAAGTCGATTTCACCGACCTGCATGCCTGGGCCGAGGTCTATCTGCCCGGCGCCGGCTGGGTCGGCCTCGATCCGACCTCCGGCCTGTTGACCGGCGAAAGCCACATCCCGCTTGCCGCCACCCCGCATTACCGCAATGCCGCTCCGATCTCCGGCGGTTATTTCGGCGAGGCCGAAACCGAATTCGCCTTCGACATGAAGGTGTCGCGCGTCGCCGAACATCCGCGCATCACCAAGCCTTTCTCCGACGAAAGCTGGGAGGGGCTCAACGAACTCGGCGAGACGGTCGACCGTGTCCTCGAGGCCGAGGACGTGCACCTGACGATGGGCGGCGAGCCGACCTTTGTTTCGATCGATGATTTCCAGTCCGAAGAATGGAACACCGCCGCCGTTGGCCCGACCAAGCGCGAAAAGGCCGACAGCCTGATCCGCAGGCTGCAGGAACGCTTCGCCCCCGGCGGCTTCCTGCATTACGGCCAGGGCAAATGGTATCCGGGCGAAAGCCTGCCGCGCTGGACATTCTCGCTCTACTGGCGTCGCGACGGCAAGCCGGTCTGGCAGAACCTCGATCTGGTCGCGGCCGAAGGCAAGGATACCGGCGTTACCGCCGAGGATGCCGAGAAGCTGCTGACGGCAATCGCAAGAGAACTGGCGATCAAGCCCGACATGGTGCAGCCGGCCTACGAGGATCCAGCCGACTGGATCATCAAGGAAGGCAATCTTCCCGAAAACGTCGATCCGGCGAATTCGAAGCTGAAGGATCCCGAAGAGCGTAACCGCATCGCCCGGGTCTTTGCCCGCGGCCTTACCGTCGCCACAGGTTACGTCCTCCCGGTTCAGGCATGGAACGCCAAGGCGGCCGAAAGCCGCGTCTGGATCAGCGAGAAATGGCGCAGCCGCCGCGGCCGGATCTTCCTCGTCCCGGGCGACAGCCCGATCGGTTACCGCCTACCGCTCGGCACCCTGCCTTATGTTCCCCCGGCACGTTATCCCTATATCCACCCTGCCGATCCGACGATCCCGCGCGGACCGCTGCCCGATGTCTTCGTGCCGGCTGGCCGCGCCATGCCGGAAGCCTCCTTCCAGGCTGGCGAGAGCAATCGCGGCCGGATCGAACAGACGCTCGGTGAGATCGGCGGCGCCGTGCGCACCGCCATGTCGGTCGAGCCGCGCGACGGCAGGCTCTGCGTCTTCATGCCACCGGTCGAGCGCATCGAGGATTATCTGGAGTTGATCGCCGCGGCCGAAAACGCCGCGGCCGAACTTAAGCTTCCCGTTCATATCGAAGGCTACCCGCCGCCGCCGGACGAGCGTATCAACGTCATCCGCGTCGCTCCGGATCCCGGCGTCATCGAGGTCAACATTCATCCGGCCTCGAATTGGAAGGAATGCGTCGACATCACCACGGCGGTCTATGAGGAGGCGCGGGCCACCCGGCTCGGCGCTGACAAGTTCATGATCGACGGCCGTCATACCGGCACCGGCGGCGGCAACCATGTCGTCGTCGGCAGCGCCAATCCGAACAACAGCCCGTTCCTCCGCCGTCCCGACCTCTTGAAGAGCGTCGTCCTCCACTGGCAGCGCCACCCTTCGCTGTCCTACCTCTTCTCCGGCATGTTCATCGGCCCGACCAGCCAGGCGCCGCGCATCGACGAGGCCCGTCACGACAGCTTGTACGAGCTGGAGATCGCCATGGCGCAGATCGCTGCCCCCGGTCGCGGCCAGCAGCCGCTTCCCTGGCTGGTCGACCGGCTGTTCCGCAACCTTTTGACCGATGTCACCGGCAACACCCACCGCGCCGAGATCTGCATCGACAAGCTGTTTTCGCCCGACGGCCCGACCGGAAGGCTCGGCCTCATCGAGTTCCGCGGCTTCGAGATGCCGCCGAACGCTCGCATGTCGCTTGCCCAGCAGTTGCTGGTGCGCGCGCTGATCGCCCGCTTCTGGATCAACCCGGTCGACGGCAAGTTCGTCCGCTGGGGCACGACCCTGCACGACCGCTTCATGCTGCCGCACTTCGTCTGGGCCGATTTCCTCGACGTGCTTGCCGACCTTCGCGAAAACGGCTTCGACGTCAGCCCGGAATGGTTCAAGGCCCAGCTCGAATTCCGCTTCCCCTTCTGCGGCGAAGTCGAATACGAGGGCTCGAAACTGGAACTGCGCCAGGCACTGGAGCCTTGGCACGTCATGGGCGAAGAAGGCGCGCCGGGCGGCACCGTCCGCTACGTCGACTCGTCCGTCGAGCGACTTCAAGTGCGGCTCGAAACCAGCAATACGGCGCGCTATACCGTCACCTGCAACGGCCGCACGCTGCCGCTGACGCCGACCGGCACGGCGGGCGTGTCGGTCGCCGGCGTCCGTTACAAGGCCTGGCAGCCGGCCTCCGGTCTGCATCCTGTGCTGCCGATCAACACGCCTTTGACTTTTGACATTTATGATACATGGTCGGAGCGTTCGATCGGCGGCTGCATCTATCATGTTGCCCATCCGGGCGGCCGGACCTATGACACCTTCCCGGTCAACGGCAACGAGGCGGAAGCAAGGCGGCTCGCCCGCTTCGAGCCGTGGGGACATACGGCGGGCGGTTATATCCCGCGCGCCGAGACGGGCTCGCTGGAATTCCCGCTGACGCTGGATCTGCGGCGGCCCGCTGGAATTTGATGCCGGGGTTGGGGGATAGCTTGGGTTTTGATGGGTAAGAGGCCGGCAATAGAGCGCAGGGAAGAGACAGAGGACCGCACCGGCAAACGTGCGGCCTTTGACTATGCGCCGCTTCCCGGCACCGCCGACGAGATGGTTGACAACAAAGGCAGGGTCCGCCCGGTCTGGCAGCATTTCCTCTCGCATCTGAGCGCAATGCCGGAAAAGGATCTTGCCGAGCGATTTGCTCGCGCCGACCGCTACCTCAGAGACGCCGGTGTCTTCTACCGTGCCTATGGCAGCAAGGGCACCGGCGAACGCGCCTGGCCGATCTCCCATATCCCGGTACTGATCGACGAGCGAGAATGGCAGACGCTGTCGGCCGGCCTCGTCCAGCGCGCCGACCTGCTGGAGGCGATCGTCGCCGACATCTACGGCGACAACCGGCTGGTGGAGGAAGGCGTCCTGCCGCCGGCGCTGATGGCCGCCAATCCCGAATTCCAACGTCCGCTTGCCGGCATCCGGCCGGCCTCCGGTCATTATCTGCACTTCTGCGCCTTCGAGATCGGCCGCGGGCCGGATGGCAATTGGTGGGTGCTGGCCGACAGGACGCAGGCGCCATCAGGCGCCGGCTTCGCGCTGGAAAGCCGCGTCGCGACCACCCGTGCCTTCTCGGATATCTATGCCGAAACCCCGGTCCACCGCCTCGCCTCGTTCTTCGGCGCCTTCCGCGATGCGCTGCAGGGAATGAAACATTCCGGCGACGACCGCATCGCCGTGCTGACGCCCGGCCCCGCCAACGAGACCTATTACGAACACGCCTATATCGCCCGCTATCTCGGCTTCATGCTGCTCGAGGGTGAGGATCTCACCGTCGTCAAGGGCCGCGTCATGGTGCGCACCGTCGCCGGCCTGAAGCCGATCGGCGTGCTCTGGCGCCGTCTCGATTCGGCCTTTGCCGACCCGCTCGAGCTGAACCAGAATTCGCATATCGGCACGCCCGGCCTCGTCGAAGCGCTGCGCGCCGAAAGCGTCACCATCGTCAATGCGCTCGGTACCGGCGTTCTCGAGACAAGGGCGCTGCTGGCCTTCATGCCGACCATCTGTCGCCGTCTGCTGGGGCAGGATCTGCAGCTGCCCTCGATCGCCACCTGGTGGTGCGGCCAGGAGGAAGAGCGCGAGCACGTCGCCAAGAATATCGAGAAGATGGTGATCGGCCCGGCCTATTCCCGCGCCCCCTTCTTCGACGATGACGGCGAATCCGTGCTCGGATCGTCGCTGCGGGCGACCGCCAAGGATTCCATCACCGACTGGCTGAGTTCGGACGGCCCGAAACTGGTGGGACAGGAGGTGGTGACGCTCTCGACGACGCCCGCCTGGGTGGACGGCAAGCTGGTGCCGCGGCCGATGTCGCTGCGCGTCTTCGCCGCCCGCACGGCGAACGGCTGGCAGATCATGCCCGGCGGCTTTGCCCGGATCGGCTCCGGCGCCGATGTCGCGGCGATCGCCATGCAGTCGGGCGGAGCGGCCGCCGACGTCTGGATCGTCAGCGACAAGCCGGTCGAGCGCCACACGCTGCTCCCGGCCGAAGGCAGTTTCACCCGCAACATGCCGGGCAGCCTGCCGAGCCGGGCGGCCGACAATCTGTTCTGGCTCGGCCGCTACATCGAGCGCGCCGAAGGGGCGCTGCGCATCCTGCGCGCCTGGCATGCGCGTTACGCCGAAGCTGCCGATCCGAGCCAGCCGCTGCTCGCCGACGTCTCCGCCTATCTCTCAGCCGTCGATATCGACACCGCCGAACCCGTGCCGGAAACGCTGCTGCGCAACATCGACAGCGCCGTTTATTCGGCCAGCAATATTCGCGACCGTTTTTCGCCGGATGGCTGGCTGGCGCTCAACGATCTCGCCAAGACCGCCCGCCGCTTCCATGTCACCGTCGCAGCCGGCGACGACGCCAGCCACGCGATGACGATCCTTCTGCGCAAGCTTGCGGGCTTTGCCGGCCTTGTGCACGAGAACATGTACCGTTTCATGGGCTGGCGCTTCCTCTCGCTCGGCCGCTATATCGAGCGCGGCCTGCACATGACCCGGCTGCTCGGCCACATGTCCGGCCCGGAAGCGCCCGACGGCGCGCTCGACATGCTGCTCGAAATCGGCGACAGCGTCATGACCCACCGCCGCCGCTACAACGTCAACACGGCGCGGCTGACCGTCACCGACCTGCTGGCGCTCGATCCCCTCAACCCCCGCTCGGTCCTCTTCCAGGTCAACGAGATCCACCACGAGGTCGAGCAACTGCCGAACGCCTTGATCAACGGCCAGATGTCGCCCTTCTACCGTGAGGCGATGCGGCTTCATTCGGGCCTGGCGGTGATGACGCCGGAGGGCATGGGGCCAGAGGTCTATCAGCGGCTCGAACGCGAATTGGAGCAGCTTTCCGATCTGCTCGCTCAAACCTATCTCGGGTGACGGCGATGCTTTACGATCTTTCGCTGCGCATGGGTTACAGCTACGACGTGCCGGCCTCCGGCGCTCGCCACATCATGCGCCTGATGCCGCTGTCGCTGACCAACAGGCAGCGCCTGGTCGCCGGCTCGATCACAATTTCGCCGACGCCGGACGAGCAGTCGCATTTCGTCGATTTCTTCGATCATCCCGCCACCGCCTTCATGCTGCGAGCGCCGCACGAGACGCTCGACATTCGCATGCAGGCCCGCGTGCAGGTGGAAAGCCAGCCGATCGCCGCCGATTTTTCGCCGCTGCTGGCCGACTTGCCGGACGAACTGTCAGGCGTCTGGTCGCTGGCGGCGGATTCGCCGCACCACTTTCTCGGCGAAAGCCCGCGCCTGACCCAGGCGCGCGAGATCAGCGACTTTGCCCGAAGCTGCGCCATGCCCGATCTGACGGCGATGCAAATCGCCTACGCGATCTGTGCCCGCATCCACAAGGATTTCACCTACGACGCCGACGCGACGACAGTCGACACGACGCCGCTTGAGGCATTTAGGTTGAAGCGCGGCGTCTGCCAGGATTTCACCCACATCATGATCCTGGGGCTGCGAAGCCTCGGCATTCCGGCCGGCTATGTCTCGGGTTTCCTGCGCACCATCCCGCCGCCCGGCAAGGAACGCCTCGAAGGGGCGGATGCCATGCATGCCTGGGTCAGGATCTGGTGCGGCCAGACGATCGGCTGGATCGAACTCGACCCGACCAACAACATCCCCGCCGGCACCGACCACATCGTCGTCGCCTATGGCCGCGACTATTCCGACGTCGTTCCCGTCATCGGCGTGTTGAAGAGTTATGGCGGCCAGCGCGCCGTCCAGGCCGTCGACGTCATCCCGCTGAAATAATCCCAAAACTGGAAAAATCCGCCGATTTATTAGAATTTTATTGAGGTGGTAAGTCAGGCGTAAAGAAGCAGTGTGCGTTAATCACCTCACAGGGTTTCCAATTGGGTGAACATGATGAGCACCTCCTTTTGCATCCCTGCCTGCGTCGCATGTTCAGCGATCGAGGCGGTAACTTCGGAATCATGACGGCGATTATGGCGCCGGTTCTTCTCGGCGTTGTCGGCATGGCGCTCGACTACTCGAACGCGATGCTGTCGAAGCGCCAGTTGCAGGAAGCAACGGATGCCGGTGCTCTTGCCGCCGCGACTGCGCTTGCGAATGGAACGGCTTCGACTACGGCTGACGCCGAGATGATCGCAAGAAATTTCGTAAGCGGCCAAATGGCCAATTATGTCGGCTCCGACGCCTTGAACAGCATCAAAGTTGGAACGAGCGTCACCGTCAATGTCAGCACCACGGCAACAAGCAAGAGCTATAAGGTTGCCATCGACACCTCTTACCCCGTCGCCACTACACCATTCTTGAGCGTTCTTGGCTACAAGACGCTTAATATCGGCGCCTCGACTTCAACTTCAAGCGGCACGAGTGATACGAAAACCGCCTTATCGATGGAACTGGTGCTCGACCAATCCGGTTCGATGGGCGAAAATACGACCACCTGCGCAACCTATAACGGCAAAAATTGCAAAACCTACGTCACGAAAATCGACGCGCTCAAGAAGGCGGCCAATGCCCTCTTTGCTGCATTGGACACCGCCGATCCGGATCACAGCCTCGTACGCACCGGTGCCTATTCTTACAACAACGGTCTCATCTATAAGGATGCACAGAAGACCCAGATCAAGAGCATGAGCGGTATGTCCTGGGGCACAGCGACGACTGCAACTTATGTGAGCGGAATTACGGCAAATGGGGGCACAGATGCTACCGAACCTATGAGACAAGCGACTCTTTCGGTCACGAAAGCATTGGACGGTTCGGATGTTGAGACCCAAGCACACGCGGCCAAAGGCAACAACAATGTGTCTCGCTATATCATCCTGATGACCGACGGCGAAATGACGGGCAACACGGGTGTATGGCAACAATCATTTGACCAGAATGTTCGCGACCAATGCGACGCAACCAAAACAGCCGGCATCAAAATCTTCACCGTTGCCTTCATGGCCCCGGACAAAGGTAAGCAGTTGCTCCAATACTGCGCCTCCCCAGGCGGCAACTATTATGAAGCCGAAACAATGGAGAAACTAGTCGCTTCCTTTACCAGCATTGCAAAAGAGGCGACCAAAGCTCTCACACTGCTGACGAACTGATCGCCCAGTTCCAAAGCCCATCGCAGCAAAAAGCCGCCTCGGAACAAACCGGGGCGGTTTTTCGTTATCGCTGTCTCACCCATTTGATCGGTAAAACCCATTGAAATCAATCCCCTTAAGCCCCGTGAAAATGAAGGTTTCGCAAATTTTTCGTTTGTCCAAATCCCTTGTTGCAAGTGCTTAGTAACGATGCATAAACTGTCGTCGGCACAAGCGACAAATTGATTGAATCAGGGATAACATCCTGAAAGCAAATTAAAATTGGCGAGACCTGACAATGAACACCGTTTCCAAGCCGATTATCCCCTCCCCCGCACCGCGCAGCTCGAAGCCGGAAATTCTCGCCGAAGAAATCATCGAGCGCCTGACCTATCGCATCGGCAAGGATGCCAAGGTGGCAAAGCCGCACGACTGGCTGACGGCGACGATCCTGGTGGTGCGCGACCGCATTATCGACAGATGGATGGCCTCTACCCGCGAGGTGTATGCGACCGGCGCCAAGCGCGTCTATTATCTTTCCCTGGAATTCCTGATCGGCCGCCTGATGCGAGACGCCGTCTCGAACCTCGGCCTGATGGAGGAGGTGCGCGATGCGCTTTCCTCGCTCGGCGTCGACGTCAACGTCATTGCCGGCCTGGAACCCGATGCCGCCCTCGGCAATGGCGGCCTCGGCCGCCTGGCTGCCTGTTTCATGGAGAGCATGGCAACGGTCGACGTACCCGCTTACGGCTACGGCATCCGCTATGTGCACGGGCTGTTCCGCCAGCAGCTGGCCGACGGCTGGCAGGTGGAGCTGCCAGAAAACTGGCTCGCCCACGGCAATCCCTGGGAGTTCGAGCGCCGCGAAAGCGCCTATGAAATTGGTTTCGGCGGCGCCGTCGAATTCATCACTACCCATGACGACCAGCCGCGCTACGTCTGGAAACCGGCCGAGCGCGTCATCGCCGCCGCCTTCGACACGCCGGCCGTCGGCTGGCGCGGCAAGCGCGTCAACACGCTGCGTCTCTGGTCGGCGCAGCCGATCGATCCGATCCTGCTCGATGCCTTCAACGCCGGCGACCACATCGGAGCGCTGCGCGAAAGCAACAAGGCCGAAAGCCTGACCCGGGTTCTCTATCCCGCCGACGCGACCCCGGCCGGCCAGGAACTGCGCCTGCGCCAGGAGTTCTTCTTCTCGTCGGCCTCGCTGCAGGACATCCTGCGCCGCCATCTGCAGCAATATGACGATTTCACCTCGCTGCCGGACAAGGTGGCGATCCAGCTGAACGATACCCATCCGGCCGTCTCGGTGGCCGAACTCGTACGTCTGCTCTGCGACGTGCACGGCATGGATTTCGACCAGGCCTGGGAAATCACCCGCCATACCTTCTCCTACACCAACCACACGCTTCTGCCGGAAGCGCTGGAAAGCTGGGCGGTACCGCTGTTCGAGCGTCTACTGCCTCGCCACATGCAAATCATCTATGCAATCAACGCCAAGATTCTGATCGACGCGCGCAAGGGCAAGAACTTCTCCGATGGGGAAATCCGCTCGATCTCGCTGATCGATGAAAGTGGCGACCGCCGCGTGCGCATGGGCAACCTTGCTTTCGTCGGCTCGCATTCGATCAACGGCGTCTCCGCCCTTCACACCGACCTGATGAAGGTCACGGTCTTTGCCGACCTGCACAAGCTGTATCCCGACCGCATCAACAACAAGACCAATGGCATCACCCCGCGTCGCTGGCTGCAGCAGTGCAATCCAGGTCTCACCGGCCTGATCCGCGAGGCGATCGGCGACGAATTCCTCGACGATGCCGAGAAGCTAAGGCCGCTCGAGGCGCATGCTTCGGATCCGAGCTTCCAGCAGAAGTTTGCAGCGGTGAAGCGCGCCAACAAGGTGGCGCTGTCCAACCTCGTCGCCAGCCGCATGGGCGTCAAGCTGGATCCATCGGCGATGTTCGACATCCAGATCAAGCGCATCCACGAATACAAGCGCCAGCTTTTGAACATCATCGAGGCCGTCGCGCTCTACGACCAGATCCGCTCGCATCCCGAACTCGACTGGGTGCCGCGCGTGAAACTCTTCGCCGGCAAGGCGGCGCCGAGTTATTACAACGCCAAACTGATCATCAAGCTGATCAACGACGTCGCCCGCACGATCAACAACGATCCGTCGGTGCGCGGCCTGCTGAAGGTCGTCTTCGTGCCGAATTACAATGTCTCGCTCGCCGAAGTCATGGTGCCCGCCGCCGACCTCTCCGAACAGATCTCGACCGCCGGCATGGAAGCATCCGGTACCGGCAACATGAAGTTCGGCCTCAACGGTGCGCTCACCATCGGCACGCTCGATGGCGCCAATGTCGAGATGCGCGACAATGTCGGCGAGGACAACATCGTCATCTTCGGCCTCAAGGCCGACGAGGTCGCCAAGGTCCGCAGCGACGGCCACAATCCCCGCGCCATCATCGAGGGCTCGCGCGAACTCGCCCAGGCGCTCGCCGCCATCGGCTCCGGCGTTTTCTCGCCCGATGACCGCAACCGTTACACCTCGCTGATCGACGGCATCTATTCGCACGACTGGTTCATGGTCGCGGCCGATTTCGACGCCTACGCCCAGGCCCAGCGCGAGGTCGATCAGATCTGGACCAACCAGTCCGCCTGGTACACCAAGACGATCAACAACACGGCGCGGATGGGCTGGTTCTCGTCCGACCGTACGATCAGGCAATATGCAGACGAAATCTGGAGAGCCGGATGAAAACGCCGAAAAACGTCCCTGAAGTAAAGCTTTCCTGGGAAATTTCGGCAGATGAAATCGCGGCGATCCTTGCCGGCTCGCATTCCAATCCCTTTGCCGTCCTAGGAGTGCACCAGGCAGGCGACGCCTTCGTCGCTCGCTGTTTCATCCCGGGCGCGGAGGAAGTCACCGCCATGACGCTCGACGGCAGCGTCATCGGCGAATTGAAACAGCTCCATGCCGACGGCTTCTTCGCCGGCCCGGTTTCCCTCACCAAGCTCCAGCCGGTGCGTTACCGCGCCCGGCGCGGCGATGCCGAATGGGCTGTCACGGACCCCTACAGCTTCGGTCCGGTGCTCGGGCCGATGGACGATTATTTCGCCCGCCAGGGCTCGCACCTGCGCCTGTTCGACAAGATGGGCGCCCACCTCATCAAGCATGACGGCGCCCAGGGCATCCACTTCGCCGTCTGGGCCCCGAATGCGCAGCGCGTTTCCGTCGTCGGCGATTTCAACAATTGGGACGGCCGCCGCCACGTCATGCGCTTCCGCTCCGACAGCGGCATCTGGGAAATCTTTGCCCCTGACGTGCCGATCGGCGTTGCCTACAAATTCGAGATCCGTGGCCAGGACGGCGTGCTGCTGCCGCTGAAGGCCGATCCCTTCGCCCGCCGCAGCGAGCTCCGACCAAAAACCGCTTCGATCGCCGCCGCCGATCTGGAACAGAAGTGGGAAGACGAAGCCCATCTGAAGCACTGGCGCGAAACCGACAAACGCCGCCAGCCGATCTCGATCTACGAGGTGCATGCCGGCTCATGGCGGCGCCGCGACGATGGCACGATGCTGTCCTGGGACGAGCTCGCCTCTAGCCTCATCCCCTATTGCGCCGACATGGGCTTCACCCATATCGAATTCCTGCCGATCACCGAGTACCCCTATGACCCCTCCTGGGGTTATCAGACGACAGGCCTCTACGCGCCGACCGCCCGGTTCGGCGAGCCGGAAGGTTTCGCCCGTTTCGTCAACGGCTGCCACAAGGTCGGCATCGGCGTCATCCTCGACTGGGTGCCGGCGCATTTCCCGACCGACGAGCACGGCCTCGGCTGGTTCGACGGCACGGCGCTCTACGAGCACGAAGATCCGCGCAAGGGCTTCCACCCGGACTGGAGCACGGCGATCTACAATTTCGGCCGGACCGAAGTCGTTTCCTATCTCGTCAACAACGCGCTTTACTGGGCCGAGAAATTCCATCTCGACGGTCTGCGCGTCGACGCCGTCGCCTCGATGCTCTACCTCGATTACTCCCGCAAGCACGGCGAATGGATCCCGAACGAATATGGCGGCAACGAGAACCTCGAAGCGGTCCGCTTCCTGCAGGACCTCAACACCCGCATCTACGGCAATCATTCCAATGTTATGACCATCGCCGAGGAATCGACCTCCTGGCCGAAGGTCTCCCAGCCCGTGCATGAAGGCGGTCTCGGCTTCGGCTTCAAGTGGAACATGGGCTTCATGCATGACACGCTGAGCTATATGAGCCGCGATCCGATATACCGCGGACACCATCACAACGAACTCACCTTCGGCCTGCTCTACGCCTATTCGGAAAATTTCGTCCTGCCGCTCTCGCATGATGAGGTTGTCCATGGCAAGGGCTCGCTGATCGCCAAGATGCCGGGCGACGACTGGCAGAAATTCGCCAATCTGCGCGCCTACTACGCCTATATGTGGGGCTATCCCGGCAAGAAGCTGCTGTTCATGGGCCAGGAATTCGCCCAGTGGAGCGAGTGGAGCGAGGCGAAATCGCTCGACTGGAACCTGCTGCAATACCGCATGCATGAGGGCATGCGGCGCCTGGTGCGCGACCTCAACTTCACCTACCGCAGCAAGCCGGCGCTGCATGAGCGTGACTGCGAGGGCGAGGGATTTGAATGGCTGGTCGCCGACGACCACCAGAATTCCGTCTTTGCCTGGCTGCGCAAGGCGCCGGGCCAGAAACCGGTCGCCGTCATCACCAATTTCACCCCCGTCTATCGCGAGAACTATACGATCCGCCTGCCGTCCGCAGGCCGCTGGCGGGAAATCCTGAACACCGATGCCGACATCTACGGCGGCAGCGGCAAGGGCAATGGCGGGCGCGTGCAGGCCGTCGATGCCGGCGGCAACATCACCTGCTCGATCACCTTGCCGCCCTTGGCGACAATCATGCTTGAACCTGAAAATTAGTGACTGGTGGGAGGAGAAAATGGTAGAAAAGCGTGTTCAGCCACTTGCCCGCGATGCAATGGCTTATGTTCTGGCCGGCGGCAGGGGGAGCCGTCTCAAGGAACTGACCGACCGGCGTGCCAAGCCTGCCGTCTATTTCGGCGGCAAGGCCCGCATTATCGATTTCGCCCTGTCGAACGCCCTGAACTCAGGCATCCGACGCATCGGCGTTGCCACGCAATACAAGGCGCATTCGCTGATCCGCCATATGCAGCGCGGCTGGAACTTCTTCCGCCCAGAGCGTAACGAGAGCTTCGACATCCTGCCTGCCAGCCAGCGCGTCTCGGAAACGCAGTGGTATGAAGGCACCGCCGACGCCGTCTACCAGAACATCGACATCATCGAGGATTACGGTGTCGAATACATGGTCATTCTCGCCGGCGACCATGTCTACAAGATGGACTATGAGTGGATGCTGCAGCAGCATGTCGATTCCGGCGCCGATGTCACCATCGGCTGCCTGGAAGTGCCGCGCATGGAGGCGGTGGGCTTCGGCGTCATGCATGTCAACGACAAGGACGAGATCATCGCCTTCGTCGAGAAGCCGGCCGATCCGCCGCCCATTCCCGACAAGCCGGATTTCGCTCTCGCCTCGATGGGCATCTACGTCTTCCACACCAAGTTCCTGCTCGACGCGCTGCGCCGCGACGCTGCCGATCCGAACTCCAGCCGCGACTTCGGCAAGGACATCATCCCCTATATCGTCAAGAATGGTAAGGCGGTCGCCCACCGCTTCGCCAAATCCTGCGTCCGCTCCGATTTCGAGCACGAGCCCTACTGGCGCGACGTCGGCACGATCGATGCCTATTGGCAGGCCAATATCGACCTGACGGCGATCGTTCCCGAACTCGACATCTACGACAAGTCCTGGCCGATCTGGACCTATGCCGAGATCACCCCGCCGGCGAAATTCGTCCATGACGACGAGGATCGCCGCGGCTCGGCCACCTCCTCCGTTGTCTCCGGCGATTGCATCATCTCCGGCGCCAGCCTCAACAACAGCCTGCTCTTTACCGGCGTCAGGGCCAACTCCTTCTCCAAACTGGAAGGCGCGGTCATCCTGCCGAACGTCAAGATCGGCCGGCGGGCGCAGCTCAAGAATGTGGTGATCGACCATGGCGTCGTCATTCCGGAAGGCCTGGTCGTCGGAGAGGATCCCAAACTCGACGCCAAACGCTTCCGGCGGACGGAAAGCGGCATCTGCCTGATCACCCAACCGATGATCGACAAGCTGGATATCTGACTTATGAAAGTTCTTTCGGTTTCGTCCGAAGTCTTCCCTTTGATCAAGACAGGGGGCCTGGCCGATGTGTCAGGCGCCCTGCCGATTGCTCTTAAAGCCTTCGGGGTCGAGACCAAGACCCTTCTGCCTGGCTATCCCGCCGTCATGAAGGTCATTCGCGACCCGATCGTCAGGCTCGAATTCCCCGACCTGCTCGGCGAGCCGGCTGCTGTGCTTGAGGTCCAGCATGAGGGCCTCGATCTGCTCGTCCTCGATGCGCCGGCCTATTACGACAGGCCGGGCGGCCCCTATGTCGATCCGCTCGGCAAGGACTATCCCGATAATTGGCGGCGCTTCGCCGCGCTGTCGCTCGCCGCCTCCGAGATCGCTGCCGGACTCCTGCCCGGCTGGCGGCCGGATCTCGTCCACACCCACGACTGGCAGGCGGCGCTGACCTCGGTCTATATGCGCTACTATCCGACGCCGGAACTGCCGAGCGTGCTGACCATCCACAACATCGCTTTCCAAGGCCAGTTCGGTCCCGAGATCTTTCCCGGCCTGCGCCTGCCCGCCCATGCCTTCGCCACCGACAGCATCGAATATTACGGCACCATCGGCTACCTCAAGGGCGGCCTGCAGACCGCCCACGCGATCACCACGGTCAGCCCGACCTATGCCGACGAGATCCTGACGCCGGAATTCGGCATGGGCCTCGAGGGCGTCATCGCCAGCCACATCGACAATCTGCACGGCATCGTCAACGGCATCGATACGGATATCTGGAACCCGGCGACCGATCCCGTCGTCCACACCCATTATGGCCCGACGACGCTGAAGAACCGCGAGGAGAACCGCCGTTCGATCGCCGAATTCTTCCATCTCGACAATGACGACGCCCCGATTTTCTGCGTCATCAGCCGCCTGACCTGGCAGAAGGGCATGGATATCGTCGCCAATGTCGCCGACGAAATCGTCGCCATGGGCGGCAAGCTCGTCGTGCTCGGCTCCGGCGAAGCCGCACTTGAAGGCGCACTGCTTGCCTCTGCCAGCCGCCATCCCGGCCGCATCGGCGTCTCGATCGGCTATAACGAGCCGATGTCGCACCTGATGCAGGCCGGCTGCGATGCCATCATCATCCCGTCGCGTTTCGAACCCTGCGGCCTCACCCAGCTTTACGGCCTACGTTACGGCTGCGTGCCGATCGTCGCCCGCACGGGCGGGCTGAACGACACGGTGATCGACGCCAATCACGCCGCACTTGCGGCGAAAGTGGCAACCGGCATACAATTCTCACCCGTGACGGAAGCGGGCATGCTACAGGCAATCCGCCGTGCGATGCATTTTTACGCGGACCGAAAACTCTGGACCCAATTGCAAAAGCAGGGCATGAAATCGGATGTCTCCTGGGAGAAGAGCGCCGAACGCTACGCTGCCCTCTATTCAAGCCTCGTCTCGAAAGGCATGTGAACTAAAATGAACAAGTCCGTACCCACCACACCCTATCTGGACCAGAAACCCGGCACGTCGGGTCTGCGCAAGAAGGTTCCGGTCTTCCAGCAGCCGAACTACGCCGAGAACTTCATCCAGTCGATCTTCGATTCGCTGGAAGGTTATCAGGGCAAGTGCCTCGTCATCGGCGGCGACGGACGCTACTACAATCGCGAAGTCATTCAGAAGGCCATCAAGATGGCCGCCGCCAACGGCTTCGGCAAGGTCATGGTCGGCAAGGGCGGCATCCTGTCGACGCCAGCCGCTTCCCACATCATCCGCAAGTACAAGGCTTTCGGCGGCATCATTCTCTCAGCCAGCCACAATCCCGGCGGCCCGACCGAAGACTTCGGCATCAAATACAACATCAACAATGGCGGCCCGGCGCCGGAAAAGATCACCGACGCGATGTATGCGCGCTCGAAGACGATCGACAGCTACAAGATCGCCGATTTCGCCGACGTCAATCTCGACCGCATCGGCAAGGACGAGCTGCCGGGCGGCATGATCCTCTCGGTCATCGACCCGGTCGAGGACTATGCCGCGCTGATGGAAGAGCTGTTTGATTTCGGCGCCATCCGCAATCTGATCAGCCTCGGCTTCCGCATTGCCTTCGACGGGATGAGCGCCGTCACTGGCCCCTATGCCAAGGAAATTTTCGAAAATCGCCTCGGCGCTCCCCTGGGTTCGGTGCGCAATTTCATGCCGCTGCCGGATTTCGGCGGTCATCACCCGGACCCGAACCCGGTTCACTGCAAGGAACTCTTCGATGAGATGATGGGCGATGACGCGCCCGATTTCGGCGCTGCTTCCGACGGCGACGGCGACCGCAACCTGATCATCGGCCGCGGCATTTTCGTCACCCCTTCCGACAGCCTGGCGATCCTTGCCGCCAACGCCAATCTCGCTCCCGGTTATTCCGGCGGCCTGGCCGGCATCGCCCGCTCGATGCCGACATCGGGCGCCGCCGACCGCGTCGCCGAAAAGCGCGGCATCGGCATGTACGAAACGCCGACCGGCTGGAAATTCTTCGGCAATCTGCTCGACGCCGGCATGGCGACGATCTGCGGTGAGGAAAGCTCCGGCACCGGCTCTAGTCACGTCCGCGAAAAGGACGGCCTGTGGGCCGTGCTGCTCTGGCTGAACATCCTTGCCGTCCGTGGCGAGAGCGTCGCCGATATCGTCACCCAGCACTGGCAGACCTATGGCCGTAACTATTATTCGCGCCATGACTACGAAGGACTCGACACCGATGCGGCGAACGGCCTGGTGGACAACCTCCGCAGCCAGCTATCCACTCTGCTCGGCAAGAGCTTCGGAAGCCTGAAGGTCGAAAAGGCCGACGACTTCGCCTATCACGATCCGATCGACAAATCGGTGAGCGAGCATCAGGGTGTGCGCGTGCTCTTTGCGGGCGGCTCCCGCGTCGTCTTCCGCCTGTCCGGCACCGGCACTTCTGGCGCAACCTTGCGTGTCTATATCGAGCGCTACGAGCCGGATTCGAACTCGCCACAACATCGAAACGCAGGAAGCGCTCGCCGATCTGATCGCGGCCGCCGAAAGCATTGCCAGCATTCGTGAACGCACGGGACGCGATGCGCCAACCGTGATCACCTGATCCGGGGGAACATGCGGGGAGAGAGTTCGGCGCAAAGCGGCGCGATCGTCTTCGAAACCGGTGTCGAATTTGCCGTGTGGTCGCATCACGCCGCACAGATCGAACTCTGCCTTTTCGAGGATGACGGCAACAGGGAATTCGCGCGCCTGCCCATGGCGCGCGACAGCAATCACTTCCACCGTCTGTTTGTCGACGGTCTGAAGGCGGGCGCCCGCTACGGTTATCGCGCCGACGGCATCTACGCTCCCGACAGCGGCCTCTGGTACGATCCCTCCAAACTGCTGATCGATCCCTACGCCAAGCAGATCGATAGGCCGTTCCGCTACGATCCCCGCCTCGGCATCTATGGCGAGGACAGCCAGGATCTGATGCCGAAGGCGATTGTCACCACCGATACGCGCGCCGAAATCGGCAAGCCGCTCTTCAAACCGGGCGGCTTCATCTACGAGGTCGCTGTCCGTCCCTTCACAATCCTCCATCCCGACGTGCCGGACGTTCAGCGCGGCACGATCGCCGCCCTTGCCCATCCCTCCGTTATCGCGCATCTGAAGCGCATCGGTGTCGACGCCGTCGAACTGATGCCGATCACCGCCTGGATCGACGAACGCCACCTGCCGCCGCTCGGCCTCACCAACGGCTGGGGCTACAATCCGGTCGCCTTCATGGCCCTCGATCCGCGGCTGGCGCCGGGCGGCATGACGGAACTGCGCCAGACGGTCGCGGCCCTCCATGCCGAAGGCATCGCCGTCATCCTCGATCTCGTCTTCAACCATACCGGCGAGAGCGACCGTTACGGCACGACTCTATCGCTGCGCGGCCTCGACAACCTGCATTATTATCGCCACGCCCGGAATATGCCGGGCGAACTCGTCAACGACACCGGCACCGGCAACACGCTCGCCTGCGATCATCCCGAGGTGCGGCGTCTCGTCATCGACAGCCTGCGCCATTTCGTGCTCAATTCAGGCGTCGACGGTTTCCGCTTCGATCTCGCCCCGGTGCTCGGCCGCACCGCGACAGGCTTCGAGCGCGATGGCGGAACGCTAGCCGCGATCCTCGCCGACAATGTGCTCACCGACCGGATCATGATTGCCGAACCCTGGGATATCGGCCCGGGTGGTTATCAGCTCGGCAATTTCCCGCCGCCTTTCCTCGAATGGAACGACCGGCTTCGTGACGATCTGCGCTGCTACTGGCGCGGCGACGATTGGAAGACCGGGGCGCTCGCCACCGCACTCGCCGGCTCATCCGACATCTTCTCCCGCAACGACGGCAAAGAGACGCGCAGCGTCAATTTCCTCGCCGCCCATGACGGCTTCACGCTGACCGATCTCGTCTCCTATGCGGGAAAGCACAACGACGCCAATGGCGAGCACAATCGTGACGGCCATAATGAGAACCACTCCTGGAACAACGGCGTCGAGGGGAGACCGTCTATCCGACGATCCGCAAGCGTCGCCGTGAGGATGTGATGGCGTTGATATCGACACTCTTTGCCACCCGCGGCAGCATCATGCTGACGGCGGGCGACGAGGGCGGCCGTAGCCAGCATGGCAACAACAACGCCTATTGCCAGGACAATGAGATCACCTGGCTGGACTGGAAGGCGCTGAACGAGGATCTCATCGCCCATACCGCCTTCGTCGCCGAGCTGCGCCGCCGCTTCACGATCTTTTCCGAAACCGGCTTCCTGGCAGGCAACGGCGATGTCGAATGGATTTCGCTCTCCGGCGAGCCGATGACCGTTTCCGAATGGGAGACACCGTCGCTTTCCACCCTCGGCATGCTGCTTTCCACCGGTGACCGCTCGGCGTGCGGCAGGCAGACCCGGCTTGCCGTGCTCTTCAACCGTTCGGGCGACCGCCAAATTTTCACGCTCCCGTCCGGAACCGAACCGGGCTGGCGTCAATTGACACCGGAAGGAGCCAAGAAAACCGGCGCCCGCGTCACCGTCGAGCCACGCTCCGTCGCCTTTTTCGTAGAAAAGTGACCGCCTCCCCTCGCTTGCGCAAATCCTTGTCGCAATCGTCATAAATGCACGATAAGGCTTTGGCCGGCGGCCTATTTCACGAGGAATTCATGGTCACGGAAATTTCACTCTCCGACGTGCGGGGACTGATCGGCATGGAAACAGGCCTTTCGGACTGGATCACCGTCGACCAGACGATGATCGACGCCTTTGCAGGGGCGACCGACGACCATCAGTTCATTCATGTCGATCCCCAGCGCGCGGCCGAAAGCCCCTTCGGCGGCACCATCGCCCATGGCTTCCTGACACTGTCTCTGCTGTCGACGATGAACTACAACTGCCTGCCGAAAGTGCGCGAGCAGACCATGGGCATCAATTACGGTTTCGATCGCGTCCGCTTCATGACGCCGGTGAAGAGCGGCGCCCGCGTCCGCGGCCGCTTCCTGCTCTCGGACGCCCGCTTCCGCGGCGGCGGCATGCTGATGACCACCTATGATGTATCGATCGAGATCGAGAACGAGAAGAAGCCGGCCCTCACGGCAAAATGGATCACCATCATCCAATTCGACCCGAAGGACCGTCCCGAGGACGTTTGAGCAAAACGCCGCTTGCTACGCGGCCGACTTGCAGACGGCTTCGAGTGCGTGTCCGTCCGGATCCATCACGAACGCCGCATAATAATGTTCGCCATAGTGTGGGCGTAAGCCTGGACCACCATTGTCACCGCCGCCGTGGGCGATCGCCGCGGCATGAAACCAATCGACCGCCTGGCGGCTCGGAGCGGCGAACGCCAGATGAAAACCCGGGCCGGCCGGGCGCTGGCCCTCCGGTCTATGTTTGATCGCCAGCTTGTCGCCGCCACCGGGAAGACCGTAGCCGACGGCTTGTCCCGTCTGCCCCGGCCGGATGTCATCCCAGACCCTGACATAACCGAGCGCGGCTAGGGCGGCATCGTAAAATGCCGCCGATCGTTCGATATCGGAAACGCCGAGGGAGGCATGGTGCAGCATTCACCTATTCCTCGAATGAGACTTACGCAGCCGGATTGGTCCGGCTTCAATGGCCGGCATCATGAGCCGCCTCGTCGAGCAGCCCGAAGACGTAATCGGAAAACGACCGCCAGCACTCCACCCGGAACGTGTCTTTATCGGTGCGCAGAAGCACGATTTCCGCCTTGCCGAGGATCGTGCGCGACGCGGCTCCAACCGGAAACGAAGACAAGGACAGATCCTGCGGGCACCCGGCGGCAAGCGTCTTTTCCGCACCCGGTCCCGAGACGATGATCGCCAGATTGCGGTGAGAAACGTCGGTCGCCGAATGCACGGCGCCCACGCCCGAAAGCACCGTCATCAGATCGGCGCCGTCCTCGTCGATGGCAAGCCATTCGTCCGGCCCGATCCAGAGCACCGACCGGGCGCCGGCCCGGCCCGATGTTTTCGGGGCGGTCGGCACGGACAGACCGAGCGCGGAGGAAAGTGCTGCAAGCGATTCCGCCGGGGCGCGTAGCGCCACACGAACTCGCTGCCGGCGCCGTCGTCAGCCGTACTGTTGCGGAGCCGCCGAGACGGCCGGCAAGCGCCGGTTTGCGAATTGCGACATCAGCCATGGATGCGGCCTCCTTCCTTGTCAAAGAATACCAGATCCGTCACCTCGACGGCGATCGTCCGGTCCGCCATCGGCACGTAGAGCGTTTCGCCCATCCTCGCCCGACCGCCGGCGACAAGCGCGAAAGCGATCGACCGGCCGCAGTTTTCCGACCAGTAGGACGAGGTGACGTGTCCGAGCATTGTCATCGGCTTGGGCTCGTTCGGGTTGGCGACGACCTGCGCGCCTTCCTCGAGCACCAGCTTCGGATCCTTGGTGACAAGGCCGACGAGCTGCTTGCGCCCTTCCTTGACGAGATCCGGCCGCTGCAGGCCGCGAATGCCGACAAAGTCCTTCTTCTTCTTCGAAACGGCCCAGGCAACGCCCGCGTCATCCGGGGTAACCGTGCCGTCAGTATCCTGGCCGACGATGATGTAGCCCTTCTCGGCGCGCAGCACGTGCATCGTCTCTGTGCCGTAGACGCAGGCGCCAAGCGGCTCGGCATTGGCCCAGACGGCTTCGAGCACCGACTGGCCATAATCGGCGGGCACGTTGATTTCGAAACCGATTTCGCCGGTGAAGGAGACGCGGAACAGCCGCGCCGGCACGCCGCAGACCGTGCACTCGGCAACGCTCATATGCGGGAAGGCCTCGTTCGAGAGGTCGAGCCCTTCGACGAGGGGCGCGACGATCTCGCGCGCCTTCGGGCCCTGCACGGCAATCACCGCCCATTGCTCGGTCACCGAGGTCAGCCACACCTTCAGATCCGGGAATTCCGTCTGCAGATAATCTTCCATGTGGTGAAGAACGCGCGGCGCGCCGCCGGTCGTCGTCGTCACATGGAAACGGTCCTCGGCCAGGCGCCCGACGACGCCGTCGTCATAAACGAAGCCGTCTTCGCGGGTCATGATGCCGTAGCGGGCCTTGCCCGGCTTCAGCGTGTCCCAGGCATTGGTATAGATAAGGTTGAGGAACTTCGCCGCATCCGGCCCCACCACCTCGATCTTGCCGAGCGTCGAAGCGTCGAAAATACCGGCCGACTCTCGGGCTGTGCGGCATTCGCGGGCGACCGCCTGGTGCATGCTCTCACCCGCCCGCGGATAGAACCAGGCACGCTTCCAGTTACCGACATCCTCGAAGACGGCGCCATGCGCTTCTTCCCAGTTGTGCAGCGGCGTCTTGCGCGTCGGGTCGAACAGCTCTCCGCGCGAATGGCCGATCAGCGTGCCGTAGGTAACCGGTGTATAGGGCGCGCGGAAGGTGGTGAGACCGACCTGCGGGATTTCCTTGCCAAGCATTTCGGCGGCGATCGCCAGGCCGTGCATGTTGGAAAGCTTGCCCTGGTCCGAGGCCATGCCGTTGGTCGTGAAGCGCTTGATGTGCTCGATCGAATGCATGCCCTCGCGCACGGCAAGACGGATATCCTTGGCGCAGACGTCGTGCTGGAAATCGATGAAGGCCTTGGCGTTGGTCTTCGGGCCGGCGCCTTCGGCAGCACCGATCATGCCGCCCGTCCAGTCATAGGCCTGCTCGGCCGAAATGGCGATCTTCTCGCCGCTGCTTCTGCCGGTGGCCTGCGCCATCAGCTCGCCCGCGGCAAGCGATTCTTCGATCGTCCGCTGCAGATCGTCGGTGCCGTTGCAGGCGCCGACCGAAAGGCAGTCCTGTGCATAGGAGCCAGGCAGGAAACGCTGACTTTCGGCATCGAAGGCCACTTTGCCGCGTGACTGCGAGAACAGATGCACCGATGGCGTCCAGCCGGCCGAAACCAGCAAAGCATCGACTGCGATCTTGCGCGGCGAACCGCCGCCGTTGCGCGCCACCGTCATCGACGAGATGCGCAGCCGCCCCGCCGTGTTGATCACCGACTGCCCGGTCAGGACGTCGATGCCGAGCGCACGTGCCTCTTCCAGCACCGCCGCTCCCGGCGCCTGCCTGCAATCGACGATGGCAGCGACCGAAACACCTGATCGTTTCAGATCGAAAGCCGCCTCATAGGCCGAGTCATGCGCCGTATAGATGCCGACCTTGGTTCCGACGGCGACGCCGTAGTGATTGAGATACATCCGCGCCGCCGAAGCCAGCATGATGCCCGGCCGGTCGTTGTTCGGAAATACCATATGCCGCTCGATCGCGCCGTTGGCGAGGATTACTCGCTTGGCCCGCACCTGCCAGAGCCGCTCGCGCGGCAGATCTTGAGAAGGCTTGGCGATATGATCGGTCACGCGCTCGGCGAGACCGACGAAATTGTGGTTGTAGTAGCCGAAGGCGGTCGTGCGGACCAGCACTTCGACGTTGTCCATCGCCTTCAGCCGCGCCACGGCCTTCTGCGCCCAGGCATAACCCTCTTGGCCGTCGATCGTCACGCCAGCATCGTAGCGCAATGCGCCGCCGACTTCCGCCTGCTCATCGCAGAGGATCACCTTGGCACCGGTCCCGGCCGCGGCCAAGGCCGCCGAAAGTCCGGCAACGCCGGCGCCGACCACCAGCACGTCGCAATGGGCATAACGGCTGGCATAATGATCCGGATCTTCTTCCGTCGGCGCGACACCGAGGCCGGCGGCGCGACGGATGAGCGGTTCGTAGACGCTTTTCCAGGCGGCACGCGGCCACATGAAGGTCTTGTAGTAGAAGCCGGCGGCGAAGAACGGCGACATCAGATTGTTGACCGCGCCGACGTCGAAGGCGAGCGAGGGCCAGCGATTCTGCGAGTTGACGATCATGCCGTCGAAGACTTCCTGCACGGTGGCGCGCACGTTCGGCTGCTTGCGCGCCTTGTCGCGGGCGACGTCGATCAGCGCGTTCGGCTCTTCGGCGCCGGCCGACAGAATACCGCGAGCCCGGTGGTATTTGAACGAACGTCCCAAAAGATGCACACCGTGGGCGATCAGCGCCGAGGCGACGGTATCGCCTTCCAGCGCGGTATAGGTCTCGCCGTCGAAGCTGAAGCGCGCGGTTTTGGCCGGCGTTAGGCGCCCCTTGCCGACGATACGGTTCACGCCGCTCATTGCGCCTCTCCTTCCACGGCTTCATATGTCTCGACTGGCGCGTGCTTCTCGGCCGCCGCGCCAATCTCAGGCTTCGGCTCACCCGCCTTGTAGGTCACGATGAACTTGTCGCTTACCGTATCGCGCGCCGCGTTGAAGAAGCGCCCGCACCCATGGATGTGCCGCCAGCGTTCGAAGATCAGGCCTTTCGGATTGTCGCGCAGAAAGAAATAGGCCTCGAATTCCTCGTCCGAAACCGAGGCGATATCGGCAGGCCGCACGATATGCGCGTCACCGGCGCCGCGGAATTCAAGCTCCGAGCGCTCTTCCTGACAGTAGGGGCAATGGATCAGCAGCATGTGTGATTTCCTTCTCCTCCCCTTCTCCTCAATGGGGAGAAGGCGCCTGAAAGGCGGATGAGGGGGTGAGCGACGAAAGGTGCGAACATCCAAATAGCATTCATCATCAGTGCGCCACCGCCGCGGCCGCCGCCTCGTCGATCAGCCGGCCGCTGCGGAAACGCTCCAGCGTCAGCCCGGCATTGAACTTGTGCGGCTCGTCGCGGGCAATCAGGTGCGCGAAGAGATTGGCCGAGCCCGGCGTCGCCTTGAAGCCGCCGGTGCCCCAGCCGCAATTGACGTAGAGCCCGGGAACCGGCGTCTTCGACTGGATCGCCGAACGATCCGGCGTATTGTCGACGATGCCGCCCCATTGCCGCATCATCTTGACGCGCCGGAACATCGGGAAGAGCTCGCAGATGGCATCGAGCGTGTGCGTGATGATCTGCAGCCCGCCGGTCTGGGAGTATGAGTTGTACTGGTCGGTGCCGGCGCCGATGACGAGCTCTCCCTTGTCGGACTGGGAGATATAGGCATGCACCGTGTTCGACATGACGACGCACGGAAAGATCGGCTTCAGCGGCTCGGAGACCAGCGCCTGCAGCGGGCTCGATTGCAGCGGCACACGCACATCGGCCATCTTCATGATGGTCGACGTATGGCCGGCGGCCGACACGGCGACCTTTTTGGCGCCGATGAAGCCGCGCGAGGTCTCGACCCCGGTCACGCGTCCATCGGGGCCGCGGCGGATGCCGGTCACTTCGCAATTCTGGATGATGTGCACCCCGCGGTCCGAGGCGGCGCGGGCATAGCCCCAGGCAACCGCGTCGTGCCGCGCCGTGCCGCCGCGCCGCTGCAGCGCCGCGCCGTTGATCGGGTAGCGGGCGCTCGCCGAAATGTCGAGCGGCGGGCAATAAGCCTTGGCCTGCTCCGGCGTCAGCCATTCATTGTCGATGCCGTAGAGCCGGTTGGCATGGATATGCCGCTTGAACGACTGCTGGTCGTGAATATTGTGCGAGAGCATCATCACGCCGCGCGGCGAATACATCACATTGTAGTTGAGCTCCTGAGAAAGCCCTTCCCAGAGCTTCATCGAATGCTCGTAGATGTGCATGCTCTCTTCATAGAGATAGTTCGAGCGGATGATGGTGGTGTTGCGCCCGGTATTGCCGCCGCCAAGCCAGCCTTTTTCGATCACCGCCACATTGGTAATGCCGTGCTCCTTGGCGAGGTAATAGGCTGCACCCAGCCCATGACCACCGGCGCCGATGATGACGACGTCGTATTCGGCGCGCGGCTCAGGCGAAGTCCACTGCTTCTCCCAGCCCTTATGGCCCCGAAGGGCCTCCCTCGCCACGGCAAAAACCGAATATTTCCGCATCCGCCTTGTTCTCCTATGGGAAAGGGCTGTTCTCCGCGCCCATACAAATCGCAAATCCAAATGCGGCACAACGGTTCTTTTGCGACAGTCGAGCGCTTTGCTTTTGACACTCAGCGACATGATGCCGAAAACTGCGCAGTATTCGCGCGACATCGTCCGCTGCTTCCGAGGCCGTTCGGCAGGACGAGGCAAAATCGGCCTTTCCCAGGGGCCGCCGCCCGGTCGTAGCCCAAGTGGGCGAGAAGACAAGCAGTTACTAAAATGTTAATTCTCCCCGTGTTTCCGGGGTCCGTGTATCATGTGGGGTCGGCGTTCATTACTCCAAGCACTTTGCATTGTGGTTGCCGTCGCGCAGCCGGCTCTCGCCGCCGAGCCAGTCGGCCAAGCTGTCGTCATCAAGACGGAGGTGACGGGACAGAGCGGCCCAATCGAAGTCGACAGCAGCGTCCATCGCAACGAACGCATCAAGACATCCCCATCGGGGCTTGGCCAATTCCTGTTTCGTGACGGCACGAAACTCGCGGTGGGCTGGGGCTCGTCGGTCGTGATCGACAAATATGTCTTCGATGATTCCCAATCGGTGAAGAAGCTGACCATCAGAGCGGCAAAGGGGACGTTCCGCTGGGTAAGCGGCAACTCCAATTCCTCCGCCTACCAGATCCTGACGCCCGCCGGCACGATCGGCGTGCGCGGCACCGCTTTCGATTTCTATGTCGGCCCCGATGGCACGACCGCCGTCGTCTTGCTGAATGGCGCGGCCCGGTTTTGCGGCCCGGGCGGCTGCCGGCAATTGCAGCAGCGCTGCGATTGCGTGGTCGCCAAGCCGAATGGCAATATGTCGGCGGCGCGCCGGGTCGATCCCAGCATTCTCGATACGCTCGGAAATCCCCGCGCGCTGCCCTTTCTCTCCGGCAATCAGCGGCTTTCAGGCGGCATTGGCATGATCGGCGGCTGCAATATGGCGTCGGCCGCGCCGGAAAGAAAAGATAGAAAACCGCCTCCGCCGGCGATTACACCTGTTCCGCAAAGGCAGGATCCGCCTCAGAGGCGGGCCGAGCCGAAGAAGGAGCGGCCGAACAAGCCGGACATGCCGCATCACGACAAACCGCATCATGACAGGCCCCATCACGACAGGCCAGATCACGACAGGCCGCATCATGATAAGCCGGATCGTCCCGACAAGCATGACGGGCATGATGATCACGACCGGACCGGCCACCACAACCAGCATCACGGAAATGACCGGGATCATCAAGAACACGATCGCGACCACGATGGCGATCGTGATCACGACAAGGATCGGCACCACAACAGGCGCGACGGTTTCAATCACAACCGCTGACCCGTTCAGTCGGCCGCGCTCTTCTCGAATCGATCATTCGCCTCGCGAAAATGATCGGTCCTGCCGGATACCCGCTGATAGAATTCCGCCAGGCCGTCGATCACTCCCGCCGCCCTGAGCTTTGCCGTGCCGATGAGCTTGCGGGTGTTCTTCGAATGCGCAAGCAGGGCCTGCATCAGCTGCTGGTGGGTAACGACAAGGGCTGAAAATTCGGCCGATGCGGCAACCCGTTCGTCGCCGACGACGGCAAGGATCTGCGTTCGGCTGCTCTTTCCTTTGAGCGGAATGGCGCCGGCCTCGAGCAGCGCCATGCCCCGCACCGACCTTGCCGTACTGTCGGATATCAGAATATCGAAACCGACTTCCTTGCAGCATGATTCCAGGCGCGCCGCGACATTGACGGCATCGCCGACCGCCGAATAGTTGAAGCGCGTCTTGGCGCCCATATTGCCGACGCAGGCAAGGCCGGTATGGATGCCGATCCCGATCCCGACCTGCTGTCCGGGTCCGAAGCCGAAAGCGTCGCCGGCGTTCAATTCGGCGAGCGTCTCGCGCATGGCAAGTGCTGCGCGAACCGCCTTGGTTTCATGATCGGCCACATCGACGGGCGCATTCCAGAACGCCATGATCGAATCGCCGATGAACTTGTCGAGCGTGCCTTCATTGGCCACCACGTGGCGGCTCAGCGCATCGAGCAGCGTGTTCAGGAAGGCCACGACATCCGTCGGCGCCAGCCGCTCGCTGATCTCGGTGAAGTTTCGGACATCGACGAACATGACCGTCAGTTCGCGGTCGTCGCCGCCGAGGCGTAAAGGATCACGGGTATGCTCGATACGATGGAGCAGCGATGGCGAAAGATAATGCCCGAAGGCGCGCCGCACTGCCCGCCGCTCCCGGTCGATCACCAGGATTTTGAACGAGGTTGCGGCAAAATGGATGATCGATCCGCTGACGATCGGCGCCAGCGGATCGAAAAGAAGCCCGGCATACAGAAACGACGACCAGGAGGCTACGAGCGCCATCGCCGTGATCAGCAGGCCGCAGATCAGCGCGACGGCGGGACTGACGAAGGTCGTCACGACGACGAGCAGGCTTCCGAGCACGGCAATCGTCAGGATTTCCAGCCCGTCCGCCCAGTCAGGCCGCGACAGGAAATGGCCGGACAGGATCTGCTCGACGGCCTGGGCATGCAGCGACACGCCGGGAACGTTCTCGCCGAGCGCCGTGACGCGGATGTCCTGCAGGCCGGCGGCCGATGTGCCGACGAAGACGATGCTGCCGTTAATGGCAGCCGCAACCTCGGGAGAGGCCCCTTCGGCCGCAAGCACCTGCCGGGCGGATATGTACCGCTCGGCCCGATCGGGGCTGACATAGAGCCAGAGTTCGCCCGCCGCCGTCAGCGGCACGACGAAATCGCCGATCTTCGCCGATGTCATGATGCCGGCGCGATCTGGCGCGCCCGACAGCACATAGGTCGACGCCCCCTGCGCAACGCGCAGCGCCTCGATGGCGAGATTTGGATAGAGCTGCTCTCCGTCGGTCAAAAACAGCGGAACCGCCCGCACCACCGGCGAAGGATTGCCGGGGTTAAGGCTGATATGGCCGAGCCCCGCCGCATTCGCCTCCAATTGCGGCCTGAGCGGTGTTGAGGCGCCGAGATAGGGCGGCGCGGAAACGGGGCTTTCGCCTGTGAAGGCAAAACCCGCCTTCACAGGCGGCCGGTAATTGCCTACGTTGGAAAGGCCGAAGCCGAGCACGACGGGCTTCTCGGCAATCGCGCGGGCGAATATCTCATCATTGTCAGGCAGTTTCTCGGCCAGCGAAGGATCGACGCCTTCGACCTCGGCGACAACGTTGCGCGGCGACAGCCGGTCCGGCTCGGCAAAAAGAATATCGAAGGCGATAGCCGAAGCGCCCATCGCGGAAAGCCGGTCCACCAGCAGCGCCATCCGGTCCCGCGGCCAGGGCCATTGGCCGAATTCGCGTAAGGATGTCTCGTCTATGTCGACCACGCGAACCGGCATCGGCTCGAAGGTCCTCGGAACGAGCCGCTGATATTCATCGAAGGTCACGCCGCGGATTAGCTTGAAAATCCCGGGATCGTCGGCCCGCAGGATCGTGAGCAGAGCCACGATCGCGAGGCCGATAACGACACCGATTTGCTGGACGCGCGTCATGATCTCACCGGTGTCCCTCCACGGCCCGCAGAAACGGCCTGCACCTGCCGCAGGCTACGCCGCTTTCGGTCTAAACGCCATTCGCACATGCCGTCCGGATCCTCTCTTTCGATGGGCCGCGCTATCCAGATTAGGCCGGCTTTTGGCTATATGGCAGGGCTTCGATCTTGCCGGGCAGCCGGCGAAATGTTCTTGTAGCGATCGAAAGTCGAATGCCTTCCAGAGAAGAACGAGGGGTCGCCGTGATTTCCGAAACCGCCGCGCGTCGGAGCGGCTACTGGCTGATTGCCGTCGTGCTGGCAATGCTCGCAGGACTGCCGCTGGCCGTCTGGCTCGATATCAGCGACCTCTCGGGAAATACCCTGCAGCGTCAGGCACGCGACATGAGCTCGCTGATCTCGAGTATCCGTTCCTATTATTCCGCCAATGTCGTCGGGCGCGTCCTCGCCGCGCATGCCAGCGGCCTGACCGAAGGCACGGTCGTCTCCCACAACTACGCGAATATTCCTGGCGCCATCCCGCTGCCGGCGACGCTTTCCCTGGAGCTCGGCGATGTCATCAAGGAGCAGCAGGCCAATATCACCTACCGTTTCGTCTCCGACCTGCCGTTCAAGAGCCGTGCCTCCCACGAACTCGACGAATTCGAGAGCAAAGCACTCGCCGCACTGCGCGCCAATCCGCAGCAGACGCTGAACGATCTCACCCGCGTCGGATTGACTGATACCTTGCGCTTCATCACCCCCGTCGTCATGGGCCAGGCTTGTGTTGCCTGCCACAATACCCATCCCGAAAGCCCGAAGACCGATTGGAAAGTGGGCGATGTGCGCGGCATTCAGGAAGTCATCATCCGGCAGCCCTATGCGAGCAACATCTTCGCCTTCAAATACCTGCTATGCTATTTTTTGTTCGTTGCCATCATCGGCATCAGCTTCATTCTCCTCCAGCGGCAGCAGGCGCGCGCGATCCATAGCGCCAACCGGGATCTGGAAACGGCAAACGAGTTTCTGGCCAGCGTTTCCCTGAAGATTTCGCGCTATCTCTCGCCGCAGATCTACAAAAGCATCTTCAGCGGGCAGAAGGATGTCGTCGTCCATACCGAGCGCAAACGCCTGACGATCTTCTTTTCCGACATCAAGGATTTCACCGCCACCACCGAGCGCCTGCAGCCGGAAGCGCTGACGGCGATGCTCAACGAATATCTGACTGAGATGTCGAACATTGCCCTGGAACATGGCGG
This sequence comes from Rhizobium sp. C104, assembly GCF_022354505.1. Taxonomy (NCBI): domain Bacteria; kingdom Pseudomonadati; phylum Pseudomonadota; class Alphaproteobacteria; order Hyphomicrobiales; family Rhizobiaceae; genus Rhizobium; species Rhizobium sp. C104. Next base: position 4,303,730 of record NZ_CP092348.1, on the reverse strand, counting down.
CACGGTGGACAAGTTCATCGGTGACGCCATGCTGGTGTTTTTCGGCGACCCGGAAACCAAAGGTCCGGAGGAAGACGCCAAAGCCTGTCTGCGCATGGCCGTCGACATGCAGCGCCGTCTCGGCGAACTCAAGGACAGATGGCGCAGAAACGGCACCGAAGAGCCTTTCGTCGTCCGCATGGGGATCAATAGCGGTTATTGCAACGTCGGCAATTTCGGCAGCAGCGACCGCATGGACTATACGATCATCGGGGCGGAGGCCAATCTTGCAGCCCGGCTGCAATCGATCGCCCAGGGAGGAGAAATCGTCATCAGCTACGAAACCTATGCGCTGGTGAACGAGATCGTCGACGCCCACCCACTGCCACCAATCACCATGAAGGGCATCCAGCGCGAGATCGTGCCCTATGCGGTGGATGGCCTGACCCTCGGAGCGGACCACAAGAGCCGCGTGCTCAGCGAACACCTCGCCGGCCTCGACCTGCATCTGGATATGAGCAGGCTGGAGCCGGCCGACCGCCTCCGGGTCAGGACGGCTCTCAAGGAGGCGATCGCCGCGCTTGATGAAACCGCGCCCGGGGCAGCCGGATCGTGACCGGACAGGGGCAAGCGTGATTTTTCCACCTGCTTTCCATATGCATCTGGACTTCCTATACCCGATCTGATATCCCGCATCACCAATCGCAAGGCTGCGGCCGCGCGAACGTTATATTTTTGCCCCTGGCGCTGCGCCGCCGCCGGCATCAACCAACCAAAGGAACGTGATTCTCGTGCAGGTACTTGTCCGCGATAACAATGTCGATCAGGCTCTCCGCGCTCTCAAGAAGAAGATGCAGCGCGAAGGCATTTTCCGCGAAATGAAGATGCGCGACTACTACGAGAAGCCGTCGCAGAAGCGTGCTCGCGAAAAGGCCGAAGCTGTTCGTCGCGTTCGCAAGCTGGCCCGTAAGCGCGCCCAGCGAGAAGGTCTGGTCGCACGCTGAGCGTTGCCGTCGTTTTTTCGACGTTTTCAGATGCATTGTGGCGGGGGCGATGGGTTCGCCACCGCCTTTTTTAGTTTGCCGCTGAAGATCGCATATCCCAGTATCGGGTATGCCGCATGGGGAAAGCGAGCCCGAATGGCTGTCAACACCTTCAATCCGTCCCGCGCCTGGCGCCTGCAGAAAACCGCATTCCTGCCCGCTTTGGCGCTGGCGGCAATGTTCGGCCTTGCCGGCTGTGAGACGACAAACACAACTGATGCCGTGATCCGCATCGACAAGGCGCAGGGTTCGGAAGAGAATATCGCCTCTCTGACGGCGGTCATCAACGCCAATCCCAAGGATCCGGAAGGCTACAACGTCCGCGGTTCCGCCTATGGCCGCGGCGGCCAGTTCCGCCAGGCGCTGAACGATTTCAACACCGCATTGCAGATCAATCCGCGGTTTTTCCAGGCCTATGCCAACCGCGCCCTAGTCTATCGCAACATGGGCCAGCAGGCCCAGGCGATCAGCGATTACAATGCCGCGCTGCAGATCAATCCGAGCTACGACGTCGCCTATATCGGCCGCGGCAACGTCTATCGCATGGCCGGCCAGGACGACCAGGCCTTCAACGATTTCGACAAGGCGATCCAGCTTGGCACCACCGATGGCCGCGCCTATCACAATCGTGGCCTGATCTATCAGAAGCGCAATCAGCAGGATAAGGCGATCGACGATTTCTCGAAGGCGATCTCGCTCGCGCCGAATTCGCCCGAGCCCTATAACGGCCGCGGCATTTCCTATATCGCGCTGAACGACAACGATAACGCCTTTGCCGATTTCAACCATGCGATCGAACTTAACGGCAACATCGCCGAATCTTGGGCCAACCAGGCGCTGGTTTACGAGCGGCGCGGCGACAAGGCGAAGGCCGCCCGGTCCTATCGCCACGCCGTTGGCCTCGATCCCAAATATCAGCCGGCTCGCGACGGCCTTGCTCGCGTCGGCGCCTCAGCCGGCTAAGGACATCAGTTGGGCGGCCGAAATATCGGCCGCCGCACGATATGTCGTCCTCGATGACATATCATAGTATGTTGCAACCTGCTCTTGCTCCCCCTAACATGGCGCTGCTTCGATAGCTTGCTATCAGGTGTTCGAAACAGTTTGAGGGCGGCTTGCGAGAGATGCGGATCTTTGCTTTCCTGACCGCTCGCAAAAACCCTTGCCGGCCAGCGCATGGGACGTGGCGAAACAGATGAAGATCGTCGCGTTGTTCTTTCCCAAGGCCTCCATCGGCACCTATCTCGTCGCCATGGCGGTGGCGATTGCGCTGCCCATCTTCGCCTTTGTAACACTGCTTCTGCTGCAGCTTGAGGACAACCAGCGTTCGACGCTGCGGCGCGAGACGGCCCAGGATGCGCTTGCGCTTTCGCGCATAATCGACCGTCAGCTTCAGGATATGGCAACGACGCTGCGGCTGCTTTCGAGCTCGCCGGAGCTCGAAAACGGCAATCTCGCCGCCTTCCACGAGCGCACGGAAACGGCCCTCAGAGACAATACGCTGTTCGTCATCGCCGTCGATCGCACCGGTCAGCAGTTGTTAAATACGCGCCGGGCGTTCGGCACGCCGCTTGGCAAGACGGCGAACCTGCCCGCCCTCGAAGCGGTCATGGCCTCCGGTCGCATCGAGGCATCGGACGTCTTCCGCGGCCGGACCAGCGGCGAATGGGTCTATAACGTCACCCTGCCGCGGGCAGACGATCCCGTCGCAGCCCTCATCATCACCCAGGATGCCAAGGATTTGGGCAAGCTCGTGACGACCGAGGGCCTTGCCCCCGGCTGGTCGGCCGCAATCATCGATCAAAGCGGCCATGTGGTCGCTGGTGCCGGCCCCGCCAATCTCGAACCCGGCACGCTCTTCGATCCGCGCATCCTGCCGGCATTCACCGCGTCACGCGGCGTCTTCCAGGACGAGAAGATCCTGCCGCACATGCTGCTTGGCTATGCCAGGATTCCCGGCTGGTCGTGGAAAACGGTGATCTGGGGACCGATCGCCCAGGCTTCGATCCTCAGCACCTGGCGTTTCCTCATCATCGGCGGCGTAGCCTTGGTGCTCGTCGCCGTGCTCGGCGCCTATGCCGTCGCACGGCAGGTACGCACCACCATCCGCGATATTGCTGAAATGGCCAACCGCATGGGCGAAGGCCATATTGTCTCGCCGGTCGAGACCAGCGTCATCGAGGCGAACCAGGTGGCGATCGCGCTTTCGAACGCCTCCTTCGATCGCAGCCAGACCGAGGACCGGCTGCGCTTCGTCATGCACGAACTTGTCCACCGCACCAAAAACCTTCTGACGCTTGCCCAGGCGATGATGCGCCAGCTCGCCAAACAGGCCGACAGCGTCGAGACCTTCCAGGCCGCCGTCGCCGACCGCCTCGAGGGGCTGGGACGTTCGATCGAGCTGCTGACCAGCGAGCAATGGGGAGGCGTGTCGCTGCGGCGGGTCGTCGACATCCACCTGCAGGCCTTCCCGCAATCGCGCGAACAGATTGAAATCACCGGCGAAGATTTCGTGCTGAAGCCGGATGCGGTGCAGAATCTCGGCCTTGCCCTGCATGAACTCGCCACCAATTCGGTCAAATACGGTGCGCTTTCCGTCCCGCAAGGCCGTGTCCGCTTCGAATGGCGCGATGTCAGGGAGGAAGACAAGCCGGATGCCCTGCTCCGCTTCACCTGGGAGGAACGCGGCGGCCCGCCTGTGGCAGAGCCAACCCGCTCAGGTTTCGGCACGACCGTTATCAAGGCCCATGCCGCCTCCGCCTTCCGCGGCACGGTGCAGGTCGATTTCCGGCCCGAGGGCCTGTTGTGGGTGCTGACGGCGCAGCGCGCCATGCTGGAACGGGACTAAACATCCAAGTCAGGAACAATCGCCACCCCTACCCGTTTCGAACAGGTCGTTCCCAAGGAGAAAGACCATGTTCAAGCAAACGATCATCGCCGCCGCGGCTCTGACGGCCGCTGCCTGGGCAGATCAGGCGGGCGCGGAAAGTTATGTGACGCTTGGCCGCCTGGTCTGCGGATCGGATGGTGGCCAGGGCCTGATCATTACCTCGCAGAAGAACCTGATCTGCACCTATACGCCGGCGTCAGGCGGCGCCAAAGCGGTCTATGCCGGCAAAATCGAGAAGTTCGGTCTCGACATCGGCCAGACCGGCAAGAGCGTGATGATCTGGCAGGTGCTGGCGAAAACCGGCACGGATATACCGCAATTCGCGCTGGCCGGCGAATATTACGGTATCGGTGCGGATGCGAGCGTCGGTGCAGGGGCCGGAGCCAAGGTGATTGCCGGGGGCACCAACAAAGCTTTCATGCTGCAGCCGCTGAATGTCCAGGCGCAGGAAGGGCTGAATCTCGCCATCGGCGTCGAAAAGATGACGCTGGTGCCGGGCGAGACCTGAGCAAAGCGGCCCCGTCCGACCTGAACGGAACAGCCGCCCGAGGGGCGGCTGTTCTGAGGTGATCAATGCGAAATCGCCTTGTTGATATCCTCGGTCATCTTCTTCGCGTCACCGAGCAGCATCATCGTGCCGTCCTTATAGAACAGCGTATTGTCGATGCCGGCATAACCGGAGCCGAGCGAGCGCTTGACGAAAAGGCAGGTCTTTGCCCGGTCGACGTCGAGGATCGGCATGCCGTAGATCGGCGAGGTCTTGTCGTCGCGCGCCGCCGGATTGGTGACGTCGTTGGCGCCGATGACATAGGCGACGTCGGCCTGGGCAAATTCCGAATTGATGTCCTCGAGCTCGAAGACCTCGTCGTAGGGAACATTGGCTTCGGCGAGCAGCACGTTCATATGGCCGGGCATGCGGCCGGCGACCGGATGGATCGCATATTTCACTTCGACACCGTTCTTCTTCAGATTGTCGGCGAGTTCGCGCAGCGCATGCTGGGCCTGGGCGACCGCCATACCGTATCCCGGCACGATGATGACCTTCGATGCATTGGCCATCAGATAGGCCGCATCCTCGGCCGAGCCGAGCTTGACCGTCTTGTCTGAGGTGTCGGGGCCGCTGGACGCCGTCTCGCCGCCGAAACCGCCGAGGATGACCGAGACGAAGGAACGGTTCATGCCCTTGCACATGATGTAGGAGAGGATCGCGCCGGACGAACCGACAAGCGCGCCGGTGATGATCAGTGCGAGATTGCCGAGCGTGAAGCCGATGCCGGCCGCAGCCCAGCCGGAATAGGAATTCAGCATCGAGACGACGACGGGCATATCGGCGCCGCCGATCGGCACGATCAACAGAACGCCGAGCGCCAGCGACAGCGCCACCACGGCCCAGAAATCGAAATGGCTTTCGGTGGCGGCCAACCCGATGATGAACAGCACGATCAGCACCAGCAGCGCCGCATTGATCACATGCCGGTAAGGCAGCATGATCGGCTTGCCGGACATGCGCCCGTCAAGTTTCAGGAAGGCGATGATCGAACCGGTGAAGGTCAGCGCACCGATGGCGACGCCGAGCGCCATTTCGACCCGCGCTTCGGTGTGAATCTGGCCGATCTCGCCGATGCCGAAGGAGGCGGGGGTATAGAGCGCCGAGGCCGCGACCAAGACGGCCGCGAGACCGACCAGCGAATGGAAACCGGCAACGAGCTGGGGCATCGAGGTCATGGCGATGGTGCGGGCGACATAGGCGCCGACGCTGCCGCCGATGGCAAGGCCGAGGATGATCAGCACGAAACCGCCGAAATTCGGCGTCGCCAGCACCGGCGTCGTCAGGATGGCGATCCCCATGCCGATCATGCCGTAGAGATTGCCCTTGCGGCTGGTGGCTGGATGCGAGAGACCCCGAAGCGCCAGGATGAAGAGAACGCCGGAGACGAGGTAGAGGAAGGCTGCGATATTGGTCATCGGTTCCTCACCGGTCTTTCTTGCGGTACATCGAGAGCATTCGCTGCGTCACGAGGAAACCGCCGAAAATGTTCACCGAGACGAGCACGAGGGCGACGAAGCCGAAGCCGGTCGCAAGCCCGCTTGTCGAGATGCCGACCGCCAGAAGCGCGCCGACGACGATGACGGAGGAGATCGCATTGGTAACAGCCATCAGGGGCGTATGCAGCGCCGGCGTCACCGACCATACGACGTAATAACCGACGAAGATCGACAAGACGAAGATCGCCAGCTGGAAGACGAAGGGATCGATCGCCCCGCCGGTCGCAGCGCTGGCCGCTTCCGGTGCATGGGCCGCCGCCGTGACGACAGCGGTGACCGCCTGGTCGAGCTGCTCCAGCGCTTTGTCCATTGCTTCACTGGCCATCAGAGATCTCCCTTCTTCGCGCCGCCGAAGGCGGGATGCACCACGTCGCCGGCATAGGTCAGCATCGTCGCCTTGACGAGTTCGTCGTCGAGGTTGACGACCACGCTCCGGCCCTCCTTGTTGACCATGGTCTCGAGGAAGGTGACGAGGTTCTTGGCGTAGAGCGCCGAAGCGCTGGCCGCGACCCGGCCCGGCATGTTGGCAAAACCGATCACCTTGACGCCGTCGACATCGGCGATCTCGCCGGCAACGACGCCCTCGATATTGCCGCCGCGCTCGACCGCAAGGTCGACGGCGACCGCGCCGGGTTTCATCGCAGCGAGCATGGCGCGCGAAACGAGCCGAGGCGCCGCGCGGCCGGGGATCAGCGCGGTGGTGATGACGATATCCTGCTTGGCGATATGTTCGGCCACCAGCGCTGCCTGCTTTGCCTGATAGTCGGCGGACATTTCCTTGGCGTAACCCCCGGCCGTTTCCGCCGCCTTGAACTCCTCATCCTCGACGGCGATGAACTTGGCGCCGAGCGAGGCGACTTGCTCCTTGGCGGCCGGGCGTACGTCGGTGGCCGAAACCGCAGCACCCAGGCGCCGCGCCGTGGCGATCGCCTGAAGACCGGCGACGCCGGCACCCATGACGAAGACCTTGGCGGCCGGCACGGTGCCGGCAGCCGTCATCATCATCGGCATGGCACGGTCATAAACCGCCGCCGCCTCGATGACGGCCTGATAGCCGGCGAGATTGGCCTGGGACGACAGCACATCCATGGACTGGGCGCGGGTAATGCGCGGCATCAGTTCCATCGCAAAAGCCGAAAGACCGGCGCTGGCAAGAGCGGCGATCGCTTCGTCATTGCCATAGGGATCCATGATGGCGATGACCACGGCGCCGCTTTTATAGCCTGAAATTTCCTGTGCGGTCGGGCGGCGCACCTTCAGCACGACGTCGGCGGAGGCTGCATCGGCAGAACTGCCGATCCTGGCGCCGGCTGCCTCGAACTCTCCGTCTGGAACGCGCGACGCCGCACCGGCACCGGCTTCGACGACGACGTCGAAGCCGAAACTCTTCATTTTTTCACGGTCTCGGCGGAGGCCGCGACACGCGTCTCCTCGCCCGCAATTTCCCTTGCAACGAAAACGATATTGCCCAACTGCCCCCTCCTCCGGGTCAGCCAGACCGCCGCAGGCTTCCCTGCGCAGGCCAAGCACCTAAAGCATGTCGTGCAAAACTGTCTGGCAGCCCTGCGATAACGATATGCGAGAAAATAAAGACCTGAAGCGCGAAGAGCCAATCTGAAAGATCGCAACGCGCTTCAGTCACAAAGCTTCGGCGAAGCCCTCCCTTTTGCCGCGCTCAGCGGAACAGGAAGACGCCGACAGCGAGTAGAATGATGAAGACGAGGAGGCCGCCGAGAAGGCCAGCGCCGCCAAAGAAACCGGCGGTCATCGCAAGCAGGAGGACGATGAGAAGCATCGAGCCGTATTTGGTGGCAGTGATGAACATGTCGTAGGTCTTTTCATGTTCTTTGTAATCCATCGGCGCGCCGGTCTCGACCGGTCCGGTATGATGTTCGGCCATAAAAATATCGTCTCCCTGAAATGCCTCTGCGCTGCCTGATTCCCTCGGCTGGCGAGGGAAATCCCTGCTTGCAGGAATTACACAATGACAGCCGAAAGCGCAATCCATGAGAATGCCGCAGCTCATGCATGTCGCCCGGAAGTGTGCAGCGGTTCCGGAAGAACGACATGCATCAAAACAAAGGGCTAAAGCGCGTCGCATGAATCAGATTTGATGCGACGCGCTTTTAGGCTTCAAAACCACCTATTCCCAGGCGAAAAAAGCATGAGGGACGACGACTGCGGATAGTGTCGTCGCCCCTCATTGTTCTCACTCTGATGCTCTCTCGGTGAGAGAACAGAAATCAGAGCGGCAGGTCGGTGCCGAGTTCGCCTTGCGGCACGAAGCGCGCTGTCGGAATGATGGTGAGCGGCGGCAAGGTGTCGTTGGGATTGCGTGAAAACATCATGCGCTGCTCGCTGGCGCTGGAAATGAAGAAGGGATAGCGCGTCAGCAGCTTGCGCCCGACCTCGATCACATTCGTCGCCATCAGCGTCATGTCGATGCCGTAATTCTTCGCCAGCCGGCCGGGCACGACCGTATCGGCATAGAAGACGCGCTTGTAGAAGGCCGCATGCGGCGGCCGGACAAACTGAAGAACGCGGTCCGCGCGGAAATACGCCGCTGCCACGATGGTCGGCCGCAGCGTCAGATAGGGAACCCACGGCAGATCGGTGGTGAGCTCGGGGTCGGCGGCGAAACGCGCCGGATCGATCAGTGTCAGCCCCGCATCCAGAAGCTCATCCATCGCCTCCGGAAAGGCGCCGCCGGATTGGCTGAGGCGATGCTCCGGTGTCACATAATGAACCCGGATGGTGCTGACCAATTCCCCATAATAGTACAGGCCGAAGATATAGGCGTGACTGTCGAAATCGCTATCGTCCAGCAGCCCTTTCGGGGCGAGCGCGAGCACGTCGTGAGCCTTATAGGCCTTGTAGCGCAGGCGTTCCACCTGCTCCATGTCTTCGCTGCTTTCGACGCGACGATACTCGACATGATCCAAAACTTCCAAAATTTTCGCGCTGAAATCGCTACGCTTGAACAGTGTCTCTGACATTCTCTCGATCCGCTCGTTAACGGATCATTAATCATATGCCGGCGAGATTTAGGCAAGGAAATCCGATAATTCGGCCCGTTTATAAAGTATTAAGGTTAACGGCGCGGAGGAGTGTCAGTGGAAAAGCGGCCGTAGCGGAGCGCTCAGGCGACCTTGTTGCGTCGGCGTTGAACGGGTCGGCGGCCGATGCCCTGCTGCAAGAGCGGGATATTCTGGGAAGGCACCGGCTGAGAGAAAACATAGCCTTGCACCAGATCGGTGCTGCGGTGTTTGTTGAGCAGGGCGAGCTGCTCTTCGGTCTCGACACCCTCGATGACGATCTTCAGCCCCAGTTCACGGGCGAGATGGACCGTGCCGCGCAGCAGCTTGAGGCGGCGGGTATCCTCGACGATATTGCGGACGAAGGAGCGGTCGATCTTGACGATATCAAGCGGCAGCGTGTCGAGATAGCTGAGACTGGAGAAGCCGGTCCCGAAATCGTCGATGGCGATGGTGATGCCGCGGGCCCTGAGCTCCGCCAGGATGGCACGCACGGCCGCCGGCTCGTCGATCAGACAGCTTTCTGTGACTTCGAGATGCAGCCGCGCCGCATCGAGGCCGGAATGAGCAAGCGCGTCGGCGACCAGCTGGAGGATGTCGGCATCCCTGAGGTCCCGAGCCGAGAGGTTGACCGAGACCGCGATATGGTCCGGCCAGTTCATGCATTCGCTGCAGGCCTTGAACAGGACGAAGCGGGTGATGTCGGAGATGATGCCCATATCCTCGGCAAGCCGGATGAAGACATCGGGCGGGATCGATCCCTTCTCCGGATGCACCCAGCGCGCCAAGGCCTCGGCGCATTCGATTCGTGAACCGTCGGCCCGGAACATCGGCTGGAAGACCAGATGCAGCGCCTGCGCGGAAACCGCGTCACGCAGATCCGCTTTCAGCTTCTGCTGTTCGATGTAGCGGCCGTCCATCTCCCGCTCGAAGCCTGATATGCCGCCCTTGAAGCGCGACTTGCTTTCGAACAGGGCAAGATCCGCCTTGACGCTCCATTCGTCCATCGCGAAGGCAGTGCTTTCGAGGATGGCGTAACCTGCGCTGAGCGAAACGAGGAAGGTCAGCTCATCGACCTCATAATGACCCTGGATCGCCGCGTGTACGCGGCGGATCTCGATGTCGAGCGAGGCCGGCTCCTTCGCATGCGGGAAGAACAGGATGAACTGGTCGCCCATCAGCCGGCCGAGAATGGCGTTGCCGGAAGCCTGCTTGATGCGGGCGGCGATAGCGCAGAGCAGATGGTCGCCGGTGACATGGCCGCGCATGTCGTTGACATGTTTGAATTCGTCGATATCGAGAACCATGAAGCCGAGCGGCCCGGACTTCCTCTGATGTTTGGCGAGATAGTCCTGCACCAGCTGCCCGAAATATTCCCGGTTCGGCAGACCGGTCAGCGCATCGAAGCGGACCATATGCATGATCTTCTGCTCCGCCTTGACACGGCTCGACACGTCTTCGAAGATCAGTACGGCGCCGCCATCGGCTCTCCGGCTGGCGGAGAATTCCAGCGACAGGCCCTCGGGAAAATGAACGAGCGTGCGCGACAGGTTACCTTCGGCGACCTGGGTGAGCTGACGCAGGATGAGCTCCGGCTGCGAGGCGTCCATGAAGCTGTAGCGCGCGCCGTAACGCAGGACGGCGCCGAGGTCGCGGTCCTTTAACCGCTCCGGCGCGCCGATCTTCAGAAGCTCGCAGGCCTTGCGATTGACGACCTGGATCCGGTTTTCGGCATCGACCATGACGAGGCCATGCGGCATATTGTTCAGCGCCGTATCGAAACGGTCGGCGATGATGGTGATTTCCCGGCGCGCGATGACATTCTCATAAAGGAACTCGCGCACGCCGTTCGCCATGGCCCGCGTCGTCAGCCAGAAGGGAATGAGGAAGATCGACAGCAGGCCACGATAGAAGTCCAGCGCCATCAGGCTGCAGACGATCATCGGCAGACAGCAGGAGAAGGTCTGCAGGTCGACCGCCAGGCGCGAACCGTAGTTGCGGCCGACGACGGAAACCATGGTCGCCATGGTGACGGCAATGCAGGCAAGCTCGGCAAAGGAATCGTGCACGACGAAGATGGCGTAGCCGCTGGCGAGGCCGAGCAGAGCGGTGGTGCAGGCCGCACCGGCAACCAGGATCCGCTCCCAACGCTCGATCCCGGCGTGCGACAGGCGCTCCTTGTCGACCTGGTCGAACCGCCGGAAGACAAACATGCGGACGCAGAAGACCAGGAGGAAGGCGGCGGCCAGCAGGATGTAGACGAAGGATTGGGTCTTGGCGGCGACGGCCAGGCATGTCGCGACGTGCACGATCACGCCAGCAAGAAGCGTCATGCGGTTCCCGGACAGGGAACTCACAAACGACAGATACACATCTAAAGGGACCCTGTTCGGGTTATCTGGCTTCATCCACACTTTCCCTGTGCGCGGGAATTCTAAGCCCAACCCTTTAAAAATTGATTTCAATGGAATCAAACATTTGGTCAAATTTTCTAAAACCAGAGGATGAACCCTACAGCTTACACGCGTCAATGCAGCCTCTTGGCGAGATTATTGAAATTTTTTATCCACGCCAGGGTTGTCTAATTATTATATGGTCACACGGTCCGGTCAGCGCATCTAAGACTATACTCCAAGCCGCGGCATTTATCCTTCCAATTTCGAAGGCCGTGGTCTACATCGATTGCAAGAGGGAAAGCTGCCGGAGAAACGGCAGGACAAGAACAAGGGAAACGAATGTCGGGACTTCTGGCGGCAAGCCGGCTGATCGATTCGGTCAGTCGGATCATGGGCAAACTTTCCGAATACATGGTGCTGTTCTGCTGTCTGATCAGCGCCGGAAACGCCATCGTCCGCTACGCCTTCAACTACAGTTCGAACGGCTGGCTCGAGATCCAATGGTATCTCTTCGCCTTCGTCGTCATGCTCGGCGCCTCGCATGCGTTGCGCAACAATGAGCATGTCCGCGTCGACCTGATCTATGGTTCCGTGTCCGACAAAGCGAAGATCTGGATCGACATCGTCGGCCTCATCGTCTTTCTGATCCCGGTTTGCGTCTTCCTCACCTGGATCTGCTGGCCCTTCTTCACGCTGTCCTACCAGCAGGGAGAAATATCGGGCAATGCCGGCGGGCTGATCCGCTGGCCCGTCAAGCTGATCCTGGTCGCCGGTTTCGCATTGCTCTCCCTTCAGGGCATTTCCGAGCTGATCAAGCGGATCGCCGCCCTGACCGGCCACATCCAGATCGACACGACATACGAAAAGCCGCTGCAATAGCGCTCCCGGGGAGAAACGGATTTGTTTGATTTCGGTATCATCCCGCCGGCGATGTTCCTGGGCATGGTCATCTTCATGCTCTACGGCTTTCCGGTCGCCTTCTCGCTGGCCGCCGTCGGCCTGTTTTTCGGCATCATCGGCATCGTCACCGGCCATTTCGGCGAAGTCTTCCTGCAGGCGCTGCCGCTTCGCTTCTTCGGCATCCTTTCCAACGACCTACTGCTCGCCATCCCCTTCTTCACCTTCATGGGGGCGGTGCTGGAGCGCTGCGGGCTGGCCGAAGACCTGCTCGAAGGCACCGGCAAACTCTTCGGCGGCATACCCGGCGGCCTTGCCTATGCCGTCATCCTCGTCGGCGCGGTCCTCGGCGCGATCACCGGCACGGTGGCCGCTTCCGTCATCACCATGGGCGTGATCTCGCTGCCGATCATGCTGCGCTACGGCTACAGCCCTCGCCTTGCCACCGGCGTCATCGCCGCCTCCGGCACCATCACCCAGGTGATCCCGCCCTCGCTCGTACTCGTCGTACTCGCCGACCAACTCGGCAGGTCGGTCGGCGACATGTATCTCGGCGCGATCGGCCCCTCGATCCTGCAGGTGTCGATCTTCGTGCTCTTCATCCTGGTGATGTCGATCTTCCGGCCGAAATCGATGCCGCCGCTGCCAAAGGAGGTGCGCGGCGACTTCAACTGGGCGCTGCTCGCCAAAGTGCTGATGGGCATGGTGCCCTCGATCGTGCTGATCTTCCTGGTGCTCGGCACGATCTTCATGGGCCTTGCAACGCCGACGGAAGCCGGTGCGCTGGGTGTCGTCGGCGCCATGGCGCTCGCCGCCATGAATCGCCGCCTCACCTGGCCGCTGATCCGCGAGGCGATGACATCGACCACCCACATCACCTCAATGGTGGTGATGATCCTGATCGGCTCCACCTGTTTCAGCCTGGTCTTCCAGGGCATGGATGGCTCGCGCTGGATCGAGCACATGCTGTCGGGCATTCCCGGCGGGCCGGTCGGCTTCCTGATCTTCGTCAACATCTTCATCTTCGTGCTCGCCTTCTTCCTCGATTTCTTCGAGATCGCTTTCATTGTCATCCCGATGCTCGCCCCCGTCGCCTCGCATCTCGGCATCGACCTGATCTGGTTCGGCGTGCTGATCTGCGTCAACATGCAGACGAGCTTCATGCACCCGCCCTTCGGCTTCGCGCTGTTCTACCTGCGCTCGATCGCCAGCAAGGACGTCAAGACCTCGGATATCTACATGGGCGCCCTCCCCTGGGTCGGCATGCAGCTGATCCTGGTGGCGATCGTGATCTTCTGGCCGCAATCGGTGACCTATTGGCTGGATCACGGCCCGAAGGTCGACCCGAACTCGATCAAGATCGAAGTCCCGGGCTTCGGCGGCCAGCTCGGCCTTCCCCCGATCGGCGGCGGCAACGGCTCGCCGCAGATCCCCGGCCTGACCCTGCCCCCACTCGGCTTGCCGGGAGCGCCGCCGCCACCGGCCAAATAACCCCGCCAAATAAGAGCCAAAACAAAACCCCGGATCAAGCGATCCGGGGTTATGTATGCGTTGGTGTCGTGTGCCGATGGAAGCCCTCAGAGCTTTCCTGCCCGCTGCTGGATCATCATGAACGTATCGAAAGTGTATTCCGAAAGCTGCATCCAGAGATAGGCGTCCCGCTTGAAGGCGGTCTGGTCGTCGTAGATCTTCTTGAAATACTGGTTGGTGCCCGAGATTTCGCTGTAGATGCCGGTCGCCGCCTGGAAGCAGGCTTCCATGATCTCCTGGCTAAACGGGCGCAGCGTCGCACCTTCCGCAACGAGCTGCTTCAGCGCGGTCGGGTTCTTCGAGTCGTACTTTGCCAGCATGTTGGTGTTGGCGAAGGCGCAGGCATCAGTCAGCGCTGCCTGATAATGCTTCGGCAGGTTGCTCCATTTTTCAAGGTTGAAGAAGCCATGCACCGTCGGGCCGCCTTCCCACCAGCCCGGATAGTAGTAGTACTTCGCCACCTTGTGGAAGCCGAGCTTCAGGTCGTCATAGGGGCCGACGAATTCGGCCGCATCGATCGTGCCTTTTTCCAGCGCCGGATATATGTCGCCGCCGGCAATCTGCTGCGGGATGACGCCGACCTTCTCCATGACGCGGCCGGCAAGGCCGGCGATGCGCATCTTGACGCCCTTGAGGTCATCGAGCGTATTGATTTCCTTGCGGAACCAGCCGCCCATCTGCGCACCGGTATTGCCGGCAGGCAGCGCATACATGCCCTGTGTGGCATAAAATTCATTCATCAGCTTGTTGCCATTGCCCTCGTAAAACCAGGCATTGGTCAGGCGGCTGTTCAGGCCAAACGGAATGGCCGTTCCGATGGCATAGGTCGGGTCCTTGCCGACGAAATAATAGGAGGTCGTGTGGGCTGCCTCAACCGTGCCGGCGGCCACCGCATCGACGGCCTGCAGGCCGGGCACGATTTCACCAGCCGCGAAAGGCTGGATCGTGAAATTGCCGTCTGTCGCAGCGGCGACATGCTTGGCGATATCCTCGGCACCGCCATAGATCGTATCCAAGCTCTTCGGAAACGACGACGTCATACGCCACGCGATCTTTGGATTCTCCTGCGCGATCGCAGGCGCTGCCAATGCCGTTGCGGCGACCGCGCCGGCGCTGGCGGTTCCCGCCTTCTTGAAAAACGAACGACGATCCATCAAAAACCTCCCGTATGGATGGCACTGCGCGGCCAATCTTCACCCCACCCGCAGCCGGCGCAAACCTAAGCATGGCGGGGGCCGCGATTCAAGCTTTAGTCTATTAGCCTTTGGCATCAAGACGGCAACTAGCGAATACGAGTGCGCCTATCAAAATCAGCGGCTTAGCAGCGAAGCCGGGAGCCAGGGGGCTGCTTCGGCCGTATTTTGGCCACCTGACACGGCCAAGCGTTGACTTAAGGGCCGTTCTGGCGCCAGAAACGCTGTGCTGAAAGATTTTTACCGGGGTTGATATGACGAAACCGATCGTTGCCATTCCTGCCGATATCCGCAGCTTTGACGGCGCGACCTGGCATGCCGTGCAGCATCAATATCTGCGTGCCGCCTTGAATGCGGCCGGCGTCATGGCCTTCATCATCCCCGCTTTCGAGGCAGGCTACGATACCGACGCGATCCTCGACCGCGTCGACGGCCTCCTCGTTTCCGGCTCGGCCAGCAACGTGCACCCCTCGCTCTATGGTGCCGAGGCCAATGACAAGGACGGCCCCTTCGACCCCGCCCGAGACGCCACCAGCCTGCCGCTGATCCGCCGCGCCCTCGACTGCGCCATCCCACTGCTCGCCATCTGCCGCGGCATCCAGGAGCTGAACGTCGCGCTCGGCGGTTCGCTGGCAAGCGAGATCCAGGAGCAGCCCGGCATTTGGGACCATCGCCGACCGGACGGTGTCGACCGCGACGGCATGTATGCGATTCGCCAAAGCGTCCACGTCAAGGAAGGCTCCTGCATCGCAAGCATTCTCGGCCCCGGAGAGGTCCGCGTGAATTCGCTGCATCGGCAGGCGATCGCCAGGACCGCCCCACGCCTGCAGGTGGAAGCGGTCGCCGAGGACGGCACGGTGGAGGCCGTTTCCGTTATCGACGCCAAGGCTTTCGCTGTCGGCGTGCAATGGCATCCGGAATATTGGGCTGAAACCGACAAGTCCTCGAACCAGCTGTTCGCCGCTTTCGGCGACGCCGTCCGCGCCTATGCCGCTGCCAAGCTGCCGGTCATCCCCGCGCAGGCGATCGCGTGACGGCGCAATGCCGGCGAGCCACCAGACCCGCCGGGCGTTGAACTGCGTCGATCAATGGTGATCTTCGTCCTCGTCATCATGCTCATGCTTGAGCCAGGTGCAGAGTTCCGCCGGCAGCAGTTTCTCATAGGCATCGTCGCTGCCGACGAACTCCCCAAGATCCTTGACGCTGACGAAGCCGACATTCGGAAATTGCTCTGCCGCGCTACGCAGGAAGTCGAAGCGTTCGTCGCCAACGCCGACCATGACGTAGTAGATCTGCGATTCGGCGCGCTCGGCCTTCTGTAGCAGCGTCCAGGCCGCATCCCGGTCGGCATTCTCGCCATCCGTCAGGAAATAGTTGATCGCCGGAATACCCGAACGTGTCTCCTCGCCGAACGTATCGCGGCTCATGCCGAAGATCATGCCGAGCAGACCGCCAGCCGCCTCCTCTTCCATCAAACCATATGTCATCAGGTTCGAGCGGATGACTGGGCCATAATCGGTGCCACCCCAGAGCACGGTTTTCAGCTTATTATTGCTGATGATCTCGCGCTCGACGTAACCTTCGTAATTTTTCGCGGTAGCCGGCGCGAGCGATGCCATCTTCTCCTGATTGGAGAACACCCAGGTATCGATACGCCCGTCATCATCGAAATAAAGAGCGACGGGAAGAATACGCTCGAGCGCCGCCTGTACCGCGCCGGATTTGAAAAGGTCGCTCATCGAGCCCGAGACATCGATGTTGAGGCCGACCTGCGCCGGAATACGCTCGTGAATGCCCTGTTTCTGAAGGACGAAGCCGACGCGGCGAACTTCTTCCTCGGGCTTGTGCAGCTTGAATGTCGTCATGGGTCATCCCTCCGATTTGAGTTTTCCTAGAATACGCGCGTGAATGCCGCGCAACGGCGCTCCGGCGCCGGCCTGCGATGGTGATAGAGCGGTTCGCGCCGCCGTCAGCGCCGCGGAATAGGCCGCATGCCACGCCGGCAGCTCCTCCTGCAACAGGCCTTGTGCAGCGTGTCCCAATGCATCGACGTGTCGTGCAACGGCAGCAACGGTCCGCGTGCTCACCTCGATCGTGGCTTTCGTGGCCGCGAGACTGACAGTCCTCGTTTCGATCGCTTCGGCTTGCGAGGCGTAATGGGCCTGCCGCTCGTGATCGGACAGTTGGAGCGCGCTGACGTAATGAACGAGGAAGCGCCCCGCCAGGATATGGGCCGCCAGATTGCGGTCGAGCGTCGCATAGCCTTTGCCGACGGCGCGCAACCCTTTCGCGATGGTGACAATCTCGGGAGCAAGCGCATCGAGCTCTTTCGCCAAGGCCTGCACTTCAGGGTAAAGCTGCGAAAACAGGCCGGCAGGATCGCGCGGCGCCGCCAGCGCTTTGATCGCCCTCAGAACGCCGCCGCGAACGGCAAAGACGCGGTCAGGGTCGAGCTCGCCGAGACGCTGGAGCAACTCGGCACTCAGGCGCTTTCCGCGCGCCAACACTTCGCTGTCGACAAGGGCAAGTTCGCTTTCGGCAAGCCTGCCATGCTCTGTCTGGAGGCTGGCGCCGAAGCGCAAGACGTCGTCGAAATGATGGTCGTCGAGATTGGCCCCGTCAACGATGCGCAACGCCATTGACGCAAGCGATGCCGCAGCGTTGGCGTCGATCTCCAGAAGCGCCTCGACGCTGCAGGCAATGCGCCGGCGAACTTCGCCGGCCGCAAGAACGCGCGGTGTGTCGCCTTTGGGTGTCGGGGCTTGTGGCGAACCAAACAGGATTCTCGGTTCGGCAGGCGGCCGGGAAGGACCGGCAACGTCAGGCGATGCGCTTTCCGGAAAAAGCACCTTTGGCAACCGGTCCGGCTCCTTTTCCGGTGGTCCATCTGCCTTGCCTCTTGTCAAGTGAGGCTCCCGTTCAGCCGAAATAGGCTTGAATGACGTCGCCAAGTCCGGCATTCGATCCCGCGCCGACGGCATGGAATCGCCAGGATCCATCCGCCTGCTTGAGAAAGGAAGCCACCTGTATCGTCGTCTTGCCGGCAAACTCGGCCGTAAGCTGGTAGCGGCAAAGCTCGTCGTCCATCGCATCGCAAACTTCGATATAAGCGTTCTTGACCTTGCCGAAGTCTTGTCTCTTACGTTCCGCATCATGGATCGTCGCCCAGACGGCAAGCTCCGAGACCTCCGCCGGCAGCTTCGCCAGCACGATCTTGAACTCCTCGCGGAACCCCTCATCGTGGTGACCGCCGCCATGGCCGTCTTCGTCACCGTCATCGTCCGGCTCCGACCTTTTTATCAGGCCGCCACGTCCGGTCCGGTCGTCACGTTCGTGCCACATCGAGCCGTCATCCGTCTGGAAGGAGCCGTCAGCGTTCTTGATGAGCGAGCCTTCCGGATTGCCGGAACTGCGCACGAAAGCATAACACAGCGCATGCGAGCCTTCATTGTAGAGTTCGCGCACGGTTGGCATCGCCGCCCGGATGGACCAGCGCAAAACAATGCACGTCGAGATCGAAGGCCGGGCCTGAACCTTCGGGCGGATCCCAGACAAGTCCCGAATGGACGAGCTGGATTTCCTTCTGGATCTGAAATGACTGACCCTTGTTGAGCTTGAAGGTTGCCATGCGCTGTGGTTCTCCTGAAATCTCAGATCGGGCGATCGGTCACGATTTGTCGCGCTTGCTCGAGCTTGACGCGGGCGGCAGCATAACGCTCCTTGTTTCGCTCGCCTTCGGCGACCACCTTGTCGGCGATATCGCGCAGCCGCTGGGCGGTGCTAAGCACCAGATCGGCATCGGCAAGCCGGGTCTCGCCGGCGGCTTTGACTGCATTGACCGAGACATCCTCGAGCACCTGCGATCCATATTGCTGAAGCGATGCGCGCAGTTCGCGCCGCATGGCGTTCATCTGCTGGATCGACTGCATCTGGAAGAGTGCGTGCAGCCGAATGAGGACCGACTTGATGTCGTTGAATTCCGCATTGGCCGAGGTGACAGTATCCGCAAGGGTCGCGAGCGCAGCACCGCGTGCAATCCCGATCGAATCGAGATCAGCCGGAGCCTTGGCATAGGCGGTTTCAAGAACGAGGACCCGGTTCTGGAAGATGTCGAGCTTCTGCGAGAAATCGCGGGCTTCCTGCACCTTGAGCGGATCGCCGGAGGCCGCCTCTTTGGTCAACCGGTCAAGTTCGCGGCCGGCATCGGCGACGATACGGCGGCCGGCCTCGACGAAGACGCCGAGAGACACGATCGTATCGCGATACCCCTGCGCCAGCGTACTGATGCGCGACACATCGAGGATGAGCTTGCCACTCTCCTCCTCGATCTGCACCTCCATCGGCCTGACGAGATCGCCGAGGGACTTGGCCTTGCTTTGTAGCATGCCGCGAACCTCGTCAGTCACCGCCTTGAGGCGCTTGGCGGGATCACCGAGACCCACTGCCATTAGCAAACGTTCGAGGAAGCTGCCCTTCAACTTCTCCCGGATGCTTGCCTCGAGCCCCTTCAGATCGGCATCGTTGACGCCATCCCGGATCGTCCGGAATAATTCGAACAGCACCGGCGACTGCGCATTGGTGATCTGCGAAAGGATGGCATCGAGCTTGGCGCCAAAACCGCCGATAGCCTCCTGGCCGAAGGTGATCAGACCATGCGGCTCTACGGTCGCCAGCCTGAACCGCTCTGCGAGATCGCTGACCTCGCCTGCCTTTTCAAGCGGAAGAACGACCGTCACGACGGCGGGCAGATTGCCGGTTGAAAGCGTAGGCGTCAGACGCGGGCTCGTCTCGCGAGTCGCGGTGTTCGGCGTGCTTGGCTCCGACATGCCGTCAATCCTTTTTGTTCGGCTAGCCTTACGGTTCGGCTTCAAGCCGCCCGGAAAGCTACGAACTTAAGTTGTAAAAATCGGCAGGAATGTAGCCGAAGGGTTCGTGTCGGGCAACATATCATCGAGGAACAGTCGATTGACATCAGGTGAGGCTCCTGATCGCTCCTGGAACGGCGCGCCCCGCGCCTAGGCCTTCTGCGGCGTCTCCGGTACCGGCGTCAGCGCCGCACCCTTCTCGAACCAGGCGATGAGATTGTCGGCGACGAGATCGGCCATGGCGTTGCGGGTCGGCACCGAGGCGGAGGCGACGTGCGGCAGGAGCACCGCATTGGCCGGTTCCAGCAGGCCGACCGGCACGGTCGGCTCGTCATAGAAGACGTCGAGACCGGCGGCACCGAGCGCGCCGGAAGCAAGGGCTGCACTCAGCGCCTCCTCGTCCACCGTCCAGCCGCGGCCGACATTGACGAGAATACCGTCAGGACCAAGGGCTGCCAGAATATCGGCATCGATCGTCTTATGGGTCTGCGGCGTCTTCGGAACGATGGCGATCAGCGTATCCGCCGCTTCCGCCAGCCCCTTCAGCGTCGGGTGATAATCATAGGGTGCATCGGCATGGCGCGAGCGCGTGTGATAGCTGATCTTCACCTTGAACGGCTCCAGCCGCTTGGCGATTTCGAGCCCGATGCGGCCAAGGCCGTAGAGCCCGATATGGCGGCCCTTGAGCGAGAAGCGCGACAGCGGATAGGTCGCGCCCGGCTTCCAGTTGCCGGCGCGCAGCCACGCCTCGGCCCGCGGCAATTCGCGGATCGTGTTCAACAGCAGGCCGATCGCCGTATCGGCGACTTCGTCGTTCAGCACATCAGGCGTATTGGTGACGACGATGCCCTTTTCGGCGGCGCGCTTCACATCCATGCCGTCATAGCCGACGCCGAAACTGGCAATCACCTCGACAGCAGGCAGCTGGTCCATCCACGCACCCGGGAAAGCGCCGGAGACAGCGACGCCGCGGATGCGGCCGGCGGTCTCGGCGTCGAGCGCAAGCTTTTCCTCGCGCGCGACGGCGATGATGTCAAAACGATCCTTCAAACTTTCGAGAACACGCTCGTGTATCTTCCCAGGAACGAGAATGGCGATGCGGGACATGGCTTTTCCTCTTGGATACGGTCTTGATTCAGGCGCGGGGCCGATGAGGACTGGTCGACTGGCGGATGCGCATTTCCGGTTTGATCAGATGCATGCCGTCAGGCTCGTGGCTACCGGCAAGGCGGTCGAGCAGCGCCCGGGCCGCCAGGCGCCCGACCTCGGTCTGGCCGTTCCAGACGGTCGTCAGCGCTGGCGTGGCGATCGACGCCTCCTCGAGGTCGTCGTAACCGGTGACGGAAATATCGCGTCCCGGCACTAGGCCGGCACGGGCAATCCCGTTCATCAACCCGATCGCCACCAGATCGTTCCAGCAGACGGCGGCCGTCGGCTTCTGCGGCAGCGACAGGAAATGCACCGCCGCCTCGAAGCCGCCCTGTTTCGAGCGCGGGCCGGGGATGCGCAGGTTCGGATCGACCTCGATGCCGGCCTTGCGCAGCGCGTTCACATAACCCTGATAGCGGTCGCGGCCGGTGGATGTCTGATCCGTACCGCCGATCATAGCGATCGAGCGGTGGCCGAGGCCGATCAGGTGGTTGGTGGCAAGCGAGATGCCGTAACTGTCGTCGCCGCGATAGGTCGGCAGGTCCTGGCCCTCCATCGAACGGGCGACCAAGATCGCCGGCATGCCGTTTTCTTCCGCCAGTTGCACGTCCTCAGGCGGCGTGCCGATCGCCGGCGACATGATGACGCCGTCGCCGCCGAGCTGCAGAAGCGTCTCGATGAAGGTGCGCTGCTTTTCGACATTGTCGTAATGGTTGGAAAGGATGAAGGTGTGGCGGCTGCGATCGAGTTCGCTTTCGATCGCCTTCAGGATTTCCCCGTAGAACGGGTTCATGATGTCATGCACGACGACGCCGATGATGCCGGAGCGCGAAGTGCGAAGGCTGGCGGCGCGGCGATTGTAGATATAGCCGAGCGCGCGCGCCTGTTCTTTGATCTTTTCCCGGGTATTGCCGGCGACGAGCGGGCTGTCGCGTAAGGCAAGCGATACCGTCGCCGTTGAAATGCCGAGTGTTTCGGCAATTGTGGAAAGCTTGATCTTCTGGACCACGTGTCCTCCTCCAGGCAGCACGCAAGACAGCAAGACCACGCCGGCTAACCGGCGCGGCCCCCTTAAAATGTTTAATTAAAAGATTTAACCGGCGGAAGCAATTCGTCTTTCAGGGTATTTTCAGTCTTCGTCCGGTTCTTCGATATGAAGGGCTTCGGCCTGCAGATTGCCGTCGATCGCCTTTAGCAGCCGGACGAGATTGCGGATTTCCTTTTCGGAGAATGCCTGCGTCGCCAGCCTGTCGCAGGCCGAGGCCGCCATTTCTATCCCCTGCACGCTGCCGCGCCCGAGCTCGGTGAGATAGACCTTGGTAAGGCGCGCATCCTCGGCATCGGGTTTGCGCTCGAGAAAACCTTGCGCCTCCATGCGGCCGATCGTGCGCGTCATCGTCGGCGCCTTGACGCCGAGCTTTTGCGCAAGCCCGCCGGCCGTCATGCCGTCGCTCTCAGCAAGCGAGAGGATGACACCGTCCTGGCCGGCATAGAGGCCGCTTTCGAGCAGGTTGCGAGAGAGCACCGTGCGCATGGAACGAGCCGCCTGGGTTAGCGCCGGCGAAAGGTCGACGAGCGTATACTCGGTCTGATCCTTCTTCTTGGACTTGTTCTTCTTACCGTCCTTATGCTTCTTTCCCATAGCCATCCCTTTGATCTTTAAGCGCTGGCGCCGCTGCGATATGACATTGCCCAGGATCTCGTCATAAACAAGAGGCAACGACCGGATGATGACGCCTTCGCCCCGCTTCGACGATAGCGACCCGGTCTCCGCCCGCGGCGGGCGCCGCCCGATCGCCGTACTGCCGCTCGGCGCTTACGAACAGCACGGCCCGCACCTGCCCTTCGAAACCGACACCCTGATTGCGGAAGGCATTGCCGGACGATTGAAGGCGGCCTTATCAGCCGGCCTGCCGGTCACCTTCCTGCGCGCCGAATCTGTCGGCTATTCCATAGAGCACATGGATGTTGAAGGAACGAAGACGCTCGCGTTCGACGAAGCGGTCGACCGCTGGCTCGGCATCGCCGAGCGCCTGGCCGAGCAGGATATCCGCAAACTGGTGATGCTGAACGCCCATGGCGGCAATTCGCCCCTGATGACGATCGTCGCCACCGAGGCACGGATCCGCTTCGCCATGCTTGCCGTGGCGACAAGCTGGACCCGCTTCGGTCTGCCCGATGGCCTGATCCCGCCGGAGGAAAAGGCGATCGGCATCCATGGCGGCGACATCGAGACCTCGGTGATGCTGGCGCTTCATCCCGACATGGTCGATATGGCGAAGGCGGCGGACTTCCCTTCCCGACAAAGCGAATTTACCGGGCGCTTCAAGCATCTGCGCGCCTACGGGCCGCATGCTTTCGGCTGGAAGATGTCGGATCTCAATCCCCAGGGCGCGGCAGGAAACGCCGCGGCTGCGACGGCTGAAAAGGGCGAAGCGCTGATTGCCCATGCGGTGAAAGGACTAGTGGAATTGCTGCGTGATGTCGACGCCTTCGACATCACGCAGTTCCGGTAAAGATCGGCATCCGAGCGGTGCAGACGATGTGATCTTATAACATTATAAAACCCTTTGAACTGCCGCGCCCATGCCATTATATGAGACCAACCGTTTGAAGCAGCCGATCCAAACGGCTCGGCCGCACGCCTAATCCTAGAGGTTCTCATGACCGACGCGATCTCCACGCAGAAGCCCATTCCCGTCACCGTGCTCACCGGTTATCTCGGCGCCGGCAAGACGACATTGCTCAACCGCATCCTTTCCGAAAATCACGGCAAGAAATATGCGGTCATCGTCAATGAGTTCGGCGAAATCGGCATCGACAACGACCTGATCGTCGAGTCGGACGAAGAAATCTACGAGATGAACAATGGCTGCGTCTGTTGCACGGTGCGCGGCGACCTGATCCGTGTCGTCGAAGGCCTGATGCGCCGTCCCGGTCGCTTCGACGGCATCATCGTCGAAACCACGGGCCTTGCCGATCCGGTACCGGTCGCCCAGACCTTCTTCATGGACGATGACGTGCGCGCCAAGACCGAGCTCGACGCGGTCATCGCCCTTGTCGACGCCAAGCACCTGCCGCTGCGGCTGAAGGACAGCCGCGAGGCGGAAGACCAGATCGCCTTCGCCGACGTCGTCGTCATCAACAAGAGCGACCTGGTGACCCCGGAAGAGCTCGATGTGATCGAAGACATCGTCCGCGCCATCAACCCGGCCGCGCGTGTCTACAAGACCAGCCGCTCCGGCGTCGACCTCGCCCGCGTGCTCGATCAGGGCGCCTTCAACCTGGAGCGCGCGCTGGAAAACGATCCGCATTTCCTTGAGCATGGCCATGACGACCATATCTGCGGCCCGGATTGCGATCACGACCACCACCATCATGATCATGAGCATGATCACCACGGGCACGAGCATCATCACCATGGCGCCCATCAACATGGTGCCATGTCGGCGATCCATGATGTGACGGTGCAATCGGTATCGCTGCGCGGCGGTCAGATGAACCCGGAGCGCTTCTTCCCCTGGATCCAAAAGATCACCCAGACGCAGGGGCCGAACATTCTCCGCCTCAAGGGCATCATCGCCTTCAAGGACGATCCCGAGCGTTACGTCGTCCAGGGCGTGCACATGATCATCGAGGGCGATCACCAGCGGCCGTGGAAGGACGGCGAGAAGCATGAAAGCCGTCTCGTCTTCATCGGCCGCGATCTCGACCGCGAGAAGCTCGAAGCCTCCTTTAAGGCCTGCGAGGCAGCCGCCTGATGCCGACAGTTGCACCGCTTGATCTCGACGGCCACGTTCTGGCCGTCGAATTTTCAGGTGATGTCCCCTTCTTTGCCAGCGCCAACGGCACGTTTCACCGGCTGGATGGCAGCGACAGGGTTTCAGAAGCCCACCAAGGCATGCTCACCGCCATCCGCGATCCCTATAGCGAGAGCCTGATCTCGGGCGGCGAGGATGGCAAGGTGCTGCGCATCTCAGCCGACGGCAGCGTCAGCGAACTCGCCAGCGCGCCGCGCAAGTGGATCTCGCAGGTCGCGGCCGGCCCGCAAGGCGCCATTGCCTATTCCTACGGCAAGAGTTCGCTCGTGCGCCTTGCTGACGGCACGACCAAGGAATTTGCCGAGGAGCGCACGGTCGAAGGCCTTGCCTTCGCGCCGAAGGGCCTGCGCATCGCAGCCGCGCGCTATAACGGCGTGTCGCTGCACTGGATCGGTATGAACGCCAAGCCGATCGACCTCGAATGGAAGGGTGCGCATACCGGCGTCACCTTCTCGCCCGATGGCAATTTCCTCGTCACCTCCATGCAGGAAAACGCGCTGCACGGCTGGAAACTCGACAGCAAGCCCGGCGCTGAAGCCCGCCACATGCGCATGACCGGTTACCCCACCAAAGTGAAATCACTCTCCTGGTCGGTCAAGGGCAAATGGCTCGCTTCGTCAGGCGCGCCGGCGGCGATCGTCTGGCCCTTCCAGGGCAAGGACGGGCCGATGGGCAAGGCGCCGCTCGAGCTCGGCACCCGCGCCAACATCATGGCGACCGCGGTGAAGTTCCATCCGCTCGAAGATATCCTCGCCATCGGCTTCATCGACGGCATGATCCTCGCCGTGCGCATCGCCGACAGCAAGGAGGCGCTGCTGCGCCGCCCCGGCAAGGGCGCGGTCACGGCGATGAGCTGGAGCAAAAACGGCAAGCTGCTCGCCTTCGCCTCCGAAGCCGGCGATTGCGGCGTCATCGATATTTCGGCTTGAGCCTTATTGCTGGCCAGGACGACATCGTGACGGAAGCGGAAATCGTGGCGCTCGGCGCCGACCACATGCAGGCGGCCGCAACGATCAGGCGCGTGGCGCTGTGGCAGCGGCTGCCCTGGCTGCCGGATCTGCATACACCTGGTGAAGAAGAGCATTACTGGCGTATGCATCTGCTGCCGAATTGCACGATCCTCGGCGCCGCCATGGGAAACCGGCTGGTCGGCATCATCGCCTATGGCGACGACTGGATAGAGCAGCTTTACGTTCTGCCTGACTTCCAGGGCATGGGCATCGGCTCCCTGCTTCTTGGCTGCGCCAAGGAGGAGATGGATGAAATCAGGCTCTGGACGTTCCAACGCAATATCGGCGCCCGCGCTTTCTACGAGCGGCACGGTTTTTCCATCGAGGAAGAGACCGACGGCGCCGACAATGAGGAAAAAGAAGCTGATGTGCGCTATCATTGGCGTCGGCTTCCGGAGTTGACGCCTGGCCTGCGACCATCTGGCGGCTAAAATCAGGGCTTGTCTAAAGCCTTGCCCGGGCAAAACATAAATCCGCGCAGGTATTGGCTGCGCAGTCGCAGAGGAAGCAGGAATGCCGAAATCGACCGGCCTTGGTCTGGCCGAGCAACAGCCGCAGTCCTTGGACAATGCATTCGTCTGGGCGGTGATCCGCGCCGAGGCAATCGAGCTTGCCGCGCGCGAACCGATCCTGCAACGGCTGCTCGCCGCGCAGATAACGGCCACCTCCGGCAGCAATGAGATCATCGCCCACGTGCTCGCCGCACGGCTTGCTGGGACGCAGGTGGAAACCGGAGATCTGTTCGATCTCATCCTGTCCACCCTCAACGACGATATCATGCGGGCGATCGAGGCCGATCTCGTCGCCGTGCGCCAACGCGACCCGGCCTGCACGACATTTCTTCACGCGCTCCTGAACCTCAAGGGGTTTCATGCACTGCAGACGCACCGCATCGCCCACGCGCTCTGGAATGCCGGCCGCTCGGAGATCGCCACCTGGCTCGCCAATCTCGCCTCGCTGGTCTTCGGCCCGGATATCCATCCGGCCGCACGGATCGGCGCCTCCATCATGCTCGACCACGGCTCGGGCATCGTCATCGGTGAAACGGCGGTGATCGAGGATGAAGTCTCGATCCTGCAGAATGTCACGCTCGGCGGCACTGGCAAGGAAACCGGCGACCGCCATCCGAAGATCCGCCATGGCGTGATGATCGGCGCCGGCGCCAAAATCCTTGGCAATATCGAAATCGGCGCCTTCAGCAAGATTGCTGCTGGCAGCGTCGTGTTGAAGCCGGTTCCCGAACATTGCACGGTCGCCGGCGTGCCGGCAACGCTGGTGCGTGTCCACCGCGCCGACGAAATCCCCGCCGAGACGATGGACCAGAATATTTAGAGCCATTCCAGCAAAAGCGTGAAGCGGTTTTGCGTCCGGAATTGCGTAAAACAAACCCCGTCCGTTACGCGGCCTGCTGATTTTCTCCGAAGGCTTCGACCCGGTTGCGGCCTTCGCGCTTCGACCGATAGAGCGCCTCATCCGCCTTCTTTACCAGCTGTTCAAAATCTCCACCGCTTTCCCCACGCGTGGCGACGCCGATGCTCAGCGTCGGAAAGACGGCCAGATCCGGCCGCTGCATAACGGCCGCGGCAAAGGCAAGACGGATGTGCTCGGCAATTGCCACCGCCTCTTCCCGGGAAATGTTTTTCAGCACCGCCAGGAACTCGTCCCCGCCTTGACGGGCGAGCAGATCGTGGGAGGACATGATGCCTCGCGAGACGCTGGCGAAAAGCCGCAGGATATCGTCGCCGGCGGCGTGGCCATGCCGGTCGTTCAACTGCTTAAAGTGATCGATATCGATGATCAGCAGCGATACCGGCTGAGAACCGAGGGCCGGCAGGCGCTGGGCAAGGCCGCCGCGATTGAGCGCGCCGGTCAGCGGATCGTGGTGGGCGAGTTCGGTCAGCTGATTTCGACTGCGCTCGGCGGCCATCAGCACCATAGCCATGCTGCGCAGCATGATGAATGCGACCGCCGATACCGCCATCCAGCTATGGGCCACACTGCCGCCGAAAGGATCCGGCCCGCCGATCTCGCCGGTCGCCGCAAGAACGCTGCGCGCCGCAAAGATCATCGCAGTGCAGACATAGAGGCCGACGAGCAGGCCGGCCGAATAAAGCTTCTCACGCCGGGCAATACCGATTGCCTCCCTTGCGACGGCAAGATCGCAGAGGCAGCAGATGACGGAGACATAGAGGAGCCTCGCCGACACCGCCGAGGGATCGCTGACAATAAGTGCGACAGGCACGCTGACGAGAAGGATGACCAGCCAGAAATAGCGCTGGTCAAGGGCCCGGCCGGCAAAGACCCGCACCGCGAAGAACATCAGCATGTAGCCGGCAATGGTCACGATATTGCCGCCGTCGACCGAAACCGAATAGGGAACGAGGTTGCGCAGCGCGACGAGGAAGGAACCGACGCCGACAAGCAGGTTGCTCAAGCCCCACCAGAGCGGCCATCTCTCGAAGCGGCCGGTCGCATCAGGCTGCGAGCTGGAGGATGCCCAGCACGAAGCAGCTCACGGCAACAATGAAATAGATCGTCCTGAGATCCAGCAGCATGACGCTTTCCCGAAATTCTCGCGGACCATACAGCAAGCGTTTTGCGGTTTGATTGGGGGCTTCGCTAGAAATTTAACGATCACCGTTTTTTCAGGCGGCCCGCACCGTGCCGATGATATCTGCCAACAGGGTGTGCAACAGATCCCGGTATCCGTTTCGCGCCGAGGGGCCGCTTTCCTCCGACGTCATGACGACCGTCAGATCCAGCGACGGGACGATGTAGAGCATCTGCCCGCCATAACCCCAGGCGAAATGCACCTGTTCACCGCCGATCTGCCGAGTGAACCAGCCATAGCCATATTCGTCGCCGGAAAAATGCGAGTTTGTGTGGTGCTGCCACGACTGGGAAATCCAGTCGGCAGGCACGACCTGCTCCCCTTCCCGAGTGCGCCCTCCATTGCGGTAGAGTTCGCCGAAGGCAAGCAGGGACCGGGCGCTCATCGCCATCTGATTGCCGCCGAGATAGATGCCCTGCGGATCGCGCTCCCATGCGCCGATGCGGAAACCGTCGACCGGGCCGAACCATTCACGCGCGAGCGCCAGCGTCGACCGCCGGCTAACCCTGGTGAGAATGGCCGACAGCAGATGCGTGGATGCGGTGGAATAGAGCATGTCCCCGCCGGGCTGATCGACGAAAGGCTGGGAGAGCGCAAAACGCACCCAGTTGCGCGAGGAGACCCAGCGGCCGTAATTCGGGCCCGACATGCGATCGAGCCCGGCCTGCATGGAGAGAAGATGACCGATGGTGATATCGTTGATGCGCGGATCCGGCGCCGCGGGGAGATCGGCCTTCAGGATCGGCGCGATCTTCTGATCGGGGCCTGCCAGCAGGCCCTTGCCGATGGCAATACCGACCAGCGCCGAAATGACCGACTTCGAAGCGGATTTGATATTGGTGGATTCCGACGGCGAATGGCCGTGGAAGCCGCGTTCGGCGAGCAACCGTCCGCCGCGTGCGACGATCACCGTCTTGAGAGGCCGCATCGCCGGGTCACCAGCCGCCCGATCGAGAAGGGGATTAAGCCCCGTGAAGGTGCGGGCCGTGCTCTGGGCAGCGGCCGGCATCGTCGCGGCAAGCGGCAAACTGAAGAGAACCAGAAGAGAGAGAACGCGGATCATGCAGCGCAAGATAGGATATCAGCCTGGCATGGTCGCGGGCCGGCAGTACATTTCACGCGATTGTGTTGCTAAAGCATGTCGCGCAAAAGTGTGCAGCCGTTTTCCGGCAACGATATGCGTAGAAACAAAGAGCTAAAGCGCGTCGCATGAATCAAGTTTGACGCGACGCGCTTTAAGTGCGTGAGGCATCCCGGTGAATCCACCCGCCACCCGAAAAAACAATCCGCGCCGCAACCACGGCAGGCCCGCCTGCCTCCATGGTCAAGCGGCGCGGATATTGCCGGCCGGGGTAAGGACGTTCAACCCCGGCCGGCCGATTGCTAGGCGGCGCGGCGAAGCGGCGCGCCGGCCAGCATGCGTCCCGAGGGGACGATCATGCCGGCCGCGCCGTCAAGCCAGCCTTCCGTGAGCTCGAGCGCCAGAAAGCGCGAGCGTTCGAACGGGCCTGGCATGACAAGATGGCGGGCCTTCTCGGCAAAAAAGCCGAAACGCTCGTAATAGGCGGCGTCGCCGACGAGCAGGACGGCGCCATGCCCGCGTTTCTTGGCTTCGAGGATCGCCGCGCGCATCAGCGCCGAGCCGATGCCCTTGCCGCCAAGATGCGGCGCGACGGCGAGCGGACCGAGCAGCAGCGCATCAATCGGTGTGCCCTCGTCATTGACGCCGGCCTCGATGTTCCAGAGCCGTACCGAGCCGATGACATGACCGTCGCGATCGCGCGCGACGAGCGCCAGCCCCTCGGCCGGAACACGGTTACGGCGGATCTTCTCCGACGACTTCTTGCGGCGGTCAGGCCCCATGACCCGGTCGAGCAGGTTTTCACGGGCAACGACGTCAGACGGATTTTCGGCGTCGATGGCGAAAGTGGTAGGCGCAAAGAATGCGCGGACAGAATCAAGAACAGCGGCCATCTTGGCCTCCCGTACCCAATACCGTTATCAGCGGCGATGAACGAAAATTGTGAAATTGCCGCCCCGCCTGGTTACGGGGCCGGCGGAAACGACCTTAGATGACGTAAGCCTTCAGCGGCTCGAAACCGTTGAAAGCGACCGCCGAATAGGTCGTCGTATAGGCGCCGGTGCCTTCGATCAGGACCTCGTCGCCGATCGAAAGGGAGATCGGCAGCGGATAGAGGTTCTTCTCGTAAAGCACATCGGCCGAATCGCAGGTCGGGCCGGCGATGACGCAGGGCTCCATCTCGTCGCCGTCGTGCTCCGTGCGGATCGGATAGCGGATGGCTTCGTCCATCGTCTCGGCGAGACCGCCGAACTTGCCGATGTCGAGAAAGACCCAGCGGGCATCGTCATTGTCCGACTTCTTCGAAATCAGCACGACTTCCGCCTTGATCACGCCGGCATTGCCGACCATGCCGCGGCCCGGCTCGATGATCGTCTGCGGGATCTGGTTGCCGAAATGCGTGCGCAGCGCCTGGTAGATCGACTTGCCGTAAGCTTCTGCGGACGGAACGTCGCGCAGATACTTGGTCGGGAAGCCGCCGCCCATGTTGACCATCTGCAGGTGGATGCCCTGCTTGGCAAGCGATACGAAGACGCGCTTGGCATCGGCGAGCGCCGAATCCCAGGCATCGACCTTGGTCATCTGCGAACCGACATGGAACGAGACGCCATAGGACTGAAGGCCGAGCTGATGGGCGTAGACGAGAACGTCGACGGCCATCTGCGGAACGCAGCCGAACTTGCGCGACAGCGGCCATTCGGCGCCTTCGCCATCGGTGAGCACGCGGCAGAAGACGCGGGCGCCGGGTGCGGCGCGCGAGATCTTCTCGACTTCCTCGTGGCTGTCGACGGCAAAGAGGCTGACGCCGAGCGCGTGCGCGCGGGCAACGTCGCGTTCCTTCTTGATCGTGTTGCCAAAGGAGATGCGTGCGGCGGTCGCACCGGCTTCCAGCGCCATTTCGATTTCGGCAACGGATGCGCAATCGAAATTGGAGCCGAGCCCTGCGAGCAGCTTCAGCACCTCAGGGGCCGGGTTGGCCTTGACGGCATAGTAGATGGCGCTGTCCGGCATGGCGTGACGGAAGGCATGGAAATTATCGCGAACGACATCGAGGTCAACCACGAGGCAGGGACCGTCGGGACGTCGGGTTGCGAGAAAGTCGCGGATGCGCTGGGTGGTCATATCGTTCCCTCTTCCAATTCCAGAGCTCCGGCATCAGCCGGAGGACAAAGGGCATACGAGAACTCGCATTGGAACCAGCCGGTGGAGACCCCGGAACCATAGCAAGCGCTCGATGCGCAGATAGTGAACCAACGCCGCGATGCGGTGTAAGTTCGGCTTTGTCTGCCATGGATTGGAGGGAGAATCCCAACCGCACTTCCGGCAATGATGGTGTGCCTCTTCAGTAACCCCCGCTGATGGAAAGCAGGGAGAGAACAAAAAGGCCCGCACCGTCGTTGCTTCAGGCGTCCTCGCATTTTCCGGTTGGCCGGAATAGCGACTGGAGGGGTTAATTCCAGGTACCTTACCGATTTCCTCACCAATTCGAGGGTTCGGCGGACACCCATGGGCACGTGCGACTTTGGGCTGAGGTGGAAATAAGAATATTCGCCTTCATAATCAAGCGTTTTTTTTGATCTTGGGGTCAAAAAAATAATTGAACAGGAGGAGCCGATTTGTTCAACATTCCGAAACAGTTTAAGGGATGGCCATGGATACCTTGACCCGCATACGCGCCTTCATCGATGTCGTCGAGGCCGAAGGCTTTTCCGCCGCCGCCAGGCGCACCGGCCGCTCCAAGGCGCTGCTCTCCAAATATGTGCGCGAGCTGGAAGATGAACTCGGCGCCCTGCTGCTCAACCGCACCACCCGGCAGTTCTCCATGACCGAGGCCGGCCACACCTATTACCGTAGCGCCTCCGATATCCTCAAGGAGATCGATAACCTTGCCGACCTCGTGCGTGAAAACAATGCGCAGCTGAAGGGACGGCTGCGCATATCCGTGCCCCGCACTTTCGTCGATGCCGATGTCGGCCAGTCGCTGATCGATTTCTCCAGGGAGAACCCGGATCTTTCGCTGGAGATCGCCGCCGACGACCGGTTTGTCGACCTGATCGAGGAAGGCTTCGACGTGGCGATTCGCATCAGCAAGCTCGAAGATTCCGGCATGATCGCCCGCAAAATCTCCGATTTTCGCGTCCACCTCTGCGCCACCCCGGATTTCCTCGAACGCCATCCCGATCTTGCCCATCCGAGTGACATTTCCAACGTCCCTTTCATCGTCGATACCAATTCGCGCACCCAGGCGAGCATCCGCTTCCACAATCCCGACAACACCTCATTCACCGTCGCCGTCTCCGGCCCGATGGAGGTGAACAGTCCGCATGCGACTTTGCGCGCAGCCCTCGCCGGCATCGGCATCGCCCTCATCCCAGATTTCATCGCCCGCAAGCCGATCGAGAGCGGCGAGCTGGTGACGCTGTTCAATGATTATCTCCCGACCGACCGCGGCATCTATGCCGTCTATCCGCACCGCCGCTACCTACCGGCCAAGGTGAGGATCTTCGTCGATTATCTCAACAACTGGTTCAAGAAACATCCGTAACGTCGCTCTTGCGGCTGCGACATCGCGCCCCGCGCAAACCCACGGCTCTCTGAATCCAATGCGGAATCCGGTCCCAATTCCGTCCCAATTTCTGGCAAGAAGTCAGGGTCACCGAACAGGGCAGCGGAACAAATGAGATATTCGACGATACTGATGGCCGCGCTTGTTTCGCTGGCGCCGGCCGCCGCCCTTGCCC
Source organism: Rhizobium sp. C104 (assembly GCF_022354505.1). Classification (NCBI taxonomy): domain Bacteria; kingdom Pseudomonadati; phylum Pseudomonadota; class Alphaproteobacteria; order Hyphomicrobiales; family Rhizobiaceae; genus Rhizobium; species Rhizobium sp. C104. The sequence continues at coordinate 4,270,444 of NZ_CP092348.1, read as the reverse complement.
ATCCGCACATCTTCGTGGAGGCGCGCCTCGAGGTCGTGGCCGGCAAGGATGGCAGCGTCGAGGAACTGCGCAATGTCTGGCGTTTCGACGAGGTTTTCTCCTCCTCGGTCGTCATGGATTTCGACAAGAACACCGATCTAAAGCTGGAGCCGAACGAGCTCGCCGAGGTCGGAAAAACGGTAAAGCAGTCGCTTGCCGAATATGATTACTACATGAACCTGACCATCGACGGGAAGAACGTCACCGTTCAGAAGCCAGACATCATCCACGTCGACTACAAGGATGGCCAGCTGCTGATGTTCTTCGCGGTCAAGCCGGTGGAGAAGATGCCGCTGAAAGGCAGGCTCAGCTTCGGCGTCTACGACCCGACGCTGTATACCTCGATCGACTTTCCCACCGACAACGAACTGGCAATCGTCGGCGACGGCTTCAAGGCCTGCAAGCATCAGGTGGTGCGGCCGGATGCCGACCAGGTGATCTCGCAGAACAAGCAGTCGCTGACCGACGCCTTCTTCAATGATCCCACCGGCACCAACATGTCCAAACTCTTCGCCACCCGGCTGGAGGTCACATGCTGACGAAACGCCTGCCGTTCATCCTTGCCGCCTCGGTCTTGGCGCTTCTGGCTGCGGCAACCCTCGCCCATGCGCAATCGCCGCTCGGCATCGGCACGGCGGAACCGAGCTTCCAGCCGACCGGCGGGCCGCTCGCACCGCTTTTGCTCTATGTGAATTACGAGCAACAGGCCTTCTACCGGGCGCTGACCGATGCCTTGAAGGCGATGCGTGAGGATCCGTGGCAACTGGCCTCGCTGATCGGCCTGTCCTTCGCCTATGGCGTCTTCCATGCCGCCGGCCCCGGTCACGGCAAGGCGGTCATTTCCTCCTACATGATCGCCAACGAGATCGAGCTGAAGCGCGGCGTGGTGATTTCCTTCATCTCGGCCTTTATCCAAGGCGTGGTGGCGGTGGCGCTGGTCGGCGGCGCCTGGCTGGTGCTGCGCGGCACCGGCATCACGCTGACGGCGGCGACCCATGCGATGGAGATCGCAAGCTTCGTCATGGTCATCCTGTTCGGCGGCTGGCTGCTGTTCCGCAAACTGCGCTCGATGCTCGGCAACATGCCGCACCGCCGGCTGATGGCGGCGTCAGCCGGTCCGGTCAGCATGATGCTCGACTGGAAGGACAATGCCGCCGAACGCCAGACCTATGCGTTCAACGGCAAGGCGCAGGCTGTCGAAGCCAGCCATACCTTTGTTCCCGGCATGGCCTGCGAGACCTGCGGCAATGCTCATGTGCCGGATCCCGCCCTGCTTGCCGGCGACAGGTTCAGTGCCCGCGAGGCATGGTCGGCGATCGTCGCCGTCGGCCTTCGCCCCTGCTCCGGCGCATTGCTGGTCATGACCTTTTCGCTGCTGAACGGGCTCTATCTCGGGGGCGTGCTGTCGGTTGCCGCCATGTCGCTCGGCACCGCGATCACCGTTTCCCTGCTGGCCACCCTTGCCGTCACCGCCAAGAGTGCCGCCGTCCGCCTATCCGGACGCGGCTCAACCGCCTCTGTCTGGATCGGCAACGCCATCGAAATCCTCGGCGCCGTGCTGGTTATCGTGATCGGGACCCTGCTCCTCGGAGCGTCGCTGCAGGGATAGGCTACTTCCCCTTGCTGCGCTGATAGCGCGCCCGCAGCCAGAAAACCGCGAAAAACGCCATGATCAGGCAGACGCCGACGGCGATCCCCAGCACCGGCGAGAAATTGCCGATCCATAAAACGATGGTCGGCAGGAAATAGAGGACGAGGCCGGCGCCGAGCAGGATGATGGCGGCGGCGATTGCCTGCGAGCGGCTCTCGGGGCTCACGCGAGCCTTTCCTTTTCCAGATCGGCGCGAATATCCTGCAGACGGCGGATCTGATTGCCGGCGGCATCGAAATTCTCCGGCGAAAGCCAGGCCTCGAAGGCATCGTTGAGCAGCGGCCATTCGGCATCGATCATCGAGAACCAGGCGGTGTCGCGGTTGCGGTGCTTGGCGATCATGTGCTGGCGGAAGACCCCTTCGAAGCTGAAGCCGTAGCGCGCCGCCGTCGTCTTGCTCGCCTCGTTCTTATTGTCGCATTTCCATTCGTAGCGGCGGTAGCCGAGCTCCTCGAAAACGTGCTTGGCCATCAGGTAATGCGCCTCGGTCGAAAGCGGCGAACGCTTCATCTCCGCACCATGCGCCACCCCGCCGATCTCGACGACGCCGTTTGCCGGGTCGGCGCGCATGTAGTTCGCCATGCCCACAATTTTGCCGGTGGCGTTGTCACGGAAGATATGGGTGAGCCAGCCGGACTTGGTGTAGACGGTTTCCAGCCAGTTGGCGAAATCCTCGATCCCGGAGAAATCGTCCTGCGCGAAATAGAGAAGCAGCGGGTTGATGCCCATGCCGCCAAGCCCGTCCCACAGCGCCTCGAGATGCTCGGCGCGCCGATAAGGTTCGACGGTGACGAAACGGCCTTTCAGCGTCACCGGCTTCGGCGCCGGGCAGCCCTTGAAATTTGCAAGATCGCGCATGTTCACTCCCCTTGTCCAGGAGTGGATAGGCCAGCCGCCCGACAAAGGCAACCGGCCTAGATGTTACTGTGACAAGGTAACTTTTGCGGAGGACACCGTCGCCTCGATATGATCGACCAGCTGGTCGGCAAGGCCGAGCCTGCCGGCAAGCAGATCGAGATAACCACGCTCGGCCCGCGAATCCGGCTCGATGGTGAGCCGCGAGGCGGTATAGAGTTCGACGCGCTGTTCTTCCGTCGTCGCGGCGGCGACCAGTGCATCGAGATCGGTCGGCGAAGCGAGTTCGCGTTCAATGAAGGCCGCAGCCTCGCCGCTGACATCGGCGGCCTTGACCTTGTCCATGATAAGGGCCCGTTCGGCATCGTCGATATGACCGTCGGCCTTGGCGGCAGCGATCATCGCGCGGATCAGCACCAGCACAAACTCATTGCTGCCGGCCGGCGAGGCCGGCCCGAAGCCGGATTCGACAGGCGGTGGCAGGAGAACCGGATTGTTGGCCGAGGGTGCATCCGAAGGGGCTGCTGGCGCCTGCCCTGCCTGGTAATTTTTGTAGGCCTGGTAGCCGAGGCCGGCGATAGCGGCAAGACCGCCGATCGCCAGGGCGTTGCCAGCAATACTCCGGCCGGTCTTGGTGCCGAGAAGCGCGGCTGCGATCGCACCGGTCTTCATCGGATTGTTCTTTGCCGTCTGCATGGCCTCGCCCGCCCTGTCGCGGACCGAGCCACCAAGGCCCGGCACCTGCGAACCCAAGAACTGGTCGAGAAGCTTCTTCGCGTCGAACATTCCTCGTCGTCTCCCTGTTAGCTGGAGGACTACATAGGTTTGCGACGGTTGGAATACAAACAGAGGAGGGGGAATTGTGCCGTGAGGCTCATCCCCTGCCCCAAACTCAGGCCTTCAGCGCCGCAGCCTCTGCTGCGAGCCTGGTGATCCCCGCCCAGTCGCCGGCCGCGACCAGTTCCTTCGGCGCCACCCAGGAGCCGCCGACGCAGATGACGTTCGGCAGCGACAGATAGTCATTGGCGTTCTTCAGCGAAATGCCGCCGGTCGGGCAAAACAGCGTGCCGGCCAGCGGCGAGGAGAGCGCCTTGAGCAGAGCGGCGCCGCCAGCCTGCTCTGCCGGGAAGAACTTCAGCACCTGATAGCCTTCTTCGCGCAAAGCCATGACCTCGCTGGCGGTCGCAGCACCGGGAAGCAGCGGCACATCGGAATCGGCTGCGGCATCGAGCAGTTCCTGCGTCGTGCCCGGGCTGACGATGAATTTCGAGCCGGCCTCGACGGCGGCTTCCCAATGGGCGGCGTTCAGGATCGTGCCGGCACCAACTTCGGCGCCCTCGACCTCGGCGGCGACGGCGCGCACGGCATCGAGTGCCGCCGGCGTGCGCATGGTGATCTCGATCGCCTTCAGACCGCCCGCGACAAGCGCGCGGGCCAGCATTACGGCCGACTTGGCATCGTCGACGATCAGGACCGGAACGACCGGCTGGAGTTTCAGGATGGAAAGGAGCTTTTCTGTTTTCTCGCCCATAGCCGTGCGACTTCCTTGAAACGATTGAATTCGACCCCGAATAACGTCCTAATGGAACCTTGTCGAGATAAAACCAATTCCTAAGACAGGGTGGGTATGAAATCCCGGGAAAGTGGGCTACCGTGCGGCATCGTCACAAAAGGTTCACCGGTATGGCGAAAGAGATCGAGCGGAAGTTCCTCGTACGCAGCGATGGATGGCGTTCCGCCGTCGAGACGAAGTCTGCACTGAAGCAGGGCTATATCGCCTCCATGGACGATCGTTCCGTCCGGGTGCGTATCCTCGATAGCAGGAAGGCGAGACTGACGATCAAGATCGGCCGCAGCGCCATCACTCGTGACGAATTCGAATACGACATCCCGATCGCCGATGCCGAGGAACTGTTGCAGAACGCGATCGGCATCGTCATCGAGAAGACGCGCTACCGTGTTCCGTATGAGGGTTTCGTCTGGGAGGTCGACGTCTTTGCCGGCGAACATCGCGGCCTTGTGATTGCCGAGGTCGAGATGACCGCAGAGACAGACGATCCAGCGCTGCCCGCTTGGCTCGGCCGCGAAGTAACCGGCGATTTCCGCTATTCCAACCAGGCCCTTGCCACAGAATATGGGCACGACAGGCATGGCCTACCGCATTCGGCCTAAGGCTGATTTCACCAGTGAATTCCGCAGCGCCGCGAAAGAGCAGCTGGACGATGCGATCGCACTGATCGAAGAACAGCCGGACGGCGCCCATGAGGCGATCCATTCCTTCCGTAAGAACCTGAAACGATTGCGCTCGCTCTACCGGCTCGTGGCCCGCGAGGCGCCGGATTTCCAGGATCGCGAAAATGCCAGGCTGCGCGATGCCGCCCGTTCGCTTTCGGCGATCCGCGATGCCAACGCCCTCATCGGCACGGCGCAATATCTGCAGCGGACTGCCCGCGAGAAAGAAGAGAGCGAGGCACTCGGCCGCATCATCACCGTGCTTGAAGGCCGCCGTGACTGGATGGCGCAGGCCGAAAGCGGCCTTAAACAGCGCTTGGCGGAAACCACCGACGTTCTGAAGGAGGCGTCCGCCGCCCTGGATGGCGTCTCGTTCAATGGCCGCCACCGCAAGAATGCCCGCAAGCTGGCGAAGAGCTGGCGCCGCATCGCACGAAAGGCGAATGCGGCGCTTGCTGCCTGCCATGGCGAGGCATCTGCCGACGACTTCCACAAGCTGCGCAAACGCACCTACGACTATCGGCTCTATCATAGCCTGTTGCGCGATGTTTGGCCCGGGGCGATGAAGGCCAAGCGCGACGCGGCCAAGGAACTCGTCGAGGATCTCGGCCATATCCATGATCTTGCCGTGCTCTCCGAACTGGTCGAGGCCGAGCCGCAGCTCTTCACCCGTAATGACGACCTAGCCCATCTGCTCGACGCCATCATCTTCCGCCAGCAGGAAGACCGGCGGCAAGCGCTTGTCAAAGCCGAAACCGTCTTCGCCGATGATCCCGACGAGGAAGCACAGCGCATCGAGCTTCTCTGGCTGACGGCCGGGAGCTAAGGCGGCATCCCTATGGCGCCAACGCCTCTGAAATATTTCAACAAGAACTATTGACCTCAACCAATCTTGAGGTCCTAGCCTCCGGCGGTCGAGAAAGCCTAGATCTGACCCGCGAGGAAGAAATGACCGCCGAAAATACCGCGATGCCGAAGCTGCTCGGGCTCTACGAGACCCATCTGACCGTTGCCAATCTCCAAACCTCCACGGACTTCTACCGCGATATCGTCGGGCTCGAACCGGCGGCCTCCTTCGAGGAGCGCAAAGTCGCTTTCCTCTGGGTGGACGACCGGAAGACCGGCATGCTCGGCCTTTGGGAAGCCGGAACCGGACCGCTGAACATGCGGCTGCACATCGCCTTCCGCATGACCGCCGACGGGGTGCTGCAGGCGCCCGCCCGCCTCAAGGAAAAGGGGGTGGAGCCTCTTGGCTTTACCGGTGAGCCAGCGACGGAGCCGGTGGTTCTCGGCTGGATGCCGGCGTTGTCTATCTATTTCAAGGATCCCGACGGACACTCCATCGAGTTCATCAGCATCCTCGACGACACTCCGGACCCAAGCTTTGGCGTGCGGCCGTTTTCCGAATGGCAGGCGAAAGCCTAAAGCGCGTCGCATCAAACTTGATTCATGCGACGCGCTTTAGCTCTTGTTTTGATGCATGTCGTTATTCGAGAACCGCTGCACACTTCCCGGCGACCTGCATCAATCGCTCATCCGCCAAAGCGGCCACCCGTGAAGGCAATTGCACGATCCGCCGATTTTCTGTATTTCCGCCCCCATGACCGACAGCCTAACACACACCAGCCCGTTCCTCGTGGCCGCACTCTACCATTTCGTATCCGTGCCGCGCTTTGAGAGCCTGCAAGGCCCGCTGCAGGCGCTTTGCGAGGAGAGCGGCGTCAAGGGAACTCTGCTTCTGGCACATGAGGGCATCAACGGCACGATCGCCGGCCCGGATGCCGGTGTTGCCGCCGTGCTCTCCTTTCTGCGGACCCAGCCGGAATTCTTGGGTCTGGAGCATAAGGAAAGCCGCGCCTCGAAAATGCCTTTCCTGCGCATGAAGGTTAAGCTGAAGAAAGAGATCGTTACCATGGGCGTCGAGGATATCGACCCCAACAAAGTGGTTGGCACCTATGTGGCGCCTCAGGACTGGAACGCGCTGATTTCCGATCCCGATACGATCGTCATCGACACCCGCAACGATTACGAGACGGCAATCGGCACCTTTCGCGGCGCGCTCGACCCGAAGACGAAGACCTTCCGCCAATTTCCCGATTGGGTGCGCAACAATTCCGGCCTGCACAACAAGCCCAAGATCGCCATGTACTGCACCGGCGGCATACGCTGCGAGAAGGCCACCGCCTTCATGAAGGCCGAGGGCTTCGACGAAGTCTATCATTTGAAGGGCGGCATCCTGAAATATCTCGAAGAAGTGCCGCAGGAGGAAAGCCTCTGGGACGGCGCCTGCTTCGTTTTCGACGAGCGCGTCTCCGTCGAGCACGGGCTGAAGGAAGGCGAACACCGGCTATGCCATGCTTGCCGCAACCCGATCACCGCGGAAGAAATCACCTCGGCGCTCTACGAGGAAGGCGTTTCCTGCAGCCATTGCTACCACACCCGCACCGAAGAGGATCGGCTGCGCTACCGTCAGCGGCAGCACCAGATCGCCCTCGCGAGGAAACGCGGCCAGCGGCATATCGGCAGCTGAGTCAGTATCCTTTCCGGATCAGCCGCGTGTTAGGAAAATCTCCCAGCGCCCGTCAGGCTGCGCCGAGACGGCGCCGGCCTTCCGGTTCGGCTGTATGCCGCGCGTGCAGCATCTCGGTGATCAGATCGGCGGTCATCGGTTTTCCGAACAGATAACCCTGCAGGCAATCGCAGCCGAACAGGCGCATGGCGATTGCCTGCTCCTCGGTCTCGATGCCCTCGGCGGTCACCGGAATGTCGAGAGAGCGGGCAAGCGCCACGGTCGCCTGCAGCATCTCGCGCTGGCGCTTGTCCTCATTGACCCCCATGACCAGCGAGCGGTCGATCTTGATGCGGTCGAAGCCGAACTGCCTGAGGTAACCGATTGACGAGAAGCCGGAGCCGAAATCGTCGAGCGCCACCTTGACCCCCAGCGCCTTCAGCCGTTCGATCGACTGGCGGGTGCGCTGCGGATTCTGGATCATGTAGCCTTCGGTGATCTCGAGCGTGATGCGGGCGGCCTCGACCTCCGTCTGCTTCAACACGTAGCGCACATAATCGGCAAAAGCGGGATTGCGGAACTGGCCAGGGGAGACGTTGACCGAAACGTTGAGTTCCGGCCATTGCTTGGCTGTTTCGCAGGCCTTGCGCAGTACGAACAGGCCGAGCGATTCGATGAGGCCGCTGGTCTCGGCGATCGGGATGAACACCTCGGGCGAGATAGGGCCATGACCCGGACGGTTCCAGCGCACCAGCGCCTCGACGCCGGTCGGCGCATACGAGGCCGCATCGATCAGCGGCTGGTAGGCGAGCGTTAGATCACCGCTTTCGATGGCCATCCTGAGGTCGAGTTCCAGCGCATTGCGCTGCTCCCGGTCGGCATCCATCGACGGATCGTAAAGCGTCATGCGCGCACGGCCGGCTTCCTTCGCCTTGTACATGGCAAGGTCGGAGCGGCGCACCAGCTCCTCCCGGCCGATGGTGCCGGCGGGCGACATGGCGATGCCAATGCTGGCCCCGACAACAACGACGCGGCGACCGATCTCCAGCGGCTCGACCAGAAAATCAAGGATCTGCTCGGCAAGTTGCAGGGCCGCGGCATTCTCGCCATCCGAGAGAAAGGCGATCGCAAATTCATCGCCGCCGATGCGAGCAAGAACCGCGCCTTGCGGAATAAGCACGTCGAGACCGGCCGCGACCGCGCGAATCAACTGATCGCCGGTGCCGTGGCCATAACTGTCATTGACTTCCTTGAAGCCGTCGAGGTCGAGATAGAGGAGCAGCACGTTGCGTTTGGTCTGGCGCGCCTCGACGACGAAACGGTCGACGGCAAGCCCAAGACCGTCGCGATTGGAAAGGCCGCTCAGCCGGTCGCGCAGCGTCTCCTCGCGGGCGCTGTTTTCATCGGCCTTCAGCCGGCGGCCGGTGAACCAGCCGATGACCAGCAGCACCACGAAGAACAGCCCGACAAGGCCGAGCGCCTGCAGGACCATCGGTCGCACCTGTGCGTAGCCGACATCACCCGGCGAACGCGAGGTCCAGACAAGCTTTTGAAGCGTTGCCCCCGTCGGATCGACGATCGGCACAAAATAATCGGCCTCGAAGCTCGCCGGCGCCAGCCTCAGCCCACCGATGACATAGGTCTGGCCGAGCGCGGTCACCCGGTCATTGTCGAGATGGCGGGCGAAGACGAGATAGCGATGCTGGCCGGCAGGCGCATCCAGCGCACCGGATTTTTTCCGCACCAGGGCGACGCCGACAGCAGCAACACCGCGTTTGGTGGTGACGAAGCCGACTGCCTGGGGAGTCCCGGCCGGGTCGGCCGCCTTGGCCGCGTCGAACAGGGTCCAGAGCGACGGCGCGAAGAAATCCGCAAGCGGATCCTCCATCGGCTTGCCGTCGCGATAGGCCATGATCGGCTTCTTCCCGTCATCGATGACAATCGCCATGTCAAAAAGCGAGCTGTTGACCGACATCTCGCCGTAATTGCTCACCGTCCAGGCCATGCCGTCGGGCGAATAGACGTTGACGGCAGCATCGTCCCAGGCGGCGTAATCGTCGAGCGTCGCGCCGAGCTGGTCCTCGAAAGTCTTCAACGCCCCGATCGTCGTTTCGCGCGAGCGCTCGTCATCGAGGAGATTGGCATTTTCGGCCACGCGCTCGAGCGCCGTCAGCACCATGACGGTGACGATTGCAACGATGACGGCAAAGGAGAAAAGCACCCCCGTAACGGTGATGTGACGGCCTACTCCCAAACCCTTGCTCTGCGACTTTCCGGCTGTCTGCATCACGGCTCCCTGACCGTCTGACTTTGCCAGCCAAGAGTTCAAAAACGTTTAAGCAACCAACTGTTGAAGATTTGCGAGGGCCCATTTCTTTGCCTGCCGATGCGGAAAATGAGAGAAACAAGGTCAGCTGTCCCACAAACCCGCCTTGTGATTGCCCTTCGGGAATTGTGCTGCGAGTTCGCGATACCACTTGCCGCTCTTCTTCACCGTGCGCAACTGGGTCTGATAATCGACATGGACGAGGCCGAAACGCATGCGGTAGCCTTCCGCCCATTCGAAATTATCCATCAGGCTCCAGGCGAAATAGCCGCGCATGGGATAACCGTCCTTGATGAGGCCCGCCACGACATCGAGATGGTCGCCGAGATAATCGAGACGCATGGTATCGTCGACTTCGCCGTCGACGATACCGGTGTTGTCGCAGGCGCCGTTCTCGGTGATGTAGCATTCCGGCAGTTCGTAGCGACGGTAAAGGTCCTCGACCAGCAGCTTCAATCCCGGCGCATAGATTTCCCAACCGATATCGGTTTTGACGTCGCTTGCCGGCGGCGCTTTCACCGTCCAGGGGAAATCACCGTTGCGTTCGGCATCGTCGGTGACGCGCTCGGGCGTGTAGTAATTCAGACCCCACCAGTCGAGTTTCTGGCTGATCAGCATCATGTCGCCGTCCTCGATGACAGGCATGCGCTCACCGAGCGCCTCGACGAATTCCTTCGGATATTCACCCTTGAAGACGGGATCAAAGAAGGCCCCGTTGTGGAACTGATGCGCGCGTTCGGCGGCGGCAAGATCGGCCGGGCTCTCGGAGCCGGGGATGATCGAGGCGGCGTTGAGCACGAGCCCGACGGGCACCGCAGGGGCTTCCGAGCGGATCGCCTCGACGCCGAGACCGTGGGCGAGGTTCATGTAGTGCATGGCGTGAAGGGCGGCCTGCATATTGCGCTCGCCCGGCGCATGGATGCCATAGAGGTGGCTCAGCCAGACGATGCACCACGGCTCATTGAAGGTCGCGACGGCGTCGAGACGATCGCCAAGCCGGTTCATCACCGTCTTGGCGTAGCGCTGAAAGGCATAGGCGGTCGAGCGCGCCGTCCAGCCGCCGTCGCCGGCCAGCAGCAGCGGCAGGTCCCAGTGATAGAGCGTGGCAAAGGTCCTGATCCCGCGCGCCTTGCAGCCGTCGACCAGCCGGTCGTAGAAATCGAGCCCGGCCTCGTTCACCGCACCCGTGCCGTCGGGGATGATGCGCGGCCAGGCGATCGAGAAGCGGTAGGCTTCGACACCCATATCCTTGATAAGATCGAGATCCTGCTCCAGCCGGTTATAGTGGTCGCAGGCGACGTCGCCATTATCGCGATTATAAACTCGGCCGGGCATATTGCAGAAAGCATCCCAGATGGATGGCTTGCGCCCGTCGGCCTTAACAGCACCTTCGATCTGGAAGGCGGCGGTGGCGACGCCGAAGGTGAAATCGCCGGGAAGGCGGCTTGCAAGCGTCTTCGCATCGATCATCTGTAAATCCCATTTCTCAGCGTGTGAATGGATCGTCCGGGCTCGGATTTAGCCAAGCCGGAAAGCAAAGTACAGGCCGGGGAGTGGAACGCGACTGCCCTCATAACGCGAATGTCACCAGTCGTGACTTGATGTCGGGCCGGCGATCGCGGACACCGCCAAGACATCGCAAACAAGACATCGCAAAACATGAAAGGAATCCGATGCTGTCTTCGATCCATCTGTTGCAGCCCCATCTGCTGAGCCTGCTGCGCATCGTCTCGTCACTTGTGCTGTTCAGCTACGGAACGCAGAAGATTCTGCATTTTCCGGCCGCTGCCAGCGTGCCGCCCGCAGGCTCGCTCTCGTGGATTGCCGGGCTGATCGAACTCACCCTAGGCTTCCTGGTTCTGGTCGGATTCCAGACCCGGATCGCAGCCTTCGTGCTCTCGGGCCTGATGGCTTTCGCCTATTTCATCGGGCATGCCTCGAAGGGCATCTACCCTGCACAGAACGGCGGCGTCGCGGCGATCCTGTTCTGCTTCGTCTTTCTGTATCTGGTGGCGGCAGGCGCCGGACCGCTCAGCGTTGACAACCTGCTGAAGCGCGGCCGTACCGCTGCTGCCTGATCACTATAAACAAAACGCCGAGGCGACTTTTAAGCCCACCTCGGCGTTTTTCATTGGGCGATGCGGATCGGTAAGGTCAGACCTTGACCCATGCGCCGTTTTTCTTCGAGGACGCGACGCAAGCCTCGACGAAGGCCACCCCCTTCACGCCGTCATCGACGGTGGGATAGACCACCGCCTTGTCGACGGTCTTGCCCTTCTTACGGGCATTGATCGCATGCGCGGCTTCCGTGTAAATCGTCGCAAAGGCCTCGAGATAACCCTCCGGATGTCCAGACGGCACGCGCGTGACGCGGCCGGCAGCCGCGCCCGAACCGGCGCCGCCCCGGGTGATTAGCCGTTTCGGCTCGCCGAATGGCGTGTACCAGAGATAGTTCGGATCCTTCTGGGTCCATTCCAGGCCGCCCTTGCTGCCGTAGACGCGCACCATCAGGCCGTTCTCATGGCCGGGCGCCACCTGGCTGCACCAGAGCATGCCCTTAGCCGGCTTCTCCGAACCCTTTGCCTTGAAGCGCAGCATGACATGGGCATTGTCATCCAGCCGGCGGCCGGGGACAAAGCTGTCGAGATCGGCAGCGAGGCTGTCGAGTTCCAGTCCGGATATGAAGGCGGCGAGATTATAGGCATGGGTGCCGATATCGCCTGTCGAGCCACCGACGCCGGATTGTGCCGGATCGGTGCGCCAGGCGGCTTGCTTCTGGCCGGTCTGTTCAACCGCCTCGGTCAGCCAGTCCTGCGGATATTCAGCCTGGACGACCCTGATATCGCCGAGTTCACCATTGGCGATCATCTCGCGTGCCTGGCGGACCATCGGATAACCGGTGTAATTATGCGTCAGCACGAAGAGCGCGCCGCTGTCGTCGGCGATCTTCTTCAGCTTCTTCGCATCGGAAAGGTTCGATGTCAGCGGCTTGTCGCAGATGACATGGATGCCGCGCTTCAGGAATTCCTTGGCGGCGTCGTAATGCACATGGTTCGGCGTGACGATCGCTACCGCCTCGATGCCGTTCTTCAGCTTCGCCTCGCGGATCGCCATCTCGCGGTAGCTGGAATAGGTCCGCGACGGATCGAGGCCGAGATCGCGGCCCGACTGAACCGCCTTTTCAGGCGTCGACGACAGCGCGCCGGCGATGAGATCGTACTGATCGTCGATGCGCGCCGCGATCCGGTGCACCGCACCGATGAACGCGCCGGCGCCGCCGCCCACCATGCCGAGCCGGATGCGCGGCTCACGGGTCTGTTCGGATGATGCTTCGATTGCCATTCTTGTCCTCCTGGAATTTAACTTGGTGCGGATGCGCCCCTCATCCGGCTGCCGCCACCTTTGCCTGGGTCGAGCCACGGGTCTCGACCCGTCTTTCAGACCCCCGCCAGCGGGAAGAAGGGATATGTCGCGCCGCCTCCGTCCCACTCCAACATCTCGTGGGGCAGGTCCCCTCTCCCGTCATAACGGGGAGAGGGTTAGGGTGAGGGGCAGCCAGTCCTCGCGGCACGCCTTGTGTCTCAGAGTCCCAGCATCCGCCGATTGGCCGCCTGATCCGTGCCGCTGCCGGCGAAATCGTCGAAGGCTTTCTCGGTGACGCGGATGATATGGGCGGCAACGAATTCGGCCCCTTCGCGAGCGCCGTCTTCCGGATGTTTCAGCGCGCATTCCCATTCGACCACGGCCCAGCCGTCGAAATTATTGGCCGTCATCTTCGAGAACACCGCGCCGAAATCAACCTGGCCGTCGCCGAGCGAGCGGAAGCGGCCGGCCCGTTCCACCCAGCCCTGATAGCCGCCGTAGACGCCCTGGCGTCCGGTCGGGTTGAACTCCGCATCCTTGACGTGGAACATCTTGATGCGGTCCTTGTAGATGTCGATGTTGTCCAGATAATCGAGGCACTGCAGGACGTAGTGCGAGGGATCGTAGAGCATGTTGGCGCGCGGATGGTTCTTCACGCGCTCCAGGAACATCTCGAAGGTGATGCCGTCATGCAGGTCTTCACCCGGATGGATCTCGTAGCAGACGTCGATGCCGTTTTCGTCGGCATGGTTGAGAATCGGCGTCCAGCGGCGGGCAAGTTCGTCGAAGGCGGTTTCGACCAGGCCGGCGGGACGCTGCGGCCAGGGATAGATGAACGGCCAGGCGAGCGCGCCGGAAAAGGTCGCATGCGCCTTCAGGCCGAGGTTCTTCGATGCCGTCAGCGCCATCTTGACCTGCTCGACCGCCCATTCCTGACGGGCCTTGGGATTGCCGCGCACCTCAGGAGCAGCAAACCCGTCGAAGGCTTCGTCATAGGCCGGATGAACGGCGACGAGCTGACCCTGCAGATGGGTGGAGAGTTCGGTGATCTCGATGCCGTTTTCGCGGGCCTTGCCGGCGAATTCGTCGCAATAATCCTTGGAGGTCGCAGCCTTCTTCAGATCGATCAACTGGCTCGCCCAGGTCGGCACCTGGACGCCTTTGTAACCGATGTCGGCCGCCCATTTGGTGATCGCGTCCCAGGAATTGAAAGGCGCGGCATCGCCCGCGAACTGGCCAAGGAAAAGGCCGGGGCCCTTGATCGTCTTCATGTCAGATTCCTCCCTGAATATCGACCGTAAACGTTTCTGAAGTGTTGTAGCACGCAATTTGGCGGGCGCAAGGCGCCTCCTCGCCTCAGCTCGCGTTTTGGCGCAAGGCCGGATGCGATACGGCTGCGAGCTAATCATGCTGGGCTTTGGCGGGCAAGAGGTACGTGCAGCATTTTCAGCTGCGTACATATATGGAAGCATAAAATGCGCCCATCCTTTCGAATGGGCGCATATCACCAGCCGATGGATCAGAACGGAGAATCCGGGAAGTAGAAGTCCTTGGCATTGTCCTTGGTCACGAGCGTCGCGTCGAGGATGTAGCTGCCGTGAACCGGGACCTGATCGTAGAGGGCGGCCGCCGTCAGTTCCATGGCCGTGCCGACCATTGCCGGCGGATAGAGAACGTCGACCGGGATCATCTTGTCGCCGTCCATGACCTTCTTGACCATGTCCTTGGAGCCGGCGCCGGCGACGACATATTTGATGTCGGTGCGCTTGGCCTGCTCGATGGCCTGCAGAACGCCGACGGCCATGTCATCGTCCTGGCACCAGACGACGTCGATCTTCTGATACTTGGTCAGGTAGTCCTGCATGACCTTGAAGGCATCGTCGCGGTTCCAGTTGCCGTACTGGCGGTCGAGAACCTTGACCTTCGATCCGGCAATGCCCTTGTCGAAGCCGTCCTGGCGCTGCTGGTCGATTGGGATCGGCAGACCGCGGATAATGACGACTTCGGCATCCGGCGTGGTGTCCTTGATGTACTTGCCGGCGACTTCGCCGAGCGCCGGATTGTTGCCGGCGACATAGAGGTCGCGCACGGAGTTGTCGTTGCTCGACGGCGCGCGGTCGACGAGCGCGACGAACTTGCCCTTGCCCTTGACTTCCTTGATGGCGTTGACGAGCGGATCCGGATCCGACGGCAGGATGACCAGGGCGTCGATGCCCTGCGTGTCGAGATCCTGCACGGCATTTGCCTGGCTGGCAGCGTCCGGCGAGGTCTTGACGATGACGTTGAGACCGGGATGTTCGGCCATCAGCAGCTTGGCGACACGTTCGGCATGGAAGACCACGCCCGACGTCCAGCCGTGGTCGGCGGCCGGAATGGACACACCGATCGTGAATTTCTTATCCTCGGCGTGAGCGGCGCCGGCGAACGTCACCGCCGCAACCGCCAGGCCCAACATCAATTTACGCATGCCATTTCCTCCCAATAATTTCAGGGACTTTTCCATATCGGGACCGGACGCCCTGTAAGTCCGGTCAATCCTGAGCCCGATCAATGCAAACCGGGGCAATTCATGATTTGCGCACCAGCGAGCGCTGCACGAACATGGCGATGATGATGATCGCACCCTGGATGGCGCCGATCAGGTACTCGCTGATGAAATTCGAAAGCAGCATGATGTTGCCGACGAGCTCGAGAATGAAGGCGCCGCAGATCGTGCCCCAGACCCTGCCGGCGCCGCCCTTCAGCGCCGTGCCGCCGACCACGACCGCCGTGATCGCCTGCAGCTCCCACAGGATGCCTGTCGTCGCCGAGGTCGAGCCGAGACGGGGAACATAGAGCAGCACGGCAATGGCGACGCACAGGCCCTGGATAACGAAGGCGATCGTCCGCACACGATTGACCGCGATGCCGGAATAACGGGCGACATCGCTGTTCGACCCGACAGCGACGACATGGCGCCCGTAGCGGGTGCGGTAGAGAATGAAGGCCGCAACCGCCGTCACCGCCAGGATCACCACGATCGGGATCGGCACTCCGGCGATGGTGCCGAAATAAGCGGGACGATAGAGCGTCTGGATATCGGCGGAGCGAAGCGTGATCGCGCCGCCCTGCGACAGCCATGTCGTCAGGCCGCGATAGATGCCCATCGTGCCGAGCGTCGCGATGAAGGGTTCGATCTTGCCCACCGTGGTGATCAGGCCATTCGCCAGGCCGCAAAGCGCGCCGGCGACCAGCGTGAAGACGACTGCGACCGTCAGCATCAGAGCGGGGTTTTCGATGGCGCCAGAGTTCATCAGCAGGATCATCAGGCTGGCGACGAAGGCCACCATCGAACCCACCGACAGGTCGAGATCACCGGCCGAGATCACGAAAGTCGCGCCGACCGCGATGATGGCGATGAAGGCGCTGCGCGTCGCGACATTGGCAAGATTGGTGATGCCGATAAAATTGGGATTGACCAGGGCTCCGACGATCAGAAGCAGCGCCAGGGCGACGAAAGGCGCGACCGCACGCAGATCGACATCCCGCCAGGATCGGCGCCGGATTTCCCTGGTCTCCTCGTTGACACTCATTTCCAAAACCAACCTCCCGCCCCATTCTTTCTGGGCATCTTATCTGTCCGCTGCGGCGCTCAGGCCGCCGCTTTCCTCTTCAGCCCGGCGGCACAACGCATGATCTCCTGCTCGGAGATCTCGTCCCCTTCGAGTACGCCGACGATATGCCCTTCGCGCATCACCACGACCCGCGTGCAAAGCCCGATGACCTCGGGCATCTCCGACGAGACGATGATGATCGACCGGCCGTCCCGGGCCAGCGCCGAGATGAAATGATAGATCTGCTGCTTGGTGCCGACATCGATGCCGCGCGTCGGCTCGTCGATGATGATGATGTCGGGCTCGGTCTCCATGACCTTGGCCAGCAGCAGCTTCTGCTGGTTTCCGCCGGACATCCGGCCGGCGACGATATTGCCGTCGCGAACCCGGATGTCGAAGCGCCGCTTGGCCTTTGCCATCGCGGCCGCTTCGCTGCCGGGGCTGAGATACCCTCGGCGAGAATGCCTTCCGAGCGATTGCAGCGTCAGATTGGTGACCATGCCGGAACGCAGCAGCAGGCCCTTCGACTTGCGATCCTTGGTCATATAGGCGAGGCCGCAGCGATTGGCGGCATGCACGTCGCCGGAGGGAACGGCGGCCCCTTTGATCACCACCTCGCCCTCGAGACGGGTCCGCAACCCGGCGATCGCTTCCATCAGCTCGGTGCGGCCGGAGCCGATCATGCCGGAAAAACCGATGATCTCGCCCTTGCGCACCTCGAAACTCGCATCTTTGACATAACCCGTCGACACCGAGGCGACGCTCAAGACGATCTCCTCGTCGACATCCGGCTCGACCTTGGCGGGATAAAGGCTGGAAAGTTCGCGACCGACCATCAGCTGCGCAATCGATTCCCCGTCCAGAATGGATGTCGGCGACGTCTTGATCCATTGGCCGTCGCGCAGCACCGTGACACGATCGGTCAATTCCATCACTTCATCGAGCTTATGCGAAACGAAGACGAAGCTGGTGCCCTGATCGCGCAGCTTGCGGACCTGCTTGAACAGCATATTGGTCTCTTCCCGCGACAAGACTGCGGTCGGCTCATCCATGAACACGACCCGCGCGTCGCGGCTGATGGCCTTGGCGATTTCGACCATCTGCTTGTCGGCGATGGACAGCGTGCTGATCAGCGCATTTTCATCGACATGCGAACCGAGCACATCGAGAACTTTGCGTGTCTCCGAGCGCATATATTTGCGGTCGAGCACGCCGAAGCGTGTGACTTCGCGTCCGAGGAAGAGGCTCTCCGTCACGGTCAGATGTTCGGCGAGGTTGAATTCCTGGTGAATGATGACGATGCCGAGCGCCTCGGCGGCGCCATTCGGCGGCAGAACGACGGGCTTGCCGTCAAGCAGGATCTCACCGGAACTCGGCTGCTCGAAACCGGACAACACCTTGACGAGCGTGGATTTGCCGGCGCCGTTTTCACCCATCAACGCATGGATTTCGCCGGCGCGGAGATCGAAATTGACGCTGAAAAGCACCTGCACGCCGCTGAAGGATTTGCATATACGCCTGGCGGACAGCACCACGGGTGCGGTGTCGGCGATCTCCACGGTCATTATGCCCTCCCCCAAGAGCGCCTTGCATCCGGCAGAACCTGCCGGCGCCGCTCCATCACCTTGAA
Source organism: Rhizobium sp. C104 (assembly GCF_022354505.1). Classification (NCBI taxonomy): domain Bacteria; kingdom Pseudomonadati; phylum Pseudomonadota; class Alphaproteobacteria; order Hyphomicrobiales; family Rhizobiaceae; genus Rhizobium; species Rhizobium sp. C104. The sequence continues at coordinate 4,252,246 of NZ_CP092348.1, read as the reverse complement.
CTAGCGCACATTCCCATTCTGAAAACCGCTTGCTGTTTTCGGGTGCTGTGCACTGCGGCTCCCGTCCGCATTGAAGTTTATGTAAACCTTTACATCTGGCATGTAAAGGTTTACATGGTGGATTTACGCAGATCCGTTGAAGCCTGCCTTTGACCTGTCGACAAGTCTGTGTAGTGTCGCGGCGAAGACAGCCCAAGGCAGAGCTCAGTGTCGAATTCCACACCCGCAACAATCGAAGACGTCGCCCGGATCGCCGAGGTCTCCATCGCGACGGTGTCCCGGGCGATCCATATGCCGGAGAAGGTCGCCAACTCCACCAGACTCAAGGTCAACCAGGCGATCGCCGTCACCGGCTATACCACCAATGCCATGGCCCGCAGCCTGAGGCTCGGCCGTTCCAACATGATCCTCGTGGTGGCGCCCGACATCGGCGACCCCAATTTCTCCAACATTCTCGTCGGGCTGGAAAACGAGGCGCGCGCGCATGGCTACGGTATCCTGATCGGCCACACGCAGAACGACGCCCAGCGCGGGCTCGAATATCTCAAATTCTTGAATTCCAACCAAGCTGCCGGGCTGATCCTGTTCACCGGCATCCTGCCCTTCGGGCATCAGACGATGACGGCGCGGCTGCCGCCGAGTGTCGGTGTTTTCGAGCCCGTCTTCAACGGCGGTATTCCCTATGTCGGCGTCGACGATACCGAGGGGGCGCGAAAGGCGGTGGACCTGCTATTGGCCGAAGGTCATCGCAAGATCGCCTTCATCGGTGATTCCCGCACCCGGCTTGCCTATATCAGGCGCCGCATGGGCTACGATGCCGGTCTCGATGCCGCCGGCATCCCGCCCGATCTGAGGATCGTGCTCGAAGGCGACGGCACGATCGAAAGCGGCCGGCATGCTGTGGAGCAGCTTTTCATGCGCGACACGCTTCCCACCGCTTTCATGTGCGTGAACGATCAGACGGCGATCGGCGTCATGGTCGGCCTCGGCGCGCGAGGTTATGACATTCCAAGGGACTTCTCGGTGACCGGTTTCGACGACGTGCCGCAGGCCGTCTTCATATCCCCGCCGCTGACGACCATCCGCCAGCCGCGAACGGCAATCGGCAAACAGGCGATGGCGCTGCTGCTGGAGCTCTTGTCCGATGGCCGGCCGACCGAGACGGAAATCCTGCTGCGGCCGGATCTGGTGGTTCGAAACTCCGTCTCCGCACCATCGCGCAACTGGTTGAAGCGCTGAACAGAGATATAGCCGGCGACAAAAAATTGCGCCGGCGGCCGATGACCGCCGGCACGCGTGATCAGACGTAACGGTTGACGACGTTTTCGAGCAGTTCCTGCTTGCCGGATCTCGGCTGCGGGTTGACGTCCTTGGTCTCGACCCAGTTCGTGATCTCATCCAGCGAATATTCGCCGCGGAAGAGCTTCTGCGCTTCAGCCGTTTCCCAGCCGGCATAACGATCGGCGAGCGGCTGTGACAGAGCCTTGTCCTCGATCATCCTGGCGGCGGCCTTCAGGCCGCGGGCGCAGCAATCCATGCCGCCGATATGACCGATCAGCAAATCCGCCGGGTCGAGCGACTGGCGGCGAAGCTTCGAGTCGAAGTTGGTGCCGCCGGTCTTGAAGCCGCCGCCTGCCAGAACGTGGTAGTAGGCAAGCGCCATTTCGGGAACATTGTTCGGGAACTGGTCGGTATCCCAGCCGGACTGGTAGTCGTTGCGGTTCATGTCGATCGAGCCGAAGATGCCAAGCGCATTGGCAAGCGCCAGCTCGTGCTCGAAGGAGTGGCCGGCCAGGATCGCATGGCCTTGCTCGATATTGAGCTTCACCTCGTTTTCGAGGCCGTGCTTCTTGAGGAAGCCGTAGACGGTCGCGACGTCGTAATCATACTGGTGCTTCGTCGGCTCCTGCGGCTTCGGCTCGATCAGGATCGTGCCCTTGTAGCCGATCTTGTGCTTGTATTCGACGACGAGGTTGAGGAAGCGCCCGAGCTGGTCGAGCTCCCGCTTGAGATCGGTGTTGAGCAGCGTCTCGTAACCTTCGCGGCCGCCCCAGAGCACATAGTTCTCACCGCCGAGCTTCTGCGTCGCGTCGATGCACGTCTTCACGGTCGCCGCTGCGAAAGCGAAGACATCGGGATCGGGGTTGGTCGCCGCGCCCGACATATAGCGGCGGTTGGAGAAGAGGTTCGCCGTGCCCCAGAGCAGCTTGGTGCCGGTCGCGGCCTGCTTTTCGGCGAAGTAGTCGACGATCTCATTGAGGTTTTTGGTGTTCTCGGCGAAATTTCTGCCCTCTGGACGCACGTCGGCATCATGGAAGCAGTAGTAGGGCGAGCCAAGCAGCGAGAAGAATTCGAAGGCGACGTCGGCCTTGAGCTTGGCGGCCTTCATCGTGTCCTCGAACCAGGGACGCAGGAAGGTCTGGCCGCCGAAGGGATCGCCGCCCGGCCAGGTGAAGGTGTGCCAATAGGCCACCGCAAAGCGCAAATGGTCTTCCATGCGCTTGCCCATGACGATTTCATCAGGCTGGTAGTAGCGGAAGGCCAGCGGATTGGTGCTGTCGGGGCCTTCGTATTTTACTTTCTGGATATCGCCGAAAAATCCGGTGCTCATCTTGGTCTCCTTGGGGTTCGTAATTCAGTCTTATCGGTTGTGCCATCCGGCCCCTCATCCGAGCCTTCTCCCCACGTGCGAAGGGAACTGAGGCGCCGCCGCGAATCTCTTCTCCCAGCGGGGAGAAGGTGCCGGCAGGCGGATGAGGGGCCGCCGGCCAGTTCTCAATGCGCCAGCGACTTGATCGCCGGATAGAGTGCGCGATAGCGCCTAAAGGCATCCTCGTAAGCGCCGCTCAGCGCCGACACCGGCTCGATCGTGCCTGATGTCACCGGCGGCGTGCAGACGGCAATCGGATCGGCACCCGTCGCAGCAATCAGGCCGAGGCGCGCGGCGCCGAAGGCCGCGCCGAAATCGCCATCGGCGGGCAGGTCGACCGGGACGCCGAGCGCAGTCGCGATCGACGCCAGCCAGTAATGCGAGCGCGAACCGCCGCCGATCGCCGTGACGCGGGAGATGCCGGTGCCGGCCGAACGCAGCGCTTCGAGATTGTCGCGGATGGCAAAGGCCACGCCTTCGAGCACCGCCTGGGTGAGAACGGCACGACTGCTTTCATGTTCGAGGCCGATGAAGGCGCCGCGGATGACGGCATCATTGTGCGGCGTGCGCTCGCCGGAAAGATAGGGCAGGAAGGTGACGCCGGTCGGCGCCTTCAGCGTCTCGCCGAGTTCGCCAGTGAGATCGGCCGCCGACTTGCCGGTCACCCCGGAATGCCAGTTGAGCGCATCGGTGGCCGAGAGGATGACGCCCATCTGGTGCCAGGTGTTCGGCAGCGCGTGGCAGAAGGCATGCACAGCACTTTCCGGCTTCGGCAGATAGGAGCCGTTGGCGGCAAAAAGCACACCTGACGTGCCGAGCGAAACGAAGGCAGCGCCATCGCTGACCGTGCCCATGCCGCAGGCCGAGGCAGCATTGTCGCCGGCGCCGCCGGCCACGACGACATTGCCGGATATGCCCCATTGCGCCGCAAGTTCTGCCCGCAACTGACCAGCTTGCTCGGTGCCTTCGACAAGCGCCGGCATCTGCTCCTCGGAAAGATCGGTGGCAGCGAGCAAGTCGGACGACCAGGCGCGTTTGCCGGTGTCGAGCCAGGAGGTGCCGGCCGAATCCGACATTTCGGAGATATAGTCGCCGGTCAGCCAAAGGCGCAGATAGTCCTTCGGCAAGAGCACCTTGGCGACCTTCGCGAAAACCTCAGGCTCATGCTTCCTGACCCAGGCGAGTTTCGGCGCCGTGAAGCCGGGGAAGACGATGTTGCCGGTCAGCGCGCGGAAGCGCGGATCGGCATCGAGGGCTACAGCCTCGACGTGGCTGCGCGTGTCGTTCCAGAGGATGCAGGGGCGAAGCACCTTGTCGGCGGCATCGATGAGCGTCGCCCCGTGCATCTGGCCGGAAAGGCCGATGCCCTTGACCGTGGCAAGCTCTTTCGGATGTTTCGCCTTCAGGCCGGCGACGGCCTCTTCGGTGGCACGCACCCAGTGGGACGGCTCCTGCTCCGACCAGCCGGAATGCGGGCGCGAGACGTCGAGCGAACCATTGGCCGAGCCGACGATCTTCTGATCGCCGTCGATCAGCATCGCCTTGACGCCGGAGGTTCCGAGATCGAGACCGAGATACATGGGGTATTCTCCTTTGCCGTTACGGCAGATTGTCCTTCAGGAATATGTCGAGGCGGATGCGCTCCTGCGCTGCGATGACGGCAAGGCCGTCCGCTTTGGCTTTCAATATGCGGATGGCGCTGCGCACTTCATGGCCGGCGTCCTGGTTGAGGATCGCATCGATCGTGTTGTCGATGAGCGCTGCGCGCGTATGTGCGGTCAGTTCGTGGGCAACCACGGTCAGCGTCCGGTCGGCAGCCTTCTCCTTCAGCGCCCGAATGAGGCCGCGATTGCCGGCGCCGAGGCTGTAGATGCCGACGATGCCGGCATTCCCGAGTGCATCGGCAACCAGCCTGTGGGCGACCTCGGGGTCGTCGCGGCCTTCGAGAACCGGCAGGATCGCAAGATCGGGAAATTCTTCTGCCATCACAGCGGCAAAACCTTCCAGCCGCTCGCGATGGTCGCGCACCAGCATGGAGCCGGCGAGCACGGCGATCTCACCCTTTCGCGGCCCGAGAAATCGGCCGAGCAGACGCGCCGCCGTCCGGCCGGCCGCGATATTGTCGACGCCGGCATAATGATGGCGAAGCGACCCGGTGAGATCGGAAACCAGGGTGACGATGGGAAAGCGCTCGCGCACCAGTCTGTCGACGACGGCGCGCACTTCAGGCGCATCGGTCGCGACCATCGCGATGCCGCAAGGCTTTTCCCGGGAAAGCCCTTCGAGCACGGAGACCAGGGCGGCCGGATCGAAGGCCGGCACCTCGATGATGCGGATATCGGTGCGCTCGGCCGGCGAGCGCAGAACCGCCTGCCGGATCTCGGCATTCAGCCCATGCATGAAGGAATTGTCGCTGGCGGGCAGGATAAAGACCAGCGGATAGGTGCGCCCCTTGGCAAGATTTGCGGCGGCCACGTCCCTGATATAACCGAGGTCGCGGATTGCGGTCTCGACCTTCTCCCGCGTGACGTGACGCACGCCCGGGCGCTGGTTGAGAACCCGGTCGACAGTCGCAAGGCTGACCCCGGCGGCGGCTGCGATATCGTGAACTGTTGGCCTCATCATTCCTCCTGACGAGACCATTAGCGCCAAACTTGATGTACGTAAATCAAAAAATCGAACAGGCCGATTGGCGCACTGTTTTTCCCGCCGGCCGTCTGCTTGGGACCAAGCCGACCGAGGATTACATGCTGATGACATAAGGGCTGGAAAACGGCAAATAAAAAGGTCCTCCGGAGAGGACCTTTCCATGGGGCGGCAGGCCGGAGGTCAGTGGCCGCCACCGCCTCCCCCACCTTGCGGTGCGGGTTTCTTGATCATCGCGACACCGAAGATCATCGCAACGAAAAGCGCGGTCAGGATCAGGAACACGTCGCTGAAGGACAGGATCACCGCCTGCTTGGTGGCGAGGCCGACCATCTGCTTGATCGCAACCGAGGCGCCATCCATGCCGTATGTGTTGAAATTGGCGGTCATATTGTTCATCTGGTCGATCGCCGCCGGATTGCCCCAGTCCATATTTTCCCGCAGGCGCTCGTAATGCACGTCCTGCCGGTTGGTGAGCACGGTGTTGATCACAGCAAGGCCGACGGCGCCGCCGAGGTTTCTGGTCAGGTTGAACAGGCCGGATGCGCCGCGGATGCGCGAGGGCGGCATCGTGCCGAGCGCGATGTTGTTGATCGGCACCATGCACATCATCAGCCCGAAACCGCGCAGGATCTGCGGGATGAACAGTTCGTAAAAATCCCAATCCGCCGTCAGGTGGATCATGATGTATGTGCCGGCGGCAAAGCTGATGAAACCGATCACCATCATCAGGCGCAGGTCCATCTTCGTCGACAGCCGGCCGGCGATCGGTGCGGTGAAGAACATCGCAAGCCCGGAGACGAACATCGTCTGGCCGATCATCAGCGAATCATAGCCGCGGATGCGGCCGAGATAGACCGGGTAAATATAGGTGAGACCATAGAGGCCGATACCCATGACGAAGGAGAAGATCGAGCCGAAGGAGAAATTCCGGTTCGCAAAGGCCTTGAGATCGACGACGGGGAACTCCACCGTGAAGGCGCGATAGAAGAAGATGATGGCTCCAACGCCCGAGGCGACGGCGGCAATTGCGATGGAACTGTCGTTGAACCAGTCGTTCGAATTGCCCTCTTCGAGCACATATTCCATCGTGCCCAGGAAGATGCCCATCGAGATCAGTCCCCACCAGTCGAACTTCTTGAAGAGCGACAGTTCCGGCTTGTCGAAATCGATGAAGTTCCAGGTGACGATGGTAACGATGATGCCGGGAACGATATTGACGAGGAACAGCCAGTGCCAGGAGAAAGCGTGGCTAAGATAACCGCCGACCGTCGGGCCGATGGTCGGCGCCAGCGTCGCGATCAGGCCGATGATCGGCGAAACGATGCTGCGCTTCGACGCCGGGAAGATGGTGAAGGCGGCCGCGAACACCGACGGGATCATGCCGCCGCCGATGAAGCCTTGAATGGCGCGGTAGACGATCATCTGGTCGATATTGGTCGCCGTCGCGGCGAGCGCGCTCGCCATGGTGAAACCGGCGGCCGAGATCGCGAAAAGATAACGCGTCGAAATGATCCGCGCCAGCGTGCCCGAAAGCGGGATCATGATCACCTCAGCGATCAGATAGGCCGTCTGCACCCAGCCGACCTCGTCGCTGCCGGCCGAAAGGCCAGCCTGGATTTCGGCGAGCGAGGCCGAGACGATCTGAATGTCGAGGATCGACATGAACATGCCGAGCACCATCGCGAAGAAGGCGATGAGCTTCCTCGGATCCATGCGCTCGTCGGCGTGGGCAGGCGCTGCCGGAATCGTTCCCGCTGTTGCTGTCGCGCTTCCGGCCATCGGAGAACCTCCGCCTTGTCTACAGGCTCACTTGCTCGGCGCCGTGCGGGTATCGACGTCGACGACGACGCTGAGGCCCGCGCGCAGACGCCCGCTGTCGAGCGCGTCCTGCGGTAGCGCGATGCGCACCGGCACGCGTTGTATCACCTTGGTGAAATTGCCCGTCGCATTTTCCGGCGGCAGCAGTGAGAACACCGAGCCGGACGCCGGCGAGATCGATTCGACGGTACCGACGACAGGATGGTCGCTATAGGCATCGACATGGACGTTGACCTTCGAGCCCGCAACCAGATGCTGGATCTGCGTTTCCTTGAAGTTGGCGTCGATATAGAGCTCACGCACCGGAACGAGCGCCATCAGGCGTTGGCCGGGCGAAACGAGATCGCCTTCCTGGACCGAGCGGTTGCCGACGATACCGTCATAGGGCGCCTTAAGCACGGTGAAGGAGAGGTCACGGGCGGCCTTGTCGCGCGAAATTTCCAGCGACCGAACCGAACCTTCGGCCTCCTTGCGCTGCGCCTGAAGGATGGTGATGTTGGCCTGCGCGGCGGTGATATTGGCATCGCCGCCGGCAAGATTGGCCTTGGCCTGGTCGAGCGCGATATTGGCATTGTCGAGATCGGCGGCAGTGCCGACCGACTTCGCCTGCAGCTCGCTCTGGCGCTTCTGGGTAATCTCGGCACCGCGAACGGCCGCTTCGAGTGCCACCTTTTGCGCCCGCGCCTGTACGAGGCTGGCATTGGCGCCTTCGATCTGCGCGTCGATGCGCTGCAGCGAAAGCTGTTCGGTGGCGATCTGGGCCTGCGCCTGATCGAGGGCGTTCTGATAGTCGCCGTTATCAAGCGTGGCAAGCACGTCGCCCGCTTTGACTTCCTGGTTGGCGACCACATTCACCTTCGCGACGTAGCCCGTGACCTTCGGCGAAATCGTTGCGATATCGCCCTCGATATAGGCGTCGTCGGTCGACACCATGAAGCGGCCGTTCGTCCACCATTCGTAACCATACCAGCCGCCACCCGCCAGAATGGCGAGCACGACGATCGGCAGTACCGGGCTGCGGCGCTTCTTCGGAGCTGCAGGTGCAGCGACCGGAGCTGAAGCCGGCGCCGACTGCGCGGGGGCAGACGGCTTTTCCAGGGCTTCCGCCATCGGAGCTTCGGCAACGGTAGCGACTTCGGCCTTTGCCTCTTCGGCTTCGGCGTTTTCGCTGACAATCCGCGCGACGTTGCTTTTCTGGTTGCTCGACATGACCACTTTACCGATCTTGGAGTAAATAATCGAACTGAACGGTTCGGTTCAGTTGACTTAAACCTGTTTTATCGTCATATCAAGATGTATAGAACCAATCGGTTCGATTTCTTTAAAGAAAATGCGAAACCGTGAACACGGTTAATAGAGATATGACGTTGAAACCCGACCACGCCGCCGTCTTCAGCCCTCCCGTTGGCGGAGGCAGGTTTGCCGCGGGCGAAGACCCGGCCAAGCGCCAGCAGATTCTCGCCGGCGCCAAGCGTGTCTTCATGAAGATGGGCTTCGACGCCGCCAGCATGAACGACGTGACGCGCGAGGCCGGCGTCTCCAAGGGCACCCTCTACGTCTATTTCACCAACAAGGAAGAACTGTTTTCGGCGATGATCGAGGCCGAGCGCGCCGCCTTCGTGGCGACCGTACGGACAGCCCTTGCCGAACATGACGATCCCGAAGCCGGCCTGTACGAATTCGGCATAAGCTTCGTCACCCATATGACCGATGAAAAGGTCATCAACGCGATGCGCACCGTTCTTGGCGTGCGCGACCGCATGCCGGTGCTCTGTCAACGCTTCTTCAAAGGCCCGGAAAACCTGCGCACCATCATGCGCGATTTCCTCGAACGGCAGATCACCGAAGGCAGGCTCGAGATCGACGATATCGATCTGGCTGCCGGCCAGTTTCTCGACCTTGCCAGCGGCAGTTTCTTCAAGCTCCGCCTGTTCGGAAGCATGGAAGAGCCGCCGCATCGCGACGAAATCGAGCGCGTCATCCGCGGCGCGATCCGGGTCTTCATGGCCGCCTACGGCGCGCGCCGGCACGAGAGCGCCTGACCGCATCCTTGACGGCCGCTGCCGACCGGCCGAAACTCCGCAACTACGATCAAACCCGGCTGCCGGCATTTCTCTAAGAAAGAAGCGGTAACAAGGGGAGTAAGGATGAGCGCCATCGCACGGGCGATATGGTTCATAGAGAGCCATTTCGAAAGCGATCTATCGCTGGAAGAGATATCGGAAGCAGCCGGATTGTCGCGTTACCACCTGTCACGCGTCTTCGGGCTCGTCACCGGCCACTCGATCAGCGGCTATATCAGAGGACGGCGCCTCAGCCGCGCCTTGCCGGCGCTTGTCGGCGGCTCATCCACCATTCTCGAGGTTGCGCTTTGCTCGGGCTACGGCTCGCACGAAGCCTTCACCCGTGCCTTCCGCGACCAGTTCGGCATGACGCCGGATGCGGTGCGCCGGCAGGGGCACGCCCGTAACCTTGTCTTGCTGGAGCCGATCAGAATGGACCCCGCCCACCTCAACAACCTCGAACCGCCCCGCTTCGAAACCCTTCAGCCGATGCTCTTTGCCGGCCTGCAGGAGATCTACCCCTATGGCGGCAATGCCGCCATTCCCTCGCTCTGGCAGAAGTTCAATGCCCATTTCGGCCATATTTCGGGCCAGAAAGGCAACGTCGCCTACGGCATCTGCACGCATATCGACGGCGAAGCGGAGAAATTCCGCTATATGGCCGCGGCCGAAATCTCCGATGCCGGTGATCTGCCGGCGGATTTTGCAACGCTCAAGCTTCCGGGCCAGCGCTACGTCGTCTTCACCCATCGCGGCCATGTCTCCGGCATCCCCGCGACCATGCACCGGATTTTCGGCACATGGTGGCCGACCTCCGGCCTGGAGCATGGCGAGACCCCCGACATGTTCGAACGCTACGACGAGCGCTTCGACCCCTATACCGGCATGGGCGTCACCGAAATCTGGCTGCCGATCAGAGCATGATGCCGGAAAGTGTGAGCGGTTTTCGGACGACATCATCCTCTTCTAGGGAATAAAAGTCACATCGATCTCGTATACCCCCTTGCGACGCTTGCGTGGCAGGCCGCCGACATTACATTGCGCGCGTCATTCATCATGTGACGCAAAGAGGTATACGCTGATGCAGGAAATCATGACGCTCATTCAGGATCCGGCCGCCTGGGTGGCGCTCATCACGCTGGTGGTGATGGAAGTCGTTCTCGGGATCGACAATCTGATCTTCATTTCCATTCTCACCAACAAACTGCCGCCCGAGCACCGGGAGAAGGCCCGCAAGATCGGCATCGGTCTGGCGCTGGTCATGCGCCTGGGACTGCTCGGCACCGTCGCCTGGATCGTGCAACTGACCGAACCGTTGTTCGAGGCCTTCGGACACGGCTTCTCCTGGAAGGACCTGATCCTGATCGCCGGCGGCCTGTTCCTCGTCTGGAAAGCCACCAAGGAAATTCACCACACCGTCGACCCCGTGGACCATCAGGAGGATTTCATCGCGAAATCCGTCACAACCGGCTTCGCATCGGCAATCGGCCAGATCCTGCTGCTCGATCTTGTCTTCTCCGTCGACAGCATCATCACCGCCGTCGGCATGACCCCGCATCTGCCGATCATGGTGATCGCCGTCATCGCCGCCGTCACCGTCATGCTGGTGGCCGCAAACCCGCTTGCCAACTTCATCGAGCGGAACCCGACGATCGTCATGCTGGCGCTCGCCTTCCTGCTGATGATCGGCACGACGCTGATCGCCGAAGGCATGGGCTTCCATGTGCCGAAGGGCTACATCTACGCCGCCATGGCCTTCTCGGCAGCGGTCGAGGTGCTGAACATGATCGCGCGCAACGCCCGCAAGCAGAAACGCGACGGCGCCCACTGAGACGGAAGCGGGACGGCGCGTCGCAACCGGCGCACCGTCCTCACTGCCCCGGGCCTTTGCAGACGTGGTTTTTCTTGACGCGCCCGGTTGAATATGGCCTAAGGCCAGCCGAACGGACGATCGGCGGATAGTGCGGGCGCATGCCCTTTTTCGGCCGGTTTGCCGATGAAGATATCTGCATCCTTCGGCCGCACGTCGCTTTCCCCGGAAAGCCGTCCGGCGTTCATTGACGGGCCATACCAATGACAACTTCCGGCGTCCGCGTCCGCATCGCTCCCTCGCCGACCGGCGAGCCGCATGTCGGCACCGCTTACATCGCTCTCTTCAACTACCTTTTCGCCAAGAAGCACGGCGGCGAGTTCATCCTGCGCATCGAGGATACCGACGCGACGCGCTCGACCCCGGAATTCGAGACAAAGGTATTGGATGCCCTGAAATGGTGCGGGCTGGAATGGAAGGAAGGCCCTGATATCGGCGGTCCCTACGGTCCCTATCGCCAGTCCGACCGCAAGCCGATGTACCAGCCTTACGCTGAGGAACTGCTGGACAAGGGCCACGCCTTCCGCTGTTTCTGCACGCCCGCGCGTCTAGAACAGATGCGCGAGGCGCAGCGCGCCGCCGGCAAGCCGCCGAAATATGACGGCCTCTGCCTCAGCCTGACGGCCGAGGAAGTGACCTCGCGCATGGCAGCCGGCGAGACGACCGTCATCCGCATGAAGATCCCGGCTGAAGGCTCCTGCGACTTCACCGACGGCGTCTACGGCGATGTCTCCATCCCCTGGGATTCCGTCGACATGCAGGTGCTGATCAAGGCCGACGGCATGCCGACCTATCACATGGCCAACGTCATCGACGACCATCTGATGAAGATCACCCATGTGGCGCGCGGCGAGGAATGGCTGGCTTCGGTGCCGAAGCACATCCTGCTCTATCGCTATTTCGGCTGGGACCAGCCGGTCTTCATGCATCTGTCGCTGATGCGCAATGCCGACAAGTCCAAGCTGTCGAAGCGCAAGAACCCGACCTCGATCTCCTATTATTCGGCGCTCGGTTATATCCCCGAGGCGCTGATGAACTTCCTCGGCCTGTTCTTCATCCAGATCGCCGAAGGCGAAGAGCTGCTTACGATGGACGAGCTGTCGGAAAAGTTCGACCCGGAGAACCTTTCCAAGGCCGGCGCGATCTTCGATATCCAGAAGCTCGACTGGCTGAACGGCCGCTGGATCCGCGAGAAACTGTCCGAAGAGGAATTCCAGGCGCGGGTGCTCAGCTGGGCGATGGAAAACGACCGCCTGAAGGCGGGTCTCCGCCTGTCGCAGACGCGCATTTCCAAGCTCGGCGAGCTGCCCGATCTCGCCGGTTTCCTGCTGAAGTCCGATCTCGGCCTGCAGCCGTCCGACTTCGCCAAGATCAAGTCTCCGCCGGAAGAGATCCTGGAGATCCTCAACACCGTTCAGCCGGATCTGGAAAAGATCCTGGAATGGAATGTCGAGACGATCGAGGCGGAGCTGCGCGCCGTTGCCGACCGCATGGGCAAGAAGCTGAAGGTCGTGGTTTCGCCGCTCTTCGTCGCCGTGTCAGGCTCGTCGCGTTCGCTGCCGCTCTTCGATTCCATGGCGATCCTCGGCCGCTCCGTCGTGCGCCAGCGCCTGAAGCTCGCATCCCAGGCCGTCGCCGCCCTCGTCGGCTCGAAATGACAGCCGAAGCCCTCCCCCTTGTGGGGAGGGTCAGGCCGAGCCAGCCGCCGCGCTTCGAACCGCGGAAGCATTGATTTAGAATTCGTGCCGCATCGATGAGGCGAATGACATGAACGACAAGACCGAAAACACCCTTTCCTCCGACGTGACTGAGGTGCGCGCCCAGAAGCTGAAGCTGCTGCGCGAGCAGATCGGCGACGTCTATCCGGCGCATTTCCACCGGACGCTGACCAATGCCGAGCTTGGCGCCAAGTACGAATCTCTGGAACCCGACGTCGAGACGCAGGATGTCGTCACTGTCGCCGGCCGCGTCTATTCCTCGCGCAACTCCGGCATGTTCATGGATATTCATGACGCCTCCGGCAAGATCCAGATCTTCTCGCACAAGGACGTCACCGGCGAGGAAGCCCGCGCTTTGCTGCCGATGATCGACATCGGCGACATCATCGGCGTCACCGGCATCGTGCGCCGCACCAAGCGCGGCGAGCTGACGATCAACGCCCAGAAGATCGAGATGCTGACCAAGTCGCTGCTGCCGATGCCCGAGAAATGGCACGGCCTCTCCGACATCGAGCTGCGTTATCGCAAGCGCCATCTCGACATCATGACCAACGAGGATTCGAAGCTTCGCTTCCAGCAGCGCTCGAAGATCGTCTCCGGCATCCGCCGCTTCATGGAGAATGACGGCTTCATGGAAGTCGAGACGCCGATGCTGCAATCGATCTATGGCGGCGCCACCGCCGAGCCGTTCAAGACGCATCACAACACGCTAAAGCTCGACATGTATCTGCGCATCGCGCCGGAACTGTTCCTGAAGCGCACGCTGGTCTCCGGCCTCACCGACAAGGTCTTCGAGATCAACCGCAACTTCCGCAACGAAGGCGTCTCCACCCGGCACAATCCCGAATTCACGATGATGGAGTGTTATTGGGCCTATGCCGATTACGAGGACATGATGGACCTCGTCGAGCGGCTGTTCGAAACCCTGGCGCTCTCCATTCATGGCACCGCCGAATTCGATTTCGGCGACAAGCAGCTGTCCTTCAAGGGTCCGTTCAAGCGCGTGCCGATGCCTGACGCCGTCAAGCAAGCGACCGGCATCGATTTCCTTGCGATCAAAACCGACGAGGAAGCACGCACTGCTGCCAAGGCTGTCGGCTTCGCGGTCGAGAAGGATTGGACCTGGGGCGAGTGCCTTGCCTTCATCTTCGAGGAAAAGGTTGAATCCACACTGATCCAGCCGTCCCATGTCACGCATTTCCCGAAGGACATCTCGCCCTTCGCCAAGGAAGTGCCGGGCGAGCCGCGCCTGGTCGAGCGCTTCGAGACCTATTGCAACGCCTGGGAACTCGGCAACGCCTTCTCCGAGCTCAACGATCCCGAAGAGCAGCGCCGCCGCATGGTCGAGCAGCTCGAACAGGCCCATGCCCGCGGCGAAAAGGAAAAGCAGCTGGACGAGGAATTCCTCGACGCGATCGACCAGGGCATGCCCCCGGCGGGCGGCCTCGGCATCGGCGTCGACCGCCTGATCATGCTTTTGACCAACGCCCCGTCGATCCGCGACGTCATCCTCTTCCCAGCCCGCCGCAACAAGGCCGACTGACGGGAATAAACGTCAAAACAAAATAAGCGGAGTGCCGACCGGCGCTCCGCTTTTAGAGCAATTCCAGGAAAAGTGCGAAGCGGTTATCCGTCCGGAATTGCGTTAAAATAAAAGCTTAGAGCGGTTCTGCGCTTCCGTGAAAAGCTAAACCGCTCTATGCCTCTCGTTCAGTGGGTCTTTGGCGCTTCCGCCGGCGGTTCTTCAGCCGGTGCCTCGGCCACCACATCGGTGCCGGCGCCCTCGGCGGTCGGCACCGTTTCGCTTTCGGCGGCCGGTGCTGCGCCATGCGCGCCGCCTGCGGCCTTCTTGCCATTTTCCTCACTCTTGGTCGAGCCGACGGCGACCGGGTCGACGCAATCCTCGGGATCCTTGAAACCGGCGCTGATCATAGCGATCTCATCCACCGGCAGATCGATCCGCTCGCCGAAGAACAGCCCGTTTTCACTGGCCCTGCCGTCATAGTAGCGCGCGGTATAGGACTTGTCGTCGAGGCCGGGAACGGTCTTGTCGGGATGCGGGATATAGACGACATCGGCGCCGATTGCCCGGCCGCGAATGTCGGCGCGCAATGTCGGGCCGTTCTCGTCGAGCACGACCACCTGGACCAGATCCGGTTTCTGCGCGGCATAAACCGCCTGGGCGACACGAAGCGCTGTCCTGACGCGGGTCATCCCGTCGGTCGGTTCGGTCTTGATGTATTTGCGCACCCAGATGTGGTTCTGCTTCCGGATCGTCACCAGATTGACGTCGCTGCATTCGAGTTCCGTAGCCGCCACCGGCGGCACCGATCAGCCTGTCCTTGCCGACATAGACGGCCGCGCCGCCGGAAACGCCCGCCAGAAGAGCGACTCCACCGATGATGATTGCCAATTTCCGGGAAGGCCGGAACATGCGCAGTAAGGCCTTCACGCCAACTGCTCCGCCATCTGAAACTCCAACGCAGGACAAGTGCTGATAATGCTAAGGAAATGACGTTTCCGAAAGTTTAAGTGAGGGTGCGAAGCCTGCGCCATTTTGAGAAAAGACCAAAACAGGTCCGCTTTTTTCAGCCGCTTGCCACGGCCTGTTTCGCCATGCTCTAAACGCTGATGGCCTTCACGCTTCGCCAGGTTCAATATTTTGTCGCCGTCGCCGAACAGGGCTCGGTAACGCGCGCCGCGCAGAACCTGTCGATCTCGCAATCCTCGGTGACGGAGGCGCTGAAAGAGCTTGAAACCGACCTCGGCGTTGCGCTCTTCGAGCGCCATCCGCGCGGCCTGACGATCACCCATAACGGCCACCAGTTCCTGCGTCACGCGACGAAGATTCTGGCCTCCGTCTCCGATGCGCGCACCAGCTTTTCCGGCCAGCAAAGCGCGCTTTCCGGCACGCTGAACATCGGCGTCACCTCGCTTGTCGCCGGCTATGTGCTCTCCGACCTCCTCGCGCGATACCGGCGCGCCTGCCCGGGCATCGAGGTCAGCGCCATCGAGGATAATGGCGGGTACCTCGAACATCTCCTGGTCGGCGGCGAACTCGACGTCGCCGTCATGGTGATCTCGAACCTGCGCGACCGCATGGCGCTGCAGGCCGAGATCCTCGAAACCTCGCCCTGATCGGCTCTGGCTGCCGATGGGCCATCCGCTGGTATCGGCCGACATCATCTCGGTCGCCGACATCGCCCGCGAACCGCTGATCATGCTGACGGTCGACGAAATCGAGGAGAATACCGGCAAGCTGCTTTCGGCCCTCGGCGCCCGCCCGCACGTCGCCTTCCGCACCCGCTCGGTGGAAGCGGTGCGCAGCCTGGTTGCCACAGGCGCCGGCGTGGCGCTGCTGCCCGATCTCGTCTACCGCCCGTGGTCGCTCGAAGGCGACCGGATCGAAAGCCGCGACGTCTCCGGATCGTTGCCGGTCGTCCAGGTCGGCATGGTCTGGCGCAAGGGCTCCAGCCTGCCGCAGGCCGCACGCGATTTCGTCGGCATCGCCGAGAGTCTCCGCTCCGGCCGCATCCGCTGATATCGGAATTTCCGATAACGCCTTTCTGATAAATGAATTTGCGAAAGCGGTTTTTTCGGCTCACCTTCTTCCTCAGGGAACAAACCGCCACGGAAAGTGGCACCAGACCGGGAGACTGATGATGACGCATCTCTTGAAATCCTGCACGGCAGGACTCGCCTGCCTGAGCTTCGCGACACAGGTGATCGCCGCCGAACCGCTGAAGGCGCTCGGCAAGGGCGAAGGAGCAGTCAGCATCGTCGCCTGGGCCGGCTATATCGAACGCGGCGAGACCGACAAGAACTATGACTGGGTCACCGATTTCGAAAAGGAGACGGGCTGCAAGGTCTCCGTCAAGACCGCCGCCACCTCGGATGAAATGGTATCGCTGATGAACGAGGGCGGCTTCGACCTTGTCACGGCATCGGGCGACGCATCGCTGCGCCTCATCGCCGGCAAACGTGTCCAGCCGATCAACACCGATCTGATCCCGAGCTTCAAGACCGTCGACGAGCGCCTGCAGAAAGGCCCGTGGTATACGGTCGGCGACGTGCATTACGGCGTGCCCTATCTCTGGGGGCCGAATGTGCTGATGTATAATACCGACGCCTTCAAGGACAAGGCGCCGACCAGCTGGAACGTCGTCTTCGAGGAGCAGACCCTGCCGGACGGCAAGTCGAACAAGGGCCGCGTCCAGGCCTATGACGGCGCGATCTATCTCGCCGACGCCGCCCTCTATCTGATGGCCCACAAGCCGGATCTGGGCATCAAGGATCCTTACGAACTGACCGAAGACCAGTACAAGGCGGCCCTCGACCTGCTGCGCGGCCAGCGCAAGCTCGTCTCCCGCTACTGGCACGATGCAATGATCCAGATCGACGACTTCAAGAACGAAGGCGTCGTCGCTTCCGGTTCCTGGCCCTTCCAGGTGAACCTGCTGCAGGCCGACAAGCAGAAGATCGCCTCCACCTTCCCGGATGAAGGCGTCACCGGCTGGGCCGACACCACCATGCTGCACGCCGACAGCGAACACCCGAACTGCGCCTATATGTGGATGGAACATTCGCTGCAGGCCAAGGTCCAGGGCGACGCCGCCGCCTGGTTCGGCGCTGTCCCCTCGGTTCCCGCCGCCTGCAAGGGCAACGAATTGATGGGCGACGCCGGCTGCGCCACCAACGGCTTCGATCACTTCGACAAGATCAAGTTCTGGAAAACCCCGGTCGCCAAATGCGCGACACAGAGCGAATGCGTGCCCTATCATCGCTGGGTGTCGGATTATATTGGCGTGATTGGCGGACGGTAATAGCCAGGTCAGCTTGTGTGGTTGAAGACCCCGCCCCGAACCCCTCCCCACAAGCGGGAGGGGCGACAAGTGGCACCGCCGAATCCTGCCGAAACACCAAGGTATTTGCGAAACGGTACGGCAGGTTAAGCCCCTCCCCCTTGTGGGGAGGGGTTTGGGGCGGGGTCTTCACTGGCCAAGACCAAAGCCCTCTATGAACATGAAAGGCCCGGAGCTCCCAATGACGTCAGCCGTCCGCTTCCAGCAGGTATCGCGCCATTTTGGCCAGGTTCGCGCCGTCGACGGCGTCGATCTCGAGATCGCGCCGGGCGAATTCTTCGCCATGCTCGGTCCGTCCGGCTCCGGCAAGACGACGTGCCTGAGATTGATCGCCGGCTTCGAGCAGCCGAGTGCCGGCCATATCCAGATCTTCGGCGAGACGGCCGACGGCGTTCCGCCCTATCGCCGCAACGTCAACACTGTGTTCCAGGACTACGCGCTCTTCCCGCATCTGAACATTCTCGACAATGTCGCCTACGGGCTGATGGTCAAGGGCGTCGGCAAGGCGGAGCGGATGAAGGCGGCGGGCGATGCCCTGGAGCTTGTCAAGCTGCCGGGCTATGGCGCACGCCGCCCCGGTCAGCTGTCCGGCGGCCAGCGGCAGCGCGTGGCACTCGCCCGCGCCCTCGTCAACAAGCCGAAGGTGCTGCTGCTCGACGAGCCGCTCGGCGCGCTGGACCTGAAACTGCGCGAGCAGATGCAGGAGGAGTTGAAGAGCCTGCAGCGCGCGCTCGGCATCACCTTCGTCTTCGTGACGCATGATCAGGGCGAAGCATTGTCCATGGCCGATCGTGTCGCCGTCTTCAACAATGGCAACATCGTCCAGGAAGGCACGCCGCAGGATATCTACCGCCGCCCGAAGACCCGCTTCGTCGCCGATTTCGTCGGCTCCTCGAATGTTATCGCGCCGGAGCTGATGGCCGCGCTCGGCGGCGAGAAACGCTGGGCGAGCTTGCGGCCCGAAGCGATCCGCCTGGCAGGCGACGGCATCGAGGCCACAGTCGAACATGCGAGTTTCCTCGGTGCCGCCACCCGTCTCGGCGTCGATCTCAGGGGCAGCCGGCTGCATGTGATGCTGCCGGCTGGCGCGCCTGTGCCTGATGTCGGCACCGGTATCCGCCTCGCCTGGCAGCCTGCCGATATCCATTACATGGACGATGCGGCATGACAGCGCTCACCATCTCCAACGCCAAGACATCGATCCTTCCCGGCCGCAGCGGTTTCTTCGGCCGGATGTCGGATGTCTTCTGGCGGCACCCGAAGTTGTTGCTTTTCCTGATGCTGACGCCGCCGCTGCTCTGGCTCGGCATCATCTACATCGGCTCGCTGATCGCCCTGCTCTTGCAGAGCTTCTTTTCGATCGACGATTTTTCCGGCCTGGTAAATTACGAATTCACACTCTCGACCTACGCCCAGTTGCTGAGCCCGACGAATTTCGACATCATCATCCGCACGGTCGTGATGGCCGCGCTCGTCACCATCGCTTCCGCACTGATCGCCTTTCCGATCGCCTATTACGCGGCACGTTATGCGCAAGGCAAATGGAAGGTACTCTTCTATCTCGGCGTCATGTTGCCGCTCTGGTCGAGCTATCTCGTCAAGGTGTACGCCTGGAAGCTGATCCTCGCCAAGGAAGGCATCCTCACCTGGATCTTCGAGAGGCTACATCTCTCCTGGCTGCTCGACGGCATCCTCAATCTGCCCGTCGTCGGCGGCAATTCGCTCTCGGTGAGCTACCTTGGCACCTTCATCGTCTTCGTCTACATCTGGCTTCCCTATATGATCCTGCCGACGCAGGCGGCCCTCGAACGTGTGCCAGGCAACCTGATCGAGGCCTCGGCCGATCTCGGCGCCACGCCGCGCCAGACCTTCCGCACCGTGCTGCTGCCCTTGGCGCTGCCCGGCATCGTCGCCGGTTCGATCTTCACCTTCTCGCTGACATTGGGCGACTACATCATCCCGCAGATCATCGGCTCGTCCAGGCTGTTCATCGGCCAGGCCGTCTACGCCCAGCAGGGAACCGCCGGCAACGTGCCGCTCGCTGCCGCCTTCTCCGTCGTGCCGATCGTCATCATGGCGCTTTACCTGTCGCTCGCCAAAAAGCTGGGGGCCTTCGATGCGCTCTGACCTCAAGAGATCGCCGCTGCCCTTGAAGATCGCTGCCACCGGCGGGCTGCTCTTCCTGCACCTGCCGATCCTGCTGATCTTCGTCTATGCCTTCACCATCGAGGAGAAGAGCTATCAATGGCCGCCGCCCGGCCTGACGCTGCAATGGTTCGCTGTCGCCTGGAATCGGCCGGACGTCTGGTCGGCGCTTGGCCTTTCCGTGCAGGTCGCCGTCATCGCCAGCGCGATCGCGCTCATCCTCGGCACACTCTGCGCGGCTGCCGTCAGCCAGACGAAGTTCTTCGGCCGCGAGGCGATCTCACTGCTGGTCATCCTGCCGATCGCGCTTCCCGGCATCATCACCGGCATTGCGCTGCGCTCCGCCTTCAGTCTGTTCGACATCCCCTTTTCGGTCTGGACCATCGTGCTCGGCCACGCCACCTTCTGCGTGGTCGTCGTCTACAACAATGCGGTCGCCCGCTTCCGGCGCACCTCCGGCTCGCTGATCGAGGCGTCGATGGATCTCGGCGCCGACGGCTTCCAGACCTTCCGCCATGTCATCCTGCCGAATATCGGCACCGCCCTTCTCGCTGGCGGCATGCTGGCTTTCGCATTGTCCTTCGACGAGGTCATCGTCACCACCTTCACTGGGGGCCAGCAATCGACTCTGCCGATCTGGATGCTCGAAGAGCTCATCCGCCCGCGCCAGCGGCCCGTCACCAATGTGGTCGCCATGCTCGTGGTGCTCGTCACCTTTCTGCCGATCCTGGCAGCCTATTACCTCACCCGCGACGGCGACCAGATTGCCGGCGCTGGCAAATAACAGGGAGAACATCATGGATACGCAGATGCTGATCGGTTCCCGCTTCGAAAACGGCACGGAGACGGAAGAGCACATCCTGAACCCGAAGACCGGCGAGACGGTGATCGACCTTCCCGAGGCCTCGCTCTCCCAGGTCGACGCCGCCGTCGATGCCGCCGAAAAAGCCTTCAGGAGCTGGTCGCAGACGACGCCGGGCGAACGTTCCGGCTACCTCCTGAAGATCGCCGACGCCATCGAAAAGGATGCCGCCGGCTTCGCCACGCTGGAGGCGCTGAACTGCGGCAAACCGATCAATTCAGTGCTCAACGATGAAATTCCGGCTATCGTCGATTGTTATCGCTTCTTCGCCGGCGCCGTGCGCAATCTGCACGCACCGGCCGCCGGCGAATATCTGCCCGGTCACACCTCGATGATCCGTCGCGATCCGATCGGCATCGTTGGCTCGATCGCGCCGTGGAACTATCCGCTGATGATGATGGCCTGGAAGCTGGCCCCGGCGATCGCCGGCGGCAATACCGTCGTCTTCAAGCCCTCGGAGCAGACGCCGCTGACGGCACTGAAGATGGCCAAGCTGCTTTCCGAAATCCTGCCCGAAGGCGTCGTCAACGTCATCCTCGGCCGCGGCGAGAGCGTCGGCAACGCGCTGATCAATCATGCCAAGATCGGCATGGTCTCGATCACGGGCGATGTCGCCACCGGCAAAAAGGTGCTGCAGGCTGCCGCCAAGACGGTCAAGCGCACCCACCTGGAACTCGGCGGCAAGGCCCCCGTCATCGTCTTCGACGATGCCGATATCGACGCCGTCGTGTCAGGCATCCGCACCTTCGGCTATTACAATGCCGGCCAGGACTGCACGGCCGCCTGCCGCATCTATGCCGATGCCAGGGTCTACGACAATTTCGTCGCCGATCTTTCCTCGGCGGTATCGAGCATCCGCTTCAACCAGGCCGACGATACTCAAAACGAGATCGGTCCGCTGATCTCCAGGCGCCAGCGCGACCGCGTCGAAAGCTTCGTCGCCCGCGCTTCCGAGCACAAGCACATGGAGGTCACCACCGGCGGCAAGGTCTCGGGCGACAAGGGCTTCTTCTTCACCCCGACGGTCATTGCTGGCGCCCTGCAGGACGACGAGATCGTCCGCCGCGAGGTCTTCGGCCCGGTCGTCTCGGTCACCCGCTTTTCCGATGCCGACGATGCCGTCGCCTGGGCAAACGACAGCGATTACGGCCTCGCCTCCTCGGTCTGGACCAAGGATATTGGCCGCGGCATGAAGACGGCCGCCCGGCTGCAATATGGCTGCACCTGGATCAACACGCATTTCATGCTGGTCAACGAAATGCCGCATGGCGGTCTGAAACAATCGGGCTACGGCAAGGACATGTCGACCTACGCGCTGGAGGATTACACCGCCGTGCGCCATGTGATGATCAATCACGGCTGACCTTCGTTAGAGCATGATGTTTCTCATGACATCATGCTCTAACTCTTTAATTTAGAACAGGATTCGGAGGGAAACCCAGACCCCACGATCCGTCGTTGCCGGCGGAGATGGGCGTTCTGCATTGGTTCGCCCCGGCGGATCTCAGGCTGTGTGGTTATAAAGCGCCAGCAATTGACCGCCGCCGCTCCAGATCATGTCGATCGCGACATAGACGATGATCGCAAGGCCGAACCAACCGATCCACCGATAGCAGTTGAGCAGCCTGGCGACGAAATTCGACGCGACGCCCATCAATAGCACCGAGAGGATCAGCCCGAAGATCAGCGCGCTCATATTGTCCTTGGCCGCCCCGGCGACGGCGAGCACATTGTCGAGCGACATCGAGACGTCGGCGAAGATGATCTGGCCAATCGCCTGCCGGAAGAGTTTCGGCTTGATATGCACGACGGCTTCGCCGGCATGAGCCCCCTCCGCGCCCTCCGAAATGAGCTCGCGGCCCATCGTCCAGCAGATCCAGAGCAGCATCAGGCCGCCGGCGAGCGTGATGCCGGTAATCGCCAGAAGCTTGGCGGCGATGACCGCGAAGACAATGCGGATGACGGCGGCCGCCGCGATACCGACGGCGATCGCCTTGCCGCGCAGCTCGCCGACGAGGCCGGCGGCAGCCATGCCGATGACGATGACATTGTCTCCCGACAGCAGGAGATTGATCATGATCACTTCGAAATAGGCGGAAAACGTATGCTGATCCAGAAAAGCTGGCATGGTGATCGAGCTTTCATCGACGGGGCAATCGACAGTCTCTTCAAACAGATCGGACAGGCTTTGAAAAGACCCGTATTCCCAATGCATGTCGCCCGGAAGTGTGCAGCGGTTCCGGGAAATAACGACATGCATAAAAACAGAGGACTAAAGCGCGTCGCATGAATCGAATTCGATGCGGCGCGCTTTAGGGAGAGAACGTCATTCCATTCCAAACGATCCGGAACAAATTGCCCGTTGCAGCGTCTTTCTCAGGCAACCGCAAAGGATGACGTCATGCTGAAATGGGCTCTGATATTTTTCGTAATTTCGATCATCGCCGGCTTTTTCGGTTTCTCCGGCGTCTCGGCAGCCACGGCGACGATCGCCCGCGTTCTCTTCGGCATCGCGCTGGTGATCTTCCTGATCTTCCTGGTTCTCGCGCTGATGGCCGGCCAGGCGGTCTTCTAGATTCCCCCAAACACAGGATTTGGGAGAGATGGATGGGCGGCAGCTTGAGACAGCAAGATCGTATGACTTGCGCTTGCCGCCGCGAGCCTACTGACGCGCCTCTGGCGGGATAGTGCCTGTCGTCGTATACCCGGCCTTCTGGCGGACACTCCTTGACTGTTTTGCACATCCGCTTTTCGAGCCTGCGGTCTATTTCAACTGGGGGACGCGACCGCTTTTATCAGTCATGTTCGGCCGAAGCTGCGCAACATAGCAGAAATATGCCGTCGGATCGCAAGACGTCGAAGAGTCTTGGCGCCGATACAGCAACCGCGGCATATCCGTTCGCATTCAATTTCGAGACGATATCGTTGCAGCGCCCTTTCCCAGAAAGACGAGAGTTGGCTTTTGCTGTTTGTTTTGCGCGGAAGGCATCACTGGCACACTCCTGACCTGTCGCCATAAGTGTAGCCGCAACGATGCCGCCGTTTGTTCGGTTTTATTCGATTTTATTGCGCCGCAGGATGCTCGCAGAGCCTCGACTACAGCACCGCGCGCAGCCAGGGATGCAGTCCATTTGTTCGCTTTCGCAGCAGATTGTCGATCGATATCGATCCTGCGCCCGACGCCGCCAGGACGAACATGCCGCCGGCAATCGCCAGGTCCTTCTCGAAATGCAGAAGCTCGTTCTGGCTCGCAAGATTGGTGTGGAAGAGCAAGGCGGTCGCCAGGCAGAAGAACGCCAGCGCCAAGGCGCCAAGCCGGCAGAGAAAGCCTGTCGCAATGGACAGGCCGGCACCGATTTGAAGGGCGATGGTGGCGAAGGCAACCGGCGCCGAGAGCCCGAGTTTTGCGAAAGTATCGACGGTCGCGGTGATATCCGTCGCGAGCGACCAGGCTTCATGCAGAAAGATCAGTGACAGCAGAAGCCTGCCGAGGAGAAGAATGAGATCGGCCAGTCCGGGCCGGCTTGAGGCGCTTTCCATCATATCCTCCGGTTTGAGACGGGCAGGCGGTCGTGCCGCCTGCTCTTGCGTTCATATGCTCGTCATTTGCCGCCCTTGGCCGCAATGGCCTTTTGCAGGTCTTCGAGTTCTTCGCAGCCGCTCGGGCAAAGTTGCTTCAATGATGACACCTGCTCCTCGGCCTTCGTCATCTCGCCTGTCTCGATATAGAGTTCGCCGAGATATTCACGCGCTGCCTTGTGATCGGGCTGAAGCTCCAGTGCCTTGGTGTAGTAGGTCAGGGACGTTTTGTAGTCGCCCGTCTTGCGCAGCGTATATCCCATCAGATTATAGACATCCGCCTGCTGGTTGTCCTCGGCAAGGCCGCGAAGCTCTGCCAGGGCGCCGTCGTAATCCTTGGTATCGATCTTGGCGCGCACCGACGACAGGTCGGGAGCGTCCGTCGATTCCATATTGTCGACGGCAAAGGCGGGAAGCGCCGTCACCGCGGAAAAGCCCGCGCATATGGCACAAAGCCAGATGAATCCGAGAATTGCATATTTCATGATGGTCTCCTTTCGGCCTTTCAGGCCTGGACTGTCGGTGTAAAGCCATAGGCATTTCCGTCCTTGACGAACCTGCCCGAGCCGGGGAAAGGGAAATGCGAGCCGCAGATCGCGATATTGTCGGCGATGATGCGGTCGATCAGGCGCCGGCGCGTGCCGACGGCCATCGGCCCGTCCTGGTCGTAGCTGCCTTGCCATTCGGGATGCGGCGCAAGCAGGGCCGGCACATACATGATGTCGGCCGAGACAAGCAGTTGCTTGTTGCCGGAGGTGACAAGATAGGCCGAATGGCCAGGCGTGTGGCCGGGCGCAGCGAGAAGAAGCACTCCCGGTGCAACCTCGGCCCCGTCGTCAACCTGCTTCCAGTTCTTCCATGTCGGAAAAACCTCGGCGATGCGTTTGCCGGCCGGTCTGCGGCCCTCCGCAAGCTTCTCGACCCGGCCGGGCTCGGTCCACCAACTGTATTCGACGGCGTTGACGATGAGTTCGGCGTTCGGGAAGACTGGATCGTTCGTTCCCTTTTCCATCAGCCCCCAGACATGGTCCGGATGGAAATGCGAGAGCATGATCGTGTCGATCTTCTTGTAGTCGATGCCGGCGGCCGCCATGTTCGCCGGCAGATGCGTGGCATTTGCCTGCCATTGACCGACGCCCGAGCCCGCGTCCATCATGATCAGACGGTCGCCGAGCTTCAGGACGACCACTGTCAGCGGAATCGGCATGAATTCGGTCGTGAGCCCAGCCTTGGAAAGCGCCTCCTTGGTGTCCTCGATCGAAGCGTTCTTGATGAAAGTCGGGTCATGCGGCTTTTTCCAGATGCCGTCATAGATCGCCGTGACTTCGACATCCCCGATCGTGTATTTGTAGAAGCCGACCATCGGCTCCAGCGGCGTTGCGGCGAGCGCCGGCATGACGAATTCGAGGTTCGACGACAGACCGAATGCAGCCGCCGCGGCAGCCGATCCCAGGACGGCGCGACGTGACATGGTAAACATGATTATGCCTCCTCTCGTTGATGGCATTTCTGGTGGCGAAGACTGGATTGTTCAGATGTCCTCGCTGCCGAACTAGATCGCCGGCACGGCGCACTTATTCCCAATCTCGGGAGTATTTTCTTCAAGCTGTTGAAAATGTTGTTCTATTTCTATCGCGCACGACTGACGCCCGCCTGCATGCAAAAAACTGGCGTCGACATGGAATAAAACCGCTTGCCGATCGGTCTAGACCGCAAGGGGCCGCATTGCATGCCTGCGGGTCCGACGCCCGAATTCGGCTGCTGTTGAGGCGGGGAGAATGATGACAAACATCCAGATCACCTATCCTCTCGGACCGACCGATTTGCTGCTGGCCCGGCATGCGCCGGCAGCCCGCATTCCACGATCACCGCTGGCCGTCTTTCTCGGCGGTGCGGCGTGGCTGTTCCATTTCATGGTCTCGGATAAATCGCGCAGCGATCGGGGCGCTTCGGCAACCGAGACGAGCGTGCAGCATGAATTCATGCAGCCCTTTCAGGACATCATCGTTCCCCATCTTGATGCGGCTTATAATTTTGCCCGCTTCCTCAGCCGCGATGCTGATGCCGCGCAGGATATTGTCCAGGAAGCCTTTCTGCGCGCCTATCGCAATTTCGAAACCTATCGTGGCGGCGACCCGCGCGCCTGGCTCTTTGCCATTGTCAGGAACTGCTGTCATGTCTGGCGCCAGCAGGATCGCCGCAAAGCGCGGTTCGAGCAGTCTTTGGGCAATGACGGCTATGCTGACCTCGACGAAGGCGGCGAATACCAGATCGCCTCGGAGGAGGATTCGCCGGAGACTGCGACGATCCGACGAAGCGAACAGCAGTGCGTACGCGCTGTCATCAGCCGGCTTCCGGAGGCGATGCGGGAAATCCTTGTCTTGCGCGAGCTTGAAGATCTTTCCTACCGACAGATCGCCGAGATCATCGATGCGCCGATCGGCACGGTCATGTCGCGGCTTGCCAGGGCGCGCCGTGAATTTGGCGAAGCCTGGGATGCATGCAGCAAAAGAGAGACGGCACCATGAGTGAAGCCCAGGAGAAAGACTGCCCGGAATGGCGCATCATGCTGCACGGCTTTGTCGATAACGAACTCGATTCCGTCCATACAGCGCAATTCGAGGCTCATCTTGCCAGCTGCGCGAATTGCAGGGCGGAGATGGAAAAGGTTCGTGCCGTGAGAAAGATCATCGATCAGGATGGCATCAAATGGAAACTGCCGGAGGCGCTGCGCTCGCAAGTGCTGTCAATGCTGTCTTTCGAACAGGCAGCCGCATCCGGCCTGCCGCTCCGGCGCCAAGCGCCAGTCTGGCGGCGCACGCTGGATTTCCTCCGGCAATGGAGCTTCGTGCCTTCGCTCGCGGCGCTGGGAGCAGGCGCCTTCCTGTTCATCAACGCACCGTCGCCGGCCTTGCTTTTGCAGGACCAGATCATGGCTAGCCATGTCAGGTCGATGATGGCCGATCATCTGACCGACGTGCTGACCTCGGATCAGCACACGGTAAAACCGTGGTTCAACGGCAAGATCGATTTTTCACCACCGGTCAGCGATCTCGCCAAGGGCGGTTTTCCGCTGATCGGCGGACGTGTCGACTACATCGGTGATCGCGCCGTTGCTGCTCTCGTCTACCGACGCCACGGCCATATCATCAACCTGTTCATCTGGCCGGCGGCCGCGGCCACCCAGACGACGACGGTGGATGACGGCTACAACATCAAGCAATGGTCGGACGGAGGGTTGGTGTTCTGGGCGATTTCGGATGTGGCTGCAGGCGATCTGGCCGAGTTCGAGACCCTCTTCAGGGCAGCGGCAAAGGGTTAATGCATGTCGCCCCGAAGTGTGCAGAAGTGTGCAGCGGTTCGGGGATAACGATATGCATCAATACAATGAGCTAAAGCAGGCTCGCACCGACATTGATCGCCAGCGCCAGGATCGTCGTATTGAAAAGGAACGACAACACGGCATGCAGCAAGGTCAGCTTACGCATGCTGGTCGAGCTGACCGCGACATCCGCCGTCTGCGCGGCAACGCCGATGGTGAAAGAGAAATAGAGAAAATCCCAGTAGCCGGGCTCTTCGATCCCATCAGGAAACTTCAGGCCGCCCTCCCCGTCTGTCCCGCCATAGAAATAATGGGCGTAGTGGATGGTGAAGAGCGTATGCAGAAACATCCAGGAGATCAGGATCGTCAGCACCGCAGCACCTGCCCGTGCCAGCGCCGCGTCGGGCGCCGCTTCCTTGATGGAATGAAGCTCGAGGCCGATGCCGGCGATGCTGGCAAGGGCTGCGCCGATCGAAAGAGCCAAAAGAACCGTATCGGAAAAATCGAGATCCTCGGCCTTTTTCCGGATACTTTCGACTGTCGCCCGCAGCATCTTGCGCCAGCTGAGCACGACAAAAACGCCGGCGCTGACATTCCAGCCGAACAGGATGTTGCCGGCGCTGACGTCGCGCGAGGTCACAGCCAAGAAGACCACCAGTCCGGCAAGGACTGATATGATGAAGCTCGCATGCTTGTAGGCAAATACTGCAAGCGAATTTGCCCGTACCTCATCCGCCATACCAGTCTCCGACAGCATATGTCCTTGATAACAGCACGAAAAAGGCGCGCCTGCCAGCCGGCAGCCGCGCCTTCGATTGCATCCCGCGCCCTATCAGGCGGCTGCGAGCTGCAGTTCCTTCTGCACCATGGTGCGCAACGTTCCGAGATCCTTGGCGAAAGCGCGGATGCCTTCGGCGAGTTTTTCCGTCGCCATCGCATCTTCGTTCATCATCCAGCGGAAGGTCTTCTCGTCGACAGAAACCTTCGGATCCGGCTTGCGGCCTTCCGGCGAAAGCTTGCGCTCCAGCTTGCCTTCATCCTTGGCGAGTTCGTCGAGCAGGTTCGGGCTGATGGTCAGGCGGTCGCAACCGGCAAGCGCTTCGATTTCGCCGGCGCTGCGGAAGGAGGCGCCCATGACGATCGTCTTGATATCGTTCGCCTTGTAGTAATTGTAGATTTCACGGACGGAGATGACGCCCGGATCTTCCTCGGCGGTGTAGTCCTTGCCCGTTGATTTCTTGTACCAGTCGAGGATGCGGCCGACGAAGGGCGAGATCAGGAACACCTTGGCGTCGGCGCAGGCGATTGCCTGGGCCTTGCTGAAGAGCAGCGTCAGATTGCAGTCGATGCCTTCTTTTTGCAGCACCTCAGCGGCGCGGATGCCTTCCCAGGTGGAAGCGAGCTTGATGAGAATGCGGTCCTGATCGATGCCGCGTTCCTTGTAGGCGGCGATGATCGATCGCGCCTTGGCAAGCGAAGCCTCGGTATCGAACGAAAGATCGGCGTCGACTTCGGTCGAGACACGGCCCGGGACGAGCTTCACCAGGGCTGCGCCGACGGAGATGGCGAGGCGATCGGCGACAGCGGAAGAAACGGCTTCGGAATTGCCGCCCTGCTTCTTGCCCCAGGCGATGGCTTCCTTGATGGCATCGGCAAACATCGGCGTGCCCAGAGCCTTCAGCACGATGCTCGGGTTCGTCGTGCAATCCACAGGCTTCAGTCGGGCGACGGCTTCGATATCGCCGGTATCGGCGACGACAGTGGTAATCTCGCGGAGTTGGTCAAGCTTGGATGTCATGGTCAATAATCCTTGTTGAACTTGGGCTGCGACCGGCGCGAGTTCCGCCCGGCAAAGGTGATCTACCGACAGATTGTCTGCATGCTGCAGGCGAGAATGCGCGCATCCGTCACGGATGATTCATAAACGTGAAGCAAAGTAGCCCTGTTCCCGGGCAAACCGCACGCCGAACGTAAGCGATACCGCCTGCGGCTGGAAGGCCGGTCGTGACTTTCGGCATGCCCGCACTATGTCCTCCTCGGACGGACAGAACGACTTTTATCGTCAGGACTATCGCCATCCGGCCAGGGAAAAGTCAAGGACATTTGTGCATTTCAATTGACATAAGTGTCACGCCCGTCATTATCCAGGCACAAGCGTATCGCTGCGACCTTTCATCTCGTGAGGGATTCAGGGCAGGAATTGTGCGGAGGAGATGTGGTCAAGCTTAAACGCGGCACGCACACGGCCTTTTCGGAAGCATCCTCGCTGCGGCTGAGGGCTGCATGGCTCTATTATAATGAGGGTCTGACCCAGAAGGACGTCGCCGAACAGCTCGGCATCAGCCGTACCACCGTGATCCGCCTGCTCGACGAAGCGATGAAGCGTAGCGAAGTCCAGATCTGGATCAACGATTCAATCGGCGACTGCGTCGAGCTTTCGGTGAGACTGGAGCGCGCCTATGGCCTTGACGAGGCAATCGTCGTGCCGTCACCGGTCGGCAGTGACGTCAATTCGCTGGCAAAGAATGTCGGGTTGGCGCTTGGCCAGTTTCTCTCCGAAGCCATTCCGGACGACTATACGATCGGCGTCGGCTGGGGCCGAACCATGACCGCCTCGCTGTCAAGCTTCCGGCCGCCGCGCCGCGCCAATTGCAAGGTCGTCTCGCTGCTCGGCGGCATCGTCGCCGTGCACCAGACGAACCCGATCGATTACACATGGCGGCTGGCCAATCAGCTCGGCGCCGAATGTTATATGTTCTTGGCGCCGCTTCTCGTCGATTCCGTCGAGACCAAGCGCAATCTGATCGAGAAATGCGGGCTGGATACGATCTACCGTCTGGCCGAGAGCCTCGATCTGGCGATTGTCAGCTGCGGCGATATCGGCCCGCATTCGACCTCGCTGTCGGAGGGCTGGATCTCGAAGGCCGAGCTGCGGGAGCTGATCGCTGCCGGCTGCGTCTGCGACACCATGTTCAACTTTCTCGACAAGGACGGCAATTCGGTCGACCACTCGATCAATCGGCGCGTCATGTCCGTCGATCTCGACACGCTGAAGGAGGCCAAGCATATCGTGCTCTCCTCCGGCGGCGCCCACCGCGCCGTCGCCATCCGCGCGACGATCAAGCGCATCGGCTGCAACACGCTGATCACCGATGAAAGCGCGGCACGGGCGCTGCTGGAATTAGCCGACACATCTCCGGCTGCCTCTTCTCCCCAGCGGGGAGAAGTGCCGGAGCGATAGCGAGGCGATGTGGGGTGAGCGACGCCGGGAGCGAACGGTCGGAGCGACAAGCGACGAACGCGTTGCTGCTAGGTCCCCATCCTCCGGACCCTGCTATCAGGCGTGCGCCGACTCCCAGCCAAGCATCGCCCGCTTGCGGGTCAAGCCCCAATGGTAGCCGGTCAGCGCGCCATTCTTGCCAACCGCCCGATGGCAAGGCACCACGAAGGAGATCGGGTTCGCCCCGACCGCCGCCCCCACGGCGCGCTGCGCCGTCGGCCGGCCGATATCCTTGGCGATATCGGAATAGGTAACCGCCTTGCCGAACGGGATTTTCATCAGACTTTGCCAGACGCTGACCTGGAAATCCGTGCCGATCAGCACGACCCGCAGCGGCTGTTCCGAGGACCATTTGCCGGGCTCGAAGATGCGGGCGGCATAGGGAACCGTCGCCTGCAGGTCCTCGACATATTGGGCATTCGGCCAACGGCAGGTCATATCCTCGAGGCAGGCTTTCTCGTCGCCGGAATCGCTGAAGGCAAGGCCGGCAAGGCCGCGGTCGGTGACCATGATCAGCGCGATGCCGAAAGGGCAGATGTGGAAGCCGTAGCGGATGGTAAGACCGCCGCCCTTCGCCTTCCATTCGCCAGGCGACATCGCCTCATGGGTTACGAAAAGATCGTGCAGCCGGCTCGGGCCGGAGAGGCCGACCTCGATCGAGGTCTCCAGCAGCGGCATGTCTTCCTTGCGCAGCAGCCGCTTGGCGTGGTCGAGCGTCACTGCCTGCAGGAAGCCCTTGGGCGACAGGCCGGCCCAGCGGGTGAAGGTCTTCTGCAGCTGTGTCGGCGACTGGTTGAGCCGCGCCGCGATCGCCTCCAGCGAAGGCTGGTCGCGATAATCCTCGGTGATGAGTTCGATCACCCGGCGGACAATGTCATAGTCAGGGCCGTCAGGCGTTATGTCTGTCTGCAGGTTCGCAATCATATTCATCGTCTTTCTCCTTGTCGTAAGGAGATAATCAATTGGCTGTTCGCAAACCACCCGTTTCTTGCGCACCGCGAGGTAAGTTCAGATACGCTGCTTGACCGTGGCCAGCGCCCCCTTGAAGGCCTTGGCGAAGCTTTCACGATCATCGGGGTTGAGGAACGAGCCGATATCGGTGCGCCGACCCTCGCCGAAGATCTGCATCGAGAGAATACCGATCTCCTGATGCCGGCGAACGAGGAAGCGCGTCCAGAACGGATTGAAATGGTGCTCCACCATCCGCCCCGATGGCGCAAACTTGCGTACCGATACGTCGGTACGCGACACCGTGATCTCCTCGCGCGCTCGTCCGGAGCGGTAGTTCAGCCAGAAGGCGCCGTAAAGCAATGCGAAATCCAGCCCGAAGAAAAAGCCGATCGGCCAGGCGCCGGTCGCGATGAAGAACATCCCATAGAGGAAGCAGACGGCGCCGGACAGGATCAGCAGCACCCGGAAGCCCCGGCGGCCGAGCGATCGGTGGGGAAAAGCTCGGCAGCGAAAACAGGCTGCTCGTTGAGGCTGTCGGCGTTGCTTTCCATCATGGCTGCTGAGTATAGATTCACCATGGCGAATCCGAAACTCAAATCCGTTACCAGACCGTCGCAAAACTCGAATGTGATCGCTCGCCGCAAACCGGCGGCGACGGTGAAGACCGCCTATTCGCTCGCCGAGCGTGAGGAGATCTTCCACCGCTTCTCGGTGCAGCGGCCGGAGCCGAGGGGCGAACTCGAGCATAGCAATCCCTTCACCCTCGTCGTCGCCGTCGCACTGTCGGCGCAGGCAACCGATGTCGGCGTCAACAAGGCGACCCGCGCCCTCTTCAAGGTTGCCGATACGCCGGAAAAGATGCTCGAACTTGGCGAGGAGCGGTTGCGCGACTATATCAGGACGATCGGCCTCTATCGCAACAAGGCGAAAAACGTCATCGCCCTCTCGCAGATGCTGGTCGATGATTTCGCCGGCAAGGTGCCGGAGACACGCGACGAACTGGTGAAATTGCCGGGCGTCGGCCGCAAGACCGCCAATGTCGTGCTCTCCATGGCCTTCGGCCAGGCGACGATGGCCGTCGACACCCATATCTTCCGAATTGCCAATCGCATCAAGCTTGCCCCCGGCAAGACGCCCGACGAAGTCGAGGCGCGGCTGATGAAGGTGATCCCGCAACATTACCTCTACCATGCCCATCACTGGCTGATCCTGCACGGCCGCTACACCTGCAAGGCGCGCCGCCCCGAATGCGAACGCTGCGTCATCGCCGATCTCTGCAAGTCGCCGGAAAAGAGTTGGGATGTGCCGGCGCCGCTCGTCGAACTACCGCCGCAGGTGATCGGCGAGGCCGTCGAGTAGAGCAGGTCGCCGTCCTGCCCGGCTAACCTCACGCCCGAAAACCCGCGTCGCGGGCGGAAATCATCTTGTGCAGATGCACCATCATGCCGGCGGCAAACAGCGGGGTCAGAAGGTTGACGAAGGGGATCGCCAGAAAAAGCGCGATCACCAGCCCGCCAAGAAATACGGTGGAGGCGTGTTTGGCGCGGAAGAGCCGCGCCTCCTCAGGCGACCGGAAGCGCATGGCGGCGAATTCGAAAAATTCCCGTCCGAGCAGATAGCCGTTCACCAGAAAGAAGGCGACCAGATTGACGCCGGGGATGAACAGCAGCAGCAAGGCGACGATATTGCCGAGGATCACCACGCCGAGGAATTTGATCGAGCTTGCCATCGCCGGGCCGAGCGGCATGGCGGTCCCCGCCGCGTCCTTGGGATAATCGCGTTTTTCGATGACATCGGCGACATCGTCGAGGAACAGGCCGGCGATCAGCGCCGTGACCGGCGACAGCAGCAATGCCAGCATCAGCGCAAGACCGATACCGGCAAGGATTGCGAAAATCAGGGCGAGCCACCCGGCCCAATCCGGCACATCGGGAAAGAAGCTGGTGAACCAGGGAAAGAGGAAGGCCATGAAGGCCCCGCGCAGCGCGAACCATAGACCGACCAGCACGAGAATCGTCAGCCCGAGCACTTTCCAGAAGACCGAACGTGTTTCCGGCGCGAACAAATTGGTCAGCGATTGTCGAGCGGCGTCAAGGATCATGTCTCAGCTTTCTCCGGTTGCGCCGAAGATGTAGGAAAGATTGATGCCACCCACAAGAGAGAATAAAATTGCAGGCGGTAATAGAAAACTTGTCGAAAATTAAATGCTAATATAGTATTGTCACGTATCTGAATATGCATGGGCCTGAGAAGCAGCTTCCGAAATAGTTGCAAAGACAAGGGGTCGCAACAGCGCATCCGCGGAACGCCTCTAAGGAAAAACGGGGGAGGCTGACGTGGAAGACTTTGTGCAAAAACTCAGGCAATACGCAAAAAACGGTACTCCGGCCGAACGCCGTATCGCGAAATATTTCACCGAACATCTGAACGACCTGCCTTTCGAGACGGCTGCGTCTGTCGCCGACCGGCTGGATCTCTCGCCGATGACCGTCGGGCGCTTCCTGCGCGCGCTCGGCTATCAGGGATTGGATAGTGTCAAAGTCGAGATTCGCGAGACCGTGACGACATCGCCGGCGCAATTGCAAAGCGCCATGAGCGAGCTGCATCAGGACGCCGCCGAGGGCAAACCGCTCGCCGTGCTGGTTGCCGAACAGATTCAGGCGCTCCACCATATCTACCATCTGACGGCGCAGCCGCATTGGTCCGAAGCCGTCAGCCTGATCAGCACTGCCCGCGAAGTGTCGATCGCCACACATGCCCGGCTTGCAAGCCTTGCCCATCATTTCTGCCAGCGGCTGACGCAAGCCCGCGACGGCGTGCGCACGCTTGACGGTGCCGACAATCGTTTTGCCGAACTCTTCGCCCGGCTGGCGGTCGACGACGCGCTGCTCGTCATCATCGACTGTCGCCGCTTCGCCAAGGCGCGGCTGCTTGCCAGGACGGCGCGGCGCTACGGTTATAAGGTCGTGCTCATTTCACCGCAGCAGGCGGACTGGATGGCGGATCAGTCGAACGTCATGCTGCCCTTGCCGCCTGCCCGCGCGCCCGACCTCGACAATCTACCGCCACTGATCGCGCTGCTTGATTGCCTGTCGGAATCCGTGATCCTCGAAGTCGGCGAAGAGGCGGCCCTTCGCCGCCGCCGCATGCTGGAATTTGCGACAGTCCTTGGCGAGACGGCCAACCACTGAACCGTTATTGCATCGTTTCCAGCTCGGCGCGATGCCTGTGCATGGCGAGAAGGCGGCGGTAGTCGCGGTCGTAGAGCGCCTGTTTTCCCTTGTCGGGAAGCCGAACGTCGCCGCCCGGATACATCGCCTCGCCAGCCGCCGCTAAATTCCCGTGCAAGCCGCAGGCGACAGATGCGGCGATCGCCGTGCCGAGCAGCACCGCCTCGTTCATCTTCGGCACCACGACCTTGCAGCCGGTGGCATCGCTGTAGAGCTCCATCAGCACCGGGTTCTTCACATGCCCGCCGGCAATATGCAGCGTATCGGGCACGTAGCCGTATTCCTTCATCATTTCGAGGATATGGCGGATCCCGAGCGCAATCGCTACCGCAGTGCGCCAGTAGAGCGTGCAGAGGCCATCGAAGGATGTATCGAGGCTCAGCCCGCTGACCACGCCGACGGCATGCGGATCGGCAAGCGGCGAGCGATTGCCATGGAAATCCGGCAGCACGAAAATGCGGCCCCCGAAGGCATCACCTTCCTCGGCCCGCAATTCGGCAATGCGTGCGACGATCCTCTGATGCAGCGCCGCCGTCGGCTCGCCGCCGGCGGCATGCATGCGCACGATGTGGTCGAGCAGCGCACCGGTCGCCGATTGCCCGGCCTCCACCAGCCAGGATTGTGGAAAGACCGCCTCGTAATAGGGCCCCCACATGCCATGGCTCGGCTTGCGTTCCCTGGAGAAGGTGACAATGCAGCTCGACGTGCCGGCGATCAGCGCCAATTGGTGTTCGCGCTTAGCAGGATCGGCGGCATACCCGCCGAGTGCACCGAGCGCGCCGGCATAGGCGTCGATCATCCCAGCCGAGACATGGCAGTCCGTGGTCAGCCCCAGCGCCTCTGCCGCACCAGGTGTCAGCCGGCCGACGCTGCCGCCGACCGGCACAGTCTCATCCGGCAGCTGGCCGCGCGCCTGAAGATCCTCGAGACCGATCCGCTCCAGGAAATCCTGCTGCCAGCCCTTTTCGAGATGGGCGAGATAGTTCCATTTCGCAGTCAGCGTACAGCGCGACCGGGCAGCCGATCCGGTCGATTTCCACGTCATGAAATCGGCGAGATCGAAGAAGTAGCCGGCCTTTTCCCATGTGGAGGGCAGCTTCTTCTTCAGCCACATCAGCTTTGGCATCTCCATTTCGGGCGACATGACAAGCCCGGAATGTTCGAGCACAGCGTGCTCCGTCGCCGTGCAGAAATCGGCTTCCTTCAGCGCCCGGTGATCGAGCCAGACGAT
This sequence comes from Rhizobium sp. C104, assembly GCF_022354505.1. Taxonomy (NCBI): domain Bacteria; kingdom Pseudomonadati; phylum Pseudomonadota; class Alphaproteobacteria; order Hyphomicrobiales; family Rhizobiaceae; genus Rhizobium; species Rhizobium sp. C104. The sequence continues at coordinate 4,216,016 of NZ_CP092348.1, read as the reverse complement.
CGTGTCGAACCGCCTCTCGCCGCCGGTGGAAACGCTGAGCTGATGGCCCTCGACATCGCGGACGACAAGCGAACAGGTGGCGTCGAAGCCGATCGCGCCGACCGAGGCTGCTGCGATGCCGGATTGCTCCATGGCGCTACGCACCGCCGTGCAGGCGGCGGACCAGATGTCTTCGGAATCGTGTTCGGCATGATTTTCGCGCGGCCGGTTCATCACGATCGGATGTTCGGCCTTGGCGAGCAAGCGGCCACGGGCATCGAAGACGCCGGCGCGCGCACTGCCGGTGCCGACATCCACCGCAACCACATGATCCCGCATCAAATCTTGATCCCGTCCAGCTTATGGTTGCGGACAAGGTGTATCAATTCAGGCATGGCGTCAAACACCACTTCCGGCGAAAGCCGGTCGAGTTCGGCGCGATAGCCGGCGAAGTTGGCATGCGATCCGCCGGTGAAGGCAAACACCGTCATCCCCGCCGCCTTGGCGGCGGCAACGCCGGCCGGGCTGTCCTCGACGACAATGCAATGTGCAGGTTCCACCCGCATTTCACGCGCCGCATGCAGGAAAAGATCGGGCGCCGGTTTGCCGCGCTTGACCATCGTCGCACTAAAGATGTCGGGCAGCCTGCCGAGCAGCCCGGTGACGGACAGCGACAGCCGGATCCGCTCCATCTGGCTTGAGGAGGCAACGCAGCAGCGAACGCCGAGCCCATCGATTGCTGCGGCGATACCGTCGATCGGCTTCAATTCAGTGCGAAAACGGGCGTAGAGATCGGTGCGGATGCGCTCGAGGAATTCCTCGCCGGCATGGACGTTGAATTCGGTATCCAGCGTGTCGACCATCGTCGACAGACTGCGGCCGAGAAAGCGCTCATAGGCCTGGTCCTCGGTGATCGAGACGCCGAGATCGTTCATCGCCCCGACCAGCACGCTAATCGAGATCGGCTCGCTGTCGACGAGCACACCGTCGCAATCAAAGATGATCAGCTGTGGTTCAGCGTCAGCCATGGAGGACCCAACCTGAGTTCAATTTCGGACGCACGACCGTCCCGCTTCCTTGCAAGGCCGGATGGACGGCGGCAATGAATGCCGTCATCCGGATTCCCTACACTGCGAGCTTGCCGTCGAGATAGAGCTGCAGCGTCTCCCGCGTGCCCTTTTCCCACAGAGTTTTGAGAGCATGGGCGAAACGCTTGCGGAAAAGTTCGGATTTCGCCACCGCGCCGAAAATATCGTCGAAGGCGAGGAAAGCCGACGGATCGTCTTTTGCCTTCAGCGCCGCCGCATGCAGGCGCTCGGCGCTGGCGTCGTTGAAGACGATATCCTTGCCGCTGTCGCTCTTGCCGGCGAAATAGCGGCACCAGAGCGCCGAGACCAGTGCCAGCCCGACGACATCCCGGCCCTGGTTGAGATTGTCGAGCGTCGATGGCAGGATGAATTTCGGCTGGCGGTTGGAGCCGTCCTGGGCCAACCGCGGAATGGTGTCGGCAATCTTCGGATTGAGCAGCCGATGTTCGATCAGCGCGAAATAATCCGTGAGCGACGTGTTCGGCACCGGCGGCACGATCGGGATGATCTCGTCTTTCTCGAGCTTGGCGAGGAAGGCGCGAATCAAAGGATCTTCCATGGAATCATGAACGAAATGAATGTCCATCAGCGCCGCCGGATAGGCGATCGCCGCATGCCCGCCGTTGAGGATGCGGATCTTCATATGCTCATAGGGCGTGACATCGGGAACGAAGGTCACGCCGACCTTTTCCAGCGCCGGCCGGCCGGCGGTGAACTTGTCCTCGAGCACCCATTGCTTGAATTCCTCGCAATAGACTGGCCAATTGTCCTCGATCTCGAAATTGTCCTTGAGGAAATCGATCTCCCGCTGGCCGGTTGCCGGCGTGATGCGGTCGACCATCGCATTCGGAAAGGCGACATTCGCCCGGATCCACTCGGCAAAGCCGGGATCCGACAATGCCGCCGTGCCGACCACGGCATTGGCGGTGACGATGCCGTTGTGGGGAATGTTGTCGCAGGACATGACGGTGAAAGGACCGATACCCCTAGCCTTGCGCACCTTCAGGCCGGCGACGATCAGGCCGAACACCGTCTTCGGCGCGTCGGGGCTGTTTCCGTCAGCGGCGATTGCCGGATGGGCCGGATTGAATGTGCCCGATGCATCGATGAAATAACCGCCCTCGGTGATCGTCATCGAAACGATGCGGATATCGGGATCGGCGAGCTTGGCGATGATCGCGGCGGGATCGCCGACCGGCAGGATGTCGATCATCGGCGCGGTGACGCGCGCCGCCGTCTTGTTGTTGTCCTGCTCGACCACCGTCGTCAGAAAATCCTGGGCTGCAAGCTTTTCGCGCATGGACGCATCCGACGGCAGCACACCGGCGCCGACGATCGCCCAGTCGTGATCCGCGTTTGAGTTGAAGAGGTCGTCAAGATAGACCGCCTGATGGGCGCGATGGAAATTGCCGACGCCGAAGTGCACGATGCCGGCTTTCAGCGACGCCCTGTCATATCCAGGGACGGCGGCGGTGCGCGCCGCGTCGGAAAGCGTTGCCAGCGATAGTTTGCACGTCATGTTTCAGTCCTCTTGAAGGTCTTGCCGAAACGGCCGGGCGCCATCGCCCGGCTCGCATGCCTGCCCCCAGCCGGCGGCCTGCCTCAGATGGCAAGGCCGCCCTCGTTGAATTTGTGAATACGCGAACGGTCCGGCGTCAGATAGACCGTGTCTCCAGCCTTGGCGGCAAAATCACCGCTGCCGCGCGCCGTCACCATGCCGATGCCGTCGGCATCGATATGCAGGAAAGTGTCGGATCCGAGATGCTCGGCGACCACGACCCTACCCTTCCAGTCGCCGCTCTCCATCGACAACAGCATGTGCTCGGGGCGGATGCCGATCGTATGGGCGCCGAGCTGTGCGGCGTTCTGGCCCGTTATGAAGTTCATCTTCGGCGAACCGATGAAGCCGGCGACGAAGAGGTTGCGGGGGCGGCTGTAGAGTTCGAGCGGCGAGCCGACCTGCTCGATATTGCCCCTGTTCAAGACGACGATCTTGTCGGCCATGGTCATCGCCTCGACCTGGTCGTGGGTGACGTAGACCATCGTCGTCTTCAGCTGCTGGTGCAGCTCGCTGATTTCGAGACGCATGTTGACACGCAGCGCTGCGTCGAGGTTCGACAGCGGTTCGTCGAACAGGAAGGCCGAAGGCTGGCGCACGATGGCGCGGCCGATCGCCACGCGCTGGCGCTGGCCGCCGGACAGCTGGCGCGGCTTGCGCTCCAGATAATCGGTAAGGTTCAGCACCCGGGCGGCATCCGTCACCTTGCGGTCGATCTCAGCCTTGTCGACGCCCGCCATCTTCAGCGGAAAGGCGATGTTGTTGCGCACGCTCATATGCGGATAGAGCGCATAGGACTGGAACACCATAGCCAGGCCGCGCTCCGACGGCGCCTTTTCGGTGGCGTCCCTGCCGTCGATGACGATCTTGCCGCCGGAGACATCCTCGAGACCGGCGATCAACCTGAAGCAGCGTGGACTTGCCGCAGCCCGACGGGCCGACGAAGACGACGAATTCGCCGTCCTTGATATCGAGATCGATCGAAGGGATGACCTTGGCTTCGCCGAAGACCTTGGAAACCTTCTGAAGGGTAATGCTGCCCATGTTTGTCTCCCTTTATCTTATTTCACAGCGCCGAAGGTCAGGCCGCGGACGAGTTGTTTCTGGCTGAACCAGCCAAGGATCAGGATCGGCGCGATCGCCATCGTCGATGCCGCCGACAGCTTGGCGTAGAACAGGCCTTCCGGACTGGAATAGGAAGCGATGAAGGCCGTCAGCGGCGCCGCCTTGGAGGCGGTGAGATTGAGCGTCCAGAACGCCTCGTTCCAGGCAAGGATGATGTTCAAAAGCAGCGTCGAGGCAATGCCGGGCACCGCCATCGGCGTCAGCACGTAGACGATCTCCTTCATCAGCGATGCCCCGTCCATGCGGGCCGCCTCGAGGATTTCGCCCGGGATTTCCTTGAAGTAGGTATAGAGCATCCAGACGATGATCGGCAGATTGATCAGTGTCAGCACAATCACCAGGCCGGTGCGCGTGTCGAGCAGGCCCGAATTGCGAAACAGCAGGTAGATCGGGATCAGCGCGCCCACAGGCGGCATCATCTTGGTCGACAGCATCCACATCAGCACGTCCTTGGTCCGCTTGGTCGGCGAAAACGCCATCGCCCAGGCGGCGGGAATAGCGATGATCAGGCCGATCAGCGTCGAGCCGAAGGAAATGATCACCGAGTTCATGAAGTGGCTGAGATAGTTCGACCGGCTCTGCACCTCCGCATAGTTCTCCGTCGTCCAATGGAAGAACAGGAACTGCGGTGGCGAGGCGATGGCATCGGCTTCCGACTTGAAGCTGGTCAGGAACGTCCAGAGGATCGGGAAGAAGATCAGGATGCCGAGCGTCCAGGCGATCGCGGTGACGATGACCTTGCGCTGCGTTGTGACTTTTCTGGCCATCTCAAGCCTCCAGATTCTTGCCGACGAGGCGGACGAGGAAGATCGCGACGATATTGGCAAGCACGACGGCGACGATGCCGCCCGCCGAAGCGCCGCCGATATCGAACTGCAGCAGCGCCTGGGCATAGACGAGATAGGTGAGGTTGGTGCTGTCGGTGCCCGGCCCGCCATTGGTGGTGACGAGAATTTCGGCAAAGACCGAAAGCAGGAAGATCGTCTGGATCAGGATCACCACGGTGATGGCCCGCGCCATGTGCGGCAGGATGATGTAGATGAATTTCGAGATCGGACCGGCGCCGTCCATTTCGGAGGCTTCCTTCTGCTCCTCGTCAAGCGACTGCAGCGCCGTCAGCATGATGAGGGTGGCAAAGGGCAGCCATTGCCAGGCGACGATCAGAATGACGGAGAACAGCGGCGCATTCGCCAGCCAGTCGATCGGCTGCAGGCCGAGCGCCTTGGCAAGATGGGCAAACAGGCCGTTGACCGGGTTCATGAACATGTTCTTCCACACCAGTGCTGCCACCGTCGGCATGACGAAGAACGGCGCGATCACCAGAATGCGCACGATGCCCTGTCCGTACATCGGCTGATCAAGCAGCAGCGCAAAGGCGATGCCGCCGATGACGGTGATCAGCAACACGCCGGCAACGAGCAGCAGCGTATTGATCAGCGCCGCGATGAAGGCCGGATCGGACAGGAAGTATTCGTAGTTGAGCAGACCGACGAAACTCTCCATGCCGGGGCTGAGCAGATTGTAGTTCAGCAGCGAGAAATAGATCGTCATCGCAAGTGGGACGATCATCCATGCAAAGAGGAGCAGCACGGAGGGCGCAATCATCAGGCGCGCCGCGGAGCGGGTATGCAAGGTTGCCATGGCAATCACCGATCTGATCTGAAGCGGGGAGCGGCCGCAGGAAGGCTTTGTCTGAAAAAGCGGCCGCCGATGCAGTTCGGGCATCGGCGGCCCAGAGGGGCGGATTGTCAAGAATCCGCCTCTTGCTCAGGAGGTTGTTATTTGATGTAGCCGGCTTTGGTCATTTCCCGGGTTGCCAGCTGCTGGGCGCTCTTCAACGCCTGATCGACCGAAATCTGGCCGGCAAGGGCTGCCGAGAACTGCTGACCCACCGCCGTACCAATGCCCTGGAATTCCGGGATCGCCACGAACTGGACGCCGACATAGGGGACCGGCTTGACGGTCGGCTTGGTCGGATCGGCCGCCTCGATCGAGTCGAGCGTCATCTTGGCAAACGACGCCGCCTTCTGGTAGTCCGCATTCGCATAGAGCGATTTGCGGGTGCCCGGAGGTGCATTCAGCCAGCCTTCCTTCTCGGCGACGAGGTTGCTGTATTCCTTGCTGGTTGCCCAGGCGACGAACTTCTCAGCCGCTTCGGCCTTCTGGGTACCTGCCGGGATGGCGAGGCTCCAGGCCCAGAGCCAGTTGCCGCGCTTGCCGAGGCCCTTGTCCGGGGCGAGCGCGAAGCCGACCTTGTCGGCGACCTGCGACTGCTTCGGATCGGCGACGAAGGAAGCGGCAACCGTTGCGTCGATCCACATGCCGCACTTACCGGTCTGAAACAGCGCCAGGTTCTCGTTGAAGCCGTTGGAGGAGGCGCCCGGAGGGCCGGCATCCTTCATCAGCTTGACGTAGAAATCGAGCGTGTCCTTCCATTCCGGCTGATCGAACTGCGGCTTCCACTTCTCGTCGAACCAGCGGGCGCCGAAGGAATTGGACATGGCCGTCAGGAAGGCCATGTTCTCGCCCCAGCCGGCCTTGCCACGCAGGCAGATGCCGTAGACTTCCTTGTCCTTGTTGGTGATCTTGCGGGCAGCGTCGGCAATGAAGTCCCAGGTCGGCGCGTCGGGCATTTTCAGGCCGGCAGCGTCGAACAGGTCCTTGCGGTACATGACCATCGAGCTTTCACCATAGAACGGCGCAGCATAGAGCTTGCCGTCTACAGTCAGGCCGCTGCGGATGGCCGGCAGCAGGTCGTCGACGTCGTAGTTGGCGCCGAGATTGTCGAGCGGCAGCAACCAGTCCTGTTTCGCCCAGATCGGAACTTCATAAGTGCCGATCGTCAGCACGTCGTACTGGCCGCCCTTGGTCGCGATGTCGGTCGTGACCTTCTGGCGCAGCACATTCTCTTCGAGGGTTACCCATTCAAGGTCGATGCCCGGATTCTTCGCCTTGAAGTCATCCGTCAGCTTCTGCATCCGGATCATGTCGCCGTTGTTCACGGTCGCGATTGTCAGCGTTTCGGCCGAAGCCATGCCGGCAAACGCCAGTGCTGAGCAGGCGCCCAGCAGAAAAGTTCTCAATGTCATATCTTCCTCCCAGAAGATGGGTGTGAGCATTCGCTTCGCTCATGGGCAATTACTCAACAAATGATACAGAATGTCAATCGGCAATCGTTGCTGCGGTGCCGAAGGAGGAAGCTATCCCATTGATTTAAAACAAGTGTTTTTTGCTCAATTCCTGAGCAAAAACTCAGCCGTCTCTTCGTCGGTAATCAGCGCGTTGATTTGCTGGCCGACAACCGCGGCCCGGATCGCCTTAAACTTGCGCTTGCCCTTGGCCAGACCGATGACCATCGACGCGTCGCGGGACGGGATCGGCGCCGACGCGACGCGTTCGTTGATCGGGTTGTCGAGCAACCTGCCATCGACGTCAAAGATCCAGCCGCAGATCTCGCCGACGGCGCCGCCGCGCATCAGCTCCATCATCTCGTCCTTCTCGAGGAAACCGTCGACGCAGAGCGGCCCGTCGATACCGAGTTCGCCGATGCCGACGAAGGTGACGTCGGCCTGCGCGCTCATATCGAGCGTCGAGCGCACCAGTTGCTGGCCGTGCAGCAGCTCCCGCTCTTCCGCCGAGGTGACGAGCACCGGCAGCGGCATCGGATAGTGCCGCGCCTTCACCGCATCGGCCATGCTGAAGATGACGTTGTAATAGGCGGCCGATCCGTCGGGGGCGATATTGCCGGTCAGTGAGACGATGCGGTGATTGGGACATTCGATCGCCGGCAGCTGGTCGACAGCCGCCTTCAGCGTACGGCCGGTACCGACGGCAAGCACGATCGGCTCGGCCCGTTTCAGCCATCGTTCGATCTCGGCCGCCGCCGCCTCGGCAATACCGACGGTCGCCGACGACCCGGAATCGCTCGGCACCACCTCCACATGTTTCAGCCCGAATTTCCGCCGCAGCTGGCTGGCGAGCTCCAGGCAGGCGGCGATCGGATGATCGAGCCGCACCTTGATCAGACGCTCGGCGACCGCCAGCGACACCAACCGCTGCGCCGATTGCCGCGAGATGCCCATCGCGGCGGCGATTTCATCCTGCGTGCGCCCGGCGACGTAATAGAGCCAGCCGGCACGTGCCGCATCGTCGAGGCGTGCCGCGGTCTCGGATCTTTTTGCCATTGAATGCCTACCACGCAAAGTGAGCCGGCGTGCCGCCGCCGAACATGATTTGAAATTGTATCGCGCCAGATCAAAACAAAAATCAGGCAAATGTCGAGCCTGTTGCAAAGAGCTCCGCCAAATAACCGACGCTGCTTAGGCAAACCATTGCATGACGAGATAGATCGCCGCCTTCACCAGGCCGTAAATCACGCCGCCGGCAACGACCAGCGACACGGCCGTCATGATGAAGCCGATCAGCGCAAAGAGCCCGTCGCGGCCCAGTATGCCGAAAGCGAAGACCGAGATCGTGATTGCCGGCAGCATGTTGCCGAGCGGCACCGGCAGCAACAGCACGATCGACAGCAGTAGGCATGCGGCCCCGGCGAGATATTCCGCCGGCGGCTCGGCGAAGATCGCCAACCTCGGCTTCAGCATCCGCTCCGCCCAGGCGAGCCAGCGATGGATGCGGCCGACAATGGTTTCGAAATCCTCCCGCCGCATCGAACGGTCGGCAATCACCCTCGGCAGCCAGGGCTTCAGCCCGAAGGTCAACTGTACCGCCAGGAAGACCAACGGCGCGCCGAGCACGGCCGACGTTCCGGGCGGCGTCGGAAAAGCGTTCGGCAGCGCGAAGATCAGCATCAACGCGCTGATCGCCCGGTCGCCCATCGTCTGGAACAGATCGCCGATCGAAATCCGCTCCCGACTCCGGTCGGCGGCCAGCTGCCGCAGGATGGATGAAAGGCGACGGCCTTTGGGACGGGGTGGACGGGGTCTTCTGCGTCTGTGGGAATCGGCGTTTTCGATGGTCATGATACCAGTGAGTGATGGACGTGCGGGCTCGGATTGTGGCCACGCAATATGCCAATTGAATGACTTGCGGAACCGAATAGCGATTGAGGCCGCGAGCGCATGGCAGACCGGCGAATGAAGGCTTGTAATTCCCCGCCAACAGTGCGAGCAGACAGCACAGACCAGAGAAACGGCAGGGTGGCAATGATCATCTCATTCGACATCGGCGGCTCCGCCATAAAGGGTGGCGTTGCCCGTTCCGAGACGGACATCGTCCCCCTCGGCCGGCGCCCGACGCCGAAGGATGATTTCGCCGCTTTCGTCGACACCCTGCGTGCCATCATCGCCGAAACCGGCGAAGAGCCGAGCCGTATTGCGCTTTCCATCGCCGGCGTGGTCGATCCCGACACGCAGCGGCTGATCTGCGCCAACATTCCCTGCATCCATGGCCGCACGCTGGCCGCCGATCTCGAAGCCGAACTCCGTCTGCCGGCACTGATCGCCAATGACGCCGATTGCTTCGCCATGGCCGAGGCCGGCCTCGGCGCCGGTCGCGGCCATCGCATCGTCTTCGGCGCCATACTCGGCACCGGCGTCGGCGGCGGCCTGATTGCCGATGGCCGCCTCGTCAATGAGGCCGGCGGTTTTGCCGGCGAATGGGGTCACGGGCCGATCATCGCCTCGGCAGCCGGCAATCCGCCTGCCGCCATTCCCGCCTATGCCTGCGGCTGCGGCCAGAAAGGCTGCGTCGACACCGTCGGCGGCGCCCGTGGCCTGGAGCGCCTGCACAAGACGCTGCATGATCTCGACCTTTCGAGCGAAGAGATCATCGCTCAATGGCAGCGTGGCGAGGAGAAGGCGACACGGACGATCGACGTCTATGTCGATCTCGTCGCCTCGCCCCTGGCGCTGACGATCAACATCACCGGCGCGACCATCGTGCCCGTCGGCGGCGGCCTGTCCAATGTCGAGCCGCTGCTTGCTGAACTCGACCACGCCGTGCGCGCCCGCATCCTGCGCAAGTTCGACCGGCCGCTGGTGGTGCGCAGCCAATGCCGCATCGAACCCGGCCTGATCGGCGCAGCGCTGCTCGGGCTGAAAGCCGAAGCATTGCTTCCTGAAGCATAGGCCACATCCGCACGATCGCTGCGAACCTGTCCCAATCCTTCCGGTCCGAGGGTGTCCATGCGGCCTCGGCGACGGCTGGAAGGCGCGGAAAGACCAGCCGGTTGAAATAGGCGCGAGAGAGAAAGTTTTCAGTCCAGATGCAAGCGTGGATGCCGCGCATCTTCTCCTGCAGCGCCTGCGGCAGTTCGCCCTCGGCTTCGTAAGCATAGGTATGTTCCGGGGCCGAATAGCCTGCCCATGCCGCGCCGGGCTCCGCCCAGGCTTCGGCCTGCGCCATGTCGAGATAATAGGCCTGTCCCGGCGTCATCACCACGTCGTAGCCTTGCTGCGCCAGCTCGACGCCGACGGCAGGCTTTTCCCACGCCATCAGCAGCGTGCCGTCGCGATCGACACCGCCGCCATGCGAGACCTCGTTCCAGCCGGCGAGCTTCCTGCCGCGCTCCGACAGCATCATCTTGATGCGTTTCAGGAAATAAGACTGCAGCTCGGCGGTGCCGGCAAGCTTCTCCCGCTTCATCAGTGCCTGACAGAGTGGCGAGCAAAGCCAGGCGCCCTGCGCTACCTCGTCGCCGCCGATGTGGATATATTCGCTCGGAAACAGCGTCACGACTTCGTCGAATACCTTGCCGAGAAATTCATAGGTGAATTCGACCGCCGGATTGAGCGCATTGTTGGCGTAACCCTGCACTGCGTGATAGCTGTCCGGCGCTTCCTGCCCGTCGACGAGCTGGGCAGCGAGAACAAGGCTGCGGTGTTGTGGCCTGGAATGTCGATTTCCGGCACGACCGCGACACCGAGCGAGGCGGCATGCGCAACGATCCGCCTTATATCATCCTGCGTGTAATGGCCGGCGCGTGTTTCCGCCCCGTCGCCGAGCTGTGGCACGAGGACCTCGTCCGGCCCGCGCCGCGCGCCGATCTCCGTCAGCGCTGGATAGGCCTTGATCTCCAGCCGCCAGGCTTCGTCGTCGGTCAGGTGCCAATGAAAGATATTGAGCTTGTTCCAGGCGAGGATATCGATCAGCCGCAGGATGTCGGCGACCGGATAGAACTGCCGGGACACATCGAGATGGCAGCCGCGCCAGTCATAACGCGGCTGGTCGGCGATCGTGCCGAAGTTGGGGAATTTAAATCGTTCGCCATCGGCGCAGGCGCCATGCAGCAGCTGCGCCAGGCTGATGAGGCCGTAGCGCCGCCCCGCGTCATCCGCGCTCGAAAGCACGATCTCATGCGCGGTGAAACGCAGCTCGTAGGCGAAGGCAGCGATCGACGATTCGGCGACGAAACGAATGCGCCGCCCGCCTTCGACGGCACTCAGCGAAAACGGCGCGTCTTCGGCTGAGTAGAGGCGCTGGTAGAGAGAAAGAACCTGGGAGAGGGCCTCGATCGCATCAGGCGGCGTCCTCTCGGCCGGATAGAGGGTGGCGGGCAAGTCACCCGCCTTCAGCCCGAGCGACAGCGGCCAGGGGAGCAGCGCGTAGGGTTCGTCGGCTTTGCCCGGCGGCAAGAGCGGCGGCGACACACCGCCATCCCGGCCTTCAAGCATCAGATCGCCGAAATCGACCGGAAGGTGACGGCCGTCGGCAAGCGTCAGATAAGCAGATTTGACGCCAGCCGTGACATGTTTCGGCTCTCGGCTCAGCCCCTCGACAGTGAACCGCCAGCGCCCGCCCGGCGGTACACTCAGCCCCTCAGGCGGCAGGAACTCATGAAAATGCGCAACCTGCCGCTTGAGGCTGGCGCCAGCGCAGACATGTTTGCCGGCAACCCGCGTCTCGGACGTATAGCAGAGCAAGAAGCCGGACAACGGCTCGGCAGAAAGATTGTGGAGCGTGAAGGTCAAGCGCCCGAAACTGCCTTCGACCGGGCGCCAGCTTGTCTCCAGACTATAATCGGCCATGTCGCGCCCTCCCCGTCAACGAACGGCCGGGATCACGGCTGGTCTTCCGGCAGTCCTTCGCAGCTTAGCCTGTTCGGGACTTCAATGGAATTGGCGCGAACTCAGACGGGGCGGACTTTGACGAAGACCTGTCGTCGGCAAAGGAAAGCGGCGCGGCTTTCGCCGCGCCGTCCTCACTCTGCTGCCAACGCCGGCGGATGTCTGTCATCCGCCTCTTCCTGGATGGCGTCGGCATCCCGACCTGGTTCGTCCCTTGCCTTCGGCTCCCGGCCGAAGAAGAGAGCGTAGCCGGCGGGCAGAACCAGAATTGTCAGCACTGTCGCAACCAGGATGCCGCCCATCATTGCGTAGGCGAGCGGACCCCAGAAGACGCCGCGCGAGATTGGGATCAGCGCCAGGACGGCGGTCAGCGCCGTCAGCATGATCGGCCGGAAACGCCGCACGGCAGCCCCGACGATCGCCTCCTGCCGGTGCATGCCGGCCTTGATGTCCTGGTCGATCTGATCGACCAGGATGATCGAATTGCGCATGATGATGCCGAGCAGGGCGATGACGCCGAGGATCGCCACGAAGCCGAAAGGAGCGCCGCTGATCAGCAGGGCGGCGGCCGCACCGATGATGCCGAGCGGCCCGGTGGCGAGCACCAGCATCGCCTTGCCGAAATGCTGCAGCTGCACCATCAGCAGTACGATGATCACCGCAAGCATGATCGGCGCCTTGGCGGCGATCGACATCTGGCTTTCCGCCGCGTCCTCGGCGCCGCCCTGGATTTCGACCTTGTAGCCGGCAGGCAGGCTGTCGCGCATGTCCTTCATGTCGGCATACATTTTCATCACCACGTCGTTCGGCTGCACCCCATCCGGCAGCGTCGCCCGCACGGTGATGGTCGGCAGCCTGTCGCGCCGCCATTCGATGCCCTGCTCCATAACCGGCACGACCTTGGCAAGCTGCGAGACCGGCACGAAACCGCCGAAATCCGTCGGCACATAGACCGAGTTGACCGCCGACAGCAGAGAACGGCTGGCGTCCGGCTCGCGGGCAACGATCGAGACCGTCTCCTCGCCGTCACGGAAATCGTCGAGGGCGGCACCCGACATGGCGGTCTGCAGCATCTGGCGCACGCGCTGCGAGGTGACGCCGAGCGCCCGGGCCCGGTCCTGGTCGATCACCAGCTTCATTGCCGGCACCTGTTCCAGCCAGTCGTCGTGGATGGCGCCGAGCATGGGGTTGGCCTGAAAGCGCGCCTTCACCTGATCGGCGATTGCCCGCACTTCTTGGCGGTCGGGCCCCATGACCCGCATCTGCACCGGCCAGCCTGTGGGCGGGCCAAGGAAGAGCCGATCGACCTTGCCGCGAATCTCCGGGAAATCTTCCGCAAGGATCGTCCGCAGCTTGACGATCAGCCGCTCGCGCGCCGGTTCGTCATTGGCCATGACGAGGAGCTGGGCGAAGTTCGGATTGCGCAACTGCTGGTCGAGCGGCAGGAAGAAGCGCGGCGCACCTTCGCCGATATAGGTGGCGATGAACCGCTTGTCAGGATCATCCATCATCTTCGCTTCCAGCGCCTTGGCCTGGACCTCGACCTCCTTGATGCTGGTGCCCTCGGGTAGCCAGAGATCGACGAGGATTTCCGGCCGCGACGATTGCGGGAAGAAATTCTGTGGAATGAACTGGAAGGCCCAGAGGCTGGTGGCAAAGGTGCCGAGCGTCAAGAGCAGCACGATAACCCGATGGCGTACCGCCCAGCCGACCGTGCCGCGCAGACGCCGATAGAAGCGCGTGTCGAAGGCGTCGTGATGCTCGCCGGCGTGATGGCGCTGCTTGAGGATCATATAGCCGAGCCACGGCGTGAAATAGACCGCGACGAACCAGGAGGTGACGAGCGCGATGCCGACGACATAAAACAGCGAACGCACATATTCACCGGCCGTCGATGCCGCGAAGCCGACGGGTATGAAGCCGGCCGTGGTGATCAGCGTGCCCGTCAGCATCGGGAAGGCGGTCGAGGAATAGGCGAAGCTTGCAGCTTCGATCTTGACCAGCCCCTCCTCCAGCTTTCGCTCCATCATCTCGACGACGATCATCGCATCGTCGACGAGCAGGCCGAGCGCGATGATCAGCGCTCCGAGCGAAATGCGCTGCAGGTCGATGCCGAGTTCGTACATCAGCGCGAATGTGGCGGCGAGCACCAGTGGAATGGCGATGGCGATGACCAGGCCCGAGCGCCAGCCGATCGACAGGAACGAGACCACCAGCACAATGACCAGGGCTTCGCCGAGCGCATGCATGAATTCGCTGACCGCATCCGTCACCACGTCGGGCTGATTGGCAATCTGATCGACGGCAACGCCATAAGGCAGCGCCTCCTCGAAGCGCTGATAGGTCGCCTCGACGCCCTTGCCGACGTCGGTGACGTTGAAGCCCTTGGCCATCACGACGCCGACCTGAACGCTGTCATGGCCGTTGAAACGATACTTGCGCTGATAGGGATCTTCGAGCCCGGAACTGACGGTGGCGATATCGCCGAGCCGCGTCACCTGGCCGCCGGCGCGAAGGCGCAACTCGCGGATATCCTCCGCCTTCTTCACGTCGCCTTCGACGGAAATGCGCACTGAGCGCAGGCCGGTATCGACGGAACCTGCCGGATCGACATTGTTCTGGCCCTTGATGGCGTTCTGCAGATCGAGGATCGTCAGGCCTCGCTCGGCAAGCGCTTTGGACGAGACGTCGATATAGATCTTCTCAGGCTGGTCGCCGATGATCACCGCCTTCTCGACACCAGGTGTCGTCAGCAGCATGTCGCGCGCCTGGATCGCGAATTTCTTCAGTTCCGGATAGGAATAGCCCTCGCCGCTGATCGAATGCAGCGTGATGAAAGTATCGCCGAACTCGTCGTTGAAATAGGGGCCGAGCAGGCCCTGCGGCAGCTCGCTGGAGATGTCGCCGACCTTCTTGCGCGCCTGGTAGAAGGCATCTGCCACGTCCTTCGAATTCGTGTCGCCCTTGACCTGCAGGGTGATGATCGCACTGCCGGCCCGCGTATAGGACTTCACCCAGTCGATATGCGGCGTTTCCTGCAGCTTGCGCTCGATCTTGTTGACGACCTGGTCTTCCATCTCCTGGATGGAAGCGCCCGGCCAGATCGCCTGAACAACCATGACGCGGAAGGTGAATTCGGGATCCTCGCGCTGGCCCATGCGCATCAGACCGAGCACTCCGGTGATGATGATCAGCCCGAAGAGGAAGCGGGCTATGCTCGGATGGCCGATCGCCCAGCGAGACAGATTGAAGGGCCGCTTTTCGGTGGTGTTGGCGTCCATGGTTTTATTCCCTTTTGCGACGCGATCAGCGGACGGTCTGTTCCGTATCGGCGAGCGCCGACTGCTGGTCCGGCACCTTCACCTTCAGATTTTCGGTCATGAACTGCGTGCCGGCCGCGACGACGAGATCGCCGGTATCGAGGCCTTCGGTTACATGCACGCCGTTGCCGGTGAAATCGGCGACCTGGATGTCGCGGCCATGCACGGTCGCCGTATCGCGGTCGACGGTCCAGACCATCTGCTTGCCGTCTTTCTCAGCCAGTGCGCTGAGTGGGATGGAGACATAGCTGTTGCCGTTATCGACATCGGCCTCGATCGTCGCCGTCATGCCGAGCAGCACGCGCGGATCGTTCGGCAGGCTGACCCGCACCGCGAAAGTGCGCGACTGCTGGTCGGCGCTCCCGGAAACCTCGCGCACCTTGCCGTCGAGCAGCAGCTTTTTATCGGCCCAGAAGCTTGTCTTGACGGTCTTGCCCGGCTTGAATTCGGCAATGTCGTTTTCCGGAATCGCGATCTGCACTTCCTTCTCGCCGTCGACGGCAACGGTGACGACGGCCGTGCCGGAGCCGACGACCTGACCGGTATCGGCATTGATTGATGTGACGATGCCGTTCTGGCCGGCCTTGAGCTCGGTGTAGCTCACCTGGTTCTTCGCCTGGTCAAGTGCGGAGAGCGCGGCATCGCGCTGCGAAATCGCCTGGTCGTGGCTGAGGGCGGCCTGCTCGAGCTGCGATTTCGGAGCGACGCTCTTGTCGAAAAGCTGCTCGGCGCGTTTATTGGCAAGATCGGCGGTTTCGACGCTTCTTTCGGCCGCGGCGAGATTGGCTTCCGCCGTCTTGACCGCCAGCTGGTAATCAGTGGCGTCGACACGGGCGAGAACGTCACCCGGCATCACCCGGTCGCCGATATCGACGAGGCGCTCTGTGATCTTGCCGGCGACGCGAAACCCGAGGTTCATCTCCGTGCGCGCCTTGACCGAGCCGGAATAGTCGAGCTTGCGGGTATCGCCGGCCTTGGCGATCTCGACGACCTTTACCGGCCGGATGACTTGCTTGACCTCAGCCTTCTCTTCCGAGCAGGCGGAAACGCCGATGCCGATGGCGCCGACAAACACGAGGCGGGCGACGGACGGCATGCGATGGCTGAGGGTCTTGAGCGAAAACATCTTCCGCACTCCTGGATCGTTTCGGGGGTCTTGGCGGCGGCTGCCGCCCGTTATTTCTTCAGCGCCCTGATCACGTAGTCGATCAGTTCGTCGACACTCGCGCGGTTGGTTTTGGCAAGACATTGCGCCACCATCTGCGGATGGCAGAGATTGATCGTCGCCGCGCCGAAGCAACGTGACGCGACGACCGGGTCCTGCTCGGCGAACTCGCCCGCAGCAATCCCCTCGGCAATTATTTCGGCAATCAGATCATGGACGCGGTCGATATGTTTCTCGATGACATGCCAGTCGCGCTCGATCGCGACGATGATCATCTCGTGGACCTTCATTTCGTCGAGCATCAGATCGAGCGTCAACTGATGCTGGGTCTCGACATAGCGGCGCAGCCGCTCGCTGGCGCTGATCGGCTGATGGCGGATGTCGTAGGCGATTTGATAGGCGGTGGCGAGCATGCGGCCGCAGAGCGCCTGGTGGATTTCCACCTTGGAGGCAAAGAAACGATAGATATTGGCCGGCGACATGCCGAGATCGCGGGCAATGTCGGCCACCGTCGTCTTGCTGTAGCCATAGTGACGAAACAGCCGCTCGGCCGCATCAAGAATGCGGGTGACATTCTCCTGCCGGATGACGTCGAGCGTATTTTCCGTGATGTCGTCCATGGTTTTGATGCCCGAATTACGACTGACGATTTTTGAATTTCGTCAGTCGTAAAATATCAGGCATCATTTGTCAATACTCCGCCGAGGAGCGGGCGTCGTCAATCGATGGACGGTCAGGGTTTAGAGAGAGATGATGAACACCCGGTAAAATGGAAAGTGCCGCGGCTCGGAAGCACGCGGCACATCGTCGGCGGCAGGATATCAGCTCAGCTTGACGTCGAGCGTGATCGGAACGGCGGCGAGCGCCTTGGAGATCGGGCAGCCGGCCTTTGCCTTGTTGGCAAGTTCGGTGAAGGTCGCCTCATCGGCGCCGGGAATACGGCCGGTGAGCGAAAGATGGATGGCGGTGATGGCAAAGCCGCCCTCGACGCTTTCGAGCGTTACCTTGGCGGATGTTTCCATATGCTCGGCCGTAAAGCCGGCTTCCCCGAGGATCAACGACAGCGCCATGGTGAAGCAGCCGGCATGGGCAGCACCGATCAGCTCTTCCGGGTTGGTGCCGGCAATGCCTTCGAAGCGGCTGGCAAAGCCGTAGGGATAGTCCTTCAGGGCGCCGCTCTGCGTCGAGATCAGGCCTTTGCCGTCTTTGAGGCCACCGGTCCAATGGGCCGAAGCCGTACGATTGATCTGCATGCCGTCCTCCTGTTTCGATTGTGCTTCGAGCAAGCGGCAGGGCGCCGCTCCATGCCTTCGGGAGTTCTGAGAGCCTCCCCGATGGACAATATAATGCTCTATCTTGAGAAGACGACAGGCCTGTAAAAATCAGCAGCGGCCGAAGCGTTTTCAGGCCGGATGCTGCAGCACGCCGAGACCGCCGTCGATCGTCAGGCAGGTGGCGTTCATGAACGGGCACTCGTCGGAGATCATGAAAACGGCAGCCATGGCGATCTCCTCAGGCGTGGCGATGCGCCCGCCGGGATGTAGCTTCATCGTCTCGGCTTTGGCCGCCTCCGGATCGGCAAAGCCGTTCCAGTAGTCGATCACTTTCTGCGTCGAGACATAGCCCGGCGCCAGCGCATTCACCCGGATGTTGTGGGCCGCATATTCGAGACCCAGGGATTTCGTCATTCCCAGCAGCGCGTGTTTTGCCAGCGGATAGGGAAATGTGTGCGGGATGATGGTGAAAGCATGCGTCGAAGCGATATTGAGGATGACGCCGCCGCCCTGTTCGATGAGGCCAGGCAGCACCGCCTTGCAGCAGTTCCACGCACCCTTGAGGTTGATGTCGAAGCAGCGGTTCCACAGCTCGTCGGTCGTCTCGAGTGGTTCGGCGAAGACATTGACGCCGGCATTGTTGACCAGCGCGTTCAACTGCCCGATCTCTTCATTCGCCTGAGCGACCAACGTCGTGATCGTTCCCGCATCGGTAATGTCGGCCGGCAGATAGCCGAGCCGGCCACCAATGCTTTGGAGCTCTTTCGCTGACTTCGCCAGCAGTGCGGCGTCGCGATCGACGAGAAAGACGGCCGCATCCTCCCTCAAGAAGGCCTTCGCCATCGCAAGACCGATGCCCTGCGCGGCGCCAGTTATCAGAATGTGCTTGCCCTGCAGCCGGCCGCCCATCTATCTCCCCTCCGATTGTGCCGGCAGCGCCGCCATCAGGATCGTCACCGAGCCGGCAAGGATTTCGCCGGGCGCAAGCGGCATGAGCCCGCCGAAATCAGGCAGATGGTGGCCATTCGGCAGGTGGCTCATCGGCTCGAGGCAGAAGAAGTCGTTCCGGTCGACCGGCATATAGAGCATGAAGCGATCGAGCGCGCCGTCGGCTTCCAGCGCCGCCTGAAATCCAAGGTCCGGCCAGGCGATGGCGGCCCGCCCGTTCCAGCCCTCGAAGGCATTGTTCATCCATCTCTGCGGCAAGAGCTTTTCCGATCTGAAATCGAAATAGTCGGGCACAGGAGCGGGCACATCAGGCAGGTGGTCCGGCCGCTCGCTCCAGTAGCGATCGGCCGCAATCGTGAGCCGCGTCTTCGGCGTCCGTACGAAGAAAGGGTGTTGACCGAGCCCGAAGGGAAGCGCCGCCTCGCCGCGGTTTTCGACGGAGAGCGCCAGTATCAGCGCATCGCCAGCGACCCGAACCTCCTGCCGGGTGAGATAGGCGTAGGGTGAAACCCTGTCGGCGGCCCGGGAAAAGACGAATTGCGCATATTCTGAACTGCAGTCTTCAACCTGCCAAAGGCCGAGCCAGCCGTCACCGTGCCGATAGAGCGGGTCTGAGGTATTCGGCTGGAAGGCGTAGTCGCGTCCGGCAAAAGACATGCTGTTGCCTTCGACGCGATTGCCGAATGGCACCATCGCAAAATTCGCCATCGCTCCGTCGGGCCCGCCGGCCGCAACGAGAAAGGGGATGCCTCGAAACGTCGCGGCGGTAACCGCGGCACCTCGGGGGCTGACCCGGACGGTGAGATCGCCGTGCCTCAGTTCGATGTCGCTTACGGTCTGCCCTTCACTCATCCGCGTCGTCCTGCAGCCGAAGATCGCAAATTGTCGAGCAGCACGGCGATCAGCAGGATCAACCCGCGCACGACATACTGATAGAATGCCTGGATATTCAGCAGATTCATAACGTTTTCGGCAATGCCCATGATCAGTACGCCGACGATGACGCCGCTCATCGCCGCCCGGCCGCCGGCCAGCGAAACGCCGCCGAGAACGCAGGCCGAAATCACCGACAGCTCAAGTCCGGTCGCCGCATTCGGCTGGCCGGAGGTGATGCGCGAGGCAAGCAGGATGCCGGCAATGCCGCAGATGAGGCCCTGCAGCGCAAAGATCCAGATGCGCGTGTTGACAACATTGACGCCGGCAAGCCGCGAGGCTTCGGGATTGCCGCCGATCGCCAGCGTGTTCTTGCCGAAGACGGTCCGGTTGAGCACGAAACCGAAGAGGATGAAAAGCATCAGCATGATCCAGATCGGCGTCGGCACCGTCAGAAAGCGCGACAGGGCCAGCTGATAAAAGGCCGGATCATTGATGCCGACGGCACGGCCATCCGAGGCGATCAGCGCCAGCCCGCGCACGATCTGCATCGTCGCAAGCGTGGTGATCAGCGCGTTGATGCGGAACCGGGCGATGACGATGCCGTTGACGAAGCCGACGACGGCGCCGCACAGCAGAGCAGCGAGCAACCCGAGAGGGATGGAGCCCGTGGCGTTCGAGACCATCACGGCGATCATGCCCGAGAAGGCGACGATCGACCCGACCGAAAGATCGAAATCGCGCGAGGCGAGGCAGAACATCATCGTGCAAGCAACGATACCGATGGTGACCACCGACTGCAGCAGCCCCAGCATGTTTCGCTCGGTCAGGAAGTTAGGCACGAAGAGCGAGACGATCACGAAGGCGGCGGCGAAGATCACCACCAAGCCCTGTTCGCCGAGAAGGATTTTTTTCAACGCATTCATCGTCCGTATTCCTGATCTTAAATGGTGCCGGCGGCATTCTTGTCGGGCAGTGCTGCCGTCAGGATGGCGCGCTCGTCGAAATCCTGCCGGGCGACATTGGCCGCCACCCTGCCCTGGCACATCACCATGATGCGATCGCAGATGCCCATGACCTCGGGCAATTCGCTTGATATCACCACGATCGCCATGCCGCCGGCCGCAAGTTCGTAAAGGATCTCGTAAATTTCCGATTTCGCCCCGACGTCGATTCCGCGCGTCGGCTCGTCTATGACCAGGACCTTGATCCCCTGCTCGGAAAGCCAGCGGCCGAGAATAACCTTCTGCTGGTTGCCGCCGGAGAGATTGATGATGTCCTGCTTGCGCGACGGGGTTCGCACCCGAAGCCGGGCGATAAACCGATCGGCCAGCGCCGCCTCTTTTCTCGGACTCAAAATGCCGAGGGGCGAGAAGTGCCGGCGCGACGAAATCGCGATATTCTCTTCGATCGACCGGCCCTGGACGATGCCGTCGAATTTGCGGTCCTCCGGGCAGAGCACCATGCCGGCCTTGATCGCCGCCTTCGGACTGTTCGGCAAGACGACAACGCCGTCGATGGCGACCTGGCCTTGATGCCTGGCATCCACGCCGTAGAGCAGCCGCGCCATCTCGCTGCGACCGGCGCCGATCAGGCCGAAGAAGCCGAGAATCTCACCCCGGCGGACGGAAAAACCGATCGGGTTGCGCAGCTTCGGTCCCGACAGCCCCTTGACCTCCAGCCTGATGTCGCCGAGCGGACGTTCGCGCCATCCCCAGACATTGCTGATCTCGCGCCCGACCATTTCCGAGATGATCTGCTCCCGCGTCGTCTCGGTGATATCGGAATGGTGGGCGGCAAGCCTGCCGTCGCGAAGCACCGTGAGGCTGTCGCAAAGCCGAAAAATCTCGTCGAGACGATGCGAGACGTAGAGAATGACCGTTCCCTTCGCCTTCAGCCTGTCGATGAGGGAAAACAGGATTTCGCTCTCGCGCGAGGAGAGCGAGGAGGTCGGCTCGTCAAGCGCAATCACCCGCGCGTCTAGCATGACCGCCTTGGCGATCTCGACCATCTGCCGCGCGCCGATCGAAAGCGAGGCGACCTTGGCCGACGGATCGACATCGATGCCGATTTCCTCGAGCTTCGTCCGCACCGTCTCGATCAGCCGTGTCGAATGGATGACGCCGCCCTTGGCGGGAAAGCGCCCAAGCCAGAGATTCTCGGCGACCGTCAGCTCCGGAACAAGCTGCAGTTCCTGATGGATGACGACGATGCCGGCATGAAAAGCGTCACGCACGGATCCGTATTTCTGCTCCTCGCCATCGATCAGGATGCGGCCGTTATCGGCAGCCTGATCGCCGGACAGAACGCGGATCAGCGTCGATTTGCCGGCGCCGTTCTCGCCCATCAGGCCATGCACCGCGCCCTTCTCGACGGAGAAGGAAACATCCGCCAGCGCCTGCACGCCGGGATAGCCCTTGGAGATATGGTTGAATTCGAGGAAAGCCATCACCGCTCCACCGAGAGGATCCGGCGGCACGCTGAGCGGCCGCCGTCTATATCATCCTGGAAGGATTACTCGATGCCTAGATCCTTGCGGACCTTGTCGTAATCGCCGCGCAGCGCCAGCGAACCGGAGGTCAGCGTCAGCTTTTCCGGCGCCTTGTCGTTGGCGATCCAGTCGTACATGTTGAGCGCCGTCTCGTAGCCGTGGCGCTTCGGCGAGATGATGACGGTGCCGAAGAAGCCAGTCGCCGCCGGCTTCTTGAACTCGTTGATCGCCGATTCCGCGCCGCCGATGCCGACACCGATGACGTTCGTCGCCGGAATGCCGACCGATTCGGATGCACGGACGGCGCCGAGGACGGCTTCATCGTTGAGGCCGAAGGCGACCCAGTATTTCACGTCGGCATGCTTGTTGAGAACGGTGGTCGCCGCGTTGAGCGCCGCTTCCGTATCCGTCTTCGCCTGAGGCGCATCATAGATGTTTTCGGCCGGGAAGCCGGCGGACTTCAGCACCGACATCGCGCCTTCGACGCGGTCGACGGCCGTCGGCAACTGGTCATAGGAGACCCGCACGGCGCCGACATTCTTCATGTCCCAACCGCGCTTCTTGATTTCGTCTACGATCGCCTGGCCGACGGTCTCGCCGATCTTGGTGGCCGAAATGCCCATATGCGGCACCTCTTCCAGCGGCTTGCCGTCGGCGCTGACGAGGCGGTCGTCGACCGTCATCAGCTTCAGCTGGTTGGCTTCGGCCTTGGCGACGATGCCGGGGCCGAGTTTGACGTCGGGCGTGCAGATTATGAAGCCCTGCGCACCTTGGGCGCCGAGATTGTCGATCGCCGACTGGACCTTCTCGCCATCTTCGGCGCCGATCTTGACGACGGTGAAGCCTTTTTCCTTGGCGGCCTGGTCGGCGAACTTCCATTCGTCCTGGAACCACGGCTCCTCAGGTTGCTTGACAATAAACCCGATCTTCACGTCTGCGGAAAATGCCGAGCCGGCTGCCAGAATGGCGAAAGTGCCAGCCAGAATGGCTGCTTTGAACAAGCGCATGTCTCTCTCCCTAAACTCCAAAAACGAGCAGCTGCCTCCCAGGCAACGTCCAATGAATTATGATAAATCATCATACCAGTCAATTGCCAATGTATGATGATTGGAATAATAGGATTATTGACGAGATGCCGGGGAGGAAGCGTCGCAAAGCGGATCGAATTCGGATAATCAGGTTCGATTGCCTAGCACGCGAGACAGAGCGGAGAGGTGAGTTGGAAACAATCGAGCGACAGGGCGGGGCCGAAAGCCGCCGCATCGAGCGCCGCCCGCGCGTACGCCGCAACGTCACGGCGGCGATCGCTCAGGATATTTGTGCGGACCGCTATCCCGCGGGCTCGCCGCTGCCCCGCGAGAACGATCTCTGCGAGCTCTACGGCGTCAGCCGCACCGTCATTCGCGAATCGCTGAAAGTGCTGGAATCCAAAGGCCTTGTCCGTGGCAAGCCGCGCATCGGAACCACCGTCTGCGACAAGGACGATTGGAATATCTTGGACGCTGACGTGCTTGAATGGATGGGTCCCTATATCAAGGATTTCGACCTGCTCGGCTGCATTCTCGAAGCCCGCCGCACCATCGAACCGGCAGCCGCCGAATATGCTGCCGAGCGCGCCAGCGCCCAGGAGATCGCCGATCTCGACAAGGCCTGGCGGCAGATGCGTGACAGTGCCGGCGACCCGGAAAGCTTCACCGATGCCGATGTCATGTTCCATACGGTGCTGCTGACGGCTAGCCACAACCAGGTCTTCCGCCGTCTGTCGAGCGCCATTCATGCGGCGCTGAAATATGCGCTGCATGCCTCCAACATCGGCGTCGAGAATCGCGAGGATGCGGTGCTCGTTCACGGCCAGTTGGTCGAGGCCTTGCGCATGCGCGACAAGGCCGGCGCCCGCGACTGCGCCAACCGCATGCTCGATCTAGCGGTGCGCGATCTTGCCGCCGCCGAAAAAGCGATCGGCAGAACGAAATAAGCAATCCGCGGCTGGCCGCCCGTCAAAAAATCTGAAGAGAGACTGAAGAGCAGCGATGAAGATCACCAAACTCACCACCTATATCGTTCCGCCGCGCTGGCTGTTTTTGAAGATCGAGACCGACGAGGGCATCATCGGCTGGGGCGAACCGGTCGTCGAAGGCCGCGCGCTGACCGTCCAAGCCGCCGTCCACGAACTGGAAGACTATCTGATCGGCAAGGATCCCTTCTTGATCGAGGACCACTGGACGGTGATGTATCGCGGCGGCTTCTATCGCGGCGGGGCTGCCCATATGAGCGCCATCTCCGGCATCGACCAGGCGCTGTGGGACATCAAGGGCAAGGCCCTCGGTCAGCCGATCCATTCCCTGCTCGGCGGCCAGCTGCGCGACCGCATCAAGGTCTATTCCTGGATCGGCGGCGACCGTCCTGCGGATGTCGCCAACAATGCCAGGGAGGTGGTCGCCCGCGGCTTCAAGGCGATCAAGCTCAACGGCTGCGAGGAAATGCAGATCGTCGACACCAACGAGAAGGTGGAGAGGGCGGTCGAGACCATCGCCGTCATCCGCGAGGCGATCGGCCCGCATATCGGCATCGGCGTCGATTTCCACGGCCGCGTGCACAAGCCGATGGCCAAGGTTCTCGCCAAGGAACTCGAACCCTACAAGCTGATGTTCATCGAGGAGCCGGTTCTTTCGGAAAACAAGGAGGCGCTGCGCGACATCGTCAACCATACCTCAACGCCGATCGCGCTTGGCGAACGGCTCTTTTCGCGCTGGGACTTCAAGCAGGTGCTGTCGGACGGTTATGTCGACATCATCCAGCCGGATCTGTCGCATGCCGGCGGCATCACCGAATGCCGCAAGATCGCGGCGATGGCCGAAGCCTATGATGTGGCGCTGGCGCCGCATTGCCCGCTGGGGCCGATCGCACTCGCCGCCTGCCTGCAGGTCGATGCCGTCAGCTATAATGCCTTCATCCAGGAACAGAGCCTCGGCATCCATTACAATACGGGCAACGACATCCTCGACTACATCTCGAACAAGGAGGTGTTCCAATATGCCGATGGTTTCGTCTCGATCCCGCAGGGGCCCGGTCTCGGCATCGAGGTCGACGAGGCCTACGTCATCGAGCGCGCCAGGGAAGGCCACCGCTGGCGCAACCCGATCTGGCGCCATGCCGACGGCAGTTTCGCCGAATGGTAAGAAGAAAGGGTCGCGCCAGCGGCCCTTTTTTCATTCGCCGTGTAGCAAATCTGTCGTCTCGTCCGTCATGGTGGAAACGCAAACAGGAGATCCTACGATGGCAAGAGCAACTGCAATCATCGTCGCCCGCATCATTTTCAGCTTCATCTTCTTCATGGCCGCCGGCTTCAAATTCGCCGATATCGGCGCGACGGCGGGTTACATCGCCGCTGCCGGTTTTCCGATGGCGACATTCCTTGCCTGGGTGGCGGCCTTCTTCGAGATCGCCCTGGCGCTCGCTTTCATAACCGGGGCCTTCTTCACCGAGGCCAGCCTGCTGGCGGGCATCTACGTGATCTTCCTTGCCTTTGCTTTCCACGGGCCATCCCATTGGCAGCAGAACCAGGCCGAATTCGGCTTCTTCGTCGATCACTTCACCTTCCTCGCCGGCCTGCTCTTTGCCGCCGTCCATGGACCGGAGAAATGGGCATTGCGGCACAGCCTCCTCGGAGAGCTTTAACGACCCGCTCTCCCTCCGGAACCAACAGCCATGCCGAACATTGGCTTAGCGGCAAACGGCAAGGAGAGCCCGCCCATGGAACTACAGGGAAGGATCGCGTTGGTGACGGGCGCTGGATCCGGCATCGGCAAGGCGGCCGCATTGAGACTCGCCGCCGACGGAGCAAGGGTCGCCGTCTTGAGCCGCACCGCCGACGAGGTCGAACAAACCTGCGCCGAGATCAAGGCGGCGGGGGGCGAATCGATCGCGTTGATCGCCGACACCAGCGAAGAGGCGCAGATGCGCAGCGCCGTGAAGCAATTGACCGATACGTTCCACGGCCTTGACATCGTCATCGCCAATGCCGGCATCAATGGCGTCTGGGCGCCGATCGACGATCTGAAGCCGGATGAATGGGATAAGACCATCGCCGTCAATCTGCGCGGCACCTATCTGACCTTGCATCTGACGGTCCCCTACCTGAAAAGAAATGGCGGCTCGATCGTCGTCGTCTCCTCGATCAACGGCACCCGGACATTCACGACGCCGGGCGCAACCGCCTATACCGCAACCAAGGCCGGCCAGGTCGCCATGGTCCAGCAACTGGCCCTCGAACTCGGCCGGCACGGCATCCGTGTCAATGCCGTCTGCCCCGGCGAGATCGAGACCAATATCGGCGCCAACACGAATAGCCGGCATCGCGACGAGACCGAGGTTCCGGTCATCTGGCCGCAAGGGGATATCCCAATCGCCGGCGGCAAGGCGGGCAAGAGCGAGGACGTCGCCGAAACCATTCTCTTCCTCGCCTCAGACCGGGCCCGGCATATCACCGGCACGCCGATCTGGATCGATGGCGGCCAGGGGCTGCTGCGATAGGCCTGCGTCCTGCGACGATCAGGCGCTCAGCCGGGCGTTATCGAGCGTATAGAGTTCCTGCGCGCGCTGCACGCCGCGCAACGCATAACGTCCGACACAGGCAAGTGCCGCGCGCTGTTCCTCCGGTATCGCTGTGGCGAAATCGGAGGAGATCAACAGGTTGAGATCCACTGATCGGCACATCGAAGCGATGCGGCTGACCTCGTTGACGGCAGGGCCGATGACCGTGAAGTCCAGCCGGTCCTGACTGCCGATATTGCCGTAAAAGACGTCTCCGATATGCAGGCCGATATAGACATCGGTCGTTGGCCGGTCGCCGGCTTTGCGTTCGGCATTGAGCTTGGCGAGCTTTTCCCGCAGAAGCGCTTCGGCGTGGAGCGCCGCACGACAGGTCTCCGCCGGCACCTCGCCCTTGAAGATCGCCAGCACGCCGTCGCCGATCAGCTTCAGCACATTGCCGCCGGATTCGTGGATCGCCGTGATCACCGCCTCGCTATAGTCGTTGAGCAACGGGATGATCTCCTCCGGCGGTACGCTGTCGGATATCTTTGTGTAGTTCAACAAATCCGAAAACCAGAGTGCGGCGGAAATCCGCTCCGATTTGCCGCGACTGATCTTGCCCTCCATGACCTGACGCGCCGCGTCCTCGCCGAGATAGACTTCGGCGATGGTGCGGGCGATCCGCCCGAGCCCGATGCACTTGATCGCCAGTCCCAGCACCGGCACCAGCTTGCGCAGGATGGCGAGGTCGTGATCGGAAAAACCCTCGGGATGTTTGGTCGCGAAATGCGAGAAGAAACAATCCATTTCGCCGATCGTGCCGGCCTCGCTGAAACGATGGACCATCGCTATGAAATCCGTATGGCCGGCTTCAGCGATCGTATCGAGCAGGCTGAAATCGATCGGATCGCCAAAGCCGAGGCGCCGGCGTATCTCCCGTTCATTGTTGGCCCAGAGATAATAAAAGGCCGAGCGCTGCCAGTTCGCCGCGGCCTCCCCGGAGCTCGTCGAGCCATATTCGAACTCGGCCTCGATCTCCTCCTCGCTGTCCCAGCGAAAGGCGCGGCCCTCATGCACCGGGTGCAGCGTATCCATCAGCGCCAGGCCGCGGTCGAGCGGCAGCCCGGCATTGCGGCAGGCCGCGCAGAAACCGGTCATGAGCTCGGCTTCCGAGGCGCCCTTTAGTCCCTGCTCCGTGATCCAGGCTGCAATTGTGCTGACGTCGCTATAATCCATGCCGCTCACCTTCACTCTCGCCCAAGCTGTAGTCCGAATTCGGCATCGAAGGAAGCCGATTGGCTCAATCGCCGACGGGCATGTTGTAGGGCGTGACGATTTCGACCGATGAGAGCGAGGCCGGAACCGCCCGACCCGGTGACGTCGCTCGGCCCATGATCGCCCTGAAGGCCGAACGCGCATCTGTCCTGAGATCATGGTGGAGCACGAAGCCGATCCGGCGGGCGGCAAGCAGCGCGCGGTTGTCGACGTCGAGATCATGAGCGACGAAGACGTGGACCGGGCGTTTGGCCGCATCGAAGGCCGCCAGCACCGCTCGGTTGCCGCCACCGATCGAATAGACTGCATTGATGGTGGGATCGGCAGCAAGTGCAGCCGCCGCAAGCGTTCCCGTCGCCGTATCGGTGCCATGCCCCTCGCTGATTTCGGTGATGCCGATTCCGGGATAACGGGCGCGAATGATGCGGCGAAAGCCGATCTCGCGCTCCTCCTCGCCGCGAAACCGCCCGCTCGACAGCGTCACCAGCACCTTGCCGCCACCGCTCGCGAGCACTTCACCGATCAGATAGGCCGCGGTCTCGCCCGCCGCCCGGTTGTCGGCGCCGGCATAGGCGATGCGCGCCGAATTCGGCAGGTCGGTCACCAGTGTTACCACTGGAATGCCCGCCGCATCCGCCCGCGCGACGGCAGCGGCCACCTCGGCAACGTCAGGCGCCTTCAGCACGATGCCGTGTGTGCCGCGCAGCCGGATGCGGTCGAGAAGCTGCACCATCTCGGCCGGCTTCATCACCTCGGCGAAAAGGAACCGGCAGCGGAAGACCCCGGGCAGGAAGGCCGCCATCTCCGCCTCGAAGGCGGCGCGCACCGCATCGCTGAAACGCTGAGGCGTCTCCATGACGATATCGATCGCCAGCATGCGCCCACTCGTCACCGCTCCGGCCTTCTGCTTTTCGAGTTCGGCAATCGCCGCCTGCACCCGCATTTCCGTCTGCTGGCGCACACCCGGCCGCCCGTTCAGCACCCGGTCAACGGTCGCGGTGCTCAATCCGGCCTGGAAGGCAATGTCCTTGACGAGGAAGAGATGGGCCATGGAATCCGCTTGATGGTTTTTTGATGGATTTCTGATCTATATCACCCGGCATCGCCGCGTATAGTGCCTTCATCGAAAGAGGAGGAGCCATCATGAAAACCGACAATCAGCAGAAATTGCGCGCCGACCGTGTCTGGCTCAGCGAAGACAGCTGCGATCTCGAGGATTTTCGCCGCCTGTCGGAAAAGACCACCGTGCTTGCCGATTACCCTACGGCTTCTGCCGTCGAAAAAACGTGCTGATCTATGACAGCCGCAAGGTGACGGCGGCGGCGGCAACGCCGGAGGGCCGGCGCGCCGTGCTGGCCGAGATCTGCGAGGCCTTCGGCGATGGTCCCGGCGTCGCCGTCTTCAAGCATGCGTACGAGGATACCGCCATTATCGACCGCGCCAGCGTGGTCTTCGATCAGATCATCGAGGAGCAGCACCGCACCTCGACCGGCGGCGGCGATCACTTCGCCAAGCCCGGCGCCAACGACCGCATCTGGAATTCACTGGAAAAACATTGCCTCGCCGATCCCGCGAATTTTGCCGAATATTACGGCAATGCCATCGTCGCACTGGCAAGCCAAGCCTGGCTCGGCCCAAGCTACCAGATGACGGCCCAGGTCAACCGCGTCAATCCGGGGGGCGCGGCACAGTCGGCCCATCGCGACTATCATCTCGGCTTCCAATCGTCCGCGGTGATCGAGCAGTTTCCGGTGCATGTGCACCGGCTTTCGCCGGTGCTGACGCTGCAGGGTGCGGTCGCCCATTGCGACATGCCGCTCGAAAGCGGCCCGACGCTCTTCCTGCCGCACAGCCAGACCTATGTGCCGGGCTATCTCGCGCTCAAGCGCCAGGAATTCCGGGATTATTTCGAGGCCAACCACATCCAGCTGCCGCTCGAAAAAGGCGACGTCGTCTTCTTCAATCCCGCCCTCTTCCACGCCGCCGGCACCAACCGCTCGGCCGATATCAAGCGCGTCGCCAACCTGTTGCAGGTCTCCTCTGCCTTCGGCCGGGCGATGGAAACGGTCAATCGCGAAAAAATGAGCGCCACGCTCTTTCCCACCCTGAAGACATTGCAGGACAGGCTGTCGCCCGACGAGATCGCCAATGCCGTTGCCGCCTGCGCCGAAGGTTATTCCTTCCCGACCAATCTCGATCGAGATCCCCCGCTTGGCGGCCTGGCGCCGAAGACGCAGGCGCAGCTGATGCACGAGGCGTTGAAGGAAGGCTGGAGCGACGAAGCCTTTGCGGCGGCACTTGCAGAACAGGCGCAGAAGAAGCTGAGCTGACTAAGGATCTGGAGCCGACCCGCACTGAAATAAAAGCCTCCCGCACCCCCGCGGGAGGCCATTCGCATATCACCACCAAGGGAACCACATGAGCACAGATCACGGCCGCCTCGACGGCAAGATCGCCATCGTCACCGGCGGCACGCAAGGGTTGGGCGCCACTATCGCCCGTCTCTTCGCCGAACGCGGTGCTGAGGGCATCGTCATTTGCGGCCGCAACGAAGCCAAGGGCCAGGCGAAGGCCGCGGAAATCTCGGCCGCAACCGGTGTGAAGGTTGTCTACGTCATGGCCGACCTCGGCAAGGTCGAGGACGCCAGGAATGTCGTACAGGCCTGCGACGAGGCCTTCGGCCGGGTCGACGCGCTGATCAATGCCGCCGCCATCACCGATCGCGGCACCATCCTCGACACCAGCCCTGAACTCTTCGACGCCATGTTCGCCGTCAACGTGCGCGCACCGTTCTTCCTGATGCAGGAGACAATGAAGGTCATGCGCCGCGAAAAGACCGAGGGCACGATCGTCAACATCGGCTCAATGTCGGCCAAGGCAGGCCAGCCCTTCATCGCCGCCTATTGCGCCTCCAAGGGGGCGTTGGAAACGCTGACGAAGAATACCGCCTATGCGCTGCTGCGCAACCGCATCCGCGTCAACGGCCTCAACATCGGCTGGATGGCCTCCGAAGGCGAGGATCGCATCCAGCGCGAATATCACGATGCCCCCGCCGATTGGCTTGAGAAGGCGGCAGCCGGCCAGCCCTTCGGCCGTCTCGTCGACCCGCACGAAGTGGCGCGCGCCTGCGCCTACCTATCGTCGGCCGAATCCGGCCTGATGACCGGCTCTGTCATCTGCTTCGACCAGTCGATCTGGGGTGCCTATGACGGCTCGCCGCACCCGGTGGCGGCTCTCTAAAAACTGAGCCCGGCATTTCCCTCGCCGGGCTCTGGCACCTGCCGATATTTGCCGCTAGGAAAAGGTCAGCAGCATTCAGGGAGGAAACCGGCGTGGCCGACAATCCGCTTTACGACATCCGCGACGAACGCTTCGGCGCTCTGGTCATCGGCAGCGCAGCCCTCGAGGAGCTCTATTCCGGCTGCCGCTGGACCGAAGGCCCGGTGTGGTTTTCCGACGTGGACTGCCTGCTCTGGAGCGATATTCCGAACGAACGCATCATGCGCTGGACGCCGGATGGCACGGTCTCGGTCTTCCGCTCGCCCTCCAACTATGTCAACGGCAATACCCGCGACCGGCAGGGCCGGCTGGTCTCCTGCGAACATGGCGGCCGCCGCGTCACCCGCACCGAGCCGGACGGCACCATCACCGTTCTCGCCGACAGCTACAAGGGCAAACGACTGAACTCGCCGAACGATGTCGTCGTGCATTCCGACGGCGGAATCTGGTTCACCGATCCGACCTACGGCATCCTCTCGGATTACGAGGGCCACAAGGCAGAGCCCGAACAGCCGACCCGCAACGTCTACCGCATCGATCCCGCAAGCGGCGCGATCGAGGCCGTCATCGAGGATTTCATCCAGCCGAACGGCCTTGCCTTCTCGCCCGACGAGACAAAACTCTACATTGCCGATTCCGGCTCGGCAAAACATGAAGTGCCGCGCCATATAAGATTTTTCGACGTCGTCGACGGCAGGAAGCTTACAAACAGCCGCTATTTCTGCAGCCTCGATATCGGCAATCCTGACGGTTTCCGCTTCGATGTCGGCGGCAATCTCTGGACAAGTGCGTCCGACGGCGTGCACTGCTTTTCGCCGGACGGCACCCTGCTCGGCAAGATCAGGGTGCCGCAGACGGTGTCCAACCTCACCTTCGGCGGGCCCAAGAAGAACCGGCTGTTCATCACTGCGACGCGCTCGGTCTATTCGATCTATACGAAGACCAACGGCGCCCAATATCCGTAAGGATCAGCCCTTCACGGCATCCGGCCTGCCATGCAGCGGCTCGGCGCGGTGCCAGTTCTCCAGGATGCGGCCGTCCGTATGCTTTTGCCGCGCCCAACGGATGCCGTTCGAGATCACCTTGTGCACGGTCTTGTCGTGATAGATCGGATAGGTTTCGTGGCCGGGGCTGAAGAAGAAGATACGCCCGCGCCCACGCTGGAAGGTGCAGCCACTGCGGAACACTTCGCCGCCGGAATACCAGGAGATGAACACCAGCTCGTCCGGCTGCGGGATGTCGAAGGGCTCGCCATACATTTCCGAGGCATTGACCTCGAAATAGGGCGGCAGCCCCTCGGCGATCGGATGTGAGGGATTGACCACCCACACCCGCTCCAAGTCTCCATCCGTCGTCTCGCGCCAGGAAAGATTGGCATTGGTGCCCATCAGCCGGCGGAAGAGCTTGGAATGATGGCCGGAATGCAGCACCAGAAGGCCCATGCCCTTCAGCACCCGCTGCTGCACGCGCTCGATCAGCCCATCGCTGACCTCCTCATGCGCCATATGCCCCCACCAGAGCAGCACGTCGGTATTATCGAGCACGCTGTCCGGCAGGCCTTCATCGGGATCATCGAGCGTGCCGCGGCGGATTTCGAAATCCGGATGGGCGATGCCGGCGGCGATCGCGCCGTCGATACGATCGGGATAGATCTCCTGAACCTCCCTATGGAGCTGCTCGTGGCGTCCTTCGTTCCAGATGGTGACCTTGATTGTCATAGCATTCCTCGATGTTAGCTGTCAGGCGGTTGCCGGACGGATCACCCGTCCGGCGGAATCGAACAGAAGGCAGGCGGCGGGATCGGCGGTCAGCGACACGCGATCGCCCGGCCGCACACCAATATCGCCCTCGGCACGCACGACAATCGGCTGCTGCCCGGAGCCGACGGTCATGTAGGTCTCGACGCCGAGCCGCTCGACGATGACCACTTCGGCCGTGAAATGTCCCTGCCCTTCCGGCGCGATCTTCAGATGCTCTGGCCGGATGCCGAGTTTGGCCTCGCCCTGTGGCACCGCGCCATTGGCATCGGCAAGATCGAGCAACAGCCCGATCGGGCTGTCGAGATGCAACGCACCCACCGAGGTCCGCGTTGCGGTGACCGGGATGACGTTCATCTTAGGCGAGCCGATGAAGGTCGCGACGAATTCATTCTGCGGCTGATGGTAGAGCGACATCGGCGCGCCCTCCTGTGCCACCAAGCCCTTGTTCAGCACGACGATGCGGTCGGCCATCGTCATCGCTTCCACCTGGTCGTGGGTGACGTAGACGACGGTCGCCTTCAGCTCGCGGTGCAGGCGCTGCAGCTCGGCGCGCATCTGCACGCGCAAGGCCGAATCGAGGTTCGACAGCGGCTCGTCGAACAGGATCAGCGACGGCTTCTTGATGATGGCGCGACCGATCGCCACCCGCTGACGCTGGCCGCCGGAAAGGGCGGCCGGGCGGCGGTCGAGATAGTCGGTGAGCTGCAGGATCTCGGCGACGCCTTCCACCTGCCGGCGGATCTCCGTCTCCGGCACCTTTTTCAGGCTAAGGGAAAAGCCGATATTTTCGGCAACGGTCATATGCGGATAGAGCGCATAGGACTGGAACACCATGGCGATGCCGCGTTTGTCGGGCGGCACGTCGTTGATGCGCTTGCCGTCGAGGACAAGATCGCCTTCGTCGATGCCTTCGAGGCCGGCGATCATGCGCAGGAGCGTCGACTTACCGCAGCCGGACGGACCAACGAAGACGGCGAATTCCCCGTCTTCCACAGTGATATCGACGCCCTTGATGACTTCGAGCGCGCCGTAGAACTTGCGAACGTTTCTGAGATTGATCATCCGTTTCTCCTCTTGATCTCAGCCCTTCACGCCGCCCGAAAAGGTCTGGACGAGGAAGCGCCGCGCAAAGCCGAAGGCGACGACGGCCGGCAGCAGATAGATGAAGGCCAGCGCGGTCAGCAGGCCGTAGTCGATCTCATTGATGCGGAGAAAAGCGCGGAAGAGGCCGAGCGGCAGCGTCTGCAGCTCCGGCGACGATAGGAAGATGAGCGGCAGCAGAAAATCGCCCCAGGCCGACATGAAGGCGAAGAGCCCGGCGGCGGCAAGCCCCGGCAGCGCCAGCGGGATCAGCACCCGGCGGATGCGCTGGATCAGCGTTGCTCCGTCCATCAGCGCCGCCTCTTCGTAATCCCTCGGCAGCCCGTCGAAGAAGGTCTTCATGATCCAGAGCGCCAGCGGCAATTGCATCGTCGCCAGCACCAGGATCAGCCCGAGATAGCCGTCGATGAAGCCGGTCCAGCGCATGATGTCGCGGGCATAGCTGCCGAAGATCGGCCTGAGCACCGCCGCCTCCGCATTGTTCAGCGTCAGCAGGAATTTATAGAGCGGCACGACGAGCGCCGTCGGCGGCAGCACGCGGATGAGCAGGATCGCATAGAGGAACGGCAGCTTCCACCAGGCACGGGTGCGCGACAGGGCATAACCGCCGAGCCCCGCCAGCACCATGACCAGCAACGTGGCGCTGCCGACGACGAAGAGCGAGTTGAATAGCCACTTAGCCCCGTCTTCCTTGGTGAAGACTTTGACGTAATTGGCGAAGGTCCATTGCTGCGGCCAATGCAGGAAGAGCTGCGCATTGCCGTCGAAAGAGGCGAGCAGCACCCAGAAGAAGGGCACGGCGCAGAAAATCGACATCAGCGACAGCGTCGCATATGCGATGAGGTCGGAACGGCTCTTATTGGCGGTCTCGCTCGGGGAAACGACGGCCATGTCAGACCTCCACCTTCATGGCACGGACATAGGCGATGCCTAATATCAGCGAGATGACGAGCGCGACGACGGCGACCGCGGCGCCATAGCCGAGCTGGAACGCCGTGAAGGACTGGTTGTAGATATAAATGCTGACCACCTCGGTCGCCCCGCCCGGGCCTCCGCGCGTCAGCGCATAGACGAGGCCGAAGACGGCGATGGTCGATACGGCCGAAATCAGCATGTAGAGAAGGATCGTCGGCATCATCAGCGGCAGGGTGATGCGGCGAAACATCTGCGATGGCGTGGCGCCGTCCATGCGCGCCGCCTCGTAGATCTCGGCCGGAATGGTGCTGAGGCCGGCCGTCAGCAGGATCATCGCGGTGGCGATGCCGCGCCAGATGTTGACGATGATGATCATCGACAGCGGGAAGACCTGCAGCCAGTCGGCCGGCGTGACGCCCAAGAAGCTGACGATGCGGGTGAGCGTGGCATTGTCACCGCCCGCCAGCATCGAGATCCACATGAAGCCGGCGACGACTTCGGGGGCGGCATTGGGCAGCAGGATGATCGACGAGAACACACGCCGGAAGCGGATCGGCCGGCGCAGCGCGATTGCCGAGATCAGGCCGAGCAGGAACTGGCCGATCACCGCGGAACCGATGACGAAGACGAAAGTGACGAACAGCGAATTCCAGAACTTCGCGTCGTTGAACAGCCTGACATAATTCCGGAAACCGACGAAGCGCGGCCGGAGCGCCGCCGCCCCGGTCAGCGCCTCGTTGGTGAAGCTCAGATAGATGGAATAGACGGCCGGATAGATGACGAAGGCCAGCAGCAGCACGAGCGAGGGCAGCAGGATCAGCAGCCATTGCCGCTCGGCGCGCTTTTCATGAGAGTTTCTGGCCATGGAAGCTCGCAACCTGTCGAATGTACCGGCTCATCGAACAATGACGGGGAGACGCGGTGCCCTGGCGCCGCGTCCCCGTTCGCGGGGAAAGCAAGCGTACGCTTACTTCACCATGTCGTCGCCGAGCGTTTCCTTGACGTAGTCGACCAGGATCTTCTGGGCGCCGGCAGCATCGGTTTCCTTGCGCAGCATCGCTTCCGTCGCCCGCGCCACGCCTTCCGAAACCGTGCCGAAACCGGAGGCCTGTTTCAGGAACACGCCATTTCCGGCCGCCGCATGGATCGGAACCAGCTCCGTCAGTTTCTGGAAGTCGGCATTGTCGGCCGCATCCTTGCTGGCGGGGATGTTGCCGATGCGGGCGGCGTAGGAAACCTGCGTCTCGATCGAGCCGATCTCCATCAGCGCCTTGATCGCGAGTTCGCTATTGGCCGATTTGGAATTGACGGCCCACGGCGCGGCAAGGTTGGCGAGCACATACTGACCGCTGCTCTGGCCCGGCACGGTCCAGGTTCCCACAACCTTGGTCACTTCGGGGATCGGGTTCTTGCTCTCGCGGCCCCAGTCGAAAATATAGCACCAGGAGCCGCAGGTGGTCGCGGCGAGCTTGCCTTCCGGGAACATCTGGTATTTTGGCACGACCCAGGGCTCCGGCCCGAGCAGCGGCTGCGTCGGCATCAGATCCTTGTCGATCAGCTCCTTGTAGACGTTGAAGACATCCTTGATGCCCTCGCCGTTGAGATCGAGCTTGCCGTCGGCATCGACAAGCTGCGGCGTCTTGGAGCCGACGAGCAGGTGCTGGAAGCCCTCGTCGAAGGCGCCGCTTCCCCAGGATACGCCGGCCGGGAAAAGCAAGCCGTAGGCGCCGGTCTTATGCTTGATCTCGGCCGCACGGTCGAGAAGCTCCTGCCAGGTCTTCGGCTGCTCTGTGGAGATGCCGGCCTTTTCGAGAACGTCCTTGCGATAATAGATTTCCTGAATGCCGAGCATGAACGGCATCACATAGGTCTCGCCATCCGGGCTGACGGCCAGCTGCTTGGCAACGTCATAGAGGTTAGCATAGCCGTCCCAGGCCTTGAACTCCTTGGTGATGGGCGTGAGGTAGCCAGCTTCCACCATATCGGCGACCGCGGCCGTCGTCGGGATGGAGAACAGATCGGGCGCGTTGCCGGCCCCGAGCTCCGTCAGCAGCTTGGTCAGATAATCCTTATCGGGCGCCGGATATTCGATGACCTCGACGGTCACGCCGTATTTCTTTTCGATCCGCTCGACCGTCGACTTCATCGCATCGATGCCGGCCTGGCCGTGATTGGCAATTCGAATTGTTTCGGCCTGCGCCAGCGTCGAAACCGCGCTCAGCAGAATGGCGCACAGGCCACCAAGAACCGTCTTCTTCAACGAAAAGTCCTCCCTTTTTTAGAGACACGGCGCCCTCCAGCACCGGCTGCAAAAATGTACACGCATTCCAATCGCTGGCAAGCTGGTTTTTGAAAAGATTCGAATCTCGAATTCAATTAACTGATATTACTGAGATATATAGATATTGCCATCATCGTACAGCTTGTGTAATCGTATACACAAACATTCAGGGAGAGCATTTTCATGGCTGAGAAATTGCGCCTCGGCGTCATCGGCGCCGGGCTGAAGGCGGTGGAATATGCCAAGAGCTGGGCTGGCATGCCCGAGATCGAATTCGCCGTCCTTGCGGACACCACGGCCGCCTCGCGCCAGCGGCTGATCGACGTCTGCCTCGCCGCCGGCGCGCCCGAACCGAGTAGCTTCGAGGACTATCGCGAAATGCTCGTCCAATGCCGGGACGAACTCGACATCCTCTATATCTCCACCCCGCATGCCTTCCATGCCGAGCAGGCGACCGCCGTCGCCGAAGCCGGCCTCGACCTCTTCCTGGAAAAACCGATGGTGACGACGGTCGCCGAGGCCGAGCGGCTGATCGCGGCGCAGAAGAAGAGCGGCGTTACCATCGTCACCGCTTTCCAGGGCGGTCTGTCGCCGCTGGTGCTCGACACGCGCCGGCGGGCGCTTTCCGGCGAATTCGGTGAGCTGATCGCCATATCGGGCATGATTTGGGAAAGCTGGTCGTCCAATTATGACGGCCATTGGAAACAGCAGCCCGAGATTTCTGGCGGCGGCTTCATGTTCGATACTGGCGCCCATATGATGAACACCGTCTGCCTGCTGGCCAATTCCGATTTCGACAGCGTTTCGGCCTACATGGCCAATCACGGCAAAAAGGTCGATATATCAACAGCCGTCTCCGCCCGGCTGAAGAACGGCGCCCTGGCAACGCTGACGGCCGCCGGGGAAGGCCCTCCCGGCTGCGCCTCCCACATCACCTTCTTCTATTCCAAGGCGATCGTGCGCATCGATGCCTGGGGCGCCTGGCGCGAGATCAGCGTCGGCCGCAACGCCGAGCCGCGCGAGGAAGCCGAGATTCTCGGCAATCCGATGAAAAATTTCCTCGCCATTCGCGCGGGAAAAATGGAAAACTCCGGCTCCGTTGAAATGGGCCTCAGATTCGCTAGGCTATGGGACGCAATCAAGGAATCGGCAGCGGCCGGCGGCGCCTCCGTCAGGAT
The DNA here is from genome assembly GCF_022354505.1 of Rhizobium sp. C104. NCBI lineage: Bacteria > Pseudomonadati > Pseudomonadota > Alphaproteobacteria > Hyphomicrobiales > Rhizobiaceae > Rhizobium > Rhizobium sp. C104. The sequence continues at coordinate 4,177,849 of NZ_CP092348.1, read as the reverse complement.
CGTCGCCCAATAGGCGCAGATGAGCGGAATGAACAGACGGCGGATCACCTCGAAGGAGCTGGCGAAACTCGCCGGCGTTTCCTCCGCCACCATTTCCCGCGCCTTCTCGCCGGATTCGCGCATTGGCAGCGCGACGCGCGACCGCATTCTCGCCGTCGCGCGTGAACATGGGTACCAGCCGAATGCAATCGCCCGCTCGCTGAACAACCAGCGCTCGCGGCTGGTCGCGCTCGTCGTCAACGCAATCGGCAATCCGTGCGAGGCCGAAGAACAGCAGCTTCTCGTCCACCGCCTGCAGGCGCGGCAATTGCTGCCGATCATCCTCTGCTGCGCCGATCATTCCGACCGGTTGCAGCTGATGCGGCTTGCCTCCACCTATCAGGTCGATCACGTCGTCGTCTTTTCCGACATGGTGTCGATGCAGGATGCCGTCGACATCTTCCATACGACGAAGCCGATCATCGTCTCCTTCGAACCGCTCGAAAACGAAAACGTCTCCAGCATCCGCATCGATGGCTCCGCGGCCGCCGACGAGATCATCGACAAGATCGTCCGCGACGGCAAGAAGCGCTTTGCCTATCTCTCCGGCACCAATTCAAGCTGGATCGACAAGCTCAGGCGCAAATGGTTCGCCGATGCGCTGGCCAAGCGCGGCCTCTCTTTCGCAGCCCAGGCTTTTGGGGATTATTCCTATGATTCCGGCTTCAAGGAAGCCGTGCTGCTGCTGCATCGCGACAAGGTCGACGCCATCATCTGCGGCAACGACGTCATGGCGATCGGGGCACGCGATGCGGCCCGCCGCGTGCTCGGCAAAAACACGCCCGACGACATTGCCATCGTCGGCCAGGATGGCATCGCCATGGCCGCCTGGGATTGCAACGATCTCACCACGCTGAGCCTCGACCACGTCGCATTCATCGACGCCGTCGTCGAACTAATCGAACGCCATGACGCCGAGATCGAAGGCCCGCACAGCATCGCCCTCACCTGCACCGCCCGCTGGGGCTCGACCGCCTAGTATCTGCCCGGCTTGGCCTTTTCGGCATCATGTTCTAAGGCTCACCTATCAATTGCATCAAGGAGGAATAGCATGACCCGATTTTCACGCGCCGAAAGGCGCCGCAGCACTCCTGATGCCGTGATCGGGAGAGCCTGAGATGCGTTCGGTCGTTTCCTTCAACGAAGGCTGGAGTTTCCATGAGGGCTTCGGACAGCGTCTGCTCGAAAGCTTCGACGCCGCCAAGTCGGTCAGCCTGCCCCATACCGCCGTCGAACTGCCCTTCAACTATTTCGACGAAAGGAGCTATCAGCGCGCCTTCACCTATCAGAAGGTGCTGCGCTGGCTGCCGGAATTCGAGGGCCGCGAGGTGTCGCTCGTCTTCGACGCCGCCATGGCCGACAGCGTCGTCTATCTGAACGGCGAAGAGATCATTGCCCATAAGGACGGCTACACCCCTTTCGAGGCCCGCCTCACCGGTAAGCTCGTCAAGGGCGAGAACCTGGTGACCGTCAAGATCGACGGCAGCGAAAACCCTGAGATCCCGCCCTTCGGCGGCCGCATCGATTATCTGACTTATGCCGGCATCTACCGCGACGTCTGGCTGAAGGTCACCGACCCCGTCTCGATCCGCAATCTCAAGATCGAAACCACCGACGTGCTTGCCCCGGAAAAATCGGCGGCCATCCGCGTCGATATCGCCAATCCCGAGGGCCGCAGCTTCTCGGCAACCGTCACCGCCACACTGAAGCAGGCGGACGGTACGGTGATCGCCACCGCGGCGACCGAGACGATCGGCGACCGCACCAGGCTTTCCTTTGGCGGCCTCACCGGCATCACGCTCTGGGACATCACCGATCCCACCCTCTACGAGGTCACCGTCGAACTCAGGACCGAGCACGGCTCCGACCGTATCTCTACCCGCTTCGGCTTCCGCACCGCTGAATTCACGCCGGAAGGTTTCCTTCTCAACGGCAAACCGCTGAAGCTGCGCGGCCTCAACCGCCACCAGTCTTTCCCCTATGTCGGCTATGCCGCCGGCCGGTCCGCCCAGGAGCGTGACGCCGATATCATGAAGAGCGTGCTGAAGTGCAATATCGTCCGCACCTCGCATTATCCGCAATCGAAATGGTTCCTCGACCGCTGCGACGCGATCGGCCTGCTGGTCTTCGAGGAAATCCCCGGCTGGCAGCATATCGGCGATGCCGACTGGCAAAAGGAATCGATCGAAAACGTTCGCCGGATGATCGAGCGCGACTGGAACCATCCCTCGATCATCATCTGGGGCGTGCGCATCGACGAGTTCCAGGATAGTCACGATTTCTATGTCGAGACCAATCGCCTCGCCCGTGAGCTAGACAGCACCCGCCAGACCGGCGGCGTGCGTTATATCACCGAGAGCGAACTGCTCGAGGACGTCTATACGATGAACGACTTCATCCTCGGCAATGAGGAATTGCCGGGCGCCAACCGCCCGCGCACCGTGCTGCGCGGCCAGCAGGAAAATACGGGCCTGTCCCGCAAGGTGCCGTACCTCATCACCGAGTTCAACGGTCACATGCACCCGACGAAGATCTATGACCAGGAGCAGCGCCAGGCCGAGCATGTGCGCCGTCATCTCGAGGTGCTGAACGCCGCCTATGGCGATCCCGATATTTCGGGCGCCATCGGCTGGTGCATGTTCGATTACAACACTCACAAGGATTTCGGCTCCGGCGACCGCATCTGCTATCACGGCGTCATGGACATGTTCCGCGAGCCGAAATTCGCGGCCTATGCCTATATCAGCCAGTGCGACCCGTCCGAGGAGATCGTCATGAAGCCGGCGACCTTCTGGGCGCGCGGCGAGCGCAATATCGGCGGCGTGCTGCCGCTGATCATCCTGACCAATTGCGACGAGGTCGAACTGCAATATGGCGGCCTCAGCAAGCGCATCGGCCCGGACCGCGAGAATTATCCGCATCTGCCGCATCCGCCTGTCGTGCTCGACCATCGCCACTTCACCGCCGACGAGCTCGGCACCTGGGGCCTCGAATGGATCGACGGCACCTTGACCGGTTATATCGGGGGCGAGCCGGTAACGAGCCTGACGCTCGCGGCCGATCCGCTGCCGACGACGCTGGAAATCGTCGCCGACAGCTTGACGCTGAAAGCCCGCGAACGCGACAGCACCCGCATCATCATCCGCGCCCTCGACCAGTGCGGCCAGCGCCTGCCGTTCATGAACGACAGCATTTCGCTGAAGGTACATGGGCCTGCAAAGATCGTCGGCCCGACCAATTTGCCGCTGCAGGGCGGCACCGCCGGCTTCTGGCTGGAGGCGACGGGGCTCGTGGGCGAAATTACCGTCGAAGCGGTCTCCTCGCGTTTTGCGCCGGTGACCCTCACTGTGACGGCCGCCGCCTGACGGCTGTCACGAAATCCTGAGCTGGCTGTCGGGATCGAAGAACACGGCCTTGTCGAGATTGAAGGCAAGGCGGGTGTTCTGTCCGGGCGCGATGCCGGCATCGGCGCGCAGGCGGGCGACGACGGATTTGCCGCCGAGCTTGGTGACGGCAAAGGTGTCGGAGCCGGCCGGCTCGACGACCTCGATCAGGCAATCGTCCTCGGTCAGCGAGCGCGCCTTGCGGTCGGCTCCGTCAGGATCGGTCAAGGCTTCGGGGCGGATGCCGAAGATCACTTGGCGGCCGGCATAGGAAGACAGGCCGTGATTGCCGGAAACAACTGGCAGTCTGAGCGGCGCGCCATTCGGCCGCTCCAGTGCGACGGCAAGGCCGCCGGCGCCGTTCTCGACGGTGGCGGTCAGCAGGTTCATCGCCGGCGATCCCATGAAGTCGGCGACGAAGAGATTGGCCGGGCTGTTATAGATCTCGGCCGGCGTGCCGAACTGCTGCAGCACCCCGTCCTTGAGCACGGCGATCTTGGTCGCCAGCGTCATCGCCTCGATCTGGTCGTGGGTGACATAGACGAAGGTGGTGCCCATGCGCTGATGCAGCCGCTTGATCTCGGTGCGCATGTCGACGCGCAGCTTGGCGTCGAGATTGGACAAGGGCTCGTCGAACAGGAAGACCTGCGGATTGCGCACCAAAGCCCGGCCCATGGCGACGCGCTGGCGCTGGCCGCCGGACAGCTGGCTCGGCTTGCGGTCGAGCAGATGGCCGATCTGCAGCATGTCGGAGACCTGCTTGATCGCCTTGGCCCGCTCTTCCTTCGGAACGCCGCGGATCTCCATGCCGAAGGCGATATTGCCCGCCACCGTCATGTTGGGATAGAGCGCATAGGACTGGAACACCATGGCGATGTCGCGCTTGGACGGATGCAGGCCGTTGATGGCGCGCCCGTCGATCCTGATATCGCCAGAGGTGATCGTCTCCAGCCCGGCAATGGTGTTGAGCAGCGTGGACTTGCCGCAGCCGGACGGGCCGACCAGCACGAGAAAGCCGCCCTTTTCGAGTTCGAGGTCGATGCCCTTGAGAATGTCGACGGCGCCGAAGCGTTTTCTGAGACCGGAGATTTCCAGGAAGGCCATGACTTACCCTTTGACTGCGCCCGCCATCAGACCGCGCACGAAGTAGCGGCCGGCGAGGATATAGACGATGAGCGTCGGAACGGCCGCGATCATCGCCGCCGCCATGTTGACATTGTATTCGACCACCCCCGTTGAGGTGTTGACGACATTGTTGAGCGCCACCGTCATCGGCATGGAGTCACCGGTGCCGGCATAGGCCGAGGCAAACAGGAAGTCGTTCCAGATATTGGTGAACTGGTAGATCACCGTGACGACGATGATCGGCAGCGAATTCGGCAGCATGATGCGGCGGAAGATCTGGAAGAAGCTGGCGCCGTCGACCTGGGCGGCGCGGACCAGCTCGGTCGGGAAAGCCTCGTAGAAATTGCGGAAGAACAGCGTGGTGAAGCCCAAGCCATAGACGACATGGACGAAGACCAGGTTGACGGTCGAATTGCCGAAGCCGAAGTTCCAGCCGGTGGCGTTCTGCAGCGTCACCCCGAAGCGGCCGAGCGAGCCGAGAATGGTCGCCATCGGCAGAAGCACCGACTGGAACGGGATGAAGCAGGCAAACAGCATCAGCCCGAACACCAGCGTATGGCCGGGGAAGCGCCATTTGGTCAGGATATAACCGTTCAGCGCCCCCATGATGGTGGAAATCGCCACAGCCGGCACCACCATTTTGATCGAGTTCCAGAAGTAGCCCTTGATGCCGGCGCAGGTCAGGCCGACGCAGGTCTCGCCCCAGGCCTTCACCCAGGGATCGAAGGTCGGCGCCTGCGGCAGCGCCAGCATGTTGCCGCCCTGGATCTCGTCCATCGTCTTGAACGAAGTCGTGAGCATGACGAAGAGCGGCATCAGATAGAGGATGGCGAAGATCGTCAGCAGGCCGTAGATCACCAGGCGGCCGATCCAGCGTGTGTTGTTATTTCTGCTGTCGCTGCTTTGTGAAAGCGGTGCGGTCGAAGGTACGGTCGAGGCGGTGACACTGCTCATCGGGCCTTCTCCTTCAGTTCGGAATAGAGATAGGGGACGATGATCGCCGAGATCGTCATCAGCATGATGATGGCGCTGGCCGAGCCGACGGCCATTTCGTTGCGCTTGAAGGTGTATTCATACATGAAGTTGGACGGCAGCCAGGCCGAGCCGCCCGGCCCGCCCGAGGTCAGCGCCACCACCAGGTCGTAGGACTTGATCGCCATATGGGCGAGCACGATGAAGGCGGAGAGAAAGATCGGCCGCAACAGCGGAATGACGATGCGGCGATAAAGCTGCAAGGGCGAGGCGCCGTCGATCTGCGCCGCCTTCATGATCTCGCCGTCGATGCCGCGAAGGCCTGCCAGGAACATCGCCATGACGAAGCCAGACGCCTGCCAGACACCGGCGATGACAACGGTGTAGATGACGAAGTCCTTGTTCTTGATCCAGTCGAAGTGGAAGCTCGTCCAGCCGAAGTGGTGCAGCGTCTGCTCCAGCCCGAGGCCGGGATCGAGGAACCATTTCCAGGCAACCCCGGTGACGATGAAAGAGAGCGCCATCGGATAGAGGAAGATCGGCCTGAGCAGCCCCTCGCCGCGGATCCTCTGGTCGAGCAGGATGGCAAGCAGCAGGCCGAGCGCCAGGCAAATGCCGACATAGAGGAAGCCGAAGATCGCCATGTTGGTGATCGAGGTATACCAGGAGGACGGCGGATCGCTCTCGAAGGTCCAGCGCCACAGCCGCTGATAGGCGCGTGGCCCGGTCAACGCATAAGACGGGAAGGTCTTGGAATTGGTGAAGGACAGGTAGGCCGTCCAGACGATGAAGCCGTAGACGAAGATGAGGGTGATGACGAAGCTCGGCGCCAGCACGATCTTCGGCAGCGCATCCTGCAGCCGGCCCCGCAACGAGATCGCCGTCGAATGCCGCGGCGTCAGAACCGGATCGGTGGTGGCAACTGTGCTCATGGATATCATCTCCCTTCCCGCAGGATCGGCCCGGCAATGATCGCTGCGGAGCCTGAAGCCTCCCCGCGCGATCGCGCGGGGAAGCATATTCATCGACAGATCTCAGCGGTCTCAGCGGGCGTCGTCGATCGCCTGGACGAGTTGCTTGACGGCTTCGTCGGAGCTCTTGATCTGGCCGTGGACGAACTTCGAGACGACGTCCTTATAGGCATTGGCGATCGCCGGCGGGGCGCCATAGCCCTGCGCCAGCGAGCCGAACAGCGTGCCGCCCTCATTGGCCGCCTTCAGATCGGCGATGCCCTTCTTGCCGCAGGCGTCGAAGTCGGTGTCGGGAACGTCAGTGCGGGCCGGCACCGAACCCTTGACGACGTTGAAGGCCGACTGGAAGCTCTTCGACAGCGTCGCCGTCGCCAGCGCCACCTGCGCCGCCTTGCGGTCGTCGGGGACGTTGAACATGCCGAACATGTCGGAGTTGTAGACGACGCTGCCATCGGTGCCGGGGAAGCGGTAGCACAGGAAGTCCTTGTCCGGGGTCTTCTTGGCGGCGACGAATTCGCCCTTGGCCCAGTCGCCCATCACCTGCACCAGCGCATCACCCTTGATGACCATGGCGGTCGCGAGGTTCCAGTCGCGGCCGGAGAAGTTCGGGTCGACGTATTTGACGATCTTCGCCAGATTGTCGAAGGACTTCTTCATCGTGTCCGACTTCAACGACTCCTCATCGAGGTCGTTGAAGGCCTTCTTGTAGAACTCCGGGCCGCCGGTCGACAGCACGATGGAATCGAACATCGTCGCTTCCTGCCAGTTCTGGCCGCCGAGCGCCAAGGGGATCACACCGGCAGCCTTGGCCTTGTCGAGCAGCGCGATCAGGTCGTCGAAGCTCTTCGGCTCAGTGCCGCCGATCTTGTCCATCACAGCCTTGTTGATCCACAGCCAGTTGACCGAGTGGACGTTGACGGGGGCTGCGACCCATTTGCCGTCATAGACGGAGAACTTCTGCAGCGCCGCCGGCACCGACTTGTCCCAGCCTTCCTTCTTCGCCGTCTCGGTCAGGTCGCCCATGACGCCCGCCTGGGCATAATCGAGCACGGTATAACCCAGCATCTGCGAGGCGGTCGGATAGGTGCCGGCCGCCACCATCGCCTTCAGCGCCGTCATCGCCGCATCACCGCCGCCGCCGGCAACCGGAACGTCCTTCCAGGCAAAGCCTTCCTTCGACAGATCCTGCTTCAGAACGTTCAAGGCCGCCGCCTCGCCGCCCGACGTCCACCAGTGCAGCATCTGCACTTCCTTCACGTCGGCTGCCTGCGCCGCACCGAGGCCAGCCATCATCACGACGGCAACAGCCGCCGAGCTCAAAAACTTGCGCATGAATTTCCTCCCATTTGAAAATCGGCGGCGGGCCCTCCCTGCCGCCCGATGCTTTCCGCCGTTGCGACGGTCGACATACGGCCGCGCTCCTCTGCGCGGTTGCTAATTTAAAACGTTATAAGTCGCTGATCGTCAAGCCCTTTCTCGACTCCCGAGAAAAATATGGTTATTTCTATATATGATTGAATTTTATAGATATTTTTGATTTGGCTAACAGATCGTTAAAATTTAAAACGTTTTCATTCCTCGATTGCGCGTCGGAGTCATCGTGTTATTGTATCGCCAATTCCAGCATGGAAAGCCGAGAGTGACCGAACCGTCCTGGCCGCGAAGCGGCGAAAATCTCGAGATCACGCATAAGCGCGGCAAGCCGACCTTGCGAACGATCGCCACGATCGCCGGCCTTGCCGTGACGACGGTGTCGCGGGCGCTCTCCGATGCACCGCAGATTTCGCTGGAAACCCGCCAGCGCGTGCACCGCATCGCCCGCGAGATCGGCTATCTCCCTGATCGGGCCGCGCAGCGCCTGAAGACCGGCCGCACCAATGTGATCGCCATCCTGCTCGATTCGCATGAGGAAGTCGTCGGTTTCAGCACCTCGATCATGTACGGCATTGCCAAGGCGCTGAAGGAGACTTCCTACCATCTCGTCGTCGCCCCGAACTTCCTGTCGACGACCGATGTCGAGGCCGCCGAATATATCGTCCGCAACCACCTCGCCGACGGGCTGATCTTCACGCGAACCGAACCGCTCGATGCCCGCGTCCGCCTGCTGCTCGAAACCGGCTTTCCCTTCATTTGCCACGGCCGCACGGAATTTTCGACGCCGCACCCTTATGTCGACTACGACAATTTCACCTTTGCCTACGAGGCGACGCGCCGGCTGATCGCAAAGGGCCGCAAAAAGGTGGCCGTGGTCCTGCCGCCGAAACGGCTGACCTTCTGCCAGCATATCCTGCACGGCTTCATGACGGCTGTGCGGGAGGCAGGCATTGCCTATGAGATACCCGAAACGGTCGATCTCGATACGCCGGCGGATGTGCTGCGCGATTTCATCTCCAGCCGCGCCGCCGCTCTGGAAGCGCCCGATGGTTTCATCTGTCCCGGCGAAGTCTCAGCACTCGCCGTCATCAGCGGCATGAGCGACGCCGGCCGAACACTCGCGGTCGATTACGACATCGTCGCCAAGGAAACGTCGCGCCTTCTCACCCAATTGCAGCCGAAGGTCGACACGATCCACGAGGACCTGACGGCGGCGGGCGAGGATCTCGGCCGCATGCTGCTGCAGCGCATCAACAATGCCGACGCCGAAGACCTGCATCTGCTGCTGCCGCCGCAGATCAATTTCCCGGTCGATCAAGCCCTCTGAAGGCTATTCCCAACACGGGTGATTTGCCCTAAAAGCACGCCGTAATCCGGTCGCAGCCCACCCGGTCAAAACAAGGGATCCAAACTATGAAGACTATCGTCGTCTGCTCCGGCGGACTCGACTCCGTTTCGCTTGCCCACAAGATCGCAGCGGAACAACAGCTTATCGGCCTCGTCTCCTTCGACTACGGCCAGCGGCATCGCAAGGAACTCGATTTCGCCGCCCGGTGCGCCGCGCGCCTCGCCGTCCCCATCATATCATCGACATCGCCGCCATCGGCGGCCATCTAAGCGGATCGGCCTTGACCGATAACATCGAGGTTCCGGATGGTCATTATGCCGAGGAGACCATGAAGGCCACCGTGGTGCCGAACCGCAACGCCATCATGCTGGCCATCGCATTTGGCCTGGCCGCAGCGCAGAAGGCAGATGCCGTCGCCGTCGCCGTGCATGGCGGCGACCACTTCATCTACCCCGACTGCCGGCCGGGCTTCATCGACGCCTTCCAGCGCATGCAGAACGAGGCACTGGACGGTTATGCCAGCGTCAGACTGCTTGCGCCCTATGTCGATGTTTCGAAAGCGGCGATCGTTACCGACGGCGAGAAACATGCGACTCCGTTTGCGGAAACATGGTCCTGCTACAAGGGCGGCAGGCTTCATTGCGGGCGCTGCGGCACCTGCGTCGAACGCCGCGAGGCTTTCCATCTCGCCGGTATTGCCGATCCCACGGAATATGAAGACCAGGATTTCTGGAAAGCGGCGGTGTCGCAATATTCTGCTGCGGAGGTGCGTTGATGTACCGCATCACCAAGGAGTTCCATCTCTCCGCTTCGCACCAGCTGGATCATCTGCCGGCCGACCATCAATGCGCCAGGCTGCACGGCCACAACTACATCGTGGTCGTTGAGCTCTCCGCCGAAAGCCTGAACGATGACGGCTTTGTTCGCGACTATCACGACCTTTCGCCGCTCAAGCGCCATATCGACGAGTCCCTCGATCATCGCCACCTGAACGAGGTCTTCGGCCATTCGAAAGTCACCTCCGAGTTCCTGGCAAAGCATTTCTACGACTGGTGCAAAGAGCGCTTCCCGGAGACATCCTCCGTCCGCGTCAGCGAGACGCCGAAGACCTGGGCGGAGTATAGGCCGTGAGCGGGGAGACCATTCGCGTCAGCGAGATCTTCGGCCCGACCATACAGGGCGAAGGCGCGTTGATCGGTCTGCCGACGGTGTTCGTCAGGACCGGCGGCTGTGACTATCGCTGTTCCTGGTGCGACAGCCTTCATGCGGTCGATAGCGCCTTTCGGGATCAATGGCTTTCGATGTCCGTCGAGGCGATCTGGCAGGAAGTGACAAAGCTCTCCGGAGGCAGGCCTCTGACGGTTTCCCTTTCCGGAGGCAATCCCGCGATCCAGCCGCTCGGGCCATTGATCGAATTCGGGCATTCGCAAGGATATCGTTTCGCCCTGGAAACGCAGGGGAGTGTCGCCCGGGACTGGTTCCGCGATCTCGACATGCTGGTCTTGAGCCCCAAGCCGCCGTCAAGCGGAATGCTGACGGATTGGGATCAGGTCGACGACTGTCTTCGTCTCGCCGCCGGCGGGCCGGAAGTCGTCTTGAAAATCGTCGTCTTCGACGATGAAGACTACGCCTTCGCCCTGGAGGCGGGCGAGCGCTATCCCTATATTCCCCTGTTCCTTCAGCCGGGCAATCATACGCCGCCGCCGCCCGATGACGACGATGCCCGCATCGATATCGACGGCGTGATGGACCGGATGCACTGGCTGGTCGAAAAGGTGACCGCCGATCGATGGTTTACGCCACGCGTGCTGCCGCAGCTGCACGTGCTGCTGTGGGGCAACAAACGCGGCGTCTGACTCTGCCTGCTTCCTATCGCTCCGGGAAAGCAAAGACATCAACAGGCTCTCCGAGCCCGCGCAGCGGGTAGGTGCCGAGACTGTCCATGTCTTTGGCGCAGTCCGCCATTTCGACGAAGGCCCGCGACAAGAGCACTGGGCGCTTGACCTCCTTGGTGAGGCTTTCCAGCCGCGAGGCGACATTGACCGCCGGGCCGATGACGGTGAAATCGAGCCGGCGGCGTGAGCCGATATTGCCGTACATGACGTCGCCGACATGCACGCCGACGCCGTAGCGCAGCGGATCGCGCCCCATGCGCACATGCTCCTCGTTCAGTTCGGCCATCGACGCCTGCCCTTCGCGGATCGCCTGCAGCAGATCGGCGCAGGCCGTTTCCTTGCTCAGCGGGAAAATCGCCAGCAACCCGTCGCCCATGAACTTGAGGATCTCGCCACCATACCGTTCGATCGGATCCGATATCGCATCGAAATAATCGTTGAGCAGATGGATGACATCGTCGCGCGGCCAGAGATCGGAGATTGCCGTAAAGTCGCGCAGGTCGCAGATCATGATCGCCGCGCCGACGGTGGCGCCGCTGCCACGCGTCGTCACGCCCGACAGGATCTGCTCACTTGCATGCGGCCCGACATAGGTCTGCAGCAGTGTACGCGCCATGATGTTCTTCAGCCTGATTTCGCTGACAAGGGTCAGGGCCGGCAGAAGATCGCGCAGGAAATCGACGTGTGCGCGCTCGAAGCCGCCCGGCCGGCTGGTGGAAAATGTCGCCACATGCCGTTTGCCGAAGGTATGCTCGAGCGGCCAGGCGATATACTCGGTCAGGCCGTCGTCATGCAGTTCCTGATAGAATGAATCCAAGCCGCCTGCGGCTGTACCTTCCAGCTGCCTGCGCACCTCCTCCGCACCCTGATGGATCGCGTTGACGGGACTGGTCAGGAACTCCGGCGTGTTCTCGACGCCATAGGCAAAGGTGTTGATTTTCGCATCGGTGAGCCCCTCTTTCCAGAGGATGCGCGCCCCGATCCATTGCGGATGGTTCGTCCGGAAATGCAGGGTTGCGCGGGCCACCGGCACGCCTGCCGCCACCAGCTTCCCGCACATTTCCACCAGGATATTGTCGATGAAGCGCTCACCGCGCGTCTCGTTCACCAGCCAGTCGAGAATCCGTCTCCTGCGGATCGGCCAGACGCCATCGTCCGCTTCGGCGGCAGTTCCGGCCTTGTTTGGAAAAGACGACATTAAAAACTCCGCTGCGCCACATCTTCGGCGAGGATCGACTTCATTTCCGCTGAATGTGGGCGATGGGGAAGCAAATGATAAGGGCCGACTGCGATAAAGCCTCAGAAATCCCAGTCCTCGTCGTCGGTCGCAACAGCCTTGCCGATCACATAGGAGGAACCGGAGCCGGAGAAGAAGTCATGGTTCTCGTCGGCATTCGGCGAAAGCGCCGACAGGATCGCCGGATTGACCTTGCAGGCCTCGGCCGGGAAAAGCACCTCGTAGCCGAGGTTCATCAGCGCCTTGTTGGCATTGTAATGCAGGAATTTCTTGACGTCCTCGCTCAGCCCGACGCCGTCATAGAGCGCCTCGGTATATCTGGCTTCGTTGTCGTAGAGCTCGAGCAGCAGGTCGAAGGCGAAATCCTTGATCTCCTGCCGTCTCTCCTCGGAAAGCCGCTCCAGTCCGCGCTGGAATTTGTAGCCGACATAATAGCCGTGCACCGCCTCGTCGCGGATGATCAGCCGGATCATGTCTGCCGTGTTGGTAAGCTTGGCGCGGCTCGACCAGTACATCGGCAGGTAGAAGCCGGAATAAAACAGGAAGCTTTCGAGGAAGACGCTGGCGACCTTCTTCTTCAAGGGATCGCCGGAACCATACTGCTCCATGATCAGCGCCGATTTGCGTTGCAGGAACTCGTTCTCCTCCGACCAGCGATAGGCATCGTCGACATCGGGCGTCGAGCACAGCGTCGAGAAGATCGAGGAATAGGAACGCGCATGCACCGCCTCCATGAAGGAGATGTTGGAAAGCACCGCCTCCTCATGCGGCGTTACCACATCCGCCATCAGCCTGATGGAGCCGACGCCGTTCTGGATCGTGTCGAGCAGCGTCAGCCCGGTGAAGACGCGGATGGTCAACTGCTGCTCGGCCGCCGTCAGCGTCGCCCAAGAGGGAATGTCGTTGGACAGCGGCACCTTCTCCGGCAGCCAGAAATTGCCGGTCAGCCGGTTCCAGACCTCGAGATCCTTATCGTCCTCGATGCGGTTCCAGTTGATGGCGCGCATGCGGGAGATTGGCTTGATGGATATGTTCATTGGGTGGTCTTTCTTCGACAAATTCTAACGGAGTGCGGAGCCCCCTCACCCTGCCCTCTCCCCGCTGGGGAGAGGAGGGGGCTACAAGCTCGAAACTCTCGGCCAGCAGCCCAAAATCAAAGCGTACAAGATACGCAGCCCTGCACCTCGGTGCCGGACAGCGCCATCTGGCGAAGGCGGATGTAGTAGATGGTCTTGATGCCCTTCTTCCAGGCGTAAATCTGCGCCTTGTTGATATCGCGCGTCGTTGCCGTGTCGCGGAAGAACAGGGTCAGCGACAGGCCCTGGTCGACATGCTGGGTCGCCGCCGCATAGGTATCGATGATCTTCTCCGCGCCGATCTCATAGGCGTCCTGATAGTAATCGAGATTGTCGTTGGTCATGAACGGCGCCGGATAGTAGACGCGGCCGATCTTGCCTTCCTTGCGTATCTCGATCTTCGAGACGATCGGATGGATCGAGGAGGTCGAGTGGTTGATGTAGGAGATCGAGCCCGTCGGCGGCACTGCCTGCAGGTTCTGATTATAGAGGCCGGAAGTCATGACCGCCGCCTTCAACGCCACCCAATCCTCCTGCGTCGGAATATGGATTCCGGATTTGTCGAACAGCGCCTGCACCTTCCCGGTCGCCGGCTTCCATTCCTGCTCGGTATATTTGTCGAAATAGTCACCGGAGGCATATTTCGAATTTTCGAAGCCCTTGAAGCTCTGGCCCCGTTCGACCGCCAACAGGTTCGAGGCGCGGATCGCGTGATAGGTCACCGTATAGAAATAGATATTGGTGAAATCGACGCCTTCCTCCGAGCCGTAGAAGATGCGTTCGCGGGCAAGATAGCCGTGCAGGTTCATCTGGCCGAGGCCGATCGCATGGCTCTCGTCGTTGCCCTTTTCGATCGAGGGAACCGAGGCGATGTGGCTCATGTCGGAGACCGCCGTCAGCGCCCGGATCGAGGTCTCGATCGTCTTGCCGAAATCGGTGGAATCCATGGCCGCGGCGATATTCAGCGAGCCGAGATTGCAGGAAATATCCTTGCCGAGGTGCTTGTAAGAGAGGTCGTCGTTGTATTCGCTTGCCTTGCTGACCTGCAGGATCTCGGAGCAGAGATTGCTCATCGAAATGCGCCCGGCGATCGGGTTGGCCCGGTTCACCGTATCCTCGAACATGATGTAGGGATAACCGCTCTCGAACTGGATCTCGGCGATCACCTGGAAGAATTCACGCGCCTTGATCTTCTTCTTCGAGATGCGAGCGTCCGCCACCATCTCCCGGTACTTTTCCGTCACCGAAATCTCGGTGAAGGGCACGCCGTAAACGCGCTCCACGTCGTAAGGCGAGAACAGATGCATATCCTCGTTGTTCTTGGCGAGTTCGAAGGTGATGTCGGGCACGACGACGCCGAGCGACAGCGTCTTGATGCGGATCTTCTCGTCGGCATTTTCGCGCTTTGTGTCGAGGAAGCGCATAATGTCGGGGTGATGGGCGTTGAGATAGACGGCGCCCGCGCCCTGGCGCGCACCCAGCTGATTGGCATAGGAGAACGAGTCTTCGAGCAGCTTCATGACCGGGATGATGCCGGAGGACTGGTTTTCGATCTGCTTGATCGGCGCGCCGGCCTCACGGATATTCGTCAGCGACAGAGCCACGCCGCCGCCGCGCTTCGACAGCTGCAGCGCCGAATTGATCGAGCGGCCGATCGATTCCATATTGTCCTCGACGCGCAGCAGGAAGCAGGAGACAAGTTCGCCACGCTGCTTCTTGCCGGCATTGAGGAAGGTCGGCGTTGCCGGCTGGAAACGGCCGGAAATGATCTCGTCGACCATGTCGCGGGCAAGGGCCTCGTCACCCCGCGCCAAGGTCAGCGCCACCATGCAGATGCGGTCCTCGTAGCGCTCGAGATAGCGCTTTCCGTCGAAGGTCTTCAGCGTATAGCTGGTGTAATATTTGAAGGCGCCGAGGAAGGTCGGAAAACGGAATTTCCTCGCATAGGCCTGATCGAACAGGTCGCGGACGAAATTGAAGGAATACTGGTCGAGAACCTCCTGCTCGTAATAACCCTCGGTGACGAGGTAATCGAGCTTTTCCCTCAGATTGTGAAAGAACACGGTGTTCTGGTTCACATGCTGCAGAAAATACTGCTTCGCCGCCATGCGGTCCTTGTCGAGCTGGATCTTCCCCTCGTCGTCATAGAGGTTCAGCATCGCGTTCAGCGCGTGATAGTCGAGCGTCTCCGCCGCTTTCAAAGGGCGTTCGCCGGCGGGATGAGCAAAAGTGTTATGCGGTTTTGCGCCCGCATCCCGCGTCAGAGTTGTTCCCGTGTCCAAAATTGTTCCATTCCGTGTTTGACGTTGGCGACATCCTCGGCCGTGCCCATGAGCTCGAACCTGTAGAGGTAAGGCACCTGGCATTTTTGCGAGATCACGTCGCCGGCGAGCCCGTATGTCTCGCCGAAATTGCTGTTGCCCGCGGCAATCACGCCGCGGATATGTCCTCGGTTTTCCGCATCGTTCAAGAAACGGATCACCTGCTTGGGAACGGCACCCTTGCCACCGTCGCCGCTGTAGGTCGGCACAATGAGAACGAAGGGTTCGCGGATAGGGAACGCCTCTGCGCCGCCAGCCGGAATGCGCGCCGCGCGCAGTCCGAGCCTGGCGACGAAGCGATGGGTATTCTCGGAGCGGCTGGAATAATAAACGATCAGCCCCATCGCCTTTTTCCTCGGGTCAGGAGAGCGCGCTGATCATATCGGGGCGGAAACCCGCCCAATGCCGCTCGCCGGCGATCACGACCGGCGCCTGCATGTAGCCGAGGCTGCGGACACGATCGAGCGCTTCGGTATCCTGCGAGATATCGACGATGTCGTAATCGACGCCCAGCCGGTCGAGGGCGCGATAGGTGGCGGTGCACTGGACGCAGGCGGGTTTGCTGTAGACGGTAACGCTCATCATGTTCCTCGTGATGTCAAAGAATTCAGGACGCAAGACTGGGATCGGGCGCCTTGCAGCGTCCGGGGCAACATTTGGTGATCTGGCAAAGTCGGCGTTTAAACGCCTGATACGATCCCTCTCGGGATTTGCGCGGGCGGCGGCCTTGATATTCTGGACATGACTTCAACCCCGAAGTGCTCATGCGGACGTTCGGGGCAGCGTAACAGGCGCGAATCATTCCGCTGTCATTCACGCGACCTTCCGGACACCCCGCCCGTGGACATCTAGTTCAAGGCAGGTCTCCTGGCTTGCGGGTCGAAGCACCCTGCCCCAGCCTTCCCGAGGCATCATGCCTCAGTGACCTGAAATCGGACAGTTGCTCGCCGCTTACAGTTGCGGGGGCAGCTCCGGCCTTGCTGCGCCGTCATGGCGAAACGCACCGTATTCCCGTCTTAGCCCGCGATCCGACACGAATCGAAGGAACCTTGAACACTAGATATAGTACGCGAATCCGAAATCACGTCAACGGATGGTTTGTGCATTGCGTTACGACAGGTTTGAAATCGCTACGTTCCTGTGAAAAACATGGCTAACGAAGGCTTAACGAAAAGAGGCTGTCGAGAAGGCCGAAACGAAGAGAGCCGGCCTATAGCCGGCTCTACGATTGTCGATTCCGGATCAGCCCGCATCGTCGCTGCGAAGAGAGTTTATCCCTCGACCCGCAACAGCCTCAGCGCGTTGATCGTCACCAGCACGGTCGCACCGGTATCGGCGAGAATCGCCGGCCAGAGCCCGGTGATGCCGGCAATCGTCGTCACCAGGAACACCGCCTTCAGCCCGAGCGCGATGCTGATATTCTGCAGGATGTTGCGCATCGTCCGTTTGGACAGTTCGATCATCCGCGCCACGTCGCCGACGCGCCCGTGCAGCACGGCGGCATCGGCCGTCTCCAGCGCCACATCGGTGCCGCCGCCCATGGCGATGCCGATATCGGCGGCGGCCAGCGCCGGAGCATCGTTGATGCCGTCGCCGACCTTGGCGACGATGAAGCCCTGGCGCTTCAATTCGCCGACGACCCGCTGCTTGTCCTCCGGCATCATTTCGCCCCGCCAGTCGATGCCGAGCATGCCGGCAACGGCTGCTGCCGTCCGCTTGTTGTCGCCCGTCAACATCATCGCCTTGACGCCGGCTGATTTGAGCGCAGCGAGCCCGGCCTCGGCGTCCTCACGCGGCTCGTCACGCATGGCGATCAGGCCGGCCGCAACACCGTTGACGAGCAGCACCGACACGCTCTTGCCCTCGTCGTTCAGCGCCCTGATGCGTGCATCCTTTTCCCCATCGAGCGCCCCGCGCTCGCGAGCAGCGGATGGGGACAGCAGATCGAGCGTCTCACCGCCGACGTTGCCGCTGACACCCTTGCCCGGCAGCGCTTCCAGCTCGGAGGCCGGCGGCACGGGAACGCCGTCCGCCTTGGCGCGGTTGAGGATCGCCAGCGCCAGTGGATGGCTGGAGCCCTGCTCCAGCACCGCCGCTCGCGACAAGACCTGCGTCTCGCTCAATCCGAAGGAAACGATATCGGTCACCTGAGGCTTGCCTTCCGTCAGCGTGCCTGTCTTGTCGAAGGCGACCATCGTCACCTTGCCGAGCGTTTCCAGCACTGCGCCGCCCTTCATCAGCAGCCCGCGCCGCGCACCGGATGAAAGCGAGGCAGCAATCGCCGCCGGCGTCGAGATGACAAGCGCGCAGGGGCAGCCGATCAGCAGAATGGCAAGGCCCTTATAGACCCATTCGCTCCACGAACCGTCGAACAAAAGCGGCGGAACGACCGCCACCAGCCCCGCGACAACCACAACGCCGGGCGTGTAGTAACGCGAGAACCGATCGATGAAACGTTCGGTCGGCGCCTTCGATTCCTGCGCCTCTTCGACCAGCTTGACGACGCGGGCGATGGTATTGTCGGCAGCCGCCGCCGTGACGCGAACCCTGAGCACGGCATCGCCATTGACCGTGCCGGCAAAAACGATGGCATCGACGCCCTTGCGCACCGGCGTGCTCTCGCCCGTCACCGGCGCCTCGTCGATCGCGCTCTCACCGGAGACAACGACGCCGTCCGCCGAGATCCGGTCGCCAGGGCGAACCACGATGACGGCGCCGACCGAAAGGCTTTCCGCTGGCACCTCCCGTGTCTGCCCATTGTCTTCGAGTAGCGCGGTCTTCGGCACCAGCGACGTCAGCGACTGGATGCTTTCGCGCGCCTTGCCCGCTGCCACCCCTTCCAACAGCTCGCCAACGAGGAACAGGAACACAACGGTTGCCGCCTCTTCGCCGGCATTGATGATGACGGCGCCGACGGCGGCGATCGTCATCAGCATCTCGATCGAAAACGGTGTGCCTGAGAAAGCGGCCATGACGGCACGCCGCGCGATCGGCACCAGACCGATCAGCATGGCAACGATGAAGGCATAGGATGCAATCGCCGGCACGAGATGGCCGACGGTGTAGGCGACAACGAGTGCCGCACCGGAAAGGATGGTCAGCCGACCCTTCTCACTCTGCCACCAGGGACCGGCCATTGGCGCATGGTCGTGCCCGTGCAGCCCCTCGATTTCCTTCTCGCCATGATCGTCGTGGTCATGACTTGCATGGTCATGGCTATGGCCTGCATGATCGTGGCCTTCATGATCATGCACCGCATGTTCGTGGTCATGGTCCGCCTGATCGCGGTGATCATGTCCATGGTCGTGACGATGCTGCGGACCGCGTTCATGTGCTGGCGCAGCGTTTCCGGAAAGCGGCGCGACGGAATAGCCAAGCCCGGTTACCTTCTTCTCGATCGCCTTGAGATCGCTGCTGCCATCGTGCCGGACAGTCATCGTGCCCGCCATCACCGAGACGGATACATCGGCGACACCCGCCACGCGTCTGACCGCCGTATCGATCTTGGTTGCGCAGGAGGCGCAATCCATGCCGCCAACCCGATATCGTGTCTCGCTCTCTGCCATGATCCGCTTCCTTGTCAAACAGAAGCATCCCTCCTACATCCTCTAGTGACTAGAGGTGCAAGAGGAAAATCATGAAAAAGATCACGATCGGTGAAGCCGCCCGCCAGAGCGGCGTCAAGGTGCCGACGGTGCGTTATTACGAGAGCATCGGCCTGCTCGCGGCGCCGAGCCGCAGCGAAGGCAACCAGCGCTCCTTCGAACCTGCCGATATCAGTCGCCTCGCCTTCATCCGCCATGCCCGCGAACTCGGCTTCGAGATCGAGGCGATCCGCACGCTGCTGACCCTGCAGGATGATCCGCACCAATCCTGCGCCTCGGCCGATGCTATCGCCAAGGCTCGTCTCGTCGAGGTCGAGCAGCGCATCCGCAGCCTGATGGCGCTGAAGGCCGAGCTGGAAACCATGGTGGAAGGCTGCGGCCACGGCCGCGTCGATCAATGCCGCGTCATCGAGGTTCTCGCCGACCACGGCCAGTGCACGCATTCGCATCACTGAACCCGCCCTTGCGGGCAAGGCGCAGCCGCGCCAAAACGGCACCAGAAAGAATCGGGCAAAGACATCCATGGACCAGAAGCGAATGGCCATCATCGGCGGCGGCCCGGCGGGACTGGCGGCCGCCGAACTGCTGTCGCTCTCCGGCCATGCGGTGACGGTCTACGACGCCATGCCAACCTTCGCCCGCAAGTTTCTGCTGGCCGGCAAGTCGGGACTGAACATTACCCATTCCGAGGATTATGCCCGTTTCGCCACGCGCTTCGGCGCCGCTTCTTCCCGGCTGCGGCCGGCTCTGGATGCCTTTACCCCTGGCGATATCAGGGATTGGGCGGCAGGGCTCGGGACGGAGACCTTCATTGGTTCGTCCGGTCGAGTGTTCCCGAAGGTAATGAAAGCCTCTCCCTTGCTGCGCGCCTGGCTCAGACGATTGGAGGCGCAGGGCACAACGCTCCGCACCCGCCATCGCTGGATCGGTTTTGCCGATGAGGGCTATGTTTTCGAAACGCCGGAAGGACGCAGTATCGTCCAGTGCGACGCCGCCCTGCTGGCACTCGGCGGCGCAAGCTGGCCCCGCCTTGGCTCCGATGCGCGCTGGCTGCCGTGGTTATCGGAAAAGGGTGTCGAGATCGACGCCTTCGAGCCCGCCAATTGCGGTTTCGTCGTCGGCTGGAGCCAAAACTTCCGCGAGCGTTTCGCCGGCGAGCCGGTGAAGTCGGTCGTCGCCACCTCCGAAGCCGGAACCTTTCCTGGCGAATTCGTCATCACCGCAGGCGGTATCGAGGGCAGTCTGGTCTACGCTCATGCGGCGAGCCTCCGCGACCGGCTGCTTAACCGCGGCAGCGCCGCCCTGACGCTCGACCTCGCCCCCGGCCGGACAGTCGAAAGGCTGCACCGCGACCTCACGCGGCAGGACGCCAAATCGAGCTTCTCGAACCGCCTGCGCAAAGGTGCCGGCCTCGACGGCGTCAAGGCGGCATTGCTGCGGGAACTCGCTCCCGAGCGCGATCGAACCGATCCCGGACGTCTCGCCGGCCTGATCAAGGCCCTACCAGTCCCGGTTCTCGAGACGAGGCCGATCGCCGAGGCGATCTCCTCGGCCGGCGGCATCCGCTGGAGCGGCATCGACGGCGGCTTCATGTTGAAGGCGCTGCCAGGCACCTTCGTCGCCGGCGAAATGCTCGACTGGGAGGCGCCGACCGGCGGCTATCTCCTCACTGCCTGCCTGGCGACCGGCCGGGCCGCTGCGCGCGGCATCGAGGCCTGGCTGCACAGATAGGCCCCGGCGCTCGCAGGTACTCAGCGGAAAACAAGACCTTCCCTGAATCAGGCCGAGGCTGGATGAAACGTCATGACAAGGCCATTCATGCAGTAGCGAAGTCCGGTTGGCTTCGGACCATCATCGAAGACGTGGCCCAGATGGCCGCCACAGCGACTACAATGGACGGCCGTGCGCGCCATCCCGAAAGTGGTGTCGTTTGTGGTTCCGACAGCATGGTCGAGCGGTGCCCAAAAGCTCGGCCATCCGGTTCCGCTGTCGAATTTGGTCGCCGAGGAAAAGAGCTTTTGGTCGCAGCCGGCACAGGCGAAGGTGCCCTTCCGCTCCTCATGCAGCAGGGCGCTGGTGAAGGGATTTTCCGTCCCCGCCTGACGCAGGATGACAAATTGATCCGGCGTCAGCAGCTTGCGCCATTCATCCTCTGTGTGCGTCACCGCAAAGGTCTCGCCAGCGATCGCCTTGCCGGCCCCCAAACGAACCGCAAGCCCGCCGAAAGCGGCACCCATCAGCAACAATCGTCTGTTTAACATGGTCGGGATCTCCTCGCCCTGCAAAAGCTGTTTCTGCACAGAACTACGGGCGAGAGCGGTCTTTTGTTACACTCTCTGCGTTCGAACACTGAAATGTGATTTCTGCCGCCTTCGTCTGAAAAACCCGCACGCCGCCGGCCGTCTAGGACCGGCCGATTGCAAACCGACCGCTTTTCCCTCAGACTATGCTCAAGTTCCGTGGGAGGAGCCGATGCACGAACACTCAGCACACGCCGAGCATGTCTACACCTCTGCCCAGCGCGATTCCGCCGCAGCCAGTTCTCCCGTTGTCGCCTCTTGGCGGCGATGCATGACCATGCATCAGCTCGCTCCGGAAGACGAACGGGCGCCACTGCGCGTTACCGATGAGGAATTCCGGCGTGCCCGAGAACAGTCCGGTCAGCTGATCGCCAGCGCGACCGAAGAGCTCGATCGTCTCTTCACCACCGTCGGCAGGGCCGGCTGCTGCCTGCTTCTGACCGACAGGAACGGCATTGCATTGGAGCGTCGGGGTGCTGCCGGCGACGACAAGGAGTTCCAAGAACTCGGCCTGTGGACCGGCTCGGTCTGGACCGAGGCGAGCATCGGAACCAACGGCATCGGCACCGCGCTTGCCGACGAGCGTGCCGTCGCCATCTTCCGCGACCAGCATTTCTTCTGCGCCAATACCAGCCTCAGCTGCACCACAGCACCGATCCGCGATCACCGTGGCCGGGTGGCCGCAGCCCTCGATATTTCTACCTGCCGCGAAGACGTCAACGAGATGACGCTGACCATCCTGACGCAGACCGTGCGCGATGCGGCGATGCGCATCGAGCTCAACCTCTTCCGCTCGGCTTTTCCCAGCGCCCGTTTCCTGATGGTTCCCGCCGGCGTCAATTCCGCCGCCGCCCTGCTTGCCGTCGACCGGCATGACCTGGTGCTGGGAGCAACGCGCGCTGCTCGCATCGCGCTGCAGCTGGACGACAAGCGGATCGCCGCCGGCATTCCGGCGGCCGATGCCCTGCATGAGGCCGGCGTCTCGCAGCAGGAGGAGATCGTCGAAGCGGAAAAGGCGGCCCTGTTGCGGGCGCTGTCACGCACCAGCGGCAACGTCTCGCAGGCGGCTGTCGCCCTCGGCATTAGCCGCGCCACCTTGCATCGGAAGATGAAGAAGTTCGACCTGCACTGACCAGGCGCCCGAAAGTTCCACCGACGCCTTCGATCGTGACGCGAGCTGTCGCATCCGTGCGACACTGTGCGCTGCGGTATTGAAAGGCCGCCCTGTTCCCTCCGCCAAAACATGCACATTTTCCTCCCACTGGTTCGCTTCGGAACCTGGACCATCAAGGGAGGATGACATGCTTCATCAGAAAATCGTCGAATCGCCGTTCAAGCTGAAATACGGCAACTACATCGGCGGCGAATGGCGCGAGCCTGTCGGGGGCAAATACTTCGAAAACCTGACACCGGTGACCGGCGGCAAGCTCTGCGACATTCCCCGCTCCGATGAAAAGGACATCAATCTTGCGCTCGACGCCGCCCATGCGGCCAAGGAGAAATGGGGCCGCACCTCGGCTGCCGAGCGCTCCAATATCCTCATGAAGATCGCCCAGCGGATGGAGGACAAGCTGGAATTGCTCGCCCAGGCCGAGACCTGGGACAATGGCAAGCCCATCCGCGAGACCATGGCGGCAGACATTCCGCTGGCGATCGACCACTTCCGCTATTTCGCTTCCTGCATCCGCGCCCAGGAAGGCTCGATCGGCGAGATCGACCACGATACCGTCGCCTATCACTTCCACGAACCGCTCGGCGTCGTCGGCCAGATCATTCCCTGGAACTTCCCGATCCTGATGGCCACGTGGAAACTTGCTCCGGCGCTTGCCGCCGGCAACTGCGTCGTCTTGAAGCCTGCCGAACAGACCCCCGCCTCGATCCTGCTCTGGGCCGAATTGGTCGGCGATCTGCTGCCGCCCGGTGTGCTCAATATCGTCAACGGTTTTGGCATCGAGGCCGGCAAGCCGCTGGCGACCAGCGCCCGCATCGCCAAGATCGCCTTCACCGGCGAGACGACGACCGGCCGGCTGATCATGCAATATGCCAGCCAGAACCTCATTCCGGTGACGCTGGAGCTCGGCGGCAAATCGCCGAACATCTTCTTCGCCGATGTGATGGCCGAGGACGACGACTTCCTCGACAAGGCGCTCGAAGGCTTTGCGATGTTCGCTCTCAACCAGGGCGAAGTCTGCACCTGCCCCAGCCGCGCCCTCGTCCAGGAATCGATCTACGACCGCTTCATGGAAAAGGCCGTCAAGCGCGTCGAGGCGATCAAGCAGGGCAATCCGCTCGACAGCGCGACGATGATCGGCGCCCAGGCCTCGACCGAGCAGCTGGAAAAGATCCTTGCCTATCTCGACATCGGCAAGCAGGAAGGTGCGGAGGTGCTGGCCGGCGGCACGCGCAACGATCTCGGCGGCGATCTGGCGAACGGCTATTACGTCAAGCCGACGATCTTCAAGGGCCACAACAAAATGCGTGTGTTCCAGGAGGAAATTTTCGGGCCGGTTGTCTCGGTCACGACCTTCAAGGACGAAAAGGAAGCGCTCGAAATCGCCAACGACACGCTTTACGGCCTCGGCGCCGGCGTCTGGAGCCGCGACGCCAATCGCTGCTATCGGTTCGGCCGCGAGATCCAGGCCGGCCGCGTCTGGACCAACTGCTACCACGCCTACCCCGCCCATGCCGCCTTCGGCGGTTACAAACAGTCGGGCATCGGCCGCGAAACCCACAAGATGATGCTCGAGCATTACCAGCAAACTAAAAACATGCTGGTGAGCTACAGCCCGAAGGCGCTCGGCTTCTTCTGAGGCGTGGTGAGGGCGTAAAACCCTCCCAACCCCTCCCCACAAGGGGAAGGGACTTAACGTGCGGCTCTCGCCGTATTCACTGTTGAGCGCAGCACATGCATCCGGCTTGTTGTTCTGCGAGCCAAAGCGGCAGCTTAGCCCCTCCCCTTTGTGGGGAGGGGTTGGGGAGGGGCATCTCTCCCAAAACTTTGGAGGAAGACCGATGGAAGCCACCGTCAACGGCGATCCGCGAGTTCTCGCGACCGACGCAGCTCTTGACCTGATTGCTGAGATCAAGCACGATCATCCCGATATCCTCTTCCACCAGTCCGGCGGCTGTTGCGACGGCTCCTCGCCGATGTGTTATCCCGCCAATGAATTCATGGTCGGCGACAGCGACGTCAAACTCGGCGAGATCGGCGGCGTGCCGGTCTATATCAGCGCCAGCCAGTTCGAGGCGTGGAAGCATACGCAGCTCATCATCGATGTCGTTCCGGGCCGCGGCGGCATGTTCTCGCTCGATAACGGCCGCGAGAAACGCTTCCTCACCCGCTCCCGCCTCTTCGCCGGCGGCGAGGCCTGCGCCGTCCCGGATGTGACAGTCAAGGCGGTGTAGAGCATGCCGATAACTGTGCGCGGTTTTTCGGCATCATGTTATTCTAACTCTCAGGGAATTTCGGCTGTAGTATTCCCATAGTACCTTCTGCCCGCCGCTCTTTGTTAATCTCCGGCGGTTGGTTTCAAAGGAGGATACGATGCCAGCTTCAAAAATCCTAATGATCACGGGTGATTTCACCGAAGACTACGAAACCATGGTGCCGTTCCAGACGCTGCTTGCCTGCGGCTACACGGTCGACGCCGTCTGCCCCGGAAAGAACGCGGGCGAGACGGTGGCCACCGCTATTCATGATTTCGAAGGCGACCAGACCTATTCCGAAAAACGCGGTCATAATTTCGCACTGAACGCCACTTTCGATAGCGTGCGCCCCGAAGATTACGACGCCCTCGTCATCCCCGGCGGCCGTGCGCCGGAATATCTGCGCCTCAATGCAGACGTTATCAAAGCGGTCCGGCACTTCTTCGATGCCGGAAAACCCGTTGCCGCCATCTGCCATGGCGCGCAGCTGCTCGCTGCCGCAGGTGTCTTGAAGGGCCGCACCTGCTCGGCCTATCCCGCCTGCCGGCCGGAAGTCGAGCTTGCCGGCGGCACCTATGCCGATATCTCGATCACCGATGCGGTCTCGGATGGTAACCTGGTAACGGCGCCGGCCTGGCCGGCACATCCGTCGTGGCTGCGCCAGTTCATGGCCGTGCTCGATGCGGCAGCGTTGCTCGAAACCAACGCCGCCTGAGGAGGCGGCACCGGGAGGATGACATGTGCGAATTGTTTATCAAGGCGGATGCGCGGCTCTGGGAAAGCACCACTCGGTCGCTGCGCATCGACGGTATGGTCACCAGCGTCAGGCTGGAGAACTTCTTCTGGTCGAAGCTTGAGGAAGTCGCCCGGCGCGACGGCATGAATGTCGTCCAGCTGATCACCCGGCTGCATCATGAATCGATCGATGCCGGCCATGATCTTGGAAACTTCACCTCCTTCCTACGCGTCTGCTGCGCCCGCTATCTCGACCTGCAGCTCACCGGCGACATCCCGGCCGATGTCACCCGCCCGATTTCCGGCCTTGACGCGCCCGATATCCTCGATCGCGAACGGACGAAATATCACTGACGGCGGGTCCGACGAAACTGTTGAGCAATGACGGCGGAACTGCCTGAAAAGGGCAGTTCCGCAAGATCTTCGACCTGGACGCGGATGCGTGGGCTTGCGCTGCGGCGCAGCCTGGATCAACAATGCGCGCCACCAAAGCCCGCCAGGAGATGATTGCCATGAACGACCAGAAAGCCGTCATCGTCACAGGCGCCGGCGGAAACCTCGGCAGCGCCGTTGTCCGCGAGCTTGCTGCCGGCGGAGCCAAACTCGTCTGCATGAACCGGTCGAACCAGGAGCTGGAAGCCTTGGCCGGCGATCTTCCCGCCTCCGTCGAGTTTCTGTCGATCGCCGGAACGGATCTCACCGATTATGCCTCCTGCGCCGCAGCCGTCGCCCGGGCCGTCAAGCGTTTTGGCGGTGTCGGTGCCCTGGTCAACACGGTCGGCGCCTTCCAGATGGGGCCGGTCGGGCCGGATGCGCCTGCCCAATGGGAGACGATGATGAACGCGAACGCCCGGACCGCGCTGACGATCAGCGCCGCGGTTCTCCCAACGATGAAGGCATCAGGCTATGGCCGCATCGTTCATGTCGCCGCCGCACCCGGCCTGAAGGCTGGCCCCAATCAAGCCGCTTACGCTGCCTCGAAAGCCGCCGTCATCCGACTGACGGAAGCGCTCGCTGCCGAATGCCGCGACGACCGCATCACCGCCAACTGTATCCTGCCCGGAACGATCGACACGCCTGAGAACCGCGCCGCCATGCCCAATGCGAAAACGGACGGCTGGGTCACGCCGCAATCGATCGCCCGCCTCATCGCCTTCCTGATCTCGCCGGCCGCAGCCGTCGTCACCGGCGCGGCAATCCCTGCGACCGGCCGCGAATAAGGCCAGGGCTATTCCGCTTTAGACGGTTGCATGCCGCTCGGCTTGAGGTACGATTCCCCTTCATATGATGCGAGACAGCGGGCGGGGCGCGATGGTGTTGATGATCGCATTGCGGCGGTATTTGCCAGAAGGCGGGTGGTTTCGATGACGGAGGGTCCCGCATTGCGCGCCGTCGGCGCTACCAGCCTGCTGCGCGAGGAATGGTTCCTCGTCGTCAGCGTTGCGACGAGCTTCGCATTTCTTGCTTTCCAGGAGCAGCTCTTCGGGCAGCTTTCCGATCCGCTTTGGTTCACCGTCGTTTTCGGGTGGCTGTTTGCCGTCGTGCTCGGCTCCGCTCTGTCGGTCGTGCGGCACGCAGACCACCTGGCGGAGCGGCTGAAGGAGCCTTACGGCACGCTTATTCTAACCCTTGCCATCACCTCGATCGAGGTGATGGCAATATCGGCTGTCATGCTTCACGGCGAAAACAACCCCACGCTTGCGCGCGACACGCTGTTTGCCGTCGTCATGATCATTCTGAACGGCATGGTCGGTCTGTCGCTGCTGCTCGGCGCGTGGCGGCGGCCGGAACAGCAGCATAACCTGCAGGGCGCCAACGCCTATCTCGGGGTAATCGTACCGCTGGCGACCCTGAGCCTGGTCATGCCGACATTTCTCGCAGGCCCGGACGGACAGCATCCATCGGCACCGAGACAACTGATACTGGGCATCATATCGGTCGGCCTCTATGCCACGTTCCTGTCTCTTCAGGCCGGCCGCCATCGGGACTATTTCGCGGATGACAGCAACCGTCAGGCGCCTCGCAGCGAACATGTCGTTGGCCGTGGGCCGGTCTGGCCGCATGCCGTTCTGCTTGTCACCTATATGGCTCCCGTCGTCTTCCTGGTCGAACAGCTCGCGCGGCCGATCGATTACATTATCGAAACCCTGCATGCTCCAACCGCATTTGGCGGTGTGGTGATGGCTATTCTTGTCGCGACACCTGAGGCAATCAGCGCCGTGCGCGCGTCTATCGCCAACAATCTTCAGCGCTCCGTCAACATTTTCCTTGGTTCGGTATTGTCGACGATCGGGCTAACGGTGCCGGCGATGCTTGTTGTTAGCCAGCTCTACGGACACAGCGTGACGCTCGGCCTGGAGCACGGAGATCTGGTGATGCTCCTGCTCACGCTTGCGGTCAGCATCATTACCTTTGCCAGTGGCCGCACGCATCTGATGCAAGGTGCGGTCCATCTGGTGCTTTTCCTGGCCTACGTGCTGCTCATTTTCCAGCAGTGACGTCCACCCATGCGAGAATAAGAAAGTAAAAATCTCCACGCTATGCCTGTCTTCCGCTATGGTGACAGTAACGATCGCGCCACTTGCAAGCCTCGCGGTGCTTACAGGGTTGACGTGATGGGGAGCGGAACTTGAACTCACTCTTGCTTGGCGGGTTAGTCTTTGTTTTTCTATCGGCGGCAACATCGATAGGATTGGTGATGCGCAACCGCTTGCCGGATCACCACCTCAATGCCGAATCCAAGGATGTCATCAGGCTGGCGACCGCGGTGGTGGGAACGCTGTCGGCCCTGGCGCTCGGCCTTTTGATTGCATCCGCCAAGACGACATACGACAATGCCGAAGTGGAAATGAGAACGGCGGCGGCGCGGGTGCTCCTGCTTGATCGCGTCATGGCGCAATATGGGCCGGAAACCGACAAGGCACGGCAGTTGCTGCATGAGTTGATCGAGAAACGGCTGAGCCGTGGCTGGTCTGCCGAGACCACCGACGATGCGTCCGGCAAGGCGCTCGGGGAATATCAGGATATCGAGGCGGTTCAGGGCGATCTTCGATCCCTCTCGCCGAGGGATGCCGTACAGCGTAGTCTTCAAACACGGGCGCTGGATGTGAGCGGGATGGTGGCCGAGACCCACTGGCTGCTGGTCGAATCCGGCAAAGAGGGTTTGCCCTGGGCCTTCCTCGCCGTTCTCGTCTGCTGGCTCTCGCTGCTATTTGCGACCTTCGGGCTGCAGGCGCCAGCCAACCCGACGGTGCTGTCAATTCTGCTCGTTTGCGCCCTGTCCGTCGCGGGTGCGATCTTTTTGGTGACGGATATGGCCAATCCCTATGTCGGGCTGATCCATGTTTCGGATGCACCCTTGCAGTCGGCCATCGAGCGGCTCGGAAAACCATAGCCACTTTGTGCCCGCAAACGGCGAACTCCGACTGAATTCAATTGTGGATCGGCAGCTATTGCAATTTGCATCAATGCCGCGACATAATATCGCATGCCCGGAACTTTTCGGAGAAGGGTCGTCTCCGCCGAGGCACGCATGAAGACTGGGGCTCGTAAACATCGGGGCGGCGGCAATGCGTGTGAGATTGGATCAGGGTCTGCACCTCTTGGCGGTGCTCGCCGGCATAACAATTCTTGCCGGCTGCGAGGAAAGCGGCAACACCTATGTTCCTCCGCCGCCACCTCCGGTTCGGGTCGCACAGCCGGTCCAGCAGCCGGTGACGCTCTATTTCGAACTCACCGGCAATACGGCCCCACTCAATGCCGTCGATATCGAGGCGCGCGTCCAGGGCTATATCCAGTCCATCGACTACCAAGATGGCATGATGGTGAAGAAGGGCGCCAAGCTTTTCGGCATCGAGCGCGACACCTATCAGGCGCAACTGGATCAGGCAAAGGCATCGCTCGCCTCGCAGCAGGCCTCCCAGGTCGGCGCAAAGCAGGAATATGACCGGCAGCTCAATCTCATGAAGCAACAGGTCACCACCCAGACCGCAGTCGACAGCGCCAAGGCGACCCTCGACGAGGCGAATGCTTCCATCCTCAACGCCCAAGCCAATGTCGAACTCGCGACGATCAATCTCGGCTATACCGAGGTGCTCGCTCCTTTCGACGGCATCGTCACCGATCATCTCGTCGATATCGGCACGCTGGTCGGCGTGTCCGGCCCCACCAAACTCGCCAGCATCGTCCAGACCGATCCGCTGTATGCCTATTTCAACGTCAGCGAAACGCAGGTGCTGATGATCAAGGAAACCCTGGCAAAGCAGGG
Source organism: Rhizobium sp. C104 (assembly GCF_022354505.1). Classification (NCBI taxonomy): domain Bacteria; kingdom Pseudomonadati; phylum Pseudomonadota; class Alphaproteobacteria; order Hyphomicrobiales; family Rhizobiaceae; genus Rhizobium; species Rhizobium sp. C104. The sequence goes on along the minus strand of NZ_CP092348.1, from coordinate 4,147,775 downwards.
ACATACCTTCAGGCAGACGGACCTCCCGAGCATACCGGCGGAAATCGGTCTGCAGACGGAGGAAGGTTACCCGCACAAGGGGCATCTCGACTACGTATCGCCTCAGCTCGACGCCTCCACAGGCACGCTCCAGGTCCGGGCCCTGTTCGACAACACGGATCACGCCATGCTGCCCGGCCTCTTCGTGCGCGTTCGGGTGCCGGTCGGCCACAACGACAAGGCTCTGCTGGTGCGCGACGATACGATCGGAACGAACCAGCTCGGCAGCTACGTGCTCGTTCTCGGCAAAGACGACGTCGTCGAGCAGAAGCAGGTCAAGACCGGCCAGCGTGAAGGTGCGCTCCGGGTCATTCAATCCGGCCTCGATCCGGCCGACTGGGTGGTGACTCAAGGGATCCAGCAGGCCATTCCCGGCAGCAAGGTCACGCCCGAGAAAATCGAAATGAACCCGACGGCCAATGCCGCCGGTGATGCCAAGGCCAACTCCATCACGCAATGAATTCGCCACCACGCTTCATCTGAACGTCTGAGGACAACAGCATGATCTCGCGTTTCTTCATTGAGCGACCGGTACTCGCCAACGTCCTGGCATTGGTCTTCGTGCTCGTCGGCGCGGTCGCGCTCTACCAGCTGCCGGTGGCGCAATATCCGAATGTCGTCCCGCCGACGGTGCAGGTGACGACACGCTTTCCCGGCGCCAGCGCGCAGACCCTCGTCGACACGGTCGCGCTGCCGATCGAGCAGCAGGTCAACGGCGTGCAGAATATGCTCTATATGCAGTCGACCAGCGCCAGCGACGGCACCTATTCGCTGATCGTCACCTTTGCCATTGGAACGGATCCAGATCAGGCCCAGGTTCTGGTACAGAACCGCGTGGCGATCGCAATGTCTTCGCTTCCCGAAGCGGTGCAGCTTCAAGGCGTGACGACGCAGAAAAAATCGACGGCGATCCTCGGCTTCGTTAGCCTGACCTCATCAGACAGCCGCTATGACAGCCTGTTCCTGTCGAACTACGCGGTCATCAATCTGCAGAACGAACTCGCCCGCCTGCCGGGCGTCGGCAATGTGACGGTGTTCGGCGCCGGCCAATATGCCATGCGGATCTGGATGGATCCGAACCTGCTGCAGGCGCGCGGCCTGACGCCGCAGGATGTTGTCAGTGTCGTGCAGCAGCAGAGCCAGGAGGTCGCCGCCGGCCAGATCGGCATTCCGCCGGTGCCGAAAGGGCAGATCTTTCAATACACGCTGAATGTGAATGGCCGGCTGAACGAGGCCGCCGACTACGAGAATATCGTCGTCAAGGTCGAAAGCGGACAGGGCGGCCGCATCACGCGCGTCCGCGATATCGGCCGCGTCGAGTTCGGCGCCCAGACTTACAGCCAATCCTTCATGCAGAACGGCCGGCCGGCGGCCGGCATCGGCATTTTCCAATTGCCGGAAGCGAACGCCATTGCCGTGGCGCAGGCGGTGCGCGCAAAGATGGATGCGCTCTCGAAGAGCTTCCCGCCTGGCCTCGAATATCATCTGCCGTTCGACACGACGAAATTCGTCGAGGCCTCCATCGACGAGGTTTACGTCACCCTGATCGAGGCCGGGGTTCTCGTTCTCATTGTCATTCTGGCCTTCCTGCAGGATTGGCGGGCGATGCTCGTGCCGGCGACCACCGTTCCGGTCACCATCATCGGCGCCTTCGCGGCCATGGCGGCCTTGGGCTTCACCGTCAACCTGTCGACGCTGTTTGCCATCGTTCTTGCCATCGGCATTGTCGTCGATGATGCCATCGTCATCGTCGAAGGTGTGGCACGGCACATCGAGGCCGGAATGTCGGGCCGAAAGGCCGCCGAAAAGGCGATGGAGGAATTGCTTGGTCCGGTCATCGGCATCACGCTGGTACTGATGGCCGTTTTCATTCCGGCCGCCTTCCTGCCTGGCCTGACCGGCCAGCTCTATCGGCAGTTCGCCCTCGTCATTGCCGCGACCGCGCTGATCAGCGCCGTCAACGCCGTCACGCTGAAACCGACACAATGCGCTCTTTGGCTGCGCCCGCCGGTTCCGCCGGAGAAACGTAACGCCCTCTATCGCGGCTTCAACAAGGGCTATGATTGGGGAGAACGGCATTATGCCGGGCTGATCGGATCGATGACCCGTCACAGCGGTATCATGGCCATCGCAGCGCTCGCGCTGATCGGCGTCGCCGTCTGGGGGCTCTCCCGTCTGCCGACCGCCTTCCTGCCTGTCGAGGATCAAGGCTACGTGCTGATCAGTGCGCAACTGCCCGATGGCGCCTCGAAGGAACGCACCGATGTCGTCATGGAAGAGGTCGGCAAGATCGCCGAAGCCACGCCTGGCGTCGATCAGGTGCTGACCATCAGCGGCCTTTCCGTTCTCGACAACAGTGCCAGCCTGCAGAATGCCGGCGTCGCCTATGTCGTTCTGAAAGATTGGGACGAGCGCGGCAAGCAGAAGGGACAGGACCTGTTGTCGATCTACCAGCATTTGAACGAGGCACTGCAGCATGTGCTGAGCGCCAAAACGCTGGTGGTCGTGCCGCCGCCGATCCAGGGCGTCGGCAATGCCAACGGCTTTACCATGCAGGTCGAGCTCCGCAATGGCGTAGCCGACTATCCGCTGCTGCAATCGCTTGCCGACACGATTGTCAGGAACGGCAATGCCCAATCATCGTTGCAGAGGTTAAGCACGCCTTTCCGTTCGAACGTGCCGCAGCTTGCGGTCTCGGTCGATCGCATCAAGGCGGAAACGCTGGGCATTACCGTGGGCCAGGTCTTCTCCGCTCTCTCCGGCTATGTCGGATCGAGCTATGTCACCCAGTTCAACAAATTCGGCCGCACCTTCCAGGTCTATGCGCAAGCCGCTTCCGATTTCCGTGTCAGCCCTGACGATATCCGCAATCTGAAGGTCAAGGCCGGTGACGGGACGATGGTGCCGCTCGGCACGGTCGTCGATGTCACCTCGACGCAAGGTCCCTCGCTGATCAGCCTCTACAATCTCTATCCCACCGCCACGATCGTCGGTGGACCGGCCGCCGGTTTCAGCTCCGGCCAGTCGCTCGAGGTCATGGAGCAGATCGCCGATCATACATTGCCGACGGGAACCGGTTTCGAATGGACGGCGCTCTCCTATCAGGAGAAGGCTGTCGGCGGGCAGATCTACTTCATCTTCGCGCTCGCCATGCTGCTCGTCTATTTCGTGCTCGCCGGCCAATATGAAAGCTGGATCCTGCCGCTGGCGGTCATCCTGGCCGTGCCGCTCGCCCTGCTCGGCACGGTGGCGGCACTGATGGCGGCGGGTGTGGCCAATAATCTCTATACGCAGATCGGCCTTATCCTGTTGATTGCGCTGGCAGCCAAGAATGCCATTCTCATTGTCGAATATGCTCGGGAAAAACGGGCGGAAGGTATGGAAATCCTCGACGCGGCCGTCGAGGCCGCCCGCCTGCGTTTCCGGCCGATCCTGATGACATCCTTCGCCTTTATCCTCGGTGTGCTGCCGCTTGTGCTGGCGACGGGCGCCGGCGCATCAGCGCGCAAATCGATCGGCATATCGGTCTTCAGCGGCATGATCGCCTCGACCTGCCTCGCCATCCTCTTCGTTCCCTCGTTCTACGTGCTGCTGCAGCGCCTCGAGGAATACTGGAAGCGGCGCAGAGCGCCCGCAAACACGGCCGCGAGCGTGGAGGAAGCGGAGATATCGAACGTCGGGTGAGGCGATCGCAGCAATTATTGTACGATCACCTGCACATAGACGTTGCCGCTCTTGGCGTAATAATAACCGCCGCAGCGATAATAATAGCCGCCGTAATAGGGACCATAGCGGCAACCCGCCGGAAGCACGGCGATGGTTGTCGTCGTGCGTGTGACGACCCGCCGCGTCGTCCGGCGGGCCACACCAGCATAGGAGAGCGGCGTCAGCGGCCTGCCAATGACTGCACCCGCCGGTGTGGCAAAGCCGATCGACAGCGACATGGATCCCTGCTCCTCGATGTGAAAGCCGGTGAATGTCAGAACGCCGGCAAGGCCGAGGGCGAAGAACAGCTTCCTATAGGTCATTTTACCTCTCCCATATCGGCAGCCTCAGGCAGCTCGTCGAGCGACTGCAGCTCACTAAGATCGACCGTCTTTGCGCTGGCTGGAACCTCAATCGTGTAGGAAACGGCCGCGACATCCGCTCCGCTTTTGAAATCGCTGATTTCGAGCGTGTATTGCGGCGCCTGGACGACGTGTTTGCTGGTGATGACGTAACGGCGGGGTATCGGTTGCGGGCCGCTCTGTATCCAGATCTGCCAATCGATCTCAGGCGTCCGGAAGGCCAGATATTCGCATTCGACCCCATCCACGAACGCGCTGGAAATATGCTTGGCCTCCGTCACATCGGACATGAGTTCGTCATAGACATTGGAGGATAAAAGATCGGCGCCCGGCGCTTCGACGCCTGCGGTCATCAGCCTGTCGATCAGATCATCGAGCGAACCTTTGCCATCGATCTTGGCATAGGCGTCGAGGTTCTTGCCATGAACCGTCAGCGACGAACCGTCGAAACTCACGTCGAGGTCAGCAAAGCCGCCGGTCCTCGTGACGCGCAGCTTGTCGGGACGAGTCAGGTTGGCTGTGCCCGAACTGACGAACTGGAGTTTCTCGAAGGCGGGCGTCACTGCTTCGAGCGACGATTGGTATGTGAAGGAGATCGTCTTCTGCGCCGTTAGAAAATCGGACATCGTCTTCAGGAGAGCCTTCGCATCATCCGCCCACGCGCTCGTCGGCGGTGCGAGGCTGGCGGCAAGTGAGGCATAGAGGAGGATCCGCTTCAATCGCGGGAAAGAGAAAGTCGATGACATGGCAATGCCTTTCGTTCGTGTCGTCATTGATTTCATCGAATTGCGAATGGGCGACTGCCGAATCTTCCGCAGCCGGACATGACATGTGAGAGATGCAATGCAGGCGGGCAAACGGGCGCTTGCCGGCCTTCGCAGGATCGCGCACCAAATTTTTCGCTGGAGCGCGACGACCTCTTTCTGAGAGCAAGGCTCGAACGGGCGCTACAATCCCGAAGTCAGCACGCGATGGCACGCTGGTGATACGCGCTGCAGATTGTCGCGCAGGCAGGCAATGCCCCGCCCTCCCCTAAAGGCACCATGCGGCACAAGGCCCGGAAGTCTGCTCCGCAGGTTTCCCGCAGGATCATCACTTCCTCACGCGGGGAGAAGGCTGGCATTGCCCGAGGGGCCGGCGTGATCGCGCCGGTGGCAGCCGCATCCCCAGCCGTAGGCGCCCCCGATCCCCCCAATGCCGCAACGGCTTGCTGACATGGCGCCGATAAAGCGGCATTATGCTGTTGCAAGCAGCTGAGGGCCGCCGCACCGCCCGGCGTGACACCGGAACATTGCGCCATGAAATCGCGCTGACAGGCCGATTTGACCGCATTGCGCTGCGCCAGAGTCGGCTGGTGCGCCGGGGTGGCGGTTGCAGGCGCCGGGGTGGCCGTCGCGGTATTTGCAGGTGCCGCCGGCGCAGGTTCCGCAGATGTCGACTTGGGCTTGACGTTCACCGCCGACACCGCTTTCCGGCAGCCTTCCGAAAGCGTAGCGCTATGCTGCTGCAGGCAGGTGAGCGCCTCGATCCCTCCTGGCGTCACCCCCGAACATTTCGCCATGAAATCGGAGCGGCACTCTGCCTTGATCGCATCGCGCTGCTCCTCGGTCGGCGCTTGCGCTGACGCAAACCCTGCGAAGAATACCAGTGCACTGAACGCAGACAACGCGGAGATTGCCGATAGAAGACGATGCCTCCGATGCGGAGACGTGAGTAGAGAAGACCCCCACTTCATCATAATTCCCCCTATAAATCCCTGATCTACTTCATCAAATCGAACTTCCCTCTGAATAGAATAATAGGCGCCGCCGAATGGACGGACGTTTTTCTCTACCGTAAAATATAAGATGCGCCTAATCTAGGTATATTAGAATATTATCCATTTAGCAACTATCTAGTCGTCGCTTGAAAGCAGCCCGCAACTCGTCGAAATAACGTGTTGCCTTACCCAATACGCAAAAACCCGCCGCTGGGCGGGTTTTTGCGTATTGGCAATTGGGAAAGATTGGTTGCTGGGGGCAGGATTTGGTAGTCTGTCTCTCTTCGTCGGCTTTGCCTCCTTGCAGGCCTCTGACGAGGGTAATCATTCGCTGAGGGCCGCAAGTTAGGCTGCTTGGCCTTGCAGGCTCGGCCACCGCCAGTTCCACGGCAGCAGTTGCCCAAACCTAGTGATCGGGGTGTCGGCGATGCGGGCAAGCACGTCGGCAAGCCAGGCCTGCGGATCGATATCACTAAGCTTGGCGCTGATGGTTAGCCTGGCCATGAAGGCAGCGAGATCGGCACCACGGTCGCCGGCGAACAGCCATGACTTTCTGCCGAGAGCGCAGCCATGTATCTCTACGCGAGTTAACAGGCTCCCGCGAATACATCCAGCCGTCATGCCGCAGCCTCGTAACCTCTTGAAGCCGAGTTCTTGGGGCCTTCCAGCCGAAAGCGTGCAATCATGTCGGTAAGTGCAAGCGCCTCGGACGACAGCTGTCGGGTGGCAGCATTCGTCTCTTCCACCATCGCCGCATTTTGCTGCGTCATACGGTCAATATCGTTTACCGATGCGTTGATCGAATGGAGTGTCGTTGCCTGGTCGCGGCTTGACGAGGCCATAAGCTCGATATGCCCGACAATGTGGACGATCTCGCTGGAAATCTCTATCAGCGCATCGCCGGTACGGCCGACGAACTCGGAGCCGGACGCAACCTCGCGGACGGAATTGTTGATGAGTTCGCCGATTTCCTTGGCCGCGCGCGCCGATCGCTGCGCCAGCTCCCGCACTTCCTGCGCCACGACAGCGAAGCCCTTGCCGGCCTCACCCGCTCTTGCGGCTTCGACTCCCGCGTTTAAGGCCAAAAGGTTGGTCTGGAAGGCGATAGAGTCGATGGCGCTGACAATCTGAACGATCTTGCCGGAGGCGTCCTCAATTCGTCCCATGGCCGAGACCGCGTTTTGGACAACTGAAGCGGAGGCGTCTGCACCCTGTTTGGCGCGTTGCACAAGTGCAAGCGCTGCTGCCGCCCGCCCTGAAGAGGTGTTGACGGCAGAAGAAATCTCCTCCACAGCCGCTGCGGTTTCCTCAAGTGCGGCCGCCTGCTTTTCCGTTCGGCTGGCCAGGTCATCAACGGCTTCCGCCATCTGGCGGCCATTGTCGCTGATGAGGGAAGACGTCTCGCGGATATCGCAGAGCGTTTCCCTGAGACCCGCGATCGACATGTTGAAATCGGTGCGGATCCGGTCGAGTTCGGAGGCAAAGGGCGTATCGATCGAAAAATTCAACTCCCCGCGCGACAGCCGCGTGAGACCCTCTGCAAGCGCCTCGATTACGGCGTCAACCTGGGCCTTGGCGCTGCGTCGCTCGAGTTCGTTGCGGGCGCGCTCAGATTCCGCATCGCTACGAGCGATCTCGGCCTGGTGTTCCATTTCGACGTTCGATAGCGCATTTTGTTTGAAGACGGAAAGCGCACGGGCCATTTCCCCGATTTCGTCGCCTCGTGCCTCGCCGGTGATTGTGGTATCGAGCCTTCCCTCTGCGATCTTGCGCATCGCTGCGGTAATCTGGGTGATCGGTCCCTTCAGGGTGACGACCAGCGCGGCACCCGCGGTCATAGCAATCAGGATGCCGATGACAATCGCGCCGCCAGATATCCTATTGGCCTCTTGACGATTCTGCCCAGCATTTTGCCTCTGCGTCTCGGCGAATTGAGCAAGCAGGTTCCAGGTGTTATCGATCTGCCCCGCAGCGCTGTCGAACTCAGCCAGCTTGCGCGCCGCACCTTCGGAGAGCGCTGCCGCGTTCGCCGCGAGCAGATCGAGGACGGGCTGAGCCTTCTTCGGAATTTCGCCAAAGACGGGATCATCGTTCACCACGCCGGCGAGACGGCCGAGCTCGGTCTGATACATGTAGATCGACTGCTGGACTTTCTTCACTCGCGCATCGTCTGGATTGCCGGCGAGTTCGGCGAAGCCGACGCGAATCTCGTTATTGCTGTTAACGATGGCGCGCAGCGCGTTGCCGACATTCGTCGCCTGCGAGATATCCTTGTCCGACGCGGCAAGCGCAAGCACGGAGGTCCGCATCAGATCGTCGCCAATCGTCTTGAGACTGTCGCCAGTTGCAGCAAGATTGGCGACGGCGGTATCCGTTGCTGGGACATCCAAAGTGTCAGGCGGCACTTTCGAAGCGTTGGCGATGGCATCCACTGCAGCGGCATACTGCGCGGCAAGGGCTTGTTTGTCGGTCGCGACAGCAGACGAAAGCTGCTCCTTTGCCTTTAGCAATTCGGACGCATATTTGGCTAGCAGGCTAACTTTATCAGCCGGCGTCGTCGCATTCGTATAGTCATTGCGAAGTTTTGTCGCGACACTGGCGGCGGCGCTGATGGAGACGGAATTGCTCAGGCCGCTCTTGTTAGCATTTTCCATCTTTTTTGCACTGGCCATCAGCATGAACGAGCGCTTGCCAACCTGCCCTTGCAGGTCAAGAAGTGCCGCGGAAGCAGCGTCCACATCACTGAGAATTTTCTGCTGTCCCGTTTCGATTTGCCAGATCGCTTCGATCTTTTGCGGGATGATTTGCGACTGATCAAGCGCCCGGTCAAGAAGCCCCACATCGGTCGTCGGCCTTAGCCTCTCGATCGTCTGCTTCAGGTTTGCCAGTTGCTCTCGGGCGTCCGTAAGCGCGGTATCACGGGCTTCCTGCGACGGCTTCATCAGAAAGCCGGTCATGCTGGAATAAACATGTTTGAACCCGTTCAGGGACTGCAAAACATGGTTGGAGATCTCCATCCGTCCCTCGAGAAGGCTGGACGCGTAGTACCCCGTCAGTCCCACTGCGCATAGGCTAATGACGAATGGCGCCAAAAGTACGAGCACTTTCGTCTGAATGCGAACCCGCGACATCAAACCATTTACCACGACTGCATCCCCACCACCGATTGGAGCTAAGCTGTCATTTTTTGCTTAAGAACCGATAAATGGGTTGATCCGAGGGTTATGCACGCCTCATCTGTCGCGGCGAGGACGTGGTTCAGACACTCGAAGCGGTGTAGGCGGATCGGCTATTCATTGTCGCTTGGCCTTGTTGCGGCCCCCTGCTGAGGTGTTAACTCCTCGCCCCAGGTCCGGAAACGCAAAAAAGCCCCTGCATGAGAGGGGCTTTGGAGTATCGAAGGGAAAGGATTGGTTGCGGGGGCAGGATTTGAACCTGCGGCCTTCAGGTTATGAGCCTGACGAGCTACCGGGCTGCTCCACCCCGCGCCATGGCAAGTCTGATTGACTTGCTTGATTATAACACGAAAGGCCGCTTTGTGAGCGGCCCTTTGATCGGCTTTGGGCCGTTAGTTTTGTGTGAGAAGATTTTATTTCAAGAAGTTGCGTTTTGCAGACCTGGCAGCGACCTACTCTCCCGCGTCTTAAGACGAAGTACCATGGGCGCAGGGGCGTTTCACGGCCGTGTTCGGAAAGGGAACGGGTGCAGCCACCCCGCCATAACCACCAGGTCGGCAAAGCGCAACTTTATGTTTGAGAAGCTGGTACACGAGTGACTAGTGATTAGTGACTAGTCGGTAGTGTTTTGTTTTGAACACGTCTTTGAGGCTTGTGAGGAAAGAGGCGGAGCAGTTTTCACTACTTGCTACTGCCTATTCACTACTCACTATCGAACTTCGTTCGATGAGCACAGTCAATGAGAACGATCAAGCCGATCGAGCTATTAGTACCGGTAAGCTTCATGCGTTGCCGCACTTCCACACCCGGCCTATCAACGTGGTCGTCTTCCACGGCTCTGATAGGGAATACTCGTTTTCAGGTGGGTTTCCCGCTTAGATGCCTTCAGCGGTTATCCCGTCCATATATAGCTACCCTGCTATGCCCTTGGCAGGACAACAGGTCCACCAGAGATATGTCCATCCCGGTCCTCTCGTACTAGGGACAGATCCTGTCAATATTCCTACACCCACGGCAGATAGGGACCGAACTGTCTCACGACGTTCTGAACCCAGCTCACGTACCGCTTTAATTGGCGAACAGCCAAACCCTTGGGACCTGCTCCAGCCCCAGGATGCGATGAGCCGACATCGAGGTGCCAAACAACCCCGTCGATATGGACTCTTGGGGGTCATCAGCCTGTTATCCCCGGCGTACCTTTTATCCGTTGAGCGATGGCCCTTCCACGCGGGACCACCGGATCACTATGACCGACTTTCGTCTCTGCTCGACTTGTCAGTCTCGCAGTCAGGCGGGCTTATGCCATTGCACTCGACGACCGATTTCCGACCGGTCTGAGCCCACCATCGCGCGCCTCCGTTACTCTTTCGGAGGCGACCGCCCCAGTCAAACTACCCACCATACACTGTCCCGGACCCGGATGACGGGCCGCGGTTAGACATCCATGACGATAAGGGTGGTATTTCAAGGATGGCTCCACGGAAACTGGCGTCCCCGCTTCAAAGCCTACCACCTATCCTACACATGCCGACACGAATGCCAGTGTAAAGCTATAGTAAAGGTGCACGGGGTCTTTCCGTCTGACCGCAGGAACCCCGCATCTTCACGGGGAATTCAATTTCACTGAGTCTATGTTGGAGACAGCGGGGAAGTCGTTACGCCATTCGTGCAGGTCGGAACTTACCCGACAAGGAATTTCGCTACCTTAGGACCGTTATAGTTACGGCCGCCGTTTACTGGGGCTTCGATTCAAAGCTTGCACCTCTCCTCTTAACCTTCCAGCACCGGGCAGGCGTCAGACCCTATACGTCGTCTTGCGACTTCGCAGAGCCCTGTGTTTTTGATAAACAGTCGCTACCCCCTGGTCTGTGCCACCCCATCATACTTGCGTAAAATGGGGTCACGCTTCTTCCGAAGTTACGCGTGCAATTTGCCGAGTTCCTTCAACATAGTTCTCTCAAGCGCCTTGGTATACTCTACCTGACCACCTGTGTCGGTTTCGGGTACGGTCTATACGGTGGAGCTATTTCCTGGAACCGCTCCGCTGCCCATCCAATCCAATAAGAATGAACAACTTGTGCAATCCGTCACTACCACCAGGCCCACGAATATTAACGTGGTTCCCATCGACTACGCATTTCTGCCTCGCCTTAGGGGCCGGCTAACCCTGCTCAGATTAACTTTAAGCAGGAACCCTTGGTCTTTCGGCGAGAGGGTCTCTCACCCTCTTTATCGTTACTCATGTCAACATTCGCACTTCCGATACCTCCAGGAGCCCTCACGGGTCTCCCTTCATCAGCTTACGGAACGCTCCGCTACCACGTGTATTGCTACACATCCTCAGCTTCGGTGCATGGCTTCAGCCCCGTTACATTTTCGGCGCAAAGACCCTTATTTAGACCAGTGAGCTGTTACGCTTTCTTTAAATGATGGCTGCTTCTAAGCCAACATCCTGGTTGTTTTGGGATCCTCACATCCTTTCCCACTTAGCCATGACTTGGGGACCTTAGCTGGAGGTTAGGGTTGTTGCCCTTTTCACGACGGACGTTAGCACCCGCCGTGTGTCTGCCGAGTAGTACTCCCCGGTATTCGGAGTTTGGTTAGGATCAGTAAGACGGTGAGTCCCCATAGCCCATCCAGTGCTCTACCCCCGGGGGTATTCGCTCGACGCTCTACCTAAATAGATTTCGCGGAGAACCAGCTATTTCCGAGTTTGATTGGCCTTTCACCCCTAGCCACAAGTCATCCCAATCTATTGCAACAGATGCGGGTTCGGTCCTCCAGTTGGTGTTACCCAACCTTCAACCTGCTCATGGCTAGATCACTCGGTTTCGGGTCTAATGCAACAAACTAAATCGCCCTATTCAAACTCGCTTTCGCTTCGCCTACACCTACCGGCTTAAGCTTGCTTGTTACACTAAGTCGTTGACCCATTATACAAAAGGTACGCCGTCACCCTTTCAGGCTCCGACTGTTTGTAGGCATCCGGTTTCAGGTTCTATTTCACTCCCCTTGTCGGGGTGCTTTTCACCTTTCCCTCACGGTACTTGTTCGCTATCGGTCATGCACGAGTACTTAGGCTTGGAGAGTGGTCTCCCCATGTTCAGACAGGATTTCTCGTGTCCCGCCCTACTCTAGGACAATCATGATATCTACGCGTACGGGGCTGTCACCCACTACGGCCGCACTTTCCAGAGCGTTCCACTTTAATCACAATTGCCACTGGCCTGGTCCGCGTTCGCTCGCCACTACTTGCGGAGTCTCGGTTGATGTCCTTTCCTGCAGGTACTTAGATGTTTCAGTTCCCTGCGTTCGCTTCTTACACCCTATGTATTCAGGTGTAGATACCTTATCACAATGCTTGGAAACCCAAGCCGACCTTACAGTCAGTTTGGATTTTCCAAGCATTTAAGGTGGGTTGCCCCATTCGGAGATCCATGGATCAAAGCTCATTCGCAGCTCCCCACGGCTTTTCGCAGCGTATCACGTCCTTCATCGCCTGTGCATGCCAAGGCATCCACCAAATGCCCTTACGACACTTAATCGTTCTCATTGCCAATGCTCATCATCTCGTTGCTCGCTCCATAAGAAACGGCAACAGACCGGGTTACCTTTTACAACCCAGTCAATCCAACAATGCCATCGACGTGTTCGACCTGATCACTTTATTGGAGCTACGCCGAGCAGCTCGCTTGTGTCAGGTCTTAAGACCAGCTTCTCGAGATTGGATCCGA
>NZ_CP092348.1:3637500-4130000 GCF_022354505.1 Rhizobium sp. C104 | reverse complement strand
TTGGCTCTTTGTTTTTACGCATGACGTTGCCGCAAAAAGCGCTGCACACTTTTGCGCGACATGCTTTAACCCTTGCGTGGTTTCGCACCCGCCAGACAAAAATGGCGGCCGAAGCCGCCATTTCTCATTCATCCGGCAAAATCGGCCTATGCCGCTTCGCTCACCGTCTGACCAGTCCTGAACTGCAGCCGGTCGGAACCATTCGTCACCTTCACCGTCGATCCGTCCGGCACCTGGCCGGACAGGATCTGCTCGGCGAGGGGATCCTGCACGAATTTCTGGATAACCCGCTTCAGCGGCCTTGCGCCGTAGACCGGATCGTAACCCTTGTTCGCCAGCCAATGGCGGGCGTCCTCGTCGAGGTCGATGACGATCTTGCGCTCGGAGAGCAGCGCCACCAGACGTTTCAGCTGGATATCGACGATCGCGCCCATCTCCTCGCGCTTCAGGCGGTGGAAGAGGATGATCTCGTCGATGCGATTCAGGAATTCCGGCCGGAAATGCCCGCGCACGACCTCCATCACCTGCTCGCGAACCGTATCGCTGTCGTCACCGTCGGCGAGCTGCGTCAGATATTCGGCGCCGAGGTTCGAGGTCATGATGATCATCGTGTTGCGGAAATCGACAGTTCGGCCCTGCCCATCCGTCAGGCGTCCGTCGTCCAGCACCTGCAGCAGGATGTTGAAGACATCGGGGTGGGCCTTTTCGATCTCGTCGAACAGCACGACCTGATAGGGCCTGCGGCGCACGGCTTCCGTCAGCGCTCCACCTTCGTCGTAACCGACATAGCCGGGAGGCGCACCGATCAGCCGGGCCACGGAGTGTTTCTCCATGTATTCCGACATGTCCATGCGCACCATCGCCGCTTCATCGTCGAAGAGAAAGCGGGCGAGCGCCTTGGTAAGCTCCGTCTTGCCGACGCCGGTCGGGCCGAGGAATATGAACGAACCGATCGGCCGGTTCGGATCCTGCAGGCCGGCACGCGCACGGCGCACCGCACGCGACACGGCCTGAACCGCATCACCCTGGCCGATCACCGATTTCGCCAGTTCGTCTTCCATCCGGAGCAGCTTGTCGCGCTCACCTTCCAGCATCCTGTCGACCGGAATGCCGGTCCAGCGGGAAACGACGTGGGCGATGTTGTCGGGGATCACCACCTCCTGCACCATCGCGCCGCGTTCGCCATCCTGCTTTTCGGCGTCGACCAGCTGCTTTTCCAGATCGGGAATGACGCCATAGGTCAGCTCGCCGGCCCGTTGGAATTCACCCTTGCGCTGGGCGATCGCCAGTTCGTTGCGGGCATCGTCGAGCTGCTTCTTGAGATCGGCGGCAAGGCCGAGCTTCTGCTTTTCCGCCTGCCAGCGGGCCGTCAGCGCATCGGCCTCCTCTTCGAGGCCGGTCAATTCGGTGTCCAGCCGCTTCAGCCGGTCGGCCGAGGCGACGTCGGTTTCCTTCTTCAGCGCCTCGCGCTCGATCTTCAGCTGAATGATGCGGCGATCGAGTTCGTCGAGTTCTTCCGGTTTGGAATCCACCTGCATGCGCAGCCGCGCCGCCGCCTCATCCATCAGGTCGATCGCCTTGTCGGGCAGGAAACGGTCGGTGATATAGCGGTTGGAAAGCGTCGCCGCCGCCACCAGCGCCGCATCGGCGATGCGCACCTTGTGATGCTGCTCGTATTTTTCCTTGAGGCCGCGCAGAATCGAGATCGTGTCTTCGACCGTCGGCTCGTCGACGACGACCGGTTGAAAGCGGCGGGCAAGCGCCGGATCCTTCTCGACATGTTTGCGATATTCATCGAGCGTGGTCGCGCCAACGCAATGCAGCTCGCCGCGGGCAAGTGCGGGCTTCAGAAGGTTGGAGGCGTCCATCGCCCCATCCGCCTTGCCGGCACCGACCAGCGTGTGCATCTCATCGATGAACAAGATGATCTCACCGTTCTCAGCCTGAACCTCATTGAGCAGGGCCTTCAGCCGCTCCTCGAATTCGCCGCGGTATTTGGCGCCGGCAATCAGCGCGCCCATGTCGAGCGCCATCAGCTTCTTGTCCTTGAGCGATTCCGGCACGTCACCGTTGACGATGCGCAGCGCCAGTCCCTCGACGATGGCCGTCTTGCCGACACCGGGCTCGCCGATCAGCACCGGATTGTTCTTGGTGCGGCGCGAAAGCACCTGGATGGTGCGGCGGATTTCGTCGTCGCGGCCAATCACCGGGTCGAGCTTGCCCTCGCGGGCCTCGGCGGTGAGATCGCGTGCGAACTTCTTCAGTGAATCGAAACCCTGCTCGGCATTGGACGAATCCGCCGTCCTGCCCTTGCGAATGTCGTTGATGACCTGGTTCAGACCCTGCGCCGTCACGCCTGAATTCTTCAGCGTCGAAAAAGTCGAAGCCGAGGATTCGATTGCCAGCGCTTGCAGCAGGCGCTCGACGGTGACGAAGCTGTCGCCGGCCTTCTTTGCCGCCTCTTCAGCGGTCGAAAGCACTTTGGCGAGTGGCTGGGCCAGGTAGATGTTGCCGTTGCCGCCGGAAATTTTCGGCAGCTTGGCCAGCGCCGCGTCATTGGCAAGGCGGGCAGCCTTGGCATCACCGCCGGCGCGATCGATTAGCGAGGCGGCCATGCCCTGATCGTCGTCAAGCAGGACTTTCAGCACATGTTCGGGCGTAAATTGCTGGTGACCCTGCGCCAGCGCATAAGTCTGCGCCGACTGGATGAAGCCGCGCACCCGTTCGGAATATTTATCGATATTCATATTCTACCTCCATGGATCGCTCTGCCCTGATGAGGCGCAGACCGATGATTGAGATCGACCCCCTGAAAAGGCAGGCCGCGCTTCACCCATCTCTGATTTGAGCGAAGCAGTCGAGGAGAATATGGTACCCTGTTCTGCGAGTTTAAAGAGCCGACAAAACGAAAATCCCCGACACGAGGCCGGGGATTTTCGTTGCAATTCTAACAGATGGCATGAACCTCGCGCCTCCCTCGAAGGAGAAGCGAAATCCTCATTCCGATGCGGCGTCGGCCAGAACCGGCGCCTCGCCGGAGGCACCCTCGCCCTCAGCGGCGGCTTCGCCCTCAGCGCCGCGACGCGGGCGACGGGGACGGCTGCCGGTGCTGCGGCGGCGGGGCTGGCGCGGCTGGCCGGCGGAGCCTTCCTCGTCCATGGCGACCTCGGCCGGAATGCCTTCGATCTCCGGCTGCGGGCCGGTTCCGTCGATCACCTCGGGCTGGGGCGCCGGTGCAGCCGCCGGTTGCGGCTGTGCCTGCGGCCGATGCTGCTGCCTGTTCTGCGGCGGCTGGACGATAACGACATCGTCGCCGTCATTGTCGTTGTTATCCATATCGTCGCCGTCGCGATCCGAACCGTCGCGGTCTGCACCATCGCGATCATACTCGCCGCGATCGTCGCGCTGGAAGCGTTCCTGCATCTGCGCCTGGGCGCTGGCGATGATACGATTATAATGCTCAGCGTGCTGGAGATAGTTCTCGGCAATCACGCGGTCGCCGGAGCTTTGAGCATCGCGGGCAAGCTGGGCGTATTTTTCGGCGATATGCTGGGCAGTCCCGCGAATTTTCACATCGGGGCCGGAGCTGTCATAGGTCCGGGTCAGCGGATTGCCGCCCTTGCGGTTGAAATTGTTATTATTGTTATTTCCACCGCCGCCGTTGTTATTATTGTTGTTACCACGCCCTCGACCGCGCTTGTTCTGCTGTCCTGGCCTCATAGATCGTTCACCTGAATTCTCTGTTTGTGATGGATACATGGCACCAACCGCCATGACCGGAAAACCGGGTCAGGACCTTTGTGCCGCGAGCATACTGCGCCTTTGCGCCGACCTGCCGCTTGGTTCTCAAGTCAGTTTGACTGATTCACGCGTTGGGTCGTGTTCAACCGTTGAAACTCTCGTTTAAAAGAGCGGACCCCCGAGGCAAACCAAGTACCGAACGAATCTCGTTCATTCCTATCTGCCCAACACGTGACCGCAACCTATATTGCTTCCCTGGGAAATCCAAGCCTTTTCTTCGCAATAACAAGAATGTCCCGCTCAATGCAGCGATTATCGCCTGTCACGCGAGCGCAAACACGAGCACTCTATCGTTCTGACCATAATCTTTTACGGATTTGAGGCACTTGAAGCCTTTCGCTTCAAAGATCGCCATCACATCGTTGCGCTGATCGTAGCCGATTTCCAGCCCGACGACCCCACCGGGCCTCATGAACCTTGCCGCATCCTTGGCGATGGCGTGGTAGGCGTCAAGCCCATCCGGGCCGCCATCCAGCGCTGCGACCGGATCAAATTTCGTCACTTCGGGAGCGAGATCGTGAATAACATTGGAAGCAATATAGGGCGGATTTGAGACAATCGCGTGAAACGAACCCTGGATGCTCTCGAACCATCTCGACTGCACGGCCTGAAAACGATCCTGCAACTCGTTTCTTTCTGCATTCGATCTTGCTGTGCGAAGTGCATCCGCCGATATGTCACTTCCGACACCCGACGCATCGGGACATTCGCTCAAAAGCGCAAGGCATATCGCCCCGGTCCCGGTTCCCATGTCAAGGATATGGAGATGGCCTTGTGTCTTTGCAAGGTCCTTGAGATAGGCAAGCACCGTATCGACCAGGATTTCCGTATCCGGCCGGGGTTCCAGCGTTTCCACCGAAAGGACAAGCGGCAGGCCGTAGAATTCCCGCTCGCCGAGAATGCGGTGCACCGGCTCATGGCCGAGCCGCCGCTCGACCGCCTTGGACATCACCTCCGCCTGCTCAGACGAAAGCCTCTCGGCCGATCGCGTCAAAAGCTCGGTCGGCGATAGTTTCAGAAGGCCCGCGACAAGCAAGCGCGCATCGGTTGCCGGGTCGGCGATACCCGCCTCGGTGAAGCGGCGGCGTGCTTCGGCGAGCGTATCGGCAACCGTCGAGCTCATTGCTGCTCGCCGAGCTGCGCCAGCTGGCTTGCCTGGTAATCGGCCATCAGCGCATCGACGACCTCCTCGATTTCGCCTTCCATCATCCGATCGAGCTTGTAGAGCGTCAGATTGATGCGATGATCGGTTATGCGCCCCTGCGGGAAATTATAGGTGCGAATGCGTTCGGAGCGGTCGCCGGAACCGACCTGGCTCTTGCGGTCGGCCGACCGCTCGCTGTCGGCCCTCTGCCGCTCGGCATCGTAGAGCCTGGAGCGCAGCACCTGCATCGCCTTGGCGCGGTTCTGGTGCTGCGATTTTTCCGAGCTGGTGACAACGATGCCGCTCGGCAGATGGGTGATGCGCACCGCCGAGTCCGTCGTATTGACGTGCTGGCCGCCCGCACCCGAAGAGCGCATCGTGTCGATGCGGATATCCTCCGGCCGGATCTCGATGTCGATCTCCTCGGCCTCGGGCAGCACCGCAACCGTTGCCGCCGACGTGTGGATGCGCCCGCCTGCCTCGGTCTCAGGCACGCGCTGCACGCGATGCACGCCGGATTCGAATTTCAGCTTGGCAAAGACCCCGCGGCCGGTGATCGTCGCGATGATTTCCTTGTAACCGCCGGCTTCGCCCTCGCTTGCCGAGAGCACTTCCACCTTCCAGCCTTTCTCCGCCGAAAAACGCTCATACATGCGGAAGAGATCGCCGGCAAAAAGGGCTGCTTCCGATCCGCCCGTGCCGGCGCGGATTTCGAGGATCGCGCTCTTTTCGTCCGCTGCGTCCTTCGGCAGAAGCAGGATCTGCATCTCCTGCTCGAGCGCCTCGATCTGCTCTTTCACCTCGGGCAGCTCCAGCTCAGCAAGGTCGCGCATCTCGCGGTCGACCGACTTGTCCTCGAGCAGCGTTTCGAGATCGGCAAGCTCGGCATTCGCCTTCTCATAGGCGCGGATCTTCGTCACGACGGGCTGCAGCTCGGAATATTCGGATGCGAGCTTCACATAGACGTCGGCAGCCGGGCCGGCCGACATGCGCGCTTCGATCTCGCCAAAACGGCGTTCCAGCTCGCGCATCTTTTCAACGGGAAGCTTCGCCACCCTTCACTCCGATTCTTCTTAACGTCTGCCTAAAGGGGAATATTGTGGCTCTCGGCGAAGCGGGCAAGCACCTCGCGCATCGGCGTCGTGGCGTGGACATCGTCCAGCACCTCGGCCATCGCCGTTGCCAGCGCCCCGACATCGAGCCCGAGCAGCATCGCCTTCACCGGTCCGATCGAGGCCGGCGACATCGAGATCGAGCGGAAGCCGATGCCGAGCAGCGCCATTGCCGAGATGGGCTTGCTGGCGAGTTCGCCGCAAAGCGTCACCGGCGTCCTGTTCCGATCGGCGCCGCGCACGATGTCGCGCAGAATGCGCAAAAACGGTTTGCCGAGCGGGTCGAACCGGTCCGAGACCCGCGCATTGCCGCGATCGACCGCCATCGAGAACTGGAAAAGGTCGTTCGAACCGACCGAAACGAAATCCACCGCCTCCATCAGCTCGTCGAGCTGCCAAAGCAGTGCAGGCACCTCCAGCATCGCTCCGAATTGCAGCTTGCGCGGCAGCCCGTGGCCGAAACGCGACAGATGCTGCACTTCCTTCTGTAGCAGCTCGCGCACCACCTTCAGCTCGGAAACCTCGGTCACCATCGGCACCATCAGCTTCAGCTCGGTATCGGCCGAAGCCTTCAGGAGGGCGCGCAGCTGGGTGCGCAACAGCCCCGGCCGGTCGAGCGACAGCCGGATGGCGCGCCAGCCGAGTGCGGGATTTTCTTCCTCGTGACCGCGGAAATAGGGCACGACCTTGTCGCCGCCGATATCGAGCGTGCGGAAGGTGACGGGGCGGCCCGCCGCCTGTTTTATCACATTACGATAGAACTGCTCCTGCTCGTCCGCCTTCGGCATGGTGGAGGCGATCATGAACTGCAGTTCGGTGCGGAAGAGGCCAATGCCCTCGGCACCCGATTCCGAAAGCTGCGGCAGGTCGACCAACAGCCCGGCATTCATCATCAGCGCGATCCGCTGCCCATCCTTGGTCACCGGCTCGACGGCGCGCAGCGCCCGGAACTGCTCCTGCCGCCTGGCGCGGAAGCGAACCTTTTCCTCGTAGGAACGTCGGTGATCGGCCATCGGCCTGAGATGCACATGCCCCTCGTCGGCGTCGATGATCACGGCATCGCCGTTCTCGGCGAGCGCCACGACACCGGCCGCCTGGCCGATAACCGGAATACCCATGGCCCGCGCAACGATCACCACGTGGCTCGTCACCGCGCCTTCTTCCAGCACCAGCCCGCGCACATTGGCGCGCGGATAATCGAGCAGCTCGGCCGCCCCCATGGCGCGCGCCAGGATGACCGCGTCGTTGGGGAAACCTTCGGCGGTCGTCCGCCCGGTATACCCGGTCAATTGTCTGAGCAGCCGGTTCGCCAGATCCTCGAAATCATGCATGCGTTCGCGCAGATAGGGGTCGGTCAACCGCATCATCCGCGCCTTGGTGTCGCTCTGCACCTTCTCGACCGCCGCTTCCGCCGTCAGGCCGTTGCGGATCGCCTCCTCGAGCTTGCGGACCCAGCCCTGGTCATGCGCGAACATGCGATAGGTTTCGAGCACCTCGCGGTGCTCGCCTTCCATCGACACGTCGCGGCGCGACAGCATGTCGTCGATCGAGATCCTGAGCGAGCCCATGGCTTCGGCGAGCCGCCGGATTTCCTTCTCCGCATCTTCGTTGAGCAGGTTGGTGACGACGATGCGCGGCTCGTGCAGCACGACGTAACCGAGGCCGATGCCGTCATTATACGTGTCGCCGTCGACGGTTACCGAACGCGTCAGGTCGAGTTCGAGGCCCGGCTTGGTGATCTTTTTCAGCTCGCCGGTGGCGATCATCTCGGCGAGCACCATCGCCGTCGTCTCGAGCGCTTCCAGCTCTTCCTCGCGATAGGTACGGCTCGCCTTGTTCTGCACGACGAGAACGCCGAGCGAGCGCCCGGTCCGAAGGATCGGCACGCCGAGGAAGGAATGGTAGATCTCTTCGCCGGTTTCCGGCAGGTAGCGGAACGCAGGATGCGACTGTGCGTCGGAAAGGTTCAGCGGCTGGGCCGAGGCAGCAATCGTGCCGACCAGGCCCTGCCCCATCTTCAATTGCGCCAGGTGCACGGCTTCGCGGTTGAGGCCTTCGGTGGCATAGAGTTCGAGCACGCCATCGGCGCGCAGCACGTAAACCGAGCAGACCTCGGCCACCATGTTACCGGCGATCTGGCGGACGATCCGGTCAAGACGATCCTGCGGCTCCAGCGGCTCCGCCATCAACTCGCGCAACCGCCTGAGCAGCACGCGCGGACCGCCGGAAAGGTCTCTCATGGCGTCTCAAGCTCCCGAAACAAAGCACTCAGTCCCGGCGGGCCGGCCCTCGTCTCCTCAACCTGAAGGGGCAGGCCGCCCACTGGGAATCAATTCTTATCCAGACCGTAGCAGGAATGCAAAGTCCTGACAGCCAGTTCCGCATAAGGACCGTCGATCAGGATGGAAATCTTGATCTCGGAGGTGGTGATCGCCTTGATGTTGATGCCTTTTTCGGCAAGTGCACGAAATGCGGTAGCGGCAACGCCGGCGTGACTGCGCATGCCGATGCCGATGACCGAGACTTTCACCAGCCCCGATTCGTTCTGCACGACATCGTAGCCGATCTTCTCCTTATGGTCGCTAAGCACCTTGATCGCCTTCTCGACGTCGCCCGATGGCACCGTGAAGGTCATGTCGGTCTTCGACCCGTCCTCGGAGATATTCTGGACGATCATGTCGACATTGATATGGGATTCGGCGAGCGGCCCGAAGATCGCCGCGGAGACGCCCGGCCGGTCGGCAAGACGGCGAAGCGAGATCTGAGCCTCATCCTTGGCATAGGCGATGCCGGTGACTACTTCCTGTTCCACGATTTCATCCTCGTCACAAATCAGCGTTCCGGGCGGGTTTAGCAGATCGCCCATGCCCGGAGCATCGGGATCTTCGAATGACGAGCGCACGAAGGTGCGCACCTTGTGCACCATGGCGAGCTCGACCGAGCGCACCTGCAGCACCTTGGCACCGAGCGAGGCCATTTCGAGCATTTCCTCGAAGGCGATCTTCTTCAGCCTGCGCGCCTTCGGCACGATGCGCGGATCGGTTGTGTAGACGCCGTCGACATCTGTATAGATATCGCAGCGATCCGCCTTGACAGCCGCCGCGATCGCGACGGCCGAGGTGTCCGATCCGCCGCGGCCAAGCGTCGCGAGCCGGTTGTCGGGTCCCAGTCCCTGGAAGCCGGCGATGACGGCAACCTGCCCCTCGCCCATCCGCTTGACGATGTCGGAACCGTCGATCTCCATGATCCGCGCCGCGCCATGGGCGTTATCGGTGCGGATCGGGATCTGCCATCCCTGCCAAGAGCGCGCATTGATATCCATCGCCTGCAAAGCGATCGCCAGCAGTCCCGAGGTTACCTGCTCGCCGGAAGCGACCACCGCGTCATATTCGCGCGCATCGTAAAACGGCGAATTGGCGCCGATCACCTTCGGCATGCCCTGCACCCAGCCGACCAGCTCATTGGTCTTGCCGGACATGGCCGACACCACCACCGCCACCTCGTGGCCGGCGTCGACTTCGCGTTTGACATGGCGGGCGACGTTCTTGATGCGGTCCAGGTCAGCGACGGACGTGCCGCCGAATTTCATTACGATGCGTGCCATATGCCTCTACCACGACTGGCGCCGGGAAAGCGGAAAACCGGACCCGGCATCACGAAAGCTCTGGGGCGGACCGCTTGGCCGGAGAGCCGGCTCCCGACTTCTGGAACCGCTCTAAAAGCCCGGGTCCCCAAGGCCCCAAGTTGCGGCGTCTCTTAGCGAGTTTGGCGGGGGAGGCAAGCGCGCACGACAAAAGCGGTTGGCGAGCAGCTCCGCGCTCCTCAGTCCTCTGGTCCGCGCCCCTTGACTTATGCCTCCGATCGTCCGACTTCACATCCTGCGAACGAAGGAGTGGACGATGACGGAAGGCGCCAGAAGCACGATCGACCAGGGCGAAGTGGACCGCTTCTCGGCGATGGCAGCGGAATGGTGGAGCCCGACCGGCAAGTTCAAACCGCTGCACAAATTCAATCCCGTCCGCCTCGCCTATATAAGAGACAAGGCCTGCGAGAATTTCGGCCGTGATCCGAAGAGCGCGCGTCCGCTGGAAGGTCTGCGCGTGCTTGATATCGGCTGCGGCGGCGGCCTGTTGTCCGAACCTGTCGCCCGCATGGGCGCTTCCGTCACCGGCGCCGATCCGTCCGAGAAGAATATCGGCATCGCCTCGACCCATGCCAAGGCCTCCGGCGTTTCGGTCGACTATCGCGCCGTCACCGCCGAGGAGCTCGCCGACGCCGGCGAAACCTTTGATATCGTTCTGAACATGGAAGTGGTCGAGCACGTCGCCGACGTCGAATTCTTCATGACGACCTGCGCAAAAATGGTCCGCCCTGGTGGCCTGATCTTCGTTGCGACCATCAACCGCACGATGAAGGCGGCAGCCCTTGCCATCTTCGCCGCCGAGAATATTCTGCGCTGGCTGCCGCGCGGCACCCACCAATATGAGAAGCTGGTGCGCCCAGAAGAGCTGGAAAGGCCATTGACGGCAAGCGGCATCGAGATCACCGACCGCACCGGTGTCTTCTTCAATCCGCTGTCGAACCAATGGAACCTGTCCAAAGATATGGACGTGAATTATATGCTGTTGGCCAAGCGGTCTGCATAACTCCACCGGAAGGCCAGACGCGCGGACGTCAGTTCACATCCTCGGGCAACACGGGAATGGCAGCAATCTCGATGCCCTCTTCGAGCAGCGCCTGCGCCTCGTCGACCGTCGCCTGGCCGATAATGCCGCGGGCATCCGCCTCGCCATAATGGATCTTGCGGGCTTCCTCGGGAAACTGCGTGCCGACATCCTCGGAATTGGCCTTGACCGCCGCGACCGCTTGCTTGAGCTTTTGCAGTGCCTCCTGGCGCATGGCATCCATCGCCAGCGTCTGCCTCTCGTCCTTCCTGCGTGCCGTCGATACCGAAGGTGCCATCAACAGCTTGGAGACGGCGGCGGAATGGCAGACCGGGCAGGTCAAGAAACCGGTCGCGACCTGGCGGTCGAAATCGGCGCTTTCAGAAAACCAGCCTTCGAATTCATGGGCATTGTCGCAAGTGAGGGAATAGCGGATCAAGCGGCGACGCCTCCGGCGACTGCCCCCGCAATCTTTTCGATCGAGAATTCCCGGCCGTTCCTGAGGTTCGGGATCTTGTCATGCGCGGCCTTGACGGCGCTGGGGTCGATCTCGGCAATGATGACCGC
Organism: Rhizobium sp. C104; assembly: GCF_022354505.1. Classification (NCBI taxonomy): domain Bacteria; kingdom Pseudomonadati; phylum Pseudomonadota; class Alphaproteobacteria; order Hyphomicrobiales; family Rhizobiaceae; genus Rhizobium; species Rhizobium sp. C104. The sequence continues at coordinate 4,118,712 of NZ_CP092348.1, read as the reverse complement.
CTCGCCGGTGGCGCCGGCCGAGGCCAGCACCGTGCCCCAGGGATCGACGATCATCGAATGGCCGAAAGTCTCGCGCCCGTCCTCGTGCCGGCCGGCCTGCGCGGCGGCAATGACAAAGACGCCGTTCTCGATCGCGCGCGCCCTGAGGAGGATCTCCCAGTGCGCCTCGCCGGTCTGCTTGGTGAAGGCAGCCGGAACCGTCATCACCTCGGCACCGGCAACCGCCTGAGCGCGGAAGAGCGCCGGAAAACGCACGTCGTAGCAGATCGCAAAGCCCATTTCGGCAAAAGGCAGCGACAAGACGCGCGCCTCCGAGCCGGCCGTATAGGCGGCACTTTCACGCCAGCTCTCGCCATTGTCGAGGTCGACATCGAACATGTGGATCTTGTCGTAGCGATTGAGGATCCTGCCGTCGGGGCCGAACAGGAAGCCGCGATTGGCGATCTTACCATCGGCAAGGGCGATCGCGGTCGAGCCGACATGCATATGGATGCCGAGTTCCCGGGCGAGTTCGGAGCCGGTCTTGACGATGATGTCATGCGTCTCGTCTGTGAGCACCGCACGCGCCGCCGCGCGGTCGCGCTGCAGCATGCCGGTCATCTCAGGCGTCTGCACATAGGTCGCGCCCTGGGCGACAGCCTCGCGCACCAGCCGCGCCATGGCGGCGGCGTTCTTAAGCGGGTCGACCCCGGAGCACATCTGGACGGCGGCGGCCTTGAAGCTCATCGGTTCGTCCTCAGGCCGCCAGCATTGGATCGAGCTTGCCGGCCCGATCGAGCGCAAACAGATCGTCGCAGCCGCCGATATGATCGGCGCCGATGAAGATCTGCGGAAAGGTGGTGCGGCCGTTCGACTTGCCGATCATTTCCTGGCGAAGGTCCGGTGAATATGTCGCATCGTGCTCGACGTAATCTACGCCCTTTTCTTCGAGAAGGGACTTGGCGCGGGTGCAATAGCCGCAGAACTGCCGCGTATAGATGGTGACGGGTACCATAATCTCTCCAGACGGATGCCGGGTATTTCTGTCATATAGGCTCGGAGAGAGCCCTTGCAAAGGTCAAAACCGTTATGTCGGCCGCACCTGCCTTGCGCAGCGTCCGGCTTGCCGCGGCGACCGTCGCTCCAGTCGTGTAGACGTCGTCGACGAGGACGATGCGCTTGCCGAAAATGTCGTTTTCGCAACCCTTGGCAATCGCGAAAGCGCTCCTGACATTATCCTCGCGCGCCTTCGCGCTGAGGCCGACCTGCTGGCTGGTGCGCTTGACGCGAATAAGCGTGGCGGCCAGCAGCGGCTTGCCTGACAGCCTTGCCATGTGACGGGCAAGTTCGGCTGCCTGGTTGAATTTGCGCGCCAGCATCCGGGTACGGTGCAGCGGCACCGGGATCAGCGTGTCGCAGCTTTCAACCGTCCCGTCGGAGGCGCGCAGCATCCAGGCGGCCATCATCGGCGCCAGATCGGTGCGATCGCGATATTTGAGCCGATGAACGAGATCACGCACCGCACGGTCGTGCGTTGCCGCCGACCGCAACCGGTCGAAGGGCGGCGGGTTAGCGATCGCCTCGGCGCTGAGGATGCCGGCGCCGAGATCGTGCGAGAAGGGAATGCCGAGCACCTCGCAATAGGGTCGTTCGATGAAGCGGATGCCGGACCAGCATTTCGCGCAGAGCCCGCGATGGCCGCCGGTGGAAATGCCGCAGACGGAACAGGCTGGCGGATAGAGAAAATCGGCAAGCGCCGAAAACGGCCGCAAGAGCTGCGCCCGCAAGAACTCCACCCGTGTTTCGCCATCGATCGGCCCCATGCGGCAGAGAGTAGCCTGTTCTCCGCGAAAGGAAAATCGCCTTGCCGCTGCTACAGAGCGGGATTAAGGACATCGTTATGGAAACGATCTTCGATAAAACCCTGATCGCCGCGCATCGCCATCGCGCGCTTGCCAATAACGACCCGAAAGCCGCCTTCCTGCTCGATATCGCCGCCGAGGAAATGGCCGAGAGGCTTGCTGTGGTCGAGCGGACCTTCGAAACCGGCGTCGAACTGCATGGCACGACCGGAGCCGCCGCCCGTGCCGCGTTGGCGACCGGCAAGATCGGCAGTATGATCCGTGTCGAAAGCGAGAAGGCCTATGCGACCCAAGGCGAAACCTTGACCGAGGCGCCGCTCGAAGATGTGCCGCTCGAGCCGCAATCGACCAATCTCGTCCTTGCGCCACTTAGCCTGCACCTGACCAACGACACGCCTGGTGTTTTCATCCAGATCCGCCGCGCCCTTAAGCCGGACGGCCTGTTCCTGGCTGCGATCCCCGGTGCCGGCACGCTGCAGGAACTGCGCGACGTGCTGCTCGCCGCCGAGGTCGAGATGACAGGCGGCGCAAGCCCGCGCGTTATTCCCTTCGCCGATGTGCGCGATATCGGCAGCCTGATGCAGCGCGCCGGCTTCACGCTGCCGGTGATCGACGCGGAAAACTACACGGTACGCTATGATTCGCTCTTTCCGCTGATGCGGGATCTCCGAGCCATGGGCATGAGCAATCCGCTTGCCGCCCGCAGCCGCATACCGCTGACGCGTGCCTTCTTTCTGCGCGCGGCAGAGATCTACGCCGAGCGCTATTCAGATCCCGACGGACGTATTCGCGCGACCTTTTCGATCATCTATGTCTCCGGGTGGGCTCCCCACGAGAGCCAGCAGAAGCCACTTCAGCCGGGTTCGGCCAAGGCACGCCTTGCCGATGCGCTCAACGTGGACGAGCACAAGCTCAGGCAATAGAGCGCGACGCCGAAAACTGTGAGCGGTTTCGGACAACATCACGCTGCAACAGTTGAGCCAACTGCTGCTTCAGTTGACGGTCATATTGTTGTTGATCACGTTGAAGACGTTCTGCAAGGCGCCGGTGAAGAAGCCAAGGCCGGAGACGAGCGCGGTGCAAATGATAGCGGCGATCAAGCCGTATTCGACCGCCGTCGCACCTGCGTCGTCCGCAAGAAATGCTTTAAAAATACGCATTACCCCAACCCTTAGCGCAAACTGAAAGCAAACGAGCATTCCACGACCATCACGTGATGGCCGGCATTTTCAGCAACCGGCGCCGACGCCGTAGCCCTGGACCACACAGACAGAGCCGGGCGTATCCTGGAGGACGCTGCGGCGGATCGTATAACGCTTGCCGCTTTCGCTCTTCGGGATCGATCCCGTCGTCATCGTATCGAATTCCGCCGGTGCGCTGGCAAAGACGCTCTTCTTCGAGGAATCCGCAAGCATCGGTGTCAGGATAAGCGTCAGGGCGACCACCGCCGTGCCGAACAAAAGGGCGATATTGAGCGCACCCGTCCTGCGCGAGGCAGACGAAACCCGTTCCTTTTCCCGGACAGCTTTCCAGAAATCATCGTCCATGACGTCAAGCCTTTTAATACACGCACGCCAGATGCTTGATTGAGGCCGATCTTTGGCAGAAGGTGTTAAACGATCCATTAATATCCACAGCCGAAAACGCCGTGGCGTGATAATAATCAGGTAACGCTAATGGATGTCGTCCGGAAGTGGGCCGCGGCTCCAGGATAACGACATGCCATGCAATTAAATTTGAACCGCGTCGCGCGAATCAAGTTCAACGAGACGCGGTTTAAAGTAGATCTTGCAGCATCGGGATCAACGGCTCGTCAGCCGGCGGCATCGGGTAATCGCGCAGCGCCTGCGGGCGCACCCATTTCAATGCCTGGCCCTCTTGACCCTGCGGAATGCCTTCATAACGCCGGCAGATATAAAGCGGCATCAAGAGATGGAAGGTTTCGTAGGAATGGCTCGCAAAGGTCAGCGGTGCCAGGCAGGCAATCTTGGTCTTGATGCCGAGCTCTTCCTCAAGCTCGCGCACCAGAGTTTCCTCCGGCGTCTCGCCGGACTCGACCTTGCCGCCGGGAAACTCCCACAATCCAGCAAGCGACTTTCCCTCGGGACGCTGTGCCAAGAGGATACGCCCATCGGCATCGATCAGCGCACAGGCGGCGACCAGCAATATTTTCCGGCCTGCCTCGCTCATCGCGGCTCCTGCTGCCAATAGCAATAGTGATAGGCGTCGCGAAAACCGAGCCGTTCATAGAGTGTGATGGCCGGACGGTTGGACAGTTTCACCTGCAGCCAGGCCGATCGCGCGCTGCGCATGCGCGCCCAGCGCAGCGCCGAGGTTAGGATCTCGGTGCCGAGCCCCTCGCGCCGCCGCGTTTCGGAGACCGAAAGCGACATGATGCCGGCAAGATCGTTGTCCTGGACGCAGAGCACGGTCGCCAGCGGCCCGTCCGCCGCATTCTCGATCATGAACAGGCCCGATGGCGGCTTGATCGCCGAAATGATTTCGGCAAGCGCCGGCTTCAAACTCAGTGGCGCCCGGTCGACGGCAAGATTGGCGTCAACGAAACGTCCGACATCATGGGTCGGCAGGTGATCGAGCGTATCTGGCAGCTCGGCCTCGGCCAGGTCGCAGGTCATCACCACCGTCTCGTCGAATTGCTTCCAGTTCTGCGCGCGGAGAAGATCGATCAGCACCGGCGAGGCAAGCGGCGTCTGGCGGACCACGGCGGTGCGGCCATAGGCTTCGAATTTCCGGCTTGCCTTTTCCAGGCGGATTTCGACGTCGCGATAGTCCGAGGGATCGAGCGGCACGATCGAATTCAGCCGGTTGGACGGGTGGCCGGCCGTCAGCCGCACCTGCCAGCTGCCGTCATATTGGACGGATGCCGCCGGCCAGGCACGAAAGCCGACGGCCTCCAGCCTGCGCACCAACGGCAGATTCTGAGAAGAGATGGATGTCTGCACCAACGAACGATCAGCTCCGATAGTCGCCATTGATCGCAACATATTCCTTGGTGAGGTCGCAGGTCCAGACGGTTGCCGTGCCGGTGCCGAGACCGATATCGACTTTGACGGGGATATCCTGCGCTTTCATGACATTAGTGGCCGCAGCCTCGGAATAATCCGGGTCACGCTCGCCATTGACGGCGACCCTGACATCGCCGAACCAGATGGCGAGCCGGTCGCGGTCGGCCATCTCGCCGGATTTGCCGACAGCCATCACGATGCGGCCCCAATTGGCGTCTTCGCCGGCGGCCGCCGTCTTGACCAGTGGCGAGTTGGCGATCGACAGCCCGATGCGCTTGGCGGCGGCATCGCTCTCGGCGCCCGTCACGGTGATTTCGAGCATCTTGGTGGCGCCCTCGCCGTCGCGCACCACCTGCAGCGACAGATCCTTCAGCACTTCGTTGAGCGCGGCGCGAAAAGCGGCAAGGCGCGGATCGTCGGCGCGTTCGATACGGGCTTGGCCGTCCTCGGCCGCAGCCCCCGTCGCAAACAGCATCAGCGTATCGGATGTGGAGGTATCACTGTCGACGGTCATGGAATTGAAGGTCGGCCCGACGCCATCGGACAGCAGCACCTGCAGCGCGGCGGGCGCAATATCGGCATCGGTGACGACGAAGGACAGCATCGTCGCCATATCGGGCGCGATCATGCCGGCACCCTTGGCAATGCCGTTGATCGTCACTGCAACGCCGCCGATCTCGGCGCTGCGGGTCGAAACCTTGGGATAGGTGTCGGTCGTCATGATCGCCTTGGCGGCCTCGAACCAGAAGTCGCCGGTGGCTTCGGTCTGCATCCGGTCGAGCACGCCGGCGAATTTTGTGGCGTCGAGCGGCTCGCCGATGACGCCGGTCGAGGCCATGTAGACCTCATTTTCGCCGCAGCCGACAGCTGATGCTGCCGACTTCGCCGTCAGTGCAGTCGCCTGGCGGCCCTTCAGGCCGGTGAAGGCATTGGCATTGCCTGAGTTGACAACGACTGCACGCGCACTGCCATGCGGCAGGTTGGCGCGGCAGAAATCCACCGGCGCCGACGGGCATTTCGAGCGGGTGAAGACGCCCGCAACGGCCGCCGGCTTGTCGAAGACCATCAGCAGCACATCGGTGCGGTTCTTGTACTTGATGCCGGCGGAAGCCGTTGCCATGCGCACGCCGCGCAGCGGCGGCATCGAGACGAAGGATTTCGGGGCGAGCGGAGAGACGGAACCGGACATGATGAAACCTGCCAATGGGCATTTCCAGGCGGAATCGAAACGATTCGCCGTCCGGAAATGCGACAACAACAACGATATTAAAGGGCCCGGAAAAACCGGGCCCTGATGCGACTATTACTGCTTCGGCGCCGGCGCGACGGGCTCACTGCCCGGTTCCGGCTGTTTGTTGGCCTGGTCGTAACCCTTGCGCAGCGTCTCGTCGCTGATTTCGATCTTGGCCGAGGCCTTCGCCTTATTCAGAAGCTCAAGATACTTGTCGCGCATGACGAGCTGACGAACCTGGTCCTGCACCTGCTCGAAGGGCGGCGGCGGGGCGTCGCGCTTATCCTCGACCTTGATGACATGATAACCGAAATCGGTTTTAACCGGAGTCTTGGAATAGGTGCCCTTCTCAAGCGCGAAGGCTGCGTCCTCGAATTCCTTGACCATGCGGCCGCGCGAGAAATAGCCGAGGTCGCCGCCTTCCGACTTGTTCGGATCGGTGGACTTTTCCTTGGCGAGTTCGGCGAAATCCTTGCCGGCGTCGAGCTGCTTGATGATGTCCTTGGCTTCGTCCTCGGTCTTGACGAGGATATGTCGGGCGTGGACTTCCTCCTGCTTCGGCAGGGCGGCGACTTCCTTGTCGTAGCGAGCCTTGACTTCTTCAGGCGTCACGATGTCGACGACATGCTTCTTGAAGTAGGCGTTGTGCAGCTCGCGGTCCGTGAGATACTGCATGCGCTTCTTGAATTCGTCGGTCTGATCGAGCTTCTCGGCCGCAGCGTCGGCGGCGAGCAGCTTCACGTCGATGGCGGCGGAAAGGGCTGCGACTTTCTTCTGGTCGTCGGGCAGCTGCGCCAGCTGCGGATCGAGATTAGCGACGGCAAGGTCGAGTTCCGACTGGTGAATCTCCAGATTGCCAACCTTGGCGATGACGGCGTCATCGGCATAGGCCGGGGCCTGGAACGCAACAACAGTTGCGAAAGCCAGAACGGCAAGTTTGTTGGTGCTCAACATGAAATACCCTTCACAGTTACATCGCCGGTTTCAGCATCGCCTGAATCGGCCCAAAATAGCCATCAACACCGGATTGTGGCCTTTCTGTATCCGCCAAATCCGTTGACATCATTCGACCCCCCTCTTATCTGTCACGCAACCTCGCGTCCAGAACAGTTTCCGGGCGTTTTAAGGCGCGCGCCTGATTTTCGGCTGGGCCGCGAACAACAAACGCCGGGGATGAATATTGAGAAAGGACCAGTCATATGGTCAGCTTTGGCGGTATAGCCCGCAAGTTATTTGGGTCCTCCAATGACCGCCGCGTGCGGTCTTTCCAGCCGAACGTCGCTGCCATCAACTCTATCGAAGAGAAGACCAAGGCCCTGACGGACGAGCAGCTGGCGGCAAAGACCGTCGAGTTTCGCGCTCTGCTCGCCGAGGGCAAGACGCTCGACGACATCCTGATCCCGGCCTTCGCGGTCGTGCGCGAAGCCTCCCGCCGCGTTCTCGGCCTGCGGCCTTTTGACGTACAGCTGGTCGGCGGCATGATCCTGCATTCGAATGCGATCGCCGAGATGAAGACCGGCGAAGGCAAGACCCTCGTCGCCACCCTGCCGGTCTATCTGAACGCGCTGTCCGGCAAAGGCGTGCACGTCGTCACCGTCAACGATTACCTCGCCCAGCGCGATGCCGCGACGATGGGCCGCGTCTACAGTTTCCTCGGCATGACCACCGGCGTCATCGTCCACGGCCTGTCCGACGAGGAACGCCACGCGGCCTATGCCTGCGACATCACCTACGCCACCAACAACGAACTCGGCTTCGATTATCTGCGCGATAACATGAAGTACGAGAAGAACCAGATGGTCCAGCGCGGCCACAACTTCGCGATTGTCGACGAAGTGGACTCGATCCTCGTCGACGAAGCGCGCACGCCGCTGATCATCTCCGGTCCGCTCGACGACCGCTCCGAACTCTATAATACGATCGACGCCTTCATTCCGCTGCTCGTCCCCAGCGACTACGAGATCGACGAGAAGCAGCGCTCGGCCAACTTCTCCGAAGAGGGCACCGAGAAGCTGGAGGACCTGCTCCGCCAGGCCGGCCTCTTGAAGGGCAACGCGCTCTACGACATCGAGAACGTCGCGATCGTCCACCACGTCAACAACGCGCTGAAGGCCCACAAGCTCTTCCAGCGCGACAAGGACTATATCGTCCGCAACGACGAAGTCGTCATCATCGACGAATTCACCGGCCGCATGATGCCCGGCCGCCGTTATTCCGAAGGCCAGCACCAGGCGCTCGAAGCCAAGGAAAAGGTGCAGATCCAGCCGGAAAACCAGACGCTGGCCTCGATCACCTTCCAGAACTATTTCCGCATGTACGCCAAGCTCGCCGGCATGACCGGCACGGCACAGACGGAAGCGGAAGAATTCGGGAATATCTACAACCTCGACGTCATCGAGGTCCCGACCAACCTGCCGATCAAGCGTATCGACGAGGACGACGAGGTTTACCGGACCTTCGACGAGAAGTTCAAGGCGATCATCGAGGAGATTCTCGACGCCCATAAGCGCGGCCAGCCGGTGCTGGTCGGCACCACGTCGATCGAGAAATCGGAACTGCTCGCAGAGCGCCTGCGCAAACAGGGCTTCGACGACTTCCAGGTGCTGAACGCCCGCTACCACGAGCAGGAAGCCTATATCGTCGCCCAGGCCGGTGTGCCCGGCGCCATCACGATCGCCACTAATATGGCCGGCCGCGGTACCGACATCCAGCTCGGCGGCAACCTCGAGATGCGCATCGAGCGCGAACTCGGCGAAGTCGAAGCCGGTCCGGAGCGTGAAGCCCGGATCCAGGCAATCGTCGAGGAGATCAAGGAACTCAAGCAGAAGGCGCTGGAAGCCGGCGGTCTCTACGTCATCGCCACCGAACGCCATGAAAGCCGCCGCATCGACAACCAGCTGCGCGGCCGCTCCGGCCGTCAGGGCGACCCCGGCCGCTCGAAATTCTACCTCTCGCTTCAGGACGACCTGATGCGCATTTTCGGCTCCGACCGTATGGACAGCATGCTGACCAAGCTCGGCCTCAAGGAGGGCGAGGCGATCGTCCACCCTTGGATCAACAAGGCTCTGGAGCGCGCGCAGAAGAAGGTCGAAGCCCGCAACTTCGATATCCGCAAGAACCTCTTGAAGTATGACGACGTTCTCAACGATCAGCGCAAGGTGATCTTCGAGCAGCGCCTCGAACTGATGGAATCGACCAATATTTCCGAAACCGTTTCCGACATGCGCCGTGAGGTGATCGAGGATCTGGTCGACAAGCATATCCCCGAGCGCGCCTACGCCGAGCAATGGGATGCCGCCGGCCTGAAGACCGGTGCTCTGAACATTCTCAATCTCGACCTGCCGATCGAAGACTGGGTGAAGGAAGAAGGCATTGGCGAAGACGACATCCGCGAGCGCCTGACGCAAGCCACCAACGCCGCCTTCACCGAAAAGGCCGAGCGTTTCGGCGACGACATTATGCATTATGTCGAACGCTCGATCGTTATGCAGACGCTCGATCATCTCTGGCGCGAGCACATCGTCAATCTCGACCATCTGCGCTCCGTCATCGGCTTCCGCGGCTATGCCCAGCGCGATCCGCTGCAGGAATACAAGTCGGAAGCCTTCGAGCTGTTCACGAGCCTCCTTAACAATCTGCGCGAGGCCGTGACCGCCCAGCTGATGCGCGTCGAGCTGGTGCAGCAGGCCCCTGCCGAACCCGAACCGCCGCTGATGCAGGCCCATCACCTCGATCCGACCACAGGCGAGGACGATTTCGCCCCGGCGATCTACCAGGCATCGGAAGTCATCGTTTCGCCGGAGAACCGCAATCCGGACGACCCGGCTACCTGGGGCAAGGTCGGCCGCAACGAGACCTGCCCCTGCGGTTCCGGCAAGAAATACAAGCATTGCCACGGCGCCTTCGAGCAGGTCTGAGGCAAGCCCCAAAGATCGTGAAAATGCCGCCTTCGGGCGGCATTTTCTTTTCCGCGGCCGCGCAGGAAAACCGCGATTTCAGCATCGGTGACAAGCCCGATCCGGAACCGTTTCTTAACCCTGTTCTGTCAAGACTTCGGGACGATTTGCCTGACCTTCAGAGTTTTGCGTGTTCATCATGGCGGTCATAGAAACAGCGGAAAAGATGCTGCCCGCGGGTCTGCGCCCGATCGGCGGCCGTGCGCTGCGCATGCTTGCGGCCGTGCTCACCGAACGTGGTGAGAAGGCGGCCGCTCAGCGCATGGCGCTGACGGCCTTTTCGATCCGAATCCTCAGCGCAGCCCTCGCCTTCATCTCCCAGATCGTGCTTGCCCGGCTGATGGGCGAATATGAATATGGCATTTTCGTTTTCGTCTGGGTGCTGGTCGTCGTCTTCGGCGATCTCTCGTGTCTTGGGTTCCACACGGCGATCATCCGCTTTCTGCCGCAATACAGGGCGGCCGGCGCTTTCGAGGAAATCCGCGGCCTCACCGGCACGGCGCGCATCTTCGCGCTGCTTTCAGGCACCGCGGTGCTCGCCGCCGGCATGCTCGGGCTGCATTTATTCGGCCATATGATCCAAGTCTATTATCTCGTCCCGATATTCCTCGGCCTGCTTGCCATGCCGATGATCGCGCTCGGCGACATTCTGGAAGGCACGTCGCGAGCGAACCATTGGCCGGTCATGGCGCTTAGCCCGGTCTATATCGTCCGTCCGATCCTGATCATCGCCTTCATGCTCATCGCCATTGCCATCGGCGCCGAGCATACGGCCGTCACCGCGATGCAGGCGGCGCTCGTCGCGACCTTCGTCACCGCGCTCGGCCAGTATGCTGCAACGCTCTATCGCCTTCGCCGGCATTATGACGAAGGCCCGCGCAAAATCGATTTCCTCGCCTGGTTCAGCGTCGCTTTTCCGATTTTCCTGATCGAGGGCGTGAGCTTCCTGCTCACCAATTCCGATGTCGTCGTCGTCGGCATCTTCCTCGAGCCGCACGATGTCGCCATCTATTTCGCCGCCGCCAAGACGATGGCGCTGGTGCATTTCATCAATTTCTCGGTCAAGGCAGCCTCCGGCCCGCGCTTTTCCTCGATCATCGCCGAAGGCGACCACGCCCAGCTGGCGACCGCCGCCATCGACGCCGCCCGCTGGACTTTCTGGCCGGCACTCGGCGTCGGCCTTGTGGTACTTGCCGCCGGCCATCTTCTGCTGTCGCTCTTCGGCGGCGTCTTCACATCAGGTTATCTGGTCATGGCGATCCTGCTTGCCGGCATCCTCGCCAAGTCTTTGGTCGGCCCGGCCGAAACGCTGTTGATGATGGCTGGCAAGCAGAACCTCTGCGTCGCGCTCTACGCCGGCGCTCTGACCGCCAATGTCGGTCTCAACCTCGCTTTGATCCCGCATTACGGCATAGAGGGCACCGCGATCGCCACGGCTTCTGCCATGGCGGTCGAGGCAATCCTGCTGCATCTTGCCGTGCGCCGCACGCTCGGCATCGTCCTTTTCGCCTTTGCCAGCCCCTCCGCCGCAACGCCAGAAATGAGAGTTCGATAGATGGTGCGTATTCCTCCCGTTACCGAAAGCACCGATAGCATTGCCAACCGCATGGTGCATGATCTCGCCGCGCTGCATTTCGAAGCGCCGCGGGCTGAGGCCCGCGCCGAGATCGGCCGGCCGGGGCGCGAACTCTGCCTCTATCCCGGCAAGCTCGGCTATGAACTGCAGGAAGAACTCGACTTCCTCTCCAACCGGGCGATGGAGCCGAACGTCTTCTTCTCCGGCCGCTTCCTCGCGCCCGCCATGCCGCGGCTCGAAGACCGGCAGGTGAACTTCGCCCTGATCCGCGACCACAATGCCGGCCGCAGCCGCATGCGTTTTCTAATGCCGTTTTCGGTCGACAAGCCGGGGTTTGCCGTCGGCCCATCGATCATCCGCGGCTGGTCGAACAGCTTCGGCCCGCTCGGCACGCCGCTGGTCGACAGCGAGGATGCTGCCGAGACTCTCGACAATCTCTTCGAGGGACTGACCGCGCGCGACCTCAATCTGCCCGGAATCGTGGTCCTGCCCGATCTCAGGCTGAACGGTATCTTCGTGCGGATGATCAAGGCCGTGGCGCTCAGCCGCAATCTTCCCGTCACCGTCACCAATCCCTATTTGCGCCCGATGCTGCAGAGCGAGGAAGAGGCGCCGGCCTATCTCGGCAAAACCATCTCCTCCTCGCATATGCGCGAGATGCGCCGCCAGTGGCGCCTGCTGGAGGAGTTGGGAACAGCGGTCTATGCCGTCGCCCGGCAACCGCGCGAAATCCATATCCGCTTCGAGGAATTCCTGGCAATGGAAGCCGGTGGCTGGAAGGGCAAGCGCCGAAGCGCTCTCGTCACCGATCGTTATCACACGGCCTTCGCCCGCGAGGCGGTGTCGAACCTTGCCGCCGTCGATGCCGTGCGTATTCACACGATCGATCTCAACGGCAAGGCGATCGCCGCCATCGTCGTGCTGATGATGGGTGGCGAGGCCTATACCTGGAAGACCGCCTATGACGAGAACTATGCGCGCTTTTCGCCGGGCAAGCTGCTGATGAGCGAACTCACCGAATGGCATCTCGACGACGCCAATATCGTCCGCTCCGATTCCTGCGCCGTCTCGGACCATCCGATCATGAGCCGCTTCTGGCAGGAGCGCGAGGAAATGGGAACGCTGGTGATCGGCCTGACGCAGAACAGCGACCGCGACATGCGTCAGGTCTCAGCCCAGCTCCACATGTACCGCAGCACCCGCAACATGGCGAAAATGCTGCGCGAGAAGATCATGTCGCTCGCCGGCCGGGGCTAGCACGGCTGACCTTCGGCCGCCGCCCTCTCGCGCAGCAGCCGGCGGATCACCTTGCCGGTGGTCGTCAGCGGCAAGGCATCGATGAATTCCACCTCACGCGGATATTCATGCATTGAAAGCCGCGTCTTCACCCATTCCCTGATATCGGCGGCCAGCGCCTCGCTTGGCTGATGGCCCAGCGACAGAACGATATAGGCCTTGACGATCTCGGTGCGCACCGCATCGGGTTTGCCGACGGCGGCGGCAAGCTGCACGGCGGGATGGCCGATCAGGCAATCCTCGATTTCGGCCGGGCCGATGCGATATCCCGACGAGGTGATGACATCGTCGTCGCGGCCCTCGAAGGCGACGTAGCCATCGGCATCCTGCCGGCCGACATCGCCGGTGAGCAGCCAGTTCTTTGCGAATTTTCGTTTCGTCGCCGCCGCATCGTCCCAGTAGCCGAGGAACATCACGGGATCGGGACTGGCGATGGCGATCTGGCCCGGTTCGCCCGTCGGCAATTCGTCACCGGCTTCGCTGACGATTGCGACGCGGTGTCCGGGTACCGCGCGGCCAATGGCGCCGGCCCTGGTCACGCCATGGGCAGCGCTCGACGAGAGCACGAAATTGCACTCCGTCTGGCCGTAGAATTCGTTGACGGTGATGCCGAGCGTCCTTTGCGCCCATTCATAGGTCTCACGGCCGAGCGCCTCTCCGGCCGAGCCGATGGTGCGCAGCACCAGATCGTATTTCGAGCGCGGATCGGCAACGGATCTCATCAACCTCAGCGCCGTCGGCGGAATGAAGGCGTTGCGCACCCCATCTCGGCCATGATGCGATAGGCCATGTCGGCGTCGAATTTCTGCGCCGGCGACGAGACGACGGGAACGCCGAGCAGAAGGCTCGGCAGCAGCGCGTTGAGCAGCCCGCCCGCCCAGGCCCAGTCGGACGGCGTCCAGACCTTGTCGCCCGCTTTCGGAAAACCCTCATGAGCAAACTGCATGCCGGGAATATGGCCGGGTAGGACGCGGTGGCCATGCAGCGCGCCCTTCGGCGGCCCTGTCGTTCCCGAGGTGAAAATCATCAACGCCGGATCGTCCGGACCGGTCTTGACGACATCAAAGACGGGAGAATGGCCATCCACCAGTTCGCCGAAGTCGGCCGCATCGGCAGTCGCCCCGTCGATGCTGACGATATGTTTCAGCATCGGCAGGCGCTCCCGGATCTGCCGGATGCGCTCGAGACCGAAGCCATTGGTGACGACGGCCGCCACCCCTGCCGCCTTCAGCCGGTATTCCAGCGCCTCGACGCCGAAGAGCAGCGCCAGCGGCAAGGCGATCGCGCCAGTCTTGTAGATCGACACATGCGCGATCACCGTCTCGAAGGATTGCGGCAGGAGCAGCGCGACGCGATCGCCGCGTTTTATGCCAAGTGAAACCAGCGCATTTGCAAAGGCCGAGGAACGGTCGGCGAGCGCGCGATAGGTCAAACTGCGGTGATGCCCGTCCGGGCTGAAATGTTCGAGGCAGACGCGCTCCGGCGCCCTCGCCGCCCAGTCGTCGCTGACGGCGCGGCCGATATTGAAATCTTCGGGAATCCGCCACGAAAAATCGCGATAGAGATCGTCGTAGCGATTGTGGGACGGCAGTAGCATAGGCGAAATCCAGTGAATGCTGCACCAGCTAACACCTTGTGCTGCAATTGCGCAAGCGACCGGTCCGGACGGCGATGACCGCCCCCTGCTTCAAAGCCCATCACGCATTGTTGTGCGCATCGCCGGACGGATTCTTCGCCCGGCGCCCTGCGACTTTGCCGGTTTCCGCACTAGATCATACAAGGCGGTCCAACGACATCGGATTTGGGGCATCGGATTTGGATCAGCAAATTCATCACGGAGTCGTTTCATGGAATATGCAAAATTTGGGAAAACCGGCCTGGAAGTCTCGAAAATCTGCCTGGGCTGCATGACCTTCGGCGATCCCGGCCGCGGCAATCATGCCTGGAGCCTGCGGGAGGAAGAAAGCCGGGCGTTGATCCGGCAGGCGATTGACCTCGGCATCAACTTCCTCGACACCGCCAACACCTATTCCAACGGCTCCTCCGAGGAGATCGTCGGCCGCGCCATAAAGGATTTCGCCAAGCGCGAGGACATCGTGCTGGCGACCAAGGTGTTCAACCGCATGCGGCCGGGCCCTAACGGCGCCGGCCTGTCGCGCAAGGCGATCTTCGACGAGATCGACAACAGCCTGCGCCGCCTCGGCACAGACTATGTCGACCTCTACCAGATCCACCGCTTCGACTATACGACGCCGATCGAGGAAACGCTGGAGGCGCTGCACGACGTCGTCAAGGCAGGCAAGGCGCGGTATATCGGCGCCTCCTCCATGTATGCCTGGCAATTTGCCAAGGCGCTCTACGTCTCGAGGCTGAACGGCTGGACCGAATTCGTCAGCATGCAGGACCACCTGAACCTGCTCTACCGTGAGGAAGAGCGCGAAATGCTGCCGCTCTGCGAGGATCAGAAGATCGCCGTCATCCCCTGGAGCCCGCTTGCCCGCGGCCGCCTGACCCGCGACTGGGACGAGGCGACAGCGCGCAGCGAAACCGACGAATTCGGCAAGACGCTTTACACGCAGTCCATCGATGCCGATCGCAAGATCGTCGAGGCGGTGGCAGAGATCGCCAAGGCTCGCGGCGTCTCCCGCGCCCAGGTCGCAACCGCCTGGATCCTGCAGAAGAGTGCGGTGACCGCCCCGATCATCGGCGCTTCCAAACCGAACCACCTGACCGACGCCGTTGCCTCGCTCTCGGTCAAGCTCACCACTGAGGAAATCGCCGCATTGGAAGCACCCTATATCCCACACGCCGTCGCCGGCTTCAAATAGCCGCTGGCCGCCTGAGGCATCGGTAAGACAGATCACACTCCCTCTATGGGCAGAAGAGGGAGAGCGAAACATTGTCTTTCCAGATTAAAAACTACTGCTGGGATCGAGCTGCCGGCGCATCGTCACCAGAAACTGCTCTGCAAGCGCCCGGTCTTCCACCGCGCGGGCAAGAATGACGGCGCCCATCATCGAGGAGAGCGTGGTAGCGGCATTGGCGCGGCGTTCCTCTTCGCTCTTTCCGGGAACGATATCGGCGAGCGTGTCGACCAGCACGGAGAGCCCGTCGCTGAAGACGGCGCGCACCGCACCGCGGCTGCGGCTGACCTCCTGGATCAGAGTCGCGAAGACGCAGCTGCCGCCCGGATCGTCGACCGTTCGCCAGTGGATATAGTGGTCGAGAAGCGATTCCAGCGGCCGGTCCGGAGAATCGGCGATATGCTCCTTCCAGCGCGTTTCGACCTTGTCGATCAGCTTGCGGCTGACCTCCAGCGCCAGGTCGTCCTTCGACGCGAAGTGACCGTAGAAACCGCCATGCGTCAGCCCGGCCGCCTTCATGATGTCGGCGACGCCGACGCCGTCGAAACCGTTCTCTCGAAAGAGCACGCCGGCAACGCTCAGGATTTTCTCTCGGTTTTCGGCAAATTTCTCGCGGCTGACCCGCATTTTTAAACTCCAGAAATAGTCGCTTGACAAAATATATGACGTCCATCATCAATAGGCAAGAAATATGATGGCCATCATGTAAAGCATTCCCGTATCTTCCCGAAGCTGAATCCGAACGGAATCTCGCCTATGGTTTCCACAGCCCTTGCCTCCACCCTTGCCCGGCGCAACATCCACTACGGCTGGGTCGTCGTCGCCGCCACCTTCCTCACCATGTTGGTCACGGCCGGCGCCATGGGCGCACCCGGCGTTCTCATCAAGCCGCTGCAGGACGAGTTCGGCTGGGAGACCTCGCAGATTTCCTCGGCCCTTGCGATCCGCCTGATCCTTTTCGGCTTCATGGGACCGTTCGCCGCCGCCTTCATGAATTATTTCGGCGTGCGCAAGGTCATCGTTTTCGCCCTGGCCCTGATCGGCGCCGGTTTCATCGGTTCGCTGTTCATGACCAAGCTCTGGCATCTGTTGGCGCTTTGGGGCGTCGTCGTCGGCTTCGGCACGGGTCTGACGGCTATGGTGCTCGCGGCCACCGTCTCAACCCGCTGGTTCACCAAGCATCGCGGTCTCGTCGTCGGCATGCTTTCGGCGAGCTCGGCTACCGGCCAGCTCGTCTTTCTGCCGCTAATGGCGGAGCTGACGGAACGCTACGGCTGGCGATCGACGGTGTTTTTCGTCTGCGCCATGATCATGGTCGCAGCTCTGGCCGTGCTGGCTTTCATGCGAGACCGGCCGGCCGACCTGAACCTGCCGTCCGTCGGCGAAACGCAGGTGACACCGCCGCCGGCGGGAACCTCTCTCGGCGTTGCGCTGATGACGCCGATCACCGTGCTCAGGGAAATCTCCAAGACCTCGACCTTCTGGATCCTGTTTGCCACCTTCTTCATCTGCGGGCTCAGCACCAATGGCCTGATCCAGACCCATTTCGTCACTCTCTGCGGCGATTTCGGCATCGTGCCGGTGGCTGCTGCCAGTGTGCTCGCCGTCATGGGCATCTTCGATTTCTTCGGCACCATCGGCTCGGGCTGGCTGTCCGACCGCTTCGACAATCGCTGGCTGCTGTTCTTCTACTACGGCTTTCGCGGCCTCTCGCTGCTCTATCTGCCCTTCAGCGATTTCAGCTTCTACGGCCTCTCCATCTTTGCCATCTTCTACGGCCTCGACTGGATCGCCACCGTGCCGCCGACCGTCAAGATCGCCGCCGACCGCTTCGGCCGCGAAAAGGCCGGCCTGGTCTTCGGCTGGGTCTTTGCCGGCCATCAGTTGGGCGCCGCTACCGCCGCCTATGGCGCCGGCCTGTCGCGCACGGAGCTGTCGAGCTACCTGCCCGCCTTCTTCGTCGCCGGCGCTTTCTGCCTGCTGGCCTCGATCCTGGCGATCACGCTGAAGAAGTCCGGCCTGACCAGCCCGGCGCCCGCCGCCGCCCATTAATGCATGTCGCCCGGAAGTGTGCCAGCGGTTCGGGGATAACGACATGCATAAAAATAGAGAGCTTTGATATCGCAAGCATCCGGCCTCGAAACGAGGCCGGATGTCTCTACCGGATCAGTCCGATAACTTCGCTTGCCCGTCTTGCGCGTGCGGGCGCTCGCATGTTAGACAGCCGCCCGTTCACTCCGTTGCCCCATTGGCGGAATTGGTAGACGCGCTCGACTCAAAATCGAGTTTCGAAAGAAGTGCTGGTTCGACCCCGGCATGGGGCACCAGCCTTCGCTCTATGAGCTTCGGCTCAGCAAGCCGAAGCTCATAGAGCGAAGGCTGTCGCGCCGCAGTTCCGTTAGGAAGGATGGCTGACCGGTTTAGACAGTGCTCCGGCCACTAAAACCGTCATCCCGATACGTTCGTCCGCGCCTCCGCATCGACAAGCTGACGCGGAAGCACGAACCGTATTCACATCCGAAACTACTTGTTCTTCAGCAGCCACATCTTGCCGGCCATGGTAATGCCGTAGACGTCTTTCGTGACATCGTCATCGAGGTGCCGCCGCTCGAGGAAACCTGGTTCCTTCAACTCGCCCAGCGTCTTGGCAGTGACCGATTTTATTTTCTGCGGCCGCTCTTTCCAGCGGTCGTTTTTCGCGTAGGTCACCGTTGCGTTCTGATGCGTCCATTTATTGGCCGGCTGAGGGTAAAGGTCTCCATCCCTGGCGAGTTTCAGCGCGGCGATCTGGGACGGCGTAAGTTCAATCATACTCGAAATCCTGTGCAGGCGGTGTTTGCGCTGGGAATGCGCTTCTACCAAAGGCGTGCTCATAACACCGACGGACGAGTTTCACCACTGGATTGCGATATCAGCGCCACGAAAGGCGAAAACCCGGCTCTTCGAACCGGGCTTCGTCATTGTCGCGTAGTTCCAGTTAATTGCAACGCCGGACCGTTTTGGTCACTTCGCCGTCGTCGGTCTGACGGGTGACACTTCTGGTTTCGCAGCCGTTGTCGCGATAGCGGCGGTGTTCACGTTCGCGCACCGCACCGAAAGTGACGCCACGCTCGCTGATGGTTATGCCGGGTCTCACCCGTTCATGACGATAACCGTCATCATAGGTACGTTCCCTAACATAGACGCTGTCGGCGAGAACAGGCGCTGCAAACGAGCAGGCGGCAAGGGCCGCTATAGTACAATTCAGGATGATCTTCCGCATGTCGTTTCTCCTTTCTGGATGAAAGGGCAACGAGACAAGACGCAACTGGTTCCAAGATCGCCGCCCGCCCGGGCTTGGTGCAGACGACAGCAGACCAGTTCTACGCCTGATCGCAAGGATTGCGAACAAGGGCCGCTACCCGCCAAATCAACTGTTTAATTTTGCTTGCACTTCGTACAGAGTGGCCGCCGCCATCACAGGAAGGGTCGGACGTGCATCAGGAAGTAGGGCTTATCGCAACGGTCGCCGTCAGTTTCGTTTTCGCGGCGATCCTGGGTTATGGCGCCGACCGGCTGCGGCTGCCGCCGCTCGTTGGCTATCTCCTCGCCGGCATTCTGATGGGGCCGTTTACGCCGGGTTTCGTCGCCGATACCGCCCTTGCCGGGCAGCTCGCCGAAATGGGCGTCATCCTTCTGATGTTCGGCGTCGGCCTGCATTTTTCCGCCTCGGACCTGCTCGCCGTCCGAGGGATCGCCGTGCCGGGCGCGATCGGGCGCATCATCCTCGCCACCCTGTTGGGCATCGGCCTTTGCAAACTCTGGGGCTGGAGCTTGGGCGCCGGCATCGTCTTGGGCCTCAGCCTGTCTGTGGCCAGCACTGTCGTTCTGCTGAAGGCGCTGGAGGAGCGCAATCTCGTCAACGCGCCAAGCGGGCGCGTCGCCGTCGGCTGGCTGATCGTCGAGGATCTGGTGATGGTGCTGGCGCTGGTGCTGCTGCCGGCGCTCGCAGAGCTTCTTGGCGGCAACGCCGCCGCGACCACCAACCACGGCCTCGGCGAGCTTTCCCTGGCGCTGACGATCGGCCTGACGCTGGCGAAGGTGGCCGGCTTCGCCGCCATGGCGATCTTCCTCGGCCCGCGCATCGTGCCCTGGCTGCTGACGATGATCGCCCGCACCGGTTCGCGTGAACTCTTCACGCTGACGGTCCTGGCGATCGCGCTGGGCATCGCCTTCGGCTCGGCGGCGATCTTCGGCGTCTCCTTTGCGCTCGGCGCCTTTTTTGCCGGCGTCGTCATGAGCGAATCCCAGCTCAGCCACAGGGCGGCCGCCGACTCGCTGCCGCTGCAGAACGCCTTCTCCGTGCTGTTTTTCGTCTCCGTCGGCATGCTCTTCGATCCATCGATCCTGGTCAGCCAGCCGCTGGCGGTGATCGGCGCGCTGGCGCTTGTCATCCTCGGCAAGGCCATCATCACCTTCTTCATCGTCTTACTGCTGCGATATCCGATCGGCCTGGGGCTGACATTGGCCGGCGGCCTTGCCCAGATCGGCGAATTCTCCTTCATCCTCGCCGGCCTCGGCGTCTCGCTCGGGCTGCTGCCGCACGAGGGCCAGGATCTGATCCTTGCCGCTGCAATCCTGTCGATCACGCTCAACCCGATCGTGATCCTGGCGACCGACGGGTTGAAGAAATTTGCCCATTCGAGATGGCCCTCCCTTTGGGAAAGCTACGGCAGGGCGAGGCAGAAGGCGCTCAGCAAGGAACTGGAAAAGATCAGGGCGCTCGGCGAGGAGCGCGAACGCGAGCATCAGCTGAAAATGCAGCAGCTGATCGAGACTTTTCCTTTGTTCTCCGAGGTTAACGAAGACGCGCAGGAGGAACTGCTGCTGCTCTTCAAGGCAAAATCCGCTCCACCCGGCGAACGCGTCATCCGCCGCGGCGACCGCGGCGACGGCATGTATTTCATTTCTTCGGGGGCGGTGGAAGTCCGGCTCGCAAGCGGCGCGATCCGCCTTGAGCCTGGCGCCTTCTTCGGCGAAATGGCGCTTCTGACCGGCGGACGGCGCACGGCCGATGTCATCGCCGTCGATTTCTGCCAGTTCGAAGTGCTCGAACGGCGCGACTTCAACATGTTCATGTCGCGTCATCCCAATCTGCGCGCCGCCGTCAGCGAAATGGCGCAGAAACGCACGGAGATGAACGACCTGCGTCAGCAATGGGAAAAGTCGATGGACCTCTCCTGAGGCAATACCGACGCATGTCTGCGAATGCGATATGCGATTGCCTCAGCCAGCCGGCCAATAGCCGTCGGCGCGGAAATCCTCCGGGATCGGGTCGAGCCGCGACAATGTCTCGGCTGCGAAATCGATCTGCAGCGACAAATATTTAAGCGACGCCAGCATTGGCACGCCGGTCGCAAATTCCCGGATGCGCGACGGATGATAGCCGCTTTCGCTCAGCCGTCGCGCCGCTTCCCGGCGCACATCGTCCCGGCTCGGTCTGCCGCCCTCTTCGGGCCGGTCGGCCATATGCACGGCCTGCCCGCGGCCGCCTTCGATCACTTTGAACATTCTGATGCCACCCTGCACGTCGCCCAATTCAGCTCGAGCTTGATGCCGTCCCAAAACCGCCCACACTTTTCGGCATCACGCTTTGAGACAGCTTGCCGCAGAATGGCCGATTCGCCATCACATGAAATCTTGGGAGGGCGGCGGGGCCTGTATCACGAAATTTTTAGGCGGCGGGTGGCACGAAGGACACGGGCGGGCATTTACAGCGTCGCGCACGGCCCCTAAAGCTTTTTTGCACCGCAACAGGAAGGGTTCGGAATGCTCCGCAGACTTTACGACTGGACCATGTCTCTGGCCGCGCGCAAATCGGCCGAAGTCTGGCTCGCCGTCATCGCCTTCGTCGAAAGCTCCGTCTTTCTCGTCCCCGCCGATGTGCTGTTCCTGCCGATGGCGCTTTCCAAGCCGGAACGCTCCTATCGCTACGCGGTGATCGCGACCATTGCTTCCGTGCTCGGGGGTATCGCCGGCTGGGCGCTCGGCTATTTCGCCTATGAGACGGTGGCGCGGCCGGTTCTCGAATTCTACGGCAAGCTCGACGCCTTCGAGCAGATGAAGGCCTATGTCACCTACGAGACGATCCTGTTGCTGCTCGTCACTTCGGGACTTGCGCATCTGCCGCCAATCAAGATCGTCACGATCCTCTCCGGCGTCATCCACGTCAATCTGGGGCTTTTTATTGTTTCGGCGATCATCGCCCGCGGCGCGCGTTTCCTCTTCCTCGCCTGGTTGCTGCGCCGCTACGGTGAGCCGATCCGTGACTTCATCGAGAAGCGCCTCGGCCAGATCGTCGGCATCGGTGCAACTGCGGTGATCGTGCTATATGTCGGCTACCGCTCTTTCGCTCACTAAATCTCGCGGAGTTCCGCCATGACTGCCACTTCCTCGCCGCTCGCCCGTCCCGGCTTCGTCTATTCCATATTGCTCGCCATCGGCATGGCGGCCGCGGTCGGCACGGCGCTTGGTTTCCAATATATCGGCGGCTATATTCCCTGCGCGCTCTGCCTGCTGCAGCGGCAGCCCTACTATTACGCCATCCCGATCGCCGTCCTCGCCGCGGTTTCGGAACTCGTCGGCCTGCCGAACTGGATCACCCGCGCGCTCATTCTCGCCGCCGGCATGCTGATGCTGGTCACGGCCGGCATGGGCGTCTATCACGCCGGAGTCGAATGGCATTTCTGGCCGGGCCCGGCCACTTGCTCGACAACGGCAAGCAGCATGACCACCAATGCCGGCGATCTGCTCGGTGAGCTCAACACGATCAAGGGCCCGTCCTGCACCGATGCGGCGCTCCGGGTGCTCGGCCTGTCTTTTGCGGGCTGGAACGTGATTGCCGGAATCCTGCTGGCCGCCTTCGCTTTCGTTGGCGTTCGCAAGACGGCCTGATCAGGGCTGCAGTTCGGTATCCCAGTAGAGATAGTCGAGCCAGCTGTCGTGCAGATAGTTCGGCGGGAACAGCCGGCCGTTATTGTGCAGATCCTGCACCGTCGGCTGATAGGGTTTCTGCGCCGGGAACATGCTCGCCTGCTTGGGAAGCTTGCTGCCCTTGCGCAGATTGCAAGGCGAACAGGCGGCCACGACATTCTCCCAGGTCGTCTCGCCGCCATGGGCGCGCGGGATGACGTGATCGAAAGTCAGATCGTCATGGGCGCCGCAATACTGGCACTCGAACCGGTCGCGCAGGAAGACGTTGAACCGGGTGAAGGCGGGATTGCGGGACGGCTGGACGTAGGTCTTGAGGCACACGACACTCGGAAGCCGCATCGAAAAACTCGGCGAGGAAACCGAATGTTCATATTCTGCGATGATGTTCACACGGTCGAGAAATACCGCCTTGATCGCGTCCTGCCAGGACCACAGCGACAAGGGGTAATAACTCAGTGGCCGGTAGTCAGCGTTCAGGACGAGCGCTGGCAGGGCCTGGGGGAGACTGCAATCGTCAAGGGACTCTCCTGATCGATTCGGCATCTGCACCTGTATATTAGGCCGGTTGTTACAGGATTGTGAAGTCCAATAAATTCAGAGGATAAAGGCAATTTGAAGAGTGTTGCCGATCAGCCGGTCGGCACCATGTCACGCCGTGTTTTCGTAGCGTAATAGGCCCAGAAAAGCCGTGCCGCCACCGAGCGCCACGGCGACCAGGCTTCCGCCAGCGCCGTTAGCGCCTTTGCCTGAGGCCGTGCCGCGAGACCGAATGCCGCACCGACGGCGTTCTGCAGCGCGACATCGCCGGCCGGAAACACATCGGCATGGCCGCCGCAGAACATCAGATAGACTTCTGCCGTCCACGGACCGACGCCCTTCAGCGCGGTGAGTTCTCCAAGCGCTTCACCAGGCGGCATCAGGCAGAGCCCGGAAAGATCGAGGCGGCCGGAGGCAACGGCTTCGGCGATCCGCGACAAGGTCTCGGCCTTGGCGCGCGACAGGCCGAAGTCGCGCCAGGCCTCGGCGTGAAGCAGCGTATAGCCTTCCGCGGTCAGGAGACCGTCCGCCGGCTGCATGCGCCGCCAGATCGCTTCGGCGCTGGCGCGCGACACCATCTGCGAGACGATGATATGGGCAAGGCCGGCAAAACCCGGTTCACGCAGCCGCAGCGGCACAGGCCCGGCATCCGCCGCGATCGGCACAAGGCGCGGATCGAGGCGAAGCAGCGCTTCGAGCCCTTGCCTGACGTCGTCTTCGTTGCGGATGATCTGCACATCGCCTCGCAGTGGTTCGAAACCTAAATCCATGGCAGAAGAAAGCATGACCACGAGCGAGCGTCAAAAACCTGTCTTTCGTTTTGCGCCGAGCCCCAACGGTGAGCTGCATCTCGGTCATGCCCTCTCGGCCCTCTTGAATCACGACATGGCGGAGGCCGAACATGGCCGCCTGCTGCTGCGCATCGAGGATATCGACCAGACGCGCTGCACGCCCGAGTTCGAGGCCGGCATCCTCAGGGAGCTCGACTGGCTTGGGGTCGGCTGGGAAAGCCCGGTGCGGCGGCAGTCGGAACATTTCCCCGAATATCGGGCGGCACTGCACGCACTGATCGAACGCGGCCTGGTCTATCCGGCCTTCCTGACGCGCGGCGAGGTGAAGACGCGCGTCACCGCCTATGAGGCCGCTGGCAAGTCCTGGCCGCGCGATCCCGACGGCACGCCACTTTACCCCGCAACCGATCGCGAGCGCCCGGAAGACGAACGGCAGGAGATGCTGACCTCGGGGAAGAAACATGCCTGGCGGCTCGATATGCGCAAGGCACTCGACCTGATCGGCGAGCTGCTGTTCTGGACGGAAACCGGCGACGGCAGATCGGGCGAGATCGCCGCCGAGCCGGAAGTCTGGGGCGATGTCATCCTGTCGCGCTCGGACGCTCCGTCGAGCTATCATCTTTCGGTGGTGGTCGACGATGCGCTCCAGGGTGTCACCCATGTGGTGCGCGGGCTCGACCTCTTCCCGGCCACCTCGGTGCACCGGCTGCTGCAGGTGCTGCTCGGCCTGCCGCAGCCGGTTTATCACCATCATCGTCTCATTCTCGACAATGCCGGCCGCAAGCTTTCGAAAAGCCAGGGCGACAGCGGGATTGGCGAGTTGCGCGCCAGCGGCATGTCAGGGGCCGACATTCGCCGCCTTGTCGGGCTCTGATGGCCTTTCGACACGCTCCCTGCCGACAATCGAAAGGGTGTGGGAGAACATCCGGAAGACGCGGAATTTGATCAGCGCCGCATTGATCTCGGCGCCGATGATGAAAATGACGCCGACCATATAGAGGAAGATCAGCACGATCATGACCGAGGCGAGACCGGCATAGGTTGCGGTGTAGTTGGCGAAGGTCGCGAGGTAATAGGCAAAGATCAGCGCTCCGGCAAGCCAGAGCAGCAGCGTCAGCAGCACGCCCGGAATGACGTCGAAGACCCGCCGTTTGCCGGCCGGCAGCCAGAGATGCATGACCAGCAGCCCGACGGTCAGCACGACAAGCGTGCCGTAAATGCGCCAGCTGAAGACGATGTCGAGCGTATCGGCAAACAGCGGAAACCAATTCCTGGCATAGTCGAGCGCCAGCGGTACGGCGACCAGCAGGATGCTGATCGCCGCAAAGATGATCACCGCGATCAGCACATAGCCGAGGCTGGCGAGGCGGGTGAAATACCACGGCCGCGTTTCCTGCACCCGGTAGGCGCGGTTGAGCGAGATGCGCAGCGCCTCGACGCCGTTCGAAGCAAAATAGGCAGCCGCCAGCACCGAGATCGTCAGCAGCCCGCCGCGCGGAATGGTCAGTACTTGCAGCACCTGGTCGGCGAGCGGCTTGGCGATCGCCTCGGGCCAGGTGTCGAAGATCAGATGGATGGCGGTCGAGGAAAACTGATCGGCGCCGAGGAAGCTTGCGAGCGCCGTGCCAAAGATCAGGAAGGGGAAAACCGCAAGCAGGCTCGACAGCGCCACATGGCTTGCCATGGCGAAGCCGTCATCCTCGACCATGTGACAGATCGCGTCGTAGACCACGTCGTAGATCGTGCGCAGCGCCTTCGGCATTCCGTCTCCGGCTTTCCAGATTGTATCCTCTGGCCGAATATGGGAAACGAGTCCCATTTTGTACAGGAATCATTCCATGGCGGCAGAGCGCAGCATCGTCGTGACTGGATGCTCGTCCGGTATAGGCGCTCATTGCGCGCGGGCGCTGAAAGCCGATGGCTGGCGCGTCTTCGCGACGGTGCGCAAACCGGAAGATCTGCCGGGCTTGGAAACCGACGGCATCGAAGCCTTCCTGATGGATTATGCCAGGCCCGAGACGATTTCCGAGCTGGTCGACACCGTCTTGCAACGTAGCGGCGGCCGCATCGACGCGCTCTTCAACAATGGCGCCTATGGCCAGCCGGGCGCCGTCGAGGATCTTTCGACGGCAGCGCTGCGCGCCCAGTTCGAGGCGAATTTCTTCGGCTGGCACGAATTGACGCGGCAGGTGATCCCGGCGATGCGCAAATGCGGTCAGGGTCGGATCGTGCAATGCTCGTCCATTCTCGGTGTCGTGCCCTATCGCTATCGCGGCGCCTATACCGCCTCCAAATTTGCGCTCGAAGGCCTCAGCATCACCCTGCGCATGGAACTGCAGGGCAGCGGCATCCATGTAAGTCTGATCGAGCCCGGCCCGATTGCCACCCGTTTCACCACCAACGCGCTCGCCAAGATCCACGAACATATCGACGTCGAGAACTCGCCGCACGCAGCCGACTATGTCAGGCAACTGGCAAGACTCGACGGATCCGGCCCGGTCAACCGCCACAAGCTTGGCCCGGAGGCGGTCTATTCCGTGTTGAAACACGCATTGAACTCGAAAAATCCGAGGCCACATTATCCTGTAACGACACCGGCCAAGCAGGGCATGTTCCTGAAGCGGCTGCTTCCGGCAGACCTCTTCTACCGCCTGATGCGCTGGACGGACTGAGAAAGCTGAATGCCATGTCCACCGTCACCTATATCCTCGCGATCATCGTCATGGGCTGCGTCGCCCTCGTCTTGATCCGCGGCCTCTTCAACATGATGAAGGGCGGCGACGCCAATCGCTCCAACAAGCTGATGCAGCTGCGCGTCCTCTTGCAGGCCATCGCCGTCTTCCTGATCATGCTAACACTCTGGTTCACCGGCGGCGGCCGGCCGACGTGAGAAGACCGTGGGGGCATTTTTGATGATGAACGCCGAAACATCCTCCCTCATTCCTGTGCTCGTAACAGGAATGAGGGAGGTGAGGTAAGCGGCTTGAGGAAACACCCCAACGCGGTGTGTGTCAGTATGACTGCGCGAGTTTGGCAACAATGCCAACCCCACTCTCCGTCATCCTCGGGCTTGACCCGAGGATCCATCCCCCTAGCCGCTGCTGGATGCGGTCTGGATGCCCGGGTCGAGCCCGAGCATGACGGAGGGTGGGGTGGTTCAACCCTCCCCCTATCAGGCGGTGCAACATGGTGAAACTCAACAAGATCTACACCAAAACCGGCGACGACGGCACGACCGGGCTGGTGTCCGGCCCGCGCCGGGCAAAGGACGATCTGCGCGTCGAGGCCTATGGCACGATCGACGAGGCCAATTCCGCGATCGGGCTGGCGCGGCTGCACACATCAGGCCTGCCCGAACTCGACGCTATGTTGATGTCGATCCAGAACGATCTCTTCGATCTCGGCGCCGATCTCGCCACCCCCGATACCGGCGAGCCACCGGCCTATGAGCCGCTGCGGATCGTCGAGGCGCAGGTCGCCCGCGTGGAGCGCGACATCGACCAGTTGAACGCCGGCCTGGAGCCCCTGACGTCCTTCGTCCTGCCGGGCGGCAGCCCGGCCGCCGCGCAGTTGCATCTGGCCCGCACGATCGCGCGCCGCGCCGAGCGTTTGATGGTGGCGCTTGCCCGCACCGACGGCGAGATCGTCAGCGAGCCGGCGAGGAAATATGTCAACCGGCTCTCCGATTTCCTCTTCGTCGCCGCACGTCATGCAAATGACCGCGGCCATGCGGATGTGCTTTGGGTTCCGGGAAAAAACAGATAGGCTTGCCGCGATCACGATTGCCGGGGGGCTTGATGTTCATACCTTTTCATGACGCCAACACGCTGAAATATATCAAGGTCCAGTGGGTGACGCTCTTACTGATCGCATTGAATGTCGCCGTCTGGCTTTTCACCAGCCTGGAGAGCGAGCAGGCAGCGCAGGCAACGACCGTCGGGCTCGGCTATATCCCGGCGATCGCCTTTGGCGACGCGGTGCTGGCCCAGGGGCTGGAAATCGTGCCGGAGCCGCTGACTTACCTCACCTATGCCTTCGTCCATTCCGGCTTCTGGCATCTGGCCTCCAACATGATCTTCCTCTGGGTCTTCGGCGACAATGTCGAGGATGCCATGGGACATCTGCGTTTCCTGATTTTCTATCTGCTGTGCGCGGCCGCCGGCGCGCTCTGCCACGGTCTGCTGAGCATGACGTCGCAAGCGCCGCTGGTCGGCGCCTCGGGGGCGATTTCCGGTGTGATTGCCGCCTATGTCTTGCTGCATCCGCGCGTCAAGGTCTGGGTTCTGGTCTTCTTCCGCGTGCCGCTGCCGCTGCCGGCCTTCGTGCCGCTGCTTTTGTGGATCGGCCAGCAATTCTTCATGCTGGCGGTCGCACCCGACGGCGACGTTTCCTGGGGCGCGCATGTCGGCGGCATTCTTGCCGGTGCCCTTTCGATCCTGGTGTTGCGCCGGCCGGGTGTGCCGCTCTTCGACCGAGAGATCGTCACGCCCCGGGCTGTGAGAAGCGATCCCGGCACCGGTCCGGCCATCACTGTCGACGCGGCCGGGCGCAAGGTTCAACGCCTTCCTTGGGGTCGACGCCGACAAGAATATTGACGTGAACGTAAACGTCCATATATTGCCCGGCAAATCGCCCGCCGCTAGCATGGAAGCGTTGTAATTGGAGGAAAAGCGCGTATCCATGTCGCCATTCGACAATCGAAATGGCGCGCGAGCGCGCATTTTCGCTGAAGCCAATTTCCCCTGAAGGAAGGACACCATGAAGATTCTCGTGCCCGTCAAGCGCGTCGTCGACTACAACGTGAAGATCCGAGTGAAGCCGGATGGTTCCGGTGTCGAGCTTGCCAATGTGAAGATGTCGATGAACCCGTTCGACGAGATCTCGGTGGAAGAGGCGCTGCGGCTGAAAGAAGCCGGCAAGGCCGGGGAAGTGGTGGTGGTGTCGATCGGCCCTGCCAAGGCCGAGGAGACGCTGCGCACGGCACTCGCCATGGGTGCCGACCGGGCGATCCTGGTCGAGACCGATGATGCGGTCGAACCACTGGCGGTCGCCAAGATCCTCAAGGGTGTCGCCGATGCCGAACAGCCGGGTCTGATCATCGTCGGCAAGCAGGCGATCGACGATGATAGCAACCAGACCGGCCAGATGCTGGCGGCACTGCTCGGTTCGGCCCAGGCGACCTTCGCCTCGAAGATCGAGATCGGCGACGGCAAGGCTGAGGTCACCCGCGAGGTCGACGGCGGCCTGCAGACGATCGAGATCAAGCTGCCGGCGGTGGTCACATCGGATCTGCGTCTCAACGAACCGCGTTATGCCTCGCTGCCGAACATCATGAAGGCGAAGAAGAAGCCGCTCGACAAGAAGAGCCCTGATGATTTCGGCGTCTCCACCACGCCGCGGCTGAAGGTGCTGAAGACCGAGGAACCCAGTGGCCGCAAGGCCGGCGTCAAGGTCAAGTCGGTCGCCGAACTGGTCGACAGACTGAAGAACGAAGCCGGCGTGCTTTAAGGCAGGAAGAGAGAACACCATCATGACCATTCTTCTTCTGGCCGACCATGACAATGTCAGCCTTTCCGACCAGACCGCCAAGGCGCTGACGGCAGCAAGCCAGATCGGCTCCGATATCCACATCCTCGTTGCCGGCAAGGGCGCCAAGGCTGCGGCCGATGCGGCTGCCAAACTCGCCGGCGTCTCCAAGGTGCTGCTGGCCGAAAGCGACGCGCTTGCCAACAATCTGGCCGAACCGCTTGCCGACCTGATCGTCTCGCTGGCCGGCTCCTATGACACCATCGTCTCTGCCGCCACCTCGGTCGGCAAGAACGTGCTGCCGCGCGTCGCTGCCCTGCTCGATGTCGCCCAGGTCTCGGAGATCATCGAGGTTGTCAGCCCCGACACCTTCAAGCGGCCGATCTATGCCGGCAATGCCATCCAGACGGTGCAGGCAAGCGATACCAGGAAGGTGATCACCGTGCGCACCGCCTCGTTTGCTTCCGCCACGGAAGGCGGGTCTGCCTCTGTCGAGGCGATCGCGGCGGTCTCCGATCCGGGTCTGTCGCGTTTCGTGAAGGATGCGCTGTCGGCCTCCGACCGTCCGGAGCTGACCTCGGCGAAGATCATCCTCTCCGGCGGCCGGGCACTTGGCTCTGCGGAAAAATTCAAGGAAGTCATCCTGCCGCTTGCCGACAAGCTCGGGGCTGCCGTCGGTGCATCCCGCGCGGCCGTCGATGCCGGTTATGCGCCGAACGACTGGCAGGTCGGCCAGACCGGCAAGGTCGTCGCCCCGCAGCTCTATATCGCCGCCGGCATCTCCGGGGCCATCCAGCATCTGGCCGGCATGAAGGACAGCAAGGTGATCGTCGCCATCAACAAGGACGAGGAGGCGCCGATCTTCCAGGTCGCCGACTACGGCCTCGTCGCCGATCTGTTCGAAGCCCTGCCGGAACTGGAAAAGGCGCTCTAATGCAGGTCGCGCAAAGAC
This sequence comes from Rhizobium sp. C104, assembly GCF_022354505.1. Lineage (NCBI taxonomy): Bacteria > Pseudomonadati > Pseudomonadota > Alphaproteobacteria > Hyphomicrobiales > Rhizobiaceae > Rhizobium > Rhizobium sp. C104. The sequence goes on along the minus strand of NZ_CP092348.1, from coordinate 4,088,144 downwards.
CGAAAGCGCGAGAAGCGAATCCGAAAGATCACGACGCGCTTCAAACGCCTCAAATGCTTTTCTTTCGCACTTGCGAATGACTGGAAAATTATCTTTTATCGGGCTACTACTGCTGCCGGGCGATCCTTCGTCCGGCAGCATTGCTAAAAAATGCGGCAGCGCGGGGGCAGATGCCGTGCGGGGGTTTGGAGATGAATGCGGTGTTGAAGAATATTGGTATTATCGGTGCCGGCCAGATGGGCTGCGGCATCGCGCATGTTTCGGCCGCCGCAGGTTACAGGGTTCACATCTACGATCTCTCACAGGATCGCATCGAGTCTGGCCTTGCCACCATCAACGGCAACCTGGCTCGTCTGGTGACGAACAGCAAGATGACCGAAGAGGAGCGCAAGTCGACCCTGTCGCTCATCACGGGCTCGTCCGATGTCAATGATCTCGCACCCTCCGATCTCGTCATCGAGGCCGCCACCGAGGATGAAACGGTCAAGCGCAAGATCTATGCGCAGGTTTGTCCAGTCCTGAAGCCGGAAGCGCTGCTTGCCACCAACACCTCTTCCCTTTCAATCACCCGGCTTGCTGCCGCCACCGACCGCCCCGAACGCTTCATGGGCATTCATTTCATGAACCCGGTGCCGGTGATGAAGCTGGTCGAACTGGTGCGCGGCATCGCCACCGATGAGAAGACCTTCTCGGCCGCCAAGGAATTCGTCGGCACGCTGGAAAAGACCATCACTGTCGCCGAGGATTTCCCGGCCTTCATCGTCAACCGCATCCTGCTGCCGATGATCAACGAGGCGATCTACACGCTCTATGAAGGCGTCGGCACGGTCGACGCCATCGACACGGCGATGAAACTCGGCGCCAACCATCCGATGGGACCGCTGCAGCTTGCCGATTTCATCGGCCTCGACACCTGCCTTTCGATTATGCAGGTGCTGCATGACGGCCTGGCGAACTCGAAATACCGCCCCTGCCCGCTACTGGTGAAATATGTCGAGGCCGGCTGGCTCGGGCGCAAGTCCGGCCGCGGCTTCTACGACTATCGCGGCGAAGTGCCGGTCCCGACACGGTAAGTAAGCAGGCATTATCAGAACGGGCGAATAGACCGGACGCCCGTGAAATGCTTTCCTTGCCGTGAATGGGAGGAAACGCCATGTCGACCGAAACACCGATGTTCCTGCTGCAATGCTGCGTCCTTATCGGAATTGCCGGCGTTTTCCTGATCAGAGGCGATGGCAACTCCTGACTGATATCCTTACGATCCGATCGCACCCTTGATGAGAGTCTTGGCGTCCTCGCTGTCCCAGGCGGCGGGTCCGTTCATGGCGGAGATCAGGCAGCCCTTGTCGTCGATCAGCAGCGTCACCGGCAGCCCCATGGCGAGCCCCTCTTTCTTCAGGCTGTTGAACACCGCAATCGTTTTGTCGCGATAGAGCTGCAGCGCATCGACGCCGGTCTCGGCCAGGAAGGTCTTCGGCTTGTCGTCGTCGCCGCTGTCGATATTGACGGGCACGACCTGGAACTTGTCGCTGCCCATCTCCTTTTCGAGCGCGTTCAGCGCCGGCATCTCCTCGCGGCAGGGAACGCACCATGTCGCCCAGAGATTGAGGAGCACGGTCTTGCCGGCAAAATGATCGAGCGTCAGCGGCTTGCCGTCCGGCCCGTTGAAGGAGACCGCCGTCAGCTTGCGCGGCTCATAGGCGGCGACCATGGCGGCCACCTGCCCCTTCATCAGCGGTGTAACGCTGGCGATGCGATCCCGGGCCAGCTTGCATTCGACAGACGCCGTCTCACCGCCGCCATTGCCAATCCCCGTCTCCTTCACGTATACCGCAGCCGCACCGGCAACGACGCCCGCGACGGCGGCTATCGCGATCCATTTCACGGATGGCAGCCCGAGGGATTTCTTTGTCGTCATTTCATTCTCCAGGACATGCATTCAAGGCGGGCACCTTCATGGCCGACACCACGGATACCAAATCTTCAAACCAGATGTGGGGCGGGCGTTTCGCCTCCGGCCCGGACGCGATCATGGAGGAGATAAATGCCTCGATCGGTTTCGACAAGAAGCTTTTCGCGCAGGACATCCGCGGTTCGATCGCCCACGCGACCATGCTCGCCCATCAGGGGATCATATCGGCCGAGGATAAGGACAAGATCGTTCACGGGCTAAACACGATCCTGTCAGAAATCGAGAGCGGCAATTTCGAATTTTCGCGCCGGCTCGAAGACATCCATATGAATATCGAAGCGCGTCTGGCGACGCTGATCGGACCGCCAGCCGGCCGGCTGCATACCGCCCGCTCGCGCAACGACCAGGTCGCGCTCGACTTCCGCCTCTGGGTGAAGGAAGAACTCGAGAAGACCGAGAAGATGCTGACCGGCCTGATCGCCGCCTTTCTCGACCGCGCCGAAGAGCATGCCGAAAGCGTCATGCCGGGCTTCACCCATCTGCAGGCCGCCCAGCCCGTGACCTTCGGCCATCACTGCATGGCCTACGTCGAAATGTTCGGCCGCGACCGCTCACGCGTGCGCCACGCCATCGAGCATCTGGACGAAAGCCCGATCGGCGCGGCGGCCCTTGCAGGCACCGGTTATCCGATCGACCGCCATATGACTGCCAAGGCGCTGGGCTTCCGCGAGCCGACCCGCAACTCCATCGATACGGTCTCCGACCGCGACTTCGCCATCGAGTTCCTGTCGATCGCCGCGATATCCGGCATGCACCTGTCGCGTCTCGCCGAAGAGATCGTCATCTGGTCGACCCCGCAATTCGGTTTCGTGCGCCTCTCCGATGCCTTCTCGACTGGCTCCTCGATCATGCCGCAGAAGAAGAACCCGGATGCGGCTGAGCTGGTGCGCGCCAAGACCGGCCGCATCAACGGTTCGCTGGTGGCGCTGCTGACGATCATGAAGGGCCTGCCGCTCGCCTATTCCAAGGACATGCAGGAAGACAAGGAACAGGTCTTCGACGCGGCCGAGAGCTTGGAACTGGCGATCGCCGCCATGACCGGTATGGTGCGCGACATGACCGTCAACACCGCGCGCATGAAGGCTGCGGCCGGCTCAGGCTTCTCGACGGCAACCGACCTTGCCGACTGGCTGGTGCGCGAAGCGGGCCTACCCTTCCGCGATGCCCATCACGTCACCGGCCGGGCCGTGGCGCTTGCCGAAAGCAAGGGCTGCGATCTTGCCGAACTGCCGCTCGCCGACCTGCAGGCGATCCATTCCGCGATCACCGACAAGGTCTACGACGTGCTGACTGTCGAAGCCTCGGTCGCCAGCCGCAAGAGCTTCGGCGGTACCGCACCCTCTGAGGTGCGCAAGCAGATCGCTTTCTGGCGCGCCCGCAACTGAGGAATATCACGCGGCGCAAGCCGCCGCGGCCTTGGCGCACAGGCGGAAAGACCGTCCAACAATCAGGGTGCACAAGGCGGATAAACTTCGCTATGACAATGTCCATCAGAATGCCGCCGAAGAGGATATCCATGCAGAAGAGCTTGCCGCATCTCATCCGCCTGACGGCGGTTCTCGCCGTCATCGGCCTTGCCGTTGCCGGATGCGGGCGCAAGGGCGATCTCGATCCGCCGAGTGCTGCGGCAACCAAGGAAGGTGACGTTTCCAAGCCGACAAAACAGCCGGGAACCGTCGATAAGCCCTTCCTTCTCGATCCCCTTCTTTAAGGCATAAGCCCGTGAACCATTTCGAGTACCGCGACGGCGTCCTGCATGCCGAAAACGTCCCCGTTCCCGAGATCGCCAAGGCGGTCGGCACGCCCTTCTACGTCTATTCCACCGCGACGCTGGAGCGCCATTACCGGGTCTTCTCCGAGGCCTTCGCCGATATGGACTCCATGGTCTGTTACGCGATGAAGGCGAATTCGAACCAGGCCGTGCTGAAGACACTTGGCCGCCTCGGCGCCGGCATCGACGTCGTCTCCGAAGGCGAGCTGCGCCGCGCGCTCGCCGCCGGCATCTCGGCCAGCCGCATCATGTTTTCAGGTGTCGGCAAGACGCCGCAGGAAATGGATTTCGCTCTCGAGGCAGGCATCTACTGCTTCAATGTCGAATCCGAGCCTGAGCTCGAAATCCTCAACCAGCGTGCCGTCAGCGCGGGCAAGAAAGCGCCGGTCTCCTTCCGCATCAATCCCGATGTCGATGCAAAAACACATTCGAAGATCTCGACCGGCAAGAAGGAAAACAAGTTCGGCATCTCCTGGGAGCGTGCCCGCGCCATCTATGCCCATGCCGCCAAGCTGCCGGGCATCGAGGTCACCGGCATCGACATGCATATCGGCAGCCAGATCACCGAGCTGCAGCCCTTCGACGACGCCTTCAAGCTGCTGCACGACCTTGTCGCGACGCTGCGCGCCGACGGCCACACGATCGACCATGTCGATATCGGCGGCGGCCTCGGAATTCCCTATAAGGACGACAACAATCCGCCGCCGCTGCCGGACGCTTATGCGGCGATCGTCAAGAACCAGCTGCGCGGCCTCAACTGCAAGATCATCACCGAGCCCGGCCGCCTGATCGTCGGCAATGCCGGCATCCTGGTGACCGAAGTCCTCTATGTGAAGGATGGCGGCGAGAAGACCTTCGTCATCGTCGACGGCGCGATGAACGATCTGATCCGCCCGACCCTCTACGAGGCCTATCATGAGATCCGCCCGGTGACGATTTCGGCGGCGAACGCCCCGCGCATCCGCGCCGACGTGGTCGGCCCCGTCTGCGAGACCGGCGATTACCTGGCACTCGACCGCGAGATGGCGACGCCGAAGCCCGGCGACCTGATCGCCGTCAGCACGGCCGGCGCCTATGGCGCGGTGCAGGCCGGCACCTATAACAGCCGGCTGCTGGTGCCCGAGGTTCTGGTCAAAGGCAGCGATTTCCATACGATTCGCCCGCGCAGAACCTATGCCGAACTGATCGGCCTCGACTCCGTTCCTGCCTGGCTCGACTGAAGCAGCCATCACTTTTGGCGAATAAACGTGAAAAGCCGGTATTGCCGGCCGCTCGCCCTCGCCTTCGCCACAAAGAGTGTTATCCTTGTCAGTCATGAGCGTATTGCCCTGCAATCGCCGGAAGCGCCCTCTGTTCCAGAACGCCAGATCGCGGAGACCGGACCGATGACAAGCCCCTCAAGGCAGAGGAAAGGTGCGTTTGCGCTCCGCCCCTCGCTTGCCCGGCTGGTGACGACAAAACGCCTGCTGGCGCGCGTGGTGCTGTTTTTCGAGCAGTTGCTTCCGCCCTTGATGTCGGTCCTGGCAGTCATCGCCTTTTACCTCGCAGCCTCTTGGTTCGGCCTCTTCCGCAGTGTGCCGGACTGGCTGCGCATCCTGCTGCTGATCGCCTTTGCCGCTGCTTTTCTCGTCTCACTGCTGCCCTTGCGCAATCTGCGCTGGCCGGGGGTCGCCGAAGCCGACCGCATGCTGGAAGAGCGCAACGGCCTGCCGCACCAGCCGGTGACCGTCCAGGAAGACGAGCCGGCCTTCGATACGCCCTTCGCCCGCGCGCTCTGGCGCGAGCACCAGACCCGCATGGCCGAAAAGATCGCAGCCCTCGATGCTGGACTGCCGCGGCCGGATATCGCCGCGCATGACCGTTTTGCCCTGCGCGCCGTGCCTGCGCTGCTGCTGGTCACCGCTTTCGCCTATTCGCTGTCGATCAACGGCGGCTCGCTCGGCGACGCGTTTCAGGCCGCGCCCGAACAGGTGGTCGTCGATCCGGCGGTGCGCATCGACGCCTGGGTGACCCCGCCCTCCTATACCGGCCGCGCCCCGGTCTACTTGACCGCTGACGGCAGCGAGCAGGCGCCGATTGGCATTCCGCAGTTCTCAGGCCTCACCGTTCGTGTCAGCGGCGGAAAGACCACCGAAAAGGTCGTGTTCCGCAAGGCGAACGGCCAGGCGCAGGATATCGCCGTGCAGGCGGATACCAAGCCGCGGCAGGCGGCGGCAGGCAGCGAACCGCCGAAGACGACGCCGGCCGGTGAAGCGCCCACCAGCCAGGCACTGGTCGCTCAGACGCATGTGATGAAGCTGGAAGAAAATGGCGCCCTCGAAGTCAACGGCCGCCGCTGGAGCTTCGATGTCCTCCCCGACAAGGCGCCGGAGATCGCCTTCGACGGGCTGCCGAAGCCCAGCGTCAACGGCGCGCTTGAAATCGGCTTTACCGTCAAGGACGATTACGGCGTTCAGGAAGCGCATGCGGAGATCGTCCCGGTCGACACCGATCCGACTGCGACGCCGCTCTATCCTTTGCCGGAATACCGGCTGGATATTCCCCGCCGCAACGCCCGCGACGCCAAGGGCGTGACCAGCCGCAACCTGACCGAACATCCGCTCGCCGGCAAGCGCGTGCGCGTGACGCTCGTCGCCAAGGATGGCGCCGGTCAGACCGGCCGCAGCCCGCCGCATGAGATGGTCCTGCCGTCGCGGCCCTTCAACGAGCCGCTTGCTGCGGCCGTCGCCGAGGAGCGGCAGGTTTTCGCGCTCGACACCCGCAAGATGCCGCAGGCAATCGCGCTGAACGAGGCGCTGACCATCCGTCCCGAGGAGACCATCCCCAAGCTCACCAATTATCTGCTGCTGGAATCCGCCTTGACGCGCATGAAGCTTGCAAGGGGCGAGGAGGCGCTGAAGGATACGGCTCAGTATCTCTGGGAGATCGCTCTCGGCATGGAGGACGGCGATCTTTCGCTTGCCGAGCGCAAGCTGCGCGAGGCCCAACAGAAACTTGCCGACGCATTGGACCGCAACGCGCCGGACGAGGAAATCAAGAAGCTGATGGATGAGCTGCGCAAGGCAATGCAGGACTACATGACCGAGCTTGCCCAACGCATGCAGAACGCGCCGATGCAGCCGAACCAGAACGCCCAGAACATCCTGCGCCAGCAGGATCTGGAACGGATGATGGACCAGATCGAAAATCTCGCCCGCTCTGGCAATCGCGACGCAGCCCAGCAGATGCTGTCGGAATTGCAGCGCATGATGAACAATCTGCAGGCCGGCAGGCCGCAGCGCGGCCAGCAGAGCCAGGAAAACAGCGAAGCCCGCAAGCAGATCGACAAGCTCGGCGAGATCCTGCGCGACCAGCAGAAGCTGATGGAACAGACCTTCCGTCTCGATCAGCAGCTCCGGGACCGCATGCAGCGCGGCGAACCCGACATGGGCGAAAACGATCCGCTGCTCGATGAGATGAACCCTGGCGAGAACGGCGAGCCGCAGGATCAGCAACAGGGCCAGCAAGGCAAGGACGGCCAGCAGCCCTCCGACCAGATGACCGCCGAGCAGTTGCGTGAGGCGCTGAAACAGCTGCGCGCCCAGCAGGATGCGCTCGGCAAGCAGCTCGGCGAATTGCAGAAGAGCCTCGGCGAGTTGGGCATGAAGCCCGGCCCCGGTTTCGGCCAGGCGCAACGCGAGATGGAGGGTGCAGGCCGTGAGCTTGGCCAGGGCCGCGGCCAGCCGGCCATCGAGGGCCAGGGCCGCGCGCTCGAAGCGCTTCGCCAGGGCGCCCGCGACATGATGAACCAGATGATGCAGGCCCAGCAGGGCCAGCAGGGCCAAGGTCCGAACGGTCAGGTCGGTCAGGGGGATCAGAACGGCCGTGATCCGCTCGGCCGTCCGCGTCGCGTCCAGGGGCCGGATTTCGGCGACGACGTGAAGGTGCCCGACGAGATCGACGTTCAGCGCGCCCGGGAAATCCTCGACGCGATCCGCGAAAAGCTCGGCAATAATCCGCCGCAGGAAATGGAACGGCGGTATCTCGAACGGTTGCTGGATATTCAGTAGGCCTTACGCCGCCGTATAATCGATCGGCGGCGTGTTAAACCTGTGTCACGTAAAAAATATGCATGACGCCGCCCGAAACCCATTCAGGCGTTTCGGCGGTATGCTTCTCAGGCGACGAGCGCCCGGGCGACTGCTTTGCGAATATCGGGAAGCGCGAAAGGTTTCGCGACGACGTCGATGATCTTTTCGGCAAGATCGTCGGCCCGTTCGCGCTGCTCGGCATAGCCGGTCATCAACAGGATCTTCAGGCCGGGAAAGGCGTCTTTTGCCTGGTGGGCGAGTTCGATGCCGTCCATTACGGGCATGCGGATATCTGAAAGCAGCAGATCGTAGGCCCCGTCCCTCAGCTTCTCCAGTCCCTCGGCGCCATCAGCCGCTTCATCGGTCTCGTGACCGTCGAGCCTGAGCGCCCGGGCTACGAAAGACCGCAGGGAGTCCTCGTCTTCCGTAATCAGAATTCTTGCCATATGTGCATTGCTCCGTCTTCAGCCCACGACGGAAATCACCAGACTTTCCTTTTCGATCGGTAAAGATGTCGAAGCGATGGACGGAATGGTTAACAACCCGTCTCGACAGCGCCAGCTCAGGCGTCGCCGGTGACCACGCCGACGAAGGGCAGTTCGCGAAAGGCGTAAGCCACATCCATGCCGTAGCCGACGACGAAATAGTCGGGGCATTCGAAGCCGACATAATCGGCCTCCAGCTTTTCCTTGCGCTTGACACGCTTGTCGAGCAGCACGGCAATGGTGACGTTGCGCGCACCGCGCTCGAACAGCAGTTCCTTGGCAAAAAGTAGGGTGCGGCCGGATTCGAGGATATCGTCGATCAGCAGGACGTCGCGGCCATGGACGTCGCTGTCGATATCCTTGACGATGCGCACGCCCTGCGAGACCGTGCCAATGCCATAGCTCGACAGGGTGATGAACTCGACCTCCGGGGCAAGCCCGCTATCATGCAGGGCGCGGATCAGGTCGGCGGCGAAGATGAACGAACCCTTGAGCACGGCGATGACGAGCAGGTCCTTGGTCGGCCCGTTGGCGATCTCCCGCGCCATCGAATGATTGCGCTCGGCGATCTGCTCGGCAGTGAAGAGCGGCTCGATATTTTTTCCGCGCACGACAGGCATAAGGGCTTGCTCCATGAAAAGAAGGGTAAGCCGTTAGCACATATGCGAGCTTGAAACAGCCTCGTCAGCCATGAAATTAACGGTATTGGCGTGACTTGCGGGGGAAAGCCAGCCATTCCGTGTCAAGTCGCTCTCTACGGCAGGAACGACAGCCTGACTTCCGGCAGTTTTCCACCGGCATGCTGGACGCGTGCCGAGAAGCCCCGGCTCTGGCCGCCATAGATGACATCGGAGGGCGGATTGATGACAATGCTTGCGGTCAGTCGCTCGTCGGTCACAAGATCGGCGCGGATCGGATGCACCGTCTGCGTCGTGCCGCTGTCGTTTTCGATGATGCCGTTGATCACGAGCACCCGCATGCCGTTCGCGTCACGCGGCGCCACCGTCACATGGGTGAAGTGTAGCGGCGCTCCGGAATAGGCCGGCTCGGCGGAAAAGCCGGAGAAGCCGCCCGCAAGCCCGAAGACGAGTACGGCGAGCGCCAGCACCAAGCCTGCGAAGCTCCGAATCGACGCCCGCTGCAGGAAAACTTCCACGTCGCGCAGAACAGTTGCCATCGCCGGTGTCTGCGGCGGCTGTGCTGCCTGTGCTTGCGCCGCGCGCCGGCGGTTGTCGTTATAGGTCCTCGCAGTGAATTCCTTCGGGCGGACTTTGCCGAGCGTGACGAATTCCGCGTCGGAAATATCGGCGGGACGCGCGGCCCGGTACTTTCGGGCTGCAGGTTCCGGCGGCAGGAAATCATAGGCCTGGCCTGGCGCCCGGCGGCTGAAGGAGGATGCTTCCATGGTGGCTGCCTCGCAGATGTCCACATGGTTTCGCTGCCGGGGACAATCTTGGCATTGAAACGAATCCTGCTCAGTCGTAAATTTTAATGGTTAATGCTTCGCAAAGATCGCCATCAAACGGGCGTCTTTCCGGCAAAATTTACCGGCTGTTAACGGTGTTGGTTAACAAGTCACGCGGTGAAACCCACAACAGACTGAGCTGCCCGTTGATCCACTTCGAGAATGTCGGTTTGCGCTATGGCATGGGCCCGGAAATCCTCCGGGACCTGACCTTCGACATTCCGAAGAAATCCTTTCAGTTCCTGACGGGCCCATCGGGCGCCGGCAAGACGTCGCTGCTGCGGCTGCTCTTCATGTCGCTGCAGCCGACGCGCGGCCTGATCCGCATGTTCGGGCGCGACATTTCCGAAATCCCCCGCCCCGAACTGCCACTGCTGCGCCGCCGCGTCGGCATCGTCTTCCAGGATTTCCGTCTGCTCGATCATCTCACCACCTATGAGAATGTGGCTTTGCCCTTACGGGTGCGCGGCAAGGATGAGAGTTCCTACAAGACCGACGTCCTGGAACTGTTGAAATGGGTGGGCCTCGGCGAACGCATCAACGTGCTGCCGCCGGTGCTCTCCGGCGGCGAGAAACAGCGCGCCGCAATCGCCCGGGCGCTGATGGACCGGCCGGAAGTGCTGCTTGCCGACGAACCCACAGGCAATGTCGACCCGCCGATGGCCAAGCGCCTGCTCAATCTTTTCCTTGAGCTGAACCGCCTCGGCACAGCCGTTGTGATCGCCACGCATGACCTGGCGCTGATGGAACAGGTGGAAGCCCGCCGTATGATCCTCTCGGGGGGCATCTCGATATCTATGACTGAGCCTCCATCCAGAAACCCGGACAAGGCGCCGGCCAAGACTGAGCAGAAGCGGCCGGAAATGCGCGTGCGCCCGACGGCGCCGATCCTGCCGCCGTCCAACATCCAGGGCAGCGCCTTGATGGTGGTGATATCGATCATGGCCTTTCTCGCCTGCCTGACGCTCGGCGGCGTCAGCATGGTCCGCTCGACGGCGGCGAGCTGGGAGAGCCAGATCTCCCGCGAGATCACCATCCAGATCAAGCCGGACGACAATCTCGACATGGAAAAGGCGCTGACTCAGGCGCGTGACCTGGCGCTGACCTTCGTCGGCACCAAGAGCGGCCAGATCGTCGACGAGGCGGCCACCGCCCGCCTGCTCGAACCCTGGCTCGGCCCCGGTCTCGATCTCAAGGACCTGCCCGTTCCCCGCCTCGTCATCATCACCATCGACGAGAGCAATCCGCCGGATTTCGATTCCATGCGGGCGCTGCTGAAAGACAGTATTCCGCAGGCCACCCTCGACGATCACCGCACCTGGGTCGACCGGCTGGTGTCCATGGCCCATACGACCGTGATGATCGGCACCGGCATCCTGCTCCTGGTCTTCTCGGCGATGGTGCTGACCGTCGTCTTCGCCACGCGCGGCGCGCTGTCGGGCAACCGCCACATCGTCGAAGTTCTGCACTTCGTCGGCGCCGAAAGCTCCTTCGTCGCCACCGAATTTCAGAAGCATTTCCTGAAGATCAGCCTCAAGGGCTCGGCGATCGGCAGCGCCCTTGCCGCTCTCTTCTTCGCCACCGCCGGCTTTTGGCAGAGCCGCACGCTGGCCACCCCGGAAACCGATCAGGCGACGGCACTGTTCGGCACCTTCTCCGTCGGCGTGCTCGGTTATGCCGGCATCTTCGCAACGATGATCGTCATTGCCCTTCTGACGACCTTCACCGCGCGCCTGACCGTCATGCGGACGATCTATGAAATCGATACATTGCGCTCGGACCCGACACGCACCGACGGCATTGCGAGTTGATCGTGACCATGCCGTTTTGTGATGAAAGCGTCTGTTCCGCGCCGCAATCAGCGTATAGTCACGATTCATGACGATGGGAGATACGACACCCAACCCGATTCATCAGGACCCGGGGCTTGACCGCCCGGTGGCGTTGCCGCCGCGGCGCGGGCTGATCCGGCGCCTGTTGCGCTGGGGCGGTTTTGCCTGCGTGCTGGCGATCGCGCTGGTGTTCGGCGGTTTCCTGCGTTTTGCCGATTCGGTCACGACGCTGAAGCCGCCGGCCGAGCCGAAGGCCGATGCGATCGTCGTGCTGACGGGCGGCTACCAGCGCATCGACCAGGCCGTGGAACTGCTGCAGAAAGGCGCCGGCAAGCGCTTGCTCATCTCCGGCGTCCACCCGACGACGACCCCGGCGCAAATCCGCAGGATGACGCAGGGTTCGGCCGATCTTTTCTCCTGCTGTGTCGATATCGGCTACGATGCGATCGACACGATTGGCAATGCCGAAGAAGCTTCGAACTGGATCCACGCCAAGGGATATCGCAGCGTTCTGATCGTCACCAACAACTACCACATGCCGCGCAGCCTTGCCGAACTCTCCTATGTCGACCCCGATATCGAGTTCATCGCTTACCCTGTGGTCAATTCGGATTTGAAGAGCCGAAACTGGTTCACCGACCCGAATGCAATGCGCGTCATGCTGGCCGAATATGCCAAAGTGCTGTTGACCGGCGCCCGCAACATCACCGGCTTCGGCCGCCACACAGGGCTGCGCTCGGCCAGCGCTACCGCCCAGCAATAGAGCGCCGCGTCCGACTCGCTTCCGGCTTTTGCATCAAGGCGGAATCAAACGCTTTTTATGACGGGCAATATCGTGTAGGCCGGTCGCGTGAGCATGCCTCGGGAAAGTTTCATGATCGCCCTGCGTTCCGTCCTCTTCAACATGATCTTCTACGCCAACCTCATCATCAGGATGATCGTGCTCTCGCCCTATTATTTCCTGGCGCCGCGCCTGACCGCCTATGCGATCCCGAAAAACTGGGCGCGCTCCAACCATTGGCTGATGCGGGTGATCGTCGGCACCACCTTCGAGATCGAAGGCTTGGAGAACCTGCCGGAAGGCAGCTATATCCTGGCGCCGAAGCACCAGTCCTTCTGGGATACCTATGCCCTGCTGCCCTGGCTGAAAGACCCGGTCTACATTCTCAAGCGCGAACTGATGTGGATTCCGCTGTTCGGCTGGTATGCCAAGAAGCAGCGGGTAATCCCGGTCGATCGCGGAGCCCGCGGCAAGGTGATGGTGGAGGTGCTGAAGCGCACGAAGGAAGAGCTTTCGACCGGCCGCCAGCTGATCATCTATCCCGAGGGCACCCGCCGTCCGCCGGGCGCCGAGCCGGTCTATAAATACGGCATCGCTCGCATGTATCGCGATCTCGCCATCCCCGTGGTGCCGATCGTCATGCATCCCGGACTGTTCTGGCCGCGCCGGAGCATTCGTCGTTATCCCGGCCATTTCAAGGTGAGAATCCTGCCGCCGATCATGCCGGGAATGGATCCGGACGCGTTTTTCGCCCATCTGATCGAGGTATCGGAGCGGGCAAGCGACGAGCTTCTGCTCGAAACCGTCGAGGCTAACCCGCATGTGCCGCTGCCGCCGACTGCGGTCGAAAGGGTAGCGGAGCTTCGTAAGCTGAAGGCGGCGACCGCCTGAAGTCACACGGCGCGCAGCCGCTCCACTTCGCCGACGACCTGTTCAAGCCAATGGTCGCGAATGCCCATCTGCCGCAGATGCGCCAGCGTGTTGAAGACATAGGCGTCGTTGGGGCCTGACTGACCCTTGGCCTCGTTCACCACCCGCGCCGCCGCAAGCGCGTCGAGCGTGCCGGCATATTGCTCGTGGTCGCGATCAGCGATGTAAGTCACCGCCTCCATCCGGCGCCGGCCGGCAAGCTGCAGCTGCACCCGGCGCTCCAGGTAGACATTGGTCACCAGCTCGCGGGCGCGGAGATAATCGATCACCTCATCCCATTTTTCCGGGGAAATGCGGAACGCCATGCCGCGGCAGGCGCCGCCCCTGTCGAGGCCGAGAACCAGGCCCGGATTGTCGCGCGTGCCGCGATGGACGAAGGAGCGGACGCAGAGCGAGCGCCTGTAGCCGTAGATCAGAGCCTCTGCCCGCTCCGTGAATTCGAAGCCCGGATTCCACATCAGCGAACCGTAGCCAAATACCCAAAATTCGTCCATATCGCACGCCAGACCGGAATCACATTTGCGATTCACCATTGGAGAACATCATGGCAGCGTCAAGCCAATCCGGTAGCAGCCAATCCGGCAGCGGTAAGAAATTCTGGCTGCTGGGCGGCGGCATCCTCCTGGTGATCGCGCTTTATACCGGCGGCTGGTTCTATGCGGCCTCGGCGTTGAAGACCACGGTGCTGAAGGCGATCGCGCCGCGCGATCAGGCAGGCGTCAGCGGCGAATGCTCCGATATCGAATTCCGCGGCTATCCTTTCCGTATTGGGCTGTTCTGCTCGAAGATCGATGTCGACGACACTGCCAACGGCGTCTCCGCCACCTTTGGCGCGTTGCGTTCGGCAGCCCAGGTCTATGCGCCCGGCAATATCGTCTGGGAGCTCGATTCGCCGGCTGAAATCCGCACCAGCAACGGCCTTTCGATCTCGGCCCAATGGGCAAATCTGCAGGCGAGTCTGGCGACCAAACTGCAGGGCATCAATCGCAGCTCGACCGTGATCGAGGGCCTGAAGGCGACCGCGGTTTCCTCCTATACTGGCCAGACCATCAGCTTCGATGCGGCTCGCACCGAGATCCATCTGCGCCAGAACGGGGCCGATCTGGACGGCGCAATCTCCGTGCAGGATGCGAATACGGCGATCAAGGACTGGCCGCAGATCTTCCCGAAATTCTCTGCCAGCGTCGATCTGACCATCGCCGGCAAGGCCGGCCTGATCGACGGCAGCGACCCGAGCGGCCTCAATGGTGCCGCCGGCGAACTGCGCCGCATCGTCGCCGACATCGGCGACGGCAAGGTGATGACGCTTACCGGTCCCTTCTCCGTCGACGAGCACGGTCTGCTCTCGGGAAAATTCAAGCTGGAGATCGAACAGCTCGGCCCCTGGGGCGACAGCCTGAAACAGGCCTTCCCGGATATCGCCCCGACGGTCAAGACGGCGACGAAGCTACTGCAGTCGCTGGCCGGCGGCAAGGACAAGGTCTCCGTCGATCTCGTTGTCGATCGCGGCAACGCCACCGTCAGCGGCTTCATCCCGCTCGGCCGGATTCCGCCGATCTAATGCATGTCGCCCGGAAGCGTGCAGCGGTCCCGGACAACGACATGCAATACAAAGGGCTAAAGCGCATCGCATGAATCAAATTTGATGCGACGCTCTTTAGTCAAGTTTCTTGAGGAAGAAGATTTCCGGCACCGTCTGGATGCCGGGCAGCTCGATCGATCCGGTTTCGGAAAAACCGTTGCGGCGATGCCAGTCCTGTGGACGGCTTTCGTCGCATTCACTCGATGTCATCAGCAGACGCGCGCCGCTCTCACGCATCTCACCTTCCCAGGCGCGATAAAGCGCCGTACCGACACCGGACCGGCGATGGCCTTCCTGCACACGGATCATTTCCAGATAGGGAATCCTGCCCCAGAAGCGGGAAAACCGCAGGAAGCCGACAATCTCACCTTGTTCGCGGGCGACGAAGTATTCGCCGAGATCGATACAGCGCAAGACCCACTGTTTGCCCACATGATCGTCCTCGCGAAACAGCCAGTCCTTGTCGGTTAGGCCGGGCTTCGCGATTTCCACCATCGCTATTTCTTTTCCAGTGGATGCGGCCGGCCGAAATCGGGTGCATCCACATCCTGGCCTGCCTGAACGATCGAGCGACGGATGGCGCGGGTACGGGTGAAGAGTTCGAAAATCTTGTCGCCTTCGCCCCAGCGGATCGCGCGCTGCAAATAGGCGAGATCTTCCGAGAAACGCGCCAGCATTTCCAGGATCGCATCGCGATTGTGCAGGCAGACATCGCGCCACATGGTCGGGTCGGAGGCCGCAAGGCGGGTGAAATCGCGAAATCCGGACGCAGAATACTTGATGACTTCCGATTCCGTCACGGTCTCCAGATCGTCGGCCGTGCCGACGATATTGTAGGCTATCAGATGCGGCAGATGAGAGACGATCGCCAGCACCTTGTCGTGATGCTGCGCATCCATTTCATCGACTTTGGAGCCGAGCGTCTCCCAGAAGCCACGCAGCCGTTTCAGTGCTGTTTCATCGGTGCCTGCGACCGGCGTGAAGATGCACCAGCGGCTTTCGAAAAGACCGGGAAAGCCGGCATCCGGGCCGGATTTTTCGGTGCCGGCCAGTGGATGGCCGGGAATGAAATGCACACCGGCCGGAATATGCGGCTGCATCTGCGCGATGACCGAGGCCTTGGTGGAGCCGACATCGGTGACGATCGCTCCGGGCTTCAAGCTTGCCGCGATCTCTTTCGCCACACTTTCCGAAGCGCCGACCGGCACCGAGACAATCACCAGATCGGCACCCTCGACCGCATCCGCCGAAGAGGTCGTGTAGCGGTCACCGAGGCCAAGCTCTTCGGCACGCTTCAGCGTTTCGGGGCTGCGAGTGGCGACGACGATCTCTCTGGCGAGGCCGAGCCGCCGGATATCGTGGGCGAGCGAAGAGCCGATCAGGCCGATGCCGATCAGCGCGATACGATCGAACTGCACGTTCATGCCTTGTGTCCCATGAATTCGGTGAGTGCGGCGATGACGCCGCGGTTGGCCTCTTCGGGGCCGATGCTCATGCGCAGCGCATTGGAAAAGCCGTAGCTGCGCACGGCGCGCAGAATGTAACCGCGGCTAGTCAGCAGATCGTCGGCATCGGCGGCGCGCTTGCCTTCGATCTCGGGGAAATGAATGAGGACGAAATTGGCGACCGACGGCGTCACCTTCAGACCGATCTTTTCGAGTGCCTGGGTAAGCGTTTCCACCCACATCTGGTTGAAAGAGATGGCCTGCTGGACGAAGGCCTGGTCGCGGATGGCCGCGGCCCCGGCGGCGATTGCCGGCGCGTTCAGATTGAAGGGCCCGCGCACGCGGTTCACCGCGTCGACGATCTCGGCCGGCGCATACATCCAGCCGACGCGCAGCGCCGCCAGTCCGTAGGCCTTCGAGAAGGTGCGGGTCATCACCACGTTGGCATTGGAAGACACGACCTCGATGCCGGCTTCATAATCGTTGCGGCGCACATATTCGGCGTAAGCCGCATCGAGCACCAGGACGACATGTTTCGGCAGCCCGGCCTGCAGGCGGCGGATCTCGCTGACCGGAACATAGGTGCCTGTCGGATTGCCGGGATTGGCGATGAAGACGATCTTCGTCTTCCCCGTCACCGCGGCAAGGATCGCATCGACATCGACGGTGTGATCCTTTTCCCTGACGACGACAGGCGTGGCCCCGGCGCCCTGGATCTGGATCTTGTAGACGAGGAAACCGTGCTCGGTGATGATGCCCTCGTCGCCAGCGCCGAGATAGACATGGCAGAGCAGGCCGAGCAGCTCGTCGGAACCGTTGCCGCAGAGGATGTTTGCCGGGTTGAGGCCGTGCACGGCGGCGATCGCCTCGCGCAATTCCACCGCCTGCCCGTCGGGATAACGCCCCAGATGGTTGGCAGCCGCCTTGCAGGCTTCGATCGCCTTCGGGCTGGCGCCGAGCGGCGTTTCGTTGGACGAAAGCTTGTAGACCCGGGCAACTCCCGGCGCATGTTCCTTGCCCGGCACATAGGATGCGATATCGAGAATACCGGGACGCGGAACGGGCTTGCTCATCTCAACGCTCATGGGTCGACCTTGGAATTGCCGGAAATGACCACGTGGCATTAAAGCGGAATGCCGTTCTTGTCGAGAGCCGGGAGGGCGTCAGCGATTGCGTGTGGTCGGCACGCCATGGGGTGCCAGAACCGGCACGAAGACGCGGCGTGAGGCGCGTGCGGCAACCGGCAGCCCCTGATAGAGCCGCTTCTGCGCCTCGACGATGATGACGCCCGAGAAGGCCGGCCACAGGGTCCGCCCGATCCGCTCGAAGGCGCGTCGAAGCCGCAGGATGGTCCTGAGCTTCGAGGGCGGGAAGAACAGCGCTTCGGCCGTCGCGCCGGGGGTGAAATTCGTCTCGCGCAGCAGAGCCGTCAACTGCCCGCGGGAATAGGGCCGGCCCGAGCCAAACGGCGTATGTTCCATCCGCGCCCAGACGCCGCGCCGGTTCGGCACGACGATGACAAGCCGTCCGCCCGGCGCCAGCACCCGCCAGAGTTCCTTCAGCGTCTCGCGCGGGCTTTCGGCAAATTCCAGCGAATGCACCATCAGCACCCGATCGATCGAGGAATCCGGCAGCGGCAATTCCTCGTCGAAGACCAGTGTTGTCGACGAGAGCGAGCCCATCGGCCAGTTTACCGCGCCCTGCCCGGCCGGCATGAAGGCGAAGGTCCGCTCGGTGTCGGCCTGGAAGCGGTCGAGGAAGGGCACGGCGTAGCCGAGGCCGACCAGCCGCTCCTGCGGCAGCCGCACCCAGAGCGACGACAACGCCATGGCGATCGACTGCTCGGCAAGACGCCCGAGCTCGGAGTGGTAGAACTGGCGTAGGTCGACGATATCGGCGTGCATTGCGACAAATGTTATCAGCGGGCGGTTGGACTTCAAGGCCGGACCCTCTACATTTCCGCGAGACTCGCATGACAAGGGACTATTGCACGATGAAACCTTTGGAATTGGACGTTTTTCTCTGCCGCACCGACAATTTCGGCGTTCTCGTCCACGACCCGGAAACAGGATTTACCGCAGCGATCGACGCGCCGGAGGAGGCGCCGATGCTGGAAGCGGCGACACGCCGCGGCTGGAAGATTACCCATATCTTCACCACCCACCACCACACCGACCATGTCGCTGCCAATCTGGCGCTGAAGGAGCAGTTCGGCTGCGAGATTATCGGCCCGATCAACGAAGCCATTGCCATTCCCGGCCTCGACCGGACGATGGCCGATGGCGACAGCTTCCTTTTCGGCGATCACACGATCAACGTCATCGAGACACCCGGCCACACCGCCGGCCATATCTGCTATCACTTCGTCGACGACAAGCTGCTCTTTGCCGCCGACACGCTGTTTGCCCTCGGCTGCGGCCGGCTGTTCGAACGTCCCGCCGCCGACATGTGGCATTCGCTGCAGAAGCTTGCCGTGCTGCCCGATGAGACCGCCATCTATTTCGGCCACGAATACACTTTGTCCAACGCCCGCTTCGCACTGACAGTCGACCCCAGCAACGAACGGCTGAAGGGCCGTGCCGCCGAGATCGAGGCCTTGCGCGCCGACGGCAAATTCACCATTCCGACGACGCTGGGCCTGGAAAAGGAAACCAACCCGTTCCTGCGCGCCGCCGATCCGGCGATCCGCCGCAATCTGCTGATGGAAGGCAAGACCAATGAGGAAGTCTTTGCCGAAATTCGCAAGCGCAAGGACAATTTCTGATGTCGCCTGACGACATCATCCGCGAACTCGGCATGCAGCCGCATCCGGAAGGCGGCTGGTACGCTGAGACCTTCCGCGATACGGCGGGCGGAGAACGCGGCCATTCGACGGCGATCTATTACCTCCTGACCGAAGGGCAGCGCTCGCACTGGCATCGCGTCCACGACGCGGTGGAGGTCTGGCATTATTACGCCGGCGCGCCGCTCTCGCTGCACCGCTCTGCAGACGGAACGACAAGCGAGACCCTGACGCTCGGAACAAACCTGGCGGCCGGCGAACGGCCGCAGGCGATCGTTCCCGCTAATTGGTGGCAAGCGGCCGAAAGCCTCGGCGATTTTACCCTGGTGGGATGCACCGTCTCACCCGGCTTCGAATTTTCGAGCTTCGAGATGGCGCCAGCAGGCTGGACGCCCGGCGGCTGAGCTCATTCCGCCGCCGCAGGCTGCACTTGAGTTTTGCGGCGGAACATATCCCGAGCAGCCAGCGCCGCGCCGCCGGTGACGAGCAGGCAGGCAAGCGCGATGCGCCAGCTCGGCTCGGCAAAGCCGAACAGCGTCAGGATCAGCGTCGACAGCAGCGGTGCGGCATAACTGGCCGCGCCGAGGATCTGGATATCACCGTTCTTGACGCCGTGGTCCCAGGCGTAGAAGGCGGCACCGACCGGTAGGAGCCCGAGCTCGGCGACGGCGAGCCATTCAAAAGGCGTGGCCGGCCAGACGGTCGTCTCCAGGCCGAGATGGCAGATGAGCGACAGGATCGAGGTTGCCAGGCAGAAGCCGGTGACGACATCGGTGGAGACGGCGTCGAAGCGCCGGGTCAGCAGCGAATAACCGGACCAGGTGAAGGCGCAGAGGAAAGCGGCGGCGTAACCGACGGAATAGGCGCCGTTGAAATCGATGCCGTTGCGGCCGACGATCAGGAAGGTGCCGCAAAGCCCGGCAAGGGCGCCGGCTACATGATACCAGCGCAGCCGCTCGCCCGGCAGCAGCGCCGAGCCGACGACGATCAGCAGCGGCCAGAGATAGGCGATCAGCCCCGCCTCCACCGCCGGTGCGTTCCTGAGCGCGGTAAAATAGAGGAAATGATAGCCGAACAACCCTGAGATGCCGATGATCCAGGCCTTGGCCGGCTGCTTCAGCAGTGCCAGCCGCGCCGGGTTGGCGACAAGCACGGCGAGGCCGGGAAGGCTGCCGATCGCAAAGCAGACGGCCGAAAGCTGGAACGGCGGCATCTTGCCGGAAGCGGCCGTAAACAGCGCCAGGAACGACCACATCAGGATCGCGGTAAAACCGATCAATGTCGCGCGAAGTTTCACCCGTCCCCCTTTGACGGAGGCATGAACTCCGTCAGCTGCTGCCGTATTTGACGGCCGTGATCGTCACCATCCCATATTCGGTGGGAATGCGCACATAGACGGGAGCGTATACATTTGCCGCGTCCGACTTGGCAAACCAGATTTCCATCCGGTCGCTCTTGCTGAGATAGACGATGTCCTTGCGGCCCTTCTTGTAGCCCGAGCGCGGCACGAAGCGTACGCCGCAGACGACCGCCTTGCCCTTGAAGCCGTTGGTCGAAAAGTCCTCGTCGCCCTTCGGCGACAGCACCAGATCCATGCGCGTCTCGCCGTCGAAGATCGGCAGCGTCTGCGAGCAGACCTTGGTGTCGCCGGTGAAGACCAGGCCGGAGATCGGATCGAGCACCGAGCGCATATCGCGCGGCGTCACGTCGATCCAGTTCTTCGGACGCTTCGGCGGCGGTGTCGTCGTCGCCGAGACGATGTTGCCGTCGCGGTAGCTGACCTCGTAGACGCGGGCTTTTTTACCGCTCTTGTAGTAGAGCGAATAATTTTGCGCCTGCAGCCTGTCGTTGCGCACGACGCCGGTGACGCTGGTTTTGGCCGAAATCGTCGTTACCAGATCGGCAAGACCGGCCGAGTTGATGCTGCCGGCAATGTTATAGCTGTGATCGTCCTCGATCTTTGTCAGAAACGCGGCGCGCGCGATCGGCAGGCCGGCAAGCGTCACCCGGTATTCCGTCCGATGCTGGATTTCGGCCGCCGATGCCGGTATGGCAAGCAGCGCTGCGATGGCCGAAATGAAAATCCGTCTGCCCGAATGAGCCATGAGTGAAGCCTTGTCTTGCCGCGCGCCGGCAGCCTTTGCCAGAGCGCTCTATACTCCTGCCTTGATGGGAAGAAAACAGCAGCTTTTTGACAGAATTGCGGGAAAGCCCAAGGTTTGGCTTGACGCGGCCAGCCTGTCTGACTATAGAACCGCAACTTTCCAATCATGCCCGTTGGATTGCGCGCCTGGTTTTGCCGGGAATGGCAATTCGATGGCCCGAGAAAAACAAGAATAGGTGTTCCATGTCCCGCGTGTGCGAATTGACCGGCAAGGCCGTCCTGACTGGTAACAATGTCAGCCATGCCAACAACAAGACCAAGCGCCGGTTCCTGCCGAACCTGTGCCAGGTCACGCTGATTTCCGACGCTCTCAACCAGCGTTACCGTCTTCGCGTTTCGGCCGCTGCCCTTCGTTCGGTCGAGCATCGTGGCGGCCTCGATGCCTTCCTGCTGAAGGCCAGCGAAACCGAGCTGTCGATGCGCGCACGCCTGCTGCGCCGCCAGATCGTCAAGAAGACCGCCGAAGCGGCTGTTGCTGCCTAAGCTTCCGCCTTCTTTCATACGGCTTCGAAAGGCTTGCACGGATGACCTCCGCTCAAGCCTTTTGTTTTGCTGGTCCATCTCTCCAACTGGTGGCATCACCCAGGATAAAAAAATGCTGAAGACCCGCTATACCATCGCCTATGTCGCGCTGATGACGCTCGTCGTCGTCGCCTCCAACTTCCTCGTCCAGTTTCCGCTGAACGCCGAAGTCGCCGGCATCAACCTTGCCGATATCCTGACCTGGGGCGCCTTTTCCTATCCGGTCGCCTTCCTGATCACCGATCTGACCAACCGCCAGTTCGGCCCGCAAGCAGCCCGCAAGGTCGTCTTTGCCGGCTTCGTCGTCGGCGTGACGCTGTCCTTCTTCACCTCGGCGCCGCGTATCGCCATTGCCTCCGGTTCGGCCTATCTCGCCGGCCAGCTGCTCGATATCGCCGTCTTCAACCGCCTCCGCCGCCAAGCCTGGTGGCGCGCGCCGCTCGTCGGCTCGCTGATCGGTTCGGCACTCGATACGGTGATGTTCTTCTCGCTGTCCTTCGCCGCGTTTTTCGTCTTCCTCGGCCCGAACGAGCCCTTCGCGCTTGAGGCAGCTCCCGTCCTCGGCGTCTTCGCCACCGAAGCGCCGCGCTGGATCTCCTGGGCGATCGGCGATTTCGCCGTCAAGATGATCGTCGGCCTCGTCATGCTCCTGCCCTATGGCGCGCTGATGAACGTGCTGCGGCCGATGCAGGCTGCCCGCGCCAGCTGATTCAACTCACGAACGCCGCCGGACCGCTCCGGCGGCGATGGCCGGATGCAGAAGAACCTGCGCAGCCAGGTTGTCGACCTCATGCGATGAATCGAGCCGCAGCACCGGCGCCGTCTGCGTTTCCAGCCATTGCTCATGCGCGCAAAGACTGCGGCGTTCGGGCCCGGCCGTGTCGTAACTTGCCGCCCATTCGAGGAATTGCCCGCTTTTTACCTCCATGTCGCCGCCCGGCCCGATTCTGTCTCCGTACCGGGCGACCTCCCGGGCGCGAATCCGCGCCATCCGAAGCTCCGGCGCGATCCTGAGGAAGACGATCAGATCGTAGAGCGGCTCGAGCGGCACGCCCCATTTCAGCGCCGATCCGGAAAGCACCCAGCCACCCGGCCGGCCCGTCTCCTCGAGCAGCAGCCGGATGCGCTGGTCGGCATCCCTCGGCGTCGTGAACGGCGGATCGGTCGGCAGCCAGAAGAAATCGTCGGTGTCGAGATGGGCGATATCGAGCCTCTCGGCGAGCACAAGGCCGAGCGATGTCGTGCCGGAACCGGACGCGCCCATGACGTGAATATGCACCATGATTTCCTCCGCAAGCCAGCTCCGATGCCGCGGGCGGAATAGCCGAGACCTGTGACATCAGTTTGACGCTTTGTGTTCGGCCGGTTCGGAAAGCCGGAACTCCAGCATCAGATTGCGCTGCAGGATCGAATGATTGTCGTCCGACACCAGGATGATATGGGTCGTGCCGTCGGCGGCCTGGAAGGCGTCGAGCCCTTCCATATTGTCGATCTGCGAGTTGAAATTGCCTTCGAGCAAAAGTTCGCCGTCGACGACGGCTCCGGGCTTGATATCGGCGCCCTTGACGCGTCGAAGGCGCATGCCTATGCCTTCGGCCATGTTGAAGCGGCGCTCCAGCAGCAGCAGGTCGCCGTTCGGCAGAAAGGCGCCATCGGTGACGTCGAAGCTGCCGTCGCGCGCGACCGCAAACCGCCCCTTCAGCGGCCCACTCAGAATGGCCGCCAGCCGGTTGCCGTCGCTGTCGAGACCACGTTCGGAGACGATGACCACGCCGCCCTTGAGCGGGCTCGATGCCGGCGCTACCGTGATGGTCTCGATACCGCGGTTGTCGCTCAGCATCTTGCGCGGAATGAGAATCGGCAAAGTGGCGATTGCGCCGGATTGGGCAAAACCCGGATCGGGATAGACATCGACGCGGTGATCCTGCTCGAAGGAGACCAGGACCCTGCCGCCATCAAACGCCAGGCCCTCGGCATCCATATGCCCCTTGCCCTCGAAGCTGCGCCCGGCGCTGTTTTTCATCGCGGTGATCTCGACATTGGAAAGGCCGGAAAGCCTGCCCTTGATGTCGCGCTCGATGCTGCCGGTCAGCCATTGGCCGGTATCGAGGACCACGACGAAATGTTTCTGGTCCGGCCGGAAGCGGATGGAGGAGAGCGAGCCGAACAGCGCTTTGCTGGACACCATCTCCAGCCCGCCGAGAAATTCCAGCGGACCGAAGCGCGTCTCCGAAGAGCCGATCCTGAAATCGGAGATTTGCCGGCTAATGACCGGCACGTCACCCGCCCATGCGGGGTAAGCGCCTGCGGCGGCGATGCTGAGGACGATCGCCGCCAGGCGGCCGAGGCGCCTGGCGGTCATTCCGGGCGATTCCTTCCAGCGGCGTCAGCCGGCACGACGGAGCCGGCCGCCACGCGGCTGGGTGGATTGGTCTTCGAACAGCGAGGCGAGCTGTTCGGTCATCGCGCCGGCAAGTTCGTCGGCATCGACGATCGTCACGGCGCGGCGATAGTAGCGCGTCACGTCGTGACCGATGCCGATGGCCAGCAATTCTACCGGCGAGCGTGTCTCGATCTGTTCGATGACGGCGCGCAGGTGCCGCTCGAGATAATTGCCCGGATTGACCGACAGCGTCGAATCGTCGACCGGCGCCCCGTCCGAGATCATCATCAGGATGCGGCGCTGTTCGCGG
Source organism: Rhizobium sp. C104 (assembly GCF_022354505.1). NCBI lineage: Bacteria > Pseudomonadati > Pseudomonadota > Alphaproteobacteria > Hyphomicrobiales > Rhizobiaceae > Rhizobium > Rhizobium sp. C104. The sequence goes on along the minus strand of NZ_CP092348.1, from coordinate 4,063,650 downwards.
CGTGCGAGCAGGCGGTTATGCGCCCAGATCAGCGCTTCACCGTCGATATTTTCCTTGAGCAGGCCCTCGCGCATCATCAGCCCGAGATTGGCGCGTGCCCGCCGCCACGGCGCATCGGCCGATTTGTAGATGATGTGGCGCAGGTCGTTGAGACGGCCCGGCGTCTGGGGTTTGCCGCCGGCAAGCCAGCTTTCCCGCGCCTGCCCGCCCTTCCAGGCCTTGGTGGTGAAGCCGAGGATCTCGACCTTGACGCCGCAGCGCTCCAGCGTGCGGGCGAGAATATCGGCGCAGGTGGCGGCAACCGTGATCGGCCGGCCGCGCATCGAGCCGGAATTGTCGATCAGCAGGGTGACGACCGTGTCACGGAACTGCGTGTCGCGCTCCATCTTGAAGGACAGCGCCTGCATCGGATCGATGATGATGCGCTGCAGCCGGGCCGGATCGAGATAACCCTCTTCCAGGTCGAAATCCCAGGAGCGGTTCTGCTGCGCCATCAGGCGGCGCTGCAGCCGGTTGGCGAGACGGCCGACCGCGCCCTGCAGATGCGCCAGCTGCTTGTCGAGGAAGGCGCGCAGGCGCTCGAGTTCGGCGGCATCGCAGAGTTCCTCGGCGGTGATGATCTCGTCGAACTCTTCGGTAAAGACGTGATAATCGACCTTCTCGTTGAAATCGGCAAAGGGGGTGTTCGGACGGCGGGTCTCGCCCGGCGTTTCCGAATCGTCCTCGCCCTCTTCCATCATGTCGTCGTCGGAGATTTCGGCGCCTTCGGTCTCACCGTCTTCAATCTGCTCGTCGGCGACTTCGCTGTCTTCGACCGGGGCGGCATCGGTGCCGGCATCCTCGTCGACCTCGTCCTGATCCTGCTCGTCGCCGCTCGGCTGGTCTTCCTGATCCGACTGGTCGTCATTGTCGGCGTCTTTGTCATCGTCGCCGTATTCCTCGGCCATTTCCATGGCCGACAGCATGTTGCGGATGACCTTGGCGAAGGCCTGCTGGTCATTGATCGCGCCCGACAGATTGTCGAGTTCGGCCCCCGCCTTTTCCTCGATGAAGCCGCGCCAGAGGTCGAGCACCTTGCCGGCGGAGGCCGGCGGACGCTGGCCGGTCAGCTTCTCGCGCACCATCATCGCAACGGCTTCGCCGACCGGTGCGTCTTCCTGACGCTCGATGCCGGTGAAGTTCGCCTTGGAATATTTCTCTTCGGTCATGGAGCGCAGGTTGGTCGCCATGCCCTCCATACGCAGCGCGCCGATCGATTCGACGCGCGCCTGCTCGACGACATCGAAGATCGCCCGGGCATCCGAGCCCTGCGGCGCCATCGTCGCGTGCATCTTCTCGTCATGGCAGGCAAGGCGGAGCGCCATGGAATCGCCGAGCCCGCGGGTGACCGCCAGCTCATGCGCCGTCGGCCGCTTGGAAAGCTCCGGCAGCCGGATGCGCTCGCCGGTCATGCCAGGACGTTCGTTGGCGAAGGTCACCTCGACATCGCCGTCGCCGGCGACCGAGCGCACGCAGCCGGATATCGCCCGGCGCAATGGCTCGACGTCGACGGGAGCGCCGGGCTTTGCTTTCGAATTGTCACCGCGAGCTGCCATGATCGGTCGGTCTCAGGCTCCGAGAACGATATTGGCGGCACTTTCCTTCAGCTCGACGCCGAAGGCCCGCTGATAGTGCTCGGCGACCAGAGGCCGCTCCAGCTCGTCGCACTTGTTGAGGAAGGTGACGCGGAAGGCGAAGGCGAGATCCCCGAAGATCTCGGCATTCTCGGCCCAGGTGATGACGGTACGTGGGCTCATGACGGTGGAGAGATCACCGTTCATGAAGGCAGCGCGCGTCAGATCGGCGACACGAACCATCTTCGAAACGGTGTCGCGGCCTTCCCTGTCCTTGCCGAAGCTCTTCACCTTGGCGGCGACGATATTCACTTCGTGATCATGCGGCAGATAGTTCAGCGTCGTGACGATCGACCAGCGGTCCATCTGCGCCTGGTTGATCTGCTGCGTGCCGTGATAGAGGCCCGTGGTGTCGCCGAGACCGATCGTATTGGCGGTCGCAAACAGGCGGAAGGCCGGGTGCGGCCGGATGACGCGGCTCTGGTCGAGCAATGTCAGGCGGCCGGAAGATTCCAGCACGCGCTGGATAACGAACATCACATCGGGGCGGCCGGCATCATATTCGTCGAAGACCAGCGCCACATTGTGCTGATAGGCCCAAGGCAGGATGCCGTCCTTGAATTCGGTGACCTGCAGCCCATCCTTGACGACGATGGCATCCTTGCCGACGAGATCGATACGGCTGACATGGCTGTCGAGGTTGATGCGCACGCAGGGCCAGTTGAGCCGCGCCGCGACCTGCTCGATATGCGAGGACTTGCCGGTGCCGTGATAGCCGGAGATCATCACGCGGCGGTTATGGGCGAAGCCTGCAAGAATGGCGAGCGTCGTGTCGCGGTCGAAGAGGTAATCGGTGTCGAGGTCCGGCACATAGGCGTCGCCCTTGCTGTAGGCGGGAACGCGGATGTCGGAATCGATGCCGAAGGCCTCGCGGACCGAAACGGTGGTATCGGGCAGTTCAGATATATCGAGGTCGATCTTGCTCATCATGTCTCCAAGGCGGGTGATGCCACCCGGCCATACTGTCTCAGGCCATGTCGCAACCGTGACGCCGCGATTTTATTCCGCGCCCGTCCAGGTCGGAACGTCGGCGATGCTTCTCCGGGACTGAAACGAAACCTCGGCGGGATAATGACCGCGTGCGAGCATTCTTGAAAGAGTCCCGGACAAGAAACGCCGCGTCCGGAAGGTCGGCGGAGGCGATGTCGGGAAAACGCACAAATATGAGCCGCGTTTGCCTGCGGCCTCAGCCGATTTGGACCATACCCGATTGAAGCCCAAGAGCAAGGACGGGAACTAACAAAAACCGTTCTGCTTCAACAATTGATAGGCCTGGATGACGGCGCGGAAACGCTCCTCCGAGCCGCGGTCGCCGCCATTGGCGTCAGGATGGTGCTTCTTGACCAGCTCCTTGTAGCGGCTCTTGATCTCCGCCGAGGTCGCATTGCCATCGAGACCCATCGTATCGAAGGCCTTGGTTTCCAGCGATTTCAGCTTGCGCGCCTGGGGAAACCGCGGCCCGCTGCCCTTGCCGCCTTCCTTGACGAAGCCGAAGGGATCGCGAACGCGGCTATAGGCGCCGGAGCGGACCTCCGAATGCAGCGGACTGTCCTTCGCCGACTTGTTGACGCCGACGGTCCAGGTCGGCCGGTGGCCGGTGATCGCTTCTTTCTGGTAGCGGGCGATCTCGCCGTCCGACAGACCGGAGAAATAATTGTAGCCCTTGTTGTAGTCCTTGACGTGCTCGAAGCAGAACAAAAAGAACTGGCCTTCCGCATTGCGTCCGACAGGAGCGCGATGCGAGCCTTTTTTGTCGCAGCCATCCCATTGACAGGTAGGCGGCGCCTGCTCTGTCTCCTGCTCGCGTTTGCGGCGTGTTCGGATGCGATCGAAATATTTGGAATCAAGTCTCATGGTGGTGCTAATTATGAGGCTGTCGCGAGGCGACAACAAGAATTGACAAACGGGTTTGTTGCTGGCTTGGTGGGAACCTTTTTCGCGAAGCAAGACCGGACGATGACCCTGCGAACCCGCATCGAAGAAAAACTAGTCGAAGCCTTCGCGCCGGAGCGCCTGAGCGTCGTCGACGAAAGCCATCTGCATGCCGGCCATCAGCCCGACATCACCGGCACCGGCGAAACCCATATGCGGGTGAGGATCGTCTCTGCCAAATTCGCCGGCATGTCGCGACTGGCGCGTCACCGGGCGATCACCGACCTCTTGAAACCGGAACTCGATGCCGGCCTGCATGCGCTGGCCGTCGAACCGGCAGCACCGAATGAGCCGACCCGCTGGTAACAAAGCCTATATGGAGACTGATCGCCGATAGTCCAAGCCGGGTCAGACCGGTTTTGCGCCGTCTTCCCCGGCGGGGCGGATGCGCAGCTTGGTGATGCGGTTCTTCTCACGCTTCATGACGATGAAACGCTTGCCGTAAAAGGTGAAGGCCTGGCGCTCTTCCGGAATGGTCATCGATTCATGGATGACCAGGCCGGCAATCGTCGTCGCCTCCTCGTCGGGCAGGTTCCAGTCGAGCGCGCGGTTCAAGTCGCGGATCGGCACGCCGCCGTCGACGACGACCGAACCGTCGGCCTCCTGGCGCACACCCTGGATCTCGATATCGTGCTCGTCGGAAATGTCACCGACGATTTCCTCGAGAATATCCTCGAGCGTGACGATGCCCTGCACCTCGCCATATTCGTCGACGACGACGGCGAAATGCTGCTTGCGGCGCAGGAAGGCGTTGAGCTTGGTCTTCGAGGTTGGTGCTGTCGGGCACGAACCATGGCTTCTGCGCGATCTTCACGATATCGAGGTTCTGCGGTTCCATGTTCGGTTCGGCCAGCGCCCGCAGCAGATCCTTGGCATGAACGACGCCGATGATGTTGTCGATCGTGCCCCGCCACAAAGGCATGCGCGTATAGGGACTTTCGAGAATGGCGCGCACCACCGCCTCAGGCGGATCGTCGGCGTTGATCGCCCGCATTGCCGTGCGGTGGACCATGATGTCGGAGAGTTCGAGCTCGCCGAGATCGAGCACGCCGCCCAGCCGGTCGCGGTCGGCCTTCACCACCGATCCCTCGCGGTGCAGGAGGTCGACGGCACCGCGCAGCTCCTCATGCGCCGTCAGCATCGATACCTCCCGCGAGAGGTTGATGCCGAACAGCGCCAGGATCCGCCGGACGATCGCATTGACGAAGGAAGAGATCGGACCGACGACGAGAACGAAGAGCCTAGCCGGTACGGCGATGGCAAGCGCGAAACGGTCGGGTGTCGAAATCGCCCAGCTCTTCGGCAGCACTTCGGCGAAGATGACCAGGATGACGGTCATGGCGAGCGTCGCCAGCGCCACGCCGGAACTGCCGAACAGCCCGAGGAACAGGCTGGTAGCAATCGAGGAGGAGAGGATATTGGCGAGATTGTTGCCGATCAACAGCGCGCCGATCAGCCGGTCGCGCCGCTCGATCAGCTGCCGGACGATGCCGGCGCGTTCGTCGCCGTTGACTTCAAGCGTATGGATACGGCTGCGCGAAACCGCGGTCAGCGCGGTTTCCGAGCCGGAAAAGAAGGCGGACATCAGCACGAGCGCCGTGATCGAAAGGATCTCCGGCCAATATGTCGCAAGAAATGCCAGAGCGCCTTCGACGGTCATTAGGGGTGTTTTTCCCTGAGAAAGCTGATCACCTCGGAGGCGGGAACGTCGTCGGCAACGAAGGATTGGCCGATGCCGCGCGTCAGGATGAAGGTGAGCCTGCCGCTCTTGACCTTCTTGTCCTGGGCGATTGCATCCATCAGCGTTTCAGGCGGCGGCAGCGCGCCCGGAATGTCGGACATCCGGGTCGGAAGGCCGACCTCTTGCAGATGCCGCTCGACGCGACGCGCATCGTCGGGGCTTGCAAGGTTCATCCGCGCGGAGAATTCATGCGCCAGCACCATGCCGATCGAGACGCCCTCGCCATGCACGAGACGGGAGCTGTCATAGGCGGTCGCCGCCTCCAGCGCATGGCCGAACGTATGGCCGAGATTGAGCAGCGCCCGCTGGCCGTTCTCGCGCTCGTCGGCAACGACGACATCGGCCTTCGCCTGGCAGCTGCCGGCAATCGCCTCGATGCGGGCGGAGCCGCCTGCAAAAACCGCCTTCCAGTTGGCTTCCAGCCAGGCGAAGAAATCCGGCTTGTCGATCAGCCCGTATTTGGCAACCTCGGCGTAACCGGCGCGGAATTCGCGCTCGCTCAGCGTATTCAGTACATCGGTATCGGCCAGAACCAGATCCGGCTGATGGAAGACGCCGATCAGGTTCTTGCCGTGGCGGGAATTGATGCCGGTCTTGCCGCCGACGGAGGAATCGACCTGCGCCAGAAGCGAGGTCGGCAGCTGCACGAAGCGCACGCCGCGCCGCACGATGCCGGCCGCAAATCCCGAGAGATCGCCGATGACGCCGCCACCGAGCGCGATGACGCAATCGTTACGCTCGACGCGGGCTTCGAGCACCTTGTCGCAGGCGGTCATCAGATGCTCGAAGCTTTTGGTCTTCTCGCCGGCCGGCAGGACGACCGCAGCCGAGGCGATGCCCGCTTCATCGAGACTGGCGACGAGCGCCTTGAGATAGAGCGGCGCGACATTTTCGTCGGTGACGACAGCCGCCTTGCGGCCCTTGAGGCGAGAGGCGATCTCGGCGCCGGCCCGCGCGATCAGCCCCGGCCCGATCAGGATGTCGTAGGCGCGCTCGCCGAGCGGCACGTGCACCGTCTGGATGGCGGAGGCGGAGGGTATCGCATTCATGACGCTGCATTTTCCTTTTGAGCTTCGATCATCGCCTTCAGCACCTCGTCGGCCATGATTTCCTTGCGCACGTCGCGCGAGAGCACGGTGAGGTCGGCCTGCGCATAGATCGGGTAGCGCGCATTCATCAGGCCTTCGAGCGTCTGCTTGGGGTTTTCGGTCTTGAGCAGGGGACGGTTGTCGCGTTTATTGACCCGCTCCCAGAGCACGTCGAGATCGGCCTTCAGCCAGACGGAGACGCCACCTTTCATGATATGCCTGCGCGTCCGCTCGTTGATGAAGGCGCCGCCGCCGGTGGAGACGACCCGCGGCCCGCCCTTTAACAGCCGCTTCATCACCCGCGTTTCCAGCGCCCGGAATTCATCCTCGCCATAGGCTGCGAAAAGTTCGGGGATCGTCATGCGCGACACGCGCTCTATTTCGTGGTCGCTGTCGATGAAGGGAATGCCGAGCTGGCTGGCGACGATGCGGCCGACGGCGGATTTCCCCGCACCCATCAGCCCGACGAGGATCAGATTGCGTGAACCGAGCGCGGCGCGAGCTCTGCCTTTCAAGCTGTCAGCAACGGTCAGCAGTGGTTCACTCATCGGTCCATTCACACTTTGTTTGCAAACCGTATCGACAAATGCAGCTGGAGCGTCAAGTCGCGGACAAGGGAATCATGGCTTGAATAGCGCTTCTTGCACTTGCAGATACGCTTCTTATAACAGAAGCAGAGCATGAAGGAGTTGCCGGATGCCGACCCTGTTCCGTTTTCTGTTCGTCTGCGCGATCCTCGCCGGGACGGTCTACGGAGCGATGTGGGCGCTTGTGACCTTTGTCGAGCCCGAGCCGCGCGACGTGACCATCCGTATTCCGTCCGAGCGGGTCAATCCGCCAGCGACGGGCACGATCAACACGACCAGGAAGTGACCGGCATATGGTGGATCTGAGCCGCGTCCATGTGGAATCCTTCCTGGAGATGATGAGCGCCGAGCGCGGTGCTGCCGTCAACACGCTGCAATCCTATGAGCGCGACCTCGACGACGTCCACGCCTTCTTGAACGGCCGCAGCGTGCGGCTGACCGAAGCCGCTTCCGCCGATCTGGCCGCCTATCTCGCCTCGCTCGCCCGAAAGGGCTTCAAAGCCTCTTCCCAGGCGCGCCGGCTTGCCGCCATGCGGCAGTTCTACAAGTTCCTTTATGCCGAGGGGCTGAGGACCGACGACCCCACCGGCATTCTCGACGCGCCGAAGAAAGGCCGTCCGCTGCCGAAGACGATGGGTGTCGAGGAGGTCGGCAAGCTGCTTTCCCAAGCTGAGGCCGAGGCAGGCGATGCAGCGCCTGGCCAGTTGCAGCGCCTGCGCATGCTGGCGCTGCTGGAGCTGCTCTATGCCACCGGCATGCGCGTCAGTGAACTGGTTTCGCTTCCTGCCCGCGTGCTCGATCAGGAAGGGCGTTTCCTGATGATCCGCGGCAAGGGCAACAAGGAACGGCTGGTGCCGCTGTCGCAATCGGCGATATCGGCGCTGAAATCCTACGGCCGCCTGCTGGCGGTGGAAAATGCCGCGGCCAAGGATCCGCAGGAAAGCCCCTGGCTGTTTCCCGCCGCCTCGAGGGAGGGCTATCTGCCCCGCCAGGTTTTCGCCCGCGACCTGAAAAACCTGGCGATCCGCGCCGGCCTGACACCGTCGATGATCTCGCCACATGTGATGCGACACGCCTTTGCCAGCCACCTGCTTGCCAACGGCGCCGACCTGCGCGTCGTGCAGGAACTCCTCGGCCATTCGGACATTTCGACCACACAGATTTACACGCATGTCCTCGAAGAGAGGCTGCAGCAGCTCGTCCAGACGCATCACCCCCTTGCCAAACAGGCGAAAAAGCACGAATAGGACCGGCGACAAGGGGCGGAGCCAGGAAAACGCCCCGGGCACAAGGAACGGAAACGCACCTCATGCACAATTATCTCGACTTCGAAAAGCCGATCTCCGACCTCGAAGGCAAGATCATCGAGCTGAAGAAGCTCGCAACGGAAGACGAGAGCATCGACACCACCGATGAAATCGGCAGGCTGGAGGTTCGCGTCCGCGAGGCGATCGTCGAAATCTATTCCAAGCTCAATCCCTGGCAGAAGACCCAGGTCGCCCGCCATCCACAGCGCCCGCATTTCGTCGACTACGCCAAGACGCTGTTCCAGGAATTCACGCCGCTCGCCGGGGACCGCAAATTTTCCGAGGATGCCGCGATCCAGGCGGGTCTTGCCCGCTTCCGCGGCCAGCCGGTCGCCGTCGTCGGCCAGGAAAAGGGCAACGACACCAAGACCCGCCTGAAGCATAATTTCGGCAGCCCGCGGCCGGAAGGCTACCGCAAGGCGATCCGCATCCTCGAAATGGCCGATCGTTTCGGCCTGCCGGTGATTTCGCTGGTGGATACGGCAGGCGCCTATCCCGGTGTCGGCGCCGAAGAGCGCGGCCAGGCCGAGGCGATCGCCCGCTCGACGGAAATGTGTCTCGGCGTCAAGGTTCCGCTCGTTTCCGTCGTCATCGGCGAAGGCGGCTCGGGCGGCGCCATCGCGATTGCCACCGGCAACAAGGTCTATATGCTAGAGCATTCGATCTACAGCGTCATCTCGCCGGAAGGCGCCGCCTCCATCCTCTGGCGCGATTCCACCCGCGCTCGGGAAGCGGCGACCAATATGAAGATTACCGCCGAAGACCTGAAATCGCTCGGCGTCATCGACGGCATCATTTCCGAGCCGCTCGGCGGCGCGCATCGCGATCCCGACAGCGTCATCGCCGCAACCGGCGACATGATCGCCAATGCGCTCGGCGAAATGGCGTCCCGTTCCGGCGAACAGCTACGCAACGAGCGCCGCCAGAAATTCCTCAATATCGGCCGCAATCTCTAAAGCCTGTCGCGCAAAAGTGTGCAGCGGTTTTGCGGCAACGACATGCGCAAAAACAAAGAGCTGAAGCGCGGGAAGCGAATCTGAAAGATCGCGACGCGCTTTCGGAAATCGCTGAGACTTTTCGGCATCATGTCCGAGACAAGTTTTGCTTTCACCGATTGGGGCCAAATCTTGGCCACATTGATATTATCTGTAGCAATCGCGCTTGCGGGGATGTTCAGGGCACGTCATAGGCTGGTAAGGATTTGTAAAGTATAAGCCGCCTATGATTCCGTCTGATGCCCGAACTCCATAGGCGGACCGGGTCGCATTATCTTTATGGGCTAGTTTGGATGCGCATACGTTATTTTGCCTATGTTTCCCTCATGGCGCTGGCTCTGACCGGCTGCAATGACGCGTTGGAAACCGCGCAGGTCGATCTCTCCAAGGTCAAGAACAAGGTCGAGCAACCGCTTCCGCCACATATCCTTGCCGCCATGTCGGCCAAGGGCATGGACCGCAATTCGCCGATCATGATTCGCATCTTCAAGGAAGAAGGTGCCATGGAGATCTGGAAGGCGAAGACCGACAACCGTTTCGACAAGATCGCCGACTACAAGATCTGCGCCTGGTCGGGCCGTCTCGGCCCGAAGGTAAAGACCGGCGACCGGCAGGCGCCGGAAGGTTTTTACGATCTGACGCGCGCCAACCTGAACCCCAACTCGAAATATTATCTGGCGATCAACACCGGCTTCCCGAACCGCTACGACGCGGCGAACGGCCGCACCGGCTCCGATCTGATGATCCATGGCGCCTGCTCGTCCTCCGGCTGCTATTCGATGACCGACCAGCAGGTGCTGGAAATTTACGCCTTTGCCCGCGACGCCTTCAAGGGCGGCCAAGCGACCGTGCAACTGCAGGCCTTCCCCTTCCGCATGACGGCGGAAAACATGGTCAAGCATCGCCTCGACCCAAGCTACGACTTCTGGAAGATGCTGAAGGTCGGCTACGACAATTTCGAAGTGACGAAGCGCCCGCCCGAGGTGGCCGTCTGCGAGAAGAAATATGTCTTCAACCAGCAGGCAACCGATGGCGGCGCCTTCAATGCCTCAGGCAAATGCCCTGCCATGTCGACGCCGCCGGCCTTGACGGCCGCCCTTGCCTCCTACGGCAAGACCTATGATGCCGATTATGCCAAGGCGATGAGCAAATTCGACGGCATGGCCTGGTACGACCCCTCCGAAGCCGAGCGCAAGGCCGTGGTCGCCAAGACGCGCAAGGGCCGCGAACTCGCTTATGCCCCCACCGGCACCTCGCTGGAGGCCGGCCGCATGGTCAAGGTCGCCGAACTCGAAGACATGATGGCCAAGCGCACCGCCCAGGGCCTCGCCGCCAAATCCGCGCCGGGCGCCACGCCTGTTGCCCCTGCCCAGCCGCAGGCGCAGCCAATGGCCGTCGCCGCCGCCACCCCTGCGGTCGTGCCGGTGCCGACGCAGAACCCGCTGGCCTTTACGGCGCCCGAACCGCAGGAAACCGCGGAAGCTGCGGCAAAGAAGCCGTTCTGGAAATTCTGGGCGCGGAACTGAACGGCTTGAACCCCGTTCTCTACGATCTCCGCGGCCTGAAATGCCCCTTCCCCGTGATCAAGACACGCAAGAAGCTTGCCGCCATGGCAAGCGGCACGCTCATCCGCGTCGACACCACCGATCCACTGGCGGTGATTGACATGCCGCATTTCTGCAATGAGGACGGCCACGAGCTGGTCGAGACCGAAAAGACCGAAACCGGCCACCGCTTCCTGATTAAAAAGGGTTAAATCCTCATACCTGGAATGGCCAGCGGATTGTCGGATAGCGCCGCGCGATCCGGCATGTCGATGCGCGGCTTGCCGAGGAAGGCGTCGAACAGATCCTTGACGAAGGCTTCCGGCAGATCCTTGGTGATCAGAACCATGCGCGTACGCCGGTCGCCGGGATCCGGCCAGGCGGCAAGCCGCACCGGCGGATGGAAGATACTCTGCACGCCATGCAGCACCAGCGGCCGATCCGGCCGGTCGGAGACGGAAACGATCGCCTTCATTCTGAGCAGCTTCTCGCCATGGGCCGAGCGCAGCAGATCGATGAACATGTCGAGCGCCATCGGATCGATCGGCTTTTCCTCGATGATCGAGAAAGAGCGGATCGAGGCATCGTGACGGTTGACGTCGTGCGGGTCCTGGTGCGCGTGATCGCCATCATGATCATGATGGTGGTGGCCGTGGTGATCCTCGCCATGGTTGTGCGCGTGGCCGTGGTCGTGATGCGCCTCGTGCGCATCCTCGTCCTGCAGCCAGCGGCCGACATCGGCGATCTTCGTCGCCGGATCGTAGAGCCCGTTGACGAGCACTGCGGCGCTGCCGGCCTCAGTGCTGTCGGCATCCATCATCGCGGCGCGCGGATTGAGCGCGCGCAGGCGCTGTTCCAGCTTGTCCGTTGCCTCAGCCATCGCCTTCTTCGAGACGATCAGCCGGTCGGCGACCGCCGCCTGCTTGCGGGCTTCCTCGTGATTGTCGAGCGTCTGCAGCCCGTTCACTGCATCCACCACGGTCACGACGCCGTCGAGTTCGAAATTTTGGGCGATGACCGGATTGCCCATGATCGCCTGCATGACCGGAGCGGGATCGGCAAGGCCCGTCGTCTCGATGATGACACGCTTCACCGGCTTGACCCGGCCCGTCTGCACGGCATCCATCAAGTTTGCCAGCGTGTCGACCAACTCGCCGCGCACGGTGCAGCAGAGGCAGCCGTCTGACAGTTCGATGATCGAATCGCCGGAGCTTTCGACCAGGAGATGATCGATCCCGACATCGCCGAATTCATTGATGATGACGGCCGCATCCTTCATCGCGGGATCTTTGAGGATGCGGTTGAGCAGCGTCGATTTGCCGGCACCGAGAAAGCCGGTCAGGATGGTGACCGGAATCCTGTCGTTGAGCGCGCTCATGTCGTTTGACCCTAGAAGCTGATCTTAGAAAGATGTCGGGCGCGGCATCGGCACCGGCACGTTGGCGATGCCTCCCGCCGTATCGCCGGTCGCCACCTTTTCCGGCTGCTGAGCCGGCTGCGGATCCTGACCGGGAATGAGGCCGGCAAAGACGAAGCGCGGATCGTGGTCCATTTCCAGGATATAGGGCGACTGCACCCGCATGCGACCGACTTCGTCGCGCGTTTCGCTGCGTATCTTGGCGCCCTTGGCGCTGCAGATGTCGGCGGAGATATCGGTTACCTGGTCCTGTCCCTGCCCGTAGGGCCGCAGCGAACCGAGCGTTTCATTGCCGGGGAACTGGGTGGTGAAACCCTTTTGCAAGAGGTTCGCCGTCGCATCGGCGCGCGCCGCAAGGCTGTCGGTGCCGAGCACGACCGAGACGATGGTGCGGCCGTTGCGGGTCGCCGAACCGATCTGGTTGAAGCCCGAGGCGCAGATGAAGCCGGTCTTCATGCCGTCGGCGCCGGCGAAGCGGCCGATCAGCATGTTGAGGCTCGGCACGTTCTGCTGGCCGTTGGTGAAACCCTCAAGCGCGAAATAGCTAGCATATTGCGGAAAATCGCGGCGCAGCGCCACGGTCAGCACCGCAAGATCGCGCGCCGTCGTATATTGCCCCTTGCCCGGCAGGCCGTTCGGATTGACGAAATGCGAATCCGTCATGCCGAGCTTCAGCGCCTCGCCGTTCATCCGCGTCACGAAGCCTTCCTGCGTGCCGCCGATGGCTTCGGCGACCGCAACGGCGATGTCGTTGGCCGATTTCACCATCAGGATCTTCAGCGCGCTGTCGAGCGTCAGCTTCTGGCCCGGCTTGAAATACATCTTGGCGGCCGGTTGCGCGGCGGCGCGCTTGCTCATGACGACAGGCGTATCGAGGCTGATCTGCCCGGCCCGGATCGCATCGAACACGGTATAGACGGTCATCAGCTTGGTGAGCGAGGCCGGATACCATTTGCGGAAAGCTTCTTCATGCTCGAGCACGCGGCCGGTCTGCACATCGACGAGAATATGCGGATTGGCCGCAGCGAGCGGAACGGAGGCAAGAAAACCAGCCGTCGCGGCGACCGCGAAACTCAGCGGCCGCAAGGCGGCAAACAAACGGAAGTGGCTCGTCGACACGCTTTGTCCTTCGGATATCAGGAAAATCTCGAAACCTTCCCCTATTTAGCCTATATGGCTATGACATGGCAAAGGTCATTGACTAAGTAATTTCCACAGGCTCACGCCTCAGCCGCCTCACGCCCCCCGCCTCACGTCCTTGTGATGCGATGAACGATTGCCGGGATTTCATAACAGGAACGCCAACATGCCGATTTTGAACAGAGCCGCCGAATTGCAGGACGAGGTCGCCGAATGGCGCCGTCATATTCACGCCCGGCCCGAGCTGCTCTTCGCGGTTGAGAATACGGCCGCCTTCGTCGCTGAAAAGCTCAAGGAATTCGGCGTCGACGAGATCGTCACCGGCATCGGCCGCACCGGCGTCGTCGGCCTGATCAAGGGCAAGGGCGAAGGCCGCCGCACCGTCGGCCTGCGCGCCGACATGGACGCCCTGCCGCTGACCGAAATATCAGGCAAGCCCTGGGCCTCGAAGACGCCGGGCAAGATGCATGCTTGCGGCCATGACGGCCACACGGCCATGCTGCTCGGCGCGGCGAAATACCTGGCCGAAACCCGCAACTTCAACGGCAATATCGCCGTCATCTTCCAGCCCGCCGAAGAGGGCGGCGGCGGCGGCAACCTGATGGTCAAGGACGGCATGATGGAGCGCTTCGGCATCGAAGAGGTCTACGGCATGCACAATCTGCCGGGCCTGCCTGTCGGCCAGTTCGCCACCCGCAAGGGCGCGATCATGGCGGCGACCGACGAATTCACCGTCACCATCAAGGGCCGCGGCGGCCACGCCGCCCAGCCGCACCGGACGATCGACCCGATCGCCATCGGCGCCCAGATCGTCGCCAACCTGCAGATGATCGCCTCGCGCACCGCCGATCCGATCAGCTCGGTCGTCGTCTCGGTGACCAAGTTCAATGCCGGTTTCGCCCATAACGTCATCCCGAATGATGCGACTTTCGCCGGCACGGTGCGCACCCTCGATCCCGAAGTGCGCACGCTGGCCGAGACGCGGTTCCGGCAGATCGTCGAGGGCATCTCCGCCGCTCACGGCGCCGAGGCCGAGATCGGCTTCAACCGCAACTACCCCGTCACCATCAACCACCCCGACGAGACCGAGCATGCGGTCGCCACCGCCAGCGCCATTGCCGGCGAGGGCAACGTCAATGCCGAGATCGACCCGATGATGGGCGGCGAGGATTTCTCCTACATGCTGAACGCCCGCCCCGGCGCCTTCATCTTCATCGGCAACGGCGACAGCGCCGGCCTGCACAACCCGGCCTATGACTTCAACGACGAAGCCATCGCCCACGGCATCTCCTACTGGGTCCGCCTCGCCGAACAACGCCTGGGCGTCTGACAAGAATTAAGGCTTGGCTTCGCGCCAAGCCTTTTGTATGCATGGCATCCAGTGGTCCCGTAGCTCAGCAGGATAGAGCACCAGATTCCTAATCTGGGGGTCACGCGTTCGAATCGCGTCGGGATCACCAGTTTTTCAATGACTTAGGTGCCGCATAAAGGCAGCCCTGCGAGGGAAGAAAACGGCTTGGGCTAACGGATCGTGCTCAATGGTGACGATTCGCCCCCGCTGTGGCATTCTCCCGGCATGCCCGCGCCATCCAAGAAATTAAAGCTTCCCCCCTCATTGAGAATCAGTACTTCTCCCGCGCCCATCCGGCGGATGCCGGCCGCACCGCGCGGCCTAAGCGCAGCGCGGCGGTTTTTTATCCTCCCTGCCCCTCAGTCAAAAGCTGGCTCGATTAGCAGGTCCGCGTCAATCTTGAGCGGATCCAAGTACACTGGATGCTCAAGCAAGATGTCGATGATGAATCGCAACATGTCCGCCGCCGTCGCACGCTCAGCAACATATGGTTCCGCCTCGGGCTCGAGGAGGCGTTTTTTCGGTTTCTTGGTTTTCAGTCCGTGGACTATCGCTGACCGCGCTTCATAGATTTTTTTTACGCTCGCAACGACGTCTGACGGTTTTCGCGTCCCACTGAGCTTTGCTAGCGCTCCCGCACGTAAGCGGAGCTTGTAAGAGAGCGCTTGATTCTCCTGGTCGCCGAGGAGCACTTCAAGGCCTATCGTCGCGTCGAGGATCGCGTCTACGGCGTCGTCGCGCGTCATGCAGCTGTTCAGTCGCTTGAGCGCTATAGCAACCCTCTCTTCCCGCCGTCCGTGGATGAGATTGTAGAGCCTCCGAACGTCTTCCAATTCCCGCGCTGTAACCACACTCTGACCGCTGCCCGCCCAGCCATAATTGTCGAAACTGTTTGGATAGCGGCGGTAGGTCGCGCCGAAAACCGGCGGAAGATCTACGAAGTAACCGACAGACCACCGCCTCGGCACCATGCAGACCTGAGCGTAACCCGTAATTGCACCGGTGGCGGCGCGAAGGGCCGCGAAAAAAACGTCGATCTCTTCTAGGACGTTCTGGGATGGGTCGTTGAGTCCATCTCGCACTCCTCGAATGGTTGACGCCGGCATGCTCCAGTCCGTCGAAACGTATGCATGGGTCGCCGCGCTGACGACGCCAGCCACGGCTCCGGAACCGCGACGGTCGATACGGGAACGAGCCAACTGCAGGCCCTTGGGAATGCGGGCGACATAGGCGTTTCTGCTGAGCCGAAAGCGGTCAGCCGCGAAGTGGGTTAGCGCGATAGGCACCATCACCGTCACGGGGTAATCGTCGCGGATTACGCCCATCAAGATAGGGCGAAGCACTTTCCCGCGATTATCAGGATTGAGCGGGCCTGTGCCATAGGCGTGCAGGTACCGCTCGACCGCTGTAGCTACCATCCGATCGACATCATGCCCCGAATACGGCTCGTATAGCTGGAACCGCTCACCCAACTTACTTCCTTTGAGCAGTGAGATGAGCTTTGCGCCTTCGGGGAATTCCCTCTCGGGGTGGCGGTGCGTGAGTGCGCCGAGGAGTGACAACGGCCGAAACACTCCGACGTAATTTCTCGGCGCATTATCCGAATAGAAGCCATGCTCGCGGGAAATAGGGAACCCGCTGTCCATGAGCGACAAAGTTGGATAGTCGTTATGCGGGCTGAAATATTGGCCCGGGTTCCCAATTTCTCTAGGACCGCCGCATGCAGTTCGTCGAAGGCAGCTTCGAAAGCCCGGTATAGCGACCTCGCTCGCTCGACTGCCACCTCGTCAATCACGACTCACCTCGCCTATTCTTCAGGCGGAAGTATTCTTTTCTTGAGACAATTTACAAAGTCGTTTTCCCTCTCCCGCTATCTTTTCCCCGGCCTAAAGCCCTACCCGCGCTGTCTGTGCCCGCAGGCGGCAAAGCGCGGCCTTAAAGCCGACGTCGTGGAGATCGAGGCTGATCGCTGAGCGCGCCGAGGCCGGGAAAATCCTCACCGCCGCAGATCCCCGCTACCTCCTCCGCCATAACGAAGCGATGACCCATTCCGTGATGAGCGGCGCGAGCCGACAACATTTCAAGTCAGACCTTCTCCGGCCGGAGGTGAGGCAGAGATTGCCGCGCTCATCACCAGCGAGAATTCCACACGCCGTAACCTCACACGTGCAGACGAGCAAATCGGACCCATCTCTTGACTGATGCGTGCGCCATGCCATTCTTCGCGCTGGGGATGTGGGAGAATTCATGAGATCGATGACCGTAGCGCTGCTGGCGTTGTCGGTGCCATCCGGCTGCAGTTTCTTCGATTCCAACCTGGTAAGCGCTTGCGAGAAGGTATTGAAGGAGCGGTTGGTATCGCGATCCGGATATCGGCGCGTGGAGATTAGTCAGTTATCCGACAAAGTGATGACGCGAGAGGAGTACGGGGATTATCTTAACAAGACAGAGAATGACGCCAATGCGCGGACATTGTATATGCGGCTCTTCGATGAGCTTAAGCCCACAATTTTCTCTCTGATCATCACGTATGACGCTCCGAATACCTATGGAACGCTCATTCGAGGCATGGCCGCGTGTGATTATTTCGACAACGAGGGAGATGCATCAACCGCGGCTTATTATTCCGTCGAAGTCGATGGAAAGAGCAGTTCAGATTGGTCGCTCGACAGGGTGAAAGAATTGATCAAGTGACGGATCGGCTCCGATTCCTCACCCACATCGTATAGGGGGCAGCTATGGTGACACGATACCTTTTTCTTGATGGGGGATGTCTGCGCGCTCGCCTAAACGACATTTCTCACCGCTACTGCGAAGGACCGCCATTCAAAATAAACTGGTGGAGCCTCTCAGCCGGGTACGAGAAAATCTTCTACTACGACGCGCTCCCGGCCCGAAAGCCGAGCCAGTCTGACGAGGATTTTGAGGTTGAACGCCAGGAGGTTGAACAGCTTCACGCGAAACTCGCCACCTTTGATCGGTTTCGCGTCAACGAAGGCGACACCCGTTATCGGAAGGGGCGCGGTTTAGAGCAAAAGAAGGTCGATGTAATGATCGCTGTGGACATGATGATCCACACGATCCGCCGCAATATGACAGCCGCTAGTCTACTTGCGGGAGACGCTGACTTCACCCCCCTGCTCAACGCACTCTCGAACGAAGGGATGTTTGTCACCCTTATCCATCCGCCGAAAGCCTCCAAAGAACTGCTTGCGGCCGCTGACGCTCGACGCCCGATAACTGTGAAGCAAGTGTACGATTGGTTAGACGCATCATTTCAGGCGCGCTTCGGATCATTTCCAATCCCATCGTATGCTGATGCTTCGCATGATGGAAACTGTCAGCACATCTGGTCCGATGATTTATTGGGTATCGAGGTATGGTGCCATCTAATCGATAACACCATTTGGGCATCTTGGCCGGCACCGGAGCGCAGCGATAGACTGAATCTGAAGGGGCGGCAATTGGAAGAACACTCGGCTCATCGCGTGTGATGATTACGGGGTCGAGTTACCGGCCGAGTTACAATCAGAATTTAAGCACCTCTAGGTGCGGCGGTCGCCTTCAGCCACGCGCCGGCAGATACACCCGAACAATGCTCGGAGCAAGAAAGTGTCGCCCGCAAGGACGAAAGGAGCATGATCCGATGATTATCAAAGCCCGGAAAACGACGCAGTTCCAGCCTGGCCGCGGCTACTCCAAGGAAGATTGGGATGCCGTCTCCGACAATCCCCCTCTGTCCAAGGAAGAGATGGCAAGCGCCAAGCCCTTCAAGGAGGCATTTCCTGAGGTTGCCGAGAAGATGGAAAGGGCCATTGCGGCCCGCGGTCGACCCAAGCTGGACAATCCGAAGCAACCCCTGAACATTCGTCTCGATGCCGATATCATCCAGTTTTACAAGGCCACTGGCAAAGGCTGGCAGTCAAGGATGAACGATGCGTTGCGCAAGGCGGCTGGCTTATAGCGCCCTTCGAAGATCCGCTGCAAAAACCGGCGGCCGTCGGCTTCCAAAGCTTGGCTAGCCTCATCATCACATTGCTGTGCCGTCGGCTCGCCGTGTCCTCACCGCGCGTCGCGCCCCCAATCCCAACAGCGCCGCCGCAACCCACCCACCGACAAAACCAATCGCACCCCAGACAAGACCTGCGAAGCTGACCGGCACACCCGGCACAAAATCCCGCCAGGTGTTGGCGAATACGACATCGTCCGGCTCGCGGAGCAGCACGAAGGGCTTGGCCACGGGTGCCGCGGTGCCGAGTTTCACTTGCTGCGCCAGCAGCGTTTCGTAGCGCGAGATCGTGCCTTGCATCGAGACGCCGCGGTCGCGGAGGAAATCGTCGGGGGATTGCGCATAGGTGTTCAGCGCCTGCTGGCGATCGAGGTGGTGGTCGGCGGCCTGTCTGTTGAAATCCTCGACGATGACGCGCAATTCGTCGATCGCGCCGCCGATCCGCTGGCGGTATTGCTGGGCAAATTCAGGCGCCTGTGAAAACACCGTGCCGCCGGCAAGCCCGGCGACGATGGCGATGATCCTTGCAATCGGTCCCATTCTCTCGATGCCTCCGGCGATCTCCAGCAGTAACGATCCGTGGCCGCAAAGGTTGCCGATGACACAATCGGTAACGCTATGTGATTGAACCGACAGCGCTTCCGGCGAGTTGCTCCCCTGACCAATGAGTTGCTCCTATGAGCAACTGAGAAAGAGAGGCTTGTCATGAAACAGATTATCCTTGCCTGCACACTCGCTGCCGCATCCATCTTTTCCGCAATGCCATCTAAGGCGGCCAGTGTGACGATCACCACGGGTGATGAGCGCCCCTACTACCGTGATTCGGAACGTCCCTATTACCGCCATCACAGCCCCTATTACCGCCACGACATGCGTCGGCGTTACGTTTCCAGCGACTGCTTTACCAAGACGGAAAAAATCCGCCGCCACGGCCATACGGTCATCAAGGAAACCAGGGTCTGCCGATAGGCGATCCACGCACGAAGCCCGGCTGATCCGCCGGGCTTTTCATCCGATTTCGTCACGCGGAACTTCGCCATATCGGCCGCGTTATTCGCGAAAGGAGTAAGCGTCATGCGTATCAAGATGACTCTTCTGGCAATCGCTTATGTCGCCGTCAGCGCCGTGCTGCTTGCCATCGCCTATCAGCCGCACGGGCCGGTGGCCCTGCAGAAGACGGATCGCATGGCCGGTTCGTCCTTCCTCGTCGAGCGCTTCGCCGGTTGATCGGCTGAGCGCTGAGTGAGAGACGACGACGCATCAATGCCGCTCATTGATCGGAGGCCCGCCGAGCAGGATCCGGTTCTGCACCGCATGCACGCCTTCGACGGCCCTGGCAACCGCGGTCGCCCGTTCGATCTCGCCGACGGTGCCGACCGTACCGGTCAGCACGATGTGCTCGTTTTCCATCGTCACTTCGACATCTGATGCATCGATGCCGCCGGCAATCGCCAGCGCGTTGGCGACGGCGGCTTCGACCGATGCGCGATTGGCAATTTCCGCTTCCATCTCGGGCTCGAGCCCGTGGAATGTCTGCTCCTTGAAAACCATGATCCGTTTCTCCTCAATATCCGAGCGTCAAACCTGCGGAGGAAACGCCCGTCGGCCGGTTTTGGTTGCAGGGCGGCTACCAGTTGAGGCGATAGCGCAGATTGACGATGCCGGCCTCATCTGCCGAAAACGGATTGCTGACCGATGCATCGAGATTGAGGTTGGGCAGGATTGCCTGGTTGACGGCAACCGAACTCGAAAAATCGCCGCTGGCATTGCTGATGCCGGCGCCTGCCGAAAGGGAAGTGCCTGTCCAGGGATGGATCAGCTTCAGCGCCTGCGACGCCGTCACCGAGGCCTGTTTGATATCGACCGCATCATATTGCACGCTGATCGACCGGCTCGATTGCATGTCGAGCGAATCCGACAGGATCCAGCTGCGGGAGCGGCTGAGCGTCAGCGCGCCGCTGCCGCGCAGCGTATCGACACTGATCCTTGCGCCCCGCTGCGATTGGCCTGCCGGCGTGACGTTTGTCCTGACGATCCTGCCCCACAGCATTGCCTGTTCGGAATCGGGCAGCGGCGCTCCGCCCTTGGTCGAGGCGAGCGCAATATCGGCGCCGGCGCTGGTTTCCCATTCCGCCGGCAGGCGGAAACCCATCGTCGCCTTGTAGGACCGGTCGGAGAGTTTGGCCGGCGCCCAGATTAGCAGATCATCGGCCCTCGCCGCCGAGGCGAGCGAGAAGAGGAGGGCGAAGAGAAGACAGGCTGTTTTGACTATCGTCATGAAATCCAACATTTCCACGGACACGGGGGCTGCCACGCACATAGATGCACAGCGAACGTGAGGGGGATTGCGGCCAAGCCGCCCATCCCGATTTCATCCTCGGTTTTAATGTTTGCCGGAAAGCCGTCGGCGCCTCAGCGCCTGTTTCCGAAAGACGCCGTAGCGCCCCGAATTGCCATGCGACCGTGAACGGCGCGACGAATTTCGAATCCGCTGGCAATGTCACAAGGATCACATCCAGCCGCGGCTCTGTAAACCCCTTGAGGGATGAAATCTGCTGCACCGCACACTTGCCGCCCCCTGCAAAGCCTAGTAGAGCCTGAGCCTACGAGAGAAATTTTCGCGAAATTGCAGATAATGACCGGCAAAACCGCGCCGCGGCGCCTCAGCATCTTCGGCTCGACCGGCTCGATCGGCCAGAACACCCTCAATGTCGTCGATCACCTGGGCGGACGGGAGAATTTCGAAATCTCCGTGCTGACCGGCAACGGCAATGTCGAATTGCTGGCCCGGCAGGCGAAAGCCTCAGGCGCTGGGATGGCGGTGACGGCAAGCGACCGGCATTACCAATCGCTGAAAAGCGCGCTTTCCGGCAGCGGCATCGAAGTCGCATCCGGAAAATCCGGCCTGATGGAAGCGGCCGACCGGGAAACCGACTGGGTGATGGCGGCAATCGTCGGCACCGCGGGCCTAGCGCCGACGCTGGCCGCAGCAAAGCGCGGCGCCGATATCGCCCTTGCCAACAAGGAATGCCTGGTCTCGGCCGGCGATCTGTTCATCGGCGCCATCCGCAAGGGCGGCGGCAGGCTGCTTCCCGTCGACAGCGAGCACAATGCGATTTTCCAGGTGCTGGAGGAAAACCAGCGCCATGCCATCGAGCGTGTGGTGCTGACGGCCTCGGGCGGGCCCTTCCGCACCGCCTCACTGAAGGAGATGGCCGGCGTGACGGCGGAGACCGCGCGCGCCCACCCGAACTGGTCGATGGGCCTGAAGATCTCGATCGACAGCGCCTCGATGTTCAACAAGGCGCTGGAGATGATCGAAGCCCGGCATCTGTTCGGCCTGACGCCCGAACAGATCGAGGTCATCATCCATCCGCAATCGATCATCCATTCGATGGTCGGCTATAGCGACGGCTCGGTGCTGGCCCAGCTCGGCGCCCCCGATATGCGCACCGCCATCGGTTACGCCCTGTCCTTTCCGCGCCGGCCGAACCTGCCGATCGAGCGGCTGGATTTCGCCAGGCTCGCCCGGCTGGATTTCGAGGCGCCGGATGAGCTGCGGTTTCCGGCCTTGCGGCTGGCGCGCCTGGCGATGACGCGCGGCGGCGTTCAGGGTGCCGTGCTGAACGGCGCCAAGGAAGTGGCGCTCGAAGCCTTCATCGAAGGGCGGCTGCCCTTCCTCGCCATGGCCGAGATCACCGAGAGGGTTATGGACGATCTGGCCGGCCTGCCGCCGGCCGCCGAGATGGACGATGTCTTCGCCGCCGACAGGCAGGCCCGGCAGAGGGCTGCAGACCTTATGAAACTGGAGATCGCCGGCTGAAGCTTACCGCAGCCGGTTGCCGGCCTCATCGAACAACCGGCAATCCGAGGGTTCGAACAGCAGGCCGACCTGCTCGCCCGCCGCGATGCTGATCGGTGAGCGGTGCTCGACGGTCAGGGACTGGCCGTCGGCGAGCTGGCAGTAGAGATATTGCGTTCCCCCGAGATATTCCGAGAAATCGACGGTGGCCGTCAGCTTGCCCGACCGATCGGGCGCCACCTTCAAATGCTCCGGCCGCAGACCGAGCGTCACCGCGCCTCCGGCCGGCCGGCCCGTGCCGACCAAGGTGGTTTCGATGCGGGAGCCGGCGACTTCGACCAGTCCCGCCTCGCCCCAGCGGGCAATCAAGAGGTTCATCCTCGGCGAGCCGATAAAGCCCGCCACGAAGGTATTGGCGGGGTCTTCGTAGATCTGCCTTGGCGTTCCGGCCTGCTCGACACGGCCGTCGCGCAGCACGACGATCTTGTCGGCGAGCGTCATCGCCTCGGTCTGGTCGTGGGTGACGTAGATCATCGTGTTGCCGAGTTCGCGGTGCAGGCGGGCGATCTCGATGCGCATCGACACCCTGAGTTCCGCATCGAGATTGGACAGCGGCTCGTCGAACAGGAAGACATCGGGCTTGCGCACGATCGCCCGGCCGATCGCCACACGCTGGCGCTGGCCGCCCGAAAGCTGCCCCGGCCGCCGGTCGAGAAGATGATCGATCTTCAGGATGGCGGAGGCGGCCTTCACCCGCGTCTCGATCTCGGCGGCATGGGTGCGCGCCATCTTCAGCCCGAAGGCCAGATTGTCACGCACGCTCATATGCGGATAGAGCGCATAGGACTGGAAGACCATGGCGATGCCGCGCTCGGAGGGATCGAGATCGGTGACCATGCGTCCCTTGATCTCGACCTCGCCGTCGGTCACATCCTCGAGGCCGGCGATCATGCGAAGCAGCGTCGACTTTCCGCAGCCGGACGGGCCGACGAAGACGACGAATTCACCCTCTTCGATCGTCAGGTCGATCCCGTGGACCACCTGCAGATTGCCATAGCTTTTGCGCACGTCCTGGAGCACGACGCTCTTGTTAGCCATACCGTTCGTCATCCCCAAACGACCTACTTGTCCGACTGGACCCAGACGAGCATCTCTCCGGGCGCGCGGTTGTCCCAGAGATGATAGGGCACGAAACGCGCGGTGGCGACCTGCCTTTCGGCCGGCGCATTGCGGTAGAGCGGTGTTCCCCAGTTCGACGTCTCCTCGCGCTCGACCTTGAGATCGAGGGCGACGGCATCGTTGAGATCCTTCAGCACGACGGGCTCGGCGGCCGGAAGTTTACGGGGCAGGACGATGGCGTTGAGATCCTCGCCATTGTCGGTCGTCTCGACGCAATAGACCAGCGGCCCGCGCATCAGTGCGACGCGGCCGGCATCCTGGCGCACCTTCGGATTGGCATATTGCGGGCGCAGCGAAAGCGGCAGGGAAAGGGCGACACGATCGCCATCGGTCCACTCACGATCGATCCTGGCATATCCATCGCGGATATTGGCAGCGAGATCGAGCATTTCCCCATTGACGCTGAGGGTGGCCCCCTCGGCCCAATCGGGAATGCGCAGCGACAGCGCGAGTTTGGCCGGCGTCTTGAGCCTGGTGGTAAAGGCGACCGCGCCATCCCACGGGTAGTTGGTGGTCTGCTCGAGTTCGACTTCGGCGCCGTTGGCGAGCTTCAGCCGGGCGGTGCTTTCGCCGTAGAGATGCACGGCGATCTCATCGTCGGCAACGGCATACATATAGGAGCCGATCGAGGTCACCAGCCGGGCGATGTTGGGCGGGCAGCAGGGGCAATGATGCCATTTCCAGCGATGATGCTTGCCCGCACTTTCGAGCGGATTGTCGTAGAAGAAGGTCTTGCCGTCGGTGGAAAGGCCGGGCAGCGCGCCGTTATAAAGCGCCTGCTCCATGACGTCGGCATAACGCCGGTCCGGGCCGCGCCCGAGCATGCGGCTTGCCCAGAAGACCAGGCCGACCGACGCGCAGGTCTCGGCGTAGGCCGTGGCATTGGGCAGGTCGTAATAATCGGTGAAGCCCTCGTTGGAGGCGGCCGGGCCGATGCCGCCGGTGATGTACATCTGCTTGGTGGTCAGATCGTCCCATAGCGTTTCCAGCGCCGCCGTCAGGCTGTCGTCCTTATATTCGGTAGCGATATCGGCCATGCCGGAATAGAGATACATGGCGCGCACGGCATGGCCGACGACCTTGGTCTGCTCGCGCACCGGCTGATGTGCCTGGCCATACTCATAGGTCTTCTGATGGAAGTCAGCGGCGCTCCGGCCGTCGCGAGCGGCTTCCGCCGTGAAGAAGTGCGGCTCGGTGCCGCGCTCGTCGATGAAGAATTTCGACAGTTCGAGATATTTCTTTTCGCCGGTGACGCGGGCGAGCTTGACCAGCGCCAGCTCGACCTCCTCATGACCGCAATAGCCCGGAAGCTGGCCCTCGCCATGGCCGAACATGGTGATCATGTAATCGGCAAAGCGGCACATGATATCCAGCAGCTTGCGCTTGCCCGTCGCCTGGTAATAGGCGACCGCAGCTTCCATCAGATGGCCGGCGCAATAGAGCTCGTGATGGTCGCGCAGGTTGGTCCAGCGGCGGGCGGGCTCGACGCGCTGGAACCAGGCGTTGAGATAGCCGTCCTTATCCTGCAGTCTCTCATACATGTCGATGATTTCATCGGCGCGCGCCTCCAGCTTCGGGTTCGGCCGGCGATAGAGCGAATAGGCGATGGTCTCGATCGATTTGCCGAGATCGGAATCCCAGAACATCTGCGTCGTCCCGCCCCATGGCTGAATGGGAATGACGACGCCGGGGCTCGGCTGGGAAACATCGATCGCCTTCAGCATGCCGGCCTCGACGCAGCGGTCGAGCAGGGTCTCGGCGGTGGAATTGCAGACGGCGTCCTGCCATTTGCCCCAGAAGCCGCCGAGCTCCACATCGGGAACGGCGACGGGACGAAACTGGCGGTCGTTGCTTGATTTGGTCATGGGTTCGACTTCCCTGTGGTTATTTCACCGCGCCGGCCATCAGCCCGCGCATGTAGTAGCGTTGCAGGAGCAGGAAGACGATCAGGCAAGGGATCGTCATGACGACAACACCGGCCTGCACCGCTCCCCAGTTGATGGCGCCGAGCCGACCGGCGCGAACCGCCGTCATCAGCACCGGCAGAGTGTATTTCTCATTGCTGGAGAGCAGCACCAGGGCGGCGAGAAACTCGTTCCAGGCATTGAGGAAGGCAAAGATCGCGACCGTCGCCACGCCCGGCAGCACCAGCGGCAACAAAACGCGGGCGAGAAGCCTGAGATCGCGGGCGCCGTCGATGCGGGCGGCCTCTTCGATTTCCTTCGGCACCGCATCGAAGGCATTGCGCATCATGAAGACGGAGAAGGGCAGCTGCAGCGTCACATAGACGAGCGTCAGCCCGATGAGCGAATTGTTGAGGCCGAGCTTTGCCAGGATGATGAAGAGCGGCGTCAGGATCGACTGGAACGGGATCATCAGCGTGGCGATGATCAGCACGAAGAGCGCATTCTTCATCGGGAAGCGATAGCGCGAGAAGCCGTAGCCGGCGAGCAGGCTGACGCCGACGGTCAGCACCACGGTGGCGACCGAGACGAACAGCGAATTGATCATGTGCCGCCAGATGCCGGCGCCGAACGTATCGAGCAGCGCATAGGCATCGAAGCTGACGCCCGATGTCGGCCATGGCGGCAGCGGCGGCAGGCTGGCTTCGGTCCCCTGGCGGAAGGAGGCGAGCAGCGTGATCGCAAACGGCGCCAGGAAGAACATCGAGATGGCGATGCCGGTGAGATGATAGGCCGATTTCACGCGGAAGGCCTTGCGGGCACGGCGTTCCCTTGAGGTGCTCATGGACGCTCCTCCCCGACGCGCAGCAGCCAGAGCTGCACGATGCTGATCGCCACCAGGATCGCGAGAAGCACGATCGACAGTGCCGCGCCGTAACCGAGATTGAACGACACGAAGGACTGGTTGAAGATGTAGTAGACGACCGAGATCATCTTGTTCTGCGGCCCGCCCGAGGTCATGATGTAGAACTGGTCGAAGGCAAGGATCGAGCCGGTGACGGAGACGATCAGTGCCAGCGCGATCGTCTTGCGCATCAGCGGCAGCGTCAGATGCCGGAAACGCTGCCAGCGGCCGGCCCCATCGATGCGGGCCGCCTCCGTCAGTTCGGAGGGAATGGCCTGCAGGCCGGTGAGAAGAATGATCATGGTGAAACCGGCGATCTTCCAGACGACCATCACCACAACAGTTAGGAAGGCGGTGTCGAAAGTCGCCAGCAGATTGGGGCTCTTTTCGACAAGACCGAGCGCCTTCAGGGCCGGGCCGATGAAGCCGCTATCGACATTCGCAAGCCAGACCCAGAGCAGCGAGGCGGTGGCGAGGCCGACGACGACGGGCAGAAAGATGACGGTGCGATAGGCGCTGACGAACTGCCGTTCCTTCTCGACGAAGATGGCGAGCGGAAAGGCGACGGCGAAGATCGCGATGGTGACGATCACCGTATAATAGGCGGTGAAATTCAGCGCCGTCACGAAGCGCGTGTCGTTGACCATGCGATAATAATTGTTGAGGCCGACCCAGCGCGACGCCCCCATCAGCGGCCAGTTGTGCAGGCTCATCCATCCGGTGAACAGCACCGGCATGATGAAGAAGACGATGACCAGCGCCATGGCCGGGGCGATATAGGCAAGGCCGCGCCAATTCGATTGGCGCCGTCGCCTGCGCCGAGGCAATAGGGTCTCTGAACCGGAACCGGTCATCGAAACGCTCCGCATCTGTCGGTTGGGATTGGCCGGGAAGCTGCCACCGCTCCCCGGCCGCGGCCGGGGGAGAGTTACTGGCCGCTATCGATGATCGATTGCATTTCCGACTGGGCGCTCGAAAACGCGCCGTCGACATCGTCGCCGAAGATCGCGGCGTTGGTGAAGCTTGCCCACGGGCCGTTGGCGCTGTTGATCAGGTCGTTGAACTGCAGCGTATAGGGCGTCTTGGCGACACTGATCGCCTTGAGGCCGACCTGCATGCGCGGGTCGAGACCTTCCAGCACCTTGTCGGCAATATCGCCGCGCGTCGGCAGGCTGCCGTATTTCGCCATGATCTTCTGGCCGTCTTCCGAATAGACATATTCGAGGAAGCCCTTCACCGCGTCGATCTTCTTCGTACCCTTGGTGATGACAAAATTATCGCCGCCGGCAAAGGACGACGGCTTGCCGTCGACGCCCGGAATGAGGGTCACGCCGAAATTGATGTCGGGATGCTCGGTCACCAGCGTGCCGATGGCAAAGGCGCCGAGGCTCTGCTGGCCGATCTTGCCATTGGTGAAGGTCAGGAAGTTGGCGCCGGTATCGCTGGCCGCACCCGCCGGCACCAGGTCCTTCTTGACCATGTTGCGGTAGATGTCGACGGCCTTGCGCATCTCAGGCGTATCGAGCGTCGCCTTTTTGCTGTCGGCCGACAGGATATCGGCGCCGGCACCCCAGGTGAGCGGCGTGAAGGTGAAGATCATGCAGCCGCCACAGCCGCCGCCGGAGAAATAAAAGCCGTAGGTATCGTCACCCAGCGCCCGGATCTTCTCGGCATTGGCAGTAATTTCGTCCCAATTCGCCGGTGCCTTTTCCGGGTCGAGCCCGGCCTTCTTGTAGAGATCCTTGTTCCAGGCGAAGACCGATGTCTCCACCGACAGCGGCAGGCCGTAAATCTTGTCCTGATAGGTGCCGAGACGGACATGCGAAGGCGACAGCGAGTTGAAATAGGGCAGCGATTTCGCCCAGTCCGTCAGATCCTCAAGCTGGCCGGCCGCGGCAAAGGCGGGGTTATAGATCAGATCCATCGACAAGGCGTCGGGCGCCTGTCCGCCGGCGATCGCCGTTGCATATTTCTGCACCAGCTCGGAGAACGGCACCTCGGTCATCACGACCTTGTTCTCATGGCCGGCATTATAGGCTTCGACGACCTTCTTGAAGGCGTCGCCGATGCCCGAGCGAACCCACATTTCGACATTTTCAGCCGCCGACGCAGCCGAAAACAGGCATAAGGTAGCGATGCTGGTCGCCGCCAAAAGACGCTTGATCATGACACTCCTCCCGATATGGCGCATCTCCCTGCGCCTTTGCTCATTCCCTAGATCTCATTCCCTTGATCATCCGAGGTTCTGCCCCCGCATGACTGCCGGACGATCAGCCGGCACGGCAATTTCCTCACTCCCGGCTCGACGGGCCGTCCTTCCGCAAGCGCCAGCACCGTCAATCCGGCCTGCCGCCCGAGCTCCTTCAACTCCATATCCACCGTCGTCAGCGGCGGCCGCGTCTGGGCCGCGACAATCTCCCAATTATCGAAGCCAATCAGCGAGACATCCTGCGGCACCTTGACGCCGCGCTCGCGCAAGGCATCCGCGGCACCGCGGGCGATCTGGTCGTTGCCGCAGAACAGCGCGTCGGGCTTTTCTCCCGGCCTCTTCCAAAGCTTCTCGACCGCCTCATGGCCCCAGCTTTCCGACCAGACGCCGTAAAGCACCGGCTCGCGATGACCTGCCACCTCGTGATAGGCGCCGGCGCGTTCCCGCACCGAGAAGAAATCCTCCGGCCCGGTGATATGGGCAATCCGCCGCCGTCCGATCTTGGCGAGCCACTCCACCGCCAGCCTCGCACCCTGCTCGTCGTCCGAACGGAAGGTAACGCTGTTCTGCGTCCCCTCGGTGAAGGCGTAGACGACAGGCACATGCAAATTCGACAGATCGACGGGCAGGCGCCGGTCCAGCCGCTTTCCCGTGGCGATGATGCCGTCGACCTGCTTGTCGAGCATCGCATCGACATGGATCTGGGCGAGCGCCGGATCGTCTTCGATGGCGCAGAGGAAGACCGAAACCCCATGGTCGACCAGCGCGTCCGAGATACCCGCCATCACCGGCAGGGTGAAACGGCCGTAAGTGTCGTTGGTCAAGAGCCCGATGGTGAAGCTGCGCTTGCTGAGAAGACCTCTCGCCAGCGCATTCGGCCGATATCCGATTTCGCCGGCGATGCGCTTCACCCGCTCGCGCGTTTCCGCGCCCATCCGGCCGGTGTCGTTGAGCGCCTTCGACGCGGTCGATATGCTCACCGCGGCAGCCGCCGCCACCTCATGGATGGTGATCCTGCCTCTTTTTCCTCCCGATATGTTCAGACTGTCCTCCTTCTGAAGTGGCTTGAGAAAAGCTTTTACCAACCGCTGTGTCAAGTGAGAAAAGGTTTTCTCATGTAGTTCAGGCGTTGTCAGCGGGAGGACGGTCGGCGGCAAGGCGTAAATGCAGCGGAAGGAGCCACGCGCATCGGCGGCATCGAGGCGGCGCCGAGCGGATGATCGGAGTCAGGGCAAAGAAGATTGGCCGGCGGCAGAGGCGCACGGCTGATCACCGCCAGGACCTCCGATGGAGGTCCTGAATGGCGCGGTCATCGAAAAATCAGGCGACGTGCCTGGCCAGCGCGCAGCGCGACCAGAGCGAATGGAGCGCCTCGACCAGATGGGCGATATCGGCATCGGAATGCAGCGGCGTCGGCGTGATGCGCAGCCGCTCGGTCTTCTTCGGCACGGTGGGATAGTTGATCGGCTGGACGTAGACGCCGCAATTGTCGAGCAGCAGGTCGGAGATCCACTTGCATTTGGCGGCATCGCCGACCAGCACCGGCACGATATGGCTTGGATTGGGCACATGCGGAATGCCGCTCTGATCGAGCAGCATCCGGAGCTTGCGCACCCGGTCCTGATGGCGGGCGCGCTCGAACTGGCTGACCTTCAGGTGCTGGATCGAAGCGACGGCGCCGGCGGCAAGCGCCGGCGGCAGCGCCGTGGTGAAGATGAAGCCGGAGGCGAAGGAACGGATGAAGTCGCAAAGCGCTGCCGAAGCGGCGATATAACCGCCCATCACCCCGAAGGCCTTGCCGAGCGTGCCTTCGATGACGGTCAGCCGGTCCATCAGCCCTTCGCGCTCGGCAATGCCGCCGCCGCGCGGGCCGTACATGCCGACCGCATGCACTTCGTCGAGATAGGTCATCGCGCCGTATTTGTCGGCGAGGTCGCAGATTTCCTTGATCGGGGCGATATCGCCGTCCATCGAATAGACGCTCTCGAAGGCGATCAGCTTCGGCGCCTTCGGATCGGCGGCTTTGAGCTTGGCTTCGAGATCGGCGACGTCATTGTGCTTCCAGATCACCTTGTCGCACTTGGCATGACGAATGCCCTCGATCATCGAGGCATGGTTCAGCGCGTCGGAGAAGATGACCAGGCCGGGGATCCTGGCGCCGAGCGTGCCGAGGGCTGCCCAGTTGGAGACATAGCCCGAGGTGAAGATCAGGGCTGATTCCTTGGCGTGCAGATCGGCAAGCTCACGCTCGAGCATGACGTGGTAGTGGTTGGTGCCAGAAATATTCCGGGTGCCTCCCGCACCCGCGCCACAGTGGTCGATGGCGTTTTTCATCGCCTCGATCACCTTCGGGTTCTGGCCCATGCCGAGATAGTCGTTGGAGCACCAGACCGTGACTTCCTTTTCGCCATCGGCCGTATGGCGCGTCGCGCGCGGGAAATTGCCGCGGTGACGCTCGAGATCGGCAAAAACGCGGTAACGGCCCTCGGCATGAAGCCCGTCCAACTCGTTTTTGAAAAACGCTTCGAAATCCATCATCTGCTCCAGTGTCGCGCGGCCGTTCTTGCCGACCGGACGTCCGCGCGTCAATACTTACCCTTTGCTTTAACATCAACTGCGGCAAAAGGCCCAGTTTTTTGAATGATTCCAGATAAAAAATCCGCACGCCGCGATCAATGAAACTGATGCCGCGAAACGCAGCCTGGTTTGCGATCCCTGCATAGGACGACGACAGCCGACTAGCAAAAAAATCAACGCAACGGTGGACAACCCTTTCTTCCGACATAGTTTTCGCTCTAGTCTGACGAAAAATAAAAAGGGACGGCCTTCGCCCGCTGGGCAACAACCTCGGAGAGAAAAGATGAAAAAAGCTGTCATACTCGCATTGATCGGCCTGTCGATCGCAAGCTGTACGCCGACTCAACAGGGCGCCGGCATCGGCGCTGCATCAGGTGCGGTCATCGGCGGCGCAGTCACCGGCAACGTCCGCGGCGCAGCCGTTGGCGCCGCGATCGGCGGTGTGTCCGGCGCCCTCATCGGCAGCGTCGCCGAACAGCCCGGCCAGTGCTACTATCGCGACCGCTACGGCCGCCGCTATATCGATACCTGCCCGCGCTGATACCGCTGGCAAACCGGTACACTCAGGAAATCCCGGACACACCTCCGGGATTTTTTGTGCTAAATTAGCGCGCTGGCAATTTAAAATGGTACACCCCGCGCGATTTTGCCGCTAAGCTGTTCACGGCTGGGCAACGAAGCTTCATTGAAGACCTAACCAAAAGCAGCGTATGCGGATTAGAGGGACAGGCCCGAAAACAGGTACTGCGTATCGGCGAACAGGCACCATGATGGTGGTCGCAGCAGCAGCTGCGTTCTCACCGGTCCTGATCGGCGACGCTTACGCCTTCAAGCTTTTCGGCATCACCATTTTCGGCAAGGACGATGACGAAGCTCAGCAGGTGCCCGATCCGGTGCGCTATAACGTCGATCTCAAAGCCGACACCGCCGATCCCGACCTAAAAGAAGCGCTGCAAAACAGCTCCCGCCTCCTCAGTGACCAGAAGCTGCCGGTTTCCGGCGATCTCGGCGTCGTCGTCAAGGCGCGCGACGACCGCGAGCGGTTGATCGCAGCTCTCTATGAAAAGGCCCGTTACGGCGGCGTGGTGACGATCACCATCGACGGCAAGAATATCGACGACCTGCCGCCCAATCCGACATTCGATCGGTCCGGGCCGGTCCCGGTCACCGTCGACATAACGCCCGGCCCGATCTTCAAGGTCAGGGAAGTCCAGTTCGGCGGCGATGCCGCAAACCACAATCCCGCCGATTACGATCTGGCGCCGGGCGCCCAGGCCGGCTCGCTTGCCATCATCAAGGCCGGCGACAAGATCGTCGAGCAGTTGAAGAGCGAGGGACGGCCCTTCGCCAAGCTGACCGAACGCAAGGTCGTCGCCGACCATAGGAGCGACACCGTCGATATCGTCCTTGCGGCCGAAGGCGGCCCGGTCGCCCCGATCGGCGATGTCGGCGTCACCGGCGAAAAAACCGTCAAGCCGGGGTTCATCCAGCGTTATTCCCGGCTCGACAAGGGCGAAGCCTATTCCCCGGAGGCGCTGAAAAAGGCCGGCGAGCGGCTTCGCGCCCTCGGCGTCTTCTCAAGCGTCACCATCCACGAAGGCGATGCGCTGGCGCCGGACGGTACGCTGCCGATGACGATCGAGGTTTCCGAAGGCAAGCAGCGCTATTTTGGCGTCGGCGCCCAATATTCCACCACCGACGGCTTCGGCGTCCAAGGCTATTGGGGCCACCGCAACCTGTTCGGCGAAGCCGAAACGCTGCGCATCGAGGGATCGGTGTCGCGGCTCGGTGAAACCACCGATGTCGGCAGCCTCGACTATTCCGCCGGTATTTTGTTTACCAAGCCCGGCGCCTTCTTCCCCGCCGCCACGCTGAAGGCCGGCATCGTCGCCAAGACCGAAAATCCGGATGCCTATAATGCGACGCTCGTCACCGCCTCGCTCGGCCTCTCCTACGAGCTGACCGACCGGGACACCGTCTCGGCAAGCGGCGAGGTCAGCTGGGAGCGCGACGACGACGCCTTCGGCACCAACGACTATCTGACCTTCACCCTGCCGCTGCAATATGACCGTGACGCCCGCGACGACAAGTTCAACCCGACGGAAGGCTATCGCGCGACATTTTCGGCAAAGCCCGGTTACGAGATCTTCAACGCCACGCCCTATGCGGCATTCCAGGGCTCGATCTCCGGCTATCTGCCCTTCGGCGCCGAGGACGGCGTGGTGCTGGCCGGCAAGGTCGCCGCCGGCGTCTTGATCGGCGGCGGCGGCATCGAGAATATTCCCGCCACGCAGCGCTTCTTTGCCGGCGGCGGCGGCTCCGTGCGCGGATACAGCTACCAGGAAATCTCGCCCTATAACGACAATGGCGACCCCACCGGCGGCCGCTCATATGTCACAGGTTCGCTGGAAGCCCGCATCGCGATCACCGATACGATCGGCATCGTGCCCTTCATCGATGTCGGCACCGTATCGGACAGCACCTTTCCTGGTTTTTCCGATATCCGCGCCGGCGCCGGCGCCGGAATACGATATGCCACACCTTTCGGCCCGCTGCGGCTTGATTTTGCCATGCCGCTGAACAAGTACGAAGGTGGCACAGATTATGGAATCTACGCCGGCATCGGCCAATCCTTCTAGAAGGGCCGATATCGATTTGTGAACCATCGTGAAAACGGGGTAGTGTCCGCGCCGATGCAAATGCTGGCAAAAATCGTCAACTGGTTCCTGCGGCTCACCGCCTACGGCGTGGGCGCCATCTTGATTCTTGCCGTCCTGGCACTGGCGATCTTCGGCTTCACCGCCTTTGGCGCCCGCATCGTTACCGAAAAGATCGCCTCGACGCTGTCCAACCGCGACATGACGATTACGGTGCGTGAGCCGCAAGGTCTTTTGACCGGCGGGCTTCGCGCCGCCGAGATCACCGTCTCCGATACCAGGGGCGTCTTTGCGGAAATTCACGGCATCGGCATCGACTGGAACCCGCTGGCACTTCTGACCGGAACCTTCCATGCCAAACGCTTCGAGATCGAAGCGATCGACGTGCTGCGCAAGCCGGTGCGCACCCTGCCCTCGCGGCCCGCAGCGGAAAATGCCGGCGGCTTCAGCCTTCCGATCAAGGTTGATATAGATCGCGTCGCGCTGCCCGATATCAAACTGGCCGAATCGTTTGCGGGACGCGCCTTCGCGCTCGCTGCCGAAGGCAGCCTGTCGGCAAACCGCGATGGCGGCGAGGCGATTGTCAATGTCCGCCGTCATGCCGTCCCGGATGCACGGCTGGTCGCCGATATCGCCTATGCGCCAGCGGAAAACCGGCTGCGGCTGAAAGCGCAGCTTGCCGAACCGAAGGGTGGACTGCTGGCAGGTTTTCTCGGCCTGCCCGACAATCCCGCCGTCAACATCGATCTCGACGGCCAGGGACCGATATCCGACTGGAGGGGCAAAGTGCAGGCCGCTCTCGACGGACAGCAGCGCGCCGCGATCGAGGCCCGGCATCAGATCAGTGCGGACGGACTGCACCACCTCGACCTCAAGGGCGGCGGCGACCTGAGCTCGCTGCTTCCAGCTGCGTTCCGGCCGCTTTTCGCCGGCCAGACCAATATCGATCTTGCTACCACCTTCAACGACCACGGCAAGATCGATATCCAGACCGGCAATATCGCCACCGGCAGCGTCGTCATCGCTGCCTCGGGCACGCTCGATCCGGCCGGCAACAACAGCCTGAACGCCAATCTGCTCGGCACATCGGGGCCGGTCGATTTCCGCTGGCCGCTCGCCGAAGGCGAAGCACGCTTGCTGATCTCAGGCCTCAACCTGGCCCTGACGGGCGATGCGCAGGCGGCCCGACTGAATGTCAGCGGCTCGCTCGATACCGCGACCCTGCCGCAAGCCGTTATCGGCAATGTCAAGCTGACGGCAAAGAGCGACGCCTTCAATCTCGCCGCCCGATCCGGCAGCGTCCAGCTGCGTCTCGTTGCCGGCGACATGACCTTTGCGGAGCCGAACCTCAATCGTGCCGTCCAGGGCCCGGTCACGATCGCCTCGCCCCTGCAGATAACGCCCGGCAGCATCGGCTTCAACGGCACCACCCTCGAAAGCGCCAACATCAACGGCGGCCTCAACGGCTCGTACCGGTTGGCAGACCAGGCGCTGACCGGCAACGTCAAGCTTACCATCGCCCCGGCAGCCTTGCCGGCTGCGGTCTCGGGCAGGTTCGACGGGCCGATCTCGCTGGAAAGCCAAGTGACCGGCACCATTCCGTCGAAATTCGCGCTGTCCAACCTCGTCGTGACCTCCGGCACGCTTGAGGCCGCCGGCAATGTCGCGCTCGACGGCTCGAAGGTGAATGCCGATCTTTCCGGCCGGCTGCCCGACATCGGCAAACTCATCACCGGCGCCAACGGCGGGGCCGGATATGCGGTAAGAGTGGGCGGCGAGCTGCCAGCCATCTCGGTGACGGCCAATCTCAAGTCCCCCAGCCTTGAAATGGCCGACCGGACGCTCGGCAACCTCAATATCGACCTGTCGGGTCTTGCCGATCCCAAGGCGCCGCAGGGCAAAATTGCCGCCACCGGCACGATCGACGGCCAGCCGATCGCCATCAACGGCGACATCAGCTCCGCGGACGGCCGGATGCGTATTCCGGCACTGACCGCCGATATTGGCGGCAACCGGCTGACCGCCAATCTGGAATTCTCGCCCGCCCTGCAGCCGACCGGCGCCCTGACCTTCGACTTCCCCAATATCGGCCTGCTCGCGGCACTCGGCGGGCAGAAGGCCGAAGGCGATCTCAAGGGGTCGCTTGGCGTCGTCAGCGACAACGGCAAGATCGCGCTGAAGCTGCGTGCAACAGGCGCCTCGATCCGCCGTGATACGCTTGCGATCGTCAAGCCGGATATCGATGTCACGGTCAGCGATCTCTCCACTTTTGCGGCAAACGGCACGGTCAAGGCCGAGGAACTGAATGCTGGAGCAAACAGGCTTGCCGGCCTTGCGCTCGGTTTTACCAGGCAGCAGAACCAGACCGATTTCGATCTCAATGCCGCCTATGACGGCAACCCAGTGCTGGCCGCCGGCAATATCGAGATGGCCGATGGGGCGATCGACCTTAACCTTGACCGCTTTTCGGCAAGCCCCCGCAATATCCCGGTCGAACTTGCGGCACCGACGCAGGTCGCAATCACCGGCGGCACCGCCAGCCTGACCGGCCTGACGCTGAAAACAGGCACCGGCTCGGTAAGCGTCACCGGTTCGGCCGGCGAGACGCTGAAGCTCGATGCCGACATTCACGACCTGCCGGCCGCTCTCGCCAACGGTTTCGTACCGAACCTTTCGGCCGGCGGCACGATCTCCGGAAAGATTGCCGTGACCGGAACGCCGGCCGCACCCGTCGCCGACTTCAAGCTCGACTGGAAGGATGCGACGACTGGCCAGACCAAGGGAGCCGGGCTGGCGCCGCTCGGCATCACCGCCGGCGGCAAATTCGCCGACAATAAGCTCGATTTCGACACGACGATCGGCAGCGGTGACGGCTTGTCGCTTAAGGCCGCCGGCAATGTTGCACTCGCCGACCCGAAGGCGCCGGTGCTTAATATCGACGCCGATATTCTCAACCTGCCCGCCCGCATCGCCAATGGTTTCGTTCCTGATCTTGCCGCAGCAGGCGTGATCACCGGGAAGGTCTCGGCGACCGGACCGCTGTCCGCGCCGACCGCCAATTTCGATCTCGATTGGAAAGATGCTGCGACCAGCCACACCAAGCGCGCCGGTCTTGGCGACCTCGCAGTGAAGGCATCCGGTAAATTCGCCCACAACAAGCTTGATTTCGACACAGCGATAGCGGGCGCCGACAGCCTCTCGCTGAAGGCAAACGGCAATGTCGCCGTCACAGGCACGACGATCGGCAACGTCGAGGTCGATGCAACGCTCAAAAATATCCCGGCGGGCATCGCAAACAGCTTCGTCGCCGATCTTGCCGCCAAAGGCGCGATCTCCGGAACGGTTTCGGCGGCAGGCTCGCTTGCTGCTCCCACCGCCAGTTTCGACCTTA
The DNA here is from genome assembly GCF_022354505.1 of Rhizobium sp. C104. Classification (NCBI taxonomy): domain Bacteria; kingdom Pseudomonadati; phylum Pseudomonadota; class Alphaproteobacteria; order Hyphomicrobiales; family Rhizobiaceae; genus Rhizobium; species Rhizobium sp. C104. The sequence goes on along the minus strand of NZ_CP092348.1, from coordinate 4,026,243 downwards.
GCTGGAAAGATGCTGGGACGAGCCACACCAAGCGTGCCGGTCTTGGCGACCTCGCGGTGAAGGCATCCGGTAAATTCGCCGACAACAAGCTTGATTTCGACACAGCGATTGCGGGCGCCGACAGCCTCTCGCTGAAGTCAAACGGCAATGTCGCCGTCACAGGCACGACGATCGGCAACGTCGAGGTCGATGCAACGCTCAAAAATATCCCGGCGGGCATCGCAAACAGCTTCGTCGCCGATCTTGCCGCCAAAGGCGCGATCTCCGGAACGGTTTCGGCGGCAGGCTCGCTTGCTGCTCCCACCGCCAATTTCGACCTTAGCTGGAAAGATGCTGGGACGAGCCACACCAAGCGTGCCGGCCTTGCGGACCTCGCGGTGAAGGCATCCGGTAAATTCGCCGACAACAAGCTTGATTTCGACACAGCGATAGCGGGCGCCGACAGCGTCTCGCTGACGGCGAACGGCAATGTCGCCGTCACAGGCACGATGATCGACAACATCAAGGTCGATGCAACGCTTAAAAATATCCCGGCGGGCATCGCAAACAGCTTCGTCGCCGACCTCGCCGCCGAAGGCGCGATCTCCGGAACGGTTTCGGCCGCAGGCTCGCTTGCCGCTCCCACTGCCAATTTCGACCTTGATTGGAAAGATGCCGCGACCAGCCACACGAAGCGTGCCGGCCTTGCCGCTCTCGGCCTGACCGCAGCGGGAAAATTCGCCGATAACAAGCTTGATTTCAACGCCGCGGCCAGTGGCGCCGAAGGCCTCTCGCTGAAGAGCACCGGTAATGTCGCCCTCGTCGGCACGACGGTCGAAAACATCAAGGTCGATGCCGAGATCGCCAAGATTCCGGCCAGTCTCGCAAATGCCTTCGTTCCGGACCTGGCGGCCGGCGGCACGATATCGGGCACCCTGTCCGCCGCCGGGACCCCCGCCGCACCGAATGCCGACTTCAAGCTCGCCTGGACCGATGCCGCGACCAGCCACACCAGAAGCGCTCATCTATCGGGACTGGCGCTTGCCGCCTCCGGCCATTTCGCCGACAACCGGCTCGATTTCGATGCCGATCTCGGCGGCAAGGACGGCCTCTCGCTAAAAGCCAAGGGCAATGTTGCAACGGCAGGCACCTCGGTCCGCAATCTTGACGTCAAGGCCGATCTCGCCAATCTGCCGGCAGCGCTCGCCAACGGCTTCATCCCCGGTCTTGCCGCCGAGGGCACGGTGTCGGGAACCGCATCCGTCTCCGGCGCTCTGCCCAAACCCGCCGTCGATTTCAAGCTCGACTGGAAGAACGCCGCAACCGCTCAGACCAAAAACAGCGGCCTTTCCGGCCTGAGCGCGGCGGCATCCGGAAAATACGCCGATGACAGGGTCGACTTCGATGCCAACCTTGCCGGCAAGGACGGGGTGCTGGCCAAGGCCACCGGCGGCGTCACCATCGCCGGAACGGCCATCCGCGATCTTTCGATCAATGCCGATATTCCCGCACTTCCGGCCAATATCGCCAATGCCTTCGTTCCCGGCCTCGGTGCCGAAGGCACACTTTCGGCTAACGCCGTCACGTCGGGAACGCCTGAAAATCCGATCGTCGATTTCAAGCTCGACTGGAAGGATGCGGCCACCAGCCACACCAAGGCTGCCGGCCTCTCCCGCCTGGCGCTGGCGGCGACGGGAAAATACGCCGGTGACCGGCTCGATTTCGATGCCAATCTCAGCGGCAGCGGCGGCATTGCGCTGAAAGCCGCCGGTAATCTTTCGCTCGCCGGCACCTCTATCCGCGCGGTCGATGCCACCGTGAATGCCTCCAATGTTCCGGCTGCGATCGCCAACAGCTTTGTTCCGGGCCTTGGAGCCGAAGGCGCGGTCTCGGCAACCGCAAAGGCCACCGGCGCGCTATCGGCGCCCTCGGTCGATTTCAAGGTCGACTGGAAGAACGCCGCAACCAGCCAGACAAAAGGCGCCGGCCTTTCGCCGTTCACCATCGGCGCATCAGGCAAACTTGCCGGAAACAGGCTGACGGTCGACACCAGTCTTGTCGGTGATGCCGGCATGTCGCTGAAGGGCGGCGGCAGCGTCGTGATCACCGGCAATCGCGCCCTCGATATGCGCTTCAACGGCAATCTTCCCTTCGCCGTGCTTGGCGCGCCACTCGCGCAACAGGGCCTCGTCGCCGACGGCGTCGCCACCCTCAACTTGCAGGTTGGCGGAACCGCGGCGGCACCTGTCATCAACGGCACCGTCTCGACCAATGGCGCCAAGCTCGTCGATGTCCGGCGCAATCTCGCCGTCAACAATCTCGCGGCGACGGTCACCTTCAACGGCAGCCAGGCAGTGATATCGCGCCTCAGCGGCAGCCTCGGCGGCGGCGGCACGATTTCGGCAAGCGGCACCATCGGCATCCAGCCGGCCGGCGGCTTTCCCGCCGATATTTCGATCAAACTCGACCAAGCGGTCTATGTCGATGGAACGCTTGTTGTCTCCACGGTCAACGGCACGCTCGGCCTGCGCGGGCCGATCATGAATTCGACGTTGAGCGGCAAGCTTCGGCTGGACAAGACCTCGATCACCGTCCCGGAAAAATTGCCGACCTCGCTCAGGGAAATCGACATCCGCCACAAGAATGCGCCGCGAGCGGTGCTTGCCCAGTTGCGCGACGATGGCGAACGGAAACCCACCGAGAAATCCTCCACGATCACCCTCGATCTCGAAATCGACGCGCCTTCGCATATCTTCGCACGTGGCCGCGGCATCGATGCCGAGCTCGGCGGCAAGGTGACGATCCGCGGAACGGCGGCAGCGCCGATCGTAACCGGCGGATTCACCATGCGCCGCGGCCGCATGACCATTCTCAACCGCCGTCTGGATTTCACCGACAAAAGCAGGATCACATTCGCCGGCGACCTGACGCCGGCGCTCGATATGGAAGCGACCTCGACCTCCGGCTCGACGACGCTGACCGTCGACGTCGCCGGACTTGCCACCGACCCGACAATTACCTTTTCCTCCTCGCCGCAGCTGCCGCAGGACGAGGTGCTGGCGCAGCTGATCTTCGGCCAGTCGATGTCCAAACTCTCGCCGGTGCAGATCGCCCAGCTCGCCGACGCCGTCAGCCAGCTGGCCGGCAACCGCTCGACCTCGCTTTTTGAAGGCCTGCGCAATCAGCTCGGCGTCGACGATCTCGATATCAGCACCGATTCCAAGGGCCAGACGAGCGTCAGCGTCGGCCGTTATCTCAACGACCGCACCTATTTCGAATTGCAGCAGGGCGGCGCAGCCGGCGCCAAGGCAATCATCAACCTCGACGTCGGCCGCGGCGTCAAGCTGCGGGGTGCCGCCGGCGGTAATGGTGCCGGCGAAGCGGGTGTCGTCTACGAACGGGAATATTGAGCCGGCTTAGCGTCTGCGGCTGCCCCTCACCCTAACCCTCTCCCCGTAAACGGGGCGAGGGGACGTGCCCTGCGAGAGAGGTGGGAGAGGAACGGAGAGGTCGCGGCATATCGCCTTCGCCCCGCGGGCGGGGAGAAGGTGCCGGCAGGCGGATGAGGGGCTGGTTCGCCGATTCCTCAGCCGGCGTCTCGCACGACAATGTCCTAAAACCCCGTCTTGCTCGTCTTCAGTAGAATATTGCTCTCGGTCGAGTTGATGCCGTTGATCAGCCGAATACGGCGTAGCGTCTCATCGAAAGAGGCAAGGTCGCGATCCTCGAGTTCGGCGACGAAATCCCATTTGCCATTGGTGCTGTGCAGGGCGCGGACCTGCGGCAGGCCGCGCAGCTGATCGGCCACCCTGTCGGCGAGTTTGCCGAGCACCTCGATCATGACGATGGCACGCACCCCGGCGGACCGCGTCTCATGACCGGTGCGGATGGTGAAGCCGACGATGGTGCCGCCGGCGACCAACCGGTCGATTCGGGCGGCAACCGTTGCCCGCGAAGCGCCCGTCATCGCCGCAAGCGAGGAGACGGAAATCCGGGCATTGTGGCGAAGCGCACTCAGGAGCTCGGTATCGAGATCGTCCACGCTGATCACTTTGTCAAAATAGGTTTATCATATTGCGCAATCATAATCCATTTCTGACACTTTTCCATCTTTTTGCCGTCAGCCCTTTATCCCACTATCGGCCAAAACGGCCTCACCACGGAGCCCTCGAATGAATGCCCAATCGCAATCTGTCACACTTATCGGCGCGCCGCTGGAAGAAGGTTCCGGCCGCAGGGGCGCCGCCATGGGCCCGGCGGCCCTGCGCATCGCCGGCGTCGATCAGACGCTGATCGAGCTTGGCCACGACGTCGCCGATCTCGGCGATCTCAGGATCGTACCGGCGATGGATCTGCCGAATCATCCGAAGGCCCATAATCTGAGAATCGTCGGCGCCTTCACGCGGGCGCTCGAAAGCAGCGTCCATGATGTCGCCGCCTCGGGTCGCTTTCCGCTGATCCTCGGCGGCGACCACAGCCTCTCCATGGGCAGCGTCTCCGGCATGGCGCGTTACGCCGCCGGCAAAGGCCGCCCGCTTTTCGTGCTCTGGCTCGATGCACATGCCGATTTCAACTCTCCCGCCACCTCGCCATCCGGCAACATTCACGGCATGCCCGTCGCCTTCTTCTGTGGCGAGGCGGAGTTCGCCGAGATCCTGCCGAGGGATCGTGCCTTCGTCGACCCGAAGAATGTCTTCCAGGTCGGCATCCGTTCGGTCGATGCGCGTGAGCGCGAGGAAATCCACGAACACGGCGTTAACGTCTTCGATATGCGCGCGATCGACGAGCAGGGCATCGGCGCCATCATGCGTGAGATCCTCGATGTGGTCGCCAAGGCGAGCGGCCTGCTGCATGTCAGCCTCGACCTCGATTTCCTTGATCCCGAAATTGCCCCCGGCGTCGGCACTACGGTGCCCGGCGGCGCGACCTTCCGCGAGGCGCATCTGGTGATGGAAATGCTGTCCGACAGCGGCCTCGTCTCGTCGCTCGATCTCGTCGAACTCAATCCGTTTCTCGACGATCGCGGCAAGAGCGCCCGCGTCCTAGTGGAGCTGACGGCAAGCCTCTTCGGCCGCCGCATCTTCGATCGCCCAACCCGTGCCGCGTAGAAGGCACGCGCCGCCTGGAACTCACTTATCGGCATCATGATCTAGAGGGAAAGAACCATGAACACTTCGGAAAAACTGATCGCCACCGAACAACGTCTCGGCGCCCACAACTACAAGCCGCTCGACGTGGTGCTGACGCGCGGCGAAGGTGTTCATGTCTGGGATACCGACGGCAATCGTTATCTCGATTGCCTCTCGGCCTATTCCGCCGTCAACCAGGGCCATTGTCACCCGAAAATCCTTGCCGCCATGGTCGAGCAGGCGGGCAGATTGACGCTCACCTCCCGCGCCTTCCGCAACGATCAGCTCGCTTATCTCTATGAAGAGCTCGCCGCGCTCACCGGATCGCACAAGATCCTGCCGATGAATTCCGGCGCGGAAGCGGTGGAGACCGCCATCAAGGCGGTGCGCAAATGGGGATACGAGGTCAAGGGTGTACCGGAAGGCCAGGCCGAGATCATCGTCTGCGCCGATAATTTCCATGGCCGGACGCTGAGCATCATCAGTTTCTCCACCGATCCCGACGCCCGCACCGGTTTCGGCCCCTACACCTCGGGATTCCGCACCATTCCCTTCGGCGATGCCGAGGCCTTCGAGGCGGCCATCAACAGCAATACGGTCGCCGCCCTGATCGAGCCGATCCAGGGGGAAGCCGGTGTCATCATCCCGCCGGCAGGATATTTCACCCGCATCCGCGAGCTCTGCACGGATAACAACGTCACCCTCATCCTCGACGAAATCCAGACCGGCCTCGGCCGCACCGGCAAGCTGCTGGCGGAGGAACATGAAGGCATCGAGGCCGATGTGACGCTGATCGGCAAGGCGCTGTCCGGCGGCTTCTATCCCGTCTCTGCGGTGCTTTCCAATTCCGCGGTACTGGGGGTGCTGAAGCCCGGCCAGCATGGCTCCACTTTCGGCGGCAACCCGCTCGCCTGCGCGGTGGCGCGCGCGGCGCTGAAGGTGCTGACGGAAGAGGGTATGATCGAGAACGCCGCTGATATGGGCGACTATTTCCTCGAAGGCCTCAGGTCGATCCGCTCGAACATCGTCCGGGAGGTGCGCGGCCGCGGCCTGATGATGGCTGTCGAACTGGAACCCGAAGCCGGCGGCGCGCGGCAATATTGTCATGCGCTGAAGGAACGCGGCCTGCTCGCCAAGGACACGCACGACCATACGATTCGCCTCGCTCCGCCGCTGGTTATCACGAGGGAGCAGGTCGATTGGGCGGTCTCGCAGATCGAAAAGACCATAAGCTGAGGTGAATCGAGCACGAAACCTCCGCAAATCCGGTTCCCGATTTAGATTTGGGCAACACTCTTCCGCTAATGTCGTCGATAACCGTAACGATGCTTGGCCGAGCGCAAAGCCATCGCGTGGTGTGAAGGCAAAGCTCGTCCGCGCCAATGGTGGCGCGCCCGCTTCTGCCCTGGCTTACGACAGTTGGGAAGAATTCTATGACCACGATCAATTCCACTAGCTTCAGCGGCGATACGCTCGAAATCATTGCCTTCCGCCTGCATGATCAGGAATTCTGCGTCAAGACCACGACCATTCGCGAAATTCGCGGCTGGGCGCCGTCGACGCCGATCCCGCATGCGCCGGCCGATGTCATCGGCGTCATGAACCTGCGCGGCTCGGTCATCCCGATTATCGATCTTGCCTATAAGCTCGGCATGAAGAGCACCGTCGCCAACGAACGCAGCGCCATTGTCGTCGCCGAAGTTCACAGCATGGTCATCGGCATGCTCGTCGACCGCGTCTCGGATATTCTCACCATCTCCTCCAGCCAGGTCCAACCGGTGCCCGAAGTGACAGCCTCCTTCGACCGCGCCTATTGCGAAGGCATCATCGCCTCGGAAAATGGCATGATCTGCTTCCTGAACCTTGCCAAGATGTTCAAGGAAAACGAGACGGATGAACTAGCGGCCTGATCGCCATCAAGCAATTCGAAGAGTTGAAAACCGCCCGTCCCGGGCGGTTTTTTGCGCGTCTGAGGTAAATCGCCGCGTTCATCCGTATCACATCATATTATTAGCAATAGCTTTTATACGCTAAATTAACCACGCTCCCTCAGTATGGTCGTGAAGCATACGGATGATAAGTCTCCGGTATAGAGGAGTGATAACCGGAGACCGGTTGTCCCCTGCACCGGCATACCTCGCCAGCCCCTTCGCTTCTCCAGCCGAACAGCGCAAGCTGTGCATCTCAAAGGGACAAGAATGTTTGGTCTAGCCTCCGATTCGAAATACATTCTTGACGCCATCTCCAAGTCGCAGGCGATCATCGAATTCGATCTCAACGGCAATATTCTCACGGCGAACGAGAATTTCTGCAAAGCGCTTGGTTATCGCCTCAACGAGATCGTCGGCAAGCACCACAGCATGTTCTGCGAGCCGGCCTATGCGGCGACGCCCGAATATCGCGCCTTCTGGGCGCGGCTCGGACGCGGCGAATATGACGCCGGCGCCTATAAGCGCTTCGCCAAAGGCAATAGGGAAATATGGATCCAGGCGTCCTATAATCCCGTTTCCAAAGGCGGAAAGCCGTTCAAGGTGGTGAAATTCGCCGCCGATATCACAGCCGCGAAGAAGCAGGCGGTCGAGGATTCCGGTAAGCTTGAGGCGATCTCGCGCTCGCAGGCGGTAATCGAATTTACCCCAAAGGGCGAGATCCTGACCGCGAACGAGAATTTCTGCCAGGCCATGGGATATTCGCTGGCCGAAATCGCCGGCAAACATCACAGCATGTTCTGCGACCCGGCCCACACCCGCACGGAGGAATACAGCAGCTTCTGGCAGCGTCTTGGCAATGGCGAATTCATTGCCAACGAATTCGTCCGCTTCGGCAAAGGCGGCCGCGAAATCTGGATCCAGGCAGCTTATAACCCGATCGTCGATGCCAACGGCAAAGTCTACAAAGTCGTGAAGTTCGCAACCGACGTCACCCAGCGAATGAGCGCGATCTCCCTGCTCGGCGGCGCGCTGCGCCAGCTTTCCGAAGGTGATCTGACGAAGACGGTGGATACGCCCTTCGTCCCCTCGATGGAGCAGTTGCGGCACGACTTCAACACCGCGGTCAAAGGTCTTGCCGATACGATGAAGACCATCGGCGAGAATGCCATTGCGATCGCCGCCGGGTCGAGCGAGATCGGTACATCGGCGGACTCCTTTTCCAAGCGTACGGAACAGCAAGCCGCGTCGATCGAAGAGACCGCTGCCGCGCTGGAGGAGATCACCACCACCGTTAACGATTCCAGCCGCCGCGCCGATGAGGCGGGCCGCCTTGTCGCTGTGACAAAGCAGGGCGCCGAGCAGTCGGGCGTCGTGGTCCGCAACGCCGTCGCCGCCATGGACCAGATCGAGCAGTCCTCGCGCGAAATCACCAATATCATCGGTGTCATCGACGATATTGCCTTCCAGACCAATCTCCTGGCGCTGAATGCCGGCGTCGAAGCCGCCCGCGCCGGCGAAGCCGGCAAGGGTTTTGCAGTGGTGGCCCAGGAAGTCCGCGAGCTCGCCCAGCGCTCCGCCAAGGCCGCCAAGGAGATCAAGGCGCTGATCAATACGTCGAGCGACCTCGTCAAGAACGGCGTCGGCCTCGTCGGCCAGACAGGTAAGGCGCTCGAGGAGATCGTCACCCAGGTCGGCGATATCAACGGCAATGTCGTCGCCATCGTCGAAGCCTCACGGGAACAGGCAACCGGTCTCAAGGAAATCAACCAGGCGGTCAATTCGCTCGACCAGGCAACCCAGCAGAATGCCGCCATGGTCGAGGAGAGCACCGCCGCCAGCCACAGCCTGGCAACGGAAGCCGAAACGCTGCGGGTCCTGCTGGCACGATTCCGACTGCCCGGTCAGACCCGCACCCAGGCCGGGCCTCAAACCGCCGGCAGGCTGGAAGCGAGACAGGCAGGCTCGCCGGCGCTGCATCTCGTTTCGCGTGTCGGCAAGGCGCACGGCGCTGCCGCTGCAACCGCGCGGAGCTGGGAAGAGTTCTGAGCCACACCCCATAGCTCGCGATTATTTCTGCGTAGCGAGGAAGAAGCGCGCCGCATGAGGCCCATGCGGCGCGCTTTGATATCTTTACCCGAACAGCGCGAAGGTCGCCTTCAGCGTTACCCAGACACCCCAGAGCAGCGGAATGCCGACGACGGCCCAGGCAAGCATCGCCTTGGCGTCCAGCCCACCCGTGCCGATGCCGAAGGAGCCGGTCGGCCCGGCATTGACGGCCGCCGACTTCGCCTGCAGCGCAGCGACCTCACCATCGGACATGAACCATTTGTCCGAAAGCGGCCTGATCAGTGAATTGGCAACAAGGCCGAGGGCCAGCATGCCGGCGAGGATGTACATCGTGCCGGTATAGAGGCTCGGACCGGGAGCAACGCCGGCGGCGATCTGCGCTTCGCGGATATAGTTGACGACGACGGGACCGACGATGCCAGCCGTTGCCCAGGCCGTCAGTAGCCGCCCGTGGATGGCGCCGACGAATTGCGTGCCGAAAATATCGGCGAGATAGGCCGGGATGGTCGAAAAACCACCGCCATACATCGACAGAATGACGCCGAAGGCGAGAACGAACAGCGCCTTGTTGCCCATACCGGCGAGGCTAGGCGCCAGCGCATAAAGCGCGATGCCGATGATGAAGAAGCAGTAATAGGTGTTCTTGCGGCCGATCTTGTCGGAGAGCGACGCCCAGAAGAACCGCCCGCCGATATTGAAGAGCGACAGCAGGCCGGCAAAACCCGCGGCGATCGTGGCGATCGACGCCTTCTGGCCGGCGTCGAGCTGCGCGAAACCGACATCCGGCAGGCCGATCAGCGAGCCGGCGAAGATTTCCTGCAGCATCGGCGACGCCATGCCGAGAACCCCGATGCCGGCCGAAACGTTGAGGCAGAGCACCGCCCAGATCAGCCAGAACTGCTTTGTCTTGTGAGCATCGCGCAGATGCACATGTTTGGTCGTGATCATCGTGCTCTTGGCCGCGGGCGGCGTCCAGCCTTCCGGCCGCCAGCCGGCCGGCGGAATGCGATAGCCGAAGGCGCCGCCCATCATGAAGACGAAATAGATGACCGCCATGACGATGAAGGTCTGCCAGACCCCGACCGAGGTATCGGTCTTGAAGGCATTCATCAGCAAGTTGGCAAGCGGAGCGCCGATCATCGCGCCGCCGCCGAAGCCCATGATCGCCATGCCGGTCGCCATGCCGCGCCGGTCGGGAAACCATTTGATCAGCGTCGAGACCGGCGAGATGTAGCCGAGCCCGAGACCGATGCCGCCGATGACACCGGCGCCGAGCCACATGAGCCAGAGCTGATGGGTGATGACACCGACAGCGGCAAGCACGATGCCGCCGCACCAGCAGCAGGCGGAAACGACGCCCGCCTTGCGCGGACCGGCCCGCTCCAGCCAGCCGCCCCAGATGGCGGCCGACGAGCCCAGCAGAACGAAGAACAGCGTATAGATCCAGCCGAGGTCGGCAACGCGCCAGTCGCAGGTGGTGGTAAACAGCGCCGAGGCGAGTGTCAGATCGGGGCAAGCGGTCGGGGCGGTCATCCCGAGCGACTTCGACAGCGGCAACCAGAAGACGCTGAAACCATAAGCCATGCCGATGCAGAGATGGATGGCGAGCGCGGCCGGCGGCACCAGCCACCTGTTAAAACCGGGTTTCGCGACGATCCTTTCACGATCGAGCAGGCCCGAGCCTGCCACCGCTCCGTCCGTACGTGTTTCCGCTGCAGTCATGAACAACTCCTCCTTGTTTCAGACCTTGCTGTGATTGGATCGCTGCCGTCTTTTCAGGAGCGCAAAGGACGCTGTACCACTTTAAATTCCATTTTTTCTATTTTAAATCGATTTAAATTCTATCGCTGGCATAGCCGTAGGCAGCAAGCTGCTGCCCTTTCCGGCATGCGCCAACTTCGGATTACCGGATCTGTTGTGCTTCCGGCTCAGGTTTGCGGATCAAGGGAGCGGCCTGCAGCACGAGGGCATCCAGGCCGTTTTCCTCCTTGTTGAGAATTTCGAACAATTGCCGCCGCATACGCGGCTCCCAGAATTTGTTGATATGATTGGCGACCCCTTCCACGGCCTCGCTTGCCGGCTGGCTCTTGAAGAAGGTGGCAATCTGGTTTGCCATATAGACAAGCTTGGTCTTGGTATCATGCGACATCGGCGATGCTTCCAGGCGAGATGCGGTGCGGGCGGGTGAAAATCTCGAAATCCTCGCCGCGCACCAGGGCGACGAGCGTCATGCCGGCCTCTTCGGCCGTTCGGATGGCAAGAGCCGTCGGCGCTGAAATGGCGATGAGCACGGGTGAACCGAGGATCGCCGCCTTCTGCACCATCTCGACCGAGAGCCGGCTGGTCACGGCGACGGCGCCGTTCCGGCCGTTTTCGCCAGCGTCGATGACGGCGCCGCAGAGCTTGTCGAGCGCATTGTGCCGTCCGACATCTTCGCGCACGGCAAGCAATCCCTTGGCCGGAAGATAGAAGCCGGCGCCGTGCACCGCTCGCGTCTCGCGATGCAGCGGCTGCGCTTCGTTCAGCAGCGAAACGGCGCGTACGATATCGGCATGCGACAGCGTCAGCGGCGATGCCGAGACATCCGGCACCGGCCGCACCGCCTGCTCGATCGATTCGATGCCGCAGAGCCCGCAGCCGACCGGCCCCGCCATGCTGCGGCGTCGTGCCCGCAGCCGATCAGCGACGTCGTCGACAAGGCTCACCTGCACATCGATCCCCTGCTCGCCTTCGACGATCTCGATGGCCGCTATCTCGGTGCGTTCGGTGATAATCCCTTCGGTCAGGCTGAAACCGACGGCGAAATCCTCGAGATCATCGGGCGTCGCCATCATCACCGCATGCGAGCTGCCGCCATAGGAAAAGGCGATCGGCACTTCTTCCGGCACGATGCGCGAGCCGGAATGCATGAGGCCGTTGTGGCGGGCGGTTTCGGGAGCACGGGCGGTAGTCTGGAAGGTCATGATGCAAATCCCTTCTTGCCAAACCACCCCCGCATTTTCACTCCGCTGCCTCGAGCTTGCCGGCGATGCGGCGCGATTGCCGTGCCTGCTCGTCATATTCCATCTGCCAGTTGCTCGGCCCGTTGGAGGGCGAAACCTGCACCGCCGTCACCTTATACTCAGGGCAATTCGTCGCCCAGTCGGAAAAGTCGGTGGTGATGACGTTCGCCTGCGTATTAGGATGATGGAAGGTCGTATAGACGACGCCCGGTGCAACACGATCGGTAATCAGCGATCTCAGCGTGGTGTCGCCGGAGCGGCTGACGAGCTTCACCCAGTCGCCATCGCGAATGCCGCGCTGCTCGGCATCATGCGGATGGATTTCCAGCCTGTCTTCCGCATGCCAGACGACATTCTCGGTCCGCCGCGTCTGCGCCCCGACATTGTACTGGCTGAGGATGCGGCCGGTGGTGAGCAGCAGTGGGAAGCGCGGCCCGGTACGCTCGTCGGTCGCCACATATTCGGTGCGGATGAACTTGCCCTTGCCGCGCACGAAGCCGTTGACATGCATGATCGGCGAGCCGAGCGGGTTCTTCTCGTTGCATGGCCACTGCACCGAGCCCATCTTCTCGAGGTAATCGTAGGACACCAGGGCGAAACTCGGCGTCGTTGCGGCAATTTCGTCCATGATTTCAGACGGATGGGCGTAATTCCAGTCGAGCCCCATGGCCTGAGCAAGCTTCTGGGTCACCTCCCAGTCGCCATAGCCGTTGCGCGGCGTCATCACCTTGCGCACCCGGTTGATGCGGCGCTCGGCATTGGTGAAGGTGCCGTCCTTCTCGAGAAAGGTCGAGCCTGGCAGGAAGACATGAGCGTAATTGGCGGTCTCGTTGAGGAACAGATCCTGCACGACGACGCATTCCATCGCCGCAAGGCCGGCCGCGACATGCTTCGTATCGGGATCGGATTGGAGAATATCCTCGCCCTGGACGTAGAGGCCCTTGAAGGAGCCGTCGACCGCCGCGTCCAGCATGTTCGGAATGCGCAGGCCGGGCTCGTTATTGATCTTCACGCCCCAGAGCTTTTCGAAGATATCCCGTGTCGCATCGTCGGAAATGTGCCGGTAGCCCGGCAGTTCGTGCGGGAAGGAACCCATGTCGCAGGAGCCCTGCACGTTGTTCTGGCCGCGCAGCGGATTCACGCCGACGCCGGGACGGCCGATATTGCCGGTCGCCATCGCCAGATTGGCGATGGCGATAACCGTGGTCGAACCCTGGCTGTGTTCGGTGACGCCGAGACCGTAATAGATCGCGCCGTTGCCGCCCTTGGCATAGAGCCTTGCCGCGCCGCGCAGATCCGCTGCCGGCACGCCGGTGAAGATCTCGGTCTGCTCGGGGCTGTGCGCCGGTTCGGCGACGAAGGCGGCCCAGTCCTCGAATTCCGACCAGTCGCAGCGCTCGCGGATGAAGGTCTCGTCATAGAGCCCTTCGGTGACGATCACATGCGCCAGTGCGGTCATGACGGCGACATTGGTGCCGGGCTTCAGCGGCAGATGGTAGGACGCCTCGACATGCGGCGACCGGACGATATCAATGCGGCGCGGATCGATGACGATGAGCTTGGCCCCCTGGCGCAGCCGCTTCTTCAACCGCGAGGCGAATACCGGATGGCCGTCGGTCGGGTTGGCGCCGATGATGACGACGACATCGGACTGTTCGACGCTGTCGAAATTCTGGGTGCCCGCCGAGGTGCCGAAAGCCTGGCCTAGGCCATAGCCGGTCGGCGAGTGGCAGACGCGGGCGCAGGTATCGACATTGTTGTTGCCGAAACCGGCCCGCACCAGCTTCTGCACCAGATAAGTTTCCTCGTTGGTGCAGCGCGAGGAAGTGATGCCGCCGATCGCGTCGCGACCGTATTGATACTGGATGCGGCGGAACTCCGACGCCACATGCGCGAAGGCCTCGTCCCAGCTTACCTCCCGCCAGGGATCGCCGACCTTTTCGCGGATCATCGGGTTGAGGATCCGGTCCTTGTGGGTGGAATAGCCGTAAGCGAAACGGCCCTTGACGCAGGAATGGCCGCGATTGGCCTGGCCGTCCTTCCACGGCACCATGCGCACCAGTTCCTCGCCGCGCATTTCCGCCTTGAAGGAACAGCCGACGCCACAATAGGCGCAGGTGGTGATGGCCGAATGTTCGGGCTGGCCGATCTCGATCACCGACTTTTCCGTCAGCGTCGCCGTCGGGCAGGCCTGTACGCAGGCCCCGCAGGAGACGCATTCGGAATCGATGAAGGCTTCATGCGCACCCGAGGAAACCTTGGAGCCGAAACCACGCCCCTCGATCGTCAGCGCGAAGGTGCCCTGCACCTCTTCGCAGGCGCGCACGCAGCGCGAACAGACGATGCATTTGGAGGGGTCAAAGGTGAAATAGGGATTGGTTTCGTCCTTCGGCGTCCATTTCAGATTGATCTCGCCATGGTTGCGCGCCCTGACGTGGTTGTCGCCGTCATAGCCATAGCGCACGTCGCGCAGCCCGACGGCGCCCGCCATATCCTGCAATTCGCAATCACCGTTGGCTGCACAGGTCAGACAGTCGAGCGGATGGTCGGAGATATAGAGTTCCATCACGCCACGGCGGATATCCTTCAGCCGTCCTGTCTGCGTGTGCACCACCATATTGGCCGCCACCGGCGTCGTGCAGGAGGCCGGCGTACCGTTGCGGCCCTCGATCTCGACGAGACAGAGCCGGCAGGAACCGAAGGCATCGATCATGTCGGTGGCGCAGAGCTTCGGCACCTCGATGCCGGCCTCCATCGAAGCGCGCATGATCGAGGTGCCCTCCGGCACGCTGATCTGCTGCCCATCGATGGTGAGCGTCACCATCACCTCGGATGTAGAAGCGGGAGTGCCGTAGTCGATTTCATGGATGAGAGACATGGTCGGCCTCCTGTACGGAAATGGAATTGAGCAGATCACGGCATGGGGCTTGGAAGATCATCACTCAGCTGCCTCCACCATCGGCGCCGGCGAAAAATCCTCCGGGAAATGCGTCATGGCGCTCATGACGGGATAGGGGTGAAGCCGCCGAGCGCACAGAGCGAGCCGAATTTCATCGTGTTGCAGAGATCGGCGAGCAGCGCCCGGTTTTTCTCCGGCTCGATACCATGGGCGATCTTGTCGGCCGTCTCGACGCCGCGCGTCGAGCCAATGCGGCAGGGCGTGCACTTGCCGCAGCTTTCGACGGCGCAGAATTCCATGGCGAAGCGCGCCTGCTTCAGCATATCGGCGCTGTCGTCGAAGACGACGAGGCCGGCATGGCCGATCAGCCCGTCCTTGGCGGCGAAAGCTTCGTAGTCGAACGGCGTGTCGAACAATGCCCGAGGGAAATAGGCCCCAAGCGGTCCGCCGACCTGCACGGCCTTGATCGGCCGCCCCGTCGCGGTGCCACCGCCGATTCGGTCGACGATGTCTCCGAGCGAAAGACCGAAGGCCGTTTCGTAAAGACCGGCATATCTGACATTGCCGGCGATCTGCAGCGGAATGGTGCCACGCGAGCGGCCCATGCCGAAATCGCGATAGAAGGCGGCGCCCTTCTCCATGATCACCGGCACGGAGGCGAGCGAGATCACATTGTTGATGACGGTCGGACAGTTGAACAGCCCCTGATGCGCCGGCAGCGGCGGCTTGGCGCGCACGACGCCGCGCTTGCCTTCGAGGCTGTTCAAAAGGGCCGTCTCCTCGCCGCAGACATAGGCACCGGCGCCGGTGCGCACCTCGATATCGAAGGCGCGGCCCGAGCCGAGCACCGACGGGCCGAGTATCCCGGCCTGACGCGCGATGCCGACGGCTTCGGTCATCACTGCGATGGCATGAGGATATTCAGAACGGGTGTAGACGTAGCCTTTGGTCGCTCCGGTGGCGAGGCCGGCTATCGCCATGCCCTCGATCAGCACGAAGGGATCACCCTCCATGATCATCCGGTCGGCAAAGGTGCCGCTGTCACCCTCATCGGCATTGCAGACGATATATTTGCGGTCCCCCGGGGCATCGAGAACAGTCTTCCACTTGATCCCAGTGGGAAAGCCGGCGCCGCCGCGTCCGCGCAGGCCGGAATCGGTGACTTCCTTGACGACTTCGGCGGATGTCATCGAAACGGCCCGGCGAAGGCCGGCCAGGCCGCCATGCGATTCGTAGTCGGCCAACGACAGTGGATCGGTGATGCCGCAGCGGGCGAATGTTAGGCGGGTCTGTTCCTTCAGGAACGGGAGGTCTTCAACCTCCCCGAGACAGAGCGGGTGATCGCCGCCGGTCATCATCCCGGCGTCGAACAATGCAGGCACATCCTTTGCTTTCACCGGTCCGTAACCGATGCGTTTGCCGGCGACCTCGACCTCGACAAGCGGTTCCAGCCAGAACATTCCGCGCGAGCCGTTGCGCACGATCTCGGCACCGAGGCCGCGGGCGGCGATCTCCTGGGCAATCGCCTTTGCCACCTTTTCGGCGCCGAGCGCCAGCGCGGCGGCATCTCGCGGAACATAAATCTTGATGCTCATCGGCGTGCCTCCGCAACGAGTTCCGCCGCCAGCTGATCGTCAACCCGGCCATAGACCTCGCCATCGAGCATCGCCGATGGCGCGCAGGCGCAGAACCCGAGACAGTAGACCGGCTCCAGCGTCACGCTGCCGTCGAGCATCGTTTGATGAAAATCGATGCCAAGCAGCGTCTTGACGCGCTCGGCCAGCGCATCGCCGCCCATCGACTGACAGGCCTCGGCGCGACAGAGCTTCAGCACATGCCGGCCGGCGGGGTGGTCGCGGTAATCATGATAGAAAGTCACGACGCCATGCACCTCGGAACGGGAGAGGTTCAGTTCCTCCGCGATCACGGGCACGGCTTCCTGCGGGATATAACCGAATTCGTCCTGAACCTCGTGTAGAATGGGAAGCAGCGGCCCTTCGAGGAAGCGAAGATCGGCAATGATCGCACGAGTGCGCGCGGCAATATCGCCTTCGGCGATATAAATGGTCATAAGGTAGCCCTCCCGACGGCTTGCTCGTTGCGGAATGGCGGCCCCTCCAGCCGAGCACCATCCGCCGCAAGCATCTCAGGGAAGCCGCCAGGGATCAATAAAGCTATCCTGTGGAACGATAGTTTTTTTCTATCAGAGTTCTTCATCTCGCACGAGCACCCGCGCTTCATGCAGCAAGGCAGAGACCAGCGGCGTGAAGGGCTCGCGATAGGGCGCGACAAGGCCGACGAGATGATGGGCCTCCGGCTCGACGATCGGAATCATCCGGATTTCCACCGGGAAACCAAAAGACTTGGCGACATTGCGCGGCATGATGCTCGCCCAGCGGCCGGTTCGAACATGCGAGAACAGCACGATCATCGAGTTGGATTCGAGCGTCGGATGCACCGTGGCACCGGCTTCCGTCAGGTGCCGATTGATGATTCGGCGGTTCTGCATGTCGGCGGTCAATAGACAAAGCCGAAGATCGCCGACCTCTTTCCATGTCACATTGTCGCGATCGGAGAGCGGGCTGCCCGCAGCCGTGATCAGATGATAGCGCTCGGCATAGAGCGGAACGCTGGTGACACGGCCGAGCGGCTCGTTTTCGAGATAGGTGATGCCCGCATCGATTTCGAGGTTTTCGAGCATGCTCAGCACCTGCAGCGAATTGCGCGAGACGATCGAGAAGGTGACGCCGGGATGCCGTTCCTGAAAAGGCGTGGTAATGCGCGAAAGCATGGCGAGCGCCGTCGGAATGGCGGCAAGGCGAATGTGGCCGGAAAGGCCGCGGCGGGCGGCGCGCATTTCCTCGCGCATGGTGCGCGCGTCGCCGACGATGCGCCGGGCCCATTCCAGCACGCGCTGCCCCTCCGGCGTCAGCCCTTGAAAACGCGAACCGCGCTGCACCAGCATGACCCCGAGCTGATCCTCGAGCTGCCGGATCGCGGCCGAAAGCGTCGGCTGCGAAATCCCGCACTCCTCCGCAGCGCGGCCGAAATGCTTTTCATTGGCTAGGGCGATGAAGAATTCCAGCTTGTCGATCATCCGGGCTCCCGCGACATTTCGCGTCCGGCCTCATCTTCGACACAGCAACCGTGCTCCGCAAGGGAATGAATCAAGTTAAGGCGACGCGCTTTAACAGTTTTCCGCAGCGGGAAAAAGATCGAACAGAGATTCGAGGAAGGCAAGCACGCTGACATTGCCGATACTGTAATAAACCAGCCTGCCTTGGCGGCGCGTATTGACTAGGCCTTCGAGCCTCAAACGCGCAAGCTGCTGCGAAACCATCGCCTGCTGAATGCCGAGAATATTCTCGATTTCACCGACCGTCCGCTCCTCTTTTGCCAGGATGCAGAGGATCAGCAATCGGGTGTGATGCGCCAAAGCCTTCAGCAGATCGCTCGCTTCATGGGCTTTTCCGGCGAGTATGTGCAAGTCCTGGCCGGTCATCCCCGGCTCCGGTTTAGGCAACGGCATTCGATATCTCGGAAGGGAGGCGATTTGGTAGATCAGAACAATAGCATATTCGCACAAACGAATTGGTCAATAGTGATGAAATGCCAAAAAAGGTCCAAGTAAATCAGCAGATAAGCTGTCCGCCGTTGATCTCGATCACCTGGCCGGTAATGTATCCCGAGAGTAAGGGAGCCGCCAGGAACAGATAGGCGGGAGCGCAATCCTCTGCCGTGCCAAGCCGCTGCAGGGGGATGGATTTCCGGGTCTGCTCCAGCTTTTCTCTGGAGGAATAGCGCTCGTGGAAATCCGTCTCGATCGTTCCCGGCGAGACGCAGTTGACGCGGATGCCATCCGGGGCAAGCTCGCGGGCAAGCGCCTTGGAATAGGTCGCAACGAAGGCTTTCGAGGCCGAATAGATCGACGAGCCGGGGCTGCCACCGGTGAGCGCCGAGATCGAAACGGTGTTGACGACGGCAGCACCCTCGGCCGCCTTCAATGCCGGCAGCAATGCGCGCGTCAGCGCCACTACCGAGGTCTGGTTCAGCCGTATGACCGCTTCATATTCGGCATCGGTCAGCGTCGCAGCGGGAAAACGGCCGAGCATGGTGCCGGCATTGTTGACGAGCACATGCACCCTGTCGAAGAAAGCCAGAACATCGTCGGCAAATTGCACCGCACCGCCGGCGGCAGAGAAATCGGCATGCAGCAGCAGCGCCCGTCTTTCCGATTCAGCCGTCAGCAGGAAATCCGGCAGGTCCCGCCCCGGCTTGCGCCCGGTATGGACGATCACTTTCGCGCCGCAATCCAGAAACTGCCGAGCGACTTCGAGGCCGATGCCGCGGCCGGCGCCGGTGACGACGACATTACGATTTTCAAACAGTCTGGGATGAAACACGAAGCCGTCCTCCTCGGATGCGTCACCTGCCCTTAACATATGAGCACACCGACCGAAAGAAAGGCAGGCATCGATCTTTCCGGGGAGATCCAGGACTAAACAACGAGCTCGTTTTCGGTCTCCAGAAGCCGCGCACCCGGCCCTTCCCTGCCGAGCCGGTCACAGGGATTGCGCAACGGACAGCTTTCGATCGACAGGCAGCCGCAGCCGATGCAGCCGGTCAGGCGGTCGCGCAGCAGACTGAGCCGATTGATTCGTGCGTCGAGATCGTCCTTCCATCGCGCCGACAGCGTCTGCCAATCGGCGACGGTCGGCGTGCGCCCCTGCGGCAGGGACTGGAACGCCGCCTGGATTTCCGAAAGCGGAATGCCGACACGCTGTGCCACCTTGATGATGCCGAGGCGGCGAAGCACATCGCGCCCGTAGCGGCGCTGATTGCCGCGGGAGCGGATGCTCGAGATCAAACCCTTGGTCTCGTAAAAATGCAGCGCCGAGACGGCAAGGCCGCTGCGTTCCGCCACTTCGCCGACAGTCAGGAGCTTTCCGAGCGGCGCTGCCGAAATACCATCCATCGCCTCTTGACCTCAATATTGGTTGAGGTCTTATACCCTTTGCTTCTGCGATCGTAAAGCCCGATCGGGCGCTCCCGCTCTTACTCCGATAAGGGCGCTGGCACCCCTTACGCCGATATTGCCGCCAGAGGCAGCAAGCTGCGGTCCCGTTCCCGGCAGGTACGGGCCCACCGAGGAACACCCGAGCGGGATCCCGCTCGGGTGTTTCCCTCACAACAGAGCTTTTCCGACCGTGCGGACGGGTTCCCAAATTTGCGGTTGCGGGAAGAAAACACGGGTGATAGTTTCCGACGAAATAACAGGGGAGCTCCGTATTGCCGGGGCTGAGATATGAGGCGCTAGCCTCTGGACCCTTTAAAGCTGATCTGGGTAATGCCAGCGGAGCGAGGTTCAGATGTTCTCAGGCGCAGAAGTGTCACTTTATCCGATGTCCGGCAATGTCGTCGGCATCATTCGCGATGCCGTCAAAACGCTCGATCCCTATCGCGGCCGGCTAGGCATCGAGACCGAAATCAAACGCTGATGACATCGCCGCAACCATCGGGTTCGCACCTTTCCGCGCTCCGCGCCGCTCTCTATCGGGGGTTCCCCGCCTTGCTCGCGGGCTGCGCCTTTTTGGCGGCATGGGAACTCTATGTCGATCTTTCCGGCATCAAGCCTTCCATTCTGCCGGCGCCTTCGCGCATCGTTATCCAGGGCTGGCTGAACCGTGAGGCGCTGATATCAAACACCTGGCCGACGCTTGGTGCGACGCTCGGCGGTTTCGCGCTGTCGCTTGCCTTCGCCTTCACCTCTTCGATCCTCATGGATTTCATGCCATTCATGCGCCGGGCATTGCTGCCGATCTTCATCGCCAGCCAGACCCTGCCGCTGGTGGCGATTGCGCCGCTCGTCGTCTTATGGTTCGGTTTCGGCCTTTTGCCGAAGATCCTGCTGGTGGCGCTCGTCACCTTCTTTCCGCTGCTCGTCGCCCTGCTGCAAGGCTATGAATCGACCGACCGCGACATCGCCGAATTGCTGCATTCGATGAAGACGAGACCGCTGGCGCATTTTCCGCCTGGCACGGCTTCCCTCGGCGCTGCCCTATTTCTTCGCCGGCCTGAGGATCTCGATCACCTATGCCGTCGTCGGCGCGATCTTTGCCGAATATGCCGGCGCCGCAAGCGGCCTCGGCATCTATATCCTCAACGCCAAGAACAATTTCCGTCCCGATCTCGTGCTCGCCGCCGTCGTCGTCAGCGCCGTGCTGACCCTTTGCCTGTTCGGCCTAACACTCTTGATAGAGCGCCTCCTTATGCCCTGGCAGCCATCCGGGGAGCGGCGCCGATGAGCGACAAAATGGTCGAACTGCGCAATATCGCGAAATCTTTCGACGGCATGCAGGTACTGGGCGATATTTCGCTCGGCGTCGGGAACGGCGAGTTCGTTTCGATCGTCGGCCCGTCCGGCTCGGGAAAATCGACGGTGCTGCGATTGCTGACGCAGTCGCTTCGACCCGATTCCGGCTCGGTGCTTTTCAATGGCGCGCCGCTTGAGGAAGCGCCGCATTCCTTCGCCTTCATGCCGCAGCGTGATGCGCTGATGCCCTGGCGCCGGATCATCGACAATGCGGCCCTCGGCCTCGAGGTAAAAGGCAAGAGCCGCCGCGCGGCCCGCGCCGCTGTGGCGCCTTTGTTCGAGCGCTTCGGCCTTGCCGGCTTCGAACACCATTATCCGTCCGAACTATCGGGCGGCATGCGCCAGCGCGCCGCTCTGCTGCGCACCGTCGTCCAGACCCAGGACATGCTGCTGCTCGACGAGCCTTTCGGCGCGCTCGACGCGCTGACGCGCACGCAGATCCAGGAGTGGCTGCAGGGCATGTGGACCGAACACCGCTGGACGGCGCTGCTGATCACCCATGATGTCCGCGAGGCGGTGTTCCTCTCCGACCGCATCTATGTGCTTTCGGCCCGCCCGGCGCGCATCATTCGAGAATTCCGCGTTCCCCTGCCCCGCCCCAGAAGCCTTGCCGATCTCGGCTCGCCGGCGGCCCAGGCGATCGAAACCGAAATCCTGCAGACCCTGCTTCATCCGCTGGAACAGGATGATCTTAGGCCGGTCGGCCTGAAATCTGCATCCTGTTCTGAACTAAAGAGTTAGATCATGACGCCGAAAACCGCGCACACTTTCGGCACCATGCTCTAGAGACCTGAGGAGGTCATCATGCTGCTTCTCACCCGTCGCCAGACGATTTTCGCCGCCATCGCGGCAGGCCTTGTCGGCCGCCCGGCCTTCGCCCAGTCGGCGCCCGCAAAGGCTCGCATCGCACTCGACTGGACGCCCAACACCAACCATATCGGCATCTATGTCGCCAAGGCGAAGGGTTTTTATGCCGCCGCGGGCCTCGATGTCGACATTCTACCCTATGCCGATACGAGTGCCGGAACGCTGGTATCGAACGGCGTCGCCGACTTCGGGATCAGCAGCGAGATCGAGGCCATCACGCAGCGCGCCGCCGGCGGTGACGTGAAGATGGTCTACGGCGTCGTCCAGACTGAAACAGCACGCCTGATCTTCAAGGGCGGACGCGACGACATCAAGAGCCCAAGGGATCTCGACGGCAAGACCTATGGCGGATTCGGCGGCACCTGGGAGAGCGCGCTGATCTCCGCGATGATCCGCAACGATGGCGGCAAAGGCGAGGTCAAGACCGTCACGCTCGGCACCTCCGCCTATGAAGCGCTGGACAATGGCTCGATCGATTTCACCCTGGAGATCTATACCTGGGAAGGCGTCGCCGCCGAACTGGAAAACCGGAAGATCGCCCGCTTCCACTATTCCGACTACGGCATTCCCGACGAGCAAACCACGGTCATCGTCTCCAGCGACACCTATCTTTCGGCCAATCGGGAAAATGCCCGCGCTTTCATTCAGGCGACGCGAAAGGGTTATGCCTATTCCGTTGATCATCCCGACGAAGCCTGCGCGCTGCTGATAGCGGAGAGCAACGGCGCGCTGATGAACGCCGAATTGGTGAAAGCTTCGCAAAAGGCATTGATCGAAGGACACTTCCTGAAATCCCAGGCCGGTGTGATCGGCACCCTCGATCCGGCCAAGGCCGATGCTATCGGCGGCTTCCTGGTCGAGAACGGCATTCTGGTCGATGCGAATGGCGCCGCACTCAAGGAGAAGCCGGACTTTTCCACCTATTATACCAACGACCTGCTGGCCTGAGTCCAGCCCTGGCCTTGCCCGCCGCGGCGTTCCGCGGCAAAGTCTTGAGCTATAAGGCGAGGGACAGATGCGACAACAGGAGAGATTGGCCGGAGCGGACTTTCTGCGCGCGACGGCTTGTCTGCTGGTGCTTGCCCACCATCTCGCGCTCCGGCTGGATATGCGCAGAATTCCCGACGAACTGGGAACGACTGCGCAGATCCTCCGCTTCGGCAATTTCGGCGTTGCCATCTTCTTCGTGCTCAGCGGCTTTCTTCTTTCTCATCCCTTCTGGCGCGCGCTCGACGGCGGCGGCGAGATGCCGAGCCTCCGCCATTACACGATCCGCAGGGCGGCGCGTATCGCGCCGGGCTTCTGGGTGGCAGCAACCGTCAGCTTCGTCCTCAGCCTGACACTGCTTGCCCTGCCGCTGACGCCGGAACTCACGCTTCGCTACGTCTCCGGGCTGCTGTTCATGAGCCAGTGGCATTGGCGCACGTTTTTTCCGGTCGAAGCCGACGGCCCGCTCTGGTCCATTCCCTTCGAGGTCACCAGCTATGTGCTCCTGCCGGTCTGCTTTCTCCTGCTGTTTCGTTTGCCTCTCCTCAGGCAGCGTCCGCTGCTTGCCCGCTTGGCCTGGCTTTGCGTCGTCGCAGGCGTCGTCCTCGCCCATCTGCTGATCCTCACCATCTTTCCGCTCGACGACATCGGACGCGGCTGGCAGTACGGCCTGCAGGGTGGGGCGAAAGAGTGGATGCCGAGATATAATCCGATCGGCTTCTTCGCCGTCTTCGCCCTCGGCGCGCTGGCCGCCGGCATCGAGATCATGCTGAGAAGGCGGTCCTCCTTCTGGTTCGATGCCGCAGCGCTGCTCACCCTCGCCGTTGCCGGCTACCGCCTCGTCATATCGCCGGGCGGCACCCCTGAAGCTTACGGCTGGCTCGATATCCCCTATGGCTTCCCGGTCTTTCCGCTGGCAATCGCAACGGCGCTCGTTTCGCTCTGCCATTCGCAACGTCTGGGCAGGCTACTCGACAATGCGCCCGTCCGCTACATCGCAAAGATCTCCTTCGGCATCTATGTCTGGCAGGAGATCATCCTGATATCGATCCAAAGGCTCGACCCTGGTTCGTTCGGCGTCTCCTCGGAAAATGTCGTCACGGGCTGGCTGCAGTCCTGCGGACTGGCGGCAGCGCTCGTCCTTCTCGTCGCCAGCCTCAGCTACCACCTGCTGGAGAAACCGGCGATCGACCTCGGCAACCGACTGACATCATGCCCATCCGATCGGGCTACTCCTTTCAAAGTATAAGCTTTCATTCAACGCAACTACAGGCGTTAAGGTTAACGCGAAATACTCCCATTTTTGGCTTCTTTAGGGTTACGAAATTCTTTTTTATACCGATGACAAACGTTACGTGACGATGTATCTGTCTCCCGGTAGTTCAGTATCGCATCTAAACTTGTGGACCTTGCGTAATGAATGCTTTTACTTCGAAGACGAATTCACGCTTCGATCCGTCTCAGCGTCAGGACAAAACCAAGACCCTGGTTATCGCGAACTCCAACATTCGCCAGCCGGATAGCTTTTCGCCTGTCGAAAGAAAGATGGCTGTACGGCTGGGCGTGAAGCGGCTGTTCGACATTGTCGCCTCAGGCAGCGCCCTCATCGTGCTCGCGCCGTTTTTTCTGGCGATTGCTCTCTTCATCAAACTCGACGATGGCGGCCCGATATTCTTCCGGCAGATCCGCTGGGGACTGAACGGACGGAAGATCACGGTCTTCAAATTCCGCTCGATGCGCACCGACGATTGTGATCCGAGCGGCATTCAGCAGACCGTCAAGGGCGATAGCCGGATGACCGGCATTGGCGCGGTCCTCAGACGGACGAATATCGACGAGCTGCCGCAGCTTTTCAATGTCCTCATGGGCGATATGTCGCTGGTCGGTCCGCGATGCCATGCGATCAACATGCGCGCAGCCGGCAGGCTCTACGAAGAGCTGGTGCCGCACTACCACCAGCGCCACATCATGCGCCCCGGCATCACCGGCCTAGCGCAGACACGCGGCTGGCGGGGCCCGACGGCGCGACCGTTGCAAGCTCGCGCCCGCATTGCCTGCGATATCTATTATGTCAAGAATTTCAGTCTGTTGCTCGACCTGAAGATTCTGCTGAAGACGCTCGTCATCGAGCTGCGTGGCGGCACCGGCTTCTGAGACGATCCGGCGTGGCGGCGAAGGCCGCTTGTTCATTTGAACCCGCCGTCAGACATTGTCCGCCGGATCCCTGGAGACGAGCAGACACAAAAAAGGCGGCTGTTGAGCCGCCTTTTCACTATCGAAAAATCGATTGCGATCAATCCTGCTGGACGACGCCATTCAGATGCGTCAGTTCCATGATGAAGTGCTCGAGTTTCGACTTGCGTTCGTGCAGCTCGGTATCTTCGAGCTCCTTGCGAGCGGCCTCGATGCGGCGGGTCAGTTCGTCTTTGTGGAGTTCCTCGACCGGAACCGCTGATTCGGCAAGCAATGTGCAGCCGGTCGGCAGGATATCGGCAAAACCGCCGAACACGACATAGTCCTGCTTCTTGCCGGAGGCCGAACGCACGCTCACGACACCCGGCTTGATCGTCGTCATCGTCGGCGCATGGTGCGCCATGACGGTCATTTCGCCTTCAGTCGCAGGAATGACGACTTCAGTCACCATCTCCGACAGCAGCAGACGCTCCGGCGAAACGAGCTCAAAGTTGAAATTGTCAGCCATCAGTGACTTACCTTCTCGGCTATGGCTTTCGCATCTTGCAATTGGGTCCCGCAGAACGGGCAGTGCATTATCGCCTGGTCGAGATAGCCGAGGCCTTCCTCGCTCTGAACCAGACCAACCACCATCATCAGCACGCCGTTATCGGCGCGATAGATGGTCGGCGCGGCTGGTTCCGGAAGATCCGCCACGACCCCTTTCAGAGGATCGCAGCAGAATATCTCGTCCAGCGCGTCGCTCATCAAGCAGCTGCGAGCTTCTTGGCCTTTTCGACCGCTTCTTCCATCGAGCCGACCATGTAGAAGGCAGCCTCCGGCAGGTGATCGTATTCGCCGTTGACGAGGCCCTTGAAGCCCTTGATCGTGTCTTCCAGAGCAACCAGCTTGCCCGGCGAGCCGGTGAAGACTTCGGCGACGAAGAACGGCTGCGACAGGAAACGCTCGATCTTGCGGGCGCGGGCAACGGCAATCTTGTCCTCTTCGGACAGTTCGTCCATACCCAGAATGGCGATGATATCCTGCAGGGCCTTGTAGCGCTGCAGCGTCGACTGGACCTTACGGGCGACCTCGTAATGCTCTTCGCCGACGACCATCGGGTCGAGCATGCGCGAGGTGGAGTCGAGCGGATCGACGGCGGGGTAGATGCCCTTTTCGGCGATCGAGCGCGACAGAACCGTCGTCGCGTCAAGATGCGCGAACGAGGTTGCCGGCGCCGGGTCGGTCAAGTCGTCGGCCGGAACGTAAATGGCCTGGACCGAGGTGATCGAGCCGGTCGTCGTCGTGGTGATGCGTTCCTGCATCTGGCCCATGTCGGTTGCGAGCGTGGGCTGATAACCGACGGCCGACGGGATGCGGCCGAGCAGAGCCGACACTTCGGAACCTGCCTGGGTGAAGCGGAAGATGTTGTCGACGAAGAACAGAACGTCCTGACCCTGGTCGCGGAAATGTTCGGCAACCGTCAGGCCGGTCAGAGCGACGCGGGCGCGGGCGCCCGGCGGTTCGTTCATCTGGCCGTAAACCAGCGCGGCCTTCGAGCCTTCGCCGCCGCCATGCTTGTTGACGTTGGATTCGATCATTTCATGGTAGAGGTCGTTGCCTTCACGGGTACGTTCACCGACGCCCGCGAAAACCGAGTAACCACCATGCGCCTTGGCGACGTTGTTGATCAGTTCCATGATCAGGACGGTCTTGCCGACGCCGGCGCCGCCGAACAGACCGATCTTGCCGCCGCGTGCATAGGGCGCCAGAAGGTCGACGACCTTGATGCCGGTGACGAGGATCTGCGCTTCCGTCGACTGCTCGACATAGGACGGCGCATCCTGGTGGATGGCGCGCTTGTGCGCAGTGACGAGCGGGCCAGCTTCGTCGACCGGCTCGCCGATGACGTTCATGATACGGCCGAGCGTCTCGTTGCCGACCGGAACCATGATAGGAGCGCCGGTATCGCTGACTTCCTGGCCGCGCACGAGACCTTCGCTCGAGTCCATCGCAATCGTACGGACTTCATTCTCGCCAAGGTGTTGTGCAACTTCGAGAACCAGACGGACGCCATTGTTGGTGGTTTCCAGCGCGTTCAGGATCTTCGGCAGTTCGCCTTCGAAAGCAACGTCAACGACGGCGCCGATAACCTGTGTGACCCTGCCGACAGAGCCGATCTTGGGGGTAGCTGCCTCAGCCATTTTCTGACCCTCTTTTCCTAGCCTCAGAGCGCTTCCGCGCCCGAAATGATTTCAATGAGTTCCTTGGTGATCTGCGCCTGACGCTGGCGGTTGTAGCTCAGCGTCAGTTTGTTGATCATCTCACCGGCATTACGCGTCGCATTGTCCATGGCGCTCATCTTGGCGCCCATTTCGCCGGCGACGTTCTCGAGGAGCGCGCGGAAGATCTGGACGGAGATGTTGCGCGGGATCAGGTCTTCGAGGATCGAAGCCGGATCCGGCTCATATTCGTAGACCGCGCCGGCATGCGCCGCATCTTCGGCCTGCACTGCGCCCGTCGAAGCCGGGATGAGCTGCTGCGCCGTCGGAATCTGGCTGATCACCGACTTGAACTCGGAATAGAACAGCGTGCAGACGTCAAATTCGCCAGCCTCGTACATCTCGATGATGCGCTTGCCGATCTGGTCCGCATTCTCGAAGCCGATCTTCTTGACGTCGCGCAATTCCTTGCGCTCGATGATCAGCGAAGCATATTCGCGGCGAAGGATGTCGTAACCTTTCTTGCCGACGGTGAAGATCTTCACTGTCTTGCCCTCGGCAACCAGCTTGCGCACATGCTCGCGGGCGAATCGGGCGATCTGCGAGTTGAAGCCGCCGCAAAGACCGCGTTCGGCCGTGCAGACCACCAGCAGATGAACCTGGTCCTTGCCGGTCCCGGTCATCAGTGTCGGCGCGCCGTCCGCATCGGTAACGGCCTTGGCGATGTTCGCCAGCACCGCACCCATGCGCTGCGAATAAGGCCGGGCGGCCTCGGCCGCCTCCTGCGCACGCCGAAGCTTCGCCGCGGCGACCATTTTCATCGCCTTGGTGATCTTCTGCGTCGCCTTGACGGAGGCGATCCGGTTTTTCAGATCCTTAAGTGAAGGCATCCGTGATCCGTCCTAACTTAGGGCCTGATTACGCGAAAGACTTTGCGAAGCTATCGAGAGCAGCAGTGAGCTTGCCCCTGGTATCATCGCTGATTGCCTTTTCCGTGCGGATCGCGTCGAGGATGGCGGAGCCCTCCGAACGCAGATAAGAGAGGAAGCCCTGTTCGAACTTGCCGACCGAAGCAACCGGCAGCTTGTCGAGAAAGCCGTTGACGCCAGCGAAGATCACCGCGACCTGCTCTTCCGTCTTCAGCGGCGAGAACTGCGGCTGCTTGAGAAGTTCGGTCAGGCGTGCACCGCGGTTCAACAGGCGCTGTGTCGCAGCATCGAGGTCCGAACCGAACTGGGCGAAGGCGGCCATTTCGCGATACTGGGCGAGCTCGCCCTTGATCGAACCGGCAACCTGCTTCATCGCCTTGATCTGCGCCGACGAACCGACGCGGGAAACCGACAGACCGACGTTCACGGCCGGGCGGATACCCTGGTAGAACAGGTCGGTTTCAAGGAAGATCTGGCCGTCGGTGATCGAGATGACGTTGGTCGGAATGAAGGCCGACACGTCGTTGCCCTGCGTTTCGATGACCGGAAGAGCGGTCAGCGAACCGGCGCCCTGGTCGTCGTTCATTTTCGCAGCGCGCTCGAGCAGCCGCGAGTGGAGGTAGAAAACGTCGCCCGGATAGGCTTCGCGGCCCGGCGGGCGGCGCAGCAGCAGTGACATCTGGCGGTAGGAAACGGCCTGCTTCGACAGGTCGTCGTAACCGATCAGCGCATGCATGCCGTTGTCGCGGAAATATTCGCCCATCGCGCAGCCGGCAAACGGAGCCAGATACTGCATCGGCGCCGGATCGGAAGCGGTCGCCGCGACAATGATCGAATACTTCAGCGCGCCGCGCTCTTCGAGCACCTTGACGAACTGGGCAACGGTCGAGCGCTTCTGGCCGATGGCGACGTAGACGCAGTAAAGCTTCTCGCCTTCCGGGCCGTTGTCGTGAATGGCCTTCTGGTTGAGGAAGGCATCGAGAAGAATAGCGGTCTTGCCTGTCTGGCGGTCGCCGATGACCAGCTCGCGCTGGCCGCGGCCGACCGGGATCAGCGCGTCAATGGCCTTGAGGCCGGTCGACATCGGCTCATGAACCGACTTGCGCGGAATAATGCCGGGAGCCTTGACGTCGACGCGCGAACGGCGCGTCGCGTTGATCGGGCCCTTGCCGTCGATCGGGTTGCCGAGCGCGTCGACGACGCGGCCGAGCAGTTCCGGACCGACCGGGACGTCGACGATGGCGCCGGTCCGCTTGACGGTGTCGCCTTCCTTGATGTCGCGGTCGGAGCCGAAGATGACGACGCCGACATTATCGGATTCGAGATTCAGCGCCATGCCGCGGATGCCGCCCGGGAACTCGACCATTTCACCGGCCTGGACATTGTCCAGACCGTAGACGCGGGCGATACCGTCACCGACGGAGAGAACCTGGCCGACTTCCGAGACCTCTGCCTCTTTGCCGAAATTTTTGATCTGGTCTTTGAGAATTGCGGAAATTTCCGCGGCGCGGATATCCATCAGCCAACCTCTTTCAATGCGAGCTTAAGAGTGGAGAGTTTGGTACGAAGAGACGTATCAATCTGGCGGGACCCGACCTTGACGATCAGACCACCAAGAATTGACGGATCAACCGTGACGGCAATCGTCACGTCTTTGCCGGTAACGCTCTTGAGTGCCACCTTCAATTCGGTTTCCTGCGCTTGCGAAAGCGCATGCGCCGAGGTGACCTCGGCGGAGATTTCACCGCGATGGTTCGCGGCGATGATGCGGAAGGCCTTGATCATGCCCGGCAGGGCGAACAGGCGGCGGTTGCGCGCCACGACCTTCAGGAAATTGGCGAAGAAGCCGCTGATTCCGGCCTTCTCGCTGATGGCGACGATCGCCTTCAGCTGGTCCTCGGCGGAAAAAACCGGGCTTGCGACGAAGCGCTTCAGGTCAGCGCTCTCATCCAGCATTGCCTGGAAACGGTCAAGATCGGCGGTTACGCTGTCGACGGCGCCCTGCTCGAGCGCCAGTTCGAAAAGCGACGAGGCATAGCGCTCGGCAACACCAGATGTAAGCTGGGACGTGTCTGCCACTGGCACAAATTTCCCTGATTTCAACCCAAAATCCGGCTCTCGGCGGACGCCGAACCTATGATCTTGAATTCGTTTTGATTTCCCCCAGAAACCACAAGAGAAGCCTCTTGCTTCTTCCGAAATTCGGGGTCCGTCTAACATAGGATGTTCGGAACTCGCAACACGCGTAATGCCCGAATACGCCTTTCACATGAATTTCTGTTCGCAAAATTGCGCAACGGCCTGGAAGCCGGCCGGGGAAGCCGTTAGCCGGTCGCGAGAGTCATGTCTGGGTGAAGCCGAATACATAAAGCAGCGGCAGCGCCGCCAAGGCAATTTGCACAACCAGGAGTAAATAGTTGACGAGACTACTCCCCTTATCGGACAGGATCGAGATAATACGGGCAAAGGCCGCCATCGCAAAGGAGGCGCCGAGCGCCATGTAAATCCAGTCCTGGGCGAGCATGATCGCCGACAAGCCAAAGCCGAGATAGAAACCGCCCATCGAGCGCCCCTCCCCATACCCCTCCGGCCGCCCCTCCTGCGCCTGCAGACCGAGAAGACGGAAGCTATGGCCCGGTGCAAACATCATGATGAAGCCGGCAAGCGCCGTGAAGGCGGCGGAGCAAAAGGCGAGTTGCTCGCCGAGCTCGGTCGGAAAATAAAACTCCATGCATCAGCCCCAAATCACCCGGAAGAATCAGTGTTTTATGACATGGGCCGGAAAGGGAGGAAATGGCGGCGTGGCGTTTTAGAGAAAACTCTGCGGATCGATATCGAGCTGCACCTGCACAGACCCGCGCTCCTTCGGCGATTGCGACAGCATTGCCCGCAAAAAGCCCTGCATGTCGGAGTTGCGCCGGCCGTGCACCAAAAGGCGGAAGCGGTGGCGCCCGCGCACCAGCGCCAGCGGGGCTTCCGCCGGACCGAGCACCGAGATGCCGGATACCTGCGGCGCTGCATTGCGCATGCCGCGCGCATGGTTTTCCGCGTCATGGCGGGTTTCGGCCGAAACGATGATCGAGGCGAGCCTGCCGAAGGGCGGCAATATGGCGCGTTCGCGTTCGCTGATCTCGCGCTCGTAAAAGGCATCGGAATCGCCTGAGACAATCGCCTGCATGACGGGATGCTGCGGCTGGTAAGTCTGCAGCAGCCCATGGCTCTTGAGGCCGGTGCGCCCGGCCCGGCCCGTCACCTGCGACAGGAGCTGAAAGGTGCGCTCGGCCGCGCGCGGATCGCCATTGGCAAGGCCGAGGTCGGCGTCGACGATGCCGACCAGCGTCATCAGCGGAAAATTATGCCCCTTGGCGACGAGCTGGGTGCCGATGACGATATCGGCCTCACCCTTGGCGATCGCCTCCAGCTCCAGCCGCAGCCGCTTCACTCCGCCCATGATATCCGAGGAGAGAACGATCGTCCGCGCTTCCGGAAAATGCCGCTCCACCTCCTCGGCGATGCGCTCGACTCCAGGTCCGCAGGCAACCAGATGGTCGAGCGTGCCGCACTCGGGGCATGCCTCCGGCGTGCGCTCGGCATGGCCGCATTGATGGCATTGCAGCTGCTTGCGGAAGCGATGCTCGACCAGCCAGCTCGAACATTGCGGGCATTGGAAGCGATGGCCGCAGACCCGGCAGAGCGTCAGCGGCGCATAACCGCGGCGGTTGAGAAAGAGCAGCGCCTGTTCGCGTTTCTCCACCGTCTTGCCGATCGCCCGGATCAAGACCGGCGACAGGAAGCCGCCGCGCTCAGGTGCGTGGCGGCGCATATCGATGAGGTGCAAGTCCGGCAGCGCCGCGTCGCCGAAACGCGTCGGCAGGTGGACGGTGCTGTAGCGCCCACTCTGTCCGTTGACCTGGCTTTCGACCGACGGCGTCGCCGACACCAGGACAACGGGAAAATCGCCGATCCGGCCGCGCACCACGGCCATGTCGCGGGCATTGTAGAAGACGCGGTCCTCCTGCTTGTAGGCGGGATCGTGCTCCTCGTCGACGATGATCAAGCCGAGATCCTCGAAGGGCAGGAAGAGCGCCGAGCGGGCGCCGGCCACGACGCGGACCTCGCCGGTCACCGCCTGGCGCCAGACCTTTTCGCGCATGCGCGGTGCCAGATCGGAATGCCATTCGGCCGGCTTTGCCCCGAAGCGATCCTGGAAGCGCTCCATGAAACTGGCCGTCAGCGCGATCTCCGGCAGCAGGATCAGCACCTGCTTACCGCGTTTCAGCGTCTCGGCGATCGCCTCGAAATAGACCTCGGTCTTGCCCGATCCGGTCACTCCGTCGATCAGCGACACCGAAAATTCGCCCTTGCGGACATCGGAAACGATCTCCGCGGCCGCCTCTTTTGCGGCCCTTCGAGGCGGGCGGCGGCAAATTCGGGATCCGGTATCGCCACGACCGGCGGCGGCGGCAGGAATATCGTCTCAAAAATGCCGAGCGTGATCAGCCCGTCGACGACGCTGGTCGAGACCCCCGCCGCATGCGCCAGGCCGCTGCGCGTCCAGGACAAACCGTCGGAAGCCGTGTCAAGCACGCGGGCGCGCGCCGGCGTCGTCCGCTCCGGTTCGCCGCCGACGAATTTCAGCCCCTCCACCATCGGCTCCGGCTCGAAGGCGTTGGGGGCTCTCAGCGCCATACGGGCGACGAGGCCGGGCGGCGAGAGCGTGTAGGCCGCAACCCAATCGATGAAATCGCGCATCTCCCGGGTAAGCGGCGGGCAGTCGAAGACATGGCTGATCGGCCGGAGCTTCTTCGGGTCCACTCCATCCTCGCCGCCGTCCCAGACGACGCCGATCACCTGCCGCGGCCCGAGCGGCACCTGCACGACCGAGCCGGGCTCGACCGCCATGCCCTCAGGCACCGAATAGGAATAGGGTTTGGGCGCCGGCATCGGCACCAGCACGGGAACCGTTCGGTTCGCGAGCGGTGCGTCGAAAAGCGCGCCAAAGAGGTCGGACGAATCTGTGCTCATCGGGCGAGACCATGCCCGCAAATCGATGCAATTGGAACCGCAAAGACACGGCTGAGCGTCGGCAAGGAGTGTGGCGTCGGAGATCGCCGGCACCCTTACGAAAAGCTTGCCGGGCGAGCGATTGGCCGCATAGATTGCCGGAAGGATTGTTCGAAATGCCGGGGCCTTTGTTCTTCGGCCGCTTGAATTGGAGAGCCTCGATGGCCAGACTGACCGAAGATGCCAAGGGCGTCTATGTGATCGCCGTAACCCCGTTCACCGATGACGGCGCGCTCGATCTCGGCAGCATCGACAGCATGGTCGATTTCTACGAGGGCGCCGGCGTTACCGGCCTGACGGTGCTTGGCCAGCTCGGCGAGGCCCCGAAGCTGACCGCCGAGGAATCGCGCACGGTGGTCGAGCGTGTGCTGAAGCGCCTCGACGGGCGGCTGCCCGTCGTTGTCGGCGTGTCGGCGCCGGGACTTGCTCCGATGCGCGAACTTGCCGAAGCCGTCATGGGCGAAGGTGCGGCCGGCGTCATGGTCGCGCCGCCCTGGACCGTCAAGACCGACGACCAGGCTTTCGCCTTTTACCAGTCGGTCGGCGAGGCCCTCGGCGAGACACCCTTCGTGCTCCAGGATTATCCGCTCACCACCAATGTGACGATTGCGCCCAAGGTGATCGAGCGCATCGTCAACGAGGTGCAAAATTGCGTCATGCTCAAGCACGAGGACTGGCCGGGCCTTTCAAAAATCACCGCGCTCCGCGCCGCCAGCGATAGCGGCGCCATGCGGCGCATCTCCATCCTCTGCGGCAATGGCGGGCTTTTTCTGCCTGAAGAGATGGGCCGGGGCGCCGATGGCGCCATGACCGGCTTCTGTTATCCTGAGATGATGGTCGGCGTCGTCGCGGCCTATGCAGCCGGAAATCCGGGCCGCGCCCACGAGATCTTCGACGCCTATCTGCCGCTCGCCCGCTATGAGCAGCAGCAGGGCATCGGGCTTGCCTCCCGCAAATATGTGCTTGCCAAGCGCGGCGTCATCAAATCCGCCACTCTGCGCAAGCCGGGCGCCAAGCTCTCGGCACCCGATATTGCCGATGTCGAGCGGCTGCTGGCCCGTCAGGCCATTCGTCTCAAAGAGATCGGGGCCTGAAGCTTAAAACGTGAAGAACGAGCCTGAAACATCCCGACCGGAGGGGATGCGGGCAATTTCGACATAAAGCATATCGCCATCAGGCGCGTGAGGTCGGAACCCGAGAGCCTCCCAGAATTTGGCTGCGCCGGGATTGCCCGGATGAACGGTGACGACACTGCAGAAATCCCGCGCATGATTGAGCAGCGCCAAGGCCAGCAGCCGGCCGATGCCGTGGCCGCGCATTTCGGGGCTGACGTAGAAACGCCGCATCCGCAACGCTTGCGATAGGGCGGGTTCGACGGTCACACCCCCGACGCCGGCAAGCGCCTCCCCGGCATAGGCGCCAAGCAGCCTCTCGCCGCCACGCTCGAACCTGATGTCGCCGGCCGACCATTCGTCTATAAGGCGGGCGATATGGAGATGACCCTCCCGCCGGGCCTCGCTTTCGAGGTCGGCGATCTCCCGCGGCAATCGATCGCGGATCACGCGGATGTCGACCGACATGGCAAAACCTATTAGACTGCGGGAACGGCAAGCTCGCGAGGCGTTGCCGCAGCCGGGAGGCTGACAGGCACGAAGGTCGCGTCGCCATCCGCCGCCATATCGTGCACCGTATGTTTCTCCAGCGCCTTGGTCACATCGTTGAGATCACCGTCCAGATGTTCGGCGGGAATAAGGTTGCCGATCACGAAATCGAAACGGTCGCCGCGCTTGTTCAACAGCTCGTGAAAGACCGTCATGTCGCGAAGCTCGGTCGACCACTTCGCCAGCCAGTAGAACAGGCCGGAATTGCGCGCGGTCATGTGGACGGGAAGGATCGGCAGATTGTATTTGCGCGCCAGCCCGACGGCCGAGGTTTTCCACGGGCGTTCGTTCAGCCGGCCGTTGGCCCAATAGGCGATGCGGCCTGATGGGAAGAGCACCGTCGCCTTGCCTTCCCTGACCGCGTGGTTGGTCAATTGCAGCGTCTCGCGCGCCTTGAGCTTGCTCTTGTGCTCCTCGCGCCATTCGACGGGAATGATCATCTCGGCAAACCGCGGATTGACGCGGATCGCATCGCGATTGGCGAAGAACATCATATCCCGCCGGCGCGTCTTCAGGAGATCGAACACGGCGACACCGTCGGCGATGCCGGTGGGGTGGTTACTGACGAGAATGAAGCCGCCGGCATCGGGAATGCGTTCGCCGTTGGTGACGCCGATATCGAGTTTCAGCACGTCGCTCAGATATTCGAACGACTGGAAACCCGGCATCTTGGCGACGGCATTGGCGAATTCGATCGCCTTGTTGTAGCGCAGCAGCGTGTAGAGGAACGGCCGCATGACCGGCCAGAGCGGATGTTTTACGATCCTCTGGCCACGTTCGGCAATCAGCGTATCGACGATATGACCGGGCTTTCCCTGTGAAACGAGAGCGATCGCTTCCGCGAGCTGTCCGAAAGCCGTCATGGAGTCGCGCCGTGCCATGAAAGATCCTGTCTATGGGCTATAAGCTATCGCAGTGGAATATGATCTAAGGATGACAAAGGCTTGGCGGGCATTAGCAATTCCATAACCGTTCCTGTTTCAAATTGGCGGACTTGAAGGCAAATTCAAGGCCAGCGACGTGAACGAACTACTTGTTATCGCCGATCCGCGCCTGATGGCGGAACGGGCCGCATGGCTCGAAAATCTCGCCCGCGAGCGTCGTCTTTCCGAGCATACACTCGATGCCTATGAGCGCGACACCCGCCAGTTCCTGACCTTCCTGACCGGCCATCTCGCCGGCCCGGCGACGCTTGGCGATATCAGGGAGCTGCGTCCCGCCGATTTCCGCGCCTTCCTGGCCGCACGGCGCAAGCAAGGCTCCGGCGCCCGCTCGCTCGGCCGCAATCTCGCCGGCCTTCGTTCGCTGCTGCGCCATTTGGAAAAAATGGGCTTGGTCAATGCCGCCGGCGCCGGCGCGATCCGTTCGCCGAAACAGCCGAAATCGCTGCCGAAACCGCTGTCGGACACGCAGGCGATCACCGTCGTCAGCAACGAAGCCCAGCTTCATGACGAACCCTGGATCGCCGCCCGCGATGCGGCTGTCATGACGCTGCTCTACGGCTGCGGCCTGCGCATCTCCGAAGCGCTCGATCTCATTCCCTCAGACCTGCAAAAGGGCGCCACAACGCTGCGCATCACCGGCAAGGGCAACAAGACGCGGCTGGTGCCGCTGCTGTCCGTGGTCTTCGACGCGGTCGAGAAATACCGCACGCTCTGCCCCTATCATCTCGAGCCCGGCGAGCCGCTGTTTCGCGGTGCCCGCGGCGGCAAGCTGCAGGCGGCGATCATCCAGCGCGCCATGCAGAAGCTGCGCAGCGCCTTCGGCTTGCCGGAGACGGCGACGCCCCATGCGCTGCGCCATTCCTTCGCCACCCACCTGCTTGCCGGCGGCGGCGATCTGCGCACCATCCAGGAGCTGCTCGGCCATGCCAGCCTGTCGACGACACAGGTCTATACCGGCGTCGATGCATCGCGGCTGCTTGAGGTGTATGATCGCGCTCATCCGCGCGCGTAGAGCCTTTTCTGGTCGGATCGAAACATCCTGCCGGAGCAAGGAAGACTCTAAGCTTTCGTTAACGCATTCTCTTAAAGGATTATGCGCAAGCCGGGCGTAGAGCTTGAAACCACAAGGCATGTGACCGGAACATCATTATGACGACATCCATCGGCCGCCGGACTTTTCTCGCAGCATCCGGCAATCTGCTGCTCTGGCTGATTGCGGCCTTTCATATGCTGCTTCTTGCGGCCCTGTTTTTGGCCTTCCTGGCGGCAAGGCCGGCGGCGGCCGAAGACGCGGCCTGCACCGGCCGCAACCTGATGGTCGAGCTGCAGCAGAACGATCCCGCCCGCTACGGCGAGGCGCTGAAGGAAGCCGACGCGACGCCAAACGGCAAGGGCATCTTCTGGAAGATCGAAAAGGCAGGACTTCAGCCTTCATGGCTGCTTGGCAGCATGCATGTCACCGATCCGCGCGTGCTGGCCCTGCCGCCGCGAGCCCAGGCCGCCCACGACGCGGCCAATACGATCATCATCGAATCCGACGAGATCCTCGATGAGCGGAAGGCGACCGCCGCCCTGCTTGCAAAGCCGGAACTGACGATGTTCACCGACGGCACGACGATCGACAAGCTGCTCTCCCCGAGGACTACAAGCGCCTCGAAGCCGGCCTGAAGCAGCGCGGCATTCCGCTCGGTGCCGTCTCCCGCATGCGGCCCTGGATGATCTCGAGCGCCGTCGCCCTGCCGGCCTGCGAAATCGCCCGAAAGGCCAAAGGCGTGCAGTTCCTCGACCAGAAAATCGCCGCTGATGCGGCTGCCGAGGGAAAACAGGTCAAGGGGCTGGAGACCCTTGCCGAGCAGATCCAGGCCATGGCCGACCTGCCGATCGAATTCCATCTGAAGTCGCTGATCGAGACGCTGGAGCTCGGCGACAAGATGAGTGACGTCGTCGAGACGATGACCGACCTCTATCTCTCCGGCGATATCGGCCTGACCATGCCGATGCTGAAGACCGTGACGCCGGAGACGGAAGGCGAAGACAGCAACTACGCCGCCTTCGAACAGCGCGTCATCCTCGACCGCAACAAGGTGATGGCCGAGCGCGCCGCCCCCATTCTCGACGGCGGCAACGTCTTCATGGCGGTCGGCGCCCTGCACCTGCCCGGCAAGGCCGGCGTCATCGAACTGCTGCGCCAGCAGGGGTTTACCGTGACTGCGGTGAACTAAAGCGCGCCGCGATCTTTCAGATCCGCTCCTTGCGCTTCGGCCTGGAAACGCCGGTCGAACAGCTTGAAGCCATGTCGGATGTCCCAGACAATCTCATGCTTCAAAACCTGAGGGAATTTCTGGCGCTTCCCAATGGTGTGGATGACATATCCGAGACGATGATCGACTTATACGATCACGGCGACGTCGGAATGATCTACTCATTGATGGAGTTCGTTTCGACAGATCAGACTGCTGCAAAAGCATTCGAAAACCGTGTGATAACGGATCGAAACAAGGTCATGGCTGAACGGGCAAAGCCCTATCTCGACAAAGGGCGCACCATGATCGCCGTCGGAGCGGCGCATCTGCCCGGCGACGACGGTTTGGTTGAACTGCTGCGCCGGCAGGGCTTCACCGTCACCGCCGTGAACTGAACCGACCAGGCGCTCAGCCGAGCGTCATCCGGCGCAACACATTGGTTTTCCAATAAAACTGATGGACAAGCGCGCCCGCGACATGGGCCGCGATCAGCGCCCAGAGAATGATCTTCAGAACGTCCGCGTGGAACGACCCGGCGGGATTGATGCCGAAATAGTAGGCGGCGATGCCCGTAAGCGGCATGGCGAAGATCAGGATATACAGACCAATATGGGTAAGCTTCGCCGCAAGGCGGAAGATCGCCGGCTCCTCCACCACCTCGGCCGGCGCGCCTCTGGTAAATCGCAGTCCGAGCCGTATGATCGCAAGCAGCAGGATGGCGATGCCGACATAGGCATGGATATTCGCCGACGCAACCTGCTCGGGTGTCGGCACCTCGCCCCTGCGCATCAGCCGATGCCAGACATTCATGCCGTCGGGAAACAGCAGATTGAAGAAGATCAAAAGCGCGATCGCCCAATGCAGGAAGCGTTGATTGAGACTGTAAGCCATGGTGGACGGCTGCTGCATTTTCTCGACCTTCGTCAAATGTTTACTCTGAGATTCAGAACACCAGACTAAGGGTAATTCATGGCTAAGTTGTTCCCAAGCGGTTTGTTTTGCGCCACTTCTCGTACTCTTCGCGGGCGTCGTCATGCAGCGGATAGTAGCGCTGCAACGACCCGCCTCCCATCAATTTCACTCGCGAGAACTCCTCCCAATCGTGATGCTTTTGCGATTCTTCGATAACCTTCGGCGCCATCGCGACTGGAAGCATCACCACCCCGTCATCGTCGGCGACAATGATGTCCCCGGGGATGACCGTCACACCGCCGCAGGCAATCGGAACGTTGACGGCGTTGGGATAGATGCCGGTCTGCACATGATAGTTGGGCGTCCAGCCGCGCAGCCATAGAGGAAGATCCAGCTTTTCGACATTCGGCCGATCCCGCATGCACCCATCGATCACGATGCCGGCACCGCCTCTGCCTTTGAAATAGGTCGACATCATATCGCCGAAGACGCCCGAGCTCATGTCGCCGCGCGCGTCGACCACGACCACATCGCCCTCCTGCACCTGATAAAGCACATGGCGGTGCAACTGCGTCTCCGGATCTGCATATTCTCCCTCGGTGAAGAGGTCCGGCCGCTGCGGCATGAATTGAAGGGTCAGGGCCGGCCCGACGATCGACTTCCCGCGATTCTGCGGCACGGGACCGACCATGTGCGGATTGCGGAAGCCCATGTGGCCGAGCGTGCCGGAGACCGTCGCGGCGCCGATTTCCTTCAGTGCGTCGATCAGCTCTCTGGGCGGTCGCGGAATGTCGTGCTTATGCGTCATCTTGGGCTCCGGTGGGTGAAACTACCAGTTTGTGACAGAACCATCGCGGCGCTTCAGATGCGGCGCTTCCCAGAACCGAAAGCTCTCCGCCCTGATCGCCTCTTCGTTGACCTCGACGCCGAGCCCCGGCAGATCGCTGACCGGATAGTCGGGACCGTCGAGCCGTGGCTGCACGGGGAAGAAGTCGGAATTATCGAAGCCGAGCTTTGCTTCGGGCGCCCTTGTCTCGAGCCATGCGAAATTCGGCACCGCGGCGGCGAGATGGATGGTTGCGGCCGTGCAGACCGGGCCGAGCGGATTGTGCGGCATCAGGTCCACATAGTGCGCCTCGCTCCAGCCTGCGACCTTCATCGCTTCGGTGAGCCCGCCGACATTGCAGACATCGAGCCGATTGAACTGATGGATGCCACGCTCGATGTAAGGCAGGAATTGCCACTTGCTGGCAAATTCTTCGCCGATGGCGAACGGGATGTCGGTCATCGTGCGCAGGGATTCGTAGGCCTCGGGTGCCTCGTCTCGTATCGGCTCCTCGAGGAAATCAAGCACGCCACGACCGAGCTTGTTACAGAAGCTCGCCGCCTCTGCCACCGACAGCCGATGATGATAATCGATGCCGAGGACGACGTCGTCGCCCAGCGCCTCCCGCGCCTTGTTCAGCATTGCTGCGGTCGCGCCGATCGACTCCCGCGGCTCGAAAATGTCCTTGCTGTTTTGCCCGATGGGGAAGAAACGGATCGCCTGCCACCCTTGTGCGCGTAGTTCGCGGGCTCGTTCGATGGCAACCTCGCCCTCGGCCTCGTCACCGGTCGAGGCGAAGGTAGGAATGCGGTCGCGCTGCTTGCCGCCCAGCAGTTCGTAGGCCGGCACCCCAAGCGCTTTGCCCTTGATGTCGTGAAGGGCAATGTCGATGGCTGAAATCGCTGCCTGCAGGACACGCCCGCCTTCGAAGTATTGGCTGCGATAAACCTCTTGCCAGATCCGACCGATCTGCATCGGATCGCGGCCGATGAGAAACTCGCGATAATGCTCGACGGCGCCGGTCACGGCCTTCTCGCGACCGCTCAAGCCGCTCTCGCCCCAGCCGAAGATGCCGCTGTCGGTCTCGACCTTGACCAGCATCTGGTTGCGCGTTCCGACCCATACCGGATAGGGCTTGATCGCCGTGATCTTAAGCTTCGTCGTCATCTACGCTCTCGTTTTTCACACGCATCCGCTGGGCCTCAGTTGGCCTTGAGGGCCATTTCTGTTTCGCCGTCGAACAGATGCATTCGCTCCTGATCGAACTCGAGCCAAATCTGTTCGTCGGGCGCGACGGCAACGGTTGGCGGCACGCTGACATTGACGATGGCGCCGGATAGGAACGCCTGTACGAAGGTGA
The DNA here is from genome assembly GCF_022354505.1 of Rhizobium sp. C104. NCBI lineage: Bacteria > Pseudomonadati > Pseudomonadota > Alphaproteobacteria > Hyphomicrobiales > Rhizobiaceae > Rhizobium > Rhizobium sp. C104. Next base: position 3,984,676 of record NZ_CP092348.1, on the reverse strand, counting down.
CGTCTCCGGTCGGCTCCACGGTGTAGGCTTTGGCGGGGATGCTTCCAGGCATCGCACTCTTGTGCAGTTTGATCGTCGAGTGACGTGCGCCGAGCACGACTTTCCTGGTTGTTGCCCTTTCGACCTTCCGGGCATTGGTTGGCGAGAGCTCGAGGCGCCAGCCCTCCGCGCTGGTCAACACGGTGTTGCCGCCTGCAGTCGATGCCTCGAGCGGAACAAGGCTCATCGCCGGGCTGCCGACGAAGCTGGCGACGAACATGTTCACCGGATGGGCAAAGACCTGCGCCGGGGAATCGTACTGCTGCAGGTAGCCGCCGTTCATCACCGCCATCCGGTCGGCCATGGTGACCGCTTCGAGCTGGTCGTGCGTCACGTAGATGATTGTCGCCTGGAGATCCTGGTGGAAACGCTTGATCTCCGACCGCATCTGCACGCGCAGCTTTGCATCGAGGTTGGAGAGTGGTTCATCCATCAGGAATACCGCCGGATCGCGAACGAGGGCCCGGCCGAGCGCCACACGCTGCTGTTGCCCGCCCGAAAGTTCGCGCGGCTTGCGCTCGAGCAGCTGCGTCATGTCGAGCACGCGTGCTGCTTCCTTGACCTTCTTGTCGATCTCGTCCCTTGGCAGTTTGCGCATCTGCAGCGGGAACGCCAGATTTTTGTAGACCGATTTCTGCGGATAGAGCGCGTAGTTCTGGAACACCATTGCGATGTCGCGGTCCTTGGGGTCGAGGTCGTTGACCACGCGGTCGCCGATGACGATGTCGCCGGATGTGATGGGGATCAGCCCGGCCACGAGATTGAGTGTGGTGGTCTTGCCGCAGCCTGAAGGGCCGACGAGCGCGACGAATTCGCCGTCGTTGACCGTCAGCGAAACATTGTTGACAGCTTTGAAGCTGCCATAGGTCTTGACCAGATCTTGAAGGACCACGTGGGCCACCGGCAACTCCCCTAGTGTTTGACTGCGCCTTCCGTAAGCGCCCGTACGAAATATCGTTGCAGGACGAGGAACAGGACCACCACGGGCACGCTCATCATGAAGCTGGCCGCCATCAGGCCCGGAAAGTCCGTTGTATTTTCCGAGAAGAAGCGCTGGATGCCGACCGGCAGCGTCAACTGCTCGTTCTTGGAGAGGAAGGTGTAGGCGTAGATGTACTCGTTCCACGCGCCAATGAAGGAATAGATCGCCGTGGCGATGATTCCTGGCGCCGAGAGCGGCATGACGATCAAAAAAAACGCCTGGAACCGCGTTGCCCCGTCGATGCGTGCCGCCTGCTCGAGCTGCACCGGGATATTGTCGTAGAAGCCTTTGAGGAGCCAGATTGCCAGCGGCAGGCCGAATGTGAGGTAGGTGAGGACGAGCGACCCATGCGTGTTTACCAGCCCGATTGCGCGCATCAGGATGAAGAGCGGCACGAGAAAGATTACTGCCGGAAACATGTTGCGGAGCAAGACGGCGAAGAACAGAAAGTTCCGGCCGGGGAAGGTGAAACGAGAAAACGCGTAGGCCGCTGGAACCGCCACGATCACCGAAAGGATAGTCGTCGCGGTGGAGACGAAAAGGCTGTTCCAGAAGAAGCGCAGGAAGTCCTGGCCGACGCTGTTTTGCGGATCGAGCAGCTTCTGGTAGCTGGCGAGGGTGGGTTGGTCCGGCCACCACTGCGGCGGGAACTGCATGGCCGCGAAGCCGGATTTGATCGAGGTGATCAGCATCCAGATCATCGGTAATGCAGTGTAAAGCAGCATGAACACAAGGAAGATGCGTCCGCTCCACCGCCATCCATCGATGCGCATACGGCGACGCGCCTGGCCTCGATGAGCAGTCTCGGCAATCGTGCTCATTCGCTTCCGCCCTTCTGCTCATTGCCGCTCAGCGCACGAACGTAGAAGTAGCCGAGCGACATCAGGATCAGGAACAGCAGCACCGAATAGGCCGATGCCACCCCCAGCGCTGGCGGCCGAAGGCGAGTTCATAAATGTGGGTGATCCAGATATGCGATGCGTTCGACGGCCCGCCGCCGGTCATGATCCAGGGAATGATGAAAGAATTGAAGTTGGCCACTGCCAGCAGAAGGATCGTCACCGTCGAGACGTTTCTCAAGTGCGGAAAGGTGACATGCCAGAACCGCTGCCATGCATTGGCTCCGTCGACTTTCGCGGCGCGCAACAACTGGTCGGGAACCGTCTGCAGGCCAGCCATCATCATGATCATGGCAAACGGAAACTCTCGCCAGATATTGACGACGATCAGCGAGGGCAGCACCGTTCTTACGCTGTCGATGAAATTCGGCGGCCGGTCGGCCCATCCAAGACCGACCAGCACCGCGCCAATGATCCCGAAGTCAGAATGGTAGATCCACTTCCAGATATAGGACGCGGCGACCGCGCTGATGACCCAGGGAATGATCAGGACGGCGCGCAGAATGCCACGGCCGACAAAGTCACGATGGAGCGCCAGGGCGCAGCCAAACCCCAGGACAAATGAGATGAACGTCGATCCCACTGTCCAGATAAGCGTGTTCGAGGTGACCTTCCAGAACACCGGACTTGTGAGGATGGAAACGTAGTTGTCGAAGCCGATGAAAATCTTGTCCCGCAGCTGCAGGCCAGGCGGTGTGTTAAAGAACGACAGCTCGATCGTGTAATAGATAGGGTAGGCTATGACGATGAGCATCACCGCGATCGCAGGAAGCACATAGGCGTAGTCGGCCCGATGCTCCCAAATCTTTCGCAGCACGCCGGACCTATCGGGTTGCGGTCTTCGGAGAGCCTCGGCCTTGCCAGTCAAGATCGTCACTATGCCGCGCCCTTGTTCTTTGGAACAGACCGGCTGCGGTCGGCAGCCGGTCAGATCGCCTGGCTTCGACTAGAGTCCGCCGTCCATCAGGTCTTTTACCTTCTTGGCTGCGTCGTCGGCTGCTTGGTCGACGGTCATGGCCCCGGTCAGGGCATTCTGCAGCATATCCGGGACGATGATGTTCATGATCTCGGGGGACTGTGGCAGCGCCGGGAACGGAATGCCGTATGGCAGCATCGAGGTCGTGACATCGAGGAACTTGATATTATCCAGACGTTCCTTCATCCATTTGGTCTTGAAGCCGTTGAGGTTTCCCGGGTTCGAGCCGGCATAGGCCATCTTCAGCGACCATTCCGGGCTCGTCCACATGCAGATGATCGCCTTTGCAGCCGGCTCGTCTACCTTGCCGCCCTCGACATATTCGGGCTTCAGGATGTGAATGTTGGAGCCGCCGAACACGACCGCACGCTTGCCGTCGGGGCCAGTCGGAATCAGGCCGTAGCGCATATTGTCGATTACCGTCTGCGCCTTGTCCTTGTCGGTATCCGTCGCCTTTTTCTGCAGGTCGAGCATGACGTTGTAGTCGGACGGGTGCGAGATCATCATCCCGAGTTGGCCGGCGAGGAAAAGTGGCTGGTTGTCGGCCTGCTGGTTGGTGAGCGCCGAAACCGGAACCGACTTGTCGCGAACATACATATCGTAGGAGGCTTGCAATGCCGCCTTGCTCTGCGGACTGTTGAGCTCGACCTCCTTATAGGTCGGGTTGGCGGTCGCTTCGTCGAAGACGCCACCGCCATAGGCCCAAAGCTGCGGCATAAAGCGGTACGGCGTATTGCCGGCATTCTTGCGAGCCACGAGGCCGTAACCGGCAATGCCGAGCTTGTCGTGGATCTGCTTGGAATCCTTGACGACGTCGTCCCAAGTTGCCGGAGCCTTGTCCGGATCGAGGCCTGCACGCTTGAAGATGTCGGCATTCCAAATGAACGCCATCGTCTCGTTATTGGTCGGGATGCCGTAGGTTACCCCATCCCAGGTTACAGCCTTCATTGCGCCGGGCCAGAAATCCTCGGTCGAATAGCCTACGTCCTCGGGTTTGAGCGGCTGCAAATAGCCCTTCGAGGCGAACTCGGTGCCACCCAGGATCTGCAGGCGGACCGCCATGGGCGCTGCATTGCCAAGGAGCGCGGTCCGGAACTTATCCAGCAGGTCGTTATAGGTGAGGGCTTGCTCCTCAAGCTGGATGTTCGGATAGGTTTTGCGGAAGGTCTCGAAGAACTCCTTGTAATACTGGCGCAGGAGATCGGGATCGCCCTCGAACACGCCCTGATACCAGAAAGTCAGTCGCCCCTTATAGTCGAGCGGGGTGACCTTGCCGCAATCGGCCGCCGTGTCAAAATCCTGCGTGCCGGCAATGGAGCGCACATATTCCGGCGACCACTTGCTCAGGTCGACCGGCGCTCCCAGCGCCGACGCGGACAGCAACCATACCATCAAAGCAGTGGAAACAGTGCCGCGCAGGATGGCACCACCGAGTGAAATCCTCGTCATAGGTATCCTCCAGGTTCTCCCCGTGCCGCTCTGCGTCGAGGCGAGCGGTCTTTGCTCATTGGCTGCGGGACGTTTTCGGCCAATGTATCTCTTTGGACAGATCATACGTTTTCAGATGATAGATTGCCTGTCAACTGGAGAAATCGTACATTGTTTGCATAAACCTTGCGTGATATCGAAGGAATACATGTATTGATTGGGGACAACTTTGGCCGAAACAAGTGATTTTAGAGCGCAGCCACCCGAAGGGATCGACGCGATCGGGGCCTCCAGCGAAGGTGCCTCGCTCTATCAGCTGATCAGGGACGACATCATCGAAGGGCGGCTTGCTGCCAACGAACGGCTTGTGGTTACCGATCTCGCCCGGCGCCACGGCACCTCGACCAACCCCGTGCGCGAGGCGCTGCAACTGTTGCGCGGGGAGGGCTTTGTCACCTTCGTCCCCAACCGCGGAGCCCGCGTCCGGCCCATAGATCAGGATTTTGTTCGGGACATCTACGAGATAGGAGTCTTGATCGAGCCGGCACTGACGCGATGGTTCGTGAATATGGCCACCGTCGAGGACATTGCTGAACTCGAACGCATCCAAGACTTGATTGAAGAGAACGACTTCGCCGACACGTTCAGGCATAGCGAGCTGGACACCACCTTTCACACCGTCATGTACCAAAGGCACTACAACCGCCATGCCGCCGAGCTCTGGTGGAAGCATCGCGAAGTGCTTCGAGCCGTGAGCCGGCGTTTCAACTTCACGCTCGCCCGCCGTGCCGCGATCCTGAGCGAGCATCGCGAGCTCATCGCGCATGTCAAAGCGGGAAATGCGAACGAGGCAGGCGAACTCATTGCACGCCATGTCGAAGGCTCCGGCCGGCACATCCTCGAACACATGCGTGCGCGGAACGCCGCTCGGGCAGGATAAAAAGATCGCCCGGAATATCGTTATCCCGACCACTTCAGACAAAGGCAGTTGAGATGAAAATCACCAGCGTTCGGCCGTGGCTGATCAAGTCCGATGCTTCTTATTGGGGAGAGTTTCTGTTCGTCGAAGTGACGACCGATGAGGGGGTGAGCGGCTGGGGAGAAATCACCACCACGACTAGGCTCGCCAATCGCGCCCTCTGCACGATCCTGCGGCAGATCGGTGCTGCTGTGACAGGCGAGGATCCGGCGCGTATCGAGTATCTGTGGCACAAGATATTCCGCAGTTTCACCTACATGGGCAGTCGCGGCGCCGCAGTCGAATGCGTGAGCGCCATCGACATAGCCCTCTGGGACATCCGGGGCAAAGTCCTGGGTAAACCGATTTACGAGCTGTTGGGCGGGCCGGTACGCGATGAGATTACGCTCTACACCCATCCCAACCAGGCCAAATTTACCAGCAATGAGGCTGTGGTCCGCGAAATCCGAGACATCGTCGAATCCGGCCACACGGCGCTCAAGTTCGATCCTTTCCCTCACCAGGGGCGCACGGCCGATGGACTGCCGCGCGAACAGCGAGACGGCTACCTCGATGGCAGCATGACCCGCAAGGATGAGCGCGAAGCCGCCGAACTGACGGCCCTCATCCGCGAAACGGCGGGGCCCGATGTCGACATCCTCATCGATGCGCATGGCCGGTTCGACGTTCCCACCGCCATTCGCCTTTGCCGGAGCCTTGAGGAAGCTGGTCAGATCGACTGGTTCGAAGAGCCTTGTCCACCGGAGAGCCTCAACGCGCTGAGGCAGGTTCGTGAGAAGGTCAGCGCCGCTATCTCGTGGGGCGAGCGCGGCCACACGAAGTGGGATTTCGTGCCGGTGCTCGAAAACAGGCTCGCCGACTACATCATGCCTGATGTCACCTGGACCGGCGGCATTACCGAACTCAAGAAGATTTCTGCGCTCTGTGAAGCCTACTATATCCCGGTCTCGCCGCATGATGCCGCAGGCCCGATCAACGTGGTTGCGGGAGCGCAGGTGATGATGACCGTTCCCAATTTCTACAAACTCGAAACGTCGGAATGGAACCTGGGCAAATACGATCACCTCATCGACAGACCGCTCGATGTTTCGAACGGCAGCCTCAAGCTTACGCCCAAGCCTGGTCTCGGCGTCGAAATGAACCGCGACTACCTTCAAAACCACGAGATAGAGCTGGACTAGCAACGCTCTCCGCCGTCCCAACTCGCGCGGCAGCGAGCCCGCCCGACCAAAACGAGGATAAATCATGCCAGAGGCAGATGGAGCCGACGAGGCGCTCAATCGGGTGAACACGCATTCCAAACCGTCCGACCTTCGCATCACCGACATGCGGGTCGCCGAAATCGTCGGCGCGCCGTTCACCTCGGTGCTGCTGAAGATTTACACCAACCAAGGCATCGTCGGGCTTGGCGAGGTGCGCGACGGCGCCAGCGCCACCTACGCGCTGATGCTGAAGAGCCGGTTGCTTGGCGAGAACCCATGCAACATCGACCGACTGTTTCGCCGGATCAAGCAGTTCGGCGGACACGGCCGGCAAGGCGGCGGCGTATCGGCGATTGAAATCGCGTTGTGGGATCTTGCCGGCAAGGCATATGGCGTCCCGGTCTATCAGATGCTCGGCGGCCGTTTTCGGGAGAAAGTGCGCGTCTACTGCGATACCGACGCCGCCGTACCGAGCGGCACCGAGACTGGTAAGCGCCTCAAGCAGCGCATGGAGTTCGGCTTCACCTTTCTCAAGATGGATTTGGGATTGATGCAGATCGCGGATGTGCCCGGGGCGGTCGTGTTTCCTGCCGGCTCATTGGAAGGATACCGCGATCCTCCCAATCGCGGGCCGCTGAAAACTATTGAAGAGCGGCGCGTCCGCAATGCTGCCTACGATTTGCATAACGTCCAGCACCCGTTTACCGGCCTTCACTTTTCCGACAAGGGCCTCGACCTGCTGGAACAATACATCGCCGAGGTTCGCGAGGTCATCGGCATGGATGTGCCGCTCGCGATCGACCATATCGGCCATATCTCGATGCAGAACGGCATTCGCCTTGCCAGGCGAATTGAAAAATACGTGCCGGCCTGGCTCGAGGATGTGATCCCATGGCAGTATACCGAGCAATACCGACAACTGCAGGACGCCACCACGGTGCCGATCTGCACCGGCGAGGACATCTACCTCAAGGAGGGCTTCGAGCCTCTTCTCAAGAGCGGCGGCGTCTCCGTTATCCACCCGGACCTGCTCACCAGCGGGGGCATCCTCGAGACCAAGAAAATCGGCGATATGGCGCAGGACCGCGGCGTCGCCATGGCCATCCATATGGCGGAAAGTCCGATCGCGGCAATGGCCGCGGCACATGTCGCGACCGCGACCGAAAATTTCATGGCGCTCGAATACCATTCCGCCGATGTCGACTGGTGGGACGATATCGTCACCGGCCTTCCGAAGCCGCTGGTGCAAAACGGCTTCATCACAGTTCCGGACAAACCGGGCCTCGGGATTGACGACGTCGTCGACGAGGTGATCTCGCAGCATCTGCAGCCGGGTGTCGCCGCCATATGGCAGCCTACCGACCACTGGGACGATGAGTATTCCTGGGACCGCACCTGGAGCTGAGGCGAAAGGGAACCGAAGATGAAGATCACCGATCTCCGCTGTGCCGTCATCGGCAAACACCCGATCGTCCGCATCGTCACGGACGAGGGCCTCTACGGCTTGGGCGAAGTCGAATTCACCAAGTCCTATCTGAAGCCCTGGGTGCTGCATTTTCGCGACGCGCTGATCGGCGAGGACCCGACCGACGTCGAGCGAGTCATGCTGAAGATCCGCCAACGCGGCTCCTTCAAGCCCTATGGCGCGGCGGTGAGCGCGATTGAGCATGCGCTGTGGGATATTGCCGGCAAGGCCGCCGGTGTGCCCGTCTACAAACTGCTCGGCGGCAAGGTGCGGGACAAGGTGCGCGTCTATAACGGCTCTGTTCGCCGGAAACGCACAGGCGACCGGCCGGAGGATTACGCCGCCGACGTCAAGTGGATGATGGAGCAGCCGCAGAACTTCTTCATGATCAAGCAAGGAATCTCGTTCCACTCCAACATGAAGGACACCATCGAAGATTTCCACTACGGCGTAACGCAGAAGAAGGCCGGCTATCACGGCGCCATGGATCAGGGCGTGATCAGCGAGCGCGGTTTCAATCACATGCTCGATTGCGTGATCGCCATGAAGGAAGTGCTCGGCGACAAAGTCAGCCTGGCGCTCGACTGCGGTCCCGGCTGGATGCTGCCCGACGCGATCAAATTCGCCCGCGCGGTCGAAAAGTACAATTTGATGTGGCTCGAGGACATGCTGACTGGCGACTACGTGCCGTGGGTCAATCCGCAGGCCTATCGGGAACTGACAACCTCCACCTCGACGCCCATCCACACTGGTGAGCAGATCTATCTGCGGCACAATTTCAAGGAACTGATCGAGACGCAGGCGGTACGCGTCATCGGCCCCGATCCAGCCGATATTGGTGGCATTGCCGAGCTCAAATGGGTCGCCGAGCACGCCTATATGCACTCGATCCTGATGGCACCGCACGGCACTGCCAACGGCCTGCTGGGCCTCGGCGCGCTGATCAATGTCTGCGCCACGTTGCCGGCAAATTACGTCGCGTTCGAGTACCCGAGCGCCTCCGACCCCTGGTGGGAGGATCTGGTAATCGGATTGCCGCCGCAAATCGTGAAGGACAGCATGGTGGACCTCCTGGAAGCGCCGGGGCTGGGCCTCGACATCGACGCTGAAGGGGCCAGGAAATATCTGAGCGAAGAGGATGCGGGCTTTTTCGACTGAACCTCCCTGCGCCTGTCGCGGCCAGCTTGTCCGGCGGCAGGCAATAGAACCAAAACAGCCGCCTGCCTCGCGGCAAGCGGCTGTATGCTTTGTTACGATTATCTAATGCATGTCGCCCGGAAGCAGCGGTTGCGGGATAACGACATGCATCAAAACAAAGAGCTAAAGCGCGTCGCATGAATCAAGTTTGATGCGACGCGCTTTAAGATTACATATGGATCGGCTTGAAGAAGGTCGCGAGTGCGGCTTCCTTCACCGCTTCCGACATCGTCGGATGCGCATGGCAGGTGCGGCCGAGATCTTCCGAAGAGCCGCCGAACTCCATCAGCACGGTGATCTCGTGGATCATCTCGCCGGCACCGAAGCCGACGATATGGCCGCCGAGCACCCGGTCGGTTTCCTTATCGGCGAGGATCTTGACGAAACCGTCGGTCGCCAGCATCGCGCGCGCACGGCCGTTCGCGGTGAACGGGAACTTGCCGACCTTATAGGCGATACCCGCCGCTTTCAGCTCTTCCTCGGTCTTGCCGACCGAGGCGATCTCCGGCTGGGTGTAAACGACGCTCGGAATGACGTCATAATTGACGTGGCCATGCTGGCCGGCGAGGATTTCGGCCAGCGCCACGCCTTCGTCTTCCGCCTTGTGCGCCAGCATCGGGCCCTTGACCACGTCGCCGATCGCATAGATGCCGGCGACGTTGGTTTTGAAGTGGCCGTCGATCTCGACGCGGCCGCGATTGTCGAGCGCAACACCAGCCTCCTCAAGACCGAGCCCCGCCGTATAGGGCTTGCGGCCGGTGGCGATCAGCACGACTTCGGCATCGAGCGTCACCTTGTCGCCGCCTTTGACCGGCTCGAACGTGACCTTGGCGCCCTTGTCACCCTTTTCGACGCCGGTGACCTTGGCGCCGAGGTGGAAATCGATGCCCTGCTTGGCGAGCATGCGCTGGAACTGCTTGGAGACTTCGCCGTCCATGCCGCCGAGGATGGTGTCGAGAAATTCGACGACCGTGACCTTGGCGCCGAGGCGCGACCAGACCGAGCCGAGCTCGAGCCCGATGACGCCGCCGCCGACGACGATCAGCGTTTCCGGCACCTTCTCCAGCGCAATGCCGCCGGTGGAGGAGATGATGGTCTTTTCATCGATCTCGACCTGCACGCCGGGGATGCCGGCGACGTCGGAGCCCGTGGCGATGACGATGTTCTTGCCTTCGATCTCCTGCATCGTGCCGTCTTCGGCGGTGATGGCGACCTTGCCGGCCGAGACGATCTTGCCGCTGCCCTGGAAAGCATCGATCTTGTTCTTCTTGAAGAGGAAGGCGACGCCGTCGACATTCGACTTCACCGTGGCGTCCTTGTGAGCCATCATATTGCCGAGATTGAGCGTCGGCGCCGCAATGTCGATGCCGAGCGCGCTCATGCCGTGGCCGGCCTGATGGAACATTTCGGAGGCATGCAGCAGCGCCTTCGACGGAATGCAGCCGACGTTCAGGCAGGTGCCGCCATAGGTCGCGCGCTTTTCGACGACGGCGACCTTGAGGCCGAGCTGGGCTGCCTTGACGGCGCAGACATAGCCGCCCGGGCCGGTTCCGATAATGATCACATCGTAAGACATTGCTTCTTTCCCTTTGGATTTTTCAATTAGTCGGCCGCGCGCGACAGCGCGAGGCGGAAGCCGAAGCCGACGAGCGCCGCTCCGGTAACGCGGTTGAACCATTTGCCGCTGGCGATGAAGCGGTCACGGATCGCCTTGACCGTGAAGAAATAGGAGACACCGGCAAACCAGGCGACCAGCGCCGTCGCCGTGCCGATGCCGTAGGAGAACTGGATCAGCGCCGGCGTGTCGTGATGCACCAGCGTCGAAAACAGCGACAGGAAGAACAGCACCGGCTTCGGGTTCAGTGCATTGGTGATGAAACCCATGCCGAGGCATTTCAGCATCGAGACCGGCTTGCGGTCCTCGGCCGTCACTTCGATCTCCTGCACCTTGAAGCCCGGCTCGCGGAACGACTTGATGCCGAGATAGACCAGATAGGCGACACCCGCCCATTTGATCATCGCAAACAGCATCAGCGATTTCGACACGATCAGGCCGAGGCCGAGGATGGTGTAGCTGATATGGAAGAGCAGCGAGAAGCCCATGCCGAGCCCGGTCATAACAGCGGCGCGGCGCCCATGCACGATGCTCTGGCGCAGGATGACGGCGAAATCGGCCCCCGGCACGACGATGAAGATCGAGAAAACCGCCATCAGGCCGAGAAATTCGAGAATATACTGCATGCTGTTTTATGCCCTGTCTTCTAGCGGCCGCCGCTCACATTGAGGATCGCGCCGGTTATATAGGAAGCCGAAGGGGAAAGAAGATAGAGGATCGCATCCGCCACCTCCTCGGCCGTGCCGGCCCGCTGCATCGGGACCGACGGCGCCATCTCGCGCGCCCGGTCCGGCAGCCCGCCCGAAGCATGGAGGTCGGTTTCGATGATGCCGGGCCTGACCGCATTCACGCGAATGCCCTCGGCAGCGAGCTCGCGCGAAAGCCCGACGGTGAACGTGTCGATCGCCGCCTTCGAGGCGGCATAATCGACATATTGCGTCGCCGCGCCGAGGATCGCCGCCATCGACGAGACGTTGACGATCGCCCCGCCCCGTCCGCCGTGCCGGCTCGACATCCGGCGTATGGCCGCTGCGGCGCAGAGCATCGAGCCGGTCACATTGACGCGCAGCATGCGCTCGATCCGCTCTGCCGACATCTCATCGATCCGCTGAGGATAGTCGACGATGCCGGCATTGTTGACGAGACCGTCCAGCCGGCCGAAATGGCCGTCGACCGCCGCAAACATCGCAGCGATATCCGCAGCCTTGCCGACATCGCCCTCGATCGCCACCGCCTCGCCGCCATTCTCGACGATCGACGCCACGACCACATCTGCGGCCTTGCGGTTGGACGCGTAATTCACCGCGACACGCCAGCCCTGGCGCGCAGCGAGACGGCAGACAGCGGCGCCAATGCCCCGGCTCCCACCGGTCACCAGAACAACAGGGGTATCGCTCATGTCGCACACTCCTTGAATGTCAGCACATCCCAGGGCGCCACCGACGCCTTGCCCTCGCCCCAGGCGCTGGATTCCCGGATGGCAGGGCCAAGGCCGGGCAGCACCAGCCTTTCGGCCGCCGCGGCCCCTTCCGGCTGCAGATTGTCCATCTCCCCCTTGGCATCCACGCCATAGACGGCGCCCTGCCAGACCGTGCAGGCATCGAGATCGGCGCCGGTCGCATCACCCTCGGGGCAATTGAACATCAGAATGCCGATGGCGCGCACCGGATCTTCGGATGGCATGACATAGCCTTCCATCACGACCGGCGTCTTGAGGGCATGGACTTTGAACTGGTTGCTGGCGGCAGCCGAGGCGGAATTCAGCGGTGCAAAGCGCAATTCATAGGCGCCATCGCGATCGACATAAACGGCCCGCTCCTGCTTGCATTCCGCCCCGAGCAAGGACACCGGAACGGCGCAAAACGCAGCGGCGGCGACTGTAGCCACGCCTTTCCGCCTCGCCGTGATCCCGACACTCCCGCTCATTGCAGCTTCGGTTCCTTCCGCCCGTCGGCATTCTCGACCACGTTGAAATCCGTCAGCAGCACCAGCGCCCGGCCATCCCGGTCGAGCCCCCAGAAAACCGGATAGAAACCGTCGCCCCAGCCGCTCCAGAACACCGCGACACTGCCCTTCTTGCCGGTAATCGGCCGGTGCAACGCATAACGGCCCTTGTTGGCATCAAGGTCCGCAGCCAGCACATCGTCGTAATAATTGACATCGGCGTCAGGTTTTTGCGCCTGCGCCTGCGCTTCACGCTCTCCGATCAGCTCAAGCGTATCGGCATCCATGTAACAGCCGAGGCCGGCATCGACCGGGTAGCCGAAAATCTCGCCGTCCTTCAGCGTCGCGACGTCCTGGCCGGGCAGGACGGCAAGCTCCCAATGATCAAGCTTGCCCTCGGCAAACCGCATGCTGGCGGCAGCGATGCGCCCGAAGGCCTGGTAGAGCGTCACCGGATATTCGCCCGGCGCAACCGTTCTTGCGAGCGCCGGACGATCGGGCTGGGCGAGCGGATCGGCCGCGACGATGCGCCCGGAGGTCAGCTCGACATTGCCCATATGGATCACGCCTATCGACCGTCCGGAAAGTTCGGCGTCGCTGAGCGCCACCAGCTCGAAATTGCTGCTTGCCTTGCCGATATCCAAGCCGGCCGCCGCCGCGGAGACCGGGACATGCGCGGCGGCAGCGCAGAGAAGAAGGCGCGCCGCTCGCATGATCCGGTTCCGCATCGAAAGCGCTCCCTTAGAGATCGAGAACCAGACGTTCCGGATCTTCCAGGCTCTCCTTGACGCGCACGAGGAAGGTGACCGCTTCCTTGCCGTCAACGATGCGGTGATCGTAGGACAGCGCCAGATACATCATCGGACGGATGACCACCTGGCCGCCGATCGCCACCGGCCGCTCCTGGATCTTGTGCATGCCGAGAATGCCGGACTGCGGCGCGTTGAGGATCGGCGACGACATCAGCGAGCCGTAAACGCCGCCATTGGTAATGGTGAAGGTGCCGCCCTGCATGTCGGCCATCGAGAGCGAGCCGTCACGGGCTGCCTTGGCAAGACGGCCGAGTTCCTTCTCGACTTCGGCGATCGACATCTGGTCGGCATCGCGGATGACGGGAACGACGAGACCCTTGTCGGTGCCGACGGCCATGCCGACATGGCAGTAGTTCTTGTAGATGACGTCGGTGCCGTCGATCTCGGCATTAACCGCCGGCAGTTCCTTCAGCGCATGCGTGACGGCCTTGGTGAAGAAGCCCATGAAGCCGAGCTTGACCCCGTGCTTCTTCTCGAAAATGTCCTTGTACTTGTTGCGCAGATCCATGACCGCCTTCATGTCCACCTCGTTATAGGTGGTGAGCATGGCGGCGGTGTTCTGCGCGTCCTTCAGGCGCTTGGCGATCGTCTGGCGCAGGCGCGTCATCTTCACGCGCTCTTCACGCGAGGCATCCTCGACCGTCGACGGGCCGCGTGCAGCGGCAGGAGCGGCGGCGGGTGCTGCAGCCGGAGCGGAAATGCCCTTGGCGACGGCAGCGATAACATCACCCTTCAGCACCTGGCCGCGCTTGCCGCTGCCGTCGACCTGATCGGCCGAAAGGTTGCTTTCGGCAAGCATCTTCGAAGCCGCCGGTGCCGGCGGCATGGTGGAGACGGAGGCGCTCGACGCCGATGCGGCAGCAGCGGCAACCGGCGCCGGCTGAGCGGGAGCAGCAGCGGCCGGCTGGGCAGGCGCGGCGGCCGGTGCAGCAGCAGCCGGTGCGGCCGCAGCGACCGCACCTTCGGCGATCTGGCCGAGCAGTGCGCCGAGGCCGACGGTCTCGCCGGCGGCGACAACGATTTCCGAAAGCGTGCCGGAAGCGGGTGCCGGAACTTCGATGGTCACCTTGTCGGTTTCAAGCTCGAGAATCGGCTCGTCGGCCTTGATGGCGTCGCCGACCTTCTTGAACCAGGTGCCGACGGTTGCCTCGCTGACGGATTCACCGAGAGTTGGAACGCGGATTTCTGTGGCCATTGTTCAGATCCTGATTTCGTGTGTGTTCGTTTTAAGCGTTTCAGACGGCGGGCGGCCGCAAGATGATCGAGGGCATCGGCAGGATATCGAAACGGAAACCGAAACCGGAAGCAATGACCGGGTCGCCGTCGGCAAGAGCCTGCGCCGCCGCCTGATCCTCGACTTCGACGATTGCCATGCCGAAGGCGCCTTCACCCTCGAAGACGGGGCCGACGACGATCGCCGATCCCGCAAGCGCGTGCCGGTGCCAGTATTCGACATGGCGCTTCATCGCCGCGATTTCCTCTCCGGTCCCGTCATGCGGGAAAGTGGGGCGCGGCGGCAGCAGTCTCAGAAAGAAATAAGCCATTTGCGCCCCCCTTGTATTAGCCGCCCAATGCATCCTCGAGGAATGCGGCGAGCTGCGACAGATGCTTGGACATCAGGCCTGTCGCCGGCGAGGCGGCGGCCGGACGGCCGGTGTAGCGGACGCGCTGGTACTTTGCGTCGATGTGGGCGAGCACCCATTCGAGGAAGGGATCGATGAACGACCATGCGCCCATGTTCTTCGGCTCTTCCTGGCACCAGACCATCTCCGCATTGCGGAAGCGCGACAGCTCGTTGATCAGCGCCTTTGCCGGGAACGGATAGAGCTGCTCGACACGCAGGAGATAGATGTCGTCGATGCCGCGCTTTTCACGCTCTTCGAGAAGGTCGTAATAGACCTTGCCGGAGCACATGACGACACGGCGGATCTTGTTGTCCTTCTGCAGCTTGATCGGGCCGTCCTTGATCACCTCGGCATCGTCCCAGAGCAAGCGATGGAAGGCGGATTCACCGGCCATTTCGGCAAGCGTCGAGACCGCCCGCTTGTGGCGCAGCAGCGACTTCGGCGTCATCAGGATCAGCGGCTTGCGGAAGTCGCGCTTCAGCTGGCGGCGCAGGATGTGGAAGTAGTTCGCCGGCGTCGTGACGTTGGCGACCTGCATGTTGTCCTCAGCGCAAAGCTGCAGGAAACGCTCGAGGCGGGCCGAAGAGTGTTCCGGACCCTGGCCCTCATAGCCATGCGGCAGCAGGCAGACGAGGCCCGACATGCGCAGCCACTTGCGCTCGCCCGACGAGATGAACTGGTCGAAGACGACCTGCGCGCCGTTGGCGAAATCGCCGAACTGCGCTTCCCAGAGCGTCAGCGCATTCGGGCGGGCCAGCGAATAGCCATATTCGAAACCGAGCACGGCCTCTTCCGAAAGCATCGAATTGATGACTTCGTAGCGACCCTGCGTCGGCGAAAGATTGGCGAGCGGAATGTAGCGTTCCTCGGTTTCCTGATCGTAGAGAACCGAGTGGCGCTGCGAGAAGGTGCCGCGTTCGCAATCCTGGCCGGACAGGCGGATCTTGCTGCCTTCGACGCAGAGCGCGCCGAAGGAGAGCGCTTCGGCCATCGCCCAGTCGATGCCCTCGCCGGTGGCGATCATATTGGCGCGGTTTTCCATGAAGCGCTGGATCGTGCGGTGCGCATTGAAGCCCGCCGGGATCTCGGACAGCTTGCGGCCGATTTCCTTCAGCGTCTTCATCGGCACGGCGGTCTTGCCGCGGCGCTGCTCGTCGGCATTGTCAGCGGCGCGCAGGCCCGACCACTCACCATCAAGCCAGTCGGCCTTATTGGGCTTATAGTGCTGGCCGGCCTCGAACTCCTGTTCGAGATGAGCGCGCCAGTCGGCCTTCATCTTCTCGACTTCGCCTTCGGTCAGCAGGCCCTCGGCGACGAGGCGCGCCGCATAGAGCTGCAGCACGGTCTTGTGGCCGCGGATCACCTTGTACATCTTCGGCTGCGTGAAAGACGGCTCATCGCCTTCATTGTGGCCGTAGCGGCGGTAGCAGAACAGGTCGACCACGACGGGCTTATGGAACTTCATGCGGAATTCGGTCGCGACCTTGGCCGCATAGACCACCGCTTCCGGATCGTCGCCGTTGACGTGGAAGATCGGCGCCTCGATCATCTTGGCGACGTCGGACGGATAGGGCGACGAACGCGAGAAGGCCGGGTTCGTGGTGAAGCCTATCTGGTTGTTGATGATGACGTGCATGGTGCCGGCGACGCGGTGGCCGCGCAGGCCGGACAGGCCGAGGATTTCGGCAATGACACCCTGGCCGGCAAAAGCTGCGTCGCCATGGATCAGCAGCGGCAGAACCTTGGCGCGTTCGGAAAGCGGGATGATGTCGCCGTCCCAGACGGTAGCGCTCATATCCTGCTTGGCGCGAACCTTGCCCATGACGACCGGATCGACGATTTCCAGATGCGAGGGGTTTGCCGTCAGCGAGACATGCACCTTGTTGCCGTCGAATTCGCGGTCGGAAGAGGCGCCGAGATGGTACTTGACGTCGCCCGAACCTTCGACTTCGTCGGGTGCGTAGGAGCCGCCCTTGAACTCGTGGAAGATCGCCCGGTGCGGCTTGCCCATGACCTGGGACAACACGTTGAGGCGGCCGCGATGGGCCATGCCGAACACGGCTTCCTTGAGGCCGAGGTGGCCGCCGCGCTTGAGGATCTGCTCCAAAGCCGGGATCAGCGACTCGCCGCCGTCGAGGCCGAAGCGCTTGGTACCCTTGAACTTGACGTCGAGGAACTGTTCGTAGCCTTCAGCTTCGACCAGCTTGGCGAGGATCGCCTTCTTGCCTTCGGCCGAGAAGGCAACACCCTTGTCCGGGCCTTCGATGCGCTCCTGGATCCAGGCCTTCTCTTCCGGATTGGAGATGTGCATGAATTCGACGCCGAGCGTCGAGCAATAGGTGCGCTCGAGGATATCGATCATCTCGCGGATGGTCGCGTATTCCAGGCCGAGCACGTTGTCGATGAAGATCCTGCGGTCGTAATCGGCTGAGGTGAAGCCGTAATTCTCCGGCGACAGCTCGCGATAGTCGTCGACCGAAGCGGCGATGCCGAGAGGGTCGAGCTTGGCATGCAGGTGGCCGCGCATGCGGTAAGCGCGGATCATCATGATGGCGCGGACGGAATCGCGCGTCGCCTGCAGAACGTCGGCGCCGTCGGCGGGCTTGCCCTGCGCTTCGGCCTTGGCCTTCACCTTGGTTTCGATGACCTTCTCGACGATGCCCCAATCGCCATCGAGAGCCGACACCAGGTCGCCGCCAGCCTGAAGCGGCCAGTTCTTCTTGCGCCAGGAAGCGCCCTTGGCCGCCCTCTTCACATCGCTGGGATCTTCCTCCAGCGCCTTGAAGAAGGTGCGCCACTGATCGTCGACCGATGCCGGGTCCTCTTCGTACCGCGCATGAAGCTGCTCGATATAGGCAGCGTTGGCGCCATCCAGAAACGAGGTGATCTGAAACTGCTCATTGGCTTCTTGCCGTGCCATGGTGATATGCGGACGCTTCCGTCCGCCTCCTGACTTTGATGAATTTGCCGGCTCGATCGCCGGCTGCCGCATTCCGATCGCCGCCTGTCCGCGGCGCATCTGCATGTCTCGTGCCGTCAAGACCGGGCGGAAGCGCAGATGCCGTCCTCCGCCCGGGTATTAAGTTGGTTTAGCCCTTGAGGACTTCAACCAGCGTCTTGCCGAGGCGGGCCGGAGACGGCGACACCTTGATGCCTGCCGATTCCATCGCCGCGATCTTCGATTCCGCGTCGCCCTTGCCGCCGGAGACCACAGCACCGGCATGGCCCATGGTGCGGCCCTTCGGTGCGGTGCGGCCGGCGATGAAGCCGGCCATCGGCTTCTTGCGGCCCTTCTTGGCCTCGTCCTTGAGGAACTGCGCGGCGTCTTCTTCTGCGGAGCCGCCGATTTCGCCGATCATGATGATGGAGGTCGTGGCTTCGTCGGCCAGGAACATTTCCAGCACGTCGATAAACTCGGTGCCCTTGACCGGGTCGCCGCCGATGCCGACGGCCGTCGTCTGGCCGAGGCCTTCGTTGGAGGTCTGGAAGACGGCTTCATAGGTCAGCGTGCCCGAGCGGGACACGATGCCGACCGAACCCTTGCGGAAGATCGAGCCCGGCATGATGCCGATTTTGCATTCTTCCGGCGTCAGGATGCCCGGGCAATTGGGGCCGAGCAGCCGCGACTTGGAGCGGTCGAGGCGAGCCTTGACGCGCACCATGTCCATGACCGGGATGCCTTCGGTGATGCAGGTGATGAACGGGATCTCGGCATCGATAGCCTCGATGATCGCGTCGGCGGCACCGGCCGGCGGAACATAGATGACGGTCGCGTCGGCGCCGGTCTTTTCCTTGCCCTCGGCAACGGTCGCGAAGATCGGCAGGCTTTCGCCCTTTCCGCCGGACCAGGTTTCGCCGCCCTTCTTCGGGTGGATACCGCCGACCATCTGCGTGCCGTAGTAGGCGAGCGCCTGTTCGGTGTGAAACGTGCCGGTCTTGCCGGTCAGACCCTGCACGAGGATCTTGGTGTCTTTATTGACGAGAATAGACATGCGAGGCCTTTGTCTAGGAGAGGTTGGAAGACGTGGGGGACGAACGACGATAGATGCCGCTGACGACCTCCTGCCAAGTATCGCTGCCTGCAGGCGAAAAGCTGACGCCCATCCGGTAGCAGTCTTCATTTTCAAATGCGAATACGGTGCGCTGTCTGCCGCGCGGCGAAGTCTTCATCAGCACGAGTTCATTGCCGGGCCACTCGCCGGAAGCCGGCGAAGGCGGCGCAAAACCCGCGGTGTCGAATTGGTAGAGCTTGTAGGCCTGGTCTGAGACATCGAAGCCGAAAACATTTCGGGCCTCGAACGAAACAGCACCATCGCGCGTCTGGCGGTAGCGCTGCTCGATGAAGAATCCACCGAACAGCGTCTCGCCGGAAAGCTCGGCGCTGGCCCTGCCTTCGCTCGTCCACGCCGACGCCGCGACATGCTCTTCCCCTTCCCAGGTGCCGGCGAAGGCATTGAGGCGGAGATGAGCAGCAGATGGCGTCGACTGGAAGGCCATGATCGCTCTCAGCCGTTGATCGCCGCGACGATCTTCTTGGCCGCATCGTCCAAGTCGTCAGCCGCCGTAATCGCCAGACCCAACTCGTTCAGGATCTTCTTGCCGAGCTCGACATTGGTGCCTTCAAGGCGCACGACCAGCGGAACCTTGAGGCCGACTTCCTTGACCGCGGCAATGACGCCCTCGGCGATGACATCGCACTTCATGATGCCGCCGAAGATGTTGACGAGAATGCCTTCGACCTTGGGGTCTGCAGTGATGATCTTGAAAGCCGCAGCAACCTTCTCCTTGCCGGCGCCGCCGCCGACGTCGCAGAAGTTGGCCGGCTCCTTGCCGTAAAGCTTGATGATATCCATCGTCGCCATGGCAAGGCCCGCGCCGTTGACCATGCAGCCGATATTGCCGTCGAGCGCGACATAAGCGAGGTCCCACTTCGAGGCCTCGATTTCCTTGGCGTCTTCTTCGGTTTCGTCGCGCAGCGTCTTGACGTCGTCGTGACGGAAGAGCGCATTGCCGTCGAAGGACATCTTCGCGTCGAGAACCCGCAGATGACCATCCTTCATGACGATCAGCGGATTGACCTCGAGCAGCGCCATGTCTTTCTCGTTGAAGGCCTTGTAGAGCGCCGGGAAGAGCGACTTCGCATCTTCGGCGGCCGCACCGTCGAGCTGCAGAGCCTTGGAAATCGCAGTAACGTCGGCAGCCGTCACGCCAGCTTCCGGATCGATGGCAATCGTCTGGATCTTCTCCGGCGTGTCATGGGCGACAGCCTCGATGTCCATGCCGCCCTCGGTGGAAACCACGAAAGCCACGCGGCCGACCGAACGGTCGACCAGCAGCGAGCAATAGAGCTCGCGAGCGATGTCGGCGCCGTCTTCGATATAGAGGCGGTTGACCTGCTTGCCGGCGTCGCCGGTCTGCGCCGTCACCAGCGTATGCCCGAGCATTTCCTTGGCATGGGCAACCACTTCGTCGATCGACTTGGCGAGACGCACGCCACCCTTGGCCTCCGGCGACAGTTCCTTGAACTTGCCCTTGCCGCGGCCGCCGGCGTGGATCTGGCTCTTGACCACGTAAAGCGGGCCGGGAAGCGACTTGGCGGCAGCCTCAGCCTCTTCGACCTTAAGAATAGCCACACCCTCGGCGACTGGCGCGCCATAGCCCTTCAGCAGAGCCTTGGCTTGATATTCATGAATGTTCATGGGTCTATCCCTGTTTGGATTACGTCAGCGCCAATTACTTGAGGGCAGGCGCGATATTGATGCAGGCTTCGCAGAGACCGGCGACGGCGCCGACGGACTTGTCGAAGGCTTCCTTCTCGGTCTTGTTGAGATCGATCTCGATGATGCGCTCAACGCCGCCGGCGCCGATGACGGTGGGAACGCCGACATACATGTCCTTGACGCCGTACTGGCCGCTCAGGTGAGCCGCGCAGGGCAGAACGCGCTTCTTGTCCTTGAGGTAGGATTCGGCCATCTCGATCGCCGAGGCGGCCGGCGCGTAATAGGCCGAGCCGGTCTTCAGCAGGCCGACGATTTCGGCGCCGCCGTCACGGGTGCGCTGGATGATCTCTTCGAGGCGTTCCTTGGTGACCCAGCCCATCGTGACGAGGTCGGTGAGCGGAATGCCGCCGACCGTCGAGTAGCGGGCGAGCGGCACCATCGTGTCGCCGTGGCCGCCGAGCACGAAGGCGGTGACGTCCTGGACGGAGACGTTGAATTCCTTGGCGAGGAACAGACGGAAGCGCGAGGAGTCGAGAACGCCGGCCATGCCGACGACTTTGTTGGCCGGAAGGCCGGAAAACTTCTGCAGCGCCCAGACCATGGCGTCGAGCGGGTTGGTGATGCAGATTACGAAAGCGTTCGGGGCGTATTTTTTGATGCCGGCGCCGACCTGCTCCATGACCTTGAGATTGATGCCGAGAAGATCGTCGCGGCTCATGCCCGGCTTGCGGGCAACGCCGGCGGTGACGATGCAGACGTCAGCGCCTTCGATCGCGGAATAGTCGCTGGCGCCCGTCAGATTGACGTCGAAGCCTTCGACCGGCGAGGACTGAGAGATATCGAGACCCTTACCCTGAGGAATGCCGTCCGCAATGTCGAAGAGGACAATGTCGCCCAGTTCCTTCAGGCCGGCGAGGTGCGCCAGCGTGCCACCAATCATGCCAGAACCAATGAGTGCGATCTTGTTACGCGCCATTTCGCTGTTTCCTTTGCCATCAAATTCGGTGAACGACGCGTCAAGGCACCGCCCAATGACGCAATCGCATAGACCGAAAGCCCAAAAATGGCAATCCATTAATTTTGATGCAGCAATTTCAATCGTTTAGATACAAAAATTCTTACGTAAACGTAAGATATTATGTCACCAAATTGTTATTCGGCGGCGCGCTTCTCGTGGTGCAGCGCAAGATATTCGGCACTGCGCATCTCAAATAGCCGTGATGCCGTGCGGTCGAATTCAAACCCCTCCGTGCCCCGACGGTGCAGCAATAGTTCCTCCGGCATGGCCGCCGCGGAAATGTAGAGCCGCACGGCATGGTCGTAGAACGTATCGACCATAATGATGAAGCGTTTGATCTGGTTCCGTTTTTCCGGCCCGAGCAAGGGAACGTGATCGAGAAAGACCGTGTCGAAGCGCTCGGCGATCGCCAGAAAGTCGACCGCCCCGAGCGGCCTGTCGCACAGATCGATGAAGGAAAACCGCGCCATGCGCTCGGCGGCGAGCGGCACGTGGATGTGGCGCCCCTTCATCGGAATATCCAGCGGCTGCGCCTTGCGCCCGTGCAGCGCCTGCGTCCAGGACGCATCCATCGCCATGTCGTTATGATCGTTGATCGGCACCAGATAGACCGGCTGGCTGCTCAGCTTCTCCATCCGGTAATCGGTCGGCGAATCCAGGGTGACGACGTCGACGTGCTGCTTGAGAAGGGCGACGAAGGGCAGGAAGAGGCCGCGGTTGAGGCCATCCGGGTACAGATTGTCGGGCTCAACATTCGAGGTCGCGACCAGCACGCATCCGCGCGCGAAAAGCTCGGAGAACAGCCGCGACAGGATCATCGCATCGGCGATATCGGTGACCGTGAATTCGTCGAAGCAGAGCAGCTCCGCTTCCTCGTAGAGGGCGGCGGCAACCGGCGGCATCGGGTCGGCCTGCTTCGTCTCGCCGTTCTTGAGCTTCAGCCGATGCGTTGCGATGCGGTTATGCACATCCGCCATGAATTCGTGGAAATGCGCCCGCCGCTTCTTTTTGCAGGGCGCCATCGAGAAGAACATGTCCATCAGCATGGTCTTGCCGCGTCCGACGCTGCCGTGGATATACAGTCCCTTGATGCCGGCGGCGGATTTCTTCTTGGCGGCAAACAGCCAGCCAAGCGCGCTCGATTTTGCCGCTGGCCGTTGCTGCTTCAGCCCGGCAAGCACCCGATCCAGGCTTTTGGCCACATCCATCTGGGCGGCATCGACCTGCAGCGCACCGGAAAGTGTCAGCGATTTAAGCTGTTCGCAGACGCTGAGCGCATAATCTGGCATTGGCTGCATGAGGGCATATCCGCCTGTCAGTCATCGGCGGGGCCGCCGGATCGTTACCGCGCCGGTATTTGTTACCGCGCCGGTATTTGTTACCGGCTGAGGCTGATCTGCTGGCCCGTGCTGGTCTGGCCCTCGAAGCGGTTGTCGGCCGTCTTGTAGACGCTGCCGAGCTGGTTGCCCGAACGGTCCTTGAGCAGCACCTGCTTGCCGGCAACCTCCCAGGATCCCATCGCCGTCAGCTCGCCGACACAGCCGCGCGTGCCGCCGCGCGAACCACTGCCGAGATTGGTGAGCGTCAGGAACATGTCGCAGCTGCCATTGACACGCCAGCTTCCGACCATCGATTCCTTGGTGACATCGAGCGCATTCGCAGCCATTGCGCCGGACTGCGCGCCCGGCATCGGTGCCGTCGATGCCGGCGCCGCCGGGAATTGCGAATTGTTGACCGGCGGAAGCTGCCCACCCTGAACCGAGGGAACCGGCTGCGCCGTCAACGGCGCCGGCCCGGCATTCGGGCTGGAGTTGTAATCATATGCCGTACGCTGACAACCGGCTAGAGCGAGAGCCACCACCAGACCTGTCATCGCATATCGCAACTGCATCATCATACTCCTGATTTCGGCTAGCGCCGCAGAGAAACGGGCGTGAGACAAGTCCGATTATCGTAACTCGCTTTGGTTAATCAAGTCGGACGGCATAAATTGCCCGTGACAACAACTAACCGAAAAACGATACAGTTCAACTGTCCCGCTGCAAAACTTCCTGCACATAGAATTTGTCAGCAAGGTGTTGCGCGTGCTGATCTCTATCCGGATCCCGGTCGAACTCCCGCAATATCTCGGAATAACGCTCGAACGAGCTCTTCAGAAAGGATTGCACCAGCATCGGCGGCAGCCCCTCCCCCATTTCGCGCGTCTGTTTCTTGACATGCACGAGATCGAGTATCGCCGTTCGAAGGTCAGGAGCGATCGAGATCGCCTCGAGACATTCCAGCATATTCATCGGTGGCAGCACGCGAAACGAACGCTGGCGCATCCATTCGAGCGCGATGGCCGGACGCACGGCATAAAGAAACTTCTTCAGCTTAATCGCCCCCTCGCCCTGGCTCTGAAAATGCTGCCGCATGAGCCCGACATAATGAGCAGCGACCTTTTCCGGCACCATGATGAGATCGAGCAGCGCGGCGAGACGCGAGCGAAAACCCGATTCCTCTTCATAAGCGATCGGCGATTTCAGCCATTCGACCACCACCGCGTTTCCCTTGAGCGCAAGCAGCAGCGCCTTTCGCAGATCCCAGCCGCCGGTATCGATATCGCCGATGATCGGAAATTCGATGACATCGCGCACGGAAGCAAGGGCGAGGTGGTGCTCGACGGGACGGATATAGACGAAGCGGCAGTCATAATCGCTGTCGGGCGACGGAAATCCCCAGGCGCGGCTGCCGCTTTCGATCGCAAAACCGATACGGATACCCTGCTCGCGCACCGAGGCGAGCCGTGACCTGATCTCTCTGACGGCTTCGGGATCGAAGCCGTCTATTCCGCCATTGGCATGCATACGTTGATCAGACCCGGCGCTCGACCATCATCTTCTTGATTTCGGCGATCGCCTTGGCCGGGTTGAGACCCTTCGGGCAGGTCTGCGCGCAATTCATGATCGTGTGGCAGCGATACAGGCGGAACGGATCCTCGAGGTTGTCGAGACGTTCGCCGGTGGCCTCGTCTCTGGAGTCGATCAGCCAGCGATAGGCCTGCAGCAGAACGGCCGGACCGAGATAGCGGTCGCCGTTCCACCAATAGCTCGGACAGGAGGTCGAGCAGCAGGCGCAGAGGATGCATTCATAAAGACCGTCGAGCTTCTGCCGGTCCTCATGGCTCTGCTTCCATTCCTTGGCGGGCGCCGGCGATACCGTCTTCAGCCAGGGCTCGATCGAACGATGCTGGGCGTAGAAGTTGGTGAGGTCAGGCACCAGATCCTTGACGACAGGCAAATGCGGCAGCGGATAGATCTTCACCGCGCCGGTGATATCGTCGAGGCCCTTGGTGCAGGCAAGCGTGTTCGTACCGTCGATATTCATCGCGCAGGAGCCGCAGATGCCCTCGCGACAGGACCGGCGCAGCGTCAGCGTCGGGTCGATCTTGTTCTTGATGTACAGCAGGCCGTCGAGCACCATCGGGCCACAATCGTCGACATCGATGTAGAAGGTATCGATCGACGGGTTCTGCCCGTCATCCGGGCTCCAGCGGTATACGCGGAATTCGCGGGTGTTTGTCGCACCCGCCGGCTTCGGCCAGACCTTGCCTTCGCGCATCTGAGAATTCTTGGGGAGAGCGAGTTCAACCATATCCGGTTCCTCTTGAGATCAGTACACGCGAGCCTTCGGCTCGATCTTGTACGGATCGATGCCTTCGGCGATCAGCTGGGTGTGAACCGGGCGGTAGTCGAGCTTGACGTCGCCTGCTTCGCCGACCCAGGCGAGCGTGTGCTTGCGCCAATTGACGTCGTCGCGGCCGGCAAATGCACCCTCGGTATAATCCTCGCGGGCATGCGAACCGCGGCTCTCCTTGCGGGCCTCGGCGCCGTAGATCGTCGTGATGGCGTTGGCCATGAGGTTCTGCAGCTCCAGCGTCTCCACAAGATCCGAGTTCCAGATCATCGAGCGGTCGGTAACCTTGATATCACGCATTTCCTGCCAGATCGCCGAGATGCGCCGGCAGCCGGATTCCAGCGATTCCTGGGTGCGGAAGACGGCCGCGTCTTCCTGCATGGCGCGCTGCATTTTCTCGCGCAGTTCCGCCGTTGGCGTGGCGCCGCTGGCGTGGCGCAGCCCGTCGAAACGGTCCATGATCTTGTCGCAGGCTGCGACATTGAGATGTGGGATCGGCGCGGCGCGGTCGATCACTTCGCCGGCGCGGATCGCCGCGGCGCGGCCGAAGACCACGAGGTCGATCAGCGAGTTGGAGCCGAGGCGGTTGGCGCCGTGCACCGACGCGCAGCCGGCTTCACCGACGGCCATCAGCCCGGGGATGATCCGTTCCGGATTGGCGCCGTCGGCGTTCAGCACCTCGCCCCAATAATTGGTGGGAATGCCGCCCATATTGTAATGAACCGTCGGCAGGACCGGGATCGGCTCGCGGGTGACGTCGACGCCGGCAAAGATCTTGGCGCTCTCGGAGATCCCCGGCAGCCGCTCGTGCAGCACGGCCGGATCGAGATGGTCGAGATGCAGGAAGATGTGGTCCTTGTTCTTGCCGACGCCGCGGCCTTCGCGGATCTCCAGCGTCATGCAGCGCGAAACGACGTCACGCGAGGCAAGGTCCTTGGCCGACGGCGCGTAGCGCTCCATGAAGCGTTCGCCCTCGGAGTTGACCAGATAACCGCCTTCGCCGCGTGCGCCTTCGGTGATCAGACAGCCCGAACCGTAGATGCCGGTCGGGTGGAACTGCACGAATTCCATGTCCTGCAACGGCAGGCCCGCGCGCGCCACCATGCCGCCGCCGTCGCCGGTGCAGGTATGGGCTGAGGTTGCCGAGAAATAGGCGCGGCCGTAGCCGCCGGTCGCCAGCACCACCATCTTGGCAGCGAAGCGATGGATCGTGCCGTCATCGAGGCACCAGGCGACAACGCCGGTGCAGCGGCTGCCGTCTTCCGACATGATCAGGTCGAGCGCGAAATACTCGATGAAGAATTCGGCGTTGTGGCGCAGCGACTGGCCGTAGAGCGTGTGCAGGATGGCGTGGCCGGTGCGGTCGGCAACGGCGCAGGTGCGCTGCACCGGCGGGCCTTCGCCGTAATTCTGCATATGGCCGCCAAACGGGCGCTGGTAGATCTTGCCTTCCTCGTTGCGCGAGAACGGCACGCCGTAATGCTCGAGCTCATAGACCGCCTTCGGCGCTTCCATGGTCAGATACTGCATGGCGTCGACGTCGCCGAGCCAGTCGGACCCCTTGACGGTGTCGTAGAGATGCCACTGCCAGCTGTCGGGCGTCATGTTGCGCAGCGAGGCGGCAATCCCGCCCTGCGCCGCGACCGTGTGCGAGCGGGTCGGGAACACCTTGGTGATGCAGGCCGTGCGGAAACCCTGCTCGGCCATCCCCAGCGTGGCGCGCAAGCCGGCGCCGCCGGCGCCGACGACGATCACGTCGTAGGAGTGATCGACATATTTGTAGGCCTTGCCGTTCTGGGCGGGTGAAGTCGGTGCCATATCGAGCTTATCCTACGAATGCGATTTTCAGAATGGCGAAGAGACAGAGGCCGGCGATCAGGATCGCAAAGAAGGTGTTCAGCATCAGAAGAGCGATCTTGCCGAACTCGCCGTGCACGTAATCCTCGATGATCACCTGCATGCCGAGCTTCATGTGGATGACGCCTGAAATCACCATAAGTCCCATGACGACCGCGACGAAGGGGTTCGACAAGGCGCGAACCACATCCGCATACGGCGCGCCTGCATAGGCGATCATGAAGAAGAGGAAGAAAAGGATGAGTGGAACATTGGCGACGGCCGTCAGACGCTGGCGCCAGAAATGGTCCGTGCCGTCCTTGGCGGAGCCGAGCCCGCGAACCTTGCCGAGGGGGTGCGCATATCCATGAGAGGACCTTCAGAAGCGAATGAGGAAGCCGATCACCCAGACCAGCACGGTCAGACAGAGCGACCCGATGATGTTGGCAATGGCGAGCTTGGTCGAGAATTCCTTCCCGAAGCCGTAGCCGAGATCCCACATGAAGTGGCGGAAGCCGCCGAGCATGTGGTGCAGCAGCGCCCAGGTATAGCCGAGCAGCACGAGCTTGCCGAGAAGGCTGCCGAGCACCCAGTTGGCCCAGTCGTAGGAGCCTTGGCCGCTTGCCGCTGCGATCAGCCACCAGGCGACGAGCAGCGTCCCGACATACAGCGCGCCACCGGTAATGCGGTGGACGATGGACATGACCATGGTGGGAATAGGTTTGTAGATTTGCAAATGCGGCGACAGGGGCCGGTTATTTGTCACGTTCGCCATCAGAACCTCGCGGCGGCTTCTCTGCGCTCCCGGATTTCGGAGCATGCTCAGTCAACCACACGATGACGTATTCTCTGTGTGCGTTGCATCAATTGCGACGTTTAATCACCGGAAACGCCGACGACAAGCACAATCGCTGTCTTGCCTTAATTTAATCGATTGGGGTTACCACGAAATTTGCAGGCTAACGAAACTGGTGTTTCCGGCTCAATAATTGGGCCGTTCTCCCGAGACTGCATGGACAAGCTGCCGCTTTTGGCGCAATCTGGCGTTAACGATTTGTTAACGATCGGAATTCCGGAGGCCGGCGTCCATGTTTCGCAGTCTATGCGCAGTCACCCTGCTTGCACTCGCCGCGCTTGCCGCACTGCCCGCCGCTGCCGGCGAGCGCCGTGTTGATCATCGCTTCACCGACCGTCGCTTTCCCGATCAACGCTTCCTTGCCCATCGCCACGCCCTTCACAACGGATTGTTTCTCGGCGAACGGGCAAGCTGGCGCGATCGCGGCATCCGTTTCGACAACAGCTATGGCCGCCGGCACGGCAGAGAGCGGATGCCGTTCTTGAAGCAGTTTTCGTCGGCGGCAACAGATCGGGTGACCCGCGGCAGCCTCATCGTCGTCTTGCCTCAGGCACGGGTTGAGGACGGCGGCGATAACTATGCCGGCTCTTCCTATGTCTATCAGGTCGATGGCGGAACCTATGTCGGCGGCGCCGGCTACGGTTTCTATCCCGCGCCGCGGCCCGAGCCGCTGGCCCCGAAGGCAAAGGTCATCGACGTCGCCGTCCAGGACGACCCTTGCACCTACGAGGCCAATGTCTGCGTCATCCGGCCTTAGAACACGATGATTTTAGGCCCTGTCGGCCTAAAATCTGAATCCTGTTCTAAATTAAAGGGTTAGAGCATGATATCGCCCGAAAACCGCTCACACTTTTCGGCATCATACTCTGGATTCGGCTGAGCCGGGACCGAACCGCCACACCGTCGTCTTCTTGATTTCGCTGTCTTCGAGCGCCCGCGTCACCGGCACCTCGTAAACCGCGCAGAATTCCAGCCGGTCCCGAGGCAGGTAGCTGCGGCCGGGATCGCCGACCAGAACCAGCTTGCCCTCCACCGCCAGCCGCGACAGCCAGGGAATGAGCGCATCGGCAAACGCGCGGTCGTAGAAGACGTCGCCGGCAAGCACGATATCCGCATCGACGGGTTTGCCGATCAGATCGGTGCCGTTAAACCCCAGCGCAACGCCATTGGTCTCGGCATTCAACCGGATCGCGCTCTCCGTCCAGGGATCGATATCGGCGGCCGTTACCTCCAGGGCACCGGCCATCGCAGCCGCAATGCCGACGAGGCCGCAACCGCTGGCGAAATCCAGCACGCGCTTGCCGCGCACCATCTCCGGATGATCGAGGACGTAGCGCGCCAGTCCCTGGCCGCCCGCCCAGGCAAAAGCCCAGAAGGGCGGCGGCAGGCCGGTCGCCTCCAGCTCCTCCTCCGTCTTCAGCCAGAGCTCATGCGCTTCGCTGGCCAGATGCAGCGAGATCTCCGGCACATGCGGCGGCGCCATCACGCTGGTATTGGCGCGGATGAAGGCTTCCGGATCGGTCTTCAACGCGGCGGATTGTCCAGCCCGCCCATGCGGCAGACTTCGGCCCATTCGTCATCCGTCACCGGCTGCACGGAAAGCCGCATGGAGGTGACGAGCGACATCTTGGCAAGCTTCTCGCTCGCCTTGACGTCCTTCAACGTCACCGGCTTCGGCATGTCCATGACGGCGCGAATGTGGACGCAATCCCACTTCGGATCGCCCTTGGCGGTGGAATCGGGCTGCGACAGGGCTGAGACTTCGACGATCCCGACAATCTCCAGCCCGTCATTGGAGTGGTAGAAGAAGCCCTTGTCGCCGATCTGCATCGCCCGCATGTTGTTGCGCGCCAGATAGTTGCGAACGCCGGTCCATTCCGTGCCCTTTTCGCCGGCGGCCTTCTGCTGCTCCCAGGACCAGGAGGCAGGTTCTGATTTATAGAGCCAGTGCGCCATGCCTCACGCCTCCGGCTTGTTGAATACCCAGTTGTAGGCCTTCACCTCGACGCTTTCGAACAAGCCGGCCTTGGCATAAGGGTCGGCATCGGCAAGCGCCCGCGCCGCCTCCTTTGTCTCAGCTTCGACGATAATCAGGCTGCCGCAGGCCTTACCCTCATCATCGAGAAACGGGCCGGCGATCTTCAGCGTGCCCTCGGCGTTCAGCCCGTTCAGATACTCAAGATGAGGCGGCCGTGTTTCCATGCGCACTTTCAGATGGCCCGGCTTGTCCTTGCAGAGAAGGGCGAAAAGCATGTCTGTCTCCTATTCGGTGGTAATGGGGCGCGTCATCAGCTGCTCGATCGCTTCTGCTATGTCGAGCCTGCCGTCGATGATGGCGGAAACGGCGTCGGTGATCGGCATGCTGACTGCAAGCTCCGCGGCAAGCCGCGAGGCGACGGAGGCGGCAAGCGCGCCTTCCACCAGCGCGCCCTGCAGCGGATCGACCTTTTCGCCGCGCCCGAGCGCGATGCCGAAGCGAAGGTTTCGCGATTGATGGCTGGTTGCCGTCAGCACCAGATCGCCGAGACCGGAAAGCCCGCGCACCGTATCGGCCTGACCGCCCTTGGCGACGACGAAGCGCGACATTTCCGCAAGCCCACGCGCAATCAGCGCCGCACGGGCGGAATCGCCGATGCCGCCGCCTTCGACGATGCCGCAGGCGATCGCCAGCACATTCTTCAATGCGCCGCCGAGCTGCACGCCGATGCGGTCGCTGGAGGCATAAAGCCGGAAGGTCCGGCCTGATATCGCCTGGGCGAGCCGCTCGGCGATCTGCATATCCTCAGCCGCAATCGCCATCGCGGTCGGCAGGCCCTTGGCGATATCGGCGGCAAAACCCGGGCCGGAAAGCACGGCGACGGCATGGTCCGGCAGTTCCCGTTCCAGCATGTCGGTCAGAAGATTACCGGTCGCCCGCTCGATGCCCTTGGCGCAGGTGACGACGATGGCATCCTTGGCGAGATAGGGGCCGTATTGCCGGGCCGCATCGGCCTGCGCCTGCGACGGCATGGCAAAAAGCACGATGGAGGCGCCGGCGATTGCCTCCGGCTCGGCGGCAAATTCCAGCGTATCGGGAAGAGATATGCCAGGCAGCACCGCGTCATGCAGCCGTTCGGCCTTCAGATCTGAAATCAGCGACGGATTGCGCCCGACAAGCGTCACCGCGCTGCGGCCGGCAAGGGCGATGACGGCGGCGAGCGCCGTTCCGAAAGCTCCCGATCCGACGACGGCGATATTTTCGCTCATGCCTTGGCCCCTCTCTTGCCGAAACCGATCAGCGTTTCCGCATTGGAATCGAGCGGCCAGCGCGAACGCGGCTGGACGTCGAGCGAATCCGGCGCAACGCCCGTCGCCATGCGCTCCAGTCCCGCCCAGGCGATCATCACCGCATTGTCGGTGCAGAGGTGCAGCGGCGGCGCAATGAAGCGGAAGCCATTTTTATCACAGAGCGCCTGCAGCGTGCCGCGCAGTTCGAGATTGGCGGCGACACCGCCGGCAACGACGAGAGCGGGCTTCTCATCGATCGCAGCAAATTCCGTCTTGAACCGCTGCAAGCCGCGGCCGATGCGATCCTTCAACGTCCGCGAAATCGCTTTCTGGAACGAGGCGCAGATATCGGCCACATCCTGATCGCTGAGCGGGGCGATATCCTGTGCCGCCTGCCGCACCGCCGTCTTCAAGCCGGAGAAGGAGAAATCGAGCCGCGCCTCGCCGACCAGCGGCCGCGGAAAGGCGAAGCGGTCGGGATTGCCGTCCCGCGCCATCCGTTCCACCGCCGGACCGCCGGGATAGGGCAGACCGAGCAGCTTTGCCGTCTTGTCGAAAGCCTCGCCGAGCGCATCGTCGATCGTCGTGCCCCAGCGCTGATACTCGCCGACGCCGCGCACCAGGATAAGCTGGGTATGGCCGCCGGAGACGAGCAGCATCAGATAGGGAAAGGCAAGTCCGTCGGTCAGCCGCGCCGTCAGCGCATGGCCTTCGAGATGGTTGACCGCATAGAGCGGTTTGCCGGCGGCCCTCGCGATCGCCTTGCCGGTCATCAATCCGACCAGCAGCCCGCCGATCAGCCCCGGCCCGGACGTCGCCGCGATGGCGTCGACTTCATCAAGCGACACATTGGCGCGGTCCAGCGCCTCCTCGATCAGCTCGTCCAGCGCCTCGACATGGGCGCGCGCCGCAATCTCGGGCACCACGCCGCCATAAGCGCTATGCTCGTCGAGCTGGGACAGCACCACGTCGGAGAGCACGTTGGCATTTCCCTCCGCATCGCGCTCGACGACCGCCGCCGCGGTCTCGTCGCAGCTCGTTTCGATGCCAAGGATGCGCAGAAAGGGAACCATGAGGCCTGTTCGTTGATTGCGATGGGATGGAAACCCGTTTACGAGAACTCCGGTAACAACGGAACTGAGCGGATGCAAACAAAACCTTTCCGGATCGGCACGCGGGGCAGCCCGCTGGCGCTTGCCCAGGCGCATGAGGCCCGCGACAGGCTGATGGCGGCGCATCATCTGCCCGAGGAGATGTTCGAGATCGTCGTGCTGACGACCAAGGGCGACCGCATCACCGACCGGTCGCTGGCCGAGATCGGCGGCAAGGGCCTTTTCACCGAGGAGCTCGAACAGCAGCTTGTATCCGGCGAGCTGGATTTCGCCGTGCACTCCGCCAAGGACATGCCGACGACACTGCCCGAAGGCCTCTATCTCTCTGCCTATCTGCCGCGCGAAGATATCCGCGACGCCGTCATCGGCCGCACCGCGCCCAAACTGATCGACCTGCCGCATGGCGCTACCGTCGGCTCGTCGTCGCTACGCCGCCAGGCGCTGATCCGCCGCATGCGGCCGGATATCAATGTCGTGACCTTCCGCGGCCTGGTGGAAACACGCCTGCGCAAGCTCGAAGAGGGCCAGGTCGACGCGACCTTGCTGGCGCTTGCTGGCCTGAAACGCCTGGGCAAGGTCGAGGTTCTCACAGATATTCTCGACCCCGACACCTTCCCGCCGGCGCCGGCGCAGGGGGCGATCTGCCTCGAAAGCCGTATCGGCGACACTCAGATCGACGATCTGTTGGCGCCGGTCAACGATGCCGCGACCTTCGACACCGTCTCCTGCGAACGCGCCTTCCTCGCCGCGCTCGACGGCTCCTGCCGCACGCCGATCGGCGGTTATGCCGTCTGCGAAGGCGATCTGATCCGCTTCTCCGGCCTCATCATCACCCCCGACGGCCGCAGCCAGCATGCGGTGACGACCGACGGCCACCGCCGCGATGCGGCCGCACTCGGCACCCGCGCCGGCCAGGACGTGCGCGCAAGGGCCGGCAGCGCCTTTTTCGACGACTGGCACTGACGCGGCCATGCGCGTGCTCGTCACCCGCCCCGCGCATTCGGCTGAGAAAACCGCACAACGTCTGCGCGACATGGGCCACGAGCCGCTGCTGCTGCCAATACGCCAGCCGGCGCACGACAGCGCCGCAGCCGCAGCCGCGCTTGCAAGAACCAGCGGCGCGATCGCCGTGACCAGCGCCGAAGCCGTCAGGGTCATCTCCGTTCTCGGCGAACAACTCCGTCCGCATCTTGCCCGCCCGCTTTTCGCGGTTGGAGAGACAACGGCCAAGGCAGCGCGCGGCCTCGGCTTCCGATCGGTCGCGTCCTCTAGCGGCAACGGCCGCAATCTCGCTGAGCTCGTCGCCGCGCAGGCGGCAGACGGCCTGCTCTACCTTGCCGGCACGCCGCGTGCGGAAACGTTCGAAGCCGGATTGCGCCAGCTCGGCATCGGCTTTTCCGTCGCCGAATGTTACCGCATGCAGCCTGTCGCCCCTGGCCCGGCCGAGATCGAGGCTATCTTCGCAGGCACGCCGCCGCAGGCCGTTCTCTTCTATTCCCGGCAGACAGCTGACGATTTTTTTGGCGTGGCGGAACTTCGCTCGGCCCTGTCGGTAGGAAGCGGAATCCGCCTTCTCTGCCTCAGCGAGGCCGTCGCGCAGGCTGTCCCGGCGGCGCTGAAAAAAATGCGGCGATTGCGCCGATGCCGGATGAGAAAAGTCTTTTGTCGCTGCTTTGAATGCTTTAGCCGCCCAAATTTGATCTAACCTCTTCCCTTAATTGGCATCACTGTCTAGTTTCGTTGCAATGCAGGATAAAGAGGACCTCATGGTATCGGGAAACCCGCCACGCCATTCGAAGAGCGCCGACGAGCCGGTCACGATCGACCTCGAAGCACAGGATTTCGCCTCTGCAGCCGATACCGAAAAGCCGGTTGAGAATGATGTCGGCAACGCCGACAACAGCTCCGCCGATGCCGGCGTGACGCCCGAAACCGAGGCTGCGCCGCAGTTCGAACAGGGACGGGCCGAGCAGGAGCAACCCGAACACGAACAAGCCGAACAAGAGGACCAGCCTGCAACGGACGTTCCGGAGGAGGAACCGGCAGCCCCGGAGCCTGCCTTCGCGCCTCCTCCCGAGCAGCCGCGCCGCGCCGCCACCTCCGGCCTGATCGCCGCCGGCATCTTCGGCGGCCTGGTGGCGCTGCTTGGCGCCGGCGCCATTCAATATGCCGGCTATCTCCCGGGTTCCTCCGAGCCGCAGGCGACATCGCCTGACATCGCCGATCTTTCCGGGGAGATCGATGGCTTGAAGCAGACGCTCGCGAATCTTGCCGCCAATCCAGCGAGTACAGATGACGGCGCGCTTGAAAAGCGCATCGCCGCGCTGGAAACGACTGCCAAGGCGCCCGCAGCCGCCGCACCGGCCGATTCGGCAAATGTCGAGGCACTCAACCAGAAGATTGCCGAGCTGACCGGCCAGGTCGACCAGCTGCGCGCCACGCTCGCCCAGTCTTCCGAGCACCAGACGACGAGCGGCGCCGATATCGCCAAGCGTCTCGACGAGGCTGAGAAGAAACTGAACGAGCCGCGCGAGGATGTTGCCGTCGCCCGGGCAATCGCGGCGGCCGCCCTCAAGGCGGCGATCGATCGCGGTGGGCCGTTCCTGGCCGAACTCGATACTTTCGCCGGCGTCGCCCCTGACGATCCCGCCGTTGCCGACCTCCGAGCCTTTGCCGAGACCGGCATTCCCTCGCGCGCGGAACTCATGCGTCAAGTTCCAGATGTTGCCACGGCGATCATAGAAGCCGTCAACCAGCCGGATCCGAACGAGAGCTGGTCGGACCGGTTGATGTCGAGCGCCAAGTCGCTGGTATCAGTCCGTCCCGTCGGCAATATCGAGGGCGACAGCGTCGAAGCCATCGCCGCCCGCATGGAGGACAAAGTGAAGAGCGGCGATCTGCCAGCTGCTTCCGCCGAATGGAACAATCTGCCGGCTCCCGGCAAGCAGGCGTCCGCCGCCTTCAAGCAATCGCTCGAGGCGCGTATCCGCGTCGAGGAACTGGTCGGCGGGGCGCTGTCGAAAGCCGTTTCCGGCACCGGCAAGGAGGGATGAGACCATGCTGATCCGCCTTGTCCTCTTTGCCCTCTTCGTGCTGCTTCTCGCCTATGGCTTCTCCTGGTTCGCCGATCGTCCAGGCGACCTCTCGCTGATCTGGGAGGGTCAGATCTACCAGACCAAGCTAATCGTCGCGGTCAGCGCGATCATCGCTCTTATCGCCGCCGTGATGATCGTCTGGTGGTTCATCCGCCTGGTCTGGACCTCGCCGCATTCGGTGACGCGGTATTTCCGTGCCCGCAAGCGCGACCGCGGTTATCAGGCGTTGTCGACCGGCCTGATCGCCGCCGGCGCCGGCAACGCGCTGCTCGCCCGCAAGATGGCCGCCCGCTCGCGCGGCCTTATCCGCGCCGATCAGGAGCCGCTGATCAACCTGCTCGAGGCCCAGGCGGCCCTGATCGAAGGCCGCCATGACGAGGCGCGCGCCAAATTCGAGGCGATGGCCAACGATCCCGAGACACGCGAACTCGGTCTGCGCGGCCTTTATCTGGAGGCCCGCCGCCTCGGGGCCAACGAGGCCGCCCGTCAATATGCCGAGAAGGCTGCAGACAATGCGCCTTATCTGCCCTGGGCCGCACAGGCGACGCTCGAATATCGCAGCCAGGCCGGCCGATGGGACGATGCGATCCGGCTGCTCGAACAGCAAAAGGCCGCCCGTGTCGTCGAAAAGGGCGACGCCAACCGTCTGCACGCGGTCCTCTTGACGGCGCGCGCCGGCGAAAAGCTGGAAGGCAACCCGACGGGTGCCCGCGACGACGCGCAACAGGCGCTGAAGCTCGCCGCCGATTTCATTCCGGCAGCCCTCATTGCCGCGAAGGCGTTGTTTCGCGAAGGCGGGGTGCGCAGGGCCGCCTCAATCCTCGAACAGGCATGGAAATCGACACCGCATCCCGAAATCGGCCAGGCCTATGTCAGGGCCCGCAGCGGCGATTCCACGCTCGACCGGCTGAAGCGCGCCGAACGGCTGGAGGCGCTGCGCCCGAACAACGTCGAATCCCTTCTCGTCGTCGCCCAGGCCGCACTCGACGCGCAGGAATTCGCCAAGGCCCGCGCCAAGGCGGAAGCGGCAGCCCGCATGCAGCCGCGCGAAGCCGCCTTCCTGCTTTTGGCCGACATCGAAGAGGCCGAAACCGGAGACCAGGGCCGCGTGCGCCACTGGCTGGCCCAGGCACTCAAGGCACCGCGCGATCCGGCCTGGGTCGCTGATGGTTTCGTGTCGGACAAATGGCTGCCGGTATCGCCGGTGACCGGCCACCTCGACGCCTTCGAATGGAAGGCGCCCTTCGGCCAGATCGAGGGTCCGCTTCGAAGACGGTTCGACGCCTGCCTCGATCGAAACCGCCCTGAAGACCTTGCCGCCGCTGCGCGACGTCAGGCCGGAAAGCCCGGTCAACGACCATCGGATCATCGAACTGGAACGCGCCGCGACGATCGCCGAGGCTGTGCGCCCGACGCCGGCGCCGGCAAAACCGAAGCCCGTCGAACCCGCCAGCGGCAAAGCGCCTGCACCGGGCGAAGCGAAACCTTTCTTTGGCGGCCTGCCGGATGATCCCGGCGTTCGCGACCCCAGGGTGGACCCGGAACCCAAGACGCGGCTCCGCCTTTTCTGAAATGGAACGAAAACCGCATGTTCGAACGCTTTCAGGCCTTCTTCCAGAAGCTCACAGCCGACCACCCAAAGAAAGGTTTTGCCCCTGACGATCCGCGCATCGCAGTGGCCGCCCTCTGTATGCAGGTCATGGAAGCCGACGGTCAGATCAAAGCCAGCGAGAAGAAGCGGCTGCGCAAGCTGTTGAAGGAGCAATACGCGCTCGACGGCAAGCAGCTGGATGCCCTGATGGCGGCCGGCCTCGAGGCCGAAAGCACCGCCGTCGATTATTATCGCTTCACCGCCGACCTGAAACGCCACCTCAATACCGAGCAACGGCTGGAGCTGATCGGCATTCTCTGGGACATCGTCTATGCCGATGGCGAACGCAGCGAAATGGAGGACCATGTGATCTGGCGTATCGCCGATCTGCTCGGCGTCTCCTCCCGCGAGCGCATCCAGAAGCGGCAGGAAGCGGCCGCCAGGGTGACGGATGTCCGGGTAGCGCAAGATGATAGCGACTGAGCAAAAATCGGACCGCGACGGGCGTCCGATCCTCATCGTCCTGCATCAGGAGCGGTCGAGCCCCGGCCGTGTCGGCCAATTGCTCGTCGAAAAGGGCTATCGTCTCGATATCCGCCGCCCGGTTCTCGGCGAACCGCTGCCGACGACGCTTCAAGACCATGCCGGCGCCGTCGTCTTCGGCGGGCCGATGAGCGCCAATGATCCTGACGACTTCGTCAAGAAGGAGATCGGCTGGATCGACATTCCCTTGCGGGAAAAACGTCCCTATCTCGGTATCTGTCTCGGCGCGCAGATGCTGGTGCGTCATCTCGGCGGCAAGGTCCAGTCGAATGCCGACGGCTCGACGGAGATCGGCTGGTATCCGCTGCGCCCGACCGAGAAGGGCCGCCTGCTGATGCATTGGCCGAAGATGGTCTATCATTTCCACCGCGAAGGCTTCGAGCTGCCGCACGGCGCCGATCTTCTGGCTGAAGGCGACACCTATCCGAACCAGGCCTTCCGCTATGACGGCAACGCCTGGGGCCTGCAGTTCCACGCCGAACTGACCCGGGTGATGATGCATCGCTGGGTGGTGCACGGCGCGCACCGCTTCATCCTGCCGAACGCCCAGCAGGGCCGCGAACACCTCGAAGGCCGCATGCTGTTCGACGCGCCGCTGAAAGCCTGGTTGACCGAATTCCTCGATATCGTCTTCGAAGGCAAACCGGCAAAGGCCGCCTCTTCGATCACACTTCCGGCATAAAGGACTGCGTATCCGCCCTATCTCACGTGCTGGGCGCGTCGAGCGTATCGATCCTGCGCAATTTGGGGAAACTCGAAGCCCAGATCGCCGCCACCGCCAAAGTCCCGATTCCGCCGATAACGACCGCCGGCACCGCGCCGAAGATCGATGCCATCGTGCCCGCCCTGAATTCGCCGAGTTCGTTCGAAGCGCCGACGAAGACCATGTTGACCGCATTGACGCGGCCGCGCAGCTGATCGGGCGTCCAGAGCGCAATCAGGCTCTCGCGCACATAGACCGATACCATGTCGGCCGCCCCCATCAGCGCCAGCGCCGCGATCGAGACCTCGGTGTTAGTCGAGATGCCGAAGACGATGGTTCCCAAACCGAACAGGGCAACACCGATGAACATGTAGATACCGGCGCGGTGTTTGAGCGGATAGGCGGCGAGGAAGATCGCCATGACGATGGCGCCGAGCC
Source organism: Rhizobium sp. C104 (assembly GCF_022354505.1). NCBI lineage: Bacteria > Pseudomonadati > Pseudomonadota > Alphaproteobacteria > Hyphomicrobiales > Rhizobiaceae > Rhizobium > Rhizobium sp. C104. The sequence continues at coordinate 3,945,659 of NZ_CP092348.1, read as the reverse complement.
CCGGTGCCGCGCGCAGCAGGCCGAGCCCCCAGGGGCCGAGCGTCAGGATATCGCGGGCGAAGATCGGCATCAGTGCCGTCGCGCCGCCAAGCAGAACGGCGAAGAGATCGAGCGAGATCGCCCCGAGCACGACCTTTTCGGCACGGATGAAACTGAAACCGCCGAGGATCATCGCCCAGCTCTTGGCCTCGCCCGTCGTCTTCTGTTCAGGCTTCGGGATCATGTAGAGGAGAGCCGCCCCGAGGATGGAAAAGACCACCGCCACCGTATAGGCGGTCGTCGCGCTGACGCCGTAGAGCAGACCGCCGATCACCGGCCCGGTGATTGCCGCGAGCTGCCAGGACGACGAATTCCAGGCGATCGCATTGGAAAGATCCTGCTCCGGCACCAGATTTGGAGCCAGCGACTGCACCGCCGGCGACATGAAGGCGCGTTCGATGCCGAAGATCAGAAGCACCGCGAAAACCGGCAGCGGCGTGAAAGTCCCCATTACAGTCATGATCAGCAGCACCAGCGTGCAGAGCGCACTCACCAGCGAGCAGAGGGCGGCGATTGCCCGGCGATTGTACCGGTCGGCCACCGAGCCGGTGACGAGCATGAGCAGCAGCGACGGCAGGAATTGCACGAGACCGATCAGGCCGAGATAGATCGCCTTGCCCGTCTGGTCGTACATCTGCCAGCCGACAGCGACGCTGACGATCTGCTGTGAGAAGGACAGCAGGAAGCGCGCTAGGAAGAACCGCGTGTAGGACGAATGCCGGAACGCGGCAAAACGGTCTCCGGTGGGCGAAAACGACATGGATGTTTTCCGAGGAGACGGGCGCGGGAATAGCTGAAAGGCCGCCCGTTAAACATGATTCACCGCGCGTTCCCACACGGCACTTGCTCGTTTAGTCGCCAATGTCTACATGTCTGTCAACAACGAATTGGAGAAGACGATGTTTGCGCTGTTTCAAACCATTGATTTGGCTTTGAATATTTACACCTGGATCCTGATTGCCAGTGCCATTTTTTCCTGGCTCTATGCCTTTAACGTCATCAACTCCAGCAATCAGTTCGTCAATTCGGTCGGCACATTCCTGTATAACGTCACCGAACCGGTGCTGAAGCCGATCCGCAGCCGGTTGCCGAACCTTGGCGGCATCGACATTTCGCCGATCATCCTGCTGCTGATCATTTTCTTCCTGCGCACCTTGCTTTGGACAACGCTGTATCCGCTGGTCGCTTGAGCCGTCCCTGGAGCCTTTTCGATGATCATGTCCGCCTCGCCGTCCGGCTTACGCCGAATGGCGGGCGTGACGCGATCGATGGCATCGAGGCGGATGGCGAGGGCGAAACGCACCTGAAGGCGCGCGTCACATCCGTCCCGGAAAAGGGCAAGGCCAACAAGGCCCTGATCCTTCTGGTCGCCCAATCGTTGCGCATCCCCAAATCCAGCATCAGCCTCGTCTCCGGCGACACTGCGCGCAATAAAATCCTCCGGATCGACGGCGACCCGGAGGATTTGGCAAAAAAGCTTGAAACGCTTTTAGGCTGAACAATCAGCCCTTCGTCTTCTTGGCGCGCTCGACGGCTTCGAGGATAAGCTGGCCGGCTTCCTTGGAATCGCCCCAGCCGAAGATCTTCACCCACTTGCCGGGTTCCAGATCCTTGTAGTGCTCGAAGAAGTGCTCGATCTGCTTCAGCGTGATCTCGGGAAGGTCGGTGTAGTCCTTGACCTTCTCATAGCGCAGCGTCAGCTTCGGCGACGGCACGGCGATGATCTTTTCGTCCTTGCCGGAATTGTCTTCCATCTTCAGGACGCCGATCGGGCGCACATTGATGACGCAGCCCGGAACCAACGGACGGGTGCTGGCGATCAGCACGTCGATCGGGTCGCCGTCTTCAGACAGCGTGTGCGGCACGAAACCATAATTGCCCGGATAGGTCATCGGCGTGTAGAGGAAACGATCGACAACCAGCGTGCCGGCTTCCTTGTCCATTTCATACTTGATGGGATGGCCGCCGACGGGAACCTCGACGATAACGTTGACGTCCTCAGGTGGATTATTACCGATGGAAATGGCGTCGATGCGCATAGGAACTCCCGCGGGGTTGAATTTCTCGCAGCCAGATAATCAGTTTCATCTCGCAACGCAACATTTGAGATCACCAATGCGTGATGGCATCGGCGCAAAGAACTCGAAACTTTCGAAGAGGGGCAGGCGATTACCGACCTAGCCGGTCAGTTCCAGATGAAGCCGATTTTCTTCAGCTGCTTGTGGTCGAAATTTTCCATGCCTTCGCAGAAATCGACACCGCCGTGATGGCGGTAGAACCGGCCGGCGCTCTCGTTTTCCTCGAGGCACCAGACGACCAGCCCGTTGCAGCCGAGCGACTTCAGCAGCCGGCGCGCCTCGCCGAACAGCATTCGGCCGAGGCCGATGCCCTGATATTCCGGCCGAAGATAGAGCTCGTAGATTTCGCCTTCCTGCGGCAAAGCGCGGGCGCGGTTGAGACCGAGCGTCGCGTAGCCGGCAACCGTTCCCGCGACATCGAGAACCAGGAGCGTCGCCGGTCCACGCGTCGCCTTGCGCCACCAGTTTTCACCGCGGCGTTCGATCATTTGCGTCAGCGCCCGATGCGGGATAATGCCTGCGTATGTGTGCTGCCAGGCAAGCCTGTGCGTTTCCGATATGGCTCGGGCATCGTGTGGTTCGGCCCGCCGAACATCGATCGACAACGTCTTCATAACGTTTACTCTGGTCCCGCCGAAGGCAATTAACCATATGCAGCCAGCGCATCGTGATCGATTGCCCACAGACTTGATATGTGGACGACAGATAAAATTTAACGCTTTTTTAACGATTGTCACAAGTCGGAATCAGCGCGGCGCACAATAAAAAACCCCGGCACGAAGGCCGGGGTTTCAAAGGGTGCTTTGAAGCTCTCAGAGAGCCGCTTTCGACTTCTCGAAACGCTTGCGATCGTTTGCGTCGAGATACATCTTGCGCAGGCGAATATTCTTCGGCGTCACTTCCATCAGCTCGTCTTCCTGGATCCAGGAAAGCGCACGATCGAGCGTCATGCGGATCGGCGGCGTCAGCTTGACGGCTTCGTCCTTGCCGGCGGCGCGGATATTGGTCAGCTGCTTGCCCTTCAGGACATTCACTTCAAGGTCGTTGTCGCGCGTATGGATGCCGATGATCATGCCGGCATAGACCTTTTCACCCGGCTCGATGATCATCGGGCCGCGGTCTTCCAGGTTGAACATCGCATATGCGACGGCTTCGCCGGGAGCATTGGCGAGCAGCACGCCGTTGACGCGGCCACCGATCACGCCCTTGTAGGGCTGGTAGTCGTGGAACAGGCGGTTCATGATCGCCGTGCCGCGCGTATCCGTCAGCAGTTCCGACTGGTAGCCGATCAGGCCGCGGGTCGGTGCGTAGAAACGCAGGCGGAGGCGATTGCCGCCCGACGGACGCAGCTCGACCATTTCGGCCTTGCGCTCGGACATCTTCTGGACGACGACACCGGAATGTTCTTCATCGACGTCGACGACGACTTCTTCGATCGGCTCCAGAAGCTGTCCGCTTTCATCCTTGTGCATGACGACGCGCGGTCGCGACACGGCAAGCTCGAAGCCTTCGCGACGCATTGTTTCGATGAGAACGGCGAGCTGAAGTTCGCCGCGGCCGGACACGTAGAACGAATCCTTGCCTTCGGCTTCTTCGATCTTCAGGGCGACGTTGCCTTCGGCTTCCTTGAAGAGACGGTCGCGGATGACGCGTGAGGTCACCTTGTCGCCTTCGGTGCCCGCCAGCGGGCTGTCGTTGACGATGAAGGACATGGTGACCGTCGGTGGGTCGATCGGCTGGGCCTTCATGGCTTCCGAGACGGCCGGGTCGCAGAACGTATCGGCGACAGTACCCTTGGAGAGGCCGGCGATCGCGACGATGTCGCCCGCATGGGCTTCGTCGATTGCCGTGCGCTCGATGCCGCGGAAGGCGAGGATCTTGGAGATGCGGCCGGTTTCGATCAGCTTGCCGTCCTGGCCGAGAACCTTGACGGCTTGGTTCGGCTTGATCGAGCCCGATGCGATGCGGCCGGTGATGATACGGCCGAGGAAGGGGTTGGCTTCGAGGATCGTGCCGATCATCCGGAACGGGCCTTCTTCGACCGTCGGCTCCGGAACATGCTTGAGCACCAGGTCGAGAAGCGGTGCAAGGCCCTCATCCTTCGGCCCTTCCGGATTGACGTTCATCCAGCCGTCGCGGCCCGAACCGTAGAGGATCGGAAAGTCGAGCTGCTCGTCGGTCGCGTCGAGATTGGCGAAAAGATCGAAGACTTCGTTGATGACTTCTTCGTGGCGGCCGTCCGGACGGTCGATCTTGTTGATCGCGACGATCGGGCGAAGGCCGACCTTCAGCGCCTTGCCGACGACAAACTTGGTCTGCGGCATCGGGCCTTCGGACGCATCGACGAGAACGATCGCGCCGTCCACCATCGAGAGAATGCGCTCGACCTCACCGCCGAAGTCGGCGTGGCCGGGCGTATCGACGATGTTGATACGCACACCTTTCCACTCGACCGAGGTTGCCTTGGCGAGAATGGTGATGCCGCGTTCTTTTTCGAGATCGTTCGAGTCCATCACGCGTTCAGCGACACGCTGATTTTCGCGGAACGAGCCGGACTGCTTGAGAAGCTCATCCACCAGGGTCGTCTTGCCATGGTCAACGTGCGCGATGATCGCGATATTGCGAAGTGCCATATGTGAAATCTCTGAGGCTGCGGCGCACGCTCTTGAGGACGCGCCTATTGGTTTGGGGCGTCCATACAGTTTTTTTGCGTTTGCGAAAGAGGGGAACGCGCAAAAGCTGCGGCATGGCTGCCGCCATGCCGCATCGAAGCGTGTCATCAAATTGTCTTAGGCGTCGCTGCCTGTCAATTCCTCGAAGGTCGAAAGTCCCTTTTTGACCAGCATCGCATCCGGGCTCGGCAGCTTGCCGCGGAAAGCCTTGTAGGCGTCCTCCGGATCGACCGAGCCGCCGACGGAATAGATGTTTTCCTTGAGCTTGCGCGCCATCTCGCCGTTGAAGGCGTCGCCCGTCTCCTCGAAGGCGGCAAAGGCGTCGGCGTCGAGCACCTCCGACCACATGTAGGAGTAATAGCCGGCCGAATAACCGCCGGAGAAGATATGCTGGAAGTGCGGCGTCGCGTGGCGCATGACGATCGACTTCGGCATGCCGATCTCGGCCAGCACCTCGGCCTGCACCGCCATCGGGTCGGCGACCGCCTCTCGCGTGTGAAAGGCCATATCAACAAGCGCCGACGAGGTGAACTCGACGGTGTTGAAGCCGGCATTGAAAGTGCGCGCGGCCAACACCTTGTCGAGCAGCGCCTGCGGCATCGGCTCGCCGGTTTCGACATGCACGGCATAACGCTTCAAAATAGCGGGCACTGTCAGCCAGTGCTCGTAGAGCTGTGAGGGAAGCTCGACGAAATCGCGCGAAACGCCGGTGCCGGAGACCGAGGGGTAGGTGACATTCGACAGCATGCCGTGCAGCGCGTGGCCGAATTCGTGGAACAGCGTGCGCGCATCGTCGAGCGACAGCAGCGCCGGTTTGCCCTCGGCCGGCTTGGCGAAGTTGCAGACATTGTAGATGATTGGCAGCTCGCCGTGGCGGCCATTCTTCAGTTCGAGCCTGTGCTGCGATTGCAGCGAGCTCATCCAAGCGCCCGATCGTTTCGAGCCGCGGGCGAAATAATCGCCGAGGAAGAGGGCGACCAGCCGGTCTTCGCGGTCCCGGATCTCAAACACCCTGACATCCGGGTGATAGGCGGCCACGCCCTTCTTCTCGACGGCGCGGATACCGAACAGCCGTTGGGCCACGTCGAAGCAGGCCTCGATGATCTTCTCGAGTTGCAGATAGGGCTTGAGCTCGGCTTCGGAAAAATCGAATTTCCGCGCCCTGATCTTTTCGGCGTAATGGCGCCAGTCCCAGGGCATCACCTCGTGGTTACGCCCCTCCTCGGCGATCAGCGCCGCGATATCGGCCTCCTCCTCGCCGGCACGTTTCACCGCCCGCGCCCAGACGGCTTTGAGCAGGTCGTTCACCGCCTCCGCCGTCTTTGCCATCGTGTTGTCGAGCTTCAGCTCGGCGAAATTGCCGTAACCGAGCAGGCTCGCCACCCGATGGCGCAGCGCCAGCGTTTCCTTGATGACGCCGCGATTGTCCGTTTCGCCGTCATTTTCGCCGCGCGCCACCCAAGCCTTGAAAGCCTGCTCGCGCAGATCGCGGCGCTCCGAAAAGGTGAGGAACGGCTCGATGATCGAGCGCGACAGCGTCACCGCATATTTGCCCTCGTCGCCGCGTTCGCGCGCCGCCGCGGCCATCGCGTCGCGCAGAAATGCCGGCAGCCCGTCGAGTTCGGCCCCATCGGAAAGCACCAAGGCCCAGGCCTTCTCATCGGCAAGCACGTTCTGGCCGAATTGCGTGCCGAGACCGGCAAGCTTTTCATTCATCTCGGCGAGTTTCTCCTGCTCGGCCTTCTCGAGCTTGGCGCCCGATTTGACGAAGCCTTTCCAGTGGCGCTCCAGCACGCGTGTCTGTTCGAGCGTCAGGCCGAGGCTTTCGCGTTTTTCCCAGAGCGTGTCGATGCGGGCAAAGAGCGCGGCATTCATGCCGATCTTCGAATAGTGGCGCGACATCTTCGGCGAGATCTCCCGCTCCAGCGCCTGGATCACATCATTGGTATGCGCGCCCGCCTTGTTCCAGAACAGCGCCGAAACGCGCGACAGTGCATCGCCGGCGATCTCCAGCGCCGTGACCGTATTGTCGAATGTCGGCGCCTCGGCATTTTCGGCGATCTCGTCGATCTCCCGTTCATGGGCGGCAAGCGCCGCTTCGAAGGCGGCGGCGAAATCGCCGTCATCGACAGCATCGAAACGCGGCAGGCCGTGAAGGCCGTCCCAAGTCACCAGCGCCGGATTGAAATCATGGGGAGAAGGCATCGGAGAATTCCTTTTTGGCATGCACGGGTTCGTCAATATAGGAGAGCTGTCGTAGAATTGGTATGCGGCAAGGACCTTTTGCCTCGCCTGCAAAATCTGGTGGACAAAAATTGACGCGCGAAAATTAACCATTCTTTAACGATTGACGCGAATCACGGGCGGGCGCTAGTTTTCCCATGTTTCTTCCTGCACGGGGACATGCGCCATGGAAATTTTTTCTGTGCGGTCTTCTCAGAGTTTGCTATTTAAAAACAACCCTAATAACGCAAAAAGTTCGAAGACCTCTGATATTGAATTCGAGACCCGAGCTCCCGCCCCGGCCCCGTTCCAGATCGACGACAATAGTGATGAAAGTCCGGATTTCACTGCGGTCAGCCCTGGTGAACTGCGCAACTACGCGCGTCAGAGTTTCGACAGCGGCGTGATCGATCAGAACACCTACGCTGCGATCTCCGAGCCTCTGCCGATGCACGCGATCGATCCGCTCGGCAACGTCATCGACCTCTCCAGCGTCACCGACGGCACGAGCTTCAACTTTCTCGATTATTACAAAAGTCAGTTGCAGATCGCCACATCGATCGGCGATCCCGATGAAGTCCAGACGCTGAAATCGATCGTCGATTTCCTGGATAGTTGAATCAGGCCTTGCGCCAGCCGATGAGGCCGGGCGTTGCGTGCCAGAGTGCCTGTGCGGCAAACCCCATGAAGAGGACGCCGGAGCAGCGCACGATCAGCCGCTCATGGGCGCGATAGAAGCGGCGAACCGCGCCGGCGCCGATGATGCCGATCAGGATGATGTCGGCCGTCACGAAACCGACGAAGGACACGCAGAGAAGCATCGGCAAGGCCTCGAAATCAAGCGCCCCGGCCGAGCCCGCGACCAGTGCGGTGAAGGTGGCGAGCGCCACGGGATAGCCCTTTGGATTGGTGACGCCGAAGATCAGCCCGCGGCGAAACGGCCGCTCGACCACCACCAGAGCCTGTCCCTCGGCTTTCGGCTTGGCATTGACGGCGCTCCAGCCGATCCAGGCAAGGTAGAAGCCGCAGGCAAGGCCGAGCAGGTCGAAGACGAAGGTTCCGATGGTCTTGGCGCCGACGATCGCGATCAGCGCCAGTGACGACCAGATGAGATCCCCGACCAGATGCCCCATCATGAAAAAAGCGCCGGCCTTGCGGCCCTGCCCGGCACCGATGCCGAGCAGCTGCAGAAAGGCCGGTCCCGGAATGAGCACGTAGAAGAGCGCCGCCAGGAAGGCGCCGAAGACCAGGGACTGAGTCATGGAGATGCTCCGGAGGATGACCGCGGCAGAGTAAGCCATCCCGGGTATCCGTCAAGGGCGGTTAAATGGCGATGTAAAGCGGCATGGATGAGCATCGAGAGGGTGGTTCTCATTTTCGCTGGGTACCGGCCTGGGCTTTCGGCAAGTAAATTTCGCCCATTCGATCAAGGCTTTCCCTTGATTGCCAACCGACTGCCGGCATCACCGAGGTCGAAGGCTAAAGTGACGCAACTTCAAGAGGGTGAACATGATGGACAGACTCTTCTATATCGGCGTGTCAGCCGCTCTGTTTGCGGCCTTTGCCTTTTCGCTCAACTTTGTTGTTCCCTTCATCATCGGTGATTATTCCACCTTTGATTTCGCCCTCATCCGTCATGTTGTCTCGGGTCTGGTCGGGCTATACATTCTGTTTTCGGAAAAGCGCGTCGTGCGCCATCTCACACTTCGGAACTGTTTACAGGCCATCTGGCTCGCCTTCATCGGATATGTCGGTTACTTCCTGACGGTGACGGGAGCAGCCGTCTTTGCCGGCCCCGTGATCGCTCCGGCCTTTCTCGGTCTGGTGCCGATCGTGTTGATGGTCATTGGCAATCGACGTCAGGGATCATTGCCGTGGCGGTCCCTCATGGCGCCTTTGGCGCTTGTGCTGGCCGGCCTTATCCTCGTCAACGGCACGGCATTCACGGCTCAGGGATTGAACTCCGTCGAATCCTTGTGGGTTGGCGTGCCGCTGGCGCTCGCTGCCGTGGGACTTTGGGTCTGGTTCGCTCTCACCAATCAGGCTGCACTCGCCGCTCGCCCGGAAATGCCCTCCGGTGTGTGGTCGGCCCTGATATTGGTCGGAGGTGGCGTCTTGATGCTGGCCTTCTATCCCGTCGGTGCCGCAATGGACCTCTTCCAGCTTCCAGCACTGGGATTCGGCTGGAGTGCCGCCGGCAACTTGTATGTTTGGGGTGCGTCTTTCGCGCTGCTGGCAACCGCAGGCGGCGTCTGGGCCTGGAACATTGCCTGACGCAGCCTGCCCGTTGCCCTGGCTGCGCAGCTGATCGTTTCGGAAACAGCCTTCGGTGTCATCGGCGGACTTATCGTGCACGCTCGTTGGCCAACACCGATCGAAGTCGCTGGGGTGGTAGTCCTGATCGCTGGCGTTGTTCTGTCAGTACGAATTTTCTATGCTCGCCTATTTGCCCCGGTAAGGACATTGCTTGCGCAGGAGTGATCTCTGGACGCTGGCCACTCAAATTCTTCGATCGAACACAGCGACCGGCGTCTTCAGCCGATAGAGCGTCGTCGGTCGCCGGGCCCGCTCGGTCTGTCGTTTTTCGCCCTCGACCACTTCGAGCAGATCAAGATCGTTGACCTTGCGGCGAAAGGCGCTTTGGTCCAGCCGCTCGCCCATCACCGTCTCATAGATTGCCTGCAGTTCCGACATCGTGAAGACCTCGGGAAGCAGCCTTGCCGGAATGGTCGAGTAGGCGCCCTTGCCGCGCAGCCGCGCCAGCGCGGCGATGACGATCTCCTGATGGTCGAAGGGCAGTTCGCCTGCGGTCTCGACCGGCCGCAATTCCAGGGGGCTGGCGGCACCCTCCAACGCTCCCTGCGGGACCAGCGCAAAATAGGCGATCGATACCGACCAGTCGCGAGGATCTCGCCGCGCCGAAGCGAAGGTCGCCAGCTGTTCGAAGAAAATGCCCTCAAGCCCTGCCTTGGCCTTGAGGATGCGCCGCACCGCCGACTCCGCATCGGCGTCCTCGTCAACGTGCAGATAGCCGCCGATCAGCGCCGGAACGCCGGCAAAGGGCTCGGCGGGCCGCGGCAGCAAGGCCACGCATAATCGTCCTTGGTGCAGCGTCAGCAAGACGATGTCGACCGTCACGATCGGCCGCGCGAATTCAGCTTCTGCCATTGGCATCTTTCTGGTGAGCGTTCCGGGCTTTCATAACGGCCAATCATAAAAATAACAATTTGCAAATAGCAATTTGCAAAATGCAATTTGCAAGTCTATATGATTGCTAACGAGGGCAGCGGGCAGAACCTGCAAGCCTGATCGCCAAGGCAACAGCAAAGGAGTGATGCCATGGGTATGGGACGTTTCAGCACAGCCGACTGGGCGGCCTACAACGCACGCCATGTGGATGGCCGCAGCCGATCCGAAGTATTCGGCGCCACCGGCATCGACCCCCGGTTCGATCCGGCGCGCTTTCCCACCCGCGAGAGCCGCGACAGCGGCTACAATCCGCAGTCGACTCCGATTATTCTCGCCTCGGATGTGACCGGCTCGATGGGCATGATCGCCCACGAGCTCATGCGCGGCGGGCTCATCACACTGACATCGGAGATCTATGACCGCCGGCCGGTATCCGATCCGCATATCATGGTGGCGGCGATCGGAGATGCGTATACCGATACCGCACCGCTGCAGGCCACCCAGTTCGAGGCCGACATCTCGCTTGCCAGCCAGATCCGCGCCCTGTGGCTCGAAGGCAATGGCGGCGGCAATGACGGCGAGAGCTACAGCGCCGCCCACCTTCTGGCAGCCCTCAAAACCTCGACCGATGCCTTCGAGAGGCGCGGCCGCAAAGGCTATCTTTTCACCATTGGCGACGAGCCGGTTCACAATGGCCTGACTGCCGACCAGATCGCTCGCATCTTCGGCATCGAACCGCCGCGCGGTCTGAGCGCCCGAGAATGCCTGGCGATGGCGCAGAGAGCCTATGAGGTCTTCCACATCGTCATCCGCGAGGGTTACGCAGCCGCGCGGCTCGATCGGGTGCTGGCGAGCTGGCAGCCCTTGCTGCCAGGCCGGACCTTCGTGCTCGATGACCACAGGCGCATCGCCGAACTGGTGGTGTCGATCATCGAGATCACCGAGGGCCGGGATGCCGGCGAGGTGGCCGCCAGCTGGCCGGGTGCGGCTGCCGCAGTCGTCGCCAAGGCCATCGGCGAACGCCCGAAGCGGCGCCTATTGCCGTTCTTCTAAGCCGGGAAAGTGCGAGACGCTTTCCGGGGGATTAAAAACAAAAGGTTGGAGCGGTTCTGAGCACCCACAAAAAGCTGAACCGCTCCGGCCCCAAATCGTAGAGAACAAAAGCCCGGCGCGCTCCGGGAACCATTTTGAGGAGCAGAAGATGAGCACTCGAGCACAGGCCGTGATCGGCGCGCTTTATGGCGACGAAGGCAAGGGGCTGATGGTCGATCGCCTTGCCGCGGCCACGCCGAGGGCCGTGGTAGTTCGCAGCAATGGCGGCGCTCAGGCCGGCCACACCGTGGTCGATCCCGCTGGCCGCCGCCATGTCTTCCATCACATCGGCTCGGGCAGCTTTGCCGGGGCCGCCACGCATTTCAGCCGCTTTTTCGTCGCCCATCCGATGCTGCTGCTCGGCGAGCTGGCGGATCTCAGCCAGCTCGGGGCGAGGCCTGAGATCAGCAGCGACCCGCGGGCACCGATCACCACGCCCTTCGACGTCATCATCAACCAGGCCTTGGAGCTGGCGCGCGGCACTGCCCGTCACGGCAGCTGCGGCCTCGGCTTCGGCGAGACCATCGAGCGCAATCTGCACCCGGATTTCGCCCTCTCGACCAAGGATCTGTTCCGCCCCGATCTGCACGCCCGCCTTGTTTCGATCCGCGATGCCTGGGTGCCTATCCGGCTGGCCGCGCTCGGCATCACCGCCCTGCCCGCAGAACTGGCCGCCGCGCTGCCCGACGACACCACCATCGCCCGCTTCGAGGCCGATTGCGCCGCCTATCTCGACTGCGTCACGCTCTGGCCCGACCGACGGCTGTGCGAACGCGGTGCCGTCATTTTCGAGGCGGCGCAGGGCCTCGGGCTCGATCAGGATTGTGGCGCCTTCCCCCACGTCACCCGCTCGAATACCGGGCTCGCCAATATGCTCGCTATTGCAGCCGAAGCCGGCATCACCGAACTCGAAGCAACATATGCGACACGCTGCTACACCACCCGGCACGGCGCAGGCCCCCTCAAGGGGGAAACTCCGACACTTCCCGGCGTCAATGTCGTCGACCCCACCAACGCGCCGAACGAGTGGCAAGGGTGCCTGAGGCTCGCCCCGCTTGATCTCGGCCTGTTGCGTGAGGCCATAACCCGCGATCTGACGGTGGACCGCAACGGTACCACGGTTAGAGCCGGACTGACGGTGACCTGCCTCGATCAGGCGGAGGACGGGTTTGCCGTGACGGATTGCGAAGAGCTGATACGGCTTGATCCTGCGAAAGCCGCGTCTGAGATAGCCGGTCTTGTCGGCCTGCCGCTCTGGGCCGAAAGCTGGGGACCGAGTCGCGGTGACGTCAGGCCGTGCTTGGATGCAGCTGCCGCGTGAATCACCGGCAATAAATAGAGCCCGCGCGGCAATGCCGGCGGGCTCCAACCAGTTCGAAAGCGAACCCGGGATTTACTTCGCGAGGTTGCGCTTCCCGAGCGTGCGCAGGCGCAACGCGTTGAGCTTGATGAAGCCGGCTGCGTCCTTCTGGTCGTAGGCGCCCTGATCGTCCTCGAAGGTGACGAGCTTGTCGGAATAGAGCGACTTTTCGCTTTCGCGGCCAATGACCATGACATTGCCTTTGTAGAGCTTCAGCGTCACTTCGCCTTCGACATGCTCCTGGCTCTTGTCGATCAGTGCCTGCAGCATCTCGCGCTCCGGCGAGAACCAGAAGCCGTAATAGATCAGCTCGGCGTAACGCGGCATGATCTCGTCCTTGAGATGCGCAGCCCCGCGATCGAGCGTGATCGATTCGATGGCGCGATGCGCCGAGAGCAGGATCGTGCCGCCGGGCGTTTCGTAAACGCCGCGCGACTTCATGCCGACGAAACGGTTCTCGACGAGGTCGAGACGGCCGATGCCGTTGTCGCGGCCGTAATTGTTGAGCGTTGCCAGCAGCGTCGCCGGCGACATCTCGACGCCGTTGATCGAGACGGCATCGCCCTTGCGGAAGCCGACCTTTATCACCGTCGCCTTGTCGGGCGCGGCCTCAGGCGAGATCGTGCGCATATGCACATATTCCGGCGCCTCCTGGGCGGGGTCCTCGAGAACCTTGCCCTCGGAAGAGGAATGCAGAAGGTTGGCGTCGACGGAGAATGGCGCCTCGCCCTTCTTGTCCTTGGCGACGGGGATCTGATGCTGTTCGGCGAAGGCGAGCAGGTCGGTGCGGCTCTTGAAGGACCAATCGCGCCACGGCGCGATGATCTTGATGTCGGGGTTCAGGGCATAGGCTGAGAGTTCGAAACGAACCTGGTCGTTGCCCTTGCCGGTGGCGCCGTGGGCGATCGCATCCGCACCCGTCTTGCGGGCGATATCGATCAGATGTTTGGAAATCAGCGGCCGGGCGATCGAGGTGCCGAGCAGGTAGACGCCTTCGTAAACGGCATTGGCACGGAACATCGGGAAGACGAAATCGCGCACGAATTCCTCGCGCACATCCTCGATGTAGATCTCCTTGATGCCGAGCATCTCGGCTTTCTTGCGCGCCGGCTCCAGCTCTTCGCCCTGGCCGAGATCGGCGGTGAAGGTGACGACTTCGGCGCCGAGTTCCGTCTGCAGCCACTTCAGGATGATCGAGGTGTCGAGGCCGCCGGAATAGGCGAGAACGACTTTCTTCACGTCTTTGTATGATGCCATGATGATGAGGTCCGTTGCATAAAAAGGCCGGCGAAAACCCGGTGTCGCGGCACTTTTAGCGAGATTGGCGCGTGACGCAAGGGCAAGTGCCAAGCCGCCGGCGCGATAGCGTTGACAGCGCCAAAGCGGAGCCCATATTCGCCAACGTCCGAGCAATGATCGAGGAGGGGCTCCCCGTGACCAATATTCAAGACATTTTCAAGAAATCCAATGTTGCCGTCGTCACCGGCGGGGCGTCCGGCATCGGCCTGGCGGCGGCGAAATATTTCGCCGGGCGCGGCATGAGCGTCGCCATCGCCGATCTCGGCGGCGATCGGCTGGCCGAGGCCGCCGACCAACTCAAGGCCATTGCCGGCGAGGAAAATGTGATGGCGGTCGAAACCGACGTCGCATCCAGGGACTCGCTGGAGGCGCTCGAACGTGCCGTGCTCCAGCGTTTCGGCCGCGTGCACGTGCTGATGAACAATGCCGGCATCGGCCCGGAAACCTCGATCTTCAGCCCACAGGCCAACTGGGACCATATCTTCGCCGTCAACCTGATGGGCGTCATCAACGGCACGCGCACCTTCGGCCCGAAGATGCTGTCGCACGGCGAGCCCGGCCTGATCATCAACACCGGTTCGAAACAGGGCATCACCACGCCGCCCGGCAATCCCGCCTACAATATCTCCAAATCGGGCGTGAAGGTCTTTACCGAAGCGCTGGAGCATGAGCTTCGCAACATCGACGGCGGCAAGATCTCCGCCCATCTTCTGATCCCCGGCTTCGTCTTCACCGGCCTCACCAAGGGCGACCGCGCGGAAAAACCGGCCGGCGCCTGGACACCGGAGCAGACCGTCGACTTCATGGTCGAAAGCCTCGAGCGCGGCGATTTCTATATCCTCTGCCCCGACAACGATGTGGCCCGGCCGGTCGACGAACGCCGAATGGCCTGGGCGGCCGGCGACATCATCGAGAATCGCCCGCCGCTGTCGCGCTGGCACAAGGACTATGCCGATAAGTTCAAGGCCTTCCTCGAACAGAAGTGATCGGCGGCACTGCATATCATCAGGACGTGTGCAGCGGTTCCGGGAGAACGATATGCACAAAACAAACAGCGAGTGCGCGTCGCATGAATCAAGCTTCATGCGACGCGCATGAGAAGGTTTGATTGGTAATTTTCCGAAAGCCGGATAAGAGATCGTCAGGTCTTTCCGGCTTTCGGAGTGTGCCATGGATTTCCTGCCCAGCCTGCCGACGCTGCTCGGCTTTGCCGCCGCGACGCTGCTGCTCGCGGCGACCCCGGCCCCGACATGACGCTGTCGATCAGTCGCGCGCTCGCCCAGGGCAAGTATGCAGCACTCTTCGTCGTGGTCGGCACCAGTCTCGGCATCGTCGTTCACACCATGCTGGTCGCCTTCGGCATTTCGGCGCTGATCACTGCCTCGCCGAGCGCCTTCCTGATCCTGAAAACCGGCGGCGCCGGCTATCTGCTCTGGCTGGCGGTGCAGGCGATCCGCTTCGGCTCGAAGCTCACCGTCGCCAAGGTCGAGGAACAGAAGGGCACAGTGCTTTCGAACATCTCGTCTGGCTTCTGGGTCAATCTTCTGAACCCCAAGGTCATTATTTTCTTCATGACCTTCCTGCCGCAATTCGTCAGCGCCGGCGATCCCGCCGTCACGCAGAAGCTGCTGTTCCTCGGGCTTTGCTTCATTCTGATCGGCATGCCCGTCAATGCCAGCGTGATCTTCGCCGCCGACTGGCTGGCTTCCTGGCTGCAGAACAACAGAAAGGTGCTGCGCGGCATGGACTATACCTTCGCCGGCGTCTTCTCGATCTTCGCCGCGAAAATCCTGCTCACGCAGGCCAGATGATCAGCACCATGTCAGGCCAATTAGCCGATCAGCACGCTGTCAGCGCTAGCCGATCAGCAAAGCATCGTCGTCGAGCGTCTGGCCGCGCATCTTGCGGAACATCGCGATCAGATCCTCGACCTGCAGGTTCTTTCTGTTGTCGCCCGCGACATCGAGAACGATCTCGCCGCCATGCAGCATGATCGTGCGATGGCCATAGTCCAGCGCCTGGCGCATCGAATGCGTCACCATCATCGTCGTCAGCTTGCGCTCGGCCACGATCTTCTGCGTCAGGTTCATCACGAATTCCGCCATCCCAGGGTCGAGTGCGGCCGTATGTTCGTCGAGCAGCAGCACTTCCGAGCCGGCAAGTGTGGCCATGACGAGCGAAACCGCCTGACGCTGCCCGCCGGATAGCAGATCCATGCGGTCCTTCAGCCGGTTTTCCAGCCCGAGATTGAGTTCGGCGATCCGCTCGCGGAAATAGTCGCGCCTGCTGCCCCCGAGCGCCGGCGCAAGTCCGCGCTTCTCGCCGCGGCGGGCGGCCAGAGCAAGATTTTCCTCGATCGACAGCGAACCGCAGCTTCCCGTCAGCGGATCTTGGAAGACCCGCGCGACGAGACCGGCGCGTGATGCCGTCGACTTGCGCGTCACCTCGTTCTTGCCGATCAGCACCTGCCCCTCGCTCGGCAGGACATCGCCGGCGAGCACGCCGAGCAGCGTCGATTTGCCGGCGCCGTTGGAGCCGATGACGGTAACGAAGGAGCCCTGCTCGATGGTCAGGCTGACACCGTTCAGCGCCTGCTTCTGCAGCGGCGTACCGCGCCCGAAAACGACCTTGATGTCCTTGACGCTGATCATGATGCAGCACCTCCGCGAAGACGGGGAAGGATGAGCGCCACGGTGACCAGCACTGCCGTCACGAAATTGAGGTCGGAGGCCTGCAGGCCGATGACGTCGCTGGACAGCGCCAGCTGGATCGCAATGCGATAGAGGATCGAGCCGAGCACGCAGCCGATCAACGCGATCAACAGGCCGCGGCGACCAAGCAGCGTCTCGCCGATGATGACGGCGGCCAGACCGACGACGATCGTGCCGACACCCGAGGTGACGTCGGCAAAGCCGTTGGTCTGGGCAAACAGCGCACCGCCGAACGCCACCAGCGCATTCGAGATCGCCATGCCGAGATAGATCTGCCGGCTGGTATCGACACCCTGCGCCCGGGCCATCCGCGCATTGGCGCCGGTCGCCCGCATGGCAAGCCCGGCATCGCTTTCCAGGAAGCGCCAGACCAGGACGAGGGCGACGATCACGAGAACGACGACGAAGAGCGGCCGCACGTAGAAATCGCGCAGGCCATGGCCGAAGAACGGGCTGATCATCGTATCGGCATTGATGAGGGCGACGTTGGGTTTGCCCATCACGCGCAGATTGACGGAAAACAGCGCGATCATCGTCAGGATCGAGGCGAGCAGATTGAGGATCTTGAAGCGCACGTTGAGCAGCGCCGTCACCATGCCCGCGGCCGCACCCGCCGCCATCGCGACCACAGCCGCAAGCCAGGCATTGACGCCGGCAATGATCAGCACCGCGGTCACCGCTGCACCAAGCGGAAACGAGCCGTCGACAGTCAGATCGGGAAAGTCGAGAATGCGGAAGGCGAGATAGACGCCGAGAGCGACGAAGGAATAGACCAGACCGAGCTCGACGGCCCCCCAAAATGCGATTTGGCTCAAGGCTTTCAGCCCCTTTTGTTACCGTTCCGCCCGTCGCGAAACCGCAGCTTTTTAATACTTCAGCCGCCCCCGCGCAAACGGGAGCGGCTGAATGTGAATGGTCGATCGAACGACGGCCGATTATTCGATGACCTTGTTGGCGCGGGAAAGCACGCTCTCGGGCAGAGTGACGCCCATCTTGGCCGCCGCCGCCTTGTTGACGACGAGGTCGCTGCCGGCAGCGGTCTTGACCGCGATATCGCCCGGGTTTTCGCCCTTCAGCACCCGCACGACGATCTCGCCAGTCTGCTTCCCGACATCGTAATAGTTGAAGCCGAGGGCGGCGACCGAACCGCGCGAAACCGAATCCGTATCGGCGGTGAAGAGCGGCAGCTTGCTTTCTTCGGCAACCGCGACGGCGCCTTCGAGTGCGGAGATGATCGTGTTGTCGGTCGGGATGTAGATCGCATCGGCGCGGCCGACGAGGGCGCGGGCCGCGCCCTGGACCTCGGCCGACTTGGTGGCGGCTGATTCCACAACCTTCAGGCCCGCCTTTTCGGCTTCGGCCTTCAGCACGGCAAGCAGCGAAACGGAATTGGCCTCACCGGAATTGTAGAGATAGCCGATGGTTTTCACATCGGGCAGGATTTCCTTGATCAGCGCCAGATGCTCGGCGACCGGCGACATGTCGGAAAGGCCGGTGACGTTGCCGCCTGGTTTGTCCATGTTCTTGACGAGCTGAGCGCCGAGCGGGTCGGAGACCGCTGTGAAGACGACCGGAATGTCGCGCGTCGAGGAGACGACCGCCTGAGCAGAGGGCGTGGAGATCGGCACGATGACATTCGGCTCGTCGCCGGCAAACTGGCGGGCGATCTGAGCTGCCGTCGCCGGATTGCCCTGCGCCAACTCGAACACGAATTTCAGGTTCTCGCCCTCCTTATAGCCGGCGGCCGTCAGCGCATCGAGAACGCCCTTGCGGGCCGCATCCAGCGCCGGATGCTCGACGATTGCCGTCACGGCGACCGTGACGTTGTCAGCCTTTGCGGGCAGGGAAAGGGCCAAACTGGCGGCAAGAGCGAGCAGAATCGGGCGCATTTGTATCCTCCTGATTGATTTTGGCGGCACTATTAGGAAAAGCGCATGCTTAAATCAATGCAGGAGAATTGTAGCGAGGATCAAACTTGCTGATCAGTCGTCGGCGCCGTGATTGGCGATCATCATCGCCTCGAAGGCCAGGCGCTCGGTCTTGCGCATGCGTTCGGACTCCGATTTCAGCTGGCCGCAGGCGGCAAGAATGTCGCGCCCGCGCGGCGTGCGGATCGGCGAGGCGTAACCGGCCGAATTGATGAAATCGGCGAACTTCTCGATCTGCTCCCAGTCGGAACACTGATAATTGGTGCCGGGCCAGGGATTGAACGGAATGAGATTGATCTTCGCCGGCACGCCTTTCAGCAGCTTGATCAGCCCCTTGGCGTCTTCGAGGCTGTCGTTGACATCCTTCAGCATCACATATTCGAAGGTGATGCGCCGCGCATTGGAAAGGCCGGGATAGGCTTTGCACGCCTCGATCAGCTCCTTCAGCGGATACTTCTTGTTGATCGGCACGAGAATGTCGCGCAGGTCGTCGCGCACCGCATGCAGCGAGATCGCCAGCATGACGCCGATCTCCTCGCCGGTGCGGAAGATTTCCGGCACGACGCCGGAGGTTGAAAGCGTCACGCGACGCCTGGAGAGCGACAGGCCGTCGCCATCCGTGGCGATCAGCAATGCCTGCTTGACGGCGTCAAAATTATAGAGCGGCTCGCCCATGCCCATCATCACGATATTGCTGACCTTGCGGCCCTCGGCAGGCATGATCGTGCCTTGCGGCGCTTCGCGATCGGGGAAGTCGCCAAGCCGGTCGCGGGCAAGCAGCAGCTGCGACAGAATTTCCTCCGCCGTCAGGTTGCGCACCAGGCGTTGCGTCCCGGTGTGACAGAAGGAGCAGGTGAGCGTGCAGCCGACCTGGCTGGAGATGCAGAGCGTGCCGCGGCCCTCTTCCGGAATATAGACGGCTTCGATTTCAACCGGGCGGCCGGCGCCGCGCGGGGAAAACGCAGCAGCCATTTGCGCGTGCCGTCGTTCGAGACTTGCTCTTCGACGATTTCGGGACGCGCGATGGTGAAATGCTGCTTCAGCATTTCGCGCATGTCCTTGGCGACGTTCGTCATATGGTCGAAATCGGAAACCCCGCGCACATAGATCCAGTTCCACAGCTGCGCGACGCGCATCTTGATCTGCTTCTCGGCCACGCCCTTTTCCCGAAGCGCCGCCCCCATCTCCTCACGTGAAAGCCCGATCAGGGACGGCTTTTCGACGCTGGCAGACGTGTGCGCCTGCGGCTTGGTGACAACGATCGCATCCGTGACGGACATAGTCTTTAGATCCCGAATTCAAACACGTAACCGCCCCGCAAGCCCGCGGACTTCAGGAGCAAACCGGAAGAGGTGAGGCGCATGACGGCACATTGGCAGAAAATGAATGGCGGAACGGCGACTGATATCGCGATCTGTCCGCTGTTGGCGCGCCCTTTAGCATCATTTTGTCCGCGCGTCACTATAGATGGAAAACAGCAAAGGCCGGCGCAAGGCCGGCCTCTTGAAACTCTGCGGCTGGAGACCGCTTACTTGCAGCTTTCAATCTGCTTCAGCGCAGCCGAGATGCCAGAAAGCGAATAGCTGTAGGAGGTGCCGGTGCCTTTGCGCGAGACGGCATTCACCGTCATCGAATGACCGGTCTTCATCGCGGCGACCAGGGCGGGCTCCTGCGCCGCATTCTCGACCCAGCCGGCCTTGTCCTTGGTGAACATCACGAAGGTCTTATTGTCGATGACGACATTGATCTTCGAATTTTCCTTCACCGTGTAACCCATCATCGCCTGCGGTTCGTAGGAGATGTTCTGGCCCGGACGCTGCGAGACGATGAAGAAGTTGTCGCCGTGGTCGACGCTTGCCGGCTGCTTTGCCGTCGGAACCGACAACACGTAGCAGACGGTGCTGGCGCCCGACTTGTAGGAGTAGGCGCCCCATGCCTGGAACTGCTGGATGCGGTTCGGCGCGGCCTGCTGCGCTGCCGCAACTCCGGCCATGGCAAGGGTGAGTGCGAGAGCGGATACGATACTTTTTACAAACATGGATTCCTGCCGGTTCTTGCGATTCAAGGCCCGAAGCGATCATAGCGGGCGCCGCATAATCACGATCTGCTTTATTTTGACTTAATTCAGGTTACCAAATGGTCAACAATAGCTGCGATTTGTATCTGCCTGTGTCATTTCAGCTCGGGTACCAATTTTCGCCCCTTTGACGGTATCGGCCGCGACACGGTGCCCCGATGGCACTGGCCGTCCGTTCGGCTGAATTTAAGACACAAAGATTCAGGCAAGAGTTTGACCTTTCCCAAATCCGTTGTACCTCAGTAAGACTTGGAAATCCGATACGAAATTATTGCCGCAGGGGGCTCGTGAGGGGACATGGATGCCGAGCAAAGACAGCGTTTCGCTGCCCTCGCGAAGGCCGTCGCCAGGGATCGCGACCAGCAGGCCTTTTCCATCCTGTTCGACTATTTCGCACCGCGGCTGAAAGCCTGGCTGATGCGCCAGAAGATGACATCAGCCGAGGCCGAGGAACTGGTCCAGGAGATCATGATCGTGCTTTGGCATAAGGCGGATCTCTACGATGCCACGCGATCTTCCCTTTCAACCTGGCTTTTCCGCATTGCTCGGAACCGCCGCATCGACGTACAGCGCCGCACCAATACCCGCATCTTCGACGAGACCGATCCGGCCCTGCAGCCGTCGGCCGAGATCGGCGCAGATGAAATCATCGACAATGATGATCGCGACGCCAGGATCCGCGCCGCCGTCGGCCAATTGCCGGAGGAGCAGCGCGACATGCTGCGTGCCGCCTTCTTCCTTGGTCAATCGCATTCGGAGATCGCCGAAGCGACCGGGCTGCCGCTCGGCACGGTGAAATCGCGTATCCGGCTCGCCTTCGGCAAGCTCCGCAAGGTGCTGGAGCGCGAAAACGCTTAAATAGTTTTCATCGTTTCCTCAGTCCGGTCGGCCAGAACGCGGTCGGCTGCCTCGTAGTGACCTGGGCGGATATGGCCGCGCACCATGGCGAAGGCGGCCGAGAGCACGGCGATGTCGTCGGAGAAGCCGATGACGGCGAAAACATCCGGGATCATGTCGACGGGCATGACGAAATAGGCGAGTGCTGCGAGCAGCACGCCGCGCACTTTCGTCGGCGTCTGCGGATCGAGCGCACAGTAAAACCCGGCAATGACATCGCGTGAGAACGGAATCTGCCGCACGGCGCGGCGGAAGGTCGGCCAGAATTTCTGCCTGACCGTCTTCTCCCGCCGGCTCTGGGTGTCCTCGTCGCCTGGCAACAGAATTTCCCCGAACTTGACCTCGTCCATCCCTTCCATCCTTTCGTCCCTGCGAACATATGGTGATGGCGCGAACTCTTTCAATCGGCCCCGCTTTTAGACGCCGCGTCGGGTCGCGGCCTTGTCCATCGCCTTGGCGAGCTTGAAATCCAGCTCCGTCAGTCCGCCGGCATCATGCGTATTCAGCGTGACATCCACCCTGGAATAGACGTTGAACCATTCGGGATGGTGGTTGAGTTTTTCGGCGGTGATCGCCGCCTCGGTCATAAAGCCGAATGCCTCGATGAAATTCGAAAACTTGAAGGTCTTCGATATTGATGAAGCCGCCTCATTGAGTACCCAGCCCGCAAGCCCGGCCAGTTGCGCCTCGACCGCGGTCCGTTCCAGTCTTTCCATTTTCATGCCATGGTCCTCTCATCTGCCGATAGGTTTACCGATGAAACGCATCAGCATCCTCTTCGTTTGCATGGGCAATATATGCCGTTCTCCGCTCGCGGAAGGAATTTTCAGCCATCTGGTCGCCGAGGCGGGCTTGACCGGCCGTTTCACGGTCGATTCCGCCGGCACCGGCGGCTGGCATGAAGGCGCACCGCCCGACCAGCGGTCGATTGCCACCGCCAAAAGCCACGGCATCGATATCTTGAGGCAACGCGCCCGCCGAATCCGCTCCAGCGATTTCAGGGATTTCGATCTGATCCTGGCGATGGACCGCGACAATGTGGCGGCGCTCGAAACGATCGCGCCGCCTGAGGCGACCATCGGCCTCTTCGGCGATATCGCGCTTGGAACGGGAGAGGATATTCCCGATCCCTATTATGGCGGCCCGGCAGGTTTCGAGCTGGTCTATACCAGAACTCTTGACCGGCTGCAGCAGCCTGCTCGAAGCGCTGGGCACCGAGCGCGCCTCGTGCAGCGGGAACACTTCCTCGGTGAGGTAGGGCCCGCCGCCGACCGATTCGCGCGACGACAGCAGCACGAAACGCGGCGCCGTGAAGGTTGACGTGTGGAAATTGCCGCGTCCGGCCAGATATTGCACGACATCGTCGAGCCGCGAGGATTTGAGCCGTGCCAGCGTCACATGCGGAGTGAATTTGCGGGGATCTGGCGGCAGCCCGATGCGCTGGCAGATCCGCTCGATCTCGCCCTGCAGGGCATACATCTCCGGCGATTGAGAAACGCCGGCCCAGACCGA
The DNA here is from genome assembly GCF_022354505.1 of Rhizobium sp. C104. Lineage (NCBI taxonomy): Bacteria > Pseudomonadati > Pseudomonadota > Alphaproteobacteria > Hyphomicrobiales > Rhizobiaceae > Rhizobium > Rhizobium sp. C104. Next base: position 3,922,582 of record NZ_CP092348.1, on the reverse strand, counting down.
ATGCGGTTTCTTCGAGCCGAAGGAACCAATGCCTTCGAGCCGGAACTGGAATTCCGGCCGATCGATCCGGTCGAGGCGTTCTACGATTTCATCGGCCGTGCGGCCGTCGACATCACCGATAAAGCGCAGGGTGATGTGGTAATTTTCCACATCGATCCATCGTGCTCCGGGGAGGCCACCGCGCAGCAATGAAAGGCTCATCGCCGCATTGCGCGGAATTTCGAGGGCGGTAAACAGTCTCGGCATAACGAGCACTCCCCAAATCTTTTGCAGTGCTTACACGGAATCATGCAATCAATGACCGCGCAAGCCCCTATTTCTTCACAGAAGAAATCGTCCCGACGAAATTTGTGACATCGGCTTCCATCTTCTGAACCATGACATCGACGCCCTTCGCATTCGGATGCATGCCGTCGTCGAGTTTAAGCCCCGCATCGAGCGCCACGCCGTCGAGAAAGAAGGCATAGAGCTTAACTCCGTGTTTCTCCGAAAGTTTCCGATAAATCGGATTGAAGCGTGCAGCATAATCCGCCCCCATATTGGGCGGCGCCATCATGCCGACCAGCAGCACGGCAATGCCGCGCTCCTTCAGCCGCGTTATCATCTGGTCGAGATTTTTCTCGCTTTCTTCTGGCGGGATGCCGCGCAGCGCATCGTTGGCGCCGAGTTCGAGGATGACGCCGTCGGTACCGTCGGGTATCGACCAGTCGATCCGCGCAAGCCCCCCTGTCGTCGTGTCGCCGGAGACCCCGGCATTGGCAATAGTGACGTCTAGCCCCTTCGCCTTCAGGGCCGCCTGCAGCTTTTCCGGAAAGCCGTCGCCGGGCGGCAATTGGTAGCCCGCCATCAAACTGTCCCCAAAACCGACGAGGTTGATCGTCCGGGCATTGGCTGCGGCGGCAAAGATCAGTGAGACGGCAATGACGGTGAATTGAAGCGCGGCAACTTTAAATCTCATTCTGGCTTCCCTAGATTGGCGAAGTGCCGTTATGCGGCTGTTTCGTTATAGATTTATATAGGGCGATTTCTGTTGGCAAAAACCATCATCGAGTTGAAGGGCGCCGATCTGACGCTTGGCAGTGCGGCCGCTTCGGTGCATGTGCTGAAGGGCATCGACCTCGATATCACATCAGGCGAATCCGTCGGCATCGTCGGCCCGTCCGGATCCGGCAAGTCGACCCTGCTGATGGTGCTTGCCGGGCTGGAGAAGCTCGACAGCGGCGAAATCAATATCAACAACACGCCGATCCACGCGCTGAGCGAGGATCAGGTCGCCGATTTCCGCGGCCGCAACATCGGCATCGTCTTCCAGTCCTTCCACTTGATCGCCAACATGACGGCGCTGGAAAACGTCGCCGTGCCGCTCGAACTTGCCAATGTCGGCAACGCCTTCGAGATCGCCCATCGCGAGCTGAAGTCGGTCGGCCTCGGTGAACGGCTGAACCACTATCCCGGCCAGCTTTCCGGCGGCGAACAGCAGCGCGTGGCGATCGCCAGGGCGCTCGCCCCCTCGCCCGCCCTGCTGATCGCCGATGAGCCCACAGGCAATCTCGACACCGAGACCGGCCGTCAGATCGCCGACTTGCTGTTTTCCAAACAGGCCGAACGCGGCATGACTTTGCTTCTCGTCACCCACGACGTCTCGCTTGCGAACCGCTGCTCGCGCCAGATCCGCGTCCGATCCGGCCGGATCGAAGGCGACAGCGCCACCCGCCGTAGCGAGGCGGCAATCGCATGAGCATCATCACGCCGCGCGTTTCGCTCGCTTTTCGCCTGGCGCTCCGCGAGCTGCGCGGCGGCATTCGCGGCTTTTACATCTTCCTCGCCTGCATCGCGCTCGGCACCGGGGCGATTGCCGCCGTCAATTCGGTCTCACAGTCGATCATCGATACGATCGCCTCGCAGGGACAGGAGCTCTTGGCCGGCGACGTCCGTTTCGAACTCAACAACCGCGAAGCCACGCCTGAGGAAATGGCTTTCCTCGACGGCCTCGGTACCGTTTCGGTGTCGACCGGCCTGCGCTCGATGGCCCGCAAGCCTGACGGTTCCGATCAGGCGCTGGTGGAGGTCAAGGCGGTCGACGACGCCTACCCGCTCTACGGCAGCTTCAAAGCCGAGCCGGACTATCCGCTCGCAGCTCTGCTTTCGGGCCAGGGCGGCACCTATGGCGCCGTGGCAGCGCCCCTCCTTCTCGATCGGCTGGGGCTTGCGGTCGGGGATGAATTGCTGCTTGGCAACGTCAAGCTCAGCATCACCGGCACCGTCAAAACCGAGCCGGATGCGCTGTCGGAAGGTTTCGGTTTTGCGCCGCGTCTGCTGGTCAGCCGCCGGGCGCTCGAAGCCTCCGGGCTGATCCAGACGGGAAGCCTGGTCGAACATGCCTATAAGATCCGGCTGGAAGACAAGGGCGCAATGTCGGGCATCCAGGCGCGCGCCGCCAAGGAATTCCCTTCTGCCGGCTGGGCCGTTCGGACCAGCGACCGCGCCGCGCCCTCGCTCACCGAAAACATCAACCGCTTCTCGCAGTTCCTGACGCTGGTCGGCCTCACCGCGCTGATCGTCGGGGGCGTCGGCGTCGCCAATGCCGTCCGCGCCTTCCTCGATTCCAAGCGCACCACCATCGCAACCTTCAAATGCCTCGGTGCGCCGGCGCAGGTCGTCGTTCTGATCTATCTTTTCCAGATCGCCATCATCGCCCTTGGCGGCATCACGATCGGCCTTCTCATCGGCGCCCTGTCGCCGATCTTCGCCGCCCAGTTTCTGGCGCAGTTCCTGCCGGTCTCGACGGCGCCGACGCTTTATCCCGGCGCCTTGCTGCTGGCGACGCTCTTCGGCATCCTGACGACGCTCGCCTTCGCCATCCTGCCGCTCGGCCATGCCCGCGAAGTGCCGGCGACCGCGCTCTTCCGCGAGCAGGGCTTCGAGGCCCGCCGCCTTCCCTCCTGGCCCTACATCCTGCTGGCCGCGCTGTTCATGGTCGCCCTTGCCGGCCTTGCCATCCTCACCGCCTATGACCGCTTCATTGCCGTCGTCTTCGTCGGCGCGATCGTCTTCGCCTTCGTCGTGCTGCGCCTGGTCGCAGCAGCGATCGCCTGGCTTGCGCGTCGCAGCCCGCGGGTCAACTCGCCGGCATTGCGGCTTGCGATCGGCAACATCCACCGCCCCGGCGCATCGACGCCCTCGGTCGTGCTCTCGCTCGGCCTCGGCCTGGCATTGCTGGTGACGCTGACCCTTATCGACGGAAACCTGCGCCAGCAGCTGACCGGCCGCATGAATGAGGGCGCGCCGAACTTCTTCTTCGTCGATATCCAGAGCGCCGAGGTCGATGCTTTCCGTGCTCTCGTCCAGGCACAGGCGCCGAAGGGCAAGCTGATGGAAGTGCCGATGCTGCGCGGCCGGATCATCGCCTTCAACGGCGAGGACGTCAGCAAGATGAACGTCCCGGCCGCCGGCCGCTGGGTGCTGAACGGCGATCGCGGCATCACCTACGCCGACACCCTGCCGGAAAATGCCGCGCTGACCGAAGGCAGCTGGTGGGACAAGGATTACAGCGGCGAGCCGCTCGTCTCCTTCTCCTCGGAAGAAGCCCATGAACTCGGCCTGAAGATCGGCGACAAGGTCACTGTCAACGTGCTCGGCCGCAACATCACCGCGAAGATCGCCAATCTGCGCCGCGTCCAATGGGAATCGCTATCGATCAATTTCGTCATGGTCTTCTCGCCGAATACCTTTCGCGGCGCCCCGCATGCGTGGCTGGCGACGCTGACCGATCCCGCCTCGACGCCGGCAGAAGATGCGGCGATCCTGAAATCCGTCACCAACACCTATCCGACGATCACCAGTGTGCGCGTCAAGGACGCGATCGATATCGTCAACCAGCTGGTGGCGCAGCTTGCAACCGCAATCCGCGCCGCAGCCTCGGTCGCCCTCATCGCCTCGATCCTCGTCCTTGCCGGGGCCCTTGCCGCCGGAAACCGGGCGCGCACGCACGACGCGGTGGTGCTGAAGACGCTCGGCGCCACCCGCGCCATGCTCATTCGCGCCTTCAGCTACGAATATCTGATCCTGGGGCTGGCAACCGCGATCTTCGCGCTGATGGCCGGCAGCGTTGCCGCCTGGTTCATCGTCGCCCGCATCATGCACCTGCCCTCGACCTTCCTGCCCGATGTGGCGGGGCTGACACTCGTCACCGCCCTCGTCCTGACGGTCGGCATCGGCCTGATCGGCACCTGGCGCATCCTCGGCCAGAAGGCCGCACCCGTCCTGCGCGAGCTTTGACCGGGCAGCGGCAGCCAAACCCTTCACCTTACGGCGATTTAACCGGCCGGGCTGTTGCAACCCTCTTGTTTGCGATGAACGAAAGCCTCATATTGTCGGCAGGCATGCTGGAGCTCCGCAGCGGCGCCCGGGTCGAAAACCCGACACCGTATCTCCATCGGAGCTTTTAAGAGGAAACTATGGCTGACCTTCGTAACTATCAAAGCCGCGCTCAGACCGGCGAGATGATTGATCAAGGCCTGCGCGCTTATATGCTCAAGGTTTACAACCTGATGGCGCTGGGTCTGGCGATCACCGGCGTGGCGGCATATCTCGGATTCAACTTCGCTGTTCAGGACGGACAACTCACCCAGTTCGGCGTGCTGCTGTTCCAGTCGCCCTTGCGCTGGGTCGTGATCCTCGCGCCTCTCGCGGCTGTCTTCTTCCTGAGCTTCCGCATCAATAGCATGAGCGTGGCCGCCGCACAGACGACCTTCTGGGTCTATGCCGGCCTGGTCGGCCTGTCGCTCTCGTCGATCTTCCTGGTCTACACGGGCCAGAGCGTCGTTCAGACCTTCTTCGTCACCGCCGCCTCCTTCGGCGCGCTGTCGCTTTACGGCTACACGACGAAGCGTGATCTGTCAGCGATGGGTTCGTTCCTGGTCATGGGTCTTTTCGGCCTGATCATCGCTTCGATCGTCAACGTCTTCTTGGCCTCGTCGGCCATGCAGTTTGCGATCTCGGTGATCGGCGTTCTGATCTTCGCCGGCCTCACCGCCTACGACACGCAGCGGATCAAGGAACTGTACCTAGAAGCCGATGACGTCGCCGTGGCCGGCCGCAAGGCGATCATGGGCGCGCTGACGCTCTATCTCGACTTCATCAACCTCTTCATGTTCCTGCTGCAGTTCATGGGCAACCGCAAATAAGCAAGCGGACAGAGATCGAAAAGGCGGCTTCGGCCGCCTTTTTTGTTGCGCTCATTTTGCCGGGATGGTTTTAGAGGAGCCCTGCCTTCCTGATGGACCAGCCGCCAATGTCATTCCTCCTGCGCGACGCGTCGCAAGCCGATATTCCCGCCATCACCGGTATCTACCGGGAATCCGTTCTGAACGGCACGTCGAGCTACGAGATCACCCCGCCATCCGAGGCGGAGATGGCGCAGCGTTTTGCGGCGATCGTCGGCCAGCAATATCCCTATATCGCCGCAGCCGGTGCGGATGGCGGCATGCTCGGTTATGCCTATGCCTCGGCCTTTCGCGTCCGCCCGGCCTATCGCTGGATGGTCGAGGATTCGATCTATCTGGCGCCCGAAGCCCGCGGCCTCGGCATCGGCAAAGCATTGATGGCCGAACTGATCGACCGCTGCACCAATCTCGGTTTTCGTCAGATGATCGCCGTCATCGGCGGCGCCAGCCCCGCCTCGATCGCGCTTCATCTCAAGACGGGCTTCGTGGAGGTCGGCCTGATGCGGGGCGCCGGCTACAAACACGGCCGCTGGCTGGATACGATGCTCATGCAGCGCGTCCTCGGCGAGGGCATGACGACCGATCCGGATCCCTCCGCCTATCCCGGCACGCTGTTTGCCGGCTGATGCATGTGCCCGGAAGCGTGAAGCGGTTCCGGGATAACGACATGCAGAAAAAAGCGTCCTACTTGTCGACGAGCTTCAGCGCCTTGTCGAACACCTTCAGCACCTGGTTCAACTCGTGACCGCGCTTCAGGATGGTGCCGTGGACGTTGATCACGGAATAGGCGCCCTGTTTGGCGGCGAGCTTGGGATTTTTCTCGATGCGGAAGAGCGGCATTTCGCCGGAGCGCTTGAAGACGGAGAACACCGCTTTGTCCTTCAGGTGATCGATGGCGTAATCGCGCCATTCGCCGTCACCGACCATACGACCGTAGATCCAGAGGATCGCGTCCAGTTCGCGCCGATGAAAGGTCACCGGAAGCGGGTCCTTGCTCTGCTTGTATTCCCTGAGATCGACGACGACTGAGGAACTATTGTCGACGGAACGGCTTTCGCCGTGTCGCAAATCCGGCTGATCTGTCATTCAGTCTCCAAGGCCTCTGCATGTGACAGGAGGGTGACAGTGTGCCCGAGCCGCCGCAAATTGCAAGAGCGCCGGCCGTCACATTCGGCCGCACTACAGCGCCGCGCGCAGCCCGCATGAACGCTGTAGCACTTTGAATCGGCGCATCGTCCGATGCGCGTGACAGCGCTGTCGCTTTCTCGGCAGCGCCGCATTTCAGTCAAAACAGCGCCTCATTTGCAGGAGATTTATGAATCCCGGTTTGGCGCCAGCGCGCCAAAGGGCCCGGCGGAGCGTATCGACCTTAACCCCAGCCCCGAATACGCTCAGCCGGGCCGCCCGGTACTTCACCCGCAAGCGGATGAAATCTCAGATATTTTTGCCAGCCATTACCACGGTCGCGCCAAGGATCGCCGCCGGATCGCCGTTGTCGTCCGCCGATTGCAGCAGGATCGCGCAGCCCTCGAGCTGCGGCCGCTGCAGGACGCTGGCCGGCAGCGTCAGACTGGTCGCGTTGCCGTCCCACATGCCGACCGTTTCGACATTGGTGACGCTGTGCAGATAGGACAGCTTCTTTCCGCTGTTCTCGCCTTTTTCGACCTCGATCGTCTTTTCCTTGTCGAAATAGACCATCACCACATTGGCTTTGCCCTGCCCCGCGCCGATCTTGATTTCCAGCTCGTCGCCGCGCATTGCCGCGCTGATGGGAACGGTCAGCCCGTTGCCTTCGCCGCTATAGGTGTCGATCTTGCTGTTGATGCCGTTGAGATCGGCGCCGGCCAGGTGGCCGCGCCCGTTGACGATCGCCTGCGGCGTATAGACGTTGCTGCGGCCCATTGTTCTCGCATAGCCGTATTGCCGCTCGGTGTTTTCCTTGGAGCTCAGCGTATCGGCCCAGCCGAGATAATTCCAGTAATCGACATGATAGGCGAGCGCGATGACATCGCCCTGGCTCACCAGCTTGCGGAAAGCGGCGTCAGCAGGAGGACAGGAAGAGCAGCCCTGCGCCGTGAAAAGTTCGACGACACCTTTCGGCGTGCCGTCTTCGGCCTGTAGCGGGCCTGAGAGAACAACGCCGGCGATCAGCGGAATCAAAAAACGGGGGGACATTCACCTGCACCTCTTTTTCAGCGCCGACGGCGTGATTGAACCGAAGGCACTGACATATGAACGTACGAATAATCCTTCCGGGTCCAAACGAAAAGTCACGAACGGGTGAGACGCAGCGCGACCGGAACCCGCATAAAACAAATCATCGTGAGCCCCCGCAAATCCCGTCGCCACAAAGAAAGGCCGCCGGAAACTGCTCTCCGGCGGCCATTATCATGCGAGGCTATTAACAATCAGGCAGCGAGGTCGCGCAGAACCGTCTGCAGGATGCCGCCATTGTTGAGGTAGACCACCTCATCGAGCGTATCGACGCGCGACAGCAGCGGAACTTCCTTCACGGTGCCGTCGCCATAGGTGATCTTGGCGATCTTCTTCTCACGCGGCTTGATCTTGTCGAGGCCTTCGATGGTGACGAGCTCGTCGCCCTTCAGGCCGAGGCTCTGCCAGGTCGTGCCCTCTTCGAAGACGAAGGGGATGACGCCCATGCCGACCAGGTTCGAGCGATGGATACGCTCGAAGGATTGAGCGACGACAGCCTTGACGCCGAGGAGGTTGGTGCCCTTGGCAGCCCAGTCGCGCGAAGAGCCGTTGCCGTATTCGACACCGGCGAAGATGACGAGCGGCACGCCTTCGGCCTTGTACTGCATGGCGGCGTCGTAGATCGATGTCTCCTCCTTCGACGGATAGTGTATGGTGTAACCACCTTCCTTGCCGTTCGGGCCGAGCATGTGGTTGCGGATGCGGATATTGGCAAACGTGCCGCGCATCATCACTTCATGGTTGCCGCGGCGCGTGCCGTACTGGTTGAAGTCGGCAACGGCGACCTCGTGGTCGATGAGGTAAGCGCCGGCCGGCGACGCCGCCTTGATCGAACCGGCCGGCGAAATGTGGTCGGTGGTGATCTTGTCGCCGAACAGGCCGAGGACGCGTGCGCCCTTGATGTCGGAGACGCCGGTGCCCTTCTTGCCCATGCCGACGAAGTAAGGCGGGTTCTGGACATAGGTCGAATTGTCATCCCAGGCATAGGTCTGGCCCGGCGGAACCTGAACGGCCTGCCAGTTGACGTCGCCCTTGAAGACGTCGGCATACTTGCTTTCGTAAAGCTCGCGGGTCACGTATTTCAGGATGAATTCCTGGACTTCCTTCGAGGTCGGCCAGATGTCCTTGAGATAGACCGGGTTGCCGTTCTGGTCTTCGCCGATCGGCTCCTTGGTCAGGTCCTTCTGCACCGTGCCGGCGAGCGCATAGGCGACGACGAGCGGCGGCGAAGCCAGATAATTCGCCTGCACATCGGGCGAAATGCGTCCTTCGAAGTTACGGTTGCCGGAGAGAACGCCCGATACGATCAGGCCCTTGTCGTTGATCGTCTTCGAGATCGGCGCCGGCAGCGGGCCGGAATTGCCGATGCAGGTGGTGCAGCCGAAGCCGACGAGGTTGAAGCCGAGCTTATCGAGATCGGCCTGCAGGCCCGACTTGGCGAGATATTCACCGACGACCTGCGATCCCGGCGCCAGCGAGGTCTTGACCCACGGCTTGGTCTTCAATCCCTTGGCAACGGCGTTGCGGGCGAGAAGGCCGGCGGCGATCAGCACCGACGGGTTGGAGGTGTTGGTGCAGGACGTGATGGCGGCAATCGCCACGTCGCCATGACCGAGATCGAAATCCGTGCCTTCGACCGCGTAGCGGTTGTCGAGCTGGCCGGGCTTCTTGTAGTCGGCTTCCATTGAGCCGGCAAAACCGGAGGCAATGTTTTCGAGCGCGATGCGGCCTTCCGGACGCTTCGGGCCGGCCATCGACGGCACGACGTCGCCGAGGTCGAGTTCCAGCGTGTCGGTGAAGACGAGATCCGAACCGTCGCCGTCACGCCACATGCCCTGGGCCTTCGAATAGGCTTCGACGAGCGCGATCCGGTCATGCGTGCGGCCGGACATGGTGAGGTAGTTGATGGTTTCCCCATCGACCGGGAAGAAGCCGCAGGTAGCGCCGTATTCCGGCCCCATGTTGCCGATCGTTGCGCGGTCGGCGAGCGGCATATTGTCCATGCCGGGACCGAAAAATTCGACGAACTTCGAAACGACGCCCTTCTTGCGCAGCATCTGCACGACGGTCAGAACGAGGTCGGTCGCGGTCACGCCTTCCTTGAGCTTGCCGGTCAGCTTGAAGCCGATGACTTCAGGAAGCAGCATCGAGACCGGCTGGCCGAGCATCGCCGCTTCAGCTTCGATACCGCCGACGCCCCAGCCGAGCACGCCGAGACCATTGATCATCGTCGTATGGCTGTCGGTGCCGACGCAGGTATCGGGATAGGCGATCGTCTCGCCGTCTTCTTCCTTGGTCCAGACGGTCTGGCCGAGATATTCGAGATTGACCTGGTGACAGATGCCGGTGCCGGGGGAACAACGCGGAAATTCTTGAAGGCCTGCTGCCCCCACTTCAGGAAGCGGTAGCGCTCGCCGTTGCGCTGGTATTCCAGCTCGACGTTACGGGCGAAGGCCTGCGGCGTACCGAACTCGTCGACGATGACCGAGTGGTCAATGACGAGATCGACGGGAACCAGCGGGTTGATCTTCTCGGGATCGCCGCCGAGGGACACCATCGCGTCGCGCATCGCGGCAAGATCGACAACGGCCGGAACGCCGGTAAAGTCCTGCATCAGCACGCGCGCCGGGCGATAGGCGATCTCGTTTTCGACTGCACCCTTATTGTTCAGCCATTCGGCAACGGCCAGGATGTGCTCCTTGGTGACCGACTGGCCGTCTTCGAAACGCAGCAGGTTTTCCAGCAACACCTTCATCGAATAGGGAAGCTTCGAGACGCCGGGCAGACCGTTTGCCTCAGCCTTGGGCAGGCTGTAATAGACATAGTCCTTTCCACCAACGGAAAGCGTGGAACGACAATTGAAACTGTCAAGAGATTTAGACACGAGAGACCCCGTTTCTGATAGCCAACACAGTCGTGCGAACGCCTATGCACTTAATGCACATCAGGATGCGGGTACGGCCATTTCCGCTGTCCGCACGTGGAACGGATGCTCCAAGTTCGGCGCAAGGATGAAATTCACGCCGACCGCTGGCGTGGTTGCCGGTCTTATAGATAATTTCCTAAAAACTTGCCATACCCGAGCAAGGTCAAAATCGGAGATTTTTTGACCACTCCGGAAGCCGAAACCAAGAAAGAGCCGACGCATGCATCTCACTGCCGAAAATCTGGCTGCAAGGCGCGGTGAGGACCTGATTTTCGTAAACATTTCCTTTCACTTGGCCGCCGGCGGGGCGCTCGTCCTGACGGGCAGAAATGGATCGGGAAAGTCCACTTTACTGCGCGTCGTCGCCGGCCTCCTGAGGCCGGACAAGGGCACTGTCATCTTCCGCGACGGAGAGGGCCGGGAAGACAGGCATCCGGGCGAGGCCAGCCACTACCTCGGCCATCGGAACGCAATGAAGAATGAACTTACGGTTGCAGAAAATCTCGACTTCTGGCGCAGCTTTCTCGGAAGTACCGGCTCCTCCGTCGAGGATGCGGCTAACGCCGTCGGCCTGTCGGGGATAACCCATCTTCCCTTCGGTTACCTCTCCGCCGGCCAGCAGCGCCGGATAGCTTTCGCCAAACTGCTCGTCGCCCACCGCCCCGTCTGGATCCTCGACGAACCCACGGCGGCACTCGATGCCAGCGCCGACCGGCTGTTGGCCGGGTTGATCGAAGCGCATCTGGCAGAAGGCGGCATCGTGCTGGCAGCGACACATCAGCCGCTGGGATTGAAGAATACGCAGGAATTGAAGATGACGGGTTTTTCACGTGTGGATGCGGGGGTATGGGGATGATGGTTTGCCGTGTCGCTACCCCCCTCTGCCCTGCCGGGCATCTCCCCCACAAGGGGGAGATCGGCCAGGGGGGCCCTCTTGCCCCAATGAAACGCCGCAGATAGCCGCGGCCGCTCGGCGCACGATTAAGGTTTCGCGAAGCCGGTGCATCTTGCCAATCTCCCCCCTTGTGGGGGAGATGCCCGGCAGGGCAGAGGGGGGTGCCGCCCCATCAACCGCACAGAGCCGCCCCGCATGATCGCCCTCTTCCTCCGCGATCTCAAACTCTCGATCCGCGCCGGCGGCGGCGCGCTGGTCGGGGTGCTGTTCTTTCTGACGGTCGTCGCCGTCATCCCCTTCGGCGTCGGTCCCGATCTCAAGCTGCTGTCGCGCATCGGCCCCGCCATCGTCTGGATCGGCGCGCTGCTGGCCGCACTTCTCGGCCTCGACCGGCTGTTCCAGGCCGAGCGCGACGACGGCTCGCTCGACCTGATGCTGATGCAGGATACGCCGCTCGTTCTCACCGTACTCGTCAAATGCTTCGCCCACTGGACGGCGACCAGCCTGCCGCTGGTCATCGCCTCGCCGCTGCTCGGCCTGTTCATGAACATGGACGAGGCGGCGATCGGCGCGACGGCGCTGACGCTTCTTGTCGGCTCGCCCGCCATCACCTTCATCGGCGCCGTCGGCGCCGCCGTCGCCGTGGCGCTGCCGCGCGGCGGCCTGCTGGTCTCGATCCTTGTGTTGCCGCTGACCATCCCGGTGCTGATCTTCGGCGTCAGCGCCGCCTATGCCGCGGTCGAGGATCCCGCCCCGTTCCTGCCGCCTTTCCTCATCCTCATCGCGCTGACGCTGTTCTTTGCCGTCATCGGCCCGGCTGCCGCCGCGCTGGCGCTGCGAAACACGACGGATTGAGCAGCCATTCGATTGCGGGAAAAGCCGGATCAAGGTAAGGAAGCGGACATGAGCCAAACGAGCCTTGCCATCAGCAAATTCAGCGATCTCGCCAACCCGACGCGGTTTCTGGCGCTGGCGGCACGCGTCATTCCGTGGCTGGCCGGCATCACCGCCCTCTGTTTTCTGATCGGCCTCTACCTCAGCTTCTCCACAGAGGGCGATTACCAGCAGGGCGAGACCGTGCGCATCATGTATGTCCACGTACCCGCGGCCTGGCTGTCGATGATGTGCTACACGATCATGAGCGTCTCGGCGATCGGCACGCTGGTCTGGCGCCATCCGCTCGCCGACGTATCCGCCAGGGCCGCAGCCCCGCTCGGCGCCACCTTCACCCTGCTCGCCCTCGTCACCGGCTCGCTCTGGGGCAAGCCGATGTGGGGTACCTGGTGGGTCTGGGATGCGCGGCTGACCTCCGTTTTCGTTCTCTTCCTGATGTATCTCGGCCTGATTGCGCTCGGCCGCGCCATCGACGATCCGTCGAAGGCCGCGCGCGTTTCCGCCGTCCTCATCCTCGTCGGTTTCATCAACATCCCGATCATCAAATTCTCGGTCGAGTGGTGGAACACGCTGCATCAGTCGGCAAGCGTGATGCGCCTCGACGGCCCGGCGATCGATCCGGAATTCCTGCGGCCGCTCTTCGTCATGGCGATTGCCTTCACCCTGCTCTTCTTCACGCTGCATATCATGGCGATGCGCAACGAGATCTGGCGCCGCCGCATCGCCGCCCAGCGCCGTCTTGCCGCCCGCATGGCGAGCCGGGAGGAGTAGCTGGTGACGCATGCCTTCTACGTTTACGCCTCCTACGGCTTTGCAGCATTCATGACGGCCGCCGTCACGCTCTGGACCTGGGCCGACGGTCGGGCGCGCCGCCGGGAACTCGCAGCGCTTGAAGCCGCCGGCATCCGCCGCCGCTCGGCCCGCAAAAGGGACAGCGAATGAGCGAGACGCCCGAAACCGGAATCACCAAGCCGCACGGCCTTGGCCGTTATGCTCTGGCGCTTCTGCCGCTGATCGTTTTCGGCGGCATTGCGGCAACGGCCGCAAAGATGCTCTACGACCAGGATTTCCACGGCAAGAACATCGCCGAAATCCCCTCCGCCCTGATCGGCACCAAGGCACCGGCACTGGACCTGCCGCCGCTCGAGGGCGCCAATCTGCCGGCGCTGACCGATACGGCCATCAAGGGCAAGCTGACCCTCGTCAACGTCTTCGCCTCCTGGTGCGTCCCCTGCCGCGACGAACATCCCGTGTTGAAAGAACTGGCGAAAGACGGCCGGCTGAACATCGTCGCCATCAACTACAAGGACCAGAACGACAACGCCCTGCGTTTCCTCGGCGAACTCGGCAATCCCTATCAGGCGATCGGCATCGACCCGAACGGCAAGGCGGCGATCGACTGGGGCGTCTACGGCATCCCGGAAAGCTATCTGGTCGCCCCGGACGGCACGATCCTCTACAAACGCGTCGGCCCCTTCGACGATATCAGCCTGAAGGAAGGGCTGTTTCCGGCGATGGAAAAAGCGTTGGGGAAGCCAGGTTCGTAAGAGCTCTCCCAAGAAAACCCCTCCCCAACCCCTCCTCACAAGGGGGAGGGACTGAACTTGGCGCACGTATGGTGCCAAAGTAACCTCTGCGGATGAAACGGTGAAGTGGAAAACGCCGGGCGCGGCACTCAGGCCCCTCCCCCTTATGAAGAGGGTTGCGGAGGGGTCATAATCAAACGCGGTTTATTACCCGCCCTGCCAGACCTTGATCGCCTCCACCGGCCAGATCAGCATCACCACGTTCAACGTCAGATTATCGCGGATTACATAGCCGGTGAAAACTTCGAAGAAGATCGCGATCGCCACCGTCAGCGCCACCGGCGCCCGCGATGCGAAGAAGAAGCCGATGCACATGAAGACGGTGTCCATTGCCGAATTCAGGATGCTGTCGCCGTAATAGTCGAGTGCGATCGTCGCCGTGCGATAGCGGTCGATGATCAGCGGCGAATTTTCGAGCAGTTCCCAGCCGGATTCGATGACGAGCGCCAGCAACAGCTTTGCCGCCGGCGGCTTGCGGCGCAGGACGAGATGGCCGAGCCCGTAGAACAGGAAGCCGTGGATGATATGCGACGGCGTGTACCAATCCGACAGATGCTGCGAATTGCCGCTGGTATTGACCCCGCCCTCCCACAGCTTGACATAACCGCAGGAGCAGATCGGCACGCGGCCCATCAGATATTCGGCGACGATCTGAGCAACCAGCACCGCAAGGCAGGCGACGAACCAGAAACTCTGGTGTCTCACACGATATTCGGCCTCTGTAGCGCTCATTTTTCGCCGTCCGTTTCCGGGTTGAGGCTATGCTTGAGCACCAGCGGCATCTGCGCCAGGGTGAAGATGATGGTGATCGGCATCGTGCCCCAGACCTTGAAGGCCACCCAGGTATCGTCCGAAAAATTGCGCCAGACGACTTCGTTCAGCACGGCAAGGAACAGGAAGAAGATGCCCCAGCGGATGGTGAGCTTGCGCCAGCCTTCGGCATCGAGCTGGAACGCGGCGTTGAAGACATAGCCGAGCAGCGATCGGCCGAAAGCAAGCCCGCCGAGCAGCGCCACCCCGAAGAGCGCGTTGACGATGGTCGGCTTCATCTTGATGAAGGTCTCGTTCTGCAGCCAGATCGACAACGAGCCGAAGATGACGACGACGATGCCGGAGACGAAGGGCATGATCGGCAGATGGCCGAGCACGATCTTCGAGACGACAAGTGAAAGGATCGTCGCCGCCATGAAAAGCCCGGTTGCGACGAACAGCGGTCCACCAAGCTCGGAAAGAGCAGGAAATTTCTCCACCAGCCACGGACCGCGCAAATTGGCAAAGAAGAAGATCAACAGCGGCCCGAGTTCGAGCGCCAGCTTCAGCAGCGGGTGATGCCGGTCGGCCGCGGTCGGGGTGATATCGCTTTCGGTGCTCATGCGTTCGTCAAACCTGCTATTCCTGACAATCTGGTTGCCGGCCGTGCCTTGCAGGCTCTCGGCGGCATATCTGTGGCATCATTGCGGAAGTCCGGCAATGGCATGGGCGAAATCCTCGGCCTCGAACGGTTCCAGATCGTCGACGCCCTCGCCGATACCGATGAAGTAGACCGGCAGCTTGTGCTTGGCCGAAATGGCGACGAGGATGCCGCCGCGCGCCGTGCCGTCGAGCTTGGTCATGATCAGCCCGTTGACGCCGGCGACGTTGCGGAAGATCTCGACCTGGCTGAGCGCGTTCTGCCCCGTCGTGGCATCGAGCGTCTGCAGCACGGTGTGCGGCGCATCGGGATCGAGTTTGCCGAGCACGCGCACGATCTTCTCGAGTTCGGCCATCAGCTCGGCCTTGTTCTGCAGGCGGCCGGCGGTATCGACGATCAGCACATCGCATTTTTTCGCCTTCGCCTGTTCGAAGGCATCATAGGCAAGGCCGGCGGCATCTGCGCCAAGCTTGGTGCCGATGAATTCGGAGTTCGTCCGCTCGGCCCAGATCTTCAACTGCTCGATCGCGGCCGCACGGAACGTATCGCCGGCCGCCAGCATCACCTTCAGCCCGGCGCCGGAAAGTTTTGCTGCAAGCTTGCCGATCGTCGTCGTTTTGCCGGTGCCGTTGACGCCGACGACGAGGATGACATGCGGCTTGTGCGAGAGGTCGAGCTGCAGCGGCTTGGCGACCGGCTTCAGGACCTTGGCGATTTCAGACGCCATGATCCGGCTGACATCCTCGCCGGTGACATCCTTGCCGTAGCGCTCGGACGCCAGCGTGTCGGTGACGCGCAGCGCCGTCTCGACGCCGAGATCGGCCTGGATCAGCAGGTCTTCGAGATCCTGCAGCGTCTCGTCATCGAGCTTGCGCTTCGTGAAGAGCGCGGTGATCTGGCCGGTCAGCTGCGAGGAGGTGCGCGCAAGACCGTTGCGCAGACGCTGGAACCAGCTGAGCTTCGGCTGCAACATAACCGGCTCCGGCTCGACGACCTTCGGGCCGGTGGCGAAGCCTTTGGGGAGGATGGGAGAGCCAATCTCCGGTTTTGCCGGGGGGCTGCCCCCTCTACCCTGCCGGGCATCTCCTCCACAGGTGGGGAGATTGGCTGGGAGGGCGAATCCAGTCCTGCATCATCCTGAGTCGGAATGTCTTCCGGTTCAGTTGGAATCTCTTCCGGAAGCTTTTCGACGATCTCTTCGAGGTCGGCCGGCTGTTCTAGTGCTCCGGTCTCCACATGATCTCCCGCCTGGTGGGCGAGATGTCCCAGAGGGACAGAAAGGGGTATTTCCGCAAGGGTTTCGGCGACCGCCTGGATTTCAGTCTCCGCCTCCGCTGCTGCCTCGGCTTCCAGCAATGAAAGCGGCACGACACCCATGTCGCGCAATTGGTCGGCGGCGGGCAGGATTGCGGATTCGACATCATCTTCAGCAACCGACGTCTCGACCCCGCCCTCGTCAATATCTGAAGCGGGCCCGCCGGCGGTATCCATTTCCTCGGCCAGCACTGGATCGTCAGCAACCGGCAGATCTTCGACGCGCGAACGCGGCTCCAACTCCTTTTCCACGGCCGCAGGCACAGGTTCTTCAGCCGGCTTGCCGAAGGTGAAGACCTTTTTGATGAAACTGAGCGCCATGGGGATTCCGTGAAAGTCAGGCCGCGGCTGCGGCCGTCAATTGCATGTCGAGATGCTTGCCATTGTGGCCGGTGATCGTGACCGGCACAAGTTCGCCGGGACGAAGGCCGGGCGCGGCGACCAGCGTGAAATTCTCCGTATGCGCCAGGCCGTTGTTTTCAACAAGCAGCCATTGCCGGGTTCCGATCATCCCATCGAGATGGGATTGATGCAGCCTATGTCCAGTGGCGCGCAGCCTTGCGGCGCGATCCTTGACCAGCGACCGGTCGAGTTGCGGCATGCGCGCTGCCGGCGTGCCGGGACGCGGACTGTAGGGGAAGACATGCAGATGGGCGATACCAACCTCTTCGGCCAGCCGCACGGCATTGTCGAACATGTCTTCGGTTTCTGTGGGAAAGCCGGCGATCATATCGGCGCCGAAGCTCATCTCGGGGCGAAGGCGACGCGCATCCTCGATGAAACGCAGCGCATCGGCGCGCAAATGCCGGCGCTTCATGCGCTTCAGCATCATGTCGTCGCCGTGCTGCAGCGAGAGATGCAGATGCGGCATGAAGCGTGGCTCGTCGGCGATGAGATCCATCAGGTGGGCATCGGCTTCGATGCTGTCGATCGAGGAAAGCCGCAGGCGGCGTATATCGGGGATCTGCTTCAGAAGGGTCTTCGCCAAAAGCCCGAGCGTCGGGGCGCCCGGCAGATCGCCGCCGTAACTGGTGGCATCGACGCCGGTCAGTACGATTTCGCGGTAACCGCCGTCGACGAGATTGCGGGCCTGGTCGACGACAGCTCCCATCGGCACGGAGCGGGAATTGCCGCGGCCATAGGGAATGATGCAGAAGGTGCAGCGATGGTCGCAGCCGTTCTGCACCTGGATGAAGGCGCGCACATGGCCGTCGATATGCCTGACCATCTGCGGCGCCGTCGCCTTGACGCTCATGATGTCGTTGACGCGAAGTTTCTCTTCGGCCGAAACGCCGAAATCCGGCAGGCTGCGATAGGAGGCGCTCGTCAGCTTCTCCTCGTTGCCGAGCACGGCATCGACCTCCGCCATCGCGGCAAAGGTCTGCTTTTCCGTCTGCGCGGCGCAGCCGGTGACGATGATGCGGGCATGCGGATTGTCGCGCCGTGCCCGGCGGATCGCCTGGCGGGCCTGGCGCACGGCCTCGCCGGTCACGGCACAGGTATTGACCAGGACGGCGTTGTTGAGCCCGGCCTTCTCAGCCTGCGCCTTCATCACTTCGGATTCATAGGTGTTGAGGCGGCAGCCGAAGGTAATGACCTCGATGCCGCTCACTGCGCCTCCGCCTCTCGGGTACCATCGCGCGACCAGAGACCGGTCGAAGGATCGACCCTGCCCGACCATTCCCATTCGGCCGGGCCGGTCATGATGACGTGATCGTCGCGCTCGCGCCATTCGATACAAAGCGTGGCCGGCGGCTTGGCGCTTGCCACATTGATCGTCACCTTACGGCCGGTGCGGCCGGTGCGCGCAGCACTGACGGCAGCAGAACAGGCAGCCGAGCCGCAGGCAAGCGTCAGCCCCGCGCCGCGCTCCCAGGTGCGCGTCGTCATCGATGTCGGCGAGGTCACCTGCGCCAGCGTGATATTGGCCCGCTCGGGAAACATCGGATGGTTTTCGAGCAGCGGCCCGAAGCGGGCGAGATCGTAGGACATAACGTCCCGGTCCACCCAGAAGATCGCATGCGGATTGCCCATCGACATGACGGACGGCGAATGCAGCACCGGCTTGTCGATCGGGCCGATCTGCAGCTCGATGCGGCTGGTATCGTGGAATTCTTCCGCCAGCGGGATTCTGTCCCAATCGAAGACCGGCCGGCCCATATCGACCGAAATCGTCCCGTCCTCGTGCTCGACGGCGTTGAGGATGCCGGCGACCGTCTGGAAGGTGAAGACCTTCCTACCGGTCTCGGCGGCAAGTGCCTGCACGACGCAACGCGTGCCGTTGCCGCAAGCCTGCGCCTTCGAGCCGTCGGAATTCAGGATATCGATGAAGGCATCGGTGCCGTCGGCCTTCGGATCATGGATCGCCATGATCTGGTCGAACTCGGTCTCAGGATCGGCATTGAGTGCCACCGCCGCCGCAGGCGTCACCTTATCCGGCCGGCCGCGCATATCGACGACCAGGATCTTGTTGCCAAGCCCGTTCATCCTCGCGAATTCGACCGTTGCGCTCATGGTATCATTCCGTCCGTGTTTCCGCTGTATATGGCGGAAATGCGAAGGAATTACCAGTGGGCGAGTGCGGCGCAGCTATTGCCGCCGGTCGCTCTTTCGAGGCCGTCCGGTTTTACGGCTCAACACCGTCGGAAGCAAAAGACGCCGCATGCGCTTCGACGATGGCGGCGGTAATGACCTTTCTCAGCTCGTAGACCAGCGAGCGGGACCGTTTGCGATCCAGATCCTGTGCCGCTTTGGCAAGACTAAGGCCTTCGTTCAGAACAATATGATGGGCCCGTGCAAGTGCCCAGCTTTCAATATCAGGATTGATCATTCGTATCTCCGCCGGATCATCCGGCATCAAGGATATTCACGAATCATTTTTACAGGATGCACTTAAGTAGAAAGTAGAATCATAAGCAGAATATTTTGCAACTGGCCTCTATGGCGTTTGGACTGTCCGCGGGAAATTAAACCGGTCGTGCCCGGACCACGCACGCTCTGGGAACGCCCGTTATGCGGTCTTCGGTCCCATTCGCTTGACTTTCCCGCCGCTTTCCTGTTTATCGCGCCCAATCTGCGACGAGCCGCATGACTCCGAGCCGCCGACCGGGACCTGAGATCCCGGAGGTCAACACCCGACAGCGCGATGCGCCCTCGGGTGCTTTTTGGCTTTGCGTCTTGTTTTCGTCAAGGAAAAGCACGACGTTTCCGGGCAGATCGAACCCGCCCGAAACGTATCAAGGAAGAGCCGATGTTTGAAAACCTCCAGGACCGTCTTGGATCCATTCTGAATGGACTGACAGGCCGTGGCGCGCTTTCGGAAGCCGATGTTTCCGCAGCGCTGCGAGAGGTTCGCCGTGCGCTGCTCGAGGCCGACGTCGCGCTCGACGTCGTGCGTTCCTTCACCGACCGCGTGCGTGAAAAGGCCGTCGGCGCCGAGATTCTGAAGTCGATCAAACCCGGCCAGATGGTCGTCAAGATCGTGCATGACGAGCTGATCGAGATGCTGGGCGGCGAAGGGGTCGGCATCGACCTGCATGCGCCCGCCCCCGTCGTCGTCATGATGGTCGGCCTGCAGGGTTCCGGCAAGACGACGACGTCGGCGAAAATTGCCCATCGCCTGTCGACACGCGAGAAGAAGAAGGTGCTGATGGCGTCGCTCGACACGCGCCGTCCGGCAGCCCAGGAGCAGCTTCGCCAGCTTGGCGCGCAGGCCAATATCGACACGCTGCCCATCATATCAGGCCAGTCGCCGACGGATATCGCCGCCCGCGCCGTGCAGGCGGCAAGGCTCGGCGGCCACGACGTCGTCATCCTCGACACCGCCGGCCGCACCCATATCGACGAGCCCTTGATGGTCGAGATGGCCGACATCAAGAAGCGCTCGAACCCGCATGAAATCCTGCTGGTCGCCGACTCACTCACCGGTCAGGACGCCGTCAACCTCGCCCGCAGTTTCGACGAACGCGTCGGCATCACCGGTCTGGTGCTGACCCGCATGGACGGCGATGGCCGCGGCGGTGCCGCCCTTTCCATGCGCGCCGTCACCGGCAAGCCGATCAAGCTGATCGGCGTCGGCGAGAAGATGAGCGAGCTCGAGGAGTTCCATCCCCGCCGTATCGCCGACCGCATCCTCGGCATGGGCGACATCGTCTCGCTCGTGGAGCGCGCGGCGGAGAACATCGACGCCGAGAAGGCGGCCGCCATGGCCGCCAAGATGGCCAAGGGCAAGTTCGACCTCGACGATCTCGCCGACCAGCTGCGCCAGATGCAGAAGATGGGCGGCATGGGCGGCATCATGGGGATGATGCCCGGCATGGCCGGTATGAAGGACAAGATGGCCGCAGCCGGCCTCGACGACAGACTTTTCGGTCGCCAGATCGCCATCATCCAGTCGATGACCAAGGCCGAGCGCGCCAATCCCGATCTGCTCAAGCATTCGCGCAAGAAGCGCATCGCCGCCGGCTCCGGCACCGATGCCGCCGCCATCAACAAGCTTCTGAAGATGCACCGCCAGATGGCCGACATGATGAAGATGATGGGCGGCAAGGGCAAAGGCGGCATGATGAAGCAGATGATGGGCGGCCTTGCCGGCAAGATGGGGCTTGGCGGCGGCCTGGGCGGTATGGGCGGTGGCATGCCCGATCTCTCGAATATCGATCCTCGGCAGCTCGAGGCCCTGCAGAAGCAGGCCGAAGCAGCGGGACTTGGAAAGCCGGGTGGGGGTATGCCCGGTCTCGGCGGTCTGCCGGGTGGTTTGCCTGGCCTCGGCGGCGCCAAGCTGCCGGGCCTTGGCGGTGGTTTCCCGGGATTGCCCGGATTGCCGAAGAAGAAGTGAAAGGATCGCTTGCCCCATGATTGATCCAGACGTCAAAGCCCAGCTCGCGAGCTATCGTCAGTCGATCGACAATATCGATGCCGCTCTCGTGCATATGCTGGCCGAACGCTTCCGCTGCACCAAAGAGGTCGGCGTGCTGAAGGCCAAATACAATCTGCCGCCGGCCGATCCGGCGCGCGAGGAATACCAGATCGAACGCCTTCGCCAGCTGGCGAAAGCCGCCAATCTGGACCCGGATTTCGCCGAGAAGTTCCTGAACTTCGTCATCAAGGAAGTCATCCGGCATCATGAGCAGATCGCTGCGGATCACGCTGAACAAAGCGCCGCAGCCCGATAACCCGCCTGATCAGGCGATCAAGAAAAGCCTAAGGAGTAAAGAACATGGCACTGAAAATTCGTCTCGCCCGCGGTGGCTCCAAGAAGCGCCCGTATTACCACGTCGTTCTCGCCGACGCGCGCAGCCCGCGTGACGGCCGCTTCCTGGAAAACCTCGGTTCCTGGAACCCGATGCTCGCCAAGGACGACGAGAAGCGCGTTCAGCTGAACGCCGAGCGCATCAAGCACTGGATCGAAAACGGCGCCCAGCCGACCGACCGCGTTCTGCGCTTCCTCAATGAGGCCGGCGTTGCCAAGCGCGAAGCCAAGAACAACCCGGTCAAGGCAAAGCCGGGCAAGCGCGCCCAGGAACGCGCCGCCGAAAAGGCTCAGAAGGTGGCTGACGCCGCCGCTGCTGCTGCCGACGCCGCAGAATAATCGGGACAATCCCTTGTCTAACGGGCGGCATGGCGACATGCCGCCCGTTTTCGTTTCCAATTACCCGCACTTCGTTTATGAGAAACCTGTCTTTCGGCTTCACATGAAGGAACCCATGACAAAGCTTGAAAACCCCGTTCTGATGGCGACGATCGGCGGCGCGCAAGGCCTCCGGGGAGAGGTACGCGCCAAGGCCTACACGGCCGATCCGAGCGCCCTTGGCGACTACGGCCACCTGCACAGCATGGACGGCCGCAGCTTCGAAGTCCTCGAAATCCGCGAGACGAAGAATGTCGTCGTCGTCCGTTTCCGCGGCGTCAACGACCGTAATGCCGCCGAGGCGCTGAACGGCCTCGAGCTCTATATCGAGCGCGACAACCTGCCGGACGAGGAGCTTGAAGATGACGAGTTCTACTATGCTGATCTCGAAGGTCTCGAAGCACGCGACGACAAGGGTGCCAGCTATGGCACCGTCACCGGCGTCTTCGATTTCGGCGCCGGCGATTTGCTGGAGCTCAAAGGTCCGGGCAAGCGCCCGGTGCTGATCCCCTTCTCCGAAGCCTCGGTGCTGGAGATCGACCTCGAGGCCGGCACATTGCTGATCGACCCGCTGGCGGCAGGCTTGGTCGACGACCCCCAAGAGCTTTCGAAATTCACCGCGGACAAGCCGAAAAAGAAGAAGTGATGGCTTTCCGAGTGAGCGTGCTGACACTCTATCCGGAAATGTTTCCGGGGCATCTGGGCTTCTCGCTCGCCGGCAAGGCGATGGAGCGCGGGCAATGGTCGCTGGATGCGGTGCAGATCCGCGATTTCGCCACCGACAAGCACCGCACCGTCGACGACACCCCGGCCGGCGGCGGCGCCGGCATGGTGCTGAAACCCGACGTTCTCGCCCGCGCGATCGACAGCACCGCGGAAAACGACACCCGCCCGCGCCTGCTGATGAGCCCGCGCGGCCAGCCGCTGACACAGAAGCGCGTACGCGAGCTTGCGGCTGGCGACGGCGTCATCATCGTCTGCGGCCGCTTCGAGGGCGTCGATCAGCGAGTGATCGAGGCGCGCGGCCTGGAAGAGGTTTCGATCGGCGACTACGTGCTGTCGGGCGGCGAGCCGGCGGCGCTGATCGTGCTCGACGCGATCATCCGCATCCTGCCCGGTGTCATGGGCAACGATCTTTCCGGTCTGCACGAAAGCTTCGAAGGCGGCTTGCTGGAACATCCCCATTATACCAGGCCGCAGGCGTGGGAAGGCCGGGACATTCCCGCGATCCTGACGTCTGGCAATCACGGTGCCATCGAGAAATGGCGGCACCAGGAGGCGGTGCGGCTGACGCGGGAGCGGCGGCCAGATCTCTTGGAAAAGGCTGAACCTAAGAAAAACGGCTGATTCCAGCCTCCCCTTCACAAAAATGTCGTGCGAGGGATGACAAGCCCCGGCCTTTCGTGTATTGGCGCACGCGGAAATGGGGTTATCCCCGTCTGCCAGCAAACAAAGAATGGCGAACCCGCTCCCGCCCTGAAGGGCAAAGTCCTGAGGCCAGTTCCAAAGGATCAGTGTCGAGCGCTCTGGCTGTTTCAGAAGAACCAAAGGTTAAGACGATGAACATCATTCAGCAGCTTGAGGCCGAACAGGCCGCCAAGATCGAAGCCAAGCGCACGCTTCCCGAATTTTCCCCGGGCGACACTGTCCGCGTCAACGTGAAGGTCACGGAAGGCAACCGTACCCGCGTTCAGGCCTATGAAGGCGTCTGCATCGCCCGCTCCGGCGGCGGCCTGCAGGAAAACTTCACGGTCCGCAAGATCTCCTACGGCGAAGGCGTCGAGCGCGTATTCCCGGTCTACTCGCCGATGATCGAAAGCGTCGACGTCGTGCGCCGCGGTAAGGTCCGTCGCGCCAAGCTCTATTACCTCCGTGATCGTCGCGGCAAGTCTGCCCGTATCGTTGAAGACACCGGCGTCCGCGCCCGCAAGCTCAACGACGCCGAGCGCGCCGCCATTGCCGAGGAAAAGGCACGCATCGAAGCTGAAAAGGTTGCAGCCGCTCAGGCGCTCGCCGCCGAGAAGGCAGCAGCCGAAGCTGCCGAAGCCAAGGCAGCGGCCGAAAAGGCCGCCGCGGAAGCAGCAGCCGCAGCAGCGGAACCGGCTGCAGAATAAGATCTGCGTCACGCAAAATTCTTCGCTTGAAAAGGCGGCCTTCGGGTCGCCTTTTCTATTTTTTGCTTGGGCACGCAGCCGGTGGCCTTGCCTTCGGTACGTTTTCCGTGACAATTTTCGCCGTTCACTCCCGGAGAGCCGTTCAATGTTGTTCCGTCGTACTGTCCTTGCGAGCTTCGCTGCCCTTGCTCTCGCACCCCTGGCCGCATCGGCAGCCGAGCTGCCCGATCTCGGCGGCAAGAGCGTCGTCGTCGTCACCGAGAATGCCTATCCGCCGCTGCAGTTCGTCGACCCGAAATCCGGCAAGGCGATCGGCTGGGAATATGATGCGATGAACGAGATCGCCAAACGGCTGAACTTCAAGGTCGAATATCAAAACACCAGCTGGGATGCGATGATCCAGGCGGTTTCCGACGGCCAGTACAACATCGGCATGACCGGCATCACCATCAAGGAAGACCGCAAGCAGAAGGTGGATTTCTCCGACCCTTACATGCGCTCACAGCAGTTCATGCTGGTGCGCGGCGACGAGAAGCGTTTCACCGACGCCAAGTCCTTCGGCGCGTTCAAGGATGGTCTGGTCGGCGCCCAGCCCGGCACCACGCCCTTCTATACCGCTGTCTATGAAGTGCTCGACGGCAACGAGCAGAACCCGCGCATCAAGCTCTTCGAAACCTTCGGCGCCACCGTCCAGGCTTTGAAGGCAGGCGACGTCGACGTCGTCCTGACCGACGGCACCGCCGGCAAGGGTTATGTCGACGCCTCGAATGGCGCGCTGAAGCTGATCGGCGAGCCGCTCGGCACCGAGGATTTCGGCTTCATCTTCCCGAAGAGCTCCGATCTCGTCGCGCCCGTCAAC
The DNA here is from genome assembly GCF_022354505.1 of Rhizobium sp. C104. Lineage (NCBI taxonomy): Bacteria > Pseudomonadati > Pseudomonadota > Alphaproteobacteria > Hyphomicrobiales > Rhizobiaceae > Rhizobium > Rhizobium sp. C104. Next base: position 3,897,515 of record NZ_CP092348.1, on the reverse strand, counting down.
GCTGCCATTTCAGCCCTCAAGGCCGACGGCACGCTGGATGCGCTGAACAAGAAGTGGTTCCTCGACTACAAGATGGGCGAATGACGCCGAGCCATTGCTGATGGCTTTACGACCCTCTCCCGACAGACACGTCAAGGACGACTATCCCTGGTGGCTGGTCGCGCTCGTCGCGATCGGCGTCATCCTTGCCGCCGTCATCGTCACCAACGATATCTACGCCCAGGTTTTCCGCACCGTCGTCAACGGTGTCGGCATCACCGTCTTCGTCACGCTGGTCGCCTTCGTGCTCGCCACCGTGCTCGGCCTCGGCATCTGCCTGCTCGGCATGGCCGACAGCCAGATCGCGCGGCAGATCGCGCGTTTCTACATCGAGATTATCCGCGGCATCCCGATCCTCGTGCTCCTGTTCTACGTCGCCTTCGTCGGCGCCCCGGCCCTGGTTGCCGGTTATAATTTTCTGATTTCGCCGCTGGTAAACGCAGGCATGGCCGAACCCATCCTGGTGCGCGATCTCTCGCTGATGTGGCGGGCGATCATCGCGCTGACGATCGGTTACTCCTCCTTCATCGCCGAAATCTTCCGGGCCGGCTTCCAGTCGGTCGATCTCGGCCAGATCGAGGCTGCCAAGGCGCTCGGCCTTTCCCGCTACCGGCGCTTCCGCTCCGTCGTCTTCCCGCAGGCGATCCGGGTGATCTTCCCGCCGCTTTCCAACGATTTCGTTTCGATGGTAAAGGATTCATCGCTCGTCTCCGTGCTCGGCGTCGCCGACATCACCCAGATGGGCAAGGTCTATGCCGCCGGCTCCTTTCGCTTCTTCGAGACCTACTCGATCGTCACCTACATCTACCTGATCCTGACGATCGGCCTGTCGCTGGCGCTGCGGCGGACGGAGAAATGGATGAAATCACGCTAAAGCCGTCACAATGAGGAGGCCCCAGACGGGCTGTTGATGATTCAAATTGAAGCCGCCGCGAAAAATCGTTATATGCAGGCGATGGAATCCAAGTTCAGATGCACAGGCGCGCATATTTTCGTGCTGCAGGACCATTATCGCCTGCCGGCGCGGTTCTTTGCATGCGTATCCGGTGCGCTCAACAGCCGACTTCGTTGATCGAATGACGGCCGGCGGAGCTTGATCCGCTTTTTACTCGATTTCCCAAAAGCATCCAAAAACGGACTTAACGCCATGAGCGCACCGCGTACCCTCTACGACAAGATCTGGGACGATCATCTGGTCGACGAACAGGCAGACGGCACCTGTCTTCTCTACATCGACCGGCACCTGGTCCATGAAGTCACCTCGCCGCAGGCGTTCGAAGGCCTGCGGATGACCGGCCGCAAAGTTCGCGCCCCGGAAAAGACGCTCGCCGTCGTTGACCATAACGTTCCGACCTCGCCTGATCGCCATCTCGGCATCAAGAACGAGGAAAGCCGCATTCAGGTGGAAGCGCTGGCGACCAACGCCGCCGAATTCGGCGTCGAATATTATTCCGCAAGCGACAAGCGCCAGGGCATCGTTCACATCGTCGGTCCTGAACAGGGCTTCACCCTTCCTGGCATGACCATCGTCTGCGGCGACAGCCACACCTCGACGCACGGCGCCTTCGGCGCGCTGGCGCACGGCATCGGCACCTCTGAGGTCGAGCATGTGCTGGCGACCCAGACGCTGATCCAGAAGAAGGCGAAGAACATGCTGGTGCGGGTCGACGGCCTGCTGCCGCCACACGTCACCGCCAAGGACATCATCCTCGCCATCATCGGCGAAATCGGCACTGCCGGCGGCACTGGCCATGTCATCGAATTTGCCGGCGAAGCGATCCGCTCGCTATCGATGGAAGGCCGCATGACCATCTGCAACATGACCATCGAAGGCGGCGCCCGCGCCGGCCTGATCGCCCCTGACGAAAAGACCTTCGAATACATAAAGGGCAAGCCGCGCGCGCCGAAGGGCGAGGCGCTGGAGCAGGCGATCGCCTACTGGAAGACGCTGCAGACCGACGAGGGCGCGCATTACGACCGCGTCGTCGTGCTCGATGCCGCCAGCCTGCCGCCGATCGTCTCCTGGGGCTCCTCGCCCGAGGACGTCATCTCCGTCCAGGGCATCGTCCCCAACCCCGACGATATCCAGGACGAGACCAAGCGCACCTCCAAGTGGCGCGCCCTCGACTATATGGGCCTGAAGCCCGGCACCAAGATGACCGACATTACGCTCGACCGCGTCTTCATCGGCTCCTGCACCAACGGCCGCATCGAGGACCTGCGCGAAGTCGCCAAGGTGGTCGAAGGCAAGACGGTTGCTTCAACCGTCGATGCGATGATCGTCCCGGGCTCCGGCCTCGTCAAGGAACAGGCGGAAGCCGAAGGCCTCGACAAGATCTTCAAGGCCGCCGGTTTCGACTGGCGCGAGCCGGGCTGCTCCATGTGCCTTGCCATGAACGACGACCGCCTGAAGCCGGGCGAGCGCTGCGCGTCCACCTCGAACCGCAACTTCGAGGGCCGTCAGGGCTTCAAGGGCCGCACGCACCTCGTCTCGCCGGCAATGGCCGCGGCCGCAGCGATCGCCGGTCATTTCGTCGACATCCGCGAGTGGAACTGATCCGTCGTCCCACGGAAGAGAATGAAAACCGCCCGATGTGCTCTCAGCGCATCGGGCGGTTTTGCTTTTCATGGCGGCTGTGCTTCCCTATCCCGCTGTAATTCGGGTAAGCCCGATTGCGCATCGGCCGCCTTCCCAATTTCATCCGTTCGGGCAATCGACATCCAGGAGCGCCTGTGGCCTCATCGATATGGGGCGCGATACGCGACAGATACCGTTCCGGCTTCGGCAAACACGCGCCATCGAGGGAATGGCCATGAGGCAGAAAATAGTACGGAGTTTACTGCAAGCCAGCCTGATCGTCTTTGCATCTCTGACTTCGGTCGACGCCGCCGGCGCCGGGATGATCCATCCGGCGATGCCGGTCATGACCGCGTCCGGCCTGCTGCAGCAGGTCGCGCAAAACAAGATCCCATCGCTCAACGGCTATCGCGGCTATGGCAGCGCCCGGCCCGGCTATAGCAAGAGCTCGAACGGCTATTGGTATCCCGCGCGGGCTTTCAACGCTTCGGACGAATATACCGGCTCGATCGGACGGCCGCAGCGCATGCGCAATAGCTGCGACTTCGGCTTTGCTCCGACGAACGGATCGTCGAACTGCAACTATTGATCGAGCCTGCATTCACCGTCATGCGGCGGTCGCCCCGGGTAATTTACCCGGAAGACCCACGCTGCGATTGCTTTAAAGCATGTCGCGCAAAAGTGTGCCGCGGTTTTGCGGCAACGACATGCGTGAAAACAAAGAGCTAAAGCGCGTCGCATGAATCAAGTTTGACGCGACGCGCTTTAGCCTGATCGCAACGGCGATCAGAAAGTTGCCGTCATCGGATCCGGTCCCATGCGGGCGCCGGCGCTGTCGAGCCTGGCGATCGCCGCCATATCGTCGGCATCGAGCTTGAAGTCGAACACCTGGAAATTTTCCTCGATGCGCGACGGCGTCACCGACTTCGGAATGACGACGAGGCCGGTATCGATATGCCAGCGAATGATGACCTGGGCCGGCGTCTTCCGATATTTCCCAGCGATCTCACCGATAACAGGGTTCGAGATGAACTTGCCCTGGCCGAGCGGGCTCCAGGATTCGGTGGCGATACCAAGTTTCCTGTGCGCCTCCTGCGCCGCTTTCTGCTGAAAGTCGGGATGCAGCTCGATCTGGTTGATGACGGGAACGACACCGGTCTCGCCGATGATGCGCTCCAGATGTTCGGGGCAGAAATTCGACACGCCGATCGAGCGGGCGCGGCCCTCTTCGCGGATGCGCACGAAAGCCTTCCAGGTCTCGGTATAGAGGCCGCGATGCGGCGACGGCCAGTGAACGAGATAGAGGTCGACATAATCGGAACCGAGCTTCTTCAGGCTGCCGTCGAAGGCGCTGAGCGTATTGTCGTATCCCTGATCGGTGTTTCTGAGCTTGGTGGTGACGAAGATGTCCTTGCGGTCCAGACCGGAGGAGCGGATGCCTTCGCCGACACCCTCTTCATTGTCGTAGCCGGACGCCGTATCGATATGGCGATAGCCGGCGGCAATCGCCGCGCGCACCGTCGGAGCGGCAATCTCCTGCGGCGTCTGCCAGACGCCGAGCCCGACCTGGGGAATGGAATGTCCGTCATGGAAAGTGATGATGGGTTGAGCGGTCACACTATATCTCCGGGAGTTTGAAAGAATGGGACGAGGCATGAATTGCGCCCGCACTTTGGGGCGTCCCGGAGCGCATTTCAGCCTGAGCGCTCGGTCACCGGAAACATATAGGCGGCCGGATCCGGAAGACAATCAGAGGACCCGAACAATCGTGCCCTTCCGAAGATGCGGCAGAAGCCGGCGCATGTCGGCCAGGCTCACCGCCACGCAACCGGCCGTCGGCTCGTAGCCCGGTCGAATGAGATGGAAGAAGATCGCCGAGCCGCGATTGCGCGCCCGCGAGGAGATGTTCCAATCCATGACCAGGCAGACATCGTAGAGCCCGTCGCTACGCCGCATCTCCTCATGGCTTGCGCCGAACGGCGCCCGGACGAGGCGGTTGTAGCTGGCGTTGCCGGGCTGATCGCACCAGAGCATGTCAGCGCGGATCCGGCGGATGGGAAGCGGAGTGGCAAGCCGGCCGTTCCGCTCACCGCGCCGGAAGCCTGATATCAGCCGCATCGAGGCGATCGGTGTGGCGCCGTCGCCCTCGCGCTTGATCACGGTGCGGCCGGAGCGGCCGATCGCGGCGGGGACGGTGATCGCACCGAGCCGGATGATCGCCCGGCTTTTGCGCCCCGGCGCCGGCCGCACCACGATCGTCGACGGCTTCACCCATGGCTCCCGCCTTGTTTTTTCCATTTTTCTCGCATGTCTTGCATTGTCTGGGGCTCCGATTGAAATCATATCAAAACCTGCGCTGCAACGGCCCGCCGCGCGATCCTTGCCAAATGAGGAATTTGGCGTAGGACTAGGGGACTTAACATGAGGAAAGCAAGGGCATGACCGCACGCACCATTCTTCTGGTGGATGACGACGATGACCTTCGTCAGACGCTGACGGAGCAATTGTCGCTGTATGAGGAATTTTCGGTTCTGCAGGAAGCCAACGCCGGCAAGGGTGTCGCAACCGCCCGCTCGACACCGGTCGATCTGTTGATCATGGATGTCGGCCTGCCCGATATGGACGGCCGCGAGGCGGTGAAGCTGCTGCGCAAGGGCGGCTTCAAGGCGCCGATCATCATGCTGACCGGCCACGATACAGATTCGGATACGATCCTCGGCCTCGAAGCCGGCGCCAACGATTATGTCACCAAGCCTTTCCGCTTCGCCGTGCTGCTCGCGCGCATCCGGGTGCAGCTGCGCCAGCACGAGCAGAGCGAGGACGCCACCTTCACCGTCGGCCCTTACCTCTTCAAGCCGAGCCAGAAGCTGCTGACCACCGACAACGGCCAGAAGATCCGCCTGACGGAAAAGGAAGCGGCGATCATCCGCTACCTTTACCGCGCCGAACAGAAGGTCGTCACTCGCGACGTGCTCCTCGAAGAGGTCTGGGGCTATAACTCAGGCGTGACGACGCATACGCTGGAAACCCATGTCTACCGTCTGCGCCAGAAGATCGAACGCGATCCCTCCAATGCCGAAATCCTGGTTACGGAAAACGGCGGCTATAAGATCATACCCTAGAGCATTTCCGTTTTCTCAGAATACGAAAATGCTCTATCTCTCTGTTTTCACGCAATTCCGGATGCAAGACCGCGACGCAGTTTTGCCGGGATTGCTCTAAGGCGAAAAGCCCGCATGGCGCTGACCGACGACATCCGCATGCTCGCGCAGCTTCCTCTGTTCAAGGACATGAACGAGGATCAGCTCCGGCTGATTGCCTTCGGCGCCGACCGGCGCATGATCGCCGCCGGCCAGATGCTGTTTCGCCAGGGCTCGCCCGCCGAGAGCGCCTATGTCGTCCTCAGCGGCAGCCTGGAGCTGAGCGCGACGAGCAGTGACGGCATACAGAGGACGGAGGGGGTCGTCGGCCCGGGAACGCTGGTTTCCGAGCTGGCGCTGGTCACGCTGGTGGAGCGCAAATTCACCGCGGTCGCGCGCGAGGACACCAGCATCATTCGCATCACCCGCGCCCTTTTCCACCGGCTGATCGAAGAATATCCGGACGCAGCCCGGCTGATCGAGAACCGCATCCGCGACAATCTCGCCGAACTTGCGGCAAAGGCCGCAAGCCAGTTCTACCGCTTCAGCTGACCGCCGTTGGAGCGGTTCTGCGCATCCGCAAAATACTAGAAATCGAAATGCGCCGTGACCGGCACATGGTCCGAGGGCCGGTCCCAGCCGCGCGCCTCTTTCAGGATCTCGATGCGCTTGAGATGCGGTCCGAGATCCGATGACGACCAGATATGGTCGAGACGGCGGCCGCGGTCGGCCGCCTCCCAGTCCTTGGCGCGGTAGCTCCACCAGGTATAGAGCTTCTCGCTTTCCGGCACATGATGGCGCATGAGGTCGAGCCAGTTGCCGCGCTTCATCACCTCGAGCAGCCCGTCGGTTTCGACGGGCGTATGGCTGACGATCTTCAGCAGCTGCTTGTGCGACCAGACATCGTGCTCCAGCGGCGCGATGTTGAGGTCGCCGACCAGAATGGCCGAGGTGTTGGCTTCGCCGTTGGCTTTCAGGAGCTTCATCTCTTCGATGAAATCGAGCTTGTGACCGAATTTCGGATTGATCGTGCGATCCGGCTCGTCGCCGCCAGCCGGGACGTAGAAATTGTGCAGCCGGATACGGCGGTTGCCGTGCTCGAAGATCGCCGAGATGTGGCGGGCATCGCCAACTCCGCAATAATCCTGCCGGTGATCCTCCGTCAGCGGAATGCGCGAGGCGATCGCCACGCCGTGATAGCCTTTCTGGCCGTGGATGATGATGTGGTCGTAGCCCATCGCCCGCAGCGGTGCCGCCGGAAAGAGCTCGTTCGTCACCTTGGTTTCCTGCAGGCAGAGAATATCCGGCCGATGTTTGAGAACCAGTTGCTCGACGATCGGCATGCGCAGCCGCACCGAGTTGATGTTCCAGGTGGTGATCGAAAAGCCCATGCCCACGCCCTTTCTCGCACGCCGGGCGTTGAGACGGCGTGCTTTCATGAAAGGGCTTTAGAACAAAGGCGCACAGGAGGGAACCGGCCGCGTGCAAAAGGCTCGGGCGATCAACCGAAAACCCTCAGTCTCGTGAGGCTGCCGTGCCCGGAATGCTCTCGTAAGGCACGCGGAACACGCGATCGTCGAACTGCATGCCTGTTTTGACATTGAAGATCATCACCGACGTGTCCTTGCCCTGGTTGTCCGTGATCGTCCACTGGCGCAGGTCGTAGGTCTTCGGGTCGAACATCATGGTGATCGTCGAATTGCCGAACACGGTATTGTTGCCGAGCGCGATCGTCGTCAGATCAGAACTCTTCCTTCACGCGCTTCACCATGCCGGCCGACAGGTCGATATGCTGCGCCAGCAGCAGGCTGAGCGGCGTCTTGGAGAGCGGATAGAGATCCCAGGTTTTCAGCTTGGTATTGCCGATGGCGACGTTCTTGCCGTCGGCGATCACCCGCATCGGCGACGGGTCGTCATAATTGAAGCGCAGTTTGCCGGGGCGCTGAATGAAGAACTTGCCGCCGGTCTGCTCACCGCGCGGGCCGAACTGCACGAATTCGCCCTGCATCGTGGTGACGCCGGAGAAATGGTCGGCGATCGCCTGTGCCGTGCCGGAGGCGGGAGCCGCCGCCTGCGCATGCGCGCCGAAGGGAATGGCGCTTGCCATCGCAGCGACGGCAAAGGCGCCGAGAAGATCGCGGCGCGTTACCGTCAGGCCGGAGAGGAAGGTGTCGGAGTTACTCATCTAAATCTCCTTTATGCGATCTGCATGCTGCCGAAAGGCGGCGTCTTCAAGGCATTGCGATCGAGCCCGAGTGAGGTAACGGCTTGGCTGCCGTCAGGTTTCCGCAAAAGCGGCCCCCATTGGAAATATATGCCGATTATTTCAGCGGTCGAGGATGTCGCCTTCTGTGGGAACGAGAATTTCGCGTTTGCCCGCATGGTTGGCTGGACCGATGATGCCTTCCTTCTCCATCCGCTCGATGAGAGAGGCGGCCCGGTTGTAGCCGATGCCCAGCCGGCGCTGGACGTAGGAGGTCGAGGCCTTGCCATCCCGCAGCACGATGGCGACGGCCTGATCGTAAGGATCTTCCGAATCCGAAAGGTGCGACGTACCGGCAGGGCCGCCGCCACCGCCGCCGTAATCGCCATCCTCGTCGTCATCGGCGGTGATCGCGTCGAGATATTGCGGCGAGCCTTGGGTCTTCAGGTAGGAGACGATCTCTTCCACCTCGACATCGGAGACGAACGGGCCGTGCACACGCTGAATGCGTCCGCCGCCCGCCATGTAGAGCATGTCGCCCATGCCAAGCAGCTGCTCGGCGCCCTGTTCGCCGAGAATGGTGCGGCTGTCGATCTTCGAGGTCACCTGGAAGGAGATGCGGGTCGGGAAGTTCGCCTTGATCGTACCGGTGATGACGTCGACCGACGGGCGCTGCGTCGCCATGATCACGTGGATGCCGGCCGCGCGCGCCATCTGCGCCAGGCGCTGGACAGCGCCTTCGATATCCTTACCGGCGACCATCATCAGGTCGGCCATTTCGTCGATGATGACGACGATATAGGGCATCGGCTTGAGGTCGAATTCTTCGGTCTCGTACATTGCCTCGCCGGTGTGGCGGTCGAAGCCGGTCTGCACCGTGCGCGAGATCGCCTCGCCCTTCGACAAGGCCTGCTCGACGCGGGTGTTGAAGCCGTCGATGTTGCGGACACCGATCTTCGACATCTTCTTGTAGCGCTCTTCCATCTCGCGCACGGTCCATTTGAGCGCGACGACGGCCTTCTTCGGATCGGTGACCACGGGCGAAAGCAGATGCGGGATGCCGTCATAGACGGAAAGTTCGAGCATTTTCGGGTCGATCATGATCAGCCGGCACTGTTCCGGCGTCATGCGGTAGAGCAGCGACAGGATCATCGTGTTGATGGCGACCGACTTGCCCGAGCCGGTGGTGCCGGCGACGAGCAGATGCGGCATCTTGGCGAGGTCGGCTATGACGGCCTCGCCGCCGATCGTCTTGCCGAGCGCCATGGCGAGCTTGGCCTTGCTGCCGTCGAAATCGCGGGAAGCGATAAGTTCGCGCAGATAAACGGTCTCGCGCGTCTGGTTCGGCAATTCGATGCCGATCGCGTTGCGGCCGGGCACGACGGCGACGCGGGCGGCGATGGCGCTCATCGAGCGGGCGATATCGTCGGCAAGACCGATGACCCGCGACGACTTGATGCCGGGCGCCGGCTCCAGTTCATAGAGCGTGACGACCGGACCGGGGCGGACATGGATGATCTCGCCCTTGACGCCGAAATCTTCGAGCACGCCTTCGAGCATGCGGGCATTCTGCTCCAGCGCATCGGCAGAAAGCGTCGAATCGCGCACGACATTCTTCGGTTCGGCAAGCAGATGCATCGAAGGAAGCTGGAAACCTTCAGGACGAATGAACGACCCCTGCGCCTCCCGCTCGACGCGGGCGCCGGGCTTCGGACGCGTAACGGCGGGAACGACGCGCGGCTCCGGCTTGCCGACGGCTTTCGCCGGCGCGCGGATCATCCAGTCGTCATCATCGTCGTCAGGCAGGATATCGGCCGGGCGCGGCGGCATGTCGGGGTCGAAAGGCAGGTCGTCGTCGTCATCCTCGTCATCGATGGAAAGCGACGGTGCCGCGACAATGCGGCGCGGCGAAGCCGCCCTTGCTCCCATCGATGGCTCCATCGACGGTTCCATCCGCTCGCCGCGCGCAGCCGGCGCCTTGGCGCGAACCGGTTCGTTCAGCGTGCCAAACTCATCATCGTTGAAATCATAGGGCGATTCGAAATCGCCCTGGCGGCGCTTGCGCGGTCCCATGCCGAGGAGGCGGCGCAGCCGTCCCTGGCTCATGTACCAGGCATGGGTCATCGCGCCGCTGAAAGCGACCCAGCGCGAACTCGTCCTCCTCGTCCTCGTCGCCGACGACCCGCGCCTTGCTAGTCGTCTCGACGTAATCGTCCTCTATTTCGTCGTCCGCGTCGCTGCGGCCGACGAGGCCCGAGGCAAACAGCATCATCCAGGCGGTCGGCACCGCAAAGATGCAGCCGACAACCATGGCGAAGGTGCCGGTCGGATAGGCGCCGACGAAGAGCGCGGGAAAACGCAGGATCATATCACCGACGACGCCACCGATGCCGTTCGGGATCGGCCAGGTGAGCGGCGGCGGAAAGCAGCCGATCACGGCGCAGGACAGCACCGTACCGGCAAGCCAGGCGCCGGCACGGGCAGGAATGCGGCTGAAGCGGCGGCCCGAGATCAGCGTCAGCGCCCAGGCGACGATCGGCAGCATCGAAACGACGCTGGCAAGGCCGAGGAACTGCATGACGATATCAGCGAAGGCGGCGCCGCTGTAACCGAGGATATTCGTCGGCAGATTGGCCGTGGCATAGGAATAGCTCGGATCCGCGACGTTCCATGTCGCCAGCGCCGCGACGCAGAGCGCCAGCAGTAGAAAGATCGCAAAGCCGATGAGCGCCTGGATCTGCCGCAGCATGAATGCCGAGAAGGAGAACCGATCCGGACGGCCATCCATCGCCGGCGACGTGCTTCTTGCCATGTGTCTAACCCGTCCAATGCCTGCGCATGCGAATCACCGAAGCTTCGCCATGCCAAAATGCGTCCGCTCCACCTAATCAGAGCCGGGTTAAAGCGATGTTAACCATGCATGCCTGGACGGGCATTCCGGGCATGGAAATCAAAAAAAGCCCGAACCTGGAAAGGTTCGGGCCAAATGCGGTCTATGACAGCTTTTCCGGGTCTAACCCGGAAAAGCTCTAGATAGGCCGCGACGGGCCGTGAAGCGGCGCCCTTGTGCCGGGCGCCGCAAACGCTGCGATCAAGAGGCGTGGTAGGCGGCTTCGCCGTGGGTCGAAAGGTCGAGGCCTTCGCGCTCGGCTTCGACGCTCACGCGCAGGCCGATGACGACGTCGACGATCTTGTAGAGGATCGCCGAACCGATGCCCGACCACAGAAGCGTCGTCAGAACGCCCTTGGCCTGGGCCAAGACCTGGGTTGCCGTGCCGGCGTAGGAGGCAGCAAAATCGGCGGTGGAATAATCGACGATGCCTGCACCGCCGAGCGCCGGATTGACGAGGATACCGGTGCCGAGTGCGCCGATGATGCCGCCGACGCAATGCACGCCGAAGACGTCAAGGCTGTCATCGTAATTGAACTTGTTCTTCACGACGTCGACGAAGAAGTAGCAGACCGGCGAGACGATCAGGCCGAGAACGATCGAGCCCATAGGGCCGGCAAAACCGGCAGCCGGGGTGATGGCGACGAGACCGGCAACCGCACCGGAGGCGCCGCCGAGCATTGAAGCCTTGCCGCGGGTCAGGCTTTCGATGATGCACCAGGAGACGGCGGCAGCAGCCGTCGCGACGAAGGTGTTGATAAAGGCAAGCGAGGCGTAGCCATTGGCTTCGAGATTGGAGCCGGCATTGAAGCCGAACCAGCCAACCCAGAGCAGCGATGCGCCGACCATGGTCAGGGTCATCGAATGCGGAGCCATGATTTCCTTCTTATAGCCGGTGCGCTTGCCGAGCATGATGGCGCCGACGAGGCCGGCGATACCGGCATTGATGTGGACGACCGTGCCGCCGGCAAAGTCGATTGCGCCGTAGGAGAAGATCAGGCCGGCCGGCGAGGTGTAGGAGCTCGGACCGCCCCAGAACCAGACCATGTGCGCCATCGGGAAGTAGATGAAGGTGACCCAGAGCACGACGAAGAGCATGACGGCCGAGAACTTGATGCGCTCGGCGAATGCGCCGACGATCAGGCCGGGCGTGATGCAGGCGAAGGTCATCTGGAAGACGATGAAGGTGTATTCCGGAATGGCGACGCCCTTCGAGAAGGTTTCGGCGAGCGACGAGGTGTTGACGCCGGCGAGGAACGCCTTGGAGAAGCCGCCGACGAAGCTGTTCAGCGAGCCGCCGTCGGTGAAGGCGAGCGAATAGCCATAGGTGACCCAGAGCAGCGCCACGACGGCGGTGATCATGAACACCTGCATCAGTACGGAGAGCATGTTCTTGGCGCGCACGAGACCGCCGTAGAACAGCGCAAGGCCGGGGATGGTCATCAGCAGGACGAGTGCCGAGGAGATGAGCATCCAGGCATTGTCACCCTTGTCCATGGTGAAGGCAGGAGCGGCAGCAGCGGTGGTGGCAGCGGCGGGCGCAGCTTCCTGCGCGAAAGCGACAACCGGCGCCAGAAGCGCGGCCGACGTTGCGCAGATCAGCGCAAAGGGGGAAGAAAACTTCGAAATCGACATTGAAAAAAGCTCCTTGATCTGCCGCTTACAGCGCTTCTGAATCGGTTTCGCCCGTACGGATGCGCACGGCATGGTCGATCGAATAGACGAAAATCTTGCCGTCGCCGATCTGACCGGTCTTGGCCGACGCCGCGATGGCTTCGACCGCCCTGTCGACGAGTTCGGATGCAACGGCGATTTCGATCTTGAGCTTCGGCAGGAAGCTGACTGCATATTCGGTGCCGCGATAGATTTCGGTGTGCCCCTTCTGGCGCCCGTAGCCCTTCACCTCGGTCACGGTCAGCCCCTGAATGCCGATCGCCGTAAGAGCTTCGCGGACCTCATCGAGCTTGAACGGCTTGATAATAGCCATCACAATTTTCATCTGGTTTCCCATCCTTCGTTATCCTCGGCACGGAGCCGACTCTCCTTGCCGCTGACGTTCCTGAACAGCGACCGGCGATATACATTCAAAGGACGTGCCAGATTCGAAGCGAGATATAACTTATTGAAAAACAACAACTATAATATATGGTGCCAATAAACAGGCAAATGACCGGCAAATGACCGCCCAACAAGCGCACAAATAATGCGCAATTTTTCAAAGATGCATATTATTTATTCATTTGCCTTTTTCCGAATCAGACCTTCCTGTGCAACGGAAGCGATCAGCTCACCCGATCGGGTAAAGAGGCTGCCCCGGGTCAGCCCTCTGGCGCCCGAAGCCGACGGGCTGTCCTGCGTATAGAGCAGCCAGTCGTCGAGCTTGCACGGTCTGTGGAACCACATGGAATGATCGAGGCTCGCCACTTGCAGGCTCTGGTCGAAGATGGACGTGCCGTGGGCATAGAGCGAGGTATCAAGCAGCGTCATGTCCGAAAGATAGGCAAGAACCGCCGCCTGATAGAGCCGGTCGTCGGGAACCGGGCCGGTGGCGCGCACCCAGACATCCTGTTTGGGGGCGAGCTTCTTGTCGGAAAAATAATGTGTCAGCGAGACGGGGCGGATCTCGATCGGCCGCTCGCGCTGCCAGTATTTTCGGATCGCCTCCGGCGCATGCGTCAGGTACTGGTCCTTGATCTGCTGTTCGCCGAGCAGCGCTTCCGGCATTTCGACCTCGGGCATGGCGATCTGGTGGTCGAAGCCCGGCTCCTCCACCTGGAAGGAAGCTGACAGCGTGAAGATCGCCTTGCCGTGCTGGATGGCGACGACGCGCCGGGTATTGAAACTTGATCCGTCGCGGATCCGCTCCGCCTGGTAGATGATCGGCACCGAGGGATCGCCGGGACGCATGAAATAAGCATGCAGCGAATGGACGAAACGCTCGACCTCGATGGTGCGTTGCGCCGCCATCAACGCCTGGCCGATGACCTGGCCGCCGAAGACCCGCTGCCAGCCGGCCTGCGGGCTGCGCCCGCGGAAGATATCGACCTCGATCGGCTCCAGGTCGAGCGTCGAAAGCAGCGTCTCCATCGCCGAAGGCCCTGATGTTTCGCGCATCATTTTGTATGCCTCCCGGCGGTAGGAAGTGAAGTTGCGATGATCTATATAGGTCACATCTGGGGCACAAGGTACGGGAGCGGCGCGATGCTTGATATGCTGGTTGTGGGCGGGGGTTATGTCGGCCTTTCCGCCGCCGTCGCGGTCAAGCAGGCGGCACCTCATCTGAACGTCGCGGTCGTCGAGGCGGCCCCCGAGCATGTCTGGAAAAACGACACGCGCGCTTCGGCCGTCATTGCGGCGGCAGCGAAGATGCTCGAAATCTTCGGTATCTGGAACGAGATCGAGCCGGCAGCGCAGCCGATCACCAAGATGATCGTCACCGATTCCAAAACCTCAGATCCGGTCCGCCCGGTTTTTCTCACCTTCGACGGCGAAGTGGCCGAGGGCCGGCCTTTCGCCCACATGATCCCGAATGTGACGATGGTCGCAGCCCTGCGCGGTGTCTGCGAGCGCCTCGGTATCGACATCCGCCATGGGCTCGGCGCCACCGAGCTGAAGACCGAAGACAGTCATGTCACTATCACGCTTGCGGACGGCAGCACGTTGGAGAGCCGGCTGCTGGTGGCCTGCGACGGCGTGCGCTCGAAACTGCGCGACCTCGCCGGCATCAAGACCGTCACCTGGGGCTACGGCCAGTCCGGCATCGTTGCGACGGTCGAACATGAGCGGCCGCATGAAGGCTGCGCCGAGGAGCATTTCCTGCCGGCCGGCCCCTTCGCCATCCTGCCGCTCCGCAACAACCGCTCCTCGCTGGTCTGGACGGAGCGGACGCATGACGCCGACCGATTGATTGCCGCCGACGATCTCGTCTTCGAGGAGGAGCTCGAACGCCGCTTCGGCCACAAGCTCGGAGCGCTGAAGGTCATCGGCGACAAACGCGCCTTTCCGCTTGGCCTGACGCTCGCCCGCGCCTTCGTCGCACCGCGTTTTGCGCTGGCCGGCGACGCCGCGCATGGCATTCACCCGATTTCGGGACAGGGCCTGAATCTTGGCTTCAAGGATGTGGCGGCCCTTGCCGAAACGATCGTCGAGGCCGATCGCCTAGGCCTCGATATCGGCTCGATCAACATTCTCGAACGCTACCAGACCTGGCGGCGCTTCGACACCTTCCGTATGGGCATGACGACAGACGTGCTGAATCGGCTGTTCTCCAACGATGCAACACCGATCCGCATCGCCCGCGACATCGGTCTCGGCCTCGTCGACCGGCTGCCGCGCCTCAAATCCTTCTTCATCGGTCAGGCGGCTGGAACGACGGCAAAGGACAATCCGCGGCTGCTGGCCGGCCAAGCAATTTAAAGCCGATTTCCCGGGACGTTATTCGTCAAGGCGGCGGGCTTCGGAGACCAGCATGATCGGGATGCCGTCGCGGATCGGATAGGCAAGTCGTGCCTTTTCCGAGACAAGCTCATTGTGCTCGCGATCATAGGAAAGCCGGCCCTTGGAGAGCGGGCAGACCAGGAGATCGAGCAGCTTTGGATCGACGCGGCTGAGTTTTTCGTCCATGGCTGAAGTCTACTGCAGAACCGTGTCGGAGTCACCGAAGACGCGCGCCAGCACGATTTCGGTAATGGCGATCAGCGTTTCGGCCCGCGTCTTGAGATCGGGTGCCTCCAGCAGCGCCTGCTTTTCCGCCGGCCCGAACGGCGACATCATCGCCAGCGAATTGACGAGCGTCAGATTGCTCGCCCGCTCGACGCTCTCCCAGTCGGCTTCCAGCTTGTTGGCATCGAGATAGGCCTTGAAGGCGGTCAGAAGCGCCGCGCGGTCGACCGCCTCCTCCTCGTTCGCGGCCGAGAGATCGGCGATGAACGGAGCGATACGGAAGGTGCGGAAGGGATCGCTGGTGGTTTTCTCCTCCAGCAGCCGGAAACGGCAGACGCCGGTCAGCGAGACGATATAGCGCCCATCGCCGGTCTCGGCGAAGGAGGTGATGCGGCCGAGGCAACCCACAGCGGCAAGGTTGGGATCGCCGCCCTTGTCCTCGTGTTCGCCGAGCGCCGGCTGGACCATGCCGATCAGCCGGTTTCCCGTCAGTGCGGCATCCAGCATCGCCAGATAACGCGGCTCGAAAATGTTGAGCGGAAGCTGCCCGGCCGGCAGAAGAAGGGCACCGGTCAGGGGGAAGACGGCGATCGTATCAGGCAGATCGCCCGGCTTCAGGTATCTGGCATTCCCGACTTGCATGAAACCGTCCCGCATTCTTTTAACGGGCATGCCCGTCCTGACGAGAATGTGGTGCCCGCGCCCAAAAACGCAAGGGCAGATGCGCGAAACTTAGCGCATAACCCCGAAAATCGGAATCGACTTTCAACAGGATCGGACGCGGCTTCAAAGCGGTACAGCGCCTTGCCGCGCCCTATGGACGCCGCAGTTGCCCTAGGAGAACAGCATCGCCGAAAGCTTGCGCCGAGCCGAAACCGTCGCCGGATCCTTGAAACCCCAGACCTCGAAGAACTGAAGCAGCTGGCGGCGGGCGCCGTCATCGTCAAAGGCGCGATCCTTGCGCATGATCAGCAGCAGGTGCTCGGCCGCTTCGTCGCGCCGGCCTTCGACATTGAGGATCTTGGCAAGCTTCAGCCGCGCCTCGTGGTCGTCGGGATTGACGGCAAGATCACGTTCGAGCGCAACGGGATCGCCGAGCTTGCGGGCTTCCTCGATCTGTTCGAGCTTTTTCAGCACCGCCTGGATGCCGGGGTCTTTCGCCAGCTCTTCCGGCAGATCCGTCAGAGTTTGGCGCGCCCGCTCATGCTGGTTTGCGGCGATCATGCATTCGGCCATTCCGGCAACCGCCTTGGCATTTTCCGGATCGGCCTGCATCACCGCGGCGTAGAGCTGGGCTGCCTCATTGATATTGCCGGCGGCCAGCAATTCTGCGGCTTCGGTGAGCACGGCCTCGATCTCGGCCGCCTCGTCGGCGCCGGCCGGACCGGCGATACGGTCGATGAACTGCTGAATCTGGCTTTCCGGCACCGCGCCCATGAAGCCGTCGGCGGGGCGGCCGTTGACGAAGGCGATGACGGCGGGGATAGACTGGATGCCGAGCTGTCCGGCGATCGAGGGATGGTCGTCGATGTTCATCTTGACCAGCCGGACGCGGCCCTTGGCTTCGTTGACCACCTTCTCCAAAACAGGCGTCAGCTGTTTGCACGGCCCGCACCAGGGCGCCCAGAAATCGACCAGCACCGGCTGATTGCGCGATTCCTCGATGACGTCCTTACCGAAATTCGCGGTCGTCGTGTCGGTGATGTAGCCGCCTGCCGCAGCCGCGGTTGCCGGCTGAGCGCCGAAGCTTGTCGTCGCCGTCATCTGATTTCCGAAGGAACCGTTATAGGGGTTGTCACTGCCGCTCATAGGTATCTCCCGCCGCGCCGATCCAGCCGGCATCATTGTAGCGCTAAAATCGTATGTCAGGACGTCACTTTCAAGACAAGCGGCTTATGCCCGGTCGCTTCCATGAATCGGATAAGATCGCCGCTCGCAATTGATGTCGTCGCATCGTTGGAGAGCGGATGGCAGTTGACGATTTCCTCGCGCATCAGATCCGCATCGAGCACGAAAGTGACATTGCCCGCGGTATCGTTGATCGCCCCGAATGCCGTGACCGCGCCGGGGATGACGCCGAGATAGTCCATCAGCTTCTCCGCCCTGCCGAAGGAAACCCGGCCGGACCCGCCGATAAGAGTGTGAACCTGCTTCAGGTCGACCTCGGCATTTTCCTCCACGGTCAGCAGAAAATACCTGTCCTTCTTGTCTTTGATGAAAAGATTCTTGGTGTGGCCGCCGGGGATCTCGTCGCGCAGCGCAACCGATTCGGCCACGGTGAAAACCGGCGCGTGATCGACCGTCTTATGAGCAATGCCGAGCCCGTCGAGGAAAGCGAACAATTCTTCTCTGGTCTTGGGGGTATTTTCGGGCATCGGGCAATCCATTGCTCAGGGGGGACAAAGTCGAGGCATCTTGATTAAGTCCGTCCCCATCATTTGGCAATCTTCGCCACCGACGCTCACCCCCCGCATTTGCGGCCTTTCCGCCGGCCTGATGCGACCTTGCGAATTTTTCTTCGCCCCTTCGTCATTTCCCTGTTGCATTTGAAAAGCCGTTAGGCCATATAGCGCCCGTCGCCACGAGGCGGCGCCCACGGTCCAACAACTACCCCGGACCGATGCGGATTGAGCGGGTGTAGCTCAGGGGTAGAGCACAACCTTGCCAAGGTTGGGGTCGAGGGTTCGAATCCCTTCGCCCGCTCCAGTTTTCTCTCTTGTTCATACCGATGCCATGGGTACGGGAAGCAGCCGAGACAGGGTGACGGCGTCGTGTGCGCTGCCGCGGGCTTAGCTATCGTTTTGCAATCCCCGAGCAAATAAAATAGCCGACAGATTTACCGCTTGAAGCAATGTTCGCGATGCCATTGCAGAAAATGCACATGCGGTCGTTCGAATGCGCGCCGGGGCATTATCGCGCGGCCGGTGTTATTGATCAGGCCCCGTAGCGCGTCGGGATCATTAACGTCTCGTGAGATGAGAATCTCCATATCATCAGCCAGACCGATCAATCCTCGATCGAACATCCAATGGGCCGTGCCGGATAGGGCAATTCCGTTGCTGACGATATCGGGACCGCTCGCCTCGACCGGTCGGATATGCGCTGCATCGATTGTAATTTATTTTGGTTGATTGCTTCGTCTGTAAACTTATTGTCGAGGCAAAGTGAACACGTCTTCGGATCGAGACTCTCATGTTCAGTTCAGCCCCTTCCGCCGCCGCCGCCCCCACCCTGACGCATCGGCGCCGACATCACCCATAAAATCCTGATCGCTCCTAACATTATCTGAGGTTCTTCATGCGAATCGCCGTCGGTGGCATTCATATCGAGTGCAGCACATACAATCCCGTCCTGAACGAAGAGAAGGATTTTCGCGTTTTGCGCGGGGCAGGACTGCTGGAATCCTCTTACTTCGGCTTCCTTAAGGATTACGACGCTGAATTCCTGCCGACGATCCATGCCCGCGCCATTGCCGGCGGTCCGGTATCGCGCGCCGCCTACGAGGCCTTCAAGAGCGAATTCCTCGAGCGACTCAAACCGCTGCTGCCGCTCGACGGTCTCTATCTCGCCATGCATGGCGCCATGTATGTCGAGGGCATGGAGGATGCCGAAGGCGACTGGATCGGTGCTGCCCGCGCGCTGGTCGGCGAAGATTGCACGGTTTCGGCAAGCTACGACCTGCACGGCAACGTCACCCAGCGCATCATCGATGCGCTCGACATCTATTCCACCTACCGCACCGCGCCGCATGTCGATGTCGAGGAGACGATGCGCCGTTCGGTCGCCATGCTGGTGAAGAGCCTGAAAACAGGCGTGAGGCCGGTCGTTCTCTGGGCGCCGATCCCGGTCGTGCTGCCCGGCGAGCGCACCAGCACAGTCGATGAGCCGGCTAAAAGCCTCTACGACATGCTGCCCGGGATCGACGCGATCGACGGCGTCTGGGACGCATCCTTAATGGTCGGCTATGTCTGGGCCGACGAACCGCGCGCCACGGCCGCCGCCATCATGACCGGCACCGATCGGGCCGTGCTGGAGCGTGAAGCCAGACGCCTCGCGAAGGCTTATTGGCAGGCACGAGGAGATTTCGTCTTCGGCTGCGAGACCGGCTCGGTCGAGGAATGTGTTGCGAAAGCCATCGCAAGCCCGACCGCTCCTGTCGTGCTCGCCGAATCCGGCGACAACCCCACAGGCGGTGGCGTCGGTGACCGGGCCGACGTGCTGGCCGAGCTGATCGCCAAGGGTGCGACGGGCGTTGTTTTCGCCGGCATTGCCGACAGGGCGGCGACCGAGGACTGTTATGCCGGCGGCATCGGCGCGGCGCTCGATCTCAGCGTCGGCGCCTCGCTCGACACCAAGGGCAGCCAACCGGTCACGGCCCGCTTCACCGTGAAATTCCTGCACGAAACGTCGGACCCGGCCGACCGCCAGGCAGTGGTTTCGATCGATGGCATCGATCTTGTGCTCTCCGCAAAACGCCGGCCCTATCACAATATCGTCGATTTCACCCGGCTCGGACTTGATCCGCACGGCGCCAGGATCATCGTCGTCAAATCGGGATATCTCTCGCCCGAGCTGGCGCCGATCGCCAATCCGAACCTGATGGCGCTGTCGACAGGTGTCGTCGACCAGTTCGTCGAGCGCCTGCCACGGCTGCGCAAACAGCATCCGACCTACCCCTTCGATAAGGATTTTGTCTTCGAGCCGCAGGTCTTTCTCTCCGCGCGCTCGGCGCGCGCCTGAGCTTCGAACCATCCGACTTCCCAGGAAAGACATTCGGCCAGAAAAGACATCCGGCCAGAAGGGCGTCCCGAATGACCGAATTCACGACCCGTCCCGAAATCCTCGGCACCTTCGGTGTCGTTACCTCGACCCACTGGATCGGCTCGGCGGTCGGCATGAGCATTCTCGAAAAGGGCGGCAATGCCTTCGATGCCGCGGTGGCGACCGGATTCGTGCTGCAGATCGTCGAGCCGCATCTCTGCGGCCCGGGCGGCGACCTGCCCGCGGTGATTTATTCCAAGAAGAAGGACAAGGTCGAGGTCATCTCGGCCCAGGGGCCGGCACCCGCCGGCGCGACGATCGAGCATTATACCAGCGAAGGCCTGACGCTGATCCCCGGCGACGGCCTGCTTGCGACAGTCATCCCCGGCGCCTTCGACGGCTGGATGCTGATGCTGCGTGACTACGGCACGATGAGCGTGCGCGACGTTCTGGAACCGGCGATCTATTACGCCGAGGACGGCCATCCCCTGCTGTCGCGCGTCTCCGCGACCATCAAGGGGCTTGCGGCCTTCTTCGAAAAGGAATGGCCGACCTCCTACGCGACCTGGCTGCCCGGCGGCAGCGTCCCCGCAGCACAGGCGAATTTCAGGAATCCGGTGCTTGCCGAAACCTGGAAGCGCGTCATTGCCGAAGCCGAGGCAAAGAGCGGCCAGGAGGCACAGGTGGAGGCGGCACGCGACGCCTTCTACCGCGGCTTCATCGCCGAAAAGATCGATACCTATCTGAAGACCGCCGAAGTGATGGATGCGAGCGGCAGCCGCCATAAAGGCGTGCTGACCGCCAACGACATGGCGACCTGGTCGGCAACGATCGAGGAGCCGCTGACCTATGACTATCACGGCTGGACGATCGCCAAGACCGGTCCCTGGGGCCAGGGTCCGGTCTTCCTGCAGACCCTGTCGATCCTCAAAGGTTTCGATCTCGCCGCGATGAACCCTGATGGCGCCGATTTCGTCCATACCGTTACCGAAGCGATGAAACTCGCCTTCGCCGATCGCGAGGTCTATTATGGCGATCCCGATTTTTCCGAGGTTCCCGTCACCCATCTGCTGTCGGATGCCTATGCGAGCGAGCGCCGCAAGCTGATCGGCGCGGACGCCTCCCTTGATCTTCGCCCCGGCATCGTTCCAGGTTTCGAAACGCAGCATGATCTGACGATGACGATGCTCGGCGCTGCGTCCAAGACGGGCGCCGTCTACGAACCGACCATGGCGCATCTGGAAAAACGCGGCGACACCGTGCATATCGACGTGATCGACCGCGACGGCAACATGGTCTCCGTCACGCCATCCGGCGGTTGGCTGCAGTCTTCACCAACCGTTCCCGGCCTCGGCTTCTGCCTCAATTCCCGGGCCCAGATGTTCTGGCTGAAGCCGGAACTGCCGACCTCGCTGGCGCCGGGAAAGCGTCCGCGCACGACACTGACGCCCTCGCTGGGCCTTTACGAGGGCCGCCCGACACTGGCCTTCGGCACGCCGGGCGGCGACCAGCAGGAACAATGGCAGCTCTCCTTCTTCCTGCGCCATGTCAATCACAAGCTGAACCTGCAGGCGGCGATCGACCGGCCGCTGTTTCACACAGCCCATTTTCCGAGTTCCTTCTATCCGCGCACCCGCGAGCCGGGCAGCCTGATGGCGGAGGCGAATTTCGGCCCCGATGTGCTTGATGCGCTCGCCCGCAAGGGCCACAGGCTGACGGTTACCGATCCCTGGACCATCGGCCGGCTGACCGCAGCGCGGCGCGATGCCGACGGGCTGCTGCGCGCTGCGGCCACCCCGCGTCTCATGCAGGCCTATGCGGTCGGACGATAGCGCCGGAGCGCGCGTCGTCGGCCGCTTCCCCGGAGGGTGGAGGCAACAAGTATTACGGGAAAATAACCCGGGCCGGTGGCGCACGGCCCACCCTTTTTGCTGCACTGCTTATATGACTTCTGCTAGATATTATTTCACCAATAATTATTAACGACCACTTCCGCCCATTTGTGTTCTCTTATCCCTGCGAATCAAAAAGGTTTGATTTGCCCGGGGACGGTCGCCATGTTCAAGCATGGGGCGATGCAACAGTTGGGTAGGAGCCTATGCTGCAACGGATTGAAGACATTGATGCAGCGCTCGTCGACAGGCTGCAGCATTCGGCGTTCAAGTACTTCCTGAAATATACCAATCCCGAAAACGGCCTGGTGGCCGATACTTCGATCGGCGGCGTGCCGGCGAGCATCGCAGCCGTCGGCTTTGCCCTTTCCTCCTATCCTGTCGGTGTCGAACGTTGCTGGATCACCCGCAGGGAAGCAGCCGAACGGACGGTCAATACGCTGCGTTTCTTTGCCGAGGCGCGTCAGGGCGAGGAACGTCACGCAACGGGCCACCGCGGCTTCTTCTACCATTTCCTGCACATGGATACCGGCAATCGCGCCTGGAACAGTGAACTCTCGACCATCGACACGGCACTGCTTATCGCCGGCATCCTAACGGCAGCGCAGTATTTCGATCGCGAAGACGACGAGACGGAAACGGAAATCCGCGCGCTCGCGACCTTCATCTACGAGCGCGTCGACTGGCGCTGGGCCCTGAACAAGGGCGATACGATTGCCATGGGCTGGAAGCCCTCTTCCGGCTTCCTGCGCTGGCGCTATCACGGCTTCGACGAGGCGATCATCCTCTATGCGCTGGCGCTCGCATCGCCCACGCACCCCATCCCGCAGTCATGCTACGACGCTTTTACGTCGAGCTATTCCTGGATGATGCATGGCGAGCAGCCCTATCTCTATGCCGGTCCACTGTTCATCCACCTCTTCTCCCATGCCTGGATCGATTTCCGCGGCATTCAGGACAGACCGATGGCAGAGCGGAACTGGGACTATTTCCGCAACACCCAGGTGATGATCAACGTCCAGCGGGATTATGCCGAGCGCAATCCCGGCCAGTTCGTCGGCTATAACCGGAATATCTGGGGTTTCTCCGCCTGCGACGGTCCGCCGCCGACACGGCGCATGCGCGGCGGCCGCCAGCCGAAGGTTCTGGGTTACGCCGCCCGTGGCGCGCCACTCGGCCCGGACGACGGCACGATCGCGCCCTGGGCCGCGCTTGCCTGCCTGCCCTACGACCGGCAGGCGGCTCTCGACGGCACCAAGGCGCTGCTGACCAGCTATCCGAACCTGCTTCTGGAAGGCGGCTTTCCTGGTGGCTTCAACCCGACCGTCAAGACCAAGCGGCCGGAAGGCTGGGTCGATGACCGCACCGTCGGCATCGACCAGGGTCTCGTCGTCATGACCATCGAGAACGAGCGCTCCGACTTCATCTGGAAACTGATGCGGCAATCGCCGGCCATCCGCCTCGGGCTCGAGCGCGCCGGCTTCACCGGCGGCTGGCTCGAAGGCATCGAACCGGAAGAAGTGGTGCGCAAGTTCGGCTGAATTTAGTTTTCGAAGATATGCGCCTTGCCCGCGATATCCAAGCGAACGAGATCGCCTCGTGAGGGAAGCGCGACGCTTGAGGTCTTGATCAGGATCGGCGGCAGGGCGACACCGTCGAGCGAAACCGCAACGGTGCAGACCGCGCCGCCGAACTCCACCTCAACGACACGCCCGCCATAGCGGCGATCGCCTTCATCGGCAACGACGCGGATCTGCTCGGGCCGCAGCATGATCTCCGCCTTGCCCTGACGATTGCCTTCGACGGCGACGCGGCCGAGCGCACAATCGGCGAGGCCATTGCGGATGATGGCCGGAAGCAGCACGGCATCGCCGAGAAACAGCGCCGTCTCGCGATCCCGCGGATGCAGATACAATGATTGCGGCGACCCGGCCTGGATCAGCCGCCCCTCTCTCAGAACCGCAACCTGATCGGCAAAAGTCAGCGCCTCTTCCTGATCATGCGTGACGAGCACGGCGGTGATGCCGGCCGCCTGCAGCACGCGCGCCACTGCCTTGCGCATGTTCTCACGCAGGCCGGTATCGAGTGCCGAGAACGGTTCGTCGAGCAGCATCAGCCGCGGCTTGCGGCCGAGGGCACGCGCAAGCGCCACGCGCTGCTGCTGTCCGCCGGAAAGCTGGTGCGGACGCCGCACCAGCATGCCACGGTCGAGCTCGACCATATCGAGCAGCTCGACGATGCGCTTCTCGCGATCCGCTGCCCCCCGCTCGAAGCCGAAGCCGATATTTTCGGCGACGCTCAAGTGCGGAAACAGCGCGCCGTCTTGCGAAACGATGCCGATGCCACGCTTATGGGCCGGCACCGTCGCAGGCCCATCGGCAAGGACTTCGCCGTCGAGCGTTACCCTGCCGACATCGGGTTGCTCGAAGCCGGCAATAATGCGCAGCAGCGTCGTCTTGCCCGAACCGGACGGGCCGACGACGGCCGTGCGGCTGCCCGCCTGGACATCGAGCGAAATATCCTTCAGCGCCTGCACAGGCCCGTAGCGCTTGCTGATGTTTTCGATCGTAAGCAGCGTCATTGGCCGGCGGTCCGTTTCGATTGCGTATAGAGCATGAGGGTGAGCGGCAGCGACAGCACGACCATCATGAAGGCATATGGTGCGGCCGAGACATAGTCGATCTCGCTGGTCAGCGACCAGAATTTGGTCGCCAGCGTATCGACGCCGTTGGGCGACAGCATCAGTGTCGCCGTCAGTTCGTTGGTGATGCCGAGCGCGGCTAGCGCCACGCTGGCGGCCGCGCCTGGTGCGGCAAGCCGCATGGTGATCTGCCGCACCGCTTGGCCCGGCGTGCGGCCCAGCCCCATCGCGGCGCGCTCCAGCTCCACCGGCGCCTGGGCGATGCTGGCGCGCAGCCCGACCATGGCGCGCGGCAGGAAAAGCATCACATAAGCGACGAGCAGCGTTGCGAAGGTCTGATAGAGTGGCAGCACGAGACGCACGGTGATCGTCACCAGCGCCAGCGCCACCACGACACCCGGCAGCGAGCCGACGTAATAGTGGCAGGCTTCGAGCAGGCGCTGGAAGCGGCCGGGCGCACGCACGGAAAGCCAGGCCATCGGGGCTGCTGCAATCGTCGCCAGCACGCCGCCGACAATGGCAAGCACGATCGTCTGCAGAAAGGCGCTGCCGACCTCGATGCGCCAGATCTCGGTACCGCCGAGATAGAGCCAGCGGCCAAGCGTCACCAGCGGCACGCCGAGCGTCAGCACCGCCAGGGCGATGGGCAGCAAGATGGCTGGCAGCATGAACCAGCCGAGCCGCCGGCGGTCCGTGGGACGCGGCGAGCCGGTGCCGACGCGGGCATAACGTTCGTTACCGCGCACCAGCACCTCGAAGCCGAGCAGAAAAAGACAGCAGGCGACGAGCACGCCGCCAAGCATGTTGGAGGCAGGGCTGTTGTAGGAAGACTGGAACTGGTCGACGATCGCCGTCGCGAACGTGTCGAAGCGGATCATCACGAACAGGCCGTATTCCGACAGCAGATGCAGCCCGATCAGCAGCGAGCCGCCGCAAATGGCGAGCCGGAGCTGCGGCAGAACCGCCCGGAAGAAGACCCGCCAGGGATTAAGGCCAAGCGAGGCCGCGGCATCCTCGATCGCCGGATCGAGGCGGCGCAGGGCTGCGGCGACCGGCAGGTAGAGGAAGGGATAATAGGCGATCACCGAGATGAAGACGCCGCTCTGCAGGCCGCGCATGCCGGGGAGGAGACTGACCCAGGCATAGCTGTGCACAAAGGCGGGCACGGCGAGCGGGGCGATGGCAAGCCAGGCCCAGAGCCTGGCGAAAGGAATGTCGGTCCGCTCGGTCAGCCAGGCAAGCGTCACGGCAAGCGCGATCGACAGCGGAATGGTGATCGATTCCAGCAGGACCGTGTTGACGAGCAGTTCGCCGACGCGCGGCCGGAAAACCAGGGCCTTCACCGTTTCCCAGCCTACGTCGTAGGTGACCCAGCCGATGAAGCCGAGCGGCACCAGACTGAAGATCGCGACGATGGTGGCAAGCAGGAGCACGGAGGCGTGCGGCGCGCGCGCGCGCGGCAAACCCATACGCGTGGCCTTCGACGCGACCGGCGCCTTGTTGCCGGATGCGAGCAATCTGTTGTCCTGCAGCAAGGCCGATGCCTTCATACGCCGAAAAAGGAAGGCAACCGCTTTTGAGGAGCGGTTGCCGGATATCGTCATGCCCTAAGGTTTTCTTGAGCCAAAAGCAATAGTTTTGGCCATGGCAAGCCTGCGGCAGAAGCGTCAGATCAGCCCGGCAATCGTCATCAGCTCCACGACCTTCCTGCTGTCCAGCGTCGAAGCTTCGACTTTCGGCGCATTGAGATCGGCGAGCGGCGTCAGCTTGTCGTTGGAAGCGGCATCCTTGCCGATGGCATATTCGTAGGACGTGCCGTCCTTCAGAACCGCCTGGCCGGCCTTGCTGGTGATGAACTTCAAGAAAGCCTGGGCGTCCTTCATATGCTGGGTCGACTTCAGGATGCCGCCGCCCGAAACACTGACGAAAGCGCCCGGATCCTGGTTCTTGAAGTAATGCAGGCCGACATTCTTGCTGTTTTCACCGGTTTTGGCCTGATCGCCGAACCAGTAATAGTGATAGATGATCGCGCCTTCGACTTCGCCTGCATTGACGGCCTTCATGGCGACGCTGTTGCCCTTGTAGGGTGTCGCGTTGTCCTTGAGGCCTTTCAGCCATGCCTTGGTGGCGTCTTCACCCTTGAGCTGCAGCAGCGAGGCGACGATGGCCTGGAAGTCTGCACCGGCAGGCGCTGCACCCCAGCGGCCCTTCCAGGCCGGATCGGCGAGGTCGAGCATCGACTTCGGCAGCTTGTCTTCGGTGAGCTTGGTCTTGTCATAGGCAAAAACGGTGGTGCGGGCGGCAATACCGGTCCACATGCCGTCGGCCGGGCGGTACTGATCCGGCACCTGGTCCAACGTGTCCTTTTCGATGGGGGCGAAGAGGCCTGCGCCGTCGACCAGCGTCATCGCCGGCGAATTCTCGGTGAGGAATACGTCAGCCGGTGAGGCATCGCCTTCCTGGATGATCTGGTTGGCGAATTGCATGTCGCTGCCCTGGCGCATGGTGACCTTGATGCCGGTCTCCTTGGTGAAGGCGTCGATCCATTCGCGGCCCAGGCTTTCGTGCTGGGCATTGTAGACGACGAGACCTTCGTCCTGCGCATTGGCCCTGCCGGCGAGCGCAGTGGCGGAGAGAAACGAAGCGGCAAGCGCAAGCGCTTGGGAAAAACGGTTGAGAGCAAAGTTCATGATGGCCTCCGTGGCAATGCCGCCCGAGTCTCCACAAGGGCGATGAGAGGCGTATATTTTTCCTGACTGCCTATTTCAAGTTTGGCCTGCAAGGAAAAGCCATCACAATATCTTGACTAAATATTTCATATTAAAAGGGAATAAATCTCGATCGGTCGAAAAAGCGGCATTCCGCGCATGTCGCCCGGAAGTGTGCAGCGGTTCCGGGACAACGACATGCGTCAAAAGAAGAGCTAAAGCGCGTCGCAGGAATCGAATTGCGTGCGACGCGGTTTAGGGGTGCAGCCCTCCTTTTCGAGCCTTTCTGCAAGCCGGCTTATTCGACGTCGAACTTGACGCCTTGGGCGAGCGGCAGCGTTCTGCCGTAATTAATCGTGTTCGTAGAGCGGCGCATATAGGCCTTCCAGGCATCCGAGCCGGATTCGCGGCCGCCGCCGGTTTCCTTCTCGCCACCGAAGGCGCCACCGATTTCGGCGCCCGACGGGCCGAGATTGACGTTGGCGATGCCGCAATCCGAGCCGCGGGCGGAGACGAAGGTTTCGGCCTCGCGCATGTCGTTGGTGAAGATCGACGACGACAGCCCCTGCGGCACCGCATTGTGCAGGGCCAGTACCGTATCGAAATCGCTGTATTTCATCACGTAGAGGATCGGCGCGAAGGTCTCGTGCTCGACCGGGCCGGTTTGCGCCGGCATTTCGACGAGCGCCGGGCGAACGTAGAAGGCATCGGTCAAACCGTTGCCGACGCGATCACCGCCGGTCACCTTGCCGCCGGCCGATGTCGCCTGGCTGAGTGCTGCCTGCATCTTCTCGAAAGCCTGGCCGTCGATCAGCGGTCCGACCAGCGTGCCTGTTTCGAGCGGATTGCCGATGGTGACGGAACCATAGGCCTTCTGGAGCCGCGGCACCAGCTGGTCGTAGACGCTCTCATGCACGAAGAGACGGCGCAGCGTCGTGCAGCGCTGGCCGGCCGTGCCCATGGCGGAGAAGGCGACGCCGCGCAGCGTCAGGTCGAGATCGGCGCTCGGGCAGACGATCGCCGCATTGTTGCCGCCGAGTTCGAGAATGCCGCGGGCAAAACGCTGCGACAGGCGCGGACCGACGGCGCGGCCCATAGCCGTTGAACCGGTGGCGGAGACGAGCGGGATTTTCGGATGGTCGACGAGGACCTCGCCGACCTCACGGCCGCCGATGATCAATGTCGATAGATTGGCCGGCGCCGTGCCGCCCTCGGCGATGAAACGCTTCAGCGCCTTTTCGAACAGCGCCTGCACGGCAAGTGCGGTCAATGGCGTCTTTTCCGAGGGCTTCCAGACGGTGGAATTGCCGCAGACCATTGCAAGTGCCGCATTCCATGACCAGACGGCGACGGGGAAGTTGAAGGCGGAGATGATGCCGACCACGCCGAGCGGATGCCAGCTTTCCATCATCCGGTGCTCGGAGCGTTCGGTGGCGATCGTCAGGCCGTAGAGCTGGCGGGACAAGCCGACGGCGAAATCGCAGATATCGATCATCTCCTGCACTTCGCCGAGACCTTCCGAGGTGATCTTGCCGACCTCGATCGAGACGAGACGGCCGAGCGCCGTCTTTGCCGCACGCAGCTCCTCACCGAGCAGGCGGACCAGCTCGCCGCGCTTCGGCGCCGGGACGGAGCGCCATTCGAGGAAGGCCTTGTGCGCCTCTTCGATTGCTGCTTTGGTCTCGGAGACGGTATGCTCCCTCAATTTACCGATTTCCTTGCCCGTCACCGGCGAGGCGACGGAAAGCGTGCCGCCGTGATAGCGGCCGGCGTCAACGCCGAGTTCGGCAAGCAGCTTGGCGGTTTCGGTGGCGAGATCGAGGACGGCGATAGTCATTGTCGTGGTTCCAATCTTATTATTCTCAGAAGCGTTCATCGCTTCTCAGAAGCGAGCATCGGCGAAATGGGCGACCTGAGCGCCGGCTTCGTACCATAGTTCCTTGAGCGCACGGAAGCTCGGCTCGGTGGGTGATGTCAAAGGCAGCGGCAGAGCGTCTTCGGTCAGCCGGCCGAGAATATGCTCGGCCAGTGTCCGGCCGAACACCGTGCCGGGGGCAATGCCGCGGCCATTGTAACCCGAAAAGCCGACGACACCGGGCGCGAATTTATGAAAGCGCGGCAGCGCATTGTCGGTCATGCCGATCTGGCCGTACCATTCGCATTCGAATTCGACATCGCCGATAATCGGGAACAGCCGCTTCAAGGCGCGCTTAGCCCAGCCCTTGTGCACGGCTAGCCCGGTATTGCGCAGCGCCCCGACACTGCCGAAAACGAGACGCCCGGCCTGGTCCATGCGGAAGGAGGAGAGGATGTCCTTGGTGTCCCATGCGCCTTCCCGCCCCGGCAGGATCGACTGGCGCAGATTATGGCCGAGCGGCACGGTGGCGAAGTTGAAATAGGGCAGATAGACCTGCTCGTTGCGCACCTGCTCGAAGGGGCCGGTGCTGTAGGCATCGGTCGCGACGATGATCCAGTCGGCGCTGACCGCGCCGTTTGCCGTCTTCACGGTCCAGCGGCTGCCGTTGCGCTCCGTTGCGATGACGGGACTCGACGTGTGGATGGCAACGCCCGCCTTGACGGCGGCATGGGCAAGGCCGCGCGCATAGGCCAGCGGCTGCAGCGTGCCGGCGCGCATGTCGAGCAGCGAACCGGTATAGGCGTCGCTACCGATGCGTCTGGCTGTCTCCGCCGCATCGAGCAGCGTCACGGGCGCGCCGCGCGCGGACCATTGCGCCGCGCGCGCCTCGATCTCCTTCAGCCCGTCGGCGCCGACGGCGCAGTGCAGCGTGCCGTTGCGTTCGAGTTCGCAGGCGATCCGGTGCCTGTCGATCAGCTCCATGACGAGCTTCGGCGCATTGCCGAGCAGCTCGAGCAGGCGCTCGCCATGCACCGGGCCGAGCACACCGGGCAGATCGTCGGGCATCACCCACATGCCGGCATTGATCAGGCCGACATTGCGCCCCGCGCCGCCGAAACCGATTTCCTTCGCCTCCAAGAGCACCACCCTCGACCCGGCTTCGGCAAGATGCAGGGCGGAGGACAGACCGGTGTAGCCACCACCGACCACGACGACATCGGCAGACACCGCGCCTTCGAGAGGCAAGGTCGCCGGC
Organism: Rhizobium sp. C104; assembly: GCF_022354505.1. Classification (NCBI taxonomy): domain Bacteria; kingdom Pseudomonadati; phylum Pseudomonadota; class Alphaproteobacteria; order Hyphomicrobiales; family Rhizobiaceae; genus Rhizobium; species Rhizobium sp. C104. The sequence goes on along the minus strand of NZ_CP092348.1, from coordinate 3,866,888 downwards.
GGCTCGGCTGCGGTCTTTTCCCAGAGGCCGTGGGAGCGCGGATCATTCAGCATGGTCTAGTCCGATCGGAACGAAATCGCGGTACTCTAACGCATATGATGAAGTGTTGAAGGCCATTTTACGCGACGGTCTTCAACTGCAGCGGCGCGAGCCCCAGCGCTTCCATTGCCGCATCCAGCGAGGCGGCCTGGCGCTCGGCATAAAGCGCCAACTCGTCCTGAACGGTGGCGCCGAGCGCCGCCTCGAAGGCGTCGCGGTTCGAACGTGTCGCATAATTCTGCTGCTGATCGGTGCCGAGATTCGACTGGAAGATGCCGGCCGCGCTGACGGGCAGGAAATCTTCGTAGACGATCGGCGAGAAGGCAAGGTAACCCTTGGCGATCAGCGCTTCCGGATCGCCGGGGAGCGGGGCGCCTACGGCCGCAGCAATGCCCGCAGGCGTCGCGCAGTAACGGAAGAAGGCGAGACCTTGCCTGCGCAGCTCTTCCCAGCTGTCCGGCAGCGCCTTGAAACGCTCGGCAAGTTCCTGATCGTAGGCGCCGGCCTTGGCGCCGCCGGCGCCGACCTGCACTTCGCCGCGGACCGAGGCGAGCAGCCGGTCGTAGAGCGCCCGGCCCTTGGCCGTCAGTGCCACGCCGCGCTGTTCGATCTCGCCGAAACGGGCGGTATGCGTCCCTTGAACCGCTTCCACGTCACCGGCAAAGACGATCGTTTCTTCAAGCGCCTTGAAGCTCGTCTGCCGCAGCAGAATATCGCAATGGCGGCGCGGCGGTCCTTCGATGACGGCCTTCGGGGTGATGCCGCGTTCCGGCATGCGGGCCTGGACGGCATCGATATCGAGCGTGCGCGGCGTCAGGTGGTTGATATGCGGGCCCTTGAAGCTGACAACGTCGGCGATCAACCGGTGCGCATCATGCAGGCGCTTATAGGTTTCGGCGCTAACCGTCGCCTCGCCGTGCCAACGGAAGGTTTCAAGCGCCTCGGCGACGAACTCCGTCGCCTCCGCCTCCGTCAGGCCGCCATTCTGCTCGTGACGCTCGATCAGCGCGACGGCGCGCGGCGTATAGATGCGCCGCTTTGCCAGAATGGCTTCGGCTTCGCTGCGCAGCCCTTCGTCCTCGATCAGCTCCAAGCGCAACAGCGAGGTGAAGACGCGGAACGGATTGATGTTGAGTGCGGCCTCGTCGATCGGCCGGAAGCAGGTAGAGTGAACAGGCACGCCGGCGACCGAGAGATCGTAATAGCCGACCGACTGCATGCCCATGACCGCAAACAGCCGGCGGATGGTGAAAAGCTCTTCCGCCGTGCCGAGCCGGATGGCGCCGTGGCGCTCGACATCAATGCGCTCCAGTTCGCCGGCGCCGGCCAGCCTTTCGCGCAGATCGGGATTGTTTTTGAGGCAGCCGGCATTCACATCCGCCACCAGTTCGATCAGCGTGCCATATTGCGGCACCTCGGCCCGATACATCTGCGACATCGCTTCGGTGAACAGCGAGCGGATACGGTCTGTGGAAACGAAGGCTTGCGGCATCTCGGAAACTCCGGCTCATTCCGTTTTTGCAGGATGAGCCTCTTTACAACGGCCATAAAGGCGGAAATATCGACATTTTGGAAATAGCTCATTCTGAAATGGAATGAACATGTTCGCTTCAAGACGTTTTCTGCCGTCGATTTCGCATCTCGCCGCTTTCGAAGCCGTTGCCCGCACCGGCAGCGTCACGGCCGCCGCCCGTGAACTCGATCTGACGCAGAGCGCCGTCAGCCGCCAGGTGAGCGCGCTGGAGGAGCAGCTTGGTGTCGAACTCTTCCTGCGCGAACGTCAGACCATGCGGCTGACGCCAGCCGGCGACAGTTATGCCCGCGAGATCCGCGAGGCGCTGCGGCGCATATCGAGCGCCTCGCTGAACCTGCGCGCCAATCCGCATGGCGGCACGCTCAACCTCGCCATCCTTCCGACCTTCGGCACGCGCTGGCTGGCGCCGCGCCTCGGGCGCTTCCTCGTTGCCAATCCCGGCGTGACGATCAATCTGGTGACCCGGCTTTCGCCTTTCGATTTCCGCCTCGATTCGATCGACGCCGCCATCCATTTCGGCCATCCGCACTGGCCGGGCGCCGAACTCGCCTTTCTGATGTCGGAGCGCACGGTGCCGGCCTGCAGCCCCGATTTTCTGAAGCGATACACGATCTCCGGGCCGCAGGATCTGCTGTCCGTTCCGCTGCTGCATCTGACGACCCGGCCCGACGCCTGGGAGCAATGGTTCGCCGGCAACGGCGTGTCTTTCGAAAGCGTGCACGGCATGCTCTTCGACCAGTTCGCCACCGCCGCGCAAGCGGCGATCGCCGGTCTCGGCATCGCTCTTTTGCCGAAATTTCTGATGCAGGAAGAGCTGCGGCGCGGCGATCTCGTCGCCGCCATCGACGGCGAAATGGAAAGCCGCGAGCGCTATTATCTCGCCTTTCCGCCCGAGCGTGCCCACTATGCGCCGCTTGCCGCCTTCCGCGACTGGATCGTCGCGGAAGCGGCCGCCGAGCCGGCAGCTTGACGAACGGCTTGCATCGGCATGGCGCTTTCGACCATTATATTAGCCAAACAACCCTTTGCAGGAAATCCCCATGAAGCCGATCTTCGTCCAGCTCCAATGCGCCCCCGGCAAGACCTATGAGGTCGCCGACGCCATCTACCAGACCGAACTGGTCTCGAGACTTATTCCACAAGCGGCGACTACGACCTGCTGCTGAAGGTCTACATTGAGGAAGGCCAGGATATCGGCAAGTTCATCAACGACAACATCGCCAACATTCCCGGCATCGTCCGCTCGCTGACGACCCTGACTTTCAAGGCCTTCTAAAGCAATTCCAGCAAAAGTGTGCAGCGGTTTTGCCAGGCAAAGCGCGAAGCGCTTTTGTCGGGAATTGCGTAAAAACAAAAGACAGAGCATTTCCGTGATGCGAAGAAAAACGGAAATGCTCTGAACTCCGTCAGACGCGGTTAACCTTTTTACGAAGAATCGCCTCTCGGGATGCCGCTTAAACCACGGCTTAACGCCTGAGATATCTGGTCGTTGCTATAAGAGTCCCGTCTCGGCATGAGGCGGCGCGTGCAGCGATAGGTGGAAAATGGTGATCGTCGAGGCAGACAGGATGCGCGAGAGGCCGCAGCCGGAAACGGCGCCGCTGATCGTCCATGTCGTGCGCCAGTTCCTGCCCAACCGGGGCGGCCTGGAAGACGTTGTCGCCAATCTCGCCCGCCAGACCGTTCGCCGCGGTTATCGCGTCCGCGTCGTCACCCTCGATTCGCTGTTCACCGCACCTGATGACAAGCTGCCGCCGCGCGAAGATATCGACGGCATCGAGGTGGTGCGCATTCCCTGGTCCGGCAGCAGCCGTTATCCACTGGCGCCCAAAGTTTTCGGCCATCTCGCCGATGCCGATCTCGTCCACGTCCATGCCATCGATTTCTTCTTCGACGCGCTCGCCTGGGGCCGGCTGCTGCACCGCAAGCCGATGATCGTCACCACCCATGGCGGCTTCTTCCACACCAGGAAATACGCGGCGATCAAGAAGATCTGGTTCCGGACGCTGACCCGCGCTTCGGCACTGGCTTACCGGCGGGTCGTCTGCTGCAGCGCCTCCGACCTCAAGCAGTTTTCCGAAATCGTGCCCGACAGCCTGCTGATCGAAAACGGCGCCGATATCGGTAAATTTGCCGACACTGCTTCGCGCCGGGCGCGGCGCCGCATCGTCACCATCGGCCGGTTCTCGGTCAACAAGCGGCTGGACCATTTGCTCGATGCGATGGCCGAGCTGAAGACGCGCAATGCGGAATGGCATCTCGACATCGTCGGGGCCGAATCCGATCAGAACCGGGCCGACGTCGAAGCCGCGATCGAAGGCCGCGACCTGTCCGGCCGCGTCACCCTGCACGTCTCACCCGACAACGCCGCCATCCGGCGCATCATCGCCGACGCCTCGCTCTTCGCCTCCGCCTCGGAATATGAAGGTTTCGGCCTGGTGGCGCTGGAGGCGATGAGCGCCGGCCTGCTGCCGGTGCTGAACGCCAACGACGCCTTTACGACACTTGCCGGCCGGCATCCCGTCATCACGCTTGCCGATTTCACCAATCCGGAGACCGCCGCGACCGGGATCGAAGCGGCCTATGAAACGCTCGCACGCCAACCTGACGCCGTCCGCGCCGGGCTTCTCGACGCCGCGCGCGGTTACTCCTGGGACATTGTTGCCGGGCGTTATATCGATCTCTATCGGTCGCTGAACGTCGCCACTGCAGACAGCATCTGAACTACCGGCCTGAAATTCCTCACGCCCTCGCCAGGCGGATGATCTCGTCGAGCACGAATTTGCGCGATTGCGGCGGCGTCAGATTGTGGTCGGCATCCGGCAGCATCAGCAGCCGCACATTCGGATAGCGGGAAAGCTTGGCGCCGCGCGGTCCGAAATGGAAATAGACGTGGTCGAGCCCGACATCGCCCTCGCTGTAAATCAGCGTCAGCGGCACCTTGCGCTTGCCGAACAGCGCGAAGGAATGCCGAACCTCGCGAGCAATATGGCGCCGGTCGGGAAGCAGTTCCAGCAGCGGCGCGATAAAGGGTGACAGACGCCGGCCACCGGCGATGACGATATTCTGCAGCGCCGACACCACGTCCACCTGGCCGCTGAGCAGCCGCTTCAGCGTATCCACCCGCGCCAGGCGCTGACCGTAGTCATCCAGGCTGCGCGGGACGGAAACGACATGCTCCCGACGCACCGGCACCTCGGGATCCCAGTAATAGACGAAGGGATTGATCGAGACCACCGCCTTCAACCGCTCGTCGGCGACGCCGGCGCGGAAGGCGACGTAGCCGCCGCTGCACCGGCCGGCCACCATGACCGGACCTGCAACGACGCTTTCGAGCAGATCGAGCGCGGCAACCGCATCCTCGGTCTGCGTGCTGGAATAAAGCACCTGTTCCGGCGCATCCGGCCGCGGCGGGCTGTCTCCGACATTGGCGGAATCGAAGCGCAGCGAAACGACGCCCTGACGTGCGAGCTCACGCGCCATATCCACCGTCGTCCGTCCCCAGCCGGCATGCCGGTCATAGGCCGTCGACAGGAAGAGAACCGCATTGCCCTTGATCTCGCCGAGCGGCCGGCTGACGACGCCGACCAGATGGTCCTGGCTGCCGAAACGCACCGGTGTTTCGACAAAACCCTCGCCGGCAAGCGGCGCATTTTCGATCGTCGCCGGCGAATGCGCGCCGGACGTCTCCGTCGTCATCCTCTCCAGCCACGTCTTCAGCAACTCGACGACCTCAGCCGGCGTCTTGGCAAACAGCGGATTGGTGGCGAGCTCGTCATAGCCTTCGAAAACCGTCTGTTCGACGTCGGCGCCGAGCGCCTTCAGCGCATCGGCAAAGCCGGTATCGTCGACCTTGGCGGGACGCTCGAGGATCAGATAACGCGACGCAGCAAGCCCCTGCGGCGGGGCGATGTTGAGCTTGCCGAGTTCGGCGGCGATCTCTTCGGGCATGACGAGCCCGGCGATCTGCACCTTCGCGGTCTGGACATGTTCCTTGCCGAGGCCGAGATCGGCATCGATGATCTTGGACCACATGTTGAGTTCGCGCAGATAGGCCCGGCCGCTCAGCACCGGCGCCAGCATGACGAGGCTGTCGACGCCGTCGATCGAGGCGCCGATGCGATGAGCAAGCGTTGCGCCGAGCCCCTGTCCGATGAGGATGATACGGTCGCAGCCGCTCAGCGATTTGAGCTTGGCGGCCGCCGCGCGGATCGAATTTTCCCAGGTTTCCAGCCTTGCCGGCAGCGCGCCGAAATCGAGCGCGTCGCCAGTGCCGCGATAGTCGAAACGCAGGCTCGCCACGCCGATATCCGAGAAATGCTCGGCGGCCACACGGAAGAATTTGCGGCTGCACATCTCCTCGAAACCCCAGGGGCTGACGAAGAGCACGGCGGCTGAACGCTTCTTCGCCAGAGGGTTTTCAGGCATGAACAGCCCGATCGTGCCGTCGAAGACGACAGGCAGGGCGGCGTTGCGCCCGGCACCCTCGGCCGGTTCGAGCGAAAATTCCCCGGGCGCGACCTTGGCGCGGTCAGGGTCGCCCGGAAGCCGCGGCGCAATGAAATTGATCGCGTAGCCTACAGGGCGCTGCAGCACCCGCGGCATCTTGGCGAGAATGGAGCGCATGACCTCGACATCTTCGGCCGGCATGACGCGCAGCAGGCGGAGTGCCACGAGATAGCAGAATGTGCCGGCAAGGATCGCGGCGACGAGACCGACCGGCCCCTGGATGAATTCCAGCACCGAGAGCGCCCCGCAAGCACAAAGCACGGCGGCAAGGGTCACCTTCGTCAGGCTTGTGTAGAGGCCTGAAAGCTGGGATCCGAATCCTGTCTGTCTGATCATCATCACCGACATCGCAACGAAGACGAGGATGCGCACGAGTGCGGCACCCTCGGCTGCAAGCCTAGGTATGATCAGTAAACAACCGACTACCATCAGAAGGCCACCTATCACACTGATGTTCAGGCGGGAGCGAACCCTGTCCATCGACAAGAGGTAGAGACTGAGGATCTGCATGAAGGTATAGGCGGGCGCGACCAGCGCAAGCAGCGCTACCACCGTTCCGCTGCGGCGGAACGCTTCGCCGAACACCACGAGCACCAATTCACTGGAGATCGCCGCCAGCCCGAGGCTCATCGGCAATACGATATAGGCCATGCTGCGGGTGACGGCGGCGAAGACCTCGACCGGCAAGGTCGAATCGTCGCTGTTGTGCCGCCGCTCGGAATAATCAGGGCAGCAGGCTGCCGGTCATCTGGATCGGCAGCTGCAGCGCGATATTGGCGATCGACAGGCCGACGGCGTAGTAGCCGACCATCTCCACCGACCAGAACTGCTGCAGGAAGAGCAGCTCGAGCCGATTAAGGAAGATCGAATCGATAATAAACTGGATCGACAGGATGACCGAGGAGGAGGCGAGCGCTTTGAGAGAGACCCCGCACCAGTCGCGCCGCGCAAGAAGGATCGGCAGTGTGGCGAAAAACAGCACGAGCTGGCCGAGCGCATAACCGACGAGCACGCCTTCCACCCCATAGAGCACAGCGCCGACGGCAACGCCGGCAAGCTGCACGATCGAGACGGCAACCGTCAGGCGGAAGAAGGCGCCCAGTTTCTTTTCGCCGATCAGGTAGAATTTGACGAAGGATCCGATTGCCTGGACGAAGAACAGCACGCCGGTGACAAGCGCGACGGACGGCGCGGTATCGGCCCAGTGCATCTCCTCCGACGTCAGGAAGAACAGCGCGTAGAGCGCCAGCAGCACGACGGTCGAAAACATCATGAAGCTGACGAGGATGGCGGCAAAACCCCGCCGACGGCGCATATCGTAACCTTCCGCCGAAAGCTGCGGCAGGGTCTTCAACAGCGTGATGCTGGAACCGAGTTCGGCGATCGAGGCGCCCGTGACCACCAGCCACAGCGAGAAGGCGACGATGCCGTTGGCCTCCGGCCCGAGCAGCCGCGCGGTTATGATCGACGAAACGAAACCCGTCAGCAGCAGCAGCATGCCTGCCGCCGCATTCATCACCGAATTTGCGATAATACCCTTCGACATCTGTCCATCCGCCGGCATCGGCCTAAAGCGCGCTGCGATCTTTCAGATTCGCTCCTCGCGCTTTAGCTCTCGTTTTTAAGCATGCCGTTATCGCAAAACCGCCGCACACTTTTGCGCGCCATGCTCTAAAGCCGCATACCCGTCATCTCTAATGCGAAAATGTTAAAATAAAGCGGAGTGACGACCTCACCTTAGCTGGATTGCATCGCCGCCAGCGTCTGGAGCGCCCTCTCATAGCTGTTGTCTGCGAGATGGTGCCGTAGGAACTCCCGCGCGTTCTCGGCCTTTCCTCGCGCGAGCTCGGGCGCGCGGAAGATGTCGCTCAAATGGGCGGCGGCGGCTTCGGGAGAGGGATCCGCCCAGACCGCACCCTCAAGCCCGGCAAATTCGGGATGGGTATCGACGACGGGGATCAGAGGAGAGGGGACCAGCCAGCTATTGCGGGGGTCGCAGAAATCCGCTGTGCCGGACCAGGCCGTGGAGACGACGGGCGTGCCCTGCATGATCGCCTCGGCGACCGTCAGCCCGAAACCCTCTGAACGATGCAGCGAAAGATAGGCGTCGGAAGAGCGGATGAGGCCGTTGATATCGGCGTTCGACAGCCTGTCGGTGACGATCCTGATCCGGGCGTCGCCCGCGACCGAAGCGACCAGCGCGCTGAGGGCTTCATCCTTGTTCACATCGCCGCTGGCCTTCATCAACAGGAAGGCGCTTGGGGCTTCGGCGGCAAATATCCTGAAAGCCTCGATGACGGCCTGCGGATTTTTCCGGTTGATCGACGAGCCGGCGCTGAAGATGAAGCTGACGAGAAAGGCGTCCTTCTCGATGCCGAACCTCTCCCGCATGCCTTCGGTCGCCGGCGCCTCGATCACCGGATGGGGAACGACGAGGACCGGTGCCTTGGTGAGCGGCGCAATCGCCCGCCGGGTGAATTCCGACGGCACGAAGACCGCGTTCATGTAGTGCATGGCATTGCGCCATTCCGCCGGCACCACTTCGAGCTCCCAGGCGAAGTAGCCGATATTGAAGGTGCGGGTGAAATTGCCGACACCCTTCTTCAGGATGGCGCGCGGCAGCATCGGCGGATTGAGGTGCCAGATACGGCTTCCTGGCGGCTCGGTGGAAAGACGCGACGACGTCCATCCGGGAAGGACTTCTCGTCGCGATGCGTGCTGACGTCGGAGAGCGAAATTGCCCTTCCGGCTTCGGAGAGCGCACCAGCGCAGAGCCTTGCCGATTCGCCGACGCCGACAGCCATCGAGAGATAGCCGACGATTTCCACCGGCCGGCGCGGATTGAAGGCAAGGCGCGACCGCGGGATCAGCCGCTGCAGGACATGGGCACGCAAAAAGCGGTATGTCGTTCTCAAATCACGGTCTTTCTCAATGGATGGGCATCGTTTTTCACAGAGAGCGTCAGCCCGAGAGCACGACACGATGCGAACTGCCTAGGCTTCTGACCTCGCCTGCGGGCGCGATATCGCTCTCAGTGCCCGACAGCGCGACGAGTTTCACGCGCCGCATCGCGCCGGGCGCGAGATGGAACCAGTCGTCATCGGGCCGATAGCCGTCGACGTCGATATGCACCGATTGCGCCAGCCGGTCGGTCCTGAGATCGACGAACCAGTCGTCGCCATCTCTTCCGAGCGATGCCTCGATGCCTGCTTCATGCAGCGCCTTGTCCCGTCCGCAGGGAAAGTGGAAGCTTTCGGCTAGAACGGCGCCATCCGCAAGCGAACGCAGGCGCGCCACACTGACATCATGCGACGGCGGTCCGAAGCGGAAGGCATAGGTCGTATCGAAAAAGGCACCGAACAGCGCGGTCGCGGCAAGACGTTCCGTGTCCCTTGCCGCCAGTTTGAAGGCCCTGCTGCCGCTGACGACCTGCTGCTTTCCATCGCGCAGGCAGACGACTTCGAGCTCGACGTCGAGGTCTGCGTCCGTCTCGTTGACGACATGCACGTCGAGGCCGTTGGTTCCCTCGTCGGTGAACACCGTCTGCACCGGCCGAAAGGCGCGGCGCATCGCATACCAGACCGGCTTCGGCTCGCCGGTGGAATCGATCACCCCCCAGCCGGGACCGGGCAGCAGGTCCTGCAGCGTCCAGACGAGCGCGCCGTTGCAAGCCGAACCCTTGCGCCGCCATTCGGCAAACGTCTCCTCAATCACCTCGCCAGTGACGGCGCGGGAGAAATCGAGATAAAGTTCCGAATCCTCGCGCCGCAGGCGGGCCGGATCGAAACCATAGAGAAGCTCCAGATAGAAATCGCGAACGTCCTCGAAATCCCAGGATGCGCTGCGGTCGCGCGGCACGCGGGCCTTCCAGAGCGGGCTGTGGACGGCCGGCACGTCGAGATGACGATGCAGCGTCCTTAGCTGCGGCACATGCGCAAACGCAAGGCTTTCTGAGGCAAAACGCACATCGGCGCGGCGCGCATCGGCAATCGGCCGCATATAGGCGCCGACGCCGTAATAATGGGCGATACCGGCATTCGGCGAAAACGGCATCGCCCCGCCATAAGGCGAATTCGGAACGTAGGGCACGTCGGGACGCATGCGCGTAACGATGGCCGGGATGATTTCATCGGTAACCGGTCCGCTCCAGAATTCCACGGGCAGACCGAGCATCGCCGCCTGCTGATGGATTTCGCTGCCGCCGCAGAGCACCGCCAGCGATGGCGACGCCTGGACGCCGTGCAGGAATTCCTCGACCTCCGCATGCACGTGGCCGAGAAAAGCCTTGTCGTTGCGCGGATAATCGAAGTTGGCGAACATGAAATCCTGCCAGACCAGCAGGCCGAGTTCGTCGCAAAGCCCGAAGAAATCCGGTGTCTCGTAGGCCATGGTGCCGCCGATGCGGATCATGTTCATGCCGGCTTGCGCGGCAAGCCGCAGGAACGGCTCATAATCCGCCCGCGTGCCCGGCAGACGCGCGATATCGGCTGTCGTCCACACCGCGCCGCGGCAGAAGATGCGTTCGCCGTTAATAAGGAGCGCGAAGTCGTCGCCATCGGCGCCGCGCTCGACGTCGATCCGCCGGAAGCCGGTCGTGCCGAGCGGATAGTCCACGCCGTCGGAAACGAGCGTCAGCTCATAGAGACGCGGAGCGCCGTGCGTATGCGGCCACCAGGGCTCGATGTCGGCAAGCTTGAGGATAGAAGAGTAATGACTGTCGCCGATCTTCTCGAAAGGCTGCTCCATGCCGCCGCAGCGCAGCAGCATTGCCGGATTCTCGGCATTGCTGTGCAGGGAAACGCTGAGACGGCCGACGCCGTTCTCGTCTAACACGGCGCGGACGGAGACATTGTCGATCGAGACGGGGTTGCGCCGCACCAGCGAGATCGGCCGCCATGGCCCGACCGCATGGATATCGGGGCACCAGCCCGGCATATGGCCGAGCAGCGTCGTGCGGAAATTTTCGAGACCCGCCGGCGTGATCATCTGCGGCCGCCAGCGCGCACGCGGGCCGGGCTCCGACAGGCGGGGGCCGAGCGCCCGGAAACACAGCGCCAGCTCGTCGCCACCCACCAGCGTCACCGGGATTTCATGGGCCGTGAACATGCTCTCGGAAAAAAGGATTTCCTGGCCGTTGAGGAAGACATGGCAAAGCGTGGCAAGTCCCGCGAAACGCAGGATCGCTTCACCCGGCTCGGCATCGAACAGCCGGCAGAGATACCAGGCATCCCGCGTATTCAACGGCTCTGGATTTTCCCGGTCGAACAGTCCGGCCTTTTCGAGTGCTGCGGCAACGGTCCCGGGAACGGGGGCGGGAGTGAACTGCGCGGAGAGCGGAATATCATGCGGCACGGCGCAGGCGCCCGGCTCCGTCAGGATCAGGTTCCAGCCTTCGGAAAGCAGGCTTTCCTCGGCACCGATGCTTGCCAAACGCCCGCGCATGGTCAGATCTCCGGCCTCAGATTCGCTCCGCAAGCGATGTCATCATGGAATCCCATGCATCGGCGGCCGGATCAAGGGCTGCCTGCAGCGGCTCGAACTTCCGGCGGGCAATGGCGCGCGCAAGCTGGAACTGCACCGATTTCGCCACGTCCGAAATGCGCCGGGCATGCTCGGCGGCGGCGGCGAATTCATCTGCGGAAAGCCAGGCCAGATAATCGGCCGCCAGCTCGAAATTGGCGCCGACCTGGCGAAGCGTGTTGAAGGCATATTTGTGGAAGAATCCGAACGGCCGCTCGGCAACCGCTTCGACCTGCTGCGGAAAGACGGCTGCAAAGGCGCGGATCGGATTTTCGCTCGGGCGCCTGCTGAAATGAACGCCGGCAAGCCGCCGGGCAGTGGCGCTGAGATGCGCTTCGTCAGCGGGCTTTTCCGGGAACCGTGCAAATTCCGTATAGGGCAGGAACGGCGGCTCGTTCTCCGTCAGCTGCAGCTGGAACAGCCCATCGAAATCCTCGCCTTCGAGGCGGAAATAGCCGGCATTGTGGAAATAATCGACGCGCTTGGCCGCAACGTCCAGCCGGTTGATCGCAACCGTCGTCTTGCCGTGCTCCTGCCGGTAGGCGGTGCCGCGCGTATCCGGCATGTAGAAGGAATCCATCTCGATCAGGCAGAGACGGCCCCGCGCGATCTGGACTTCGACATGGCGTTCGACACGGTCGTAGATGGCAAGCTCGGTTGCGCGAATGCCATAGAGCGCGTCGAGATCCTCGAGCGGCACCTTAAAGAAGGTGAACTGATCGCCCTCGAAATCCTGCGTCAGGGTGAAACCGAGCATCGCCTCGGGCGCCACCCCGAGGTCGCCAGCACTTCGATCCAGAGATCGACGTAGCAATTGGTTTCCGGCCAGGCGCGTTCGCCGGAATGCAGCGCGTGCTGACGGTAGGTTTCCGGGTCGATTCCCGAAAATACCGATGTCATCGACCGGCTCAGCCCCACAGCGCTTTCCGTACGTTGGCCGGCCATTCCTTCACCTCGAGCCCGTGATGGTGGAAGAGGGCAAGCGCGATGCGCTCCAGCCCGAAGCCGACGCAGGCCGTATGCGCGACACTGCCGTCTTCGAGGTTCAGGCCCCACTTCGAACCGAAGGCATCCTGATGATAGTTGAAGCTCATGCAGGCGGTCGGATTGGCGGCCGAGGTGATCGGGATCAGCAGTTCGAACTTCAGGTTCTGGTCGCGCTGATTGTTGGCGAGCATCTTGCCGGCGCGGCCGAAGAACGGATCGTTGGCGATATCGATCGTTACATCGAGGCCGACGGCCTTCATCATCTCGACGCCGCGATCCATCCAGCGTTGGCGGAAATCGGTGACATGCTCTTCGGTGCCCATGCAGACATATTCGCGCATGCGGAACAGCTGCTGGCGGGCCGGATCTTTCGACGGCTCATGGCGGAAGCAATAGGATTGCAGATCGAACAGGCCGCCCGTCTTCGGCAGATTGCCGCGCTTGGCAACCGTCGGATAGAGCGGATAGCAGGCAGCCGGGGTCAGCACGATATCGGTCGCCTCCTGACCCTTGGTCCAGTCCTCGCCGACTTCCATGCATTGCAGCAGGCTGACATGATCGAGTTCGCTGCCGCAGAAACTATGCACCGTTCCTGCAAGCTGCGGGAAGCTCTTCATATAGCCGCTCTTTTCGAAGAAGGCGCGATTCATGCCGGGCGGAAAGCGCATGGCCTCCGCACCGTCGCCGCCGCCAACCTTGTCGATGAGACGCTCGAAGGCAGCGATCACCTCCTCGAATTGGCCGCTGCGGCCATAGAGCCCATCGATGCCCGTATCGATCAGCAGGCCGGCTTCGAAAAGCCGGTCGAGAAACGAGGTCTGCATATCCATGACTGTCACCCCAGTAGGCTAGTGTCCTGCTTATGGACAAGAAGCATGCTCGACGTATTGCCGAGGATGCGGTCGTTCGAAATCATGAGCTGAGCCGAATGCGCGTCGCGCAGATGGCGTCCGAGACTGAAGGGCGTGCCGTTCTTGTAGCCCATGATGCCGCAGATCAGCATGGCATGGTTGACGATCTCCAGGATCGTCTCGGAAGAGGCGATCTTGACGTTGTTCATCGCCACGGCAAAGCCCATCGAGGACAGCCTGTCGACATCGGCCTTTGCATCCTCATAGGCCTTGAGTCCGGCAACCACGTTGGATTTGACCATCTGCAGCAGGTTCGAAACTTCGGCGAGGCGCAAGGCGCCCGGCGGCTGAGTATCCGGCGCCTTGCGCGCGGCAGCGCGCACGAAGGCCTGGGCGCGCGCGACGGCGTCGACCGCGATGCCGTACCAGACGCCGCTCCATAACAGGTGCGACGAAGCGAGCATGGATTGCGCCGCGATCTCGGCGAAAGGCTTCGGCAGGATCTGATGCGCCGGCGCTTCGCCTTTGAAGAGGAAGCCATCGGAGCAGGTGCCACGCATGCCGAGCGTATTCCAGGCGTGCGTCTTCTCGAGCGTGTACTGGTCCCTGAGAAAGGCCGTCAGCACCTGGTCTGAGGAAGCCGCCTTCGCATGGGCACGCGAGGTGATGAGGATGGCGTCGGCATGCGAACCGTAGGAAATGACGGTCGCATCCTTTTCGAGACGGCAGGTATCGCCGTCGACTTCGACAGCGCAGATACTGTTGCGCAGGTTTCCGCCGATACCGCCCTCGGTGGTGGCCGATGCGATCAGCAGCTGCTCGGCCGCAATGCGGCGCATGAAGTCGCCATGCCATTCGCTGTCGGCGCCATGTTCGACAAGGCTCGACAGCTTGATGTGATGCATGGCGAAGACCATGGCGCTTGCAGCGCAGGCCTGACCGAGCATCGAGCACAATTCGGCGATCTCAGTGATTGAGGCGGATTCGCCGCCGAATTGGCGCGGCACCTGGATGCCGAGCAGTCTTTCGGCCTTCATTGCATCCACGGCTTCCCTGGGGAAGCGGGCTTCGACATCGACGGCATCGGCGTGTTTCGCCGCGATTTCGGCGACTCGGGCGACCCGCGCGACAAGACCGTCCTGCATGATCTTGACGGGGAAATTCATCAGGCGACCTTCCGGCTGTCCCGAATGAGATCGACCGTCCTGGCGATCGCCGAGATGCTCGCGAAGGATTTACGGTTCAGGAGATTGTCGGGAAATTCGATGTCGAAGGCTTCTTCGATGCCAAGCATCAGCTGCACCGAAGCAAAGGACGTCAGACCTGCCGCATAAAGATCGGCATCGTCGGCGACCTGGTCGATCGACGCCGGAAGTTTGCCGAATTTGGCTACAAGGTCGCGGATTGTCTTATTCATCCCATCACTCCAAGATTCTCATGATCCCGAACCGGCGTTCATCGCCTTGTCATGAGCGTTCTTTTAGTGCGGAAAACAGAAAATTCCGCTAATTTATAGCGTTAAATATGACTAAGGCTCACAGCTAGAATTTTAGCGATCGCCGTGGCAGGAGTTCCAATATCGATTTAAAATCAACGCATTACGCCTATTTCGTCGACGGCGCTCGACGCAATTTTCGCCGCGGCGAGTACAGAAATGACACGGAAAACGCCGTTTCACGTCATTCAGCGGGTGGGTAGGAATGCTCGTCACCGCGATAATCCGAGACGGAATAACATCCATCGCCCCTGGCCTGCACGGTGCTGCCGCTGACGACGGTTTTGCCGTAACCGCCCGGGATATCGAGGATGTAGGTCGGCTGGCAGAGCCCGGAAACCCGTCCGCGCAACGCCGAGACGATCCTTTGTCCCTCCTCGATCGTCAATCTGAAGTGGCCGGTGCCGGGCGCCAGATCCGGGTGATGCAGGTAATAAGGTTTGACGCGGATTTCGACGAAGGCCTTCATCAGCGCCGCAAGCACGTCGGGATCGTCGTTGACGCCTTTGAGCAGCACCGACTGGCTGACCATGGCAATGCCGGCATCGACCAGACGGGCGCAGGCGGCACGCGCTTCCGCCGTCAGTTCCCTCACGTGATTGGCGTGCAGCGCCACATAGACCGTCTTGCCGCTCGCCTTCAGCGCGGCGATCAGTGCGTCGTCGATCTTGTCGGGATCGACGACGGGAACACGCGTGTGGAAACGCACGATCTTCACATGCGCAATGTCCGCCAGCGCCTCCATGATCTCGCGAAGGCGGCGCGGGGACAGCACCAGCGGATCGCCACCGGTGAGGATGACCTCCCAGATCTCCTCGTGACCTCTGATATAGTCAAAGGCTGCCTGCATCGCCGCCGCATCGAGCGTGCCGAGACCCTGCGGCCCGACCATTTCGCGCCGGAAGCAGAAGCGGCAATAGACCGGGCAGACATGCACGGCCTTCAGCAGCACGCGATCGGGATAGCGGTGGACGATGCCTTCGACCGGGCTATGGGCGTGATCGCCGATCGGATCGGCGCGTTCTTCAGGCAAGACCGTGAGTTCGGCGGCATCGGGCACGAACTGCCGCGCGATCGGATCAGCGGGATCGGCGCGATCGATCAGCCTGGTCATAACAGGCGTCAAGGCAATTGCGTAACGCACGGCAACCTCCTCGAGCGCTCTGCGATCGGCGGAAGAGACCAGCCCCGCCATCACCAGATCGTCGACGCTCTTGACCGGTTTGACGGCATTCATCGTCCATACTCCGCGACCGGCGCCCAAAGCACCTGATCAATGCGCGACGCTCCCGTCGCCAGCATCACCAGCCGGTCAAAGCCGAGCGCGATGCCGCTTGCCTCGGGCATCAGCGACAGTGCGGCGAGGAAATCCTCGTCGAGCGGATAGGTCTCGCCATAAACACGCGCCTTCTCGGCCATCTCGATCTCGAACCGCCGCCGCTGCTCGGCAGCACTAGTGAGTTCGCCGAAGCCGTTGGCAAGTTCGACTCCGCAGGCATAGAGCTCGAAACGCTCGGCAACGCGTGGATCGCGGGCCGAAGGGCGCGCGAGCGCTGCTTCCGAGACCGGATATTCGTCGAGGATGGTGATGCGGCCGAAGCCGAGATGCGGCTCGATTTTTTCCACAAGCACCCGGCTGAACAGATCGGCCCAGCCGTCGTCATCGGCAACACGCATGCCGACACGCTTCATCTCGGCGGCCAGATGATCGCGATCGGTCGAACCGTCGGCGGCGACCGAGGCGAGAAGATCGATGCCGGCATGGCGCTCGAAGGCTTCGGCAACGCTGATCCGCTCCGGACCGGCGAAAGGATCGCTCTCGCCGCCGCGATAGGCAAGCTTTTCGGTGTTTGCCGTCTCGGTCGCAAGCGCCAGAATCCGCTCGCAATCCATCATCAGGCTCTCATAGCTTTCGCCGGCCCGGTACCATTCGAGCATGGTGAATTCGGGATGGTGCAGCGGCCCGCGCTCGCGGTTGCGATAGACATGGGCAAAACACGAGATACGTTCCTCACCCGCCGCAAGCAGCTTCTTGCAAGCGAATTCCGGCGAGGTGTGCAGATAGAATGGCGCCTTTTGCCCGTCCGTCGTCAGCGCTTCCGTGGCGAAGGCATGCAGATGCGCCTCGTTGCCCGGCGAGATTTGCAGCACCGCCGTATCCACCTCGATGAAATCCTCGCGCGCAAAAAAGCCGCGCAGCGCCGCCTGGATCGCATTGCGCCCGATCAGGAACGGACGGCGATCGGCATGCACGGACGGGGTCCACCAGGGGGACGCTTTCGCCGAAGAGTTCATTCCAAGCTTTCTTCGCCGGAGAAGCCGGTATGGGGATGGCTATTTCCCGGATTTTAGGTTAGTTGCGCCCCAAAGAAAAATATTTGCGTCTCCGAGGCGTCTCGACAGTCATCTACGACGCCGAAAGCCGAGTTACAAGGAAGTCTTATGGTCAAGGTCATCGCCTCTTCGGTCCGCAAGGGCAACGTTCTCGATGTCGACGGCAAGCTCTACGTCGTTCTCACCGCTCAGAACTTTCACCCGGGCAAGGGCACGCCGGTCACCCAGGTCGACATGCGCCGCATCGTCGACGGCGTGAAGGTCTCCGAGCGCTGGCGCACCACCGAGCAGGTCGAGCGCGCCTTCGTCGAGGACGTCTCCTTCCAGTATCTCTATGAAGACGGCGAAGGCTTCCACTTCATGAACCCCGGCAACTACGATCAGGTCGTGGTCGATGTCGAAACCATGGGCGATCAGAAGGCCTATCTGCAGGAAGGCATGTCCTGCGTCCTGTCGATCCATGAAGGCATTCCGCTGGCGCTCGAACTGCCGCGCCACGTGACGCTCGAAATCACCGAGACCGAGCCGGTCGTCAAGGGTCAGACGGCATCGTCTTCCTACAAGCCGGCGATGCTGTCGAACGGCGTGCGCACCATGGTGCCGCCGCACATCAATGCCGGCACCCGCGTCGTCATCGCAACGGAAGACAATTCCTACGTCGAACGCGCCAAGGACTGATCCTGGTCATCATCGCATGCAAAAGGCCGGTTTCGACCGGCTTTTTTGTGTCCGCCGCCAACAGGGAATTTCCGGTCAATGCATGTCATCAGGAAGTGTGCAGCGGTTCCGGGATAACGACATGCATAAATTGCATGAATCAAATTCGATGCGATGCGCTTTAGAGATGCGGGTTGCGCGGCCGGTATTTCCGCACGAGCTTCTGATTGATCTCGGCGGCACCCGGCATATTGGCGCTGAGATAAACCGGCGCATCGCCGGATTTCGAAAGCTCCGAGGCGACTTCGGCGAAGATCGCATTGATGACCGTCACTCCGACCGCCGTCGAGACCGGCCCAACCCGAAGGCCCGTGCCTTCCAGATCGAGAACGGCGTCACCCGGCGGCAGCCCGTTGTCGAGCACCACATCGGCCGCGTCGGCAAGCCGCCGGCGGCCATTGGCGATCGCTGAGGAATAGGCGATCGACGTGATGGCGATCACCTTTGCGCCGATTTCGCGCGCATAGTCGGCAGCCTCGATCGGCGCGGCGTTCACGCCCGAATTGGAGGCGATGATGATGACATCGCCCGGCTGCATGCCGTATCGCTCCAACATCGGCCGCACCAGGCCCTGCGTGCGCTCATAGACCGAACTGATGACCGCACCCTCATGCAGCATGGCCGAGCCGACGAGCACCGGCACGGTGAAGGCGAGCCCGCCGGCCCGATAATGCACCTCTTCGGCCAGCATATGCGAATGGCCGGTGCCGAAGACATAGACGCGCTTGTCGCCGCGGGCAGCATCGAGAATGACGGCCGCCGCCTGCGCCATCGGCTCGGCAAGCGTCTGCTTCAATTCTTCCAGCCGGCCGATCAGGTTGGAGAAATAGGCATCGGTGATATCGGTCATCCCACGTCTCCTTGAGGTCACGCCGTTTCGCCGGCAAGCCAGGTGGCGATGACGGTAAGCGCATCGGTGAGATGCACGAGGTCGGCGCGCGCGCCCGGCGAGAGATGGCCGCGATCGGCAAGCCTGAGGAAACGGGCGGGGTAAAGCGTCGCCATGCGCAAGGCTTCGGCGAGCGTCAGGTCGAGATAGGTGACGCCGTAGCGGATCGTCGAGATCATGTCGACGTCGGAACCGGCCAGCGTGCCGTCGGACAGCACAAGCTTCGAGCAGAAGCCTCCCCTTTCGCGCCGGACGGTGCGCCCGTTCAACGTGAACGAGTCCTTCTCAGACCCGACGAGCGACATCGCGTCGGTGACGAAGAACAGCTTGCCTTCACCGCGCTTGGCGCGCAGCGCCGTGCGCAAGGCCTTCGGATCGACGTGATGACCGTCGGCGATGATGCCGCACCAGGTCGAGGGATGATCGATCGCCGCGCCGACGAGGCCGGGCGCTCGGTGCCCCAGCTGGCTCATGGCGTTGAAGAGATGCGTGACGCCGCGCGCCCCGCGTCGAAACGTTCCGCCGCTGCCTCGCTCGAACAATCGGAGTGGCCGATGCTGACGGTCACGCCGGCTTCCGCAAGTTCGCGCACCTGGGCAACCGTCACCTGCTCGGCGGCCATGGTGACGAGCAGCGTGCCGATCGCCTCGCGCGCCTGGATGAACGCCTTGACGTCGCGGCCCTCGACCGGCCGCATCAGTTCGGCCAGATGCGCGCCCTTGCGTGCCGGTGCCAGATGCGGGCCTTCGAGATGCAGACCGGCGACGCCGCGGTTCGCCTTGACCGCTTCTGTCGCCGCCTCGATCGCGGCAATGGACGCTTCAGCCGTATCGGTGATCAGCGTCGGCAGCAGCGATGTCGTGCCATAGGGGCGGTGCCCGCCGGCGATGATCTCCATCGAGGCAACCGAAGGTTCGTCGTTCAGCATCCGTCCGGCGCCGCCATTGACTTGCGCATCGATGAAGCCGGCCGATAGCACGCCGCCGGAAAGCGTCACCGTCTCGCCATCCGGCAGATCGTTTCCAGCAGCAATCGCTTCGACCCGGCCATCGGCAACGATGAGCGCCTTGTCGTCATGGAAGCGCTCGCCATCGAAGATGCGCGCGCCGACAAAGATCTTGCGGGCCATCAGACCGTCTCCGTCACCTTGAGCAGGTTTGCCGGCCTGTCGGGATCGAAGCCCTTGCGCCGCGTCACCGACTCGATCAGCCGATAATAGACGAGCAGCGACACCAGCGGATCGACCAGGCCGTTGCCCGTCGTCGGCACGCGCAGATTGATGCCGGAAAGCGGCTGGGTGGAAAAACCGACAGTGGTGGCGCCGAGCTTCTGCAGACGCTCCAGCGCTAGGCCGTTATTGGCGAAGGCCGCATCGTCGGGCGCAAAGGCGACGATCGGAAAGCCCGGCTGCACCAGGCGCATCGGACCGTGCATCAGTTCCGCCAGCGAGAAGGCTTCGGCATGCAGGCCGGACGTTTCCTTGGCCTTCAGCGCCGCTTCGAGCGCGATCGCGAAGGCCGGGCCGCGGCCGGCCGTATAGAGCGAGGTCGCGTTGAAGAGCACCTCTTCGGCTGCCGCCGTGTCGATCCCGGCGGTGGCCGAAAGCGCCTCCGGCAGTTTGCCGAGTGCAGCCTGCAGCTCGGACGCGCCGCCGATCGCAGCCGTCACCCCGGAAAGGGCAGCGACCGAGGCGATGAAGGATTTCGTCGCCGCGACGCTCTTTTCCGCTCCGGCATTGAGGCCGAGAACGATATCGGCCTGTTTCGCCAGCGGGCTGTCGATGACGTTGACGACGGCGATCGTCGTCGCCCCGCCCTTCTTGGCCGCCTCCTGCAGCGCGACGATATCGGGGCTGGCGCCCGACTGCGAGACGGTGAAATGAACGCCACCCTTCAGATGGAGGGCAGCGCCGTAGACCGAAGCGATCGACGGGCCGACCGATGCGACCGGGACGCCGCAGGTGATCTCGAAAAGATATTTGAAGAAGGTGGCGGCATGGTCCGAGGAGCCGCGCGCCGCCGTCGTCACCACGCTCGGGCGGGCTGAGGAAAACAGCCGGGCGATCTCGGCAAAGACCGGTTTTTCCTTTTCGAGAAGCGTGGCCACCACCTCCGGCGATTGGCCCGCTTCTTGAAGCATCAGCGACTGGTTCTCACTCATAGGTCATCTCCGATTCTCAATTCGGCAACGAAATCATAGGCGTCGCCGCGATAATGCGAGCGGGTGTATTCAACGACGCGCTGGTCTTCCAGGCGCGAGACGCGTTCGATCAGCAGCGCTGGCGCGCCGGCATCGACATTCAGGATCGCCGCAGAGGACGGGTCAAGCGTCACCGCGGTCAGCCGCTGCAGCGCCCGCACCGGCCTGTGGCCGTTGGCGGTCAGCGCATCATAGAGCGATCCCTCGCCGCCGGCATCGTCGCCTAAAAATTTGATCGGCACCACGGCACGTTCGATCGCCAGCGGCAGGCCGTCGGCGAGACGCAATCGGTCGAGCCTGAGCACCGGCTCGTCACCGCCAAGCCCGAGCAGGAAGGATTCGTCCGGCGACGGCGTATTGACCGTCCGTGACAATATCTTTGCGGCCGGTTGACGCCCGCGCGAGCGCATGTCGGCGGAGAAGGAGGACAGCCGCCAGAGCGACTGCTCCATGCGCTCGACCTTGCTCGATACGAAAGTACCGCTTCCGTGGCGCGATTCCAATGCGCCGGATGCCATCAGATCGCGATAGGCGGTGCGCACGGTGACGCGGCCGAGCTTCAAGGCCTCGGCAAGATCGCGCTCCCCGGCAGCGCCGTGCCGGGTTTCAGCAATCCTTCCTGAATAAGGCCGGTCAGCGTCTGCGCCAGCCGCTTGTAGAGCGGCCCGGTCAGCGCCGCGTCACGCAGGCCGCGACTCTTTAGCTCCGCTATCAGACTGGTCCTATCCATGGGCAAGCAATAGAACCTATTTAGAACCAATCGGCAAGATATAATTACCGGCAAGCGAGAAAAACCTCCCCGGCGCGGGCCGGAGAGGTTTTCATAGCGATAAAATTTGACAGCCGTACGTCCCGGCGCCGCGTCTCAAAAAGACGCTCAGTTCTTGGTGAAGATGTAATCCGTCTCCTGGCGCAGCACTTCGCCGGGGCGCAGCACCGCATTCGGGAAACCCTGGTGATTGATGGCATCCGGCCAGACCTGCGTCTCCAGGCAGAAGCCAGCGAAGGGGCCGTATTTGCGTCCGCCGAGGCCGGGAGCACCGGTATTGAGCTTGAAACCGGCATAGAACTGCACGCCCGGCTCGGTGCTGCGCACTTCAAGCGACACGCCGGAATAGAGACTGCGGGCGAGCGCGACGCTGCGCTTGGCGGTTCGTTCGCCGGACAGGCAGAAATTATGGTCGTACAGCACCTGCTCGCTGCCGGCGAAACGCTTCATCGGCGCCATCTCGCGGAAATCGAATTCCGTGCCGGCGACGGAACGGATCTCGCCGGTCGGCACCTGTTTCTCGTCGGTCGGCAGGTAGTGGTCGGCAGCGATCATGATGTCGTGGCCAAGCGCGTCCTCGCGACCGTCGAGATTGAAATAGGCATGCTGGCAGACATTGGCGAGCGTCGGCTGGTCGCTTGTGGATTCGTAGGTCACCGACAGTTCGCCGTTGCCGTGCACCCAGAAGGTTGCCTGGATGGTGCAATTGCCGGGATAGCCGGCGCGGCCATCGGGATCGACGATCTTCAGCACCACGCGGTCGACATCATGCTCGACGACCGTCCAGTTGCGTTTGGCAATATTGTCGCTGCCGCCATGCAGATGCGTCACGCCGTTTTCGTTCAGCTCGAGCTGGTGATCCTTGCCGTCGAGCATGAAGGCACCGCCGCCGACACGGTTGGCGCAGCGGCCGGGCGTCGCGCCGAAATAGGCTGAATGGAGCGGGTAGCTGTCGAATTCCTCAAAGCCGAGCTGCAGCGGCGCGTCATGCCCTTCCAGGCGCAGATCCTGGATGACCGCGCCCCAGCTGATGATCTTGGCGGTCAGCCCGCCGCCGCTGATGACGACGCGATAGACGGTCTCGCCCGCCTTCGTCTGCCCGAAAACTTCCCGCTCCAACTTATCCGACATGATCGACCGTCCATTTGATATCTAGCATTCCGACCGGAACCTGCCCGCATTTGTTCCAAACCGCAACCGGCCACGATGAGAAAGGGGTACGGCTCACAGATCCGTGCCGATCTCCTCCACATCGAACGGCGTCGTCTGGTAGATCTCGTTGATCCAGTTGCCGAACAAAAGATGCGCATGGCTGCGCCAGCGGTTCTGCGGCGCAAGCGCCGGATCATTATGCGGGAAATAGTTGTGCGGCATCTTGATCGGCACGCCAGCATTGACGTCGCGGAAATATTCGTCGGACAGCGAGGTGGAATCATATTCGACGTGGTTGAACATATAGAGCCGCCGGCCTCGCCTCTCGTGCACGAGGCAGACGCCCATCTCGCTGGATTCCATCAGGATCTCCAGCTTGTCCGATTTCTCGATATCGTCGCGGCGCACTTCGGTCCAGCGCGACACCGGCACCTCGAAATTGTCGGAAAAGCCGTTGAGATAGATCGACGCAGGCTTCAGGTTGCGGTGGCGGTAGACGCCGAAGGCCTTCTCCTTCAGCTCGTATTTCGGAACGCCGTGGAAATGATAGATCGCCGCCATCGCGCCCCAGCAGACGTTCATCGTCGAATGCACATTCGTTTCCGTCCAGTCGAGAATCTCCTGCATCTCCGGCCAATAGGTAACGTCCTCATAGGGCAAAAGCTCGATCGGCGCCCCGGTGATGATGAAGCCGTCGAATTTGCGGTGCTTCACCTCCTCCCAGGTCTGGTAGAAGGCAAGCAGGTGATCTTCGGAGGTGTTCTTCGCCTTGTGGCCGCCGATGCGGATCAGCGACAGCTCGACCTGCAGCGGCGAGGCGCCGACAAGGCGGGCCATCTGCAATTCGGTCTTGATCTTGTTCGGCATCAAGTTGAGCAGCCCGATCTGCAGCGGACGAATATCCTGACGGATCGCCAGCGTCTCGGTCATCACCCGTACACCCTCTTGAACGAGGGTTTCAAAGGCGGGCAGCGTGTCGGGGATCTTGATGGGCATTGCGGTCACTCGATCAAAAAACAAAAAACCGGCGGCGAAAAAATCGCTACCGGTCCGCACGCGGCCCTTTAGCGAATTTTTTAACGTGGCTGCAAGCCGGCCGGCCAAATCACCACGGAACGCTTAAATAGACCCAGTCGAGCCACGAATCAACTGTCGAATGCATGCGGGAGCGACTCATGCAAGCATCATCACAGTTTAATGACTGATAGAATCTGTTGATAGACCGGTAACGCCACCATGTTAATAATGGTAAGCATGGGCGATGTTGGAAAAGCGTGATGGCAGATAAGACCGAGGGGAGGCCGGGCATCCGAAGGCAGGATAGGGTAGGCTATGATCTCAGCCTGACTGACCGCCTCGGGGTGATGTTCTCAGCATTCTGGAATTCGCAAGTGCGTGGCAAGGTGCTGTTTCTGGCGACCGTGCTGATCCTCGTCATCCTGGCGACGTCCTACGGCCAGGTCATCCTCAACAAGTGGAATGCACCCTTCTACGATTCGCTGGAGCGCCGCGACCTCGGTGAATTCTTCCACCAGCTCGAAATCTTCGCGATGATCGCCGGCACGCTGCTCCTGCTCAACGTGCTGCAGGCATGGCTGAATCAGATGACCGCGCTCTATATGCGCGAGGGCCTGTCGCGCGACCTCGTCGACCAGTGGTTGAAGCGCAAGCGGGCGTTGCGGCTCGCCTCCAGCGGCCTGATCGGCGTCAATCCGGACCAGCGGCTGCACGAGGATTCCCGCAACCTCGCCGAGAGCACGACAGGGCTCGTTCTCGGCCTGCTGCAGTCGACCATTCTTCTCGTAAGCTTCATCGGCGTACTCTGGGAGCTTTCCAGCGGCTTCATCTTCCACATCAGCGGCCACAGCTTCTCCATTCCCGGCTATATGGTCTGGGCGGCGATTTTCTACGCCGCTTCCGCCTCGGTGCTGAGCCAGGTCGTCGGCCGCAAGCTGGTAAAGCTCAATGCCGACCGCTTCTCGAAGGAGGCCGAGCTTCGCTTCACGCTGATGCATGCCAACGAGAACATGCCGGCGATCACGGTTGCCCGCGGCGAGGAGAACGAACGCCGGCGCATCAACACCGACATCAGCTCGGTGCTAAGGGTGGTCAAGCGGCTCGCCATGGCCAATACCAACCTCACCTGGGTTTCGGCCGGCTACGGCTGGCTGGTCATCGTCATTCCGATCATCGTCGCCGCACCGGCCTATTTCTCCGGCGGCCTCACCCTCGGTCAGCTGATGATGTCGGTCGGCGCCTTCAACCAAGTCAACACGGCGCTGCGCTGGTATGTCGCGAATTTCGGTCCGATCGCCGAATGGCGCGCCACACTGATGCGCGTCACCGATTTCCGCCAGGCGCTGCTCGACATGGAAGAGGAATTCGCCCTGAAAGACGGCATCGCCTATGAAAACACCGCGCCCGACACGCTGACATTGAAGGACGTGGTGATCGTCGCCAAGATCGGTGAAGACATCGACGAATGCGGCGGCTTCCGCCTGCGCGAAACCGATGTCGTGATCAAGGTAGGCGAAAAGATCATGATCAACGGCGATCACAGCGTCAACCGCAAGCTGCTGTTCCAGGCGATGGCCGGCCTCTGGCCGTGCGGCAGCGGCACGATGGGCCTGCCGCCGGTCGACGACATGCTGTTCGTCCCGCAGATCGCCTATATTCCCGGCGGTACGCTGCGTGAGGCGCTGGCCTTCCCCGAAAGCCCCGATGCCTATGACAAAGCCGCCGTCGAGGCAGCCCTCGACAAGGCCGGCCTGCATTCGCTGATATCAAGGCTCGATACCCGCGCCCGCTGGGACAAACTGCTCGATAGCGACGAACAGAAGGCAATCGGCTTCGCCCGTCTGCTTCTCGCCCGTCCGCGCTGGATCATTTTCGACGAAGTGCTGGAGGGCATGGAGCCGGAATGGCAGGAAACGATGGCCGGGCTGCTCACTTCCATGCCAGAGAGCGGCATGATCTATATCGGCCGTTCCGAAGCCTATCTCGAGGCATTGAAGCCGCGCGTGCTGCATCTGCAGGCGCTGCCGGCAAAATCCGAGGAACAGCAGCAGCAACAGCAGCAAGTCACCCGTACCGGCGCCAGCGCCGCCACCGGTGCTGCCGCCATGCCCGCGCCGGCACTGTAGAGCGCCGCGCCGACAGCCGCTACATACCTTTGAATTTCACGAATGGTCACATCGGCGGCGTGATACCGTTCAGGCCGACGGCCACCTGGCTGGCCGAAATGCTGCCGTCCGCCGCTTTCTCGCCGGTGACGATGACGCCGGCGCCGGCCTTCAGATCGTCCTTGGTCGCCGGCGCCAAGGTCACGATCGGTGTCGCATCGGCGATGGTGATCGTCTTTTCTTTGCCCTGATAGGTCAGCGTGACCGTATGGCCGTCGACGGATTTGACGGCATTGCTGACGGTCGCGTTGGTCATCTGGCTGTTCGGCTGCGCATCCCAGGGGCGGTTGCCCTCGCCGGTTCCCTTCATCGACGCCGGAAAGATCAGCACCTCGATCGCCCCATCCGGGCCGCTGCCTTTCGGGAGCGCGGCAACACCGACGAAATCGCCGGGCTTGATATCCTCGACCGACGCTTTTTTGATGCCACCGACTTTCCAACCGGCTTTCAGCGTGATCGTCTCATCGCCGCCTTCGCGCGTCTTGACGACGAGACTATCGCCGCTGAAGCTTTCAATGGCACCGCGAACGCGAATGCGGTTGCCATCCTGTGCCTGTGCGGCCTGCAAAGCGGCAAGCGCAGCGAGGCCGCCGGCCGCAAGTATCGTGAAAATTCTGGAATTAGGCTTGAGGGACATATGAGTTTTCCTTATCGCCATTGCGATCGGCATAGCCCAGCAGCGCCGCGCGTCTTTTCAACCGCACAGCAGACGCTGCAACACTTGGATTTTCTGCCGGACGGCACCTTATGCCGCGCAACGGCAGACTGGCCAATCAAGGAAAGGTGAGGCGGGTGGAGTTGGAAAGCCTCAGCCTTCCAGCTCTTCCCGCAGCATTTCGAGCTCCAGCCACTCCTCTTCCATCTTGGTGAGGCTGGCCCGCAGTTTCTCCATCTCGCTGGCAAGCCGGTTGAAGGCAGCGGCATCGCGCGTAAAGAGGTTGGGATCGGCCATCGCCTGTTCGCGTTTGGCGATCTCGGCTTCGGCTTTCGCCATCTCCTTCGGCAAATTGTCCAGCGCGAATTTCTGCTTGAAGGAGAGCTTGCTCTTCGAGCTTCCGCCGGAAGGTGCCGCCTCCTGGGGCTTCGGCTTCTCCGTCGCCTTCTCGGCCCGCTTGCGCTCGTCGATCGCGCCCTTGCGCTGCGCAAGCATGTCGGAATAGCCGCCGGCATATTCGATCCAGCGGCCATCAGGCGCATGCGGCACGGCGGGTGCAATCGTCGAGGTCACGGTGCGGTCGAGAAAATCGCGGTCGTGGCTGACGAGAATGACGGTGCCGGGAAAACCGGCGACGATCTCCTGCAGCAGATCGAGCGTTTCGATATCGAGATCGTTGGTCGGTTCGTCGAGGATCAACAGATTTGCAGGGCGCGAGAGAATACGCGCCAGCATCAGCCGGGCGCGCTCGCCGCCGGAGAGGCTTCTGATCGGCGTTCGCGCCTGCTCCGGCTGGAACAGGAACTCCTTCATATAGCCGGTGACATGGCGCTGTTCGCCGTTGACGAGCAGGTTTTCGCCGCGCCCATCCGTCAGGTAATTGGCGAGAGTATCCTCGGGATCGAGATCCTCGCGCTTCTGGTCGAGTGTCGCGATCTCCAGATTGGTGCCGAGCTTTATCGTGCCGCTATCCGGCGAAAGCTGCCCGGTCAGCATCTTCAACAGCGTCGTCTTGCCGGCGCCGTTCGGCCCGACCAGACCGATGCAATCGCCGCGATGCACGCGGATCGAGAAGGGCGTGACGATCGGCCGGTCGCCGAAGCTCTTGGTGATCTTGTCGGCCTCGATCACCAGCTTGCCGGATTCCTGCGCGTCCGAAGCCGTCGCCTGCACCGTTCCCTGCGGCCCCTTGTGGCCGCGATATTGCGAGCGCATCGTCTGCAACTCGCCGAGGCGGCGCATGTTGCGCTTGCGCCGCGCCGTGACGCCGTAACGCAGCCAGTGCTCCTCGCGCTCGATCGCCTTGCCGAGTTTATGCTGCTCCAGCTCTTCGGCTTCGAGCACCTGGTCGCGCCAGGCCTCGAAATGCGAAAATCCCCTGTCGAGCCGGCGCGAGGTGCCGCGGTCGAGCCAGACGGTTGCCGTCGAGACCTTTTCGAGGAAGCGCCGGTCGTGCGAGATCAGCACCAGGGCGCTGCGCGTCTTCTGCAGCTCGCCCTCCAGCCATTCGATTGTGGGAAGGTCGAGATGGTTGGTCGGCTCGTCGAGCAGGAGAATGTCGGGCTCCGGCGCCAGCACGCGGGCAAGTGCTGCGCGGCGCGATTCGCCGCCGGAAAGGGTGCTCGGATCTTCCTCGCCGGTCAGCCCGAGATGGGACAGCAGATAGGTGACGCGATATGGGTCGTCGCCCGGCCCGAGGCCGGCCTCGGCATAGGCCTGGACAGTGTTGAAACCAGCAAAATCGGGCGCCTGTTCGAGATAACGCACCGTCGAAGACGGATGACGGAAGACCTCGCCGGATTGCGCCTCGACCAGGCCGGCGGCGATCTTCAGAAGCGTCGATTTTCCCGAGCCGTTGCGCCCGACGAGACAGATTTTGTCGCCGGGCTCGATCTGCAGGCTGGCACCGGCCAGAAGCGGCGCGCCGCCGAAGCTCAGAAAGATATCGTCGAGTTTCAGAATGGGAGGGGCCAAAAATCAGACTCCGGAAAGATCATAGGGCCTGGCGAGCACAATCGCCCGGCCGCTGCGGAGCGAAAAGCAAACCTTGCCTTCCGCGACATTGGAAATGGTGCGCGACGAGCCGAAAGGCAGATGGAAATCGGCCAGCGGATAACGCGCATTGTCGATGCAAAGCCCGGTCAGCTCGCTGAACCCGAGCACGGAAAACAGGCTGGCCTTGGGAAGATGCAGCTCGATCGTTCCGGCAAGCAGCGGCACCGCCTCCTCCTTGCCCGAGGTCAGCAGCAGGTCGAAACCTTGTTCCGCCAGACTGACGGCCGACAGCAGATGCTGAAGCGCGTGGTCCGAGCGTTCGCCGCCAAGCGCACCGGCCAGGATCAGCCGCCGCGCACCCCGCGCGATTGCTTCCGACACGGCGATTTCGCCGTCCGTCGCCGCCTTTGCCGCGGGATAGGGCTGTTTCGGCACATCGGGAAAGGCGCCTTCGAGATCGGCCGGGGTCGAATCGAAATCGCCGACCCAGATCTCCGGCGTAATGCCAAGTGCCGCCGCATGCCGCATACCGCCATCGGCTGCGATGAAACGGCTGCCGCCGACGGCATGGCGCAGACGCTCCGTCAGGCTGAGTTCGCCGCCAAGGAGAATGGTAAAGGTGGATTGGCTCATGGGCATTGCCCTTAGCGCAAACGAGGGGTCGAGGGGAAGGGGCGCGGCTGGATCGGCCCCATTTGCCGTCTAGCGCCGCGCATCCAACAGGACGCGCCCGCGCTCATGTGAAAATGACGCTAGCCCGGCGTGTCCTTGTCGCGCGACTGGAAGACCGCCTCGTAGCCGCCGATGAAACGTTCGAACAATATGGCGAAGCGATCGACATCCTCCTCGGACCAGTCGGAGACGATCTCGGAGATGATCGCTAGTTTCTGCGCGACGATCTCGGCAAGCAGTTTCTGGCCGACCTCGGTCATGACGACGACAATCCGCCGGGCATCGGCCTGTGAAGCCTCGCGGCGCAGCACGTTACGCCCGACCATGTCGGCCACCACCCGGCTTGCCCGTGACGGATCGATGCGCAGCATCTCCGCGATCATGCCGACCGTGACTTCGCCGGCAGGCTGCGCCCTGCGCACAGCATCGAGCACATCGAGATGCGAAAGTTCGAGGCCCGGCGCGGCACTCTGGATCGCCAACCGGCCGATCAACCGCCGCCCGGTCATCAACCGCATGCGCCCCATGCTCCGGCCGATGCGTGGGACGTTTTTCTCATCCGGCGCAGCCGGTTCCGGGGAATTGGTCTTGGTCAGCACGTCATTCATAATCGGACCATATCAGAGCCGTTTCAGATTTTGAATATGCCGATGTCATTAATGTGCTATTGACAAATATATGCTGTCAGCACATAAAAAGCGGCCAACCCGGAACGATGCTCCCATGGACATGCAATTCGCGCCTCAGCCGCTCGTGACGGATCCTCGTCGCCGGCTTATCCTCTTCTTCTTCCTGATGACGGCCATGTTCATGGCGACGCTCGATAATCAGATCGTTTCGACGGCGCTGCCGACGATCGTCGGCGAATTCGGCCATCTCGAGCGTTTCGGCTGGATCGGCTCGGCCTATCTCCTGGCGCTCAGCGCCGTCATGCCGCTCTATGGCAAGCTCGGCGATCTCTTCGGCCGCAAATATGTGATGATGGCGGCGATCATGATTTTCACCGTCGGCTCGGCGGTCTGCGGCCTCGCGGTCTCGATGAACACGCTAATCGCCGCCCGCGTGCTGCAGGGTCTCGGCGGCGGCGGCATCATGGTGTCGATCTTCGCGGTCAATGCCGATTTGTTCGAGCCGCGCGAGCGGGCGCGTTACCAGAGCTATTCCAGCCTCGTGCTGATGGCGTCCGGCGCGATCGGTCCGGTGCTCGGCGGCACGATGAGCGACCTTTTCGGCTGGCGTTCGATTTTCCTCGTCAACGTGCCGATCGGCCTGATCGCGCTCGCCGGACTTGCCATGATGTTACCTTATCGCAAGCCGCATCGCCGCCCGAGGATCGATTATGCCGGTGCGCTGCTGCTCGCGCTGACGACAACCAGTATCGTGCTTGCCACTGACAGCAGCGAACTGTTCGGCGCATTGGTCTCGCCGCAGAGTATCGCCATCGTCGCCTTCGGCGTCGTCTGCGCCGTCACTTGGGTATTCGTCGAACGCCGCGCGCCGGAGCCGATCGTGCCGCTGGAGCTCTTTCGTAATTCGACCTTCAACCTGCTCCTGGTGATCTCGATTATGGGCGGCGCCATCGCCATCGGCATGGTCAATTACCTCGCGCTCTTTCTCCAGACCACCACCGGCCTTTCGCCCTCTGCCGCCGGCCTTCTCTTCATCCTTCTGACGGGCGGCCTCGTCTGCGGATCGCTGTCCGCAGGCCGCATCATCTCGAAGACGGGGCGCTACAAGCCCTTCGCCATTGCAAGCCTGACCTGCAGCGCCATCGCCTTCGCACTGATGTCGCAGATCCATGCGGGAACGCCGATCGCTTTCATCGGCGCGATCATGATGCTGCATGGTATCGGCATCGGCCTTGCCCAGCAGGTTCCCGTCATCGGCGTGCAGAATGCAGCGTCCGCCCGCGACGTCGGCGCCGCCACCGGTTCGGTGACGCTGTCGCGCATGGGAGGTGCGTCGATCGCTATCTCCATCTATGGCGCCATCATCGCCTCTCAGCTTAACAAGGTCGGCGTGTCCATTCCCGGTGTCGCTGATATCGAGCAGCTGACGCCGAAGATGATGGCTTCCCTTCCCGAAGCAAGCCGCCAGTCTGTCGCCGACCTCTATGCCGCCGCCTTCTCGCCGCTCTTCCTGACGGCCTGCGCCTTTGCGGTGATCGGCCTTGTGGCCGCTCTCATGCTGAAGCCTGTGCAACTGCCCCGCGCCGGCGAGACGATAAGACCACAACCGACGACGGCCGAAGCCGCGGAATAACGAATCGGGGCGGATACCTCATCGGAAGGCGTTCTTCTGGAACAGGACCATCAAGGATTGTAATTTTCCCGGCTGACTGCCCCCATCAGCTCGATTGCTTCAATCGGGCCGTTCTTTTTCCGCGCAGTCGACGAATCTCCGCTTTCTGACGGAACTTTCGCCATAATTTCATCCGAGCGAAGGGAGGCCTCAACGCCCGAGGCTTGCCAAAATGCAACGCCGCCACATTTAAGCAGAGTCTCGCTATGCAACCGATGCGTAAATCAGCTACAGCAAGGACTTGTATCGGCCGATTGTGCAGCGCGAGATCAGGGGTGGGCACCTGTTGAATTCCCCTTGCCACGGTCGGTGCCAATCTGCGGCGAACCGGCAAAATAGCGACATGATGCGGAGAACCAGACTGGAAAGCTTGACGACGTGGAAATCGCCCGCGCTTTCCAGTGATGCCATCTTCGCGCCCCGGCGCTTCGCGCGTCGCCTGATGCTGCTTTCGACCATCGCAATGGCGCTGAATGGCTGTCAAACGCTGATCGAGCAATCCTATCAGCCGAGCGTGTCGCCTTCTTCCAATCCGCAGATCGTCGACGAGGTGCAGAAGAACGACCCGCGCGCGGCAATGGGCGCCCGCGAACATCCGCGCATCGTCGCAAGCTACGGCGGCGAATACAAGGACGCCAAGACCGAGCGCCTCGTCGCCCGCATCGCCGGCGCGCTGACGGCGGTGTCGGAAAATCCGAGCCAGTCCTACCGCATCACCATCCTGAATTCACCGGCGATCAACGCCTTTGCGCTGCCGGGCGGCTATCTCTACGTCACCCGCGGCCTGCTCGCCCTTGCCAACGACGCCTCCGAGGTCGCCGCCGTGCTGTCGCACGAGATGGGCCATGTGACGGCGAACCACGGCATCGAGCGGCAGAAGCGCGAAGAGGCTGAGGTCATCGCCAGCCGCGTCGTCGCCGAGGTCCTTTCCAGCGATATCGCCGGCAAGCAGGCGCTAGCCCGCGGCAAACTGCGGCTCGCCGCCTTCTCCCGCCAGCAGGAATTGCAGGCCGATGTCATCGGCGTGCGCATGCTCGGCGAAGCCGGCTACGACCCCTATTCCGCTGCCCGCTTCCTCGATTCAATGGCGGCGTACAGCCGCTTCATGTCGGTCGATCCCGAAGCCGATCAAAGCCTCGACTTCCTGTCGAGCCATCCGAATTCCGCCCAGCGCATCGAGCTTGCCCGCACCCATGCGCGGGCCTTCGGCCAGGAAGGGTCGGTCGGCGACAAGGGCCGCGACTATTATCTCGACGGCATAGACGGCCTGCTCTACGGCGACAGCCCGGAGGAAGGCTATGTGCGCGGCCAGACCTTCCTGCATGGAGGCCTCGGCATCCGCTTTGACGTGCCACCGGATTTTCACATCGACAACAAGGTCGAAGCCGTGATGGCCACCGGCCCGAACGACATCGCTGTCCGCTTCGACGGCGTCGCCGACAATCAGAACCAGAGCCTCACCAACTATATCTCCAGCGGCTGGGTGACCGGCCTCGACCCGTCGACCATCCAGCCAGTCACCATCAACGGCATGGAAGCAGCCACAGCGCGTGCAAGCGCGGATCGCTGGGATTTCGACGTTACCGTGATCCGCAACAATTCGCAGATCTTCCGTTTCCTGACCGCCGTGCCGAAAGGCAGCGACGCCCTTGAGCCGACCGCCAATGTCCTGCGCGCAAGTTTCCGGCGCATGACGCCGGCGGAGGCAGCCTCGCTGAAGCCGCTGCGCATCCGTGTCGTCACCGTCCGACCGGGTGAAAACATCTCGACGCTCGCCGCCCGCATGATGGGCACCGATCGCAAACTCGATCTCTTCAAACTCATCAATGCCCTGCCCACGGGTGCAGCCGTTTCACCCGGCGATCGCGTCAAGATCATCGCCGAATAAAAAAACCCGGCTTACGCCGGGCGAGTCAGTGCTGCTGGAGGGGAACGAAGTTACGGCGCCGGGCGTCTTTCGACGCCCTCGGGACGCAGCAGAACTTTAAATCTAAGCATAGGCCGCCATGTGCGGATCGGCGTTGACCAGCGCGCTGCGGAGCTTCTCCATCGCCCGGCTTTCGATCTGCCGCACACGTTCCTTGGAAATACCGAGATCGGCGCCGAGTTCTTCGAGCGTGGCGCCGTCTTCCGCCAGACGCCGGGCGCTGATGATTTTCATCTCGCGTTCGTTGAGATGTTTCAGCGCCGAGGCGAGCCAGACGCGGCGGCGCTCGCCGTCGATCATGTTGGAAACCTGCTCATCCGGCAGGGGATCGTCGCTGACGAGGAAGTCCATCTTCTCTGCACTCTCGGCATCGCCGGAGACCGAAGGCGCCTGCAGCGAGGCGTCGTTGCCGGAAAGCCTGGCATCCATCGTCTGCACATCGGCGAGGCTGACGCCAAGCGCCGCGGCGATTTCCTGGTGAATGGATTGCAGCGTCAGCTGGGTGTCGCCCTTGGCGAGCTTGGCGCGCAGACGACGCAGATTGAAGAACAGCGCCTTCTGGGCCGAGCTCGTGCCGCCGCGCACGATCGACCAGTTGCGCAGGATATAATCCTGAATCGAAGCCCTGATCCACCAGCTTGCATAGGTCGAAAAACGCACATCGCGTTCCGGCTCGAAGCGGGCGGCCGCCTCGAGCAGGCCGACATAGCCCTCCTGCACAAGATCGCTCATTGGCAGGCCGAAATTGCGGAACTTGCCCGCCATCGATATGACGAGCCGCATATGGGCCATGGCGATCTGGTTGCGCGCGCCGCGGTCGTCGTGATCCTTCCAGCGGATGGCAAGATCGTGCTCTTCCTGACGGGCGAGGTAGGGGGCGGCCATCGCGATCTTGATCATGCGCCGGTCTGCAGACATGTTCTTCATTTCGATCTCCTGAAACAGGCCTCTCGCCCTAAATGAACAATAAAACGCACCTTCCGGAACATCGCGGTCCGGACTGAATGGGGGATCTGAATGCATAAAGGCCTCGCCCCTGGACTTTTCAGGGGAGGCCCTATTTCTCATCATGGGCCGTTAAGACGGCCGGGCTGGACCTGTTTCTTCACCTTGCCGGATGGGCAATATTGAAAAGGCATGATCCGCTCCTCATCGAACATTGACGGAATAGCAGTTCGCCCGTCGAGGCACATTGCCCGGCGAGCAGTCCGCAATTACGTGTGTTAAACGCGGCAGCCGTGAAAAAGTTCCAATAAAAAACCCGGCTTGCACCGGGTTTTTTGACAAAGAAAAACAGGGTCGCCTTAAGCGGCTTCGTCCTGCGAATCGTCTTCTTCGATCGCCTTGCCGCGCTTCGGACCCTTGTTGAGATTGGTCTCGACGAGGCGGACGGCTTCGGTTTCCGACATCTTGTTGACGGCGGCGATTTCGCGCGCCATGCGGTCGAGTGCAGCCTCATAAAGCTGGCGCTCGGAATAGGACTGTTCAGGTTGGTTTTCGGCACGATAGAGATCGCGCACGACTTCAGCGATGGAAATCAGGTCGCCGGAATTGATCTTGGCATCGTATTCCTGGGCGCGGCGGGACCACATAGTGCGCTTGACGCGGGCCTTGCCCTGCACGACCTTCAATGCACGCTCGACGAAATCCGTTTCCGAAAGCTTGCGCATGCCGATGCTCATCGCCTTCGCGACCGGAACCTTCAGGCGCATCTTGTCCTTTTCGAAATCGATAACGAAAAGTTCGAGCTTCATGCCGGCAACTTCTTGCTCTTCAATAGCGGTGATGGTACCGACGCCGTGAGCGGGGTAGACGATCGATTCACCGGTCTTGAAGCCATGGCGTGCTGTGGAAGGCTTTTTCTGCTGAGTCGTCATTCTATTCAAAAACTCCCTGTTACGCTTCCGGCGGCGGCCGGAGCCGGGTCAGTCAGGCCCGGGTGAGACGGTAGAATCCGTCGGGTGACTTCACTCTGGTCCCATCGGGCAAAAGCAAAGAACTTCTTGCGCACGATCTTGGGACCCGGCGCTCAAAGCGTTGATATGTCACGGAAACCGCGTACGGATTTGGTTTTGCTTTCGTGATGGTTTTGGGCATGCGTCATGCCACAAATGGAACAGTAGACGAAACCTATCATAAAAATATGAGGAAATCAATAATTTGCTTCGCTTGAGTCATGCGGGCAACACATGTCCCCCATATTCCTCACGCAGCTTTTAAAACGTTTTACCCCACAGCCGCCTCAATCCGGCGGCCGATTATGGCCGCCGTCTCAATCGCCGGAACCGGGTTTTTCCGAGAAATACTTCTCGAACTTTCCGGTCTCGCCATCCATCTCCTTGGCCTCCGGCAACGGCTCCTTCTTGACCGTGATATTCGGCCAGATGGTGGCATATTCGGTGTTGATCTTCAGCCATTTGTCGAGGCCCGGCTCGGTATCCGGCTTGATCGCCTCGGCGGGACATTCAGGTTCGCAGACGCCGCAATCGATGCATTCGTCGGGGTGGATGACGAGGAAATTCTCGCCCTCGTAGAAGCAATCGACGGGGCAGACTTCCACGCAATCGGTGTATTTGCACTTGATGCAATTGTCGGTCACGACGTAGGTCATGAAGAACTCCAGGATTCCATGCTGATGGGGCCGGGCAACCTGGAACGTCGCGCCTATCCCCGTGCCGGAGGAAAAGCGTGGGCAGGCTTGGGAGGCAAGCACGCTTCCGGCAGGTTGTCAGTGACGTATCGGCTTTAACGCCGGATTTCAAGGATAAACGATCTGCAAAAGCCGCCACCGCGGGCAGAGTTTTCTAATCCTCGTCCGACATCAGCCTGTCGATTGCGCGTCGTTCCTTTTTGGTCGGCCGGCCGGTGCCGGTCGCCCGGATCGCCTGCTCGTAGGGGCTGAGGCGTTTTGCCTCATCCGGCGGCGGCGACAGGTCCTCGTAGAGCAGGCGGGCCTCCTCGTAAGGCCCCCGCCGCTCGCCGGCGAGTCGCATGACGAGAACGACGTCGCGCCGCTCCAGCGTCGAGCTCGATACGGTCGCCCGGCTTGACCATCTGGCTCGGATGATTGCAGCGCTCGCCGTTGATACGCACATGGCCCGACTGGATATGGCTCTGCGCCAGCGAGCGCGACTTCACCATACGCGCGAAGAACAGCCACTTGTCGATGCGCTGGCGCGAACCGCTTGTCGGCTGTGTCTCCCCGCTCATGATTACTTCTTCATCTGCTCCTTGAGAGCCGCGAGCTTGGCGAAAGGCGAATCCGGATCGATCGGCTTCTCCTTGCGCGGCGGCTTGGCTTCGAAGCGCAGCGGCTGCGAACCGCCGCGGTTGTTGTTGCGATCGTTGCGGTCATTTCGCTCGCCGCGATCCTTGCGGTCCTGCCGGTCACCGCGTGGCTGGTCGCCCCGTGGCTGGTTGTTGCGGTCGCCTCTTGGCTGCTGCGGCCGGCCGCCATCGCGGTTGCCGCCGTCCTTGCCGCGGTTGTGACGATTATTGTCGCGGCCTTCGCCGCCGCGATTGCCATCGCCGCCTTCACCACCACCCGGCCGGCGATTGCGGTCGCCGCGTTCCTGGTTCTGGCCCCGCTCCTGGCCCTGGCCGCCACGGCGTTCGCCATGCCCGCCGCGCGCCTGGCGCTGATTGTCGTTGCGGCCGCCGAGACGCCACAGAAGAACCGGCTTCGGTTCCACCGGCTCGCCGGTTTCCTCGGAAGCGGACACCGCTTCCTCAGGCGCGGAAGCTTCATCAGGAGCAGATGTCTCGACCGCTTCATCAGGAGCCGCGGTTTTCACCGTTTCCGCCACCGGCGTGTCGACATCAGCAGAAGCTGCCTCGGCCACAGATGGCTCGGCGGCAGTTTCTTCCGTCGCGCCGTCGGCATCGTCGTGATCGGCCTTTTCAGCTGTATCGTCGGCAGGCGTTTCCGCGGCCGTTGCCGGCACTGAGGCCGCATCCTGCGTCGCAAGATGTGCCGATGCCTCTTCCGCCTTCACCGCATCGGCGCGATAGCCGAGACCCTTGAGGATTTCTTCCATGTCCTCGAGCGTCGCCCCGAGGATCGACAGCATCGCCGTCGTCGTCGTGAAGCGGCGGCCGTCATAGGCGCCCTCCGGCCGGTTGCTCTGACCGGGCTTCCACTGCAGCAGCGGCCGGATGATATCGGCAAGCCGCTCGAGGATGTCGATGCGCACGGCACGCTTGCCGAGGAAGCGGAAGCCGGCGAGCTTATAGAACATCCGCTCGAAACTTGGGTCGGTGACGACCGAGGTGCGGCCGGCGGCAAGCACCGGAATGAGATCGCCGTAGCCCGGCTTGTCCAAACCGTCGTTCTTCAGCGCCCAGAGCAGCGTGATGAGCTCGGCCGGCGCCGGCTTCAGAAGTGCCGGAACGAAAATATGGTAAGCGCCGAAACGCACGCCGTAGCGGCGCATCGAGGCGCGGGCCTCCTGATCGAGCGACTTGACCTCCTCGGTCACGTCACGGCGGAACAGCACGCCGAGGTTTTCGACGAGCTGGAACGCGAGCCCCTTTGCCAGACCCTGCAGGTCCTCGGCGCGCGACAGATCATCGAGCGGCTTCAGCACCGTGCTGATATGATGATTGACGAAGCGTTCGACACGGGCGGCGACATGATCGCGGGCATTGCCCGTCAACTGCTCGTCGGCCAGCAGAATCACCCGCGGACGCATGATGTGATCGCTGCCCGAAAGCCGCGCCACCGGGTCGCCGATCCAACGGATCAGGCCATCCGAACCGATCGCCAGGTCACTGTTGCCAGCGGCATGGATTCGAGCCGCACGGGCCTCGAATTCGAGCGCGAGCGCTTTCTGCGACGCAGCCTGAACCGCCTTGGCATCCGGTCCGTCCGTTCCCGCCACCGGCGTGAAGCGGAATCCGCTCAATTGCCCTACATGATGTCCTTCAACGAAGACATCGCCATTCACACTGATTTCAGCTTCCAGCATCGCATTCTCTCTCAGGCGCTTCATGAGCACAGATGTCCTGCGATCAACAAAGCGTTTCGTCAACCTTTCATGTAACGCGTCGGACAATCGATCTTCGATTTCCCGCGTCTTTTCCTGCCAGTGTGTCGGATCGGCAAGCCAACCAGGCCGATTCGAAACATAGGTCCAGGTTCTTATCTGCGCGATTCGCGCCGAAAGCGTGTCAATTTCCCCATCTGTCCGATCGGAGCGATGAACCTGTTCCGCGAGAAACTGCTCGTTCACCGTGCCATAGCGCACGAGATCGGAAAAGAGGGTCGAGATAAGATCGGCATGTTGTGCCGGGGTGATACGCCGATAGTCGGGAAGCGCGCAAGCCTCCCAGAGTTTTTCGACCCGGGCCGGCCTGTCGGCAAGGTTGATCACCTCGGGATAACGTGAAAGCTGTTCCAGCGCCTGCTGGTCGACCGCAGGCAGCGCCCGCGTCAACCCCGCTACGCGCGGTCCCGCCTCGAGGCTGGCGCGCAGCGCTTGGATCGAGGAGAAGTCCATTTCGGTGGTGCGCCACTGCAAAACCTTGACGTTGTCGAATTCATGCCCTTCGATGCGCTGTACCAGCTCCTCGTCCAGGGGCGAAACCTGTCCGGTGACGCCGAAGGTACCGTCGCGAACGTGCCGCCCGGCGCGTCCGGCGATCTGGCCGAGTTCGCCCGGATTGAGATTGCGAAACTGGTAGCCGTCGAACTTCCGGTCCTGGGCGAAGGCGACGTGATCGACATCGAGGTTGAGGCCCATGCCGATCGCATCGGTCGCCACCAGATATTCGACATCGCCCGCCTGATAAAGCGCCACCTGCGCATTGCGGGTGCGCGGGCTGAGCGCGCCGAGCACGACAGCCGCGCCGCCGCGCTGCCGGCGGATGAGTTCGGCGATCGCATAGACCTCGTCGGCCGAGAAGGCGACGATGGCCGAGCGCTGCGGCAGCCGGGTGATCTTCTTCTGCCCGGCATAGAAAAGATGCGAAAGCCGCGGCCGCTCGACGATCGTGATGCCGGGCAGGAGCTGCTGCAGGATCGGCTGCATCGTTGCCGCGCCGAGCAGCAGCGTTTCCTCGCGGCCGCGAAGATGCAGGATGCGGTCGGTGAAGATATGGCCGCGCTCAAGATCGCCGGCGAGCTGCACCTCGTCGATTGCGACGAAGGCGGCCTTGGTCTCACGCGGCATCGCCTCGACGGTGCAGACCGAAAAGCGCGCATTGGGCGGCGAAATCTTTTCCTCGCCGGTGACCAGCGCCACATTCTGCGCGCCGACCTTCTCCACCACCCGCGTATAGACCTCACGCGCCAGCAGCCTGAGCGGCAGGCCGATCACGCCGGTCCCGTGAGCGACCATGCGCTCGATGGCATAATGGGTCTTACCGGTATTGGTCGGCCCAAGCACCGCGGTCACACCGCGCCCGCTCAGAATCATCGGCTGCGAAGTCAGAAGTCATGGTCCATGCAAATGAGGCGGGCAGCCCCCAGGAAAACAGTGCTCCCGCGACGGAAGCCAGAGAACACATGGACAGCCGCCGCCGCAAACGCAAGGGCAGATTTTAAAATGCTGCCGGGATTACGACCTTGGCGAGTCACGCGGACCGCCGGTATTTGCGATTCGGAACAGCGTGAGAACGAATCAGCGACGAATCGCTGACTCCCGATGATTCAGCTTTTGTTCACGGCTAAGTATTGATTTTGAATCACTTTTTCCCACTAGATGCTGAATCGTCTGACTCCCTCCGCTTGGCATTTTCGTCGCCGCCATCGGCGAATCCGGCCAGTGGCGAACAATCAAAAATTGCGCCTGAAATTAACCTCTCGACCAAAGCCGGAACGAATCGGCGACGAATCGCTGACCGCATCGTTTTCGCCTTTCGTTCACGGCCACATCTGGTGGCGAAACTCGGTCCATGCGCTATATGCGTATCGCCGATCGGCGTCCCCGTTCCGCCTTGTCCATCGGCATTAATCTTTCGGAAGCCGGATTCATATCCCGTTAAGCCGGGATGGTCGCCGGCGGCGCGCCGATCAAATACGGAACGAATCGCTGACGAATCGGCGACATCGGGACCTTCTCCCTTTGTTCACCGCAACATGTTGTATTTAAACGCCTTTTTAACCATACGGGCAGGTTTTCGATAGGGCGGGGGTCCCAGCGCGTCACATTTCCTGGCTTAACCGGGAACAAAAATCGCCAATGCGTGTTTCTGGTCCATTCAAATTGCGGATGAAATGAAGGAAACACACCATGCTTGGCACAATACTTCTTGTTATCCTCATTCTGCTCTTGATCGGAGCCTTGCCGAATTGGGGTTATAGCCGTGGCTGGGGCTATGGACCTTCTGGCGGTTTGGGGCTAGTTCTCGTGATTATCATTATCCTTGTACTCATGGGCCGCATCTAAAGGCCAACAAACCTGGGGAGTTACGACATGATGAAGAAGATTGTTCTTATTGGTGCGCTCGTCGGCGCCCTGGCATCCTGCACAGCGACCGAGCAGGGAACGGCGATCGGCGCCGGCACCGGCGCGGTCATCGGCGGTGCCGTGACCAACAGCTGGGGTGGTGCCGCCGTCGGCGCCGTTGCCGGCGGTCTGACCGGCGCTCTCATCGGCCAGTCGGTCGAACGCCGCGGCTACTGCGTCTATCGCGACCGCTACGGCCGCCGCTACGAGGCCCGTTGCCGCTACTGATCGGCAAAAGCATATCGGACTTCCCAACGGGCGCTTCGGCGCCCGTTTTTCTTTGATGGCCGCCTCCGTCAACGCGGCGTTGAC
Organism: Rhizobium sp. C104; assembly: GCF_022354505.1. Taxonomy (NCBI): domain Bacteria; kingdom Pseudomonadati; phylum Pseudomonadota; class Alphaproteobacteria; order Hyphomicrobiales; family Rhizobiaceae; genus Rhizobium; species Rhizobium sp. C104. The sequence goes on along the minus strand of NZ_CP092348.1, from coordinate 3,825,401 downwards.
GATCGGTCGCCAAAGCCAAACCTACCGACCTCCATCAGGCAGGTGCACATTTCCTTCATGAGCGCAGTGGGCAGGCGAATCCGCCCGGCGCATCTGAAAGGAACGCTTCCATGGGTCAGATTTTCCTGAATTCCGCTGTCGCCATTCTCATCGCCTTGGCTTTCCTCACAAGCGCGATTTCAGCTCTTCGCGGCCAGGATCGCTCGCCGCAGCGCGTGCCGGTCAAGATTCCGCCACGGCGTCACCAAAACACCGGCGGCCGTTCCTGATGTCCGCACGGCGGGCATCCATACAAAGAGCGATAGCGCGTCCGGCAAGACGCGCTATCGCTTTCAAGTCGATTCCGATTTCCGGGGCCGGTTAGACGAAGAACTGCCCGCCATTGGCGGTCAGCGTCGAGCCGGTGATGAAGCCGGCATCGTCGGAGGCGAGGAAGGTAACGCAGCGCGCAATTTCCTCAGGCTCGCCGAGACGCCCGACGGGAATCTGCGGAATGATACGTTCGTTCAGCACCTTCTCCGGCACGGCGAGCACCATCTCGGTTCCGATGTAACCGGGGCAGATGGCATTGACGGTGATGTTCTTGGCCGCCCCTTCCTGGGCCAGCGCCTTGGTGAAGCCGAGATCGCCGGCTTTGGCCGCCGAATAGTTCGCCTGACCCATCTGCCCCTTCTGGCCGTTGATCGACGAAATATTGACGATGCGGCCGAAGCTGCGGTCACGCATGCCGGTCCAGACCTGATGCGTCATGTTGAACAGGCCGGTGAGGTTGGTATTGATCACCTCGTGCCACTGCTGCGGCGTCATCTTGTGGAACATCGCGTCGCGGGTGATGCCGGCATTGTTGACGAGCACTTCCACCGGCCCGATCTCGCTTTCGATCCGGGCGATCCCCTCGCCGCAGGCGGCGTAATCCGAAACATCCCATTTGAACACCGGCACGCCGGTGGCGTCGTGGAAGGCTTTGGCCTTCTCGTCGTTGCCGGCATAATTGGCGGCAACCCTGTATCCGGCGTTTTTCAGCGCCACGGATATGGCCGCACCAATGCCGCGCGTACCCCCGGTGACCACAGCCACTCTGCTCATGTTCCGCTCCCCTTTTGTTTTCGCCCCGCTCTGGCGGGATTTTTCAATCAATGACGGATCGTATGCTGTTTAAAGTGCTTCGAAGCACATGGCGACACCCATGCCGCCACCGATGCAAAGCGTGGCCAGCCCCTTCTTGGCGCCGCGGCGCTTCATTTCGAACAACAGCGTATTGAGAACGCGCGCGCCGGAAGCGCCGATCGGATGGCCGATCGCGATCGCCCCGCCGTTGACGTTGACGATCGCAGGATCCCATCCGAGATCCTTGGTGACGGCGCAGGCCTGCGCCGCGAAAGCCTCGTTGGCTTCGACGAGATCGAGATCGCCGACCGACCAGCCGGCCTTTTCGAGCGCCTTGCGCGACGCCGGGATCGGGCCGGTGCCCATGATCGAAGGATCGACGCCGGCGGTCGCCCAAGAGACGATGCGGGCGAGCGGCTGGATACCGCGACGGACCGCCTCCGCTTCGCTCATCAGCACCGCGGCAGCGGCGCCGTCGTTGAGGCCGGAAGCATTCGCTGCCGTCACCGTGCCCTCCTTGTCGAAGGCCGGGCGCAGCTTACCCATCGCCTCCAGCGTGGCGCCATGACGGATATATTCGTCGGCATCGACCGTAACGTCGCCCTTACGCGTCTGAATGATGTAGGGGATGATCTCGTCGGCAAAGCGGCCGGCCTTCTGCGCCGCCTCCGCCTTGTTCTGCGAGGCGACGGCGAACTGATCCTGCTCGTCACGCGAAAGCTGCCACTGACGCGCGATATTCTCGGCGGTGATGCCCATGTGGTAGCCGTGGAACGCATCGGTCAGGCCGTCCTTGATCATGGTGTCGACCATCTTGGCGTCGCCCATCTTGACGCCGCCGCGCAAGTGCATGGCATGCGGTGCCATCGACATGGATTCCTGGCCGCCGGCAACGATGATCTTGGCGTCGCCGGTGGCGATCTGCTGCATGCCGAGCGCGACGGCGCGCAGACCCGAACCGCAGAGCTGGTTGACGCCCCAGGCTGTCGCCTCCTTCGGAATGCCGGCTTTTATCGCCGCCTGGCGCGCCGGGTTCTGGCCCTCGCCTGCAGCGAGCACCTGACCGAGGATCACCTCATCCACTTCGCCGGCATCGACGCCGGCGCGCGCGAGCGCACCCTTGATGACGGCCGCGCCGAGCTCATGCGCCGGAACCGTTGCGAAAGCGCCGTTGAACGAGCCGACGGCCGTTCGACCTGCACTGGCGATGACGATGGATGAATTGCTCATGGGGACGCTCCTCGTTTTCGTCTCACTTACATAAGAGGAAACTGGCAAAGCTTGGAGCGCAAGTCAAACGCGAAGACCGGCCGGGGTCATTTTTCGGCACGAACGCGAAAGCCCGAATTCATCTGCTCTGTGAAAGGTTTGCCGCATCGCACAAAGAGATTGTCACCGGCCTTCTTTTGCGTTTACAGTCTGAAGTGGAGGAATATCCATAATTCAGACGGGGGTCCAGGAGACTGATATGGCGAAGCATGAGGGTCAGATAGTCATCAAGAAATACGCCAATCGCCGCCTATACAATACAGGCACCAGCACCTACGTCACGCTGGAAGACCTGGCGGAGATGGTGAAGAAGGGCGAAGAATTTACCGTCCAGGATGCAAAAAGCGGAGATGACATCACTCATTCGGTGCTGACCCAGATTATCTTCGAGCAGGAATCGAAGACCGGCAACACGCTTCTCCCGATCTCCTTCCTGCGCCAGCTCATCACCTATTACGGAGACCAGATGCAGATGGTCGTGCCGAGCTTTCTCGAACATTCGATGCGCGCCTTCAGCGAACAGCAATCCCAGATGCGCGAGCAGGTAAACCGGGCCTTCGGTGAAACGCCGCTCGGCAAGAACCTGCAACTGCCGATGCAGATGGTCGAGGACCAGGTTCGCCGCAACACCGAGCTGTTTCAGCAGGCGATGCAGATGTTCTCGCCCTTCATGACGCCGCCGGCCAAGGAAAGCCGCAAGGCCGAGGCCAAGGATATCGATGAGCTGAAGGAACAGCTCCGCGCCCTTCAGAACAAACTCGACAACCTATAATCCGATCGAGACATCCCGTCCGGCGCTCCGGATCGACACGGCAAACCCGCCAATCACATCGATCAGAGCGATCGTCATCAAAATGAAGAAGACCTGCGTTGCAGCATCTCGGACGAGCAGAAACTCGACCAGGAAGGCGATGAAAACCAGCATCGACAATATGTGGTTGATGAGGTTGCCGGGACCCGTTCTGGTCGCTTTCAGGATTTCGAAGAACAGCACGACGAGCGCGATGACGATGAAAAGATCGCCGAGCGCCATGCTCCAGATCGCGCCTGATATCATCGACAACACGATGACGTCATGCTGCAGCGCCGGAATACCGCCCTCGCCCATCAGGCCGAGCATCGCCAGGTTGTAGAGAACGAACGGGATAATCATCAGCGGCATTGCAGCTATCATCGGCAATCTCCTTGGCGGCTGGAAGAATACTGCCGCAAAGCATTGCCCCACCGCAAGTCATTGCAAATATTATATCGCTGAATATGAAAAGGCCGGCGTGACGCCGGCCTTTAAGCGTTCGATCGGACGAGCCTAATCGGAAATTATGCGCTTTCCTTCGGCGTCAGAACCTGGCGGCCGCGATACATGCCGGTCTTCAGGTCGATGTGATGCGGACGGCGAAGTTCGCCGGAGTTCTTGTCTTCGACATAGGTCGGAGCCTTCAGCGCATCAGCCGAACGGCGCATCCCGCGCTTGGACGGGCTTGTTTTTCTCTTCGGTACAGCCATTTCTATTACTCCACTTGCGGGCAAAACATTCCCACGGCCAGACTGGCGGCCGAAACGGACATGTCGCGATTTCGGAATTTTGCGCGCTTATACATGCAAGGCGCGGCCTTGACCAGTCCCCATGCATATTTTTTGACACGCCGATGATTCCCACCTCAGACTTCGTCTTCCGGCACAACCCAAGGCTCGGCGCGCGCCGCCTCTTCCCATTTGCGCCAAGCCGGATGCGCCTTCATGGTCTGCATATAGGCGAGCGTATCGCTTCGGTCGACCAGCTCATAGATCTCGAACCGGTTGACGACGGGCGCAAACATCGCATCTGCGCCCCCGAAAGCGCCGAAGAGAAACGGCCCGCCGGATTGCTGCAAGAGATCCCGCCAGATCGCCTCGATGCGGCTAATATCGGTATCGACACCATCCGGCAGCGCGATCCTCGCCTTCGGCCGGCGGATATTCATCGGGCAGGCGCTGCGCAGAGCCCGGAAGCTCGAGAGCATCTCCATCGAAACCGACCGGGCGAGCGCCCGCTGGGCGCGATCGGCGGGCAGAAGACCGGCGTCCGGATGCAGCTCGGCGGCATATTCGATGATCGCCAGCGATTCCCAGATCTTCAACGCGCCATGCTGCAGAAGCGGCACCCGCCCGGTCGGAGACACGGCCTTGATATTGGGATTGCCCGCTGCGTCGTCGAAGGGGATCAGGACCTCCTCGAAATCGATACCGAGGCCCGTCAGCGCCATCCACGGCCGGAAAGACCAGGAGGAATAGTTCTTGTTGGCGATATAGAGCGTCGGTCTATCCATGGGCTTCTCCCGTTCAGACGTCGAAATCGAAAATCAGCAATTCGTGGAAATGGTTCATGTCCTCGAAGACGCAGAATGCCGGTAGCGTCAGCTCGAAAACAGGGGCCTTGCGGCGGATGTCCTCGGCAACGTCATCGAGCATCGCCTGCCAGCGCGGCAAGGCTTCGTCCTCCAGCCGTTCGATCGCATAGGCGAAGGTCATGTGAAACTTGTAGTCTTCATGGTTCGGCTGGCGATAGCCGAGGAGATCGGCAAACGCGTGGCGCCAGGCGCGCATGACCTTGCGGTCGTTCTCCGTCGCTCCGTCGAGGAGCAGGCCCGACGGGCGCGCTTCGACCACGGCGACATTGAAGGGGTCGGCCATCGAAAAACCTTCGAGCCGCGCCGCCATCAGTTCGGTCATGTCGCCGATCGGCGTCTCGAGCGGAAGATCGCCCGGCCAGAAATCCTGCCGGCGCCTGGTCTCGATGACGCCTTCGAAAAGCGTCATGTGAAGGCTCGATATCGGCGTGAAGAGGAACTGCTGGGCCTCCGGCATCGCCAGATATTTCTCCCGCGCCTCGATTAGCACCGTCTGCGTCCGCGAGCCTTTCTCGGCATGGCAGACAATGGTGTTCCCGGCTTCAGGCAAAAAGCCGCCGACCTTGCGATAACGGCTGCCGAGATGGGCGGGCGGGTTCGGATTGTGCGTCTTCGAATAGAAGAGAAGCTCGGGAGAAAACATCGTAGCGGTCATGGGCGACTCGAAGGTTCTGTTTGGACTGCACCGCCCATATGGCAGAACCAAGAATGTCAGATGACGCTCGAGGCTACCAATGACAAGTTCTGCTCTCACTCATAGATGCATTTGATGTAATCGCCGGAACCCTGTGCGCGTCTCTCGATCACGCCGGCAAGCCGGCGAAGGCCGCGGCCTGGTTTGCCGGCATTGCGGTCGATCGGGTTCGGCAGCGAGACCGCAAGCAGCGATGCCTGGCGCCGTGTCAGCTTCGAGGCCGGCACCATGAAATGATGCTGAGCCGCCGCCTCGATGCCGTAAATGCCCGGACCCCATTCGGCGATGTTGAGATAGATTTCCATCAGCCGCCGTTTCGACAGGACGAAATCCGTGGAGACGGCCAGCGGAAGCTCCATCGCCTTGCGCACGAAGGAGCGGCTGTTCCAGAGAAAGAGGTTCTTCGCCGTCTGCATCGGGATGGTGCTGCCGCCGCGCGTTGCCTGGCCCTTCAGCGTATCTTCGACCAGCAGGCGCATTTCCGCCCAGTCGACACCGCCGTGAAAGCAATATTGCCCGTCTTCGGACATCATCACCGACTGCACCACAACCGGGGCGATCTCATCAAGCGACACCCATCTGCGGTCATAGCCGCGCAGCAGTACGAGATCGCGCAGCATCAGCGTCGAGACGGGGTGAATGAACGGCAGCACGTAGAAAAAGATCAGCGCGTAAGGAAGGATCACCAGCGCCAGCACGGCAAGCACGATGCGTTTCAACACGCGCCGGTCTCCGAACCATTGCCGGCGAGCCGGCATGTCGGCGATGTCCTCTCTCTCCGGCGCTATATCCAATGTCCCCAACCCGATTTCGCTCCTGTCGTTCTCATAACGCCTGTAGGCCGCTTATGCCAGAGTGCGTGGCGAATCTTGCCGCGCCATCGACAATTCCGTTGCAAGCCCGGGGGCGCTCATGCCAAACAGCGCCCATGGATGCGAACCGGGACACTTTCGAGACGAGGCTGAAGAACAACGCCCGCGAGATCGAGGCGCTGCTCGATGCATTGCTTTTACCGAACGCCCTTTCCGACGAAATCGCCAGGCCCGAGACGCTGCGCAGCGCCATGCACTATGCCGTGCTGAACGGCGGCAAGCGGCTGCGCCCGTTCCTGGTGGTCGAAAGCGCCGCCCTTCTTGGCGGTGATGCCGAGGCCGCACGCCGCGTCGGCGCCGCACTCGAATGCGTCCACTGTTATTCGCTGGTGCATGACGATCTGCCCGCCATGGACGATGATGATCTCCGCCGCGGCAAACCGACTGTTCATATTAAGTTCGATGAAGCCACCGCGATCCTCGCAGGCGACAGCCTGCTGACCTACGCCTTCGATATCATCGCCGCGCCGGAAACTACGCTTGCCGATACGAGCAAGGCCTCGCTGGTGCTGGCGCTTGCCCGCGCCGCCGGTCTCGGCGGCATGGCCGGCGGCCAGGCGCTCGATCTCGCGGCGGAAAAACAAGCCCCTGACGAGGCCGGCATCATCCGCCTGCAGGCGATGAAAACCGGCGCGCTGATCCGCTTCGCCTGCGAAGCCGGCGCCCTCATCGCGGCGAGTCCGCCGGAAGATCGTCGCCGCCTGCGTGCTTTCGGCGAAAAGATCGGCCTTGCCTTTCAGCTCGCCGACGACATTCTCGACCTGACCTCTGATGCCGCGACCATGGGCAAGGCGACCGGCAAGGATGCGGCCCGCGGCAAGGGAACGCTCGTGGCGCTGCATGGCATCGAATGGGCCGAGGAGCAGCTCCGCCAGCATGTCCGCGATGCCGAGGCGCTGCTTGCCCCCTACGGCGCCCGCGCCTCGACGCTGATCGCGGCGGCACATTTCATCGCCGACCGGAAGAGCTGAAGCGTCACTCAGGCTGCCAGTATTTCCTTGAGGGCGGAAACCAGACGCGCGCATTCCTCGTCCGTGCCGATGCTGATGCGCAGGAAATCCGAAATGCGCGGCTTGGCGAAATGCCGGACGAGAACGCCACGCTCCCGCAGAGCCGCTTGAAGCGCAGCACCCGACCGGCTTTCATGCCTTGCGAAAACGAAATTCGCCTGAGACGGCAGCACTTCGAATTCCAACGCTTCGAGGTCCCGGACGAGACCGTTCCGGCTGGCGATCAGCTTCCTCCGACATGTCTCGAACCACGCCTCGTCCTTGATCGCTGCCGTTGCGGCAACCTGCGCCAGGCGATCGAGCGGATAGGAATTGAAGCTGTCCTTGACGCGCACCAGCGCCTCGATCAGGTCCCGCTGTCCGAGCGCGAAGCCAACTCGCAGGCCCGCAAACGAGCGGGATTTCGACAGGGTCTGAACGACAAGCAGGTTGGGATATTTGGAAATGAGCGGAATGGCGCTGTCACCGCCGAAATCGACATAAGCCTCGTCGATCACCACGACCGCATCCGGATGGGCGGCGACAAGCGCCTCTATGTCGGCAAGCGGCAGGCCGATGCCGGTCGGCGCATTCGGATTGGGTATGATGATCGCACCGCACGGCCTGTCGTAATCCGCAAGCCGGACCTGGAACTTGTCATCGACCGGCACTTCGATCGCTTCGATGTCGTATAGCAGGCTATAAGTCGGATAGAAGCTGTAGCTCACATCGGGATAGAGAAGCGGCAGCTCATGTTTCAGCAGCGCCTGAAACGTATGCGCAAGGACCTCGTCGGAGCCGTTGCCGACGAAGACCTCATCCGCCGTCAGGCCGTGACGGGCAGCGATCGTCTCGCGCAATTCCGTCGCCGCCGGATCGGGATAGAGCCGCAAACGATCATCCGCCGCTTGGCCGATCGCTTCGATCGCCTTCGGGGACGGCCCGTAGGGGTTCTCGTTGGTGTTGAGCTTGACCAGACCGGGAATGCGGGGCTGCTCCCCGGCGACGTAGGGTCGGAGCTTGCTGACGATGGGCGACCAGTAGCGGCTCATGCGAATTCGCCGACCTTCATTCCGCCGCCGTCCGCTGGCCGAAACGCTTCTCGATATAGTCGACGACGAGCGCCTCGAAGTCGGCGGCGATATTGGGACCGCGCAACGTCAGCGCCTTCCGGCCGTCGATAAAGACGGGGGCTGCCGGAGTCTCGCCGGTGCCGGGAAGCGAAATGCCGATATCGGCATGTTTGCTTTCGCCCGGTCCGTTGACGATGCAGCCCATGACGGCAACGTTCAGCGCCTCGACGCCCGGATATTTCTCGCGCCAGACCGGCATGTTCTTGCGGATGTCGTTCTGGATGTTCTGAGCAAGCTCCTGGAACACCGTCGACGTCGTGCGTCCGCAGCCGGGACAGGCGGCAACGACGGGCACGAACTGGCGGAAGCCCATGACCTGCAGGATTTCCTGCGCCACCTGAACTTCGCGCGTGCGGTCGCCGTTCGGCTCCGGTGTCAGCGACACGCGGATCGTATCGCCGATGCCCTGCTGCAGCACGAAGCCCATCGCCGCCGACGAAGCGACGATGCCCTTGGTGCCCATGCCGGCTTCGGTCAGGCCGAGATGCAGCGCGTGATTGGAACGCTCGGCGAGCATGGAATTGACGGCGATCAGGTCCTGGACCTGGCTGACCTTGGCCGACAGGATGATGCGGTTGCGCGGCAAGCCGATCTCTTGGGCAAGGGCCGCCGAAAGCAGCGCCGATTGCACGATCGCCTCGCGCGTCACCTGCCGGGCCGAAAACGGCGAGCCGGCTGCGGCATTCTCATCCATCAGCGCCGTCAGGAGATCCTGATCGAGCGAACCCCAGTTGACGCCGATGCGCACCGGCTTGTCATAGCGGATCGCCATCTCGATGATCTCGGCGAACTGCTTGTCCTTCTTGTCCTTGAAGCCGACATTGCCGGGGTTGATGCGGTATTTCGCCAGCGCTGCGGCACAATCAGGATGATCGGCAAGCAGTTTGTGGCCGATATAGTGGAAGTCGCCGATCAATGGCACGTCCATGCCGAGCCGCAACAGCCGCTCGCGGATCTTCGGCACGGCGGCCGCACTTTCGTCTCGGTCGACGGTGATGCGCACCAGCTCCGAGCCAGCCCGGTGGAGTGCGGCGACCTGCGCGACGGTCGAATCGATATCGGCCGTATCGGTGTTCGTCATCGATTGCACGACGACCGGCGCCCCGCCGCCAACGATGACGCCGCCGACATCGACGGCAACGGATGCGCGGCGCGGTTTCGGATCAAAATCGGCAATTGGAGACATTAAGAGTTCCTGGACCCCTGAAAACAGTGCCTTTCAGGTGGATCATGACTGCTTTCTTGTCAACCGCTCCTGATATCACTTTTGTTGGGAGGCGGCTTAATGGCCGCCGCCGGAGACTCCGTCGGCATAACGGGCTAGTTTGGAGAACAGCAGAACGACGAGCAGGAGTACCGGCAGCGCCATGAAGACCGCCGCAAAGCCGACATGCTCGGCGACGAAGCCGATCAAGGACGGCGCAACCAGCATGCCGGAATAGCCCATGGTCGTGACGACCGAGATGCCGATGCCGGGCTTGAGGCCGGGAATGTTGCCCGCCGCCGAGAAGGCGATCGGCACCATGTTGGAGATGCCGATGCCGCAAAAGGCAAAGCCCAGAATGGCAATCTCCGCATTCGGCGCCAGACCTGCAAGCAGCATGCCGACGATGGCAAACACGGTGCAGATCCGCAGCGTTTTGACGCCGCCCAGACGGTCGCGCACCAGGTCGCCGGCAAAGCGCATGATTGCCATCGTCGCCGAAAAGGCTGCAAAACCAAGGCCGGAGAGCGCCACGGAGGCATCCATTTCCTGGCGGAGATAGAGCGCGCCCCAGTCCAGAACCGCGCCTTCCGGCACCATGGAGAACAAGGCCATCAATCCGAGCAGCCACGGCAGCGGCACCATCGGCAGCCTGGTCTTTTCCTTCTTGGCATCGGGATGCGGCGGATCGGCCAGGATCATTGGCCAGGCGATCGCGAGAAAGATCGCCGCCAGCACCGTCGCCAGTTCGGCATGGCCGAGAATGCCCAGCTTGGAGATCACGATGCCGCCGAGACCCGAGCCGATCAGCCCGCCGAGGCTCCAGAAAGCGTGGCAGGACGACATGATGGAGCGACGCATGGATTTTTCGACCGACACGGCATTGGCATTCATCGCCACATCCATGGCGCCGATAAAACCGCCGAACAGGAAGAGCGAGATTGCCCCGGTGATCACATTCGGCGCGAGCGTCAATGCCAGGAGCAGCGGCAGCACGCAGACAGCCAGCAGCTGAACGACGATACGCGAGCCGTGTTTGGCAATCTGCGCCCCGGCGATCGGCATCATCACCAGCGAGCCGACGCCGAAGACAAGGATCATCAGCCCGAGTTCGAACTTGGAGAGCGCCAACCGCTCGGCAAAATCCGGGATCTTCGGCGCCCAGCAGCCGACGACGAAGCCGTTCATGAGAAAGAGCAGGGAAACCGCCGCCCTGCTTCTGGTGATGAAGCCGCTTCGAGCTGCCGGCGGCGCATTCACATGACTGTCCATTTCTCGGTCTTTCCTCATTGCCGGGCTTGCACGCCCGGTTTCCCTAAACTCGATGACGAGGGTCTCAGTTCGTTTTCTCGGCGACGACGGTCCTGCATCCGCGCGCGCGGTAATCGGCGAGAATGGCCGGATCGGCATCGTGCTCGACCACCAGGCATTCGCAATGGGCAACTGGCAGAATGCTATGGGGGCGGCAGTGCCGAATTTCTCCGAGGTTGCCGCCACCAATACCTTTCTGCTTCGCGACGCCGCATAGCGCTTGAACTCGGCATCTTCGAAACCGAACACGGTGATGCCGGCCTCAAGATCGACGCCGCAGGCGCCGAGAATGCAGAGATCGGGCGAAATCTGCTCCATATCCCGCAAGGCTTTGGCACCGAGCGAACCGCCCGTCTGCCGGTCCACCATTCCGCCGATCAAAATGACGTTGACGGCAGGCTTGTCGATCAGCGCCGCGGCGATCGCCGGCGCATTCGTTGCAGCCGTCAGCGCAAGTTCAGCCGGCAGTGCGTTGGCAATCGCCAGATTGGTGCTGCCGGCATCGAAGAATACCGTCGAACCGGCGGCAATCTGCTGTGTCGCAGCGCGCGCCAGCGCCCGTTTCCGGTCAACGGCAAAACCGATCCGCTGTGTCAGACTTCCATGCGCCGGCGAGATCGGCAATGCGCCGCCATAGACCCGCTCGCAAAGCCCTGCCGCGGCCATTTCGCGCAGATCGCGCCGCACCGTATCTTCGGAGACGCCGAATTCGAGCGCAAGTTCCGTCGCCAGCACGCGGCCGTTCAGCCGCAGCCTCTCGGAAATCACGCCCTGGCGCTCGCGCAACAAAAAATCCTGCATGTTTTTACCGGATTGAAATCTGTGAAACTAGAAACGTGCATAAACGCTTATGATCCGGCACACAATATGCACAAACACACATTTCCTGACGTTGTGAAACAAAGCTCCACCATGCGAAAGATCGCCTATTGACCGGTCAAGAGGCCTATCGATCGACCATTCCCCACTTCCCCGCCGGCATTCTGCCATCTGGTGCGCTCCCGTGAAAAACTCCGTCAGCCTGGGCATCCTGCTCACGAGCCTCGCCTATATGGCGTTCACATTCCATGATGCGATTATCAAGATCCTGACCTCAAGCATTCCGGTCTGGCAGATCCTGTTTTTCCGCAGTCTCACCATCCTTACCTTTGGCCGCGGCAAGCTCGTCCGCCAGACGATGCGATCGCCGATCATCAAGCCGATGATCGCCCGCAGCATCCTTCTTCTCTGTGCCTGGCTTTCCTATTATTCCGCGGCAAGCCGCCTGCAGCTGGCCGAAGTGACGACGCTCTATTACGCAGCACCCATCGTCGGCACCGTGCTTGCATGGCTCATCTTGAAAGAAGAGGTCACGCCTGCGCGCTGGCTTGCCGTCGGCGTCGGTTTCGTCGGCGTGCTAATTGCCTGCAACCCCATCGGTCTCACCATTTCCTGGCCGGTTTACCTGGCACTGCAGGCAGCCGTTCTCTGGGCCTCGGCCATGGTGCTGCTGCGCAAGACTTCGCTGCACGAGAAAACCATCGTCCAGCTTACCGTTTCCAACGTCTTTTTCCTTGTGATGACCGGTGTTGCCGTTCTCTGCACATGGAAGACCCCCGACATGGCACAGCTGCCGCTTCTCATTGCCACCGGCGTCGTCGCCGGATCCGCGCAGTTCGCTCTCTTCGAGGGCATGCGGCAGGCGCCGGTCTCCGTGCTCGCGCCGTTCGAATATACTTCCCTCGTCTGGGCCTTTCTCTTGGGTCATCTGATATGGGCCGATATCCCCACGCCCAATGTCGTATTCGGCGCGGCCATGATCCTCGCCGCCGGACTGATTATCATCGTCAGCGAAAAGCTGCGCCGCCGCATCGCGGCGTGATGCCCGTTTCTGCAGGATTCACAGCTCAGACGGCCGCTTGAGAAAAATATTTGCAGTTGCTGCTTTTATTCGCAGTTTTTTACGCTTCCGGCGCCCTAAATTTCTGCGAACTATCCCTCATCCGATGACAACCTCCCAAGGATGGATAAAACAATGAACTGGTTGAAAACCGTCGCCGTAGCCGCCCTCATTCAGGCCGCCGCCCTCCTGCCCGCCCATGCCGGCGAAAACCTCGCCGCCATCAAATCGGCCGGCGTCTTCAAGATCGGTACCGAGGGCACCTATGCGCCCTTCACCTATCATGACGAAAGCGGCAAGCTCGTCGGCTTCGACGTCGAGATCGGCGAAGCGATCGCTGCCAAGCTCGGCGTCAAGGCCGAGTTCGTCGAAGGCAAGTGGGATGGCCTGATCGCCGGCCTCGATGCCAAGCGCTACGACACCGTCATCAACCAGGTCGGCATCACCGAAGCCCGCAAGCAGAAATATGATTTCTCCGAGCCCTATATCGCCTCCAAGGCCGTGCTGATCGTCCGCGACGGCGACGACAGCATCAAGACCTTCGCAGACCTGAAGGGCAAGAAATCCGCCCAGTCGCTGACCAGCAACTTCGGCAAGATCGCAACCGAAGCCGGCGCCGAACTCGTCGGCACCGATGGTTTCGACCAGTCGATCCAGCTCGTGCTGACCAAGCGCGCCGACGCGACGATCAACGACAGCCTCTCCTTCCTCGATTTCAAGAAGCACAAGCCGGACGCGCCGGTGAAGATCGCCGCCGAACAGGAAAATGCCGATTATTCCGGCGTCATCATCCGCAAGAATGAGCCGGAGCTTCTGGCCGAAATCAACAAGGCGCTCGCCGACATCAAGGCCGACGGCACTTATAAGAAGATCGCCGACAAGTATTTCGGCCAGGACGTTTCGAAGTAAGTCCATTCAAGAAAGTCCCCTCCCCAACCCCTCCCCACAAGGGAGGGATTTCGAAGGCGGACCGCCTCATCTCAAAATAACCGTTTCGGCCCGCAGTTCGGCTGCTATTTCGCGCGGCGAGAGACTGGGCAAGTCCCTCCCCCTTGTGGGGAGGGGTTGGGGAGGGGTACAGCTCGAACGCACCAATCCACGAGAGGGAGCACCCCTTTGCCCCACTGGCTTCAACTGATGGCGGAATCGCTCCCCTCGCTCCTCTGGGCGGGATTGATCTTTACCATTCCCCTCACGCTGCTGTCCTTCGTCTTCGGCCTGATCCTCGGCCTGATCACCGCGATTGCCCGGCTTTTCGGCCCGGGACCTGTCGCGGCCATCGCCCGTTTTTATGTCTGGGTCATCCGCGGCACGCCGCTGCTCGTGCAGCTCTTCGTGATTTTCTACGGCCTGCCGAGCATCGGCATTCTGCTCGATGCCTTTCCCGCCGCCCTGATCGGCTTTACCCTGAATATCGGCGCCTACAGCTCCGAGATCATTCGCGCCGTCATCTCCTCGGTGCCCAAGGGCCAGTGGGAGGCCGCCTATTCGATCGGCATGAGCTGGCGGCAGGCAATGAGCCGCACCATCCTGCCGCAGGCCGCCCGCGTCGCCGTGCCGCCGCTGTCGAACACCTTCATCTCGCTGGTCAAGGATACTTCGCTGGCCGCCGCCATCACCGTGCCGGAGCTTTTCCAGGCGGCGCAGCGCATCGTTGCCACCACTTATGAGCCGCTGATCCTCTATATCGAGGCGGCGCTGCTCTATCTCGTGCTGAGCTCCGTCCTTTCGCAGCTGCAGGTACGGCTGGAACGCCGCTTCGCACGGTATGGCGGCATGCTGGAGGCCAATGCATGATCGAGCTTTCCAACATCGAAAAGCGCTTCGGCGACGCCGTCATCCTCAAGGATATCACCATCCGTATTCCCGAAGGCAGCGTCACCGCGCTGGTCGGCCCCTCAGGCGGCGGCAAAAGCACGCTGCTGCGCTGCATCAACCTGCTCGAAATCCCGACATCAGGCGCGATCCGACTCGGCGTAGAAACGCTGTCCTTTGCCCCGGGCAAACGAACGAGCTGGCAGGCGATCCAGAAGATCCGCCGCCAGACCGGCATGGTCTTCCAGAATTTTCAGCTTTTCCCGCATCAGACCGCGATCGAGAATGTCATGGAGGGCTTGGTGACAGTGCTGAAATGGCCGCGGGAAAAGGCGCGTGAACGCGCTATGGAGCTGTTGACCAAGGTCGGCATGACCCACAAGGCCGACGCCTGGCCGTCGACGCTCTCAGGCGGTCAGCAGCAGCGTGTGGCGATCGCACGCGCCTTGGCGCCGTCGCCGCGCGTACTTCTCTGCGACGAGCCGACCTCGGCGCTCGATCCGGAACTCTCGGCCGAAGTGGTCGACGTACTGGGTCAGCTTGCCCGCGAGGGCACGACGATGGTGATGGCGACCCACGATCTCCGGCTCGCCTCGAAGATCGCCAATGACGTCGTCTTCTTGGAAGCGGGCAGCGTCGTCGAGACGGGCAGCGCCAGGGCGATCTTTACTGCGCCGGAACGCGAACGCACCAAGCGCTTCATCTCGACGATCAACGCCGCCGCCCATACCTACGATATCTGAGGCAATGCCGGGATGCTGCCATCCCGGCATTGCCGGAATACCGGTCAGGAGGCCGTGACGACGGCGCGCGCGGCCTTCAGCGCATTGCCCCACCAGGTGATCTGGTCAAGCAGGTTCTTGGCGGCTTCGTTGAGATGCGGGTAGTCGCCAAGGCCCTTGCCCTCCTTGAGAACGGCAAGGTATTCGCTGAATGCGATGTGGACCCCGGTCTTGACGGAAGCAGCGCTCATTTCCACGAAGATCAGCCGCAGCTGCTCGACCGCCCGTGCGCCACCGACGCCGCCGTAACCAACGAAACCGACCGGCTTCTGGATGAATTCGCCGAGATCGATCGCGTTTTTCAGAACCGCCGTCGGAGCATGGTTGTACTCGGCGACGGTGAAGATGAAGCCGTCGAATTCGCGCAGCTTCTTTTTCCAGCGCTCGGCGGATTCGCTTTCCGCCGTGGTGGCGCGCTCTTCGCCGAAGAAATGCATCGGATAGTCGAAAAGATCAAGAACCTCGACGTCCAGATCGGAACGCTGGCCGGTGAGGTCAGCGATCCACTTGGCCGGGTGCTGGGCGAAACGGCCGATACGCGTGCTGCCGACAATGACGGCAATCTTCAGCTTGCTCATGGGGATCTTTCCTGTTGAATGACGGGTTTGCTGGAACGTTACGGCCGATAGGACGCGCTACGAACGCTCCTCGCTTTCAATGGCGTATAATCCTTTAGGGTTATGCGCCCGCCATTTCTAGGAAATAAGCCCCATGCCCGGCAAGCCGGGGGCTGCAGGAAACGGTCAAAAGTTCCGCATTCCCGTCGGCCGAACGCACACAATCGGGTGATTGATCACGAATGATGCGCTGCCGGAGCGACGTCGAGCGCTCCGGCAGGCCGAATTGCTTAGCCGCCGTAGACGACGAGCAGGTCCTTGGCGTCGATCTGATCGCCCGCCTTGACCAGCACCTCGGCGATCGTGCCGTCCTTCTCGGCATGCAGCGCCGTTTCCATCTTCATCGCCTCGATCGAGACGAGCACGTCACCGGCGCTGACGGCCTGGCCTGAGGAGACGAAGACGCGCGAGATGACGCCCGGCATCGGCGCACCGACATGGACGGCATTGCCGGGTTCGGCCTTGCGGCGGACCGCTGCTCCCGTCGCCCCATGGGCGCGGTCCGGCACCTTGATGCGGCGCGGCTGGCCGTTGAGCTCGAAGAAGATGGTGACCATGCCCTGGCTGTCGGTGGCGCTCATCGCCTGGTTGACGATGACAAGAGTTTTGCCGCGTTCGATATCGGCAAACAGCTCCTCGCCATCACCGAGGCCGTAGAAGTAGGCAGGCGTCGGCAGCACCGAGACCGGGCCGTAGGTATCGGAAGCGAGCGCGAAATCGGTGAAGACCTTCGGATACATCAGATAGGAAGCGAATTCGAAGTCGCTGACCTCCCGCTCCAGCTTCGTCTCGATGACCTTACGCTCGGCATCGAGATCGGCCTCCTTCAGCAACGAGCCGGGACGCACTGTATAGGGTTTGTCGCCCTTCAGCGCCTTCTTCTGCAGCGCCTCCGGCCATCCCGACGGCGGCTGGCCGAGATCGCCTTTCAGCATCGAGACGACCAATTCCGGGAAGGAGACCTCGCGTTCGGGGCTGACGACGTCGGCAACCGTCAGGTCCTGGGACACCATCATCAGCGCCATGTCGCCGACCACCTTGGAAGACGGCGTCACCTTGACGATATCGCCGAACATCTGGTTGGCGTCGGCATAGGCCTGCGCCACCCGGTGCCAGCGGGTCTCCAGACCGAGCGAGCGGGCCTGCTCCTTGAGGTTGGTGAACTGGCCGCCCGGCATTTCATGCAGATAGACTTCCGAGGCCGGCCCCTTCAGATCGCTTTCGAAGGCGGCATACTGGTTGCGAACGGCCTCCCAATAGAAGGAGATGCGGCGGATCCATTCCGGATCGAGGCCCGGATCGCGCTCCGACCCGCGCAGCGCCTCGACGATCGAACCGAGACAGGGCTGCGAGGTATTGCCGGAGAGCGCATCCATCGCCGCATCGACGGCATCGACGCCGGCTTCGACCGCGGCAAGCACGGTTGCCGCCGCAATCCCCGACGTATCATGCGTATGGAAATGGATCGGCAAGCCGGTCGCCTCGCGCAGCGCCTTGAACAGCACCTTCGCCGCCGCGGGCTTGAGCAGGCCGGCCATGTCCTTGAGCGCGATGATATGGGCGCCGGCCTTTTCCAGCTCGACGGCAAGGTCGGTATAATATTTCAGATCGTATTTCGGGCGCGCGGAATTGAGAATATCGCCGGTATAGCAGATCGCCGCCTCGCAGAGCTTGTTCTCCTCGGCGATGGCATCCATCGACACCCGCATGTTCTCGACCCAGTTCAGGCAGTCGAAGACGCGGAAGAGATCGATGCCGCCGCGGGCCGCCTGGCGGACGAAGTATTTGACGACATTGTCGGGGTAATTGGTGTAGCCGACGCCGTTGGCGCCGCGCAGCAGCATCTGCAAGAGCAGGTTCGGCGCGCCCTCGCGGATCAGCGCCAGCCGTTCCCACGGATCTTCGGTCAGGAAGCGCATCGAGACGTCGAAGGTGGCGCCGCCCCAGCATTCAAGCGAGAGCAGGTTCGGCAGCGCATGCGCATAGGTGCCGGCGATGCGGGCGATGTCATAGGTGCGCATGCGGGTGGCGAGCAGCGATTGGTGGCCGTCGCGCATCGTCGTGTCGGTCAGGAGCACGCGCTTCTCATTGCGCATCCATTCGCCGAACTTCTTCGGGCCGAGCGTGTCGAGCAGCTGCTTGGTGCCGTCCTTGACGCCATTGCCGTTGGCATAGGGAACGACCGGCTGGGCAGCATTTTCCAGCGGCCGCGGTCGGTCCTTGGCTTCGGGATGGCCGTTGACGGTGACGTCGGCGAGATAGGTGAGCAGCTTCGTTGCGCGGTCCTGGCGCTTGACCTGCTGGAAGAGCTCCGGCGTCGTGTCGATGAAACGGGTGGTGTAGCTGTTGTCGCGGAATTTCGGGTGGCCGATGATCGCTTCGAGGAAGGTCAGATTGGTGGCGACGCCGCGAATACGGAATTCGCGCAGCGCCCGGTCCATGCGGGAAATCGCTTCGGAGGGGTTCGGCGCCCAGGCCGTGACCTTGACGAGCAGCGGATCGTAATAGCGGGTGATGATGGCGCCCGAATAGGAGGTGCCGCCATCAAGGCGGATACCGAAGCCGGAGGCCGAGCGATAGGCGGTGATGCGGCCATAATCCGGAATGAAGTTGTGCTCCGGATCTTCGGTGGTGATACGGCACTGCAGCGCATGGCCGTTGAGACGGATGTCGGCCTGAGCGGGAACGCCGGATTCCGGCGTACCGATCGCGGCGCCGTCAAGGATGTGGATCTGCGCCTTGACGATGTCGATGCCGGTGACGACTTCGGTCACCGTATGTTCGACCTGGATGCGCGGATTGACCTCGATGAAGTAGAATTTGCCGGTATCGGCATCCATCAGATATTCGACGGTACCGGCACCGACATAATTGGTCGCCGCGGCGATCTTCAGCGAATAGGCGGCAAGTTCCTGGCGCTGCGCCTCGGATAGATAAGGGGCCGGCGCCCGCTCGACAACCTTCTGGTTGCGGCGCTGGATGGAGCAGTCGCGCTCGAACAGATGCACGACATTGCCGTGCGTATCGCCGAGAACCTGGCTTTCGACATGGCGGGCGCGCTCGACGAGCTTTTCCAGATAGACCTCGTCCTTGCCGAAGGCGGCCATCGCCTCGCGCTTGGCCTCGGTCACCTCGCGGGCAAGATCCTTCGGGTCGCGGATGGCGCGCATGCCGCGCCCGCCGCCGCCCCAAGAGGCCTTCAGCATCACGGGATAACCGATCTCTTTCGCCATCTTCGCCACCACGGCCATATCGTCGGGCAACGGCTCGGTCGCCGGCACGACAGGCACACCGACCGAGATCGCCAGATTGCGGGCGGCAACCTTGTTGCCCAGCTGGCGCATCGTATCGGCCCTCGGGCCGATGAAGATGATACCGGCCTTGTTGCAGGCATCGACGAATTCGGGGCTTTCCGACAGCAGGCCGTAACCCGGGTGAATGGCGTCGGCGCCCGAGAGCTTGGCGACGCGGATCACCTCGTCGATCGACAGATAGCTCTCGATCGGTCCTAGATCACGCGCCAGATGCGGGCCGCGGCCGACCTGATAGCTTTCGTCCGCTTTGAAGCGATGAAGCGCCAGCTTGTCCTCCTCAGCCCAGATCGCCACGGTTTTTATTCCAAGCTCGTTGGCCGCGCGGAACACGCGAATGGCAATTTCGGAGCGATTGGCAACGAGAATCTTGGAAATGGGCAAAACGGTCTCCTCAGACGTTCAGACGCGGGCATGCTGCACCCGCGAAGGAAATTCTTAACTTCTTGTCACAGGAAGTTCAATTTCTCTTGCGACTGCGAAATGCAATTTCTCGCCATTCTGGATGCGGATGCAGCCTCGCCGGATCGGCCCAGATCCGAATCCTGATCGAAATCAAAGAGGTAGTATGAAAATCGCTTATATTGTCAGCAGGCTGCTTTAGCTTATCAGCCGGTGACGAAAGGCAAGCGCCACCGCCTGTTGCCGGTTTTTCGCCTTCAGCTTGTTCTGCAAGCCGTTCATATACCAGTCCACGGTGTGGTTTGAGATCTTCAGCACCTTGCCGATTTCCATCGAGGTCATGCCTTCGGCGAGATAATGCAGGATCTCCATTTCACGTCGCGTCAGCGGCGTGTCGGCCGGCAGCACGGATTCCAGCGCCTGCGCCTCGTCCTTCAGTTCGAGCAATCGCCAGAAGCTCTTGCGCGCCACCGCTTCAAACAAGGCGATCTCCACCGGCGACAGCTCGACAGGTTTGCCGGCGAGACTGAGGCTGCCGAGAATGCCGTTCCGTCCGTGGACCGGAAAGATATAACCGTCTTCCAGTCCGTGACCGAAAGCATCGACCATCATCTGCTCCATGCGGCGCCGCTGCGCATCCTTGCCGAAGGCTGCCAAACTTTCCCGCCAGCGGAAAGGCCGCTGGGCATGGGCGAGATAGCGCACCATCGGATCGATCATGACATATTTTTTCGCGGAATAGATTTGCGGCCATTGTTCCGGCCAGCGATCGGCAAGCGCCGCCGCCCGAGGTTCCGGATTCCGCTGCACAGGATTTTGCGGCAAATAGCGCAGCAGGCCGTAATATTCGAAGCCGCTATCGTCGATCACCCGTTCGAGCTCGGTCACCACAGCCCGAGAGTTCGGCGATTCTTCCAGAACTATAAGCAATTGAATTAACAAATTAATATTCACAAAATGCCCCTTGCCCGGACGTGACGCCCGCATCCGAGGCCGTCGGCGGCTTTCAAATGGGTCGCGAAACGGTCGTCTCAAAAAATGCAGTCTCTAATTTAATGCTGCGCTAAAAATTTATTAAAATGCAAGCGCAAATTGTTGCGGGGATATAGCCGAGTAACAATTTCAGCGCCATAGCCTATCTCGTCGCATCCTGCGATAGTACGATGGGGTGAATCGTCGCCTGGATTGAACCCTGAATACTCCGTTAATCGCCGGTTCAGGTAGCCTTTTGTAGCATGGCATCATCCCGTTTTCGCAGATGCACAAGAGGTTCGACGTGACGCTATTCAAGGTCTATGCAAGAGCTCTGCGCTATCTTGGCGCCTACAAGCTGCGCGTATCCCTGGTCGTGGTGGCAAACATCGTTCTGGCAACGATTACCATCGCGGAGCCGATCCTGTTCGGTCGCATTATCGATGCGATTTCCGGCAAGGGTGAGGTCAAGCCCATCCTTTTCATGTGGGCGACTTTCGCCGTCTTCAACACCGTCGCCTTTGTCCTGGTCGCCCGCGAGGCCGACCGGCTGGCCCATGGCCGGCGGGCGACGCTGCTGACGGAAGCCTTCGGCCGGATCATTTCCATGCCGCTCGGCTGGCACCATCAGCGCGGTACCTCCAACGCGCTGCATACATTGCTGCGCGCCTGCGAGACGTTGTTCGGCCTCTGGCTGGAATTCATGCGCAACCACCTGTCGACGGTCATCGCGCTTGCCCTTCTGATCCCGACCGCAATGTCGATGGACCTGCGCCTTTCCGCGGTGCTCATGGTGCTCGCCGTCGCCTACTGGCTGATCGGCCGCGTCGTCATGAGCCGCACCAAGGACGGTCAGGCTTCGGTCGAAAACCACTATCACACGGTCTTCTCGCATGTCAGCGACTCGATCAGCAACGTTTCGGTCCTGCACAGCTACAACCGCATCGAGGCTGAAACCCGGGCGCTGAAATCCTTTGCCGACCGCCTGCTCGAAGCCCAGTATCCGGTGCTCGACTGGTGGGCGATCGCCAGCGCGCTGAACCGCATGGCCTCGACAATTGCGATGATGGTGGTCCTGATCATCGGCACCATGCTCGTCCAGGCCGGCCAGCTGCGCGTCGGCGACGTCATCGCCTTCATCGGCTTTGCCAACCTGCTGATCGGCCGCCTCGACCTGATGCGCCAGTTCGCCACGCAGATTTTCGAAGCCCGTTCCAAGCTCGAGGAATTCTATGTGCTCGAAGAACTCGGTGCGTGAACGCGAAGAACCGGCCGGCAATGGCGAGATCAAGGACGTCAAGGGTGCGATCGAATTCCGCGACGTCTCCTTCGGCTTCGGCAATAGCTCGCAGGGCCTGCACAATGTCTCCTTCTCGGTGAAGGCAGGCCAGACGGTTGCGATCGTCGGCCCGACCGGCGCCGGCAAGACGACGCTCGTCAATCTGCTGCAGCGCGTCTACGACGCCCAGGGCGGCCAGATCCTCGTCGACGGCACCGACATCACCAAGGTGACTCGCAAGTCGCTGCGTCGCCACATCGCTACCGTTTTCCAGGACGCAGGCCTGCTGAACCGCTCGATCAGCGAGAATATCCGCCTCGGCCGCGAAGGTGCGAGCGAAGAGGAAATGCGCCGTGCGGCCGAAGCCGCCGCCGCCGCCGACTTTATCGAGACCCGTGAGGATCGCTACGATACGCATGTCGGTGAACGCGGCAACAAGCTCTCCGGCGGCGAGCGCCAACGCATCGCGATTGCCCGCGCCATCCTCAAGGACGCGCCGATCCTGGTGCTCGACGAGGCGACCTCGGCGCTCGACGTCGAGACCGAAAACCGCGTCAAGGTCGCGATCGACAATCTGCGTGAGAATCGCACCACCTTCATCATCGCCCACCGCCTGTCGACGGTCCGCGAAGCCGATATGGTGCTCTTCCTGGATGACGGCCGCGTCGTCGAACAGGGCAGCTTCGATGAACTAAGCCACAGCAACGGCCGCTTCGCCGCCCTGCTGCGCGCCAGCGGCATCCTGACGGACGAAGAAGTCCGCAAGGCCCACGCAACCGAAGCCGCCTGATCGGTTCGGTTTTCAAGACAAAGGCCGGAAGGGTAGCTCCCTTCCGGCCTTTTTTGTTGGGCTGGGTTAGGCGCGCCTTCATATGCCACGCTTTAGGACTTTGCTTTCTCCCACTGCTGATATGGACAATAATGCATTGGCAGTTTGCCGTGTGGCTATCCCTCTGCCCTGCCGGGCATCTCCCCACAAGGCGGGAGATTGGCCAGTGGTTGACCCTCAATCCCTCTCTACTGCGGTGCGGAACATCAGTTGGTCATTGCTTGGGGAAACCATCGCGCCCAGCCGATCTCCCTCCTTGTGGGGAGATGCCCGGCAGGGCAGAGGGGGCCTACACTCCGCCGCGTCGCCATTCTAAGCCAAACCCCGATTGACCACCCTGCCGATCTTCCTACCTTCCGCCTTGTCAGCAAGCATCGGAAGGAAAGCCCATGAAGGTCTTGCGCATCGTCGCTAATATCCAGACACCCGACATCACGCCGGCCCGGCGCTTCTATCAGGATATCCTCGGTCTTGACGTCGTCATGGATCACGGCTGGATCACGACCTTCGGCGCCGCGAGACCGATGAACGTTCAGCTGAGCATCGCTACCGAGGGCGGTTCCGGAACGCCGGTGCCCGATCTATCGATCGAAGTTGATGAGCTCGATGCCGTGTTCGAGGCGATGTCGGCTGCCGGTTTTGCGATCGAGTATGGGCCGGCCGACGAACCTTGGGGCGTCAGGCGCTTTTATGTACGCGATCCCTTGGGCAAGCTGGTGAACATTCTCGTCCATAAAAATTGAGCCGGCGGCCATCGGCCACCGGCTCCTTCATCTGGCAGCCGCATCCGAGACCTATTTCCGTTCGTTGCGGCGATAGGCGTTGGCCGTTCCGCCGATACGGACGGGCACCGGGATGCTGGCGGGCTCGGTGACGAGTTTCCCCTTGACCTTGCCCTGCTGGCGCTTGCGTTCGAGATAATAGGCATAGGCGAATTGCGTCGCGACGCCCGCGATCACGAACAGCGGGCCGACCAGCGGGTCCTTGTTGGTGATATAGAGCACCACCTGGCCGATCATGGCGAGGATCGTGCCGGCGACGAAAATGTTGAGCGAATGGCGGCCGAGGATGGTCAGCGGATGATCCGCAGGGCGGCGCAGAATGCGTGAGAGCGCCGGAATGTTGATGACGAGATAGGTCAGCGCCAGCACATGCAGCAGCCGCGGCAGCGACAGGAAGGTCTTGTCGAAACCGGTGATGACAGGCGGCAGGCCAAGGGCTGCCAGCGAATTGCCGAAGGCCCAGAGATGGCCGGTCACCCAGACGAAGGATAGGGCGACGTAGCCGGCAGCGGCCGCAAACAGCAGCGGATGCCGCGGGATCGTGCCGCCCCGCTTGATATGCAGCATCGAAACGATGCCGATCGTAAACAGGAACTGCCAGGAAAGCGGATTGAGGAACCAATAGCTCTCGATCAGCATGTTGTGCGGCGCCACCTGATAAATGCCCGCAAGCAGCCAGACCGTGCCGGAAACGCCGAGCGCCAGCAACGGGCTGCGCGCATTCAAGAGCAGGATGATCGGCACCATCAGCATCAAGGCGCCGTACATCGGCAGGATATTGTTGTAGCCGATCTGATGGCCGAGCAGCAGCAGCGCCGGAATACCCTCCTTCAGGTTCATCAGCACCGCCAGAATGTTGATTTCGACCAGCAGGCCCGGCCGGTGAAACAGCCATGCGCCGCAGATGAACAGCGCCAGTGTCATGAAGGTGGTAATCATATGCGCGAGATAGAGCGTAAAGGCACGTTTTGCCGCCTTGACCGCCATCTTCAGCCGGTTGCCCGGCCGGAACCCGGAACCATAGGCAAGGCCGACGGCTATGCCCGAGATCAGCACGAAGGCCTCGGCAGCATCCGAGAAGCCGAAATTCTTCGTCGTCACATATTCGAAGATCTGTCCGGGAACATGATTGATGAAGATCATGATCAGCGCCACGCCGCGCAAGACATCGAGCCTGGTGTCACGCATCGGCGCAGTTGCGGATAGGGAACTGCGCCCGGTGACAATGGCTTCGGTCGGCGTGCTAGCCATGGGTTTCTCCTTATTATCCGATTTGCAAACGCGACGACGGCCAAAAGGGTTCCGTTTTGGCCGTCGCGAATCGCCGTGTTTTTCAGCGTGGAGAACGCTGTTATCCGAGCGGATATCCCTCTTCGGGATCGGTGACTTCGCAGCCGTTGATAGACAGAGTGTAGCCGCTGTCATTGGACGCTTTTGAGACCGAAATGCGGTATTTGTCGCCGCCCTGTTCCACCTCTGCCGCAAAACCGTCCCATTCCGACGGGAGCGACGGCCGCACGTAGAGCCGGTCGCCCTTCAGCCGGATGCCGAGGATGCCCTCGACGGCGGCGCGGTAGAGCCAGCCGGCAGAGCCGGTATACCAGGTCCAGCCGCCGCGCGATGTATAGGGCTCATGACCATAAACGTCGGCCGCCACGACATAGGGTTCGACGCGGTATTGCTCCGCCGAAGCCTTGTCGAGCGCATGGGTGATCGGGTTGAGGATCTGGAAGCAGCGCAACGCGTCGTCGCCCCGCTTCAGTTCCGCCAGCGCCATCACCACCCAGGTAGCGGCATGGGTATATTGCCCGCCATTTTCGCGCACACCCGGCGGGTAGGCCTTGATATAGCCGGGATCCCTGGCGGAGTTGACGAAAGGCGGCGTGAACAGCCGGATGATGCGGGCATCCTCGTCGACCAGCTGGTCGAGCACGGCATCCATCGCCTTTACGGCGCGGGCCGGATCCCCCTCTCCCGACAGCACGCTCCATGACTGCGCAATCGAATCGATCCGGCATTCCGGGCTTTCCCTGGAGCCGAGCAGCGCGCCGTCGTCGAACGTGCCGCGGCGATAGTAGCCGCCGTCCCAGGCCGCGGTTTCGAGCGCCTTCTTCAGCTCGGTCAGATGCGCCGACCAGCGCTCTGTGCGGGCCGTGTCGCCGCGTTCTTCGGCATAGGGAATGAAGGAGCGCAAGGCGCCTGCCAGGAACCAGCCGAGCCAGACGCTGGTGCCGCGCCCGCCGATGCCGACGCGGTTCATGCCGTCGTTCCAGTCGCCGCCAAGGAACAGCGGCAGGCTGTTTGCTCCCTTGCGGGCGATGGCGAGATCGAGCGCCAGCGCCGCGTGCTCGTAGACGCTCGCCTTATCCTCGGAAATCTCCGGCCGGTAGAAGGAGTCGTGCTGGCCTTCGAGCAGAGCCGGTCCCTCCAGGAAGGCGATCTCCTCGTCGAGCACGCTCTTATCGCCGGTAACGGTGCAATAATGATGGATCGCGTAAGCGAGCCAGACGACATCGTCCGAAATCAATGTGCGCACGCCGGCACCCGTTCCCGGCAGCCACCAATGCTGCACGTCGCCTTCGCGGAATTGGCGCGAAGCGGCATTCAGGATCTGCCCGCGGGCAAGCGAGGGTTCGTGCAGCACGAAGGCCAGCGTGTCCTGCAGCTGATCGCGGAAGCCGAAGGCGCCGCTTGCCTGGTAGAAGGCGGTGCGGGCCATGATCCGGCAGCCGAGGCTCTGATAGGGCAGCCAGGTGTTGACGAGATTGTTCATCCCGCGATCCGGCGTCGATATCTGCAGCCTGCCGGTAAAATCCCGCCAGAAGGCCCGGTTCGTCTCGACGGCATCGTCGAACGAAACTTTGCGGATATCGGCGATGATGCTGCGCGCTTCGTCCTCCGTCGGGGTATCGCCAAGGAAGAAAGTAAAGTCGCGCTCCTCGCCGGCGGCAAGCTGGACGTCGATCGCAAGGGCTGCGGCCGGATCGCCGTCGAGGTCGGCCGTGCCGGAAAGCGAGGCGGCGGAGATCACGGCCTGCGGCGCTTGGATCGTTCCCGCCTTGCCGACGAATTCGCGACGGCTTGCCGAGAAGCTCGAAAGCGCCTCGCTCGCCGCGAAGAAGGCGGTGCGGTTGGAATAATCGATGCTGTAGGGATTGCTGGCAAACAGCGCCCCGTCTCCTCGTCGTGTTTCGACAGGATGAAGGGCGCGGTGCGTGCCGCATTGCTGCCGAGGATCCACTCGACGTAACCGTAGAGACGCAGCCTGCGGCTGGTCGAACCGGTGTTGCGCAGGCGCAGGCGCTGCAGTTTCACCGGCCTTTCGCGGTCGATCGTCTGCGTCAGCTCCAGCGCGATATCGTGCTGAACGCTGGAGAAAACGGAATAGCCGAGCCCGTGGCGGGCTTCGAAACGGATGTCCGGCCGGCGGGAAAGTGCTGCGAACGGTGTCATGACCGCACCGCTGTCGAGATCGGCGAGATAGAACGCCTCGCCCGACCGGTTGATCACCGCATCGTTCGACCAGGAGGTCAGCTGATAGTCGCGCGAATTGGCGCTCCAGGTGAAGCCCGCGCCCTCGGCCGAGACGTGGAAGCCGAACCTGTCATTGGAGATAACATTGATCCAGGGCTGCGGCGTCGCGTGGCCTCCGGGCAGGCGAACGATATATTCGCGTCCGTCACGGGCAAAGCCGCCGATGCCGTTCCAGAAGTCGAGATCGCCCTCTTCCTCGATGACGACGGCGGGCACGGCGGGTGGCGGCACCGGCGCGACGCGCTTGACCGGGACCTTGTTGCGCTCGGCCCGTTCCATCTCCTGCAGCTCCTCCTTGGAGGGGGCAAACAGGGCGACGGCGCGGTTGATCTGGTCGACCACCTTGCCGTTCTTCGTATGCAGCGTGACGCGGGAAGCCGCGATCAGCGCGTGATAGGTGCTCTCCTCCATCAGGTCCTTGCGAACCGCAAAGATATGTTGGCGCAAGCCGTCGGCTTGGCCCATTCGGCGCACGTTTTCGCACATGGCGTCGAGCGCATGCTGCATGTCCTGCGCATAGGAAGAGGCGCGTTCGTTCATGATGACGAGATCGGCGGTGACGCCGCGCGAGCGCAGATATTCCTGCGCCAGCAGCGCCTCGCGGGCGATTTCGAGATCCATGTCGTCGTTGATGCGCAGCGTGAAGATCGGGAAGTCGCCGGAGATCGCCAGCGGCCACAGCGCCGATTGCGACTGCAGGCCGGCCTCGACGGTCGCTTCATCCTTGCGCAGCTGCATGTCGGGATAGACGAGGTAGCGGCCGAGATGCTGGAAGGCCGCCGCCTGCTGCGAGGTGACGCCGACGTGACGCATCTGCACCTGCGTGCGCGTCCAGGCCTGGACCAGTTCGTGGGTGAAGGCGTCGGGATGACGGTAGCGATTGACCGCCTTGTCCACTTCGTCGCGGCTCGGCGCTGCGATCGTCCAGAAGATGACACTGACTTTCTTGCCGGCCGGCACGCGGACGGTGCGGCGCAGCGACATCACCGCATCGAGCATGAAGCCGTCGCTGCCGGAAAGCGTCGCCCCCGGATCGAAGGCCGCCGCATTGGCAAGACTGCGGCCGCGGCCGATAAACTTGCGGCGGTCGGTCTCGAATTCCGTATGGCGGGTGTCGCCGGCATTGTCGACGATCAGATGGGCGATGCTGATGTTCGGCTCGTTCGGATCGCGCTTGTTGCGTTCGGCGCGGATGACGTCGCCGCGCTTGCCGATCTCGGTCTTGACGAACATGCGGGCGAACGCCGGATGCGCATTGTCGGTATCGTCGGAGGTGATCACCGGTTCGAGATAGGAGGTGACTTCGATGAAACGGTCTTCCGTACCCATGTTGAGCAGGGTGACGCGGCGGGCCTCGGCATCATGCTCGGTCGCGATGATGCATTCCACCTCGCTCGTCAGGTCGCCGACCGTCTTGGTGAACTGCGCCTTCTCGTCGGCGAATTCGACCTTGATCGCTTCGCCTTCGACACCCTTCGGCTCCGATGTCGTCGACCACCATTCGTTCGTGGCGGTATCGCGCAGGAAGATGAAGCTGCCCCAGCGGTCTTCGGTCGGATCGGCTTTCCAACGGGAAACGGAAAGGCCGTTCCAGCGGGAATAACCGGCGCCTGTCGCCGTCAACATCAGCGAATAATGGCCGTTCGACAGGAATACGAGTTCGCGGTCGCGTGACGCCGGATCGCTGATCTTCCTGATCTCCGGCCGCAGCAGATCCTCCTGGATGCTGGCCGGTGTGTCGGATTCATGCTTGCCGCTCATCACCGGAATGTCGCGCGGCGCCTTTTCCTGCAGCAGAAGCTCCGCCGCCTCGATGACCGGATCGGCGTGGAAGAGTTCGCGCAGATGGCCGTTGAAGGCGACGTTGGCGACGGCTGCGATCGACATGCCGTGATGGTGGGCATAATAATTATAGACCACGGCGCATTTCTTGCCTTCCGGCACGCGCGTCGGCGTAAAGTCGACGGCATCGTGGAAGCCGAATTTGCCGAGCGCACCGACCTTGCGCAGCCTCTGCAGATTTTCGAGCGCGCCCGGCGGGTCGTACTGGCTGGCGAGCAGCGAGGCGTAGGGCGCTATGACGGCATTGTGGCCGAGGCCACGCTTCAGGCCGAGTGTCGGGACGCCGAAATTCGTGTACTGATAGTTGAGGTTATGGTCGCGGGCATTGAAGGCCGCTTCCGAAATGCCCCACGGAATGCCGAGCTTGCGGGCGTAATTCATCTGTTCGACGACGACCAGATTGTTGGTCTGGTTGAGAATGCCTCCGCCGCGCTCCTGCATGACGAGCGGCGGCATCAGATATTCGAACATCGAGCCGGACCAGGAGACCAGCGCGCCGCGCGACCCCACAGGCACGACCTGGCGGCCGAGACGGTACCAGTGCTCCGTCGGCAGATCGCCCTTGGCGATGCCGAACAGGCTGGTCAGGCGGCATTCCGAGGCGAGAAGGTCGTAGCAAGCCTGGTCGAGTTCACCGCTTTCGACGCGGTAGCCGATCGACAACAGGCGCCGCTCCGGCCGGAACAGGAAGCCGAAATCCATTGAGAAAGCCAGATCGCGGGCCTTGTCGCGCAACGCCACCAAGCGCGGCCTCAACGCATCGACCTTGGAAAGGTCGAAAGTGCTGTCTGAAATATGCGCCTCGCAGACCTTCACCAGGGATGCCGCCCATTGGGTGACCTCTTCGCTCTGTTTCGACTTGACCTCATGGTCGAGATTGGCGGCGAGCTTCTCGATATCGCGGGCGAGAACGGCGAGGTTGATGATGCGGATCGAGGCGAATTCATGCTCGCGCTTGACGGCGGCAAGCGCGTTCTGGAAACCGACGATGCGCTCTTCCAGGCGCCGGCGCAGCGGCCGCACGGTCTTGCGGTCATCCGGCAGGTCCGCCAGCACTTCGCCGAGAATGCCGGCCGTGTCGCCGACGCCGTCGAGATTGCCCTGCATATGGGCGGAGGGCGCCTCGGCCCAGTTGCGGCAGGCCGACGAAATGGCGATCAGATGACCGGCGAGATTGCCGCTGTCGACGGCCGAGACATAACGCGGCCCGAGCGTCTGCAGCGTATCGGTGTGATACCAGTTGAACAGATGGCCGCGGAATTTCTCCATTCTGTCGATCGTCGAAATCGTCTGCTCCAGCCGATCGAGCGTCTCCTCGAAGGAGAACCAACCGAATTGCCGGCCGGAGACGACGGAGAGCAAATAGACGCCGATATTGGTTGGCGAGGTGCGCGCCGCGACGATCACATGCGGCGTTTCCTGGATATTGTCAGGCGGCAGATAGTTCTGCTCGGCGGTGGTGAAGGTCTCGAAATAACGCCAGGTGCGCCGGGCGATCTTGCGCAGTTCGCTCGACACCGAATCGGCGACCTCGAGCCGGTCCTCGGTCTCCGCCGACTGGCTGACATACCAGGCGACAACAGGCGACAGGATCCACAACAGCGCGAAGGGTATGCCGACGACGAAGGCGTTGTCGCCGGGCAGGGCGGCAAAACCAAGGGCCAGCAGCGCCAGCACCGGCGCATGCCACATCGCCTTGTAGTAGGAAATCAGCGTCCCCTGGCCGCCGGCCTGAACGCTGGCGGCGGTCCGCCATTGCAGCATCAGCTTGCGGCTGACGAACAGACGGTAGAGCGACCGGCCGATCGCATCGGCCATCATGGCGGCGGAATCGGCGATGAAGACGATCCGCAGAGCAACCTGGGCATTGGCGGCCGTGATATCGGACCAGACGGTATAGAGATGGGCGCGGGCGACGATATCGCTGGTGCGCGGAATGATACCGTTGATCAGCGACAGCGTCGGCGCGACGAAGAGGCAGAAGATCAGCAGAATCTGCCAGATAAGCGCGCCGAGCGGGCCCATAAAATACCAGCCGAGCACGGAGGCGAAGAACCAGGCGATCGGCGTCAGCGAGCGGCGCAGATTGTCGAACATCTTCCAGCGGCCGAGTGCTGTGACGCCGTATTTCGGATTGAACATATAAGGCAGCAGCTGCCAGTCGCCGCGCGCCCAGCGATGCTGGCGCGAGGTTTCGACCTCGTATCGGATCGGGAAATCCTCCACCAGTTCGAGATCGGTGACCAGCGCGCAGCGCGCCATCGAGCCTTCGAGAAGATCGTGGCTGAGCACGGAGTTTTCGTCGATCCGGCCCTTCAGCGAGGCTTCGAAGGCATCGACATGATAGAGGCCCTTGCCGGTGAAGGTGCCTTCGCCGGCGAGATCCTGATAGACGTCGGACACGGTGAAGACGTAAGGGTCGAGGCCGCGATTGATCGAAAAGACGCGCTGGAAGACCGACGCGTCCTTGCCCGTCGTCAGCGACGGGGTCACGCGCGGCTGCAGCACGCCGTAGCCGCTTTCGACACGGCCGGTTTTCGGGTTGATGACCGGGCGGTTGATCGGATGATAGAGCTTGCCGACGAGCTTGGTGACGGCATCGCGCATCAGGCGCGTATCGGCATCGAGCGTCATGACATATTGCACATTGGCCGGCACGGTGTTGGCGCCCGGCAGATAGGTCGTGTCGCGGTCGCCGCGCAGCAGCATGTTCAGCTCGTGCAGCTTGCCGCGTTTACGTTCCCAGCCCATCCACACACCTTCGGACGGATTGTACAGGCGGCGGCGATGCAGCAGATAGAAACGCGTCTTGCCATCATAGGCATAACGGGCGGAAAGATTGGCGATCTCGCGCCTGGCATAATCGAGAACCTCGAGATCGGCGGGCGTTTCCTCAGCCTCGCTGTCCGGCCAATCGCTGAGCAGCGCGAAATAGAGTTCGCCGCGCGGATTGGCGAGATAATGCACTTCGAGATTGCGCACGTGATCGTCAACGCTGTCGCGGTTCGAGATCAGGCAGGGAACGACGAGCAGTGTGCGGGCATCCTCCGGAATGCCTTCCTTGAACTCGTAGCCGACAAGGCGCGCGGGCGTCACGAAGAAGGAAAGCACGGTGTTGAAGAGGCCCGTCGCCCCCTCCGACGCGGGCAGTGAGAACATGATCAGCAGCAGGGCGATTTCGATCGGCCCCATGCCGGCATTGGCCATGAATCGGCCGACGACCGCCATGGCGATGATCGTCAAAAGCATGACGGGCACGGCAATTGCCAGCCAGTTGAACCGGCGCACCGCGCGCACGAAATGTTGGGTGACTGTCGGGCGATAGTTCGCCCGCGCCTCGAGCTTCGGCCGCTGGGCGCCGGACAGGAATCCGCCGACATTCGGTTCATGCGGCTGCGGCTCGTCGGAGGCCTTGGCGGCATCCGTCATGTCGAGCGCCAGCTGGGCAATTTCCATTTCCGTCAGCGGCGAGCGTTTGGCCAGCTTTTCGATCTGCTTGCGGTATTTATTGCGCGAGCCGGAATCGAGAATGCCGTAATCAGAATGCTCCCAGAGCAACTTGTCGACATGGCTGACCTGCTCGACCCAGACCGACCATTCGGCATCGTCGATCTCGCGAAGGCTGCGGATGATGTTGCCCATCGTCACGTTGCCGGAAGAGAGACGGCTGTGTTCGGCCGTCGTCGCCTCTTCGGTGTTGCGGCCAAGCTCTTCCAGCCGCTCGTCGAGCCAGGTGATCGCAAGGCTCGACGTCTGCGAGCCGTCACGCATGCGATAGAGGAACTGCGTCGAGAAGGTATTGTCCTCGGCAAGCGGTTCCAGCGTCTTCAGATAGGCGGCCGCCGCGGCCGGATCGGTCAGGCGCACCAATTCGTCGGCCGCCTCGTTGGCGCGGCGGCGCAGGCGGCGGCTGGCTTCGACACGGCTGGAAATGCGGCGAAGATTTTCCACGAGCACGTAACGCACAAGCGAAGGCAACGCCCACAGTTCGCCGATCCTCAGCGTCTCGCTGGCCTGAAAACCGTCGACCAGCGCCGTCAGGCTTTCCTGCGAGATCGTGCTGTGGGTGTGAGCGACATAGAGCCAGGCCAGCACGAGGGTGCGCGGCACCTCGACACCGCCAACCACCATAGTCGGCAATTCGCGATAGAAGCGGCGGGGGAAGTCGCGCCGCACCTCCTGGATCGCCTCTTCGACGATATAATGATTGTCCAGCAGCCATTCCGCCGCAGGTGTGATCGTCTCTCCTGCCTCTACGTCGGTCGCCGTAGTCCGGTAGACGCGCAGAATTTCCTTCTCGTTTTCCTTGTGACGCGCGAAGAAGTCGAAGGGAGCGAAAGCCGGCAGCCGGTCGACGCCGCCGCGGGCGACCGTATTGCCGATCGCCTTGATGTCCTCGATGGCAAGATAGGTCGAGCGGATCGAATCATTGTGATCGATCTGCTTCGTCTCGGGTTCGCGCGGAAGGCTCGGAGAAAGATTTGAAATAGACATGGGTTCGGTTCTGGATCCAAACGAAGTTATGGCTGTTTTGCTCAGCCTTTTGCACTGCTTATCATGACTGCTACATGAACGGAGCCCGTTTCTTCGAAGATCGATGAAGCCGGGATAAATGACGCTTGGGCCAAGCGATGCGAACGGGTTAAGCCCCGGTCCAGGGCGCGGCCCGACGGGTGATCAAGACCATCGATACCCTCTCCGCGAAAGCCATGTCGAAAATTGGACACTATCGGGATAATTCAAGTCAAGAGGCATGAGCGGCGCGCCCGGCGCGCTTGGGACGTGCATGAACGACACAATGCCCGCCCCGGTTCCGGTAATGCAAAAGCTCTTCGATTTTGGGAGAAGACGCGCGATCTCGGATGGCATCATCGGTTCGAAAACGCCGACATGCAGACAAAAGATCGGAAATGCGTCGCACGAGTAAGTTCGATGCGGCCGCTCGTGATGAAATGAAGACGTACAGAAGAAAAAGGGGATCGGATACCGATCAACCAGGCGAAAACCGCCGCAACGCCGGCATTCGCCGGCGTCTAACATTCGCCGATCAGCCGACGACGCCGCAAACCATGGCCACGACGAACAGGAATGCCGCGGTGAAAATGGCTCCATGGAGCATCGTTTGAAGCCTATGGCGTGTGGTCAGCGGCTTCTTGGTCTCTACGGAACCGTATTGGTTCACGTGAGCATGCGAAATACCCAGATCTGCCATATGTCGCCTCCGTTGTTTTTAAGCGGCCGGTTGTGCGGCTCGCGTTGATATTCTTATATTCTCTATCAAGTAGGTAGAGATAAATTTCCGTCCAGAGCGAACGAAAGAGAAAATTCAACCAGCCCTTTCAGCAGCCTGTCTTTTTAGCAGTCCGCATTTTAGCAGACTGTGCGCCATGCCCAGATCCACGGACGCTCGACGCTGTCCTCGGTCTGAGACGGGTTGGCGGGGATCTCGATCAGCCGACGATCCTTTTCCGCAGGAATGGAGGCCGAAACCTGTTCCCGGCGATCGGCTTTCACGGGAGGATCGAGGTAGCCCATGGTCATCCCACCGAGAAAGAACATGCCTCAACCTCCATCGATCACGAAAGCTAACAATCGTTAACAGGATCATGACAGAAGCGGGGCAGCTGTCAATAGTCTAGTTGAATGGTCGTCTTTTAGGAAAATCTTATCCTTAACGCCGCCGCTGGTCTTTTCTTTTCAACGCGCTGAAAAGATTGGCTTTCAGGCTTTGACGAACCCCTTGCTGGCGATCATCAAATTTCTCGTGTAGTCCTCACGAACCGCACCCTCCGCCAGTTCCCGGGAGCTCAGCCGCTCGACGACGGCGCCGTTGCGCATCACCGCCAGCCTTTCGCACATATGGGTGACGACGCCTAGATCATGGCTCACCATCACGAAGGTGAGCTTGCGGTCGCGCCGGATCTGCTCCAGCAGGTTCAGCACCTCGGCCTGCACCGAGGCGTCGAGCGCCGAGGTCGGCTCGTCGAGCAGCAGGATCGACGGCTCGACGATCAATGCCCGGGCGATCGCCACGCGCTGCCGCTGGCCACCCGAGAGCTGGTGCGGATAGCGGAAACGGAAACCATTGCCGAGGCCGACCTCGTCGAGGGCGCGTTCGATGCGCCTCTCGCTGTCGTCAATATCATGGATTGCCAGCGGCTCGAGCAGAAGCCGGTCGATGGTCTGGCGCGGATGCAGCGAACCATAGGGATCCTGAAAGACCATCTGCACGCGGCGATAGAAGGTTTTACTGCGCTTCGAACCCCTCAGCGCTTCGCCATCGATGCGGATCGCCCCGCTGCTGATCGGCGCAAGGCCGGCGACAGCGCGCAGCAAGGTCGATTTTCCCGAACCGGATTCACCGACGAGGCCAAAGGATTCGCCGCGTTCGACCGCAAGGCTGACATCCTTCAGCGCATGAAATTCATCGTAGACGACGCTGAGATTGTCGATCTCCAGAGCTGCGATCATGCCGCCCACTCCGGCCTGCGGTCGAGCACCGGCAGCGGATGACGGTTCGAGCCGATCTCGGGCATGCAGTTCAGCAGTCCTTGCGTATAGGGATGCTGCGCATGTTTGAGATCGGCGGCCGCGAGTCTCCTCGACGATCTTTCCGGCATACATGACGATCACCCGGTCGCAGAAGGAGGAAACCAGCCTGAGATCATGGGAAACAAAGATCAGCCCCATGCCGCGCTCCGCCACCAGCCTGTCCATGATTCTGAGCACATCGAGCTGCACCGTCACGTCCAGCGCCGAGGTCGGCTCGTCGGCAATCAGCAGTTCGGGCCCGGCAATCAGCATCATGGCGATCATCGCCCGCTGCCCCATGCCGCCCGAAACCTCGTGCGGATGCAGGTCGAAGACCCGTTTCGGGTCGCGGATCTGCACCGCTTCCAGCATGGCGAGCGCCCGCTCGCGCGCCTCCGCCTTGCCGACTTTTTCATGCGTGCGCAAGGTTTCGCAGATCTGCCGCCCGATCGACATGACCGGGTCGAGCGAATATTTCGGATCCTGCAGGATCATGGCGATGCGCTTGCCGCGCAGCCTGCGCCTTTCGCCGGTGGAGGCTTTGATGAGGTCGATGCCGTTGAAGTCTAGCCTGTCGGCGGTGACAACGCCGTGTTTCGGCGTCAGGCCCATGATCGCCCGGCCGGTCTGCGACTTGCCGGAGCCTGATTCGCCGACGATGCCGAGCCTTTCCTTGCCGAGCGTGAAGGAGACGCCGCGCACGGCCTCGATCACCCCGGTGCGCGTGGGATAGCTGACCTTGAGATTGTCGACCGTCAGAAGTGTCGTCACTGGCCGGCCTCCTTCGGATCGAGCGCGTCGCGCAGGCCGTCGCCGAGCAGATTGAAACCGAGGCTGACGATGAGGATGGCGATGCCGGGCATGGCTGCGACCCACCATTGATCGAGAATGAAACGCCGTCCCGAGGCGATCATCGCCCCCCATTCCGGCAGCGGCGGCTGCGCCCCGAGGCCAAGGAAGCCGAGACCGGCCGCCGTCAGGATGATGCCCGCCATGTCGAGCGTCACGCGCACGATCAGCGAGGAAATGCAGAGCGGCATGACATGGCGCAGGATGATGCGGAACGGCGAGGCGCCCATCAGCTTCACCGCCGAGATATAGTCGGAGCGCCGGACTGTCAGCGTCTCGGCGCGGGCGATGCGGGCATAGGGCGGCCAGGATGTGATGGCGATGGCGATGATCGCGTTCTGAATGCCAGGGCCGAGCGCGGCGACGAAGGCGAGCGCCAGCACCAGCTTCGGAAAGGCGAGAAAAATATCGGTGATGCGCATCAGCGTCGCATCGACCCAGCCTCCGGCATATCCGGAAACCGTGCCGACGATCAGGCCGATCGGCGCCGAGATAACGGCGACGAGCACGATGACGAGCAGCGTCAAACGCGATCCGTAGATCAGCCTCGAAAAGATATCGCGGCCCTGGTCGTCGGTGCCGAGCAGGTATTCAGCCGTTCCCGGCGGCAGCAGCCGTGCATTGCGCAGATCGCCGACGACGGGATCATGCGTGGCGATGAGATTGGCGAAGGCGGCGACGAAAAGCAGCGCGACGATGATCAGCAGGCCGACGACGGCAAGCCGGTTGGCCGTGAACTGCCGCCAGGTGACGTAGGCGCGGCCAAGACGCGCCTGCAGACGCGATTGCGGCCGGTCGGACAACAACCATTCGCGGCGGCTCATCGCAGGAGATGGGCTGGCGGGAGCGGTCATCGGTTTCGCGTCCTCGGGTCGAGCGTCCGGTAGAGAAGATCGGACAGAAGGTTGATGCCGATGAAAACAGTGCCGATGACGATGGTGCCGCCGAGCACGGCGTTCATATCGGCGTTCTGCAGTGAATTGGTGATGTAAAGCCCGATGCCGGGCCAGGAGAAGACGGTCTCGGTCAGCACCGATCCTTCGAGCAGGCCGGCATAGGAAAGCGCGATGACGGTGACCAGCGGCACGGCGGCATTGCGCAGCGCGTGGCCCCAGATCACCCGCGTTTCCGAAAGCCCTTTGGCGCGCGCGGCGACGATATATTCCTGGGAAAGCTCGTTCAGCATGAAGCTGCGCGTCATGCGGCTGATATAGGCGAGCGAGAAATAGCCGAGCAGCGATGCAGGCAGGATGATGTGGCGAAAGACGTCGTAGAAGACGTCCCATTGACCCTGCCAGGCACTATCTAGCAGATACAGGCCCGTGATCGGCGTGAACGTATATTCGAAAACGATGTCGATGCGGCCGGGAAATGCCACCCAGCGCAGCTGCGCATAGAAGATGACGAGCGAAATCAGCGCCAGCCAGAAGATCGGCACCGAATAACCGACGAGGCCGACGACGCGCACCACCTGGTCGGCGATGCTGCCGCGGCGCACGGCGGCGAGAACGCCGAGCGGCACGCCGACGAAAGCGCCGATCAGCGTTCCGAGCGTCGCAAGCTCGATGGTTGCCGGCAGGACGCGGCGGATATCGACCATGACGGGATTGGTCGTCAGCACCGAATTGCCGAAATCACCGGACAGGATACCTTTGATATAGATGAAGAACTGCTGATAGAGCGGCAGGTTGAAGCCCATTTCCTGGCGCACCCGCTCGACGACGTGGCTGGGCGCGCGGTCACCGAGAATGGCGAGCACGGGATCGATCGGCACGACGCGGCCGATGAAGAAGGTGACGGCCAGGAGGCCGAGATAGGTGGTGACGGCGGCAAACAGGAACCGCCCGGCAGCCTTTGTAAAGGCCCCTGCACGGCCCTTGCGGGGCCGCGCCTCCTGTGTTGTTTCGACGGTGCTCAAGCGATCGATCCTGCCGGACTATTCCTTGGCGATCGGACCGACGAAATTGGTGTCGAAGCTCGGACCCAGCTTGAAGTCCTTCAGGTTCTTGCGGTAGCCGGCCACTTCGGTCTGCTGGAAGATGAAGACGAAGGGGCTATTGGCCAGATATTTCTTCTGGATATCCTGATATATGGCGGCGCGCTTGGCGGCATCGCGTTCCAGCAGTGCGGCCTTCGCCTGTTTGTCGAGCTCCGGCGCTTCCCAGGCATTGCGCCATGCGAGCGTCTTCACCGTGCCGGCGTCGGAATTGTCGGGATTGCCGGTAAAGGTATCGGCATTGGAATTCGGGTCGAAATAATCCGAGCCCCACTGGCCGATATACATGTCGTGGGTGCGGGCGCGGTACTTGGTCAGCGTCTGCTTGCCGTCACCCGGGATGATTTCCATCTTCACGCCGGCCTGCGCCAGCGTCTGCTGCATGGATTCGGCGATCCCGGTCACCGGCTGCGTGTTGCGCACATCCATGGTGATCGAGAAACCATCGGGCACGCCGGCCTTGGCGAGCAGTTCCTTGGCCTTGGCGACATCGAGCTTGTAGGGATTTTCGTCGAGCGCGCCGAGCTGGCCCTTCGGCAGGAAGGTCTGGTGGATTTCGCCGATCCCCTTGATCAGCGTTGCGCCGATCGCATCATAGTCGACCAGGTATTTGAAGGCTTCCTGGACCTCGGGCTTCTTCAGGTTCTCGTTCTTGTTGTTGAGGCTGACATAATAGATCGTGCCCTTCGGCGCGCTCGTCGTCGCGAGATCGGCATTTTTGGAAACGGCGTCGATGTCGCCAGGCTCGAGGTTGCGGGCGATATCGATATCGCCGGCTTCGAGCGCCAAGCGCTGGGCAGCGCTTTCCTTCATATAGCGGTAGATGACGCGGTTGAGCTTTGCCTTGTCGCCGTAATAATTGTCGTTGCGTTCCAGAACGACCACTTCGTTGGCGCGCCATTCGCGCAGCTTGTAGGCCCCGGAGCCGGCATAGCCTGTTTTCAGCCATTCATTGCCGAAATCATTGTCGTATTTGTGCTCGGCATCGGGTGTCACCGCCTTCACATGCTCCATCACCAGCTTCTTGTCGACGACGGAGGCAACCGTTGCCGTCAAGCAGTTGAGCACGAAGCTCGGCGCATAGGCCTTGTCGACGGTGAAGACGAAGGTGCCGGCATCGGCCGCCTTGGCCTTTTCGGTGACGTTGTCGCCGGTCAGGCCGAACTGGGTGAGGATGAAGGCCGGGCTCTTGTCGAGCTTGACGGCGCGCTCGAACGACCACGCGACGTCCTCGGCGGTGATCGGGTTGCCGGAAGCGAATTTCATGCCGGATTTAAGCTTGAACGTATAGGTCAGACCGTCATCGGAAACGCTCCAGCTCTCGGCCAGATCACCCTTCACCTTGGACGTGTCCTCCATGTCGAGACGGACGAGCAGGCTGTAGCTGTTGCTGGTGACTTCGGCGGTCGAAAGCTCGAACGCCTCGCCGGGATCCATCGTGATGATGTCGTCGATGGCAAAGCCCTCGACCAGCGTATCCTTGGGTGTCTCGGCGAAGGCGGCGGGTGCTGTCATCATCAGCAGCGAAAGAGCAGCCCCCGTGGAAAGCATGCGGAAATTGCGGCTAAGCTTGGTCATCATCATGGTCAGTTCCCCCTGTTTTGATTGATTACGAAGCGTTTTGTCGGTCCTGCCTCATTAAAACTATTGCCCATTCCTGGCGCGTCCAGAGGTGCGCAACGCTTTAGGCGTCGTCCTCCCGCCAGGCTTGTGCGAGGATGCGAAGCCAATTTTCACGGGCAAGTTTCGTGAGATCGGCCTCACCATAACCAACCTCCCTGAGAGCGGCAATCAGCTTCTGATTGCCGCTGGCATCGCCGATTTCCTCAGGAATTGTGGCCCCGTCGAAGTCCGATCCGAGGCCCACGCAATCGATGCCGATGCGGTTCACCAGATAGTCGATATGGCGGACCATGTCGGCAAGCGGTGTATCGCTATCCGAGCGGCCGTCGGGACGCAGCATGGCGGTGGCATAATTGATGCCGACGAGCCCGCGGCTTTCGCGGATCGCATCGAGCTGCCTGTCGGTCAGATTGCGCGCGACCGGCGTCAATGCGTGGGCATTGGAATGGCTGGAGACCAGCGGCTGGTCTGTCGTCTTCGCCACGTCCCAAAAGCCCTTTTCGGTGATATGGGCCAGGTCGACCACGATGCCGAGACGATTGCATTCCCTGACCAGCGCGAAGCCGGCATCGGTAAGACCGGGCGCCGTGTCCGGCGACATCGGGAAGGCGAAGGGCACGCCGTAACCGAAGACATTGTGCCGGCTCCAGACCGGCCCGAGCGACCGCAGCCCGGCTGCGTAGAACACCTCGAGCGCCGCAAGATCGGCGCCGATAGCCTCGCAGCCCTCCATATGCAGGACGGCGGCAAAAATATTGTCGGCCATGGCGCCGCGGATATCTTTTACCGTCCGGCAGAGCCGCCAGGCGCCGGCCTGGTCGAGCCGCAGCGCGATCGCGGCCATTTCAGTGGCAATGGCAAGGGAAGGGAGCGGATCGAGAGGGGCCGCCATCGGCGTGATATAACGGCCTTCGGCATCCGGATCGGCAAAGACCAGATCGCCGGAGGGAATATAGATGGCGCAAAGACCGCCTGAAAGGCCACCCTCCCTGGCCCGGCGCGCATCGATATGCCCGACCGTCGTGCCCTCTGCAAATTCCGCGATCGGATCGCTGCCGTCTTTTGAATGTGTCCAGAGTCGAAGGAGAACGTCGTTGTGGCCGTCAAATACGAATTGCATCTGTCTTCCTGCGCTGCCCGAGCGGGAAGACCAGAATAGAAAAGCTGACGGAATTCGCCACCTCTTTTTTATAAATCCGTTCTCGCGCTCTAAAAACGGAACGGGGGCCGAAGCCCCCGCGAAAACAATTCGGATCGCACTATCTGAGATCAGTGCTTGCGGCGCTTCTTTTGGCGGTAGACGTCGATGACCACAGCCGCGACGATGATCAGACCTTTGACGATCTCCTGGTAATAGGCGTCGATCCTAAGGAAGGTGAAACCTGATGTCATGACCCCGAGGATGATGGTGCCGATGACGGTGCCGGTGATGCGCCCGACGCCGCCGGTGAGCGAAGTGCCGCCGATGACGGTCGCGGCGATCGCATCGAGTTCATATCCGACGCCCATGCTGGCCTGCGCGGTTTCGGCGCGTGCCGCCGTGACGATGCCGGCCAAGCCGGCCAGCAATCCGGCGATCACATAGACCTTGACGAGATGCGCCTCGATGTTGATGCCGGAAACGCGTGCCGCCTGCGGGTTGGCGCCGATGGCATAGGTGAACTTGCCGTAACGGGTGTAGCGCAGCGCGATGTGAAAGATCAGCGCAACGACCAGGAAGACGACGACCGGCCACGCCTTGGTGCCGATGAAGTGAAACTGCTCGGTGATCCCGGAAACCGGCTGTCCCTTCGTATACCACTTCGCGACACCGCGGGCCGAAACGAACATGCCGAGCGTTGCAATGAACGGTGGGATTTTCGTGTAGGCGATGAGCGCGCCGTTGGCGAGACCGGCGGCCGCCCCGATCAGCAGCCCGATCATGATCGGCACGAAAGCCGGCAGGTCGGTCAGCGACGGAAAGACCGCCCGTCCCCAGGTCGACGATTGGGCGAAGCTCGTGGCGATCATCGCCGTCATGCCGACGACCGAGCCGGATGACAGGTCGATACCGCCGGTGATGATGACCTGGGTGACGCCGACGGCGATGATGCCGATGACGGAGACCTGCAGGATCATGATCGTCAGGCGCTGCGAATTCATCAGGAAGCTTTGGCCGATGAACATCCAGCCGAGCGCTTCATAGATGAGCGCGATGCCGACGAGCACGAGGAAAATGCTGAGCTCGGTCGGCAAACGCCGCCGCCGTTGCCGGGTTGCGAGCGGAGCCGCGCCCTCTGCTGCCTTGGTACTCATGTCAAACCTCCCTTGGGCGATGACGGACGGCGCATCACTGCGCAGCCAGCTCCATCACCTTGATCTGCGTTGCTTCATCGCGATTGAGGAAACCGGTCACGCGTCCCTCATGCATGACCATGATGCGGTCGCTCATCCCGAGAACCTCGGGCATCTCGGATGAGATCATGATGACCGCCACGCCGTTTCGCGCCATTTCGGTCACCAGCCGGTGGATTTCCGCCTTGGCCCCGACATCGATGCCGCGCGTCGGCTCGTCGAGGATGAGGATCCGCGGATTGGTGAGCAGCCAGCGCCCGATCAGCACCTTCTGCTGATTGCCGCCCGAAAGATTCTCCACCCGCTCGTAGAGATTGGGGTTTTCACCCGCAGCTTTTTTGCCATGTCTTCGCAGGTCGCCTCGATGGCACCCTGCTGCACGAAGCCGCCCTTGACGTATCTGTCCTGCAGCACGGCGATCTGCATGTTCTCGAGAATATCGAGGATCAGCAGACAGCCGGTATCCTTGCGGTCCTCGGTCAGGAACGCCATCTGGTGGCGGATGGCCTCGGTCGGCGAGGAAATCGTCACCGGCTTGCCGTAGAGCTCGATCGAGCCGGAGCTTGCCGGCGTCACGCCAAACAGCGTTTCGGCGACATTCGACCGCCCGGAACCGACCAGGCCGGCCACGCCGAGGATCTCGCCCGCCCGCACCTCGAAGGAGACGTTCTTGAAGACACCGTTGAGGCAAAGATCCTTGACCGAGAGCATGACCTCGCCGATCGGCACCTCTTCCTTGGGGAACATCTGGGTGATCTCGCGCCCGACC
Organism: Rhizobium sp. C104; assembly: GCF_022354505.1. Classification (NCBI taxonomy): domain Bacteria; kingdom Pseudomonadati; phylum Pseudomonadota; class Alphaproteobacteria; order Hyphomicrobiales; family Rhizobiaceae; genus Rhizobium; species Rhizobium sp. C104. The sequence continues at coordinate 3,782,289 of NZ_CP092348.1, read as the reverse complement.
ATCATGCGGATGATGTCGTCGCGGGTCACATCGGTGGAGGCATGCGTGCCGATATAACGGCCGTCACGAAAGACGGAGAACTCGTCGGCGATCTCGAAAAGCTCGTTCATCTTGTGGGTGATGTAGACGATGCCGATGCCCTGCGCCCTGAGGTCGCGGATAATGCGAAAGAGGTGCTCGACCTCGCGCTCGGTCAGCGCCGAAGTCGGCTCGTCCATGATCAGCACGTCGGAATTATAGGAAACCGCCTTGGCGATCTCGACCATCTGCCGGTTGGCGACCGACAGGTACCGGACCTCGATATCGGGATCGATGTCGATATTCAGCCGGGCAAACAGCTCTTCGGTCATGCGATGCATCACGCCGTGATCGACGAAGCCGAAGCGGTTCTTCGGTTCGCGGCGGATCCAGATATTTTCGGCAACCGTCATGAACGGCATCAGGTTCAGTTCCTGATGGATCATGGCAATGCCGTTCTCCAGCGCGTCGAGCGGAGATTTCAGCTGGATCTCGATGCCTTTCAGGCGGATGTCACCTTTATCGGGTATGTAGATGCCGGCGAGGATCTTCATCAGCGTCGATTTGCCGGCGCCGTTTTCGCCCATCAGCGCATGCACGGAGGCGCGCTTCAGCCGGAACTGCACGTCGTCGAGGGCGACGACACCGGGAAATTCCTTGCGAACGCCCTCGGCGCTCAACAGATATTCCGCATTCGGGACTGCGCCGCTCGCGCGCACGGCGGCCATGGTTGTCGGGCTGACGGCCATATCATCTCCTCCGGACAGGCGAAAAGGATGCGGGCAAAGCCCGCATCCGGTTTGGCGTTCGCCTCAGTTCTTGGTGACGAAGTCCTTGACGTTTTCAGGCGTGACGAGCTGGAAGGGAATATAAACCTTCTTCTCGGTCTTTTCGCCCTTGGCGAGCTTGAGCGCCGTGTCGAGCGAACCCTTGCCCTGGCCGGCGGCATCCTGGAACACCGTGACGTCGAGATCGCCTGCCTGCATGGCGGCAAGCGCGTCCTGCGTGGCGTCGACACCACCGACGACGACCTTGGTCATGTCCTTGCCGGCTGCCTTCAGCGCCTGGATGGCGCCGATCGCCATTTCGTCGTTGTTGGAGATAACCGCGTCGAATTCGATGCCGCTGGAGAGCCAGTTGGTCATCAGGTCGGCGCCTTGGGTACGATCCCAGTTGGCCGTCTGCTCTTCGACGATCTCCAGGCCCTTGCATTCATCGGTCTTGATGACGTCATGGACGTCCTGGGTGCGCATGCGCGCAGCCTGGTTGGAAAGCTCGCCCATGATGACGACGGCCTTGCCCTTGCCGCCGAGAATGCGGCAGATTTCCTTGGTTTCCAGCGTACCGGATTCCTGCTCGTTGGAGGCGACGAAGGCCTGTTTGTCCGGCAACGTGTCGACATTGACCGGCTGGCGGTTGACGTAAACCAGCGGAATGCCGGCATCGGCGGCGAGCTTCGACATTGCCGTGGTCGCGTCGGTATCGACCGGGTTGACGATGATGGCATCGACCTTGGAGGCGATGAAATTCTGGATCTGGCTCTGCTGCTTGGAAACGTCGTTCTGCGCGTCTTCGACCTGCAGGGTTACGCCGCTCAGCGTCTTGGCATAATCGGTCATGCCGTTTCGCAGCACGGTCAGAAAGTTGTCGTCGAATTTCGCCATCGAAACGCCGACGGTTTCTGCGTGAGCGGCCGTCGACATGACGAGCGCCATCGCAGTGCCCAGGATAAACTTTTTCATTTTACTTCCTCCACAAACGGTGCCCGGCTGCACCCTCCTCACGCCGGAGCCCCAGGCATTTGCCCTGGAGCCGCGATTTCCTGCCGCCTCTCCTGCGGCGCTCCGTGCAAAACGGAACAAACAAACCGTAAAATTTGCTCTTCGGAATATTCATTCCATTTTCTGGGAACGGCGTCAAGCCTCTTTCGCGGCGACGAGATCGGGAAGAAGACGCAAGGCCGCGCACGTCGCGATCACCGCCTGCATTGCCTCTGTTGTGAAAGACCAAGACCGCCTCCATCTATGGAGATCGAAGGCGGGACCGCGGCCGCAGGCGTCTTCGATTTCTCGACGCGGCCAGTCATTTAAAGATTTTGGAGACAGGACAGATGTCCATTTCGATCTATCGCCTCACCGTTCCGATGTTCCAGCGCGGCCTCGCCAGCCTGAAAACCTATCTCGACAAGGCGGAAGCCTATGCGAAGGAAAAGAACATCGATCCCGCCGTCTTGGTCGCCGCGCGTCTCGCGCCCGACATGCTGCCGCTCTCCGGCCAGTATCAGCGCGCCAGCGACAGCGCCAAATTCACCCTCTCTAGGCTGACCGCCACCGACGCCCCGAAATTCGAGGACAATGAGAAGACGTTCGACGAACTGCGCGAGCGTCTGGCCAAGACCGAAGCCTATCTCGCCGGCTTCTCTGAGGAAGCGCTGGAGGGCACGGAAGCGCGGGAAATCACCCTGCCGGGCAAGAGCGGCATCGTGCTTCCGGGCGTCGACTATGTCACCGCCTTCGCCCTACCAAACTTCTATTTCCACGTCACTACCGCCCACGCCATCCTGCGCAACCAGGGTGCGCCGATCGGCAAGCGCGATTATCTCGGGTAAAAGGCATCAGGGCCGGCGCGTCACCGGCCCTTTTTCCGTCAGCTCGGTATAGGCGAGCGTCTGATCGAGGTGCCGCGCCCTCAGCGACAGCAGCTTTTCGGCATAGTCGAGCCGGATCGCCGCATAGGCGGGATCGGCCGCGACATTCTTAAGCTCCATCGGATCGTCGCCGAGATAGAAGAGCAACGGCGGCAAGGCGGAAAAATGCACATATTTGAACCGCGCGTCGCGGATCACCGCGAGATTGCACTCGTTCGACCTGAGCCCGAAATACCGCTCCGTCTCGCCGCCGGCGATATCGCGGAAATCGAATTCCCAGAATGCCGCATCCCGCCAGCCGTCCGCGCTACCGCCCTCGACGAAAGGCATGAGCGATCGGCCGTCGAGCCCGTTCTGCGCCTCGATGCCTAGCCTTTGACAGAGGGTCGGAAAAACATCCGCAGCGCTGGTGAAATCGTCGACGACCCCGGCCGCCGCCCCGCTTGCGGGATCGCGAATGACAAGCGGAATATGGTAGCTGCCGTCGAAGAAGCCGCCCTTCCCCAGCGACCAGTGGTCGCCCGCCATCTCGGCGTGGTCCGAGGTGAAGACGATAAGCGTATCGTCCCAAGCGCCGGCATCCTGCAGCGCCTGCCAGATCCGGCCGAGCTGCGCATCGACCTCTGCTATCATGCCGTAATAGATCGCCCGGATCGCCGCGAAATCCTCGCCGTTCCAATCGCTGAGCGGCCCCTTCGCGCCGTGGATGAAACTGCCCTTGCCGGTGCGCGGCATCGCATAGGCGAGATAGGGATGACGCGCCTCTTCCGCTTGGGCGTTTGCCGCTCGCGCAAAAGCCGGCCCCTCGCCCGGCGTGAACATCCGGTTGAATGGCTCCGGCACCGAAAAGGGCGGATGCGGGCGCAGGAAAGAGACATGCGCAAACCACGGCCTGTCCTGCTCACCCAGCCAGCGGATGAACTCGCCGGCGAGGAACGCCGTCTGGGTCTCGTCGCTGGAATAGGCCGGCGCCGCATCGGAAATGTCGCCGGCTGCAGCGCCGACGGGAATATGGATGTCGCGGCTGACGGCGTCCCGATGACCGCGGGATCGGAGCCAGGAGAGCCACTGCCTTTCATGCTCCGGCAGAAGCTGGCGTGAAGTAAAGCCTGGCAACACGCCTTCATAACTCGTCAGATGCGCATCATTGGCATCCATGCCACGCGGATCGGGCGCCGTGTCCGTATAGCCGAACAGCGTCGGGTCGTATCCCGCCCGCCGGGCGGCCAGCGCCAGATTGTCGAAGCGGGCATCAAGCGGCGAACCATTGCGGCAGACGCGATGGTTCATCTGGTAGAGGCCGGTATAGAGTGTGGCCCGCGCCGGCGAGCAGGGCGCCGCCCCTGCATAGTGCCGCCGGAACAGCGTGCCCTGGCGCGCCAGCGCATCGACATTGGGCGTTTTCACGCAAGGATGACCGACGACCGACAGGCAATCGCCACGCCACTGGTCCGCCGTGATCAGCAGGATGTTCGGCCTAGCGCCCTTCTCAATTCCGGGCTCAATGCTGGTTGGTTTTGGCATGCCAGTTCCAGGCGGAACGGATGATCTGATTGAGATCATACTGCGGCACCCAGCCGAGCACGTCGCGCGCCTTGTCGTTATTGGCGACCAGCGTATGCGAATCGCCTTCGCGTCGGCCGATATATTCGACCGGGAAAGGCCGGTTCGACACATCCTCGATCGCGCCGAGCAATTCCCTGACCGTGGTGCCGGTGCCGGTGCCGAGGTTGAGCGCGACGGACTCTCCGCCCTTCAGCAGATATTCGACGGCGCGCACATGCGCATCGGCAAGATCCAGCACATGGATATAGTCGCGCACGCAGGTGCCGTCGCGCGTCTCATAATCGCTGCCGAACACCTTGAAGCCTTGGCGGCGGCCGAGTGCCGCGTCGATCGCCAGCGGGATCGCATGCGTCTCCGGCTGGTGCCATTCGCCGATCCGGCCTTCGAAATCAGCGCCGGCGGCATTGAAATAGCGCAGCACCACCGAGCGCAGGCTCTTGTACTGGTCGTAATCGGCAAGCGCCTGTTCGACGATATATTTCGTCCGCCCGTAGGGATTGATCGGCACCTGCCGATGCGTCTCGTCGAGCGGCACGCTCTGCGGCAGGCCGTAGGTGGCGCAGGTGGAGGAGAAGACGAAGGCATTGATGCCGGCCGCCTGCGCCGCCGAAAGCAGCGTCAACGTGCCGATCACATTGTTCTCGTAGAAGGAAACCGGATCCTTGACCGATTCGCCGACCTCGATCAGTGCTGCAAAATGCAGGATCGCTGCCGGCTTGTGCTTGGCGAGCACCTCGTCCAGCCGGGGGCGATCGCGAATATCGCCTTCCTCGGCCGGCCCCCATTTGACGAACTCGCGATGGCCGTTGGAAAAATTATCGAAGACGACAGGCTTGTAGCCCTTGTTCGCCAAGTCGAGACACGTATGCGAGCCGATATAACCGGCGCCGCCGACGACAAGAACCGTTTCACCTGCCATGCACCACCCTTATTATTAGCGAGAGATGAAAGAAACCTAGACGAGATACACGTCAATAAAAAGAAGGAATTACGATCGGCGTGAACGGACAATACGTCAAATGCCGAACTGCCCCGGCCCTATATGATTTGGCCCGAACCGCCAACCTTCGCGAATTATTCGCGTGATTTGCATAGCCGCCCCCTCTAAGGGGCGTTCACCACCATGATGCAACGGACCGCGGCAATCGGACAGGGGAGCGCGCGAATGAGGAAGGCATTGGTCGTTTGGGGCGGCTGGCAGGGCCATGAGCCGGAGCAATGCGCTCATATCGTCGCCGATCTCTTACGCGAGGACGATTTTACGGTCGAGGTCACCGGCGATCTCGGCATATTCGGATCGCCGACGCTCGCCAAAGCCGATCTGCTGGTGCCGATCATCACCGGCGAAACGCTGGAAAAACCCCACGCTAGCGCCTTGGTCGAAGCCGTGCGCGGCGGGCTGGGGCTTGCCGGCCATCACGGCGCGCTCGCCACCTCCTTCAAGGAAAGCGCGCCTTTCCGCTATGTCTCCGGCGTCACCTGGGTCGCTCATCCCGGCAACATCATCGACTTCCGCGTCGCCGTTACCCGCCAGGACGATCCGGTCATGGACGGCATTCCCGATTTCGACTACCGGTCGGAGCAATATTATCTGCATTATGATCCGACAGTCGAAATCCTGGCGACCACCACCTTCACCGGCGCCTATGATCCGGCAGCCCGCAATGTCGTGATGCCGGTCGCCTTCAAGCGCCATTTCGGTGCCGGCCGCATCTTCTATTCCGCCCTCGGCCATGTCGCAGCCGAATTCGACCATCCCTACATGCCCCTCATCCTGCGGCGTGGCCTGAGCTGGGCCGCACGCCAGTAGCGTCAGGGCGAGCCGCACGCCGGCGAATGCCGACCGGCGGCGACAGCCGGACGACGTCGGCCGCTAAAGAATAAGCATTGCAAGCTGGTGGGCCGCCGCGGCTGATCGGCCGGCACGGGCGACTGCTTGCCGATCACCCGCCCGCGCCATAATTTGCCCGGATGCAGGATCGCTTCTCTTTCTTCCCCGCAACCACCGACCGCCTGGCCGATATCGAAGCGGTCTTCGACGATTGCGCCGACGGCCGGAATTGTCGCTGCGCTTACTGGTATCGTCCGAATGCCGACTACAAGGCAGGATGGGGCGAGGGAAATCGCACCTGGTTCCGAAGCCTCGTCGCCGAACGGCGCCCGCCCGGTATTCTCGGTTATCACGAGAATGAACCGGCCGGATGGTGCGGTGTCGCGCCACGCGCCGTATTCGATCGGCTGCGCCGCTCAAAACCCTTTGCGCCGGTGGATGACAAGCCGGTTTGGTCGATCAATTGCTTCATCGCCCGCAAGCCGTTCCGGCGGCAGGGTCTGTCGCGATTGTTATTGAAACACGCCGTCGAATTCGCAAGCGCGAACGGCGCCGAATGTCTCGAAGCCTACCCTGTCGATCAGGCAGCCCGTGCTTCGAACGGAGCCGAGCTCTATCCGGGAACGCTGTCGATGTTTCTGGATGCCGGTTTCGTCGAGGTGGCAAGACGCCTGCCGGCAAGGCCGATCGTCCGCCTGGAATGCCGCTGAATATTTCGGCAACCCAAGGATTGAAAAATACGGCCTAGCGAGCCGCCTTCATCTGCCGGTCGTTCTGAACGGCGGGCGCCGACTCGTCATAGATCCGCATCAGCCGCCCGGCTGCCTTCAGCTTCTCGATGAGATCGTTTCCATCAGGCGAGGCCTTCGTCAGCTCCAGTTGCTCGAACTCCCTCAGCGCCTGCGCCCAATGGCTTTCCCCACGCCCATCCGGCCTGCCTTCCGATTCCCATAGTGAATAAGCGCGCTGGCTGACCCAGGCGTCTTTATTATGACTCATAATCAACCCCAGCGAGAAATTGGAAGCAATATTCGACAGGCAACAAGGTGCCAAAACCGGCTTTAGGAGTCGTTACGAGGCAGCGTTAGTTTTTAGCTAATAGCGAGGCACAGAGGATTATCCCTGTGCACATTCCCGGACCTTGGCCTCGCACCGCCTGCAGGGTAGGGTCATCGCAGAAACGATAGCGATGACCGATGGCAGCCAAGACAACACTCAATGCGAAGAATCTTGAATCCCTTGGTGCGCATCGCCTTGCCGAGCTGCTGGTCGAGATCAGCATGGGCAGTGCTGCCCACAAGCGACGGCTTCGAATGGAGCTTGCCGGCAATTACGGCAGCGCCGAGGTCGCGCGTGAGGTACGAAAGCGGCTTGCCAGCATCGCCCGCGCTCGCACCCTCATCAACTGGCGCAAAGTGAAGGCGCTGAAGACCGACCTGGAAACGCAGCGCAAGACGATCACAGAGACGGTTGCCGCAGATGATCCCCAGGAGGCCTTCGAACTGATATGGCAGTTCCTCGCCCTGGCGAATTCGATCTTTGAGAGATCCAACGAGAGCAGCGGTTCTGTCATCCAAAGTTTTCATCAGGCTTGCGAGGATGCTGCCGCAATCGCCGCGTCCGCCAAGATTGACTCCAATGTCCTGGCCGAGAAGGTGTTCAAAGCCGTGCAAGACGATGGTTACGGCCAGTACGACAACCTGATTGCGGCGATGGCGCCAGCTCTCGGCAAGGATGGTCTCGATTGCTTGAAGACCCTCTTCGTCCAATGGTCCAAGGAGCCGAAAGACAAGCCGGCGGAAGACGAGCGCGAGATCATCGGCTGGGGCAGCGCGGGCCCCCTTTACGAAGATGAGATCGGCGGCACGCAGCGAGATCTAACGGTGCGCATAGCCTTGCAGGAAATTGCCGACGCCCAGGGCGATGTTGATGCCTACATTGGCCAACACCCCGAGGACGCGCGCAAGGCGCCGATGATAGCTGCCGACATCGCCAATCGTCTGCTCTCGGCCGGTCGGGCGAAGGAAGCGCTTGAGACGTTGGATGAGGCCGACAGGAGAGGCTGGGCCGACATGCCATTCGAATGGCAGCGCGCGCGCGTTGAGACGCTCGAGGCCCTGGGGCGTGCAGCGGAGGCACAGACCTATAGATGGACATGTTTCGAGCAGTCGCTGCATAGCGAGCACCTCAAGGCTTTCCTCAGGCGGCTGCCTGATTTCGACGATCTTGAGGCCGAGGAGAAGGCATTTGTCCATGCCCGGGCTTTTCCTGACGTCCACCAGGCACTTGCGTTTTTTCTCAATTGGCCGACGCCTGCCGAGGCGGCAAAACTTGTAGTGAGCAGAAAGGCGGAACTGGATGGCAATCTCTATGAGCTCGATGACGCTGGCGGCCGAAGCTCTGGCGGAGAAACATCCGCTCGCGGCAACCATTGTCTTGCGCTCCATTATCGATTTCGCGCTCGATAGCGGCCGGTCCGGCCGCTATAAGCATGCGGCGAGGCATCTGGCGGACTGTGCATCCTTTGCGCCTCATATCGATGATTTCGGCAACACCAGATCCCATGACCTCTATGTCGCGGAACTCAAACGTCGGCACGGCAAGAAGCATGGCTTCTGGAGCCTGGTGACCTAAGTTGCTCCGGATACTTTACCTCAGAGAGGAATTCCATGACGACCACTTCCTGGCACGCCGATCCGCTGACTTGGGCACTGGATCCCGCATCTTCGAAGCCTTTCTGGAGCCGACTTGCCCTTACTCGGTCAGAGCGTTCAATAAGTTCGAAGAACTGCTGAGCCAGGCGGGCGAAGACAGGATCACCGTGAAGATCCGCCTGCAGTCGCAGCCCTGGCATATGTATTCGGGTGTCCTCGTCCGCTGCATCATCGCAGCCTCAACGTTGGAAGGTGGCAAGCAGACAGCAAAGAAGGTGATGGCCGCCATCGCGGCTCACCGGGAGGAATTCGAATTCGAGCGCCATGCCGGCGGCCCGAATATGGATGTGACGCCGAACCAGATCATCGAGCGCCTGGAACGCTACAGCGGCGTCAAGCTGAAAGAAGCCTTCGCAATCCCGGATCTCGACCGGGAGATCAAGTGGCACTGCAAATATGCCCGGCAAAACGGCATCCACGTCTCGCCGACCTTCATGATCGATGGGCTGGTGCAGGCAGATATGAGCAGCGGTGATGAGGTTGGCACCTGGGTGAAGAAGGTGCTGGGTACCTGACGAGATACCGCACCAAGAGCCACCCCGTATATTTGTCTCCTGCCTGTTTCGCTCAATGCATATCGGGCAGAATCAGCGCAAGCAAAGCGCGATGTTTGATTCGGGAGCGGCTCTCGTGCGGCCTTGGAATGCATGCGATTCTGAGCGCCGGTCACGGCAATCTCCCGGTAATCTCAAAACGTTAATAATCCCGGGAAATTCATGGCGGAGAGGGTGGGATTTGAACCCACGATACCCTTGCAGGTATGCCGCATTTCGAGTGCGGTGCATTCGACCACTCTGCCACCTCTCCGCGGTCAGGTCGGCGCTTGTTCGGCGCGGGCGTTCTCATAACGAGCCTGTGACGGGTTGGCAAGCCGAAAAGTCGAAGCATTCCATCCTTTTGCCTTGACACTTTTTTGTCACTCGCGTATCTCGGCTGCGCAATAGGTTCGGAGTAATCCGTGCCTTGCCAGTCCCGCGCTCGCGTGGGGCGTTTCACCGGCAGGAAGAGCTCGAGGCCAGCCCTCTGAAATCCCTGCTTAACTTCGACTGATAAAAAGACGGCCACCCTGCTGATCAGCGGGGAGAGCTGGAACGAACATGAAAGGATAAAAAATGTTCGCAGTCATCAAGACCGGCGGTAAACAGTACCGTGTGGCAGCCAACGACGTGCTGACCATCGAAAAGCTGGAAGCCACCGCTGGCGACTCCATTGAATTCACCGAAGTGCTCGTGATCGGCGAAGGCGCCGACGCTGCGATCGGTGCGCCCTTCGTCACCGGCGCCTCTGTCAAGGCAGAAGTCGTCGAACAGAACCGCGGCAAGAAGGTCATTGCCTTCAAGAAGCGCCGCCGTCAGAATTCGAAGCGTTCGCGCGGCCATCGTCAGCATCACACGGTCGTCCGTATCACGGACATCGTGGCTGCCAAGTAAGATCAACGGGACAAGGTTTAAAGGAGAACTCCAATGGCACACAAAAAAGCTGGCGGTTCCTCGCGCAACGGTCGCGATTCCGAATCCAAGCGCCTTGGCGTGAAGAAGTTCGGCGGCGAAGCCGTCATCGCAGGCAACATCCTCGTGCGTCAGCGCGGGACGCAGTGGCATCCGGGTTCCAACGTCGGCCTCGGCAAGGATCACACGATTTTTGCGCTTACCGCCGGCAATGTGAACTACCGAACCAAGGCCAACGGTCGCGTCTACGTGTCTGTCATGCCGAAAGCGGAAGCAGCGGAATAAGCCGGTAGCGCTCTAAAACAGCCGGCGTCTCATCGACCCGGCTGGCCGTACCAGGTTCAGTCCAGAAAACAGGGGAGATGGGGCGCCATCTCCCCTTTTCTTTGTCCAAACAGGAGGACTGAACATGCAAGGCGAATTGTTAAGGGTTGACCAATCTCGGTCGCCCCGGGAAGGCCAGGTGGCTTCCGAAGAACGGCTGAGGCCGGAGCGGTTAAGGACCGATTGCCCTGTCTTGTTATCGGAAAGGCTCGTCATGCGCGCGCCCCACGAAGAAGACATCGACGCCCTTGCCCATCTCGCCAATAACGCCAAAGTCGCCACCATGGTATCGCGTATGCCGCACCCTTATACCGCCGATGATGCTGCCGACTTCGTGCGTCGCACGAAAAATGGCGAGATTGGCAAGTGCGTCTATGCAATCACCAAAGCCGAAAACGGCGCCTTTATCGGCTGCTGCGGTGTCGAGCCGCATGCCGACGGCAGGACCGTCGAGATCGGCTACTGGCTGGGCGAGCCCTATTGGAACAAGGGTTATACCACCGAGGCCTGCCATGCCCTGGTCGATATGGTGTTCAGAACACGCCAGGATATCGACCAGATCGACGCCCGCTGCCGGGTGATGAACGTCGCCTCGCGCCGCGTCATCCAGAAGTGCGGCTTCCAGTTCCAGGGATCGGGGCTTGCCGCTTCGCTGGCGCTCGGCAGCAACGTGCCGGTGGAATGGTACAGGCTCGACCGCAAGACCTGGATGTCGCTCCGAAGCTGGGGGAACATCGCATGAGCACGACCGCGCTGCAAAGGCCGGAGACAAAGCCGATGATGCCAGGCCCCGCGCCTGTCATCTCGACCGCCCGGCTGACGCTCCGCCCCCACAGGCTGAGCGATGCGCCAGCGATTGCGGAATCGCTTTCCGATTTCGCCGTCACGCGCATGCTGTCCCGCGTGCCCGCGCCGTTCGACCGGCAGGATGCACTGGACTGGCTGGTTCCGGTCACCTCGGGCGCCTTGCCGGACTGGCCGTTGGCGATCACCGGCAAGGACGATGTCCATATCGGCAACGTCTCGATCGAGCTGCGCCACGGCCGCTGGCACCTCGGCTATTGGCTGAACCGCTATTACTGGCGGCGCGGCTATATGAGCGAGGCGGTGGCTGGGATTATCGAGCGCTTTTCGCGCCGCATGCCGGAGACGCCGATCCATTCCGGCGTCTTCGCCGACAACCCGGCTTCGCTGCGGCTGCAGGAGAAGCTCGGTTTCCGCATGACCGGTTGCGGCGAAATCTATTGTTTCGCCCGCAACACCATGGTCTCGCACATCGAAACCGTGCTGCAGCCGGGCATGCTGCAGCCGCGCAAGGTGGCGTAATCACAAAGGAGATGCCGCCGCCCGCGGCGGCGTCTCCGTCAATTGCCGATCTCGACCCATAGGGGAAAATGATCAGAGCCGACGGATTGCGTATCGATCCGGGCGGATTTCAACCGGCCCTCGAGGCCGCAACTGACGAAGCAATAATCGAGATGCATGCGTTCGCCGTGATCGTCGGGATTCATCCAGCTGTAGCTCTCCGGGCGGTAAGCTTTGAGCGCCGCAAAGGCGTCGACCGGCGTGCCGATCCTGGAGATGCGGCCGTAATATCCGCCGCCGGCGCCGGCAAGTGCGCAATATTCCGGCGATTCCGGCTCCATGTTGAAATCGCCCATGACGACGTAATCCTCCGGCAGCGGCGGCTCCGGCAGATCGAATTCGCTACCCCCCGTCAGCGACCCGCCCTCCTGGACGAAAGCGTTGATATGCGCGTTCAGAAATTGCAGCTGGCGAATGCGCTCGTCGGGAGAGACATGGTCGAGATGAACGGAATAGGCGCGGATCGCCCCGCCCGGTACCGCGATCACCGCCTCGGTCGCGCCGCGCTGCAGGTTGATCTTGCCGATCGTGCGGCTGCGCGGCAAAAGCAGCGTCCGGGTCGAAAGGATCGGCCAGCGCGACAGCACCATATTGCCGAACTGGAAGCGGGTGCCCCGCACCGGCTGACGACCACCGCTATCCGCCTCGACATGGATGTCGCAGGCCGGCCCATACACCCAGAAATAGTCGGGAAAGCAGGCTGCAAAGTCGGCCGCCATGTCGGCAAAACCGTTGCGCGAGAAGCCGCGGGTCACCTCCTGCAGTGCGATGACATCGGCGCCCTCAAGGCTCCGGGCAATGCGCGCGAGATCGTATCTGCCGTCAAGACCGAAGCCGTACTGTATGTTATAGCTCGCAAAATTCACGATAATCTTTGACCTCCGTCGGAACCGCCTATATCGAATGGGCCAAGACGGGCCGTCCAACTGCCACCGGATACTGGAAGTAAAATGAAATTTCTCGACGAAGCAAAGGTCTATATCCGATCCGGAGACGGCGGCGGGGGCAGCGTTTCCTTCCGGCGCGAGAAATTCATCGAGTTCGGCGGCCCCGACGGCGGCGATGGCGGTCGTGGCGGCGATGTCTGGGTCGAGACCGTCAACGGCCTCAACACGCTGATCGATTTCCGTTTTCAGCAGCATTTCAAGGCGACGATCGGCACCCATGGCATGGGCAGGAACCGCACCGGCGCCAATGGCAGCGACGTGACGCTCAAGGTTCCCGTCGGAACCCAGATCTTCGAGGAAGACCGGGAAACGCTGATCTGCGATCTCACCGTCGAAGGTCAGCGTTACTGCCTCGCCCATGGCGGCAATGGCGGCTTCGGCAACGCTCATTTCAAGACCTCGACCAACCAAGCGCCGGATTGGGCCAATCCCGGCCTGCCCGGCGAGGAAAAGACCATCTGGCTGCGGCTGAAGCTGATTGCCGATGCCGGCCTCGTCGGCATGCCCAATGCCGGTAAGTCGACCTTCCTGGCATCAGTCACCCGCGCCCGGCCGAAGATCGCCAATTATCCCTTCACCACGATGCACCCCAATCTCGGCGTCGCCACCATCGACGAGCGGGAATTCATCCTGGCCGACATTCCGGGCCTGATCGAAGGCGCCCATGAGGGCGTCGGCATCGGCGACCGTTTCCTCGGCCATGTCGAGCGCACCCGCGTGCTGCTCCATCTCGTCTCCGCCCAGGAGGAAAAGGTCGGCAAGGCCTATAAGACGGTGAAGCACGAGCTCGAAGCCTATGGCAACGATCTGACGGACAAGCCCGAGATCGTGGCGCTGTCGCAGATCGACGTGCTCGACGAAGCCGAACTGAAGAAAAAGACGAAGGAATTGGCCAAGGCCTGCGGCAAGACGCCGTTCCAGATTTCGGCCGTCACCGGCAAGGGCATGACCGAGGTGCTGCGTGCGCTGCGCGACATCATCGTCGAAGAAAATGCCGAGGAAAAGCCGGCCAAGGTGCCGAAGCTGCGCCATCGCGACATTGCTGTCGCCGATGAGGCTGAGGACCTTGGCGAGGATGGGGCCGATGACCAGCCGTAAGCCGCTCGGCCGCTACCGCCGCATCGTCATCAAGATCGGCTCGGCCCTGCTGGTCGATCGCAAGGCCGGGCTGAAAAAGGCCTGGCTTGACGCCATGTGCGCCGACATTGCGGGGCTGAAGGCCAAGGGCATCGACGTGCTCGTCGTATCCTCCGGCGCCATCGCGCTCGGCCGCTCGGTGCTCGACCTGCCGTCCGGCGCGCTGAAACTGGAGGAAAGCCAGGCGGCGGCGGCCGTCGGCCAGATCGCGCTGGCCCGCGCCTGGTCGGAAAGCCTGTCGCACGGCGAGATCGTCGCCGGCCAAATCCTGCTGACGCTCGGGGATACCGAGGAGCGCCGCCGTTATCTCAATGCGCGCGCCACCATCAATCAGCTTTTGAAAATCGGCGCCGTGCCGATCATCAACGAGAACGATACGGTCGCCACCAGCGAAATCCGCTATGGCGACAACGACCGCCTGGCTGCCCGCGTCGCGACGATGACCGGCGCCGATCTGCTCGTCCTTTTGTCCGATATCGACGGCCTCTACACCGCGCCGCCGCATCTCGACCCGAACGCGACGTTTCTGGAGACGATTTCCGAAATCACCCCGGAGATCGAGGCGATGGCCGGCGGCGCGGCTTCCGAGCTTTCGCGCGGCGGCATGCGCACCAAGATCGATGCCGGCAAGATCGCCACGACATCGGGCTGCGCCATGATCATCGCCTCCGGCAAGACTGAAAGCCCACTGTCGGCGATCGAAAACGGCGCCCGTTCTTCCTGGTTCGCGCCGTCGGGCACGCCGGTCACCGCCCGCAAGACCTGGATCGCCGGACAGTTGCAGCCGGCCGGCGAACTGCGTGTCGATGACGGCGCCGTCACCGCCCTCGGCGCCGGCAAGAGCCTGCTTCCGGCCGGTGTGCGCGGCGTTTCCGGCCTGTTCAGCCGCGGCGATACGGTGGCGATCGTCGGCCCTGAAGGTCGTGAGATCGCCCGCGGGCTTGTCAGCTACGATGCCGAGGATGCCCGCCGGATTGCCGGCCGCAAGTCGGCGGAGATCGAGGCCATTCTCGGTTATCCCGGCCGTGCCGCCATGGTCCATCGCGACGACATGGTGATGACCGCGCAGATCAGACAGAAATCGGAAAGGCAGAAGAAGGACGCGGCCCATGCTTGATACCGTTGCGCTAAGCCCTGACATTGACGCGCTGATGAACGACATCGGCCGCAAGGCAAAGGCTGCCGCGCGACCGCTGAGCTTTGCGTCCACCGAGGTCAAGAACAGGGCGCTGAACGCCATGGCCGATGCGATCCTGGCCAACAAGGCGGAGATCCTTGCCGAGAATGCCAAGGATTTGAAAGACACCGAAGGCAGCGAGATGCTCGCCTCCTTCGTCGACCGGCTGACGCTGAACGACAAACGCGTTGCCGAGATGGCCGAGGGAATCCGCGCCATTGCCGCCCTTGCCGACCCGGTCGGCGAAGTCATCGCCGCCTGGGACCGGCCGAACGGGTTGAAGATCGAGCGCGTCCGTACGCCGCTCGGCGTCATCGGCGTCATTTTCGAAAGCCGGCCGAACGTCACCGCCGATGCCGGCGCCCTCTGCCTCAAGGCGGGCAATGCCGTGATCCTGCGCTGCGGTTCGGATTCGCGCCGTTCATCGCAGGCGATCCATGCCTGCCTGGTCAAGGGTCTGAAGGCGGCGGGACTTCCAGAGCATGCTATTCAGCTCGTGCCCGTCACCGACCGCGCGGCCGTCGGCGCCATGCTGCGCGGCTTGGACGGAGCGATCGACGTCATCGTGCCGCGCGGCGGCAAGAGCCTTGTCGCCCGCGTGCAGAGCGAGGCCCGCGTGCCGGTTTTCGCCCATCTCGAGGGCCTCTGCCATATCTATGTCGATGGCTCGGCCGATATCGAGATGGCCAAGCAGATCGTCGTCAATGCCAAAATGCGCCGCACCGGTATCTGCGGCGCGGCTGAAACCCTGCTTGTCGATGGCGCCGCGATCGGCACGCATCTGACGCCGCTGCTCGAGGTGCTCACCGCGGCCGGCTGCGAGGTCCGCGCTTCGCCGACGGTGCTGAAGGTCGCCCCCGGCCTGAAGCCTGCGACCGAGGAGGACTGGTCGACCGAATATCTCGACGCGATCATCTCGGTCGCCGTCGTCGACGGCATATCCGGCGCGATCGCCCATATCCAGAACTACTCCTCGAATCATACCGAGGCTGTGATCGCCGAGGACCCCGATGTCGTGGCGCGGTTCTTCACCGAAGTCGATTCGGCGATCCTGCTGCACAATGCCTCGACGCAATTTGCCGATGGCGGCGAGTTCGGCATGGGCGCGGAGATCGGCATTGCTACCGGCAAGATGCATGCCCGCGGCCCGGTCGGCGTCGAGCAGCTGACGTCGTTCAAATATCGGGTGCACGGCGCCGGACAGACGCGGACCTGACGTGACGACGGAGAGTCTGGACCGGCATTATCTCCGCATGCCGCACAGCGAGCGCGGCATGGTCGTCGGTCTGTTCGGCGGTTCGTTCAACCCGCCGCACCAGGGCCACGCGCTGGTCGCCGAGATTGCCATCAAGCGGCTCGGCCTCGACCAGCTCTGGTGGATGGTCACCCCCGGCAATCCGCTGAAGAGCCGCAACCACCTGGCACCGCTTGCCGAGCGCATTGCCGAAAGCGAGCGTGTCGCCGCCGATCCGCGCGTTAAGGTCACCGCCTTCGAACAGGCGCTCGGCGTCAGCTACACCGCCAATACGCTCGCCCGCGTCAAGGCCCGCAATCCGCATGTGCATTTCATCTGGATCATGGGCGCCGACGGCCTGCAGACCTTCCACAAATGGCAGAAGTGGCAGGAAATCGTCCGCACCTTCCCAATCGCGGTGATCGACCGGCCGGGCGCCACGCTCTCCTATCTCTCCTCGAAAATGACGAGGACCTTCGATTTCGCCCGCGTCGACGAGGACGACGCGCGTATTCTCTGGAAGAAACCCGCGCCGGCCTGGACCTTCATCCACGGCCCGCGCTCCGGGCTGAGTTCGACAGCAATCCGCAACGGCGCGCTGCCGGGCAGTTCCGAATAGGCTGATTTTCAAGGAAATCCTAGAAACGAGAAAGCCCGACGGGGAGGATCCGTCGGGCTTATAAACTCGATCGACAACTGGGAGGAGGAGTGTTGTCGACCCTATCGAACGGCTATGGGAGGAGGAGAAAGCCGTTTCGATGACTATGTTTTATCATATTCCGCAGGAAGGTGAATATCGATTTGTGCAATGCAGCAATGCGAGCGATGCAATCCTATCGAGGACGAACTGGGGAATGCTGCCGTTTTTATCGGCAGGCCAGACACCCTTTGCCCGGCTGGGCCCATAGCATCTCGTCTGGTATCCCCGTGCCAGTTACGCGCCCGCATATGGTTTTTCTCCGAAACCCCGGCGCTTCCTGATTCCGTGAATGGCGGGTGCCCAGCCGATACGGTTATATTTTGTTGGATATATCCCTGGCCAAGTCATGAGCATCGTTATATTCGTCGCAATATTTCGATCCCTGGGGAGTAAATCATGCAGAACCGCCGGCAATGGATGAAACTGGCAACCACCGCAATCACCGCTATCTGGCTTGGAGCAGCCGCGCTTCCGACGCCGGCCGCAGCCGCCGACAAGCTCACCGTCTTTGCGGCGGCGAGCCTCAAGGATGCGCTCGATGCCGCCAATGCCGCCTGGGCCAAGGAAAGCGGCAAGGAAGCCGTCACCTCCTATGCGGCAAGCGGGGCACTGGCCAAGCAGATCGAAAACGCGGCACCCGCCGATGTCTTCATCTCGGCCGACCTTGCCTGGATGGACTACCTCGCCGAGAAGAACCTCATCAAGGCCGATACCCGTTCGAATCTGCTTGGAAACCGGATGGTGCTCGTTGCCGAGAAGGCCAAGGCAAAACCGGTCGAGATCAAGCCGGGCTTCGATCTCGCAGCGCTTCTGGGTGATGGCAAACTGGCGATGGGTGAGCCGAAATCGGTCCCGGCCGGCAAATACGCCATGGCCGCCCTCGACAAACTCGGCGTCTGGAAATCCGTGGAAAGCAGGGTCGCCGGCGCCGAAAGCGTCCGCGCCGCCCTCGCCCTCGTCTCCCGCGGCGAAGCGCCCTACGGCATCGTCTATCAAACGGATGCCGCCGCGGATAAGGGTGTCGCCGTCGTCGGCACCTTCCCGGCCGATTCCCATCCGCCGATCATTTACCCGGTCGCCATTCTTGCCGAGAGCAAAAACCCGGATGCCGCAGCCTATCTCGACTTCCTGAAATCCGACAAAGCCGCCGCCTTCTTCACGGCGCAGGGTTTTACCATCCTTAGTGATTGAAGCGGCCAAATGATTGCGGAATCAACAGTGACAGCTTAGCGTGAAGGCTCACTTAGGCGAGCCTCCTGTCCGGTTCGAGCCAATGGCTGCCCTTCACCCTAACCCTCTCCCCGCTCGCGGGGAGAGGGGACGTGCCCTGCGAAAGGTTGGCGAGGGACGGAGAGGTCGCGGCATATCCCCTTCGCCCCGTTTGGGGAGAAGGTGGCGGCAGCCGGATGACGGGCAGACACCGAGTGATACCGAATTTCCGGGGGAGATAGCTGCATTTGGACATCTTCGGCCTGAGCAACGAGGAATGGACGGCGATCCTGCTCAGCCTGCGCGTCTCTTTTGTCGCCATGCTGGCGAGCCTGCCCTTCGGCATTCTCGTCGCTCTGCTGCTTGCCCGCGGCCGCTTCTGGGGCAAGTCGGTGCTGAACGGCATCGTGCACCTGCCGTTGATCCTGCCCCCGTCGTCACCGGCTTCCTTCTTCTCATCCTGTTCGGTCGCCGCGGTCCGGTCGGCAGCCTGCTCGACCAGTATTTCGGCATTGTCCTTTCCTTCCGCTGGACGGGCGCGGCACTCGCCTGCGCCGTCATGGCCTTTCCGCTGATGGTGCGCAGCATCCGCCTGTCGATCGAGGCTGTTGACCGTAAGCTGGAAGAGGCGGCAGGAACCCTTGGCGCCGGTCCCGCCTGGGTGTTTTTGACGATCACCCTGCCGCTGACGCTGCCCGGCATCATCACCGGCATGATCCTTTCCTTCGCCAAGGCGATGGGTGAATTCGGCGCGACGATCACCTTCGTCTCCAACATTCCCGGCGAAACCCAGACGCTGTCGGCAGCGATCTACACGTTTACCCAGGTGCCGGGCGGCGATGCTGGCGCACTGCGGCTGACAGCCGTCGCCATCGTCATTTCCATGGCCGCGCTGCTCGCCTCCGAATTCCTCGCCCGCCTCGCCGGCCAAAGGATCGATCCCGAATGACGCTGATCGTCGCGGCAAAACAGAGGCTCGGCGGCTTTTTGCTCGACGCCGCCTTCACCTCCGAGCGTGGCGTCACCGCACTATTCGGCCGCTCCGGCTCCGGCAAGACCTCGATGATCCGCATCATCGCCGGCCTCGCCCGCCCCGACGAAGGCCGCGTTATCCTTGACGGCGAGGCCCTGACCGAAACCGCAACCGGCACTTTCGTCCCAAAACATCGCCGCCGCTTCGGTTATGTCTTCCAGGAGGCGCGGCTTTTCCCGCATCTCAGCGTCCGCGCCAATCTTTCCTACGGCCGCTGGTTCACGGCGAAGACCGTAGGCGGGGAAAACTTCGATCGCATCGTCGACCTGCTCGGCATCGAGCCGCTGCTGGAGCGCAGCCCGGCAAAACTTTCCGGCGGCGAGAAGCAGCGTGTCGCCATCGGCCGCGCCCTTCTCTTTGCGCCCCGCCTGCTGCTGATGGACGAGCCGCTGGCGGCCCTCGACGAGGCGCGCAAGGCCGAGATCCTGCCCTATCTGGAGCGATTGCGCGATCAGACCGAAATTCCGATCATCTATGTCAGCCATTCGATCGCGGAGGTGGCGCGGCTGGCAAACCAGGTAATCGTCCTCAGCGACGGCAAGGTGGAGGCGACCGGCCCGGCCGTCGACATCTTGAGCCGTCCCTCTGCGGCGGCCGACCGGAAAGAGGCGGGCGCGCTGCTCGAAGGCATCGTCGAAAGCTTCGATGCCCATCACCGCCTGTCGACCGTCGCGCTGAAATCCTCGCAGCTGCATATTCCGGGCGCAGCGCTTGCGCCAGGCCGACCGGTGCGCATCCGAATTCCATCGCGCGACGTCATGCTGGCGACCGTCAGGCCCGAGGGCCTCAGCGCGTTGAACATTCTCGAAGGCAGGATCGAAGCCATATCTTCGGACGAGGACGGAACCGTCGAAATCCGGATCGACTGCGGCGGCGACGCCATTCTTTCGCGCATTACCGCATTGTCCTGCGAGCGCCTCGATCTTCGCCCCGGCAAGACCGTCTTCGCCGTCATCAAGACGGTTGCTTTGGAGGCCTGATCCGTTCTCTACAGACCGCGTTTTGCTTCGAGCCAGGCGAGATCTTCGGCGAGGCTCTCGCGCATCGTCTTTTCCATCCGGCGAAAACGCTCGAGCAATTCTTCCCGAACGGCGTCAGCGCCGCGCCGCCGCCCTTCTGACCGCCGCGCTGCGGCTCCACCACCTGTTCAGAGAACATTTGGTTCATCTCGCTGACCAGCAGCCATGCGCGCCGATAGGACATGTCCATCGCCCGGCCCGCCGCCGAGATCGATCCGGTCGCGCGTATGTGCTCCAGGAGCTCCATCTTGCCGTGGCCGAGCCGATCCTCATCCGGGAAGCTGATTCGCAGGACGGGCACGAGTGTTTTTGCGGCTGGATCGGTCATCGAATCGTGAAATCGTGAAATTTGGCGCACTTTACGCGGCGGTACGGAAACTGTACACCGCCTGCACCAGCAGCCCGCGCGGCAATATTCTTCAATTCGGACGC
The DNA here is from genome assembly GCF_022354505.1 of Rhizobium sp. C104. Classification (NCBI taxonomy): domain Bacteria; kingdom Pseudomonadati; phylum Pseudomonadota; class Alphaproteobacteria; order Hyphomicrobiales; family Rhizobiaceae; genus Rhizobium; species Rhizobium sp. C104. Next base: position 3,761,488 of record NZ_CP092348.1, on the reverse strand, counting down.
CAGATCGGATTTTCGGCCGTTCTGTATCTTAGCACGTCTTGAAACATTAATGGTTTGATGCCTATCTTAACCATGATCCGGTCTCGATCGGATCTCGTGTTGTGCATGGTTTGTCATTCCAGGAAAGGGAAAGCACTGACAACAGTACACGCCAAGGGAAAAACGTTCGCCGTTATCCCGAAGAGTGCGGAACGTGGCGCCGATGCCGCCGCCCGTGCCCTAGAAACCGTCCTCGCCAGCCTCGAGGACTCCAAAGCTGAAGATATCGTCACCATCGACATTGCCGGAAAATCGGCGCTCGGAGACTACATGATCGTCGTCTCCGGCCGATCGAACAGGCACGTCATGGCGATCTCGGATCACCTGCTCACCGACCTGAAGGACGACGGCCTCGGCACGGCCCGCGTCGAAGGCCAGGAAGGCGGCGATTGGGTGCTGATCGACACCGGTGACATTATCGTGCATGTGTTCCGTCCTGAAATCCGCGAGTTCTACAACATCGAAAAGATGTGGGCGGCTCCGGATATGGATGAAGAAACGCGGCACTGACAGGCAGGCCGGCATTCTGTCCGGCGCCTGAACGTGGCATTGGCTGGCCGGGCAATATGAAAACCGGCCGGCGGCGCCTTGTGCGCCCGATGTGCCGCATCAGCGGGAGCGGATGAATGCGAATTGGTCTTTTTGCGGTGGGACGGCTGAAATCCGGCCCCGAAAAGGATCTTGCGGCCCGTTATTTCGACCGTTTCGCCAAGGCCGGCCCTGCCGTCGGCCTCGAACTTACCCGTGTTGCGGAAGTGGCCGAAAGCCGCGCCTCCAATGCGGAAACCCGCAAGCGCGAGGAAGCGGCACTGCTTCTGAAATCGCTTGCCGATGGCAGCATCCTCATTCTTCTCGACGAACGCGGCAAGGCGCTCGACAGCGAAGCCTTCGCGGGCCTGCTCGGCGCCTATCGCGACCAGGGCAAACGCGACCTGACGATCGCCATCGGCGGCGCTGACGGCCTCGATCCCTCCCTCTACGACCGTGCCGACGCCACGCTTTGTCTGGGCAAGATGACATGGCCGCATCAGCTCGTGCGCACGCTGATCGCCGAACAGCTCTATCGCGCCGTGACCATCCTGTCCGGCCACCCCTATCACCGCGTCTGATGCTCCAGCGTTCGGCAATTCGCATTGTCACGCAGCCGTGTTCCGCCTGCCGGCCGTTGGCCGTCAAACTTTCTGGCAAAGCGCGCCAAATCAGCTTAGTCTCCGCGCGATTTGAGAAAGTGCCCTAACACGCATGACGAGAGAAGCAACCAGGCGACACCGCATGATCCTGCCGGCTATCGCGGCCGGTGTCGGTGTAGCGGTGGTTGCCGTGTCGGCAAATCCCTTCATCGTCCGGGCGCAGGATGCCGCACCTGAAGCGGCGCAATCTGCGCCGCAGCCGGCAGCCGAGCCGCCGCCGCCCGACCCGGCCGCCGAGCTGGCCGCCAAACGGGACAAGACCCGTGCCGAACTGGAAATCCTGTCGAAAACGATCAGTCTTTCCAGCGACAAGGTGAGCGCGCTTCAACAGAGTATCGCCGATCTGGACAAGAGCACGCAAAGCATCCGCCAAGCGCTGATCGAGTCCGCCGCCCGCCGCAAGGCGCTCGACAAGCAGATCCTTGCAAGCGAGAAGAAGCTTGCCGATCTCGGCGTCAAGGAGGATGGCATCCGCCGGTCCCTGCACGAGCGCCGCGGCCTTCTGGCCGAGGTGCTGGCAGCGCTCCAGCGCATGGGCCGCAACCCGCCGCCCGCTTTGCTCGTCACCCCCGATGACGCGCTCGCCTCGGTGCGCAGCGCCATCCTGCTCGGCGCCGTCGTGCCCGGCATCCGCAAGGAGACCGACAAGCTTGCCGCAGACCTGGCAAGCCTTGCCGCCTTGCAGACAGCAAGCGCTGCCGAAAAGGCCGGCCTGACCGCGACGATGACCGATGGTATCGAGGAAGAGCGGCGCATGGACCTGCTGCTTGCCGAAAACGACAAGCTCAGCCGCAGCAATGCCGCCGAACTCGAGGCCGAGAAGAAACGCTCAGAGGAACTGGCGGGCAAGGCGACCAACCTTGAAGGCCTCGTCGCCTCGGTGGAATCCGAGATCGCTTCGGTGCGCGATGCGGCTGCGGCCGCCCGCCAGGCGGAGGAGAATCGCAAGCTGATGACCGACGAGCAGCGCGCCCAGGCCAAGGCATTGGCCGACAGCGGCGTGCCCGATAAAAACCGCATTGCGCCCGCATATCGCTTCGGAGAATTGAAGGCGAAATTGGAGGTGCCCGTTGCGGGCGATATCCTGCGCCAGTTCGGCGATGCCGACGGCACCGGACACGAGGCAATGGGAATGACGGTCGCCACCAATCCGGAAACGGTGGTGACGGCGCCTGCCGATGGCCTGGTGGTTTTCGCCGGCGCCTTCCGCAGTTACGGCCAGATGATCATCCTCGACACCGGCGATGGCTACCACTTGGTTCTCTCGGGAATGGAGACGATCAATACCCGTCAGGGAAAATTCGTTTTCGCCGGCGAGCCGCTCGCCGTGATGGGCGCGAAAAGAGTGGCAAGCGCAACTGCATTGGCGCTGGAAACGGACCGGCCAACGCTTTACATTGAATTTCGAAAGGACGGTAAACCGGTCGATTCCCGACCGTGGTGGACCGCCAAAGACACTGGAAAGGCACGCAATGATTCGTAGGGCTTCTCTTGTTCTGGTCGGCGCATTGATGGGTGCGACCGCCATGAGCGTCATTTACTCGGCGGGTGTGCCGGCAGAAGCGGCCGGATCGTCCACGTACAAGGAACTCTCGGTGTTCGGCGATGTCTTCGAGCGTGTGCGCGCCCAGTACGTGACGCCGCCGGCCGAAGACAAGCTGATCGAGAACGCCATCAACGGCATGCTTTCCTCTTTGGATCCGCATTCGAGCTACATGAATGCGAAGGACGCCGAGGATATGCGCACCCAGACCAAGGGTGAGTTCGGCGGCCTCGGCATCGAAGTCACGATGGAAGACGAACTCGTCAAGGTCATCACCCCGATCGACGATACGCCCGCCGCCAAGGCCGGTGTTCTCGCCGGTGATTACATTTCCGAGATCGACGGCCAGTCCGTGCGCGGCCTGAAGCTCGAGGACGCGGTCGAGAAGATGCGCGGTGCCGTCAACACGCCGATCAAGCTGACGCTGATCCGCAAGGGCGCCGACAAGCCGATCGAGCTGACGATCGTCCGTGACGTCGTCGCCGTCCAGGCCGTCAAGTCGCGTGTCGAGGACGATGTCGGCTATCTCCGCATCATCTCCTTCACCGAGAAGACCTATCCCGACATGGAAAAGGCGATCAAGAAGATCAAGGACACCGTTCCGGCCGATAAGCTGAAGGGTTATGTCCTCGACCTGCGCCTCAATCCGGGCGGTCTGCTCGATCAGGCGATCAACGTCTCCGACGCCCTCTTGCAGCGCGGCGAAGTCGTCTCGACCCGCGGCCGCAATCCCGATGAAACCCGCCGCTTCAATGCCGGTCCTGGCGACCTGACCGATGGCAAGCCGGTTATCGTGCTGATCAACGGCGGTTCGGCTTCCGCATCGGAAATCGTCGCCGGCGCCCTTCAGGATCTGCGCCGCGCCACCGTTCTCGGCACGCGCTCCTTCGGCAAGGGCTCCGTCCAGACGATCATTCCGCTCGGCGAAAACGGCGCGCTGCGCCTGACCACGGCGCTCTACTACACGCCGTCGGGCCGCTCGATCCAAGGCACCGGCATCACCCCCGACATCAAGGTCGAAGAGCCGCTGCCCGAGGAACTGCAGGGCAAGATGGTGACCGAAGGCGAATCCAGCCTGCGCGGCCATATCAAGGGCCAGAGCGAGACCGACGAAGGTTCGGGCTCCGTTGCCTATGTGCCGCCGGATCCGAAGGACGACGTCCAGCTGAACTACGCGCTCGATCTGCTGCGTGGCAAGAAGACCGATCCGGCCTTCCCGCCGAACCCTGATAAGGCGGTCGTCGCCAAGTAATCATCACCTCAAGGCCGGGCACCGCCCGGCCTTGACCCTTTCTGCTGTTTCCCGGTTTTGGAGCGGGTGAAAAATTGGGAACGGACCTGCATGCGCCTTTGGGCCGCAACCGCAAAGCCGGCCGCCGGCGCCCGGGTGTTCTGCGCCTCGGCCGCATCGCCGCCAGTCTTTGTCTTTTCGCGATAGGCGGCTTTTCCCTCTATACGGCGTTTCGCGGCGATGGGCTCGAACGCACCAAACCACCGGCGGCCGGAGAGGCCGCAACGCCACCCTCCAATACCGCTCAGCCACCGGCGACGACCACCAACCAGGCGGCGGACGGCATGCCGCGCGCCGAACCGCGCTCGGGCGCCAATGTCGAACAGATGGTCACAGGCGACGGCTCCGTCGTCACCAAATACAGCCCCCGCCCGCGCGACGGCAGCGGGCCGGTGCTGGTGGATGCCATGCAGATCGGCCAGGATCCGCGCATGGCGGCCCAGCCGAATGAAGCACTGCTCGAAGACACCCCTTTCGGCAGGCTGCCGATCGTCGGTCCCGATGGCCGACGGCCGATGGACCAATATGCCCGTCCCTCGTCCGGCGCGCGTGGCGTCCGCATCGCCATCGTCGTCAGTGGCCTCGGGCTCAGCCAGACCGGGACGCAGCGCGCCATCGCCGAATTGCCTGAGGAAATCACCTTCGCCTTTGCCGCAAGCGGCAACAGCCTGCAGCGCTGGATGCAGGAAGCCCGCCGCGGCGGCCACGAGATTCTTCTGCAGGTGCCGCTCGAGCCCTTTGATTACCCGGCGAATGATCCCGGCCCGGAAACGCTGCTGACCACGAAACCCGTGGCCCGCAATATCGAGAACCTGCACAAGGCGATGGGCGAGATCACGAATTACACCGGCGTCATGAATTATCTCGGCGGTCGTTTCCTGTCCGATTCCACCGCCATGGAACCTGTCATGCGTGATATCGGCAAACGCGGGCTGCTGTTCCTCGACGACGGCACCTCGGCGCAGTCGAAGACGGCTGATGTCGCCAAGGGAACGGAACTGCCCTATGCCTTCGCCGACCTGCAGCTCGACGGCCAGCTCGATATCAACGCCGTCCTGAAGAAGCTTGACGAGCTCGAGCGCATCGCGCGCAAGAATGGCCAGGCGATCGGCGTCGCCTCGGCTTTCGATGAAAGCGTCGACGCCATCGCCAAATGGAGCGAGGAGGCTGCGATACGCGGCATCGAGATCGTCGGCGTCGCCGCCCTTTCCAACGACCCCCGGAACCCTTGAGATCAGTCTCTTAAGCGAATCCCTGAACGGAGAAGAAGATGAGCCAGGCGACCGTGAAAGCCGAGGACCTGCCCTACCGCCCCTGCGTCGGCGTGATGATCCTGAACCGCGACGGCCTCGTCTGGGCCGGGCGGCGCATTCCCGACGGCAATTCGGAATATGACGGCTCGCCGCAGCTCTGGCAGATGCCCCAGGGCGGCATCGACAAGGGCGAGGATCCGTTGGACGCCGCCTATCGCGAGCTCTACGAGGAGACCGGCATCAAGACGGTGACCCTGCTTGCCGAAGCGGGCGACTGGATCAACTATGATCTGCCGCCGGCATTGATCGGTATCGGATTGAAGGGAAAATTCCGCGGCCAGACGCAGCGCTGGTTCGCCTTCCGCTTCGACGGCGACGACAGCGAGATCGCCATTAATCCGCCGCCCGGCGGCCACGAGCCGGAATTCGATGCGTGGGAATGGAAGCCGATGCAGGAACTGCCCAGCCTGATCGTCGCTTTCAAGCGGGGCGTGTACGATCAGGTCATCGCCGAATTCCAGCATCTGGCGACACTGCAATCGGAAGACTGATCATGCCGGGGTGACGCCACCGTTTGCGCTCGGCAAGCGGCAGGAGTTCCGGCCGCCCAAAGGCGGCCGGCATCTCGTGGTAGCTTATTCTGCCTCGTTGGCGGAATCCGCGTTCAGCTGGCCGTATTTGCTCTCGCCGATTTTCCCGAGTAGATCGAGCTGCGTTTCGAGGAAGTCGATATGGCCTTCCTCATCCATCAGCAGTTCTTCGAAGAGCTTCATGGAAACGTAGTCGCCAGCTTCGTGACAGATATCGCGCGACTTCTTGTAGGCTGCGCGGGCGTCGTATTCGCCGGCAAGATCGGCCTCCAGCACTTCCTTGACGTTCTGGCCGATGCGCAGAGGTGCAAGGGTCTGCAGATTAGGATGGCCTTCGAGGAAAATGATGCGCGCAACAAGCCGGTCGGCATGATGCATCTCTTCGATCGATTCGGCGCGCTCCTTCTTGGCGAGCTTGGTGTAACCCCAATCCTCAAGAAGACGATAATGAACCCAATATTGATTAACCGCCCCGAGCTCGAGGAACAACGCCTCGTTAAGCCGCTCGATGACTTTTTTGTCGCCTTTCAATGTCCGCTCTCCTGTTTTCCTCATGGAATTGTTTCAAGCGGGACATGAAATCAAATATTTCCGTCTCCGTCGAGTGGCGACGGGCGTGATACTCCTCCGTCGTCTGGATAATGATGTCGACGACGTTGGGGAAACAGCCGCAGCAACGGCCGCGTTTTTCCATAGCGTGATAGACCTTCGCCGGCACGATAAGCTGCCAACAGTCTTCATCGAGAAGGTTGGTGATAACCTCCCGGATTTCCTTGTCGGTTATATAATTGCAGCTGCAGACAAGCACGTCTTCATTCCAAACATGACACTGACTATCGTGTTTTCTGCTAAAGAAGATGGTGGCTGTCAAGAAAAAATTCGAGCCCCGCTTCATCGGACACGGTGTCGGAATGACAAGCCAATGCATGTCGCCCGAGATTATGCAGTGCTTCCAGGGTGATGGCGCCATGAGGCAAGTGAAGGGGACCGACGACCCCGATCGGTGCTCACGCATTTTAATGGAAGTTGCGTCCGCGCGGCATCACCTCGGCGGTTTCCGCTGCGCCGGAATTGCGGCCTGTGGCCACCATCCGTTTTTCCAGCTCCGCTCTCTCCTGCGCCTGCGCAAGCTTTCTCTGCCGCTGATCGACACCTGGATTCAGCACTTCGTCTGCCCGCTCACAGACGCCGAAACGCCGAGCCTCGCGTTGCAGAATGCCGAGCGCCGGCGTCATGTCCTCGATATGCTCGACGACGGTATGGATCACGCCGCTCTGGCTTTGCAGCCTACCGCGGATTTTCACCAGCCGGGCGCCCATCACGACCGAGCGGTATGTGTCGAAGATTTTCGGCCAGACGATCGCATTGGCGACGCCGGTCTCATCCTCGAGCGTCATGAAGATCACGCCTTTGGCCGATCCCGGCCGCTGGCGCACCAGCACGAGGCCGGCGATAGTCACCCTTCTGCCGTTGGGGACCTTCAACAGATCGACATTGCGCGTCACATCCGCATGCCGCAATTCCTCGCGCAGGAAGGAGACCGGGTGCGCCTTCAGTGACAGCGAGAGATAACGATAGTCCTCGATGACCTGCTCTCCCGGCAGCATTTCCGGCAGCTTCGTTGCCGGTTCGGCCTGGAGATCGACATGACGGGCCTGTTCGAAAAGCGGCAGCTCCTCGGCCGCGCTCTTCACATCCAACGCCCGCACCGCCCAGAGCGCGTCGCGTCGTGATAGCCTCAGGGATTGGAACGCATCCGCATCCGCCAGTCGCTCGATGACGGATTTCGGCAGGCCGGACCGCAGCCAGAGATCCCGAACGGAACTGTAGCCTTTGCCTCGATTTTTGACGAGCAGCTCCATCTCTTTATCCGAGACACCCTTGATCTGCCGGAAGCCGAGCCGCACCGCGTGCCGGGCCCTGATGATCCCGCGCATCTCACGGTGGCGGAAATCGACGGCACTCGGATCGAAAGCGGCCTCTTCCAGACCGCAATCCCAGTCGGATTCGTTGATGTCGACCGGCAGGATTTTAACCCCGTGCTCGCGTGCATCCCGCACCAGCTGCGCCGGCGCATAAAACCCCATTGGCTGGGAATTCAGCATCGCCGCGCAGAAGACGTCGGGATAATAGGCCTTGAGCCATGAGGAGGCATAGACGAGCAGCGCAAAGGAGGCGGCATGGCTTTCCGGAAAACCATATTCACCAAAGCCTTTGATCTGGTTGAAACACTGCTGGGCGAATTCCTGAGCATAGCCCTTTGAGGTCATTCCCTCGATGAACCGCGTCTTGAAATTGCCGATCGTGCCGGTTCTCTTGAATGTCGCCATCGCTCTGCGAAGCTTGTCGGCCTCTGCCGGTTTGAAGCCTGCAGCAGTAATCGCGATCTGCATCGCCTGTTCCTGAAACAGCGGCACGCCGAGAGTTCTTTCGAGAACCGCTTCCAGCTCCTTGCTTGGATATTCGATCGGGATATTCTTGGCCCGCTGCTCTCGGCGCTTCAGATAGGGATGCACCATATCGCCCTGGATCGGTCCAGGCCGGACAATGGCCACCTCGATGACGAGGTCGTAGAACAGCTTCGGCTTGAGGCGCGGCAGCATGCTCATCTGCGCCCGGCTCTCGATCTGGAAGACGCCAAGCGTATCGGCCCGGCCCATCATCTCGTAAACCGGCCTGCCTTCGTCCCCATGTTCCCTGTTGCCGAGATCTGCCAGCGTCTTCTTCACACCGTAATGCCGTTCGAGCAGCGAAAAACCCTTCCGCAGGCAGGTCAGCATGCCGAGCGCCAGCACATCCACCTTGAGGATCTTGACGTTGTCGAGATCGTCCTTGTCCCATTCGATCATGTACCGATCCGGCATCGCCGTCTTCATGATCGGCACGACCTCGTCGAGCCGATCCCGCGTGATGACGAAACCGCCGACATGCTGGGTGAGATGGCGGGGGAAGCCGAGAAGCTCGGAGGCATATTTCAGCACGTTCCTGGTGACCGGATCCTTGATGTCGAGACCGGCCGCCTTTGCATCCCGCTCGGAAAGATTGTCCTCCGACCAGCCCCAGACGAGGCTGCTGATCGCCGACTGGACATCCTCCGACAAGCCGAAGGCCTTGGCGACTTCGCGGCCGGCCGAGCGGGTCCGGTAGGTGGTCACCCCAGCCGTCAGCCCGGCATGTTCTCTCTTGTAGGTTCTGTAGATGAACTGGATGACCTCTTCGCGCCGATCGTGCTCGAAATCGACATCGATATCCGGCGGTTCGTCACGATCCATCGAAATGAAACGGTCGAAGAGCAGCGTGCTCTTTTGAGGATCGACTTCCGTAATTTCGAGGCAATAGCAGATGACCGAATTTGCCGCCGATCCGCGCCCTTGGCACAGGACCTTGAGGTCATAACGGGCGTGATGGATGATCCTGTGAACCGTCAGGAAATAGGAGGCATAGTTCTTATCGCCGATGAGTTTTAGCTCATAATCGATCTGCTTCGCCACCTTGGCCGGGATACCCTCGGGATAGCGCCTTGCGGCTCCCGCCCGCGTCAGCCTCTCGAGCGTCTCCTGCGGCGTTTCGCCGGGATCGTTTTCAGGCGGATAATTATGCTCCAACTCCTTCAGCGAAAAGGTCAGTTTGCCGAAGAAGACCTGGGTATTTTCGATCGCACCAGGATAGTCCCGGAAGATCCGGACCATTTCACGTGAATCCTTGAGGTAGCGCTCGGCATTCGGCGCCAGCAGGAATCCGGCTTGCGCGATCTGCACATGCTCCCGGATCGCAATCACCACATCCGAAAGCGGCCGGCGTTCGGGATGGTGGTAAAGCGGCTGATTGGTCGCAATCAGCGGCACGCGATTGCGCGCCGCAAGCATGGCAAGCACCGCAAAGACCTGCCTGTCGCGGCCGTCATAGGCTGGCGCCAGCGCCATAAAGAAATCCTTGCGGAACCGTCTGCGAAACCGTTCCAGATAATCTTCCAGCGCCGACTGGCCCTCCTGATGATCGATAAGGGTGCGATCGGGAACCAGTGCGAGCATCATCTCGTCCCCCCATTCCATCAGCTCCGCTTCCGTCAGGATGCAGTTCCCCTTGACCGCTTCTTCCTTCAGATTGCCGGCGCTGAGAAGACGGCAGAGATTTGCCCAGCCCCGCCGATTGCGTGGGTAGGCGAGGATATCCGGCGTGTCATCTGAAAAGACCAGGCGGGCGCCCGGCTGAATCCGGATGGGCTCGAGAATCTCTTCCCGTTTCCCTTCCTTCTCCGCCTTGGCCAAGATCGCCTCTCTGTTCCTGTATCTCTCTTCGAGCTGCAGCGCCTGCGCATGCGCCCTGACCACGCCGGCAACCGAATTCCGGTCCGCAATGCCGAGACCGCCAAGCCGGAGATGAGCGGCCTGCACGACCATCTCTTCCGGACCGGAGGCGCCTTCGAGAAACGAAAAATTCGTCCTCACGCCGATCTCGAAAAATGCGGACCCGCTCTTCATGCAAACACACCGTGTATGAACCAGCGAGGATCGAGTTCGCGGCCATAAAAACCGCGACGATAGATCCAGAAGCGATGTCCGGTCTCGTCCTCGATGCGGAAATAGTCGCGCGCCTCGGCGTCATCCCCATCGATCCACCATTCCATGGCGATCCGTTCCGGCCCTTCGCTTCTTGCCACCTGATGCTGCAAGCGCCGCCAGCGGAAAATCTGCGGCGGACCATCGGGCACTTCGGCAAGCATGATCTCGACCGGCTCCGGCGTGGCGAAGAGCCGCAGCGGGCGCTCTTGGCGGAAAGGAAGCTGGATATCCTGCGCCGCCATCCGCTTGGGAAGACGATCCATCACGGGAACGGTGATGACGGCGCGTTCCGGCACGTGGCTCTCGCGGAGCTGGAAGCTTTGCAGGCAATCCGCACCCAGCCGGGCCGAGACCCGGTCGACGAAAACAGAAAGCGAGATCTCTCCCTGACGGTCGCCCTCGAAATCACCCTGCGCCTCATTGAAGGGATCATGCCGCAACACATTCAACCGCAGGATTTCGAAACCATAGCCCGCATCGAGATCGTCATAAACCGCCTGCAATCGCTCGGAAAAAAGCCCGGCAATGAATTTTGGTTCGCGAAGCGGCTGCGAAGCGCCGACGGCGATACGAAAAACCCTGCCGTCGACGCGGAACAGCACCAGTTCGAACACCCGCCCGCCAATCCCCCGCGTCTCCAGCGACGGCTGCAGCGATATGGCGACCTGCCGGGTGACGGCAAGGATCTGTTCTTCCGTGCCGATCGGCTCGATCAGGCGGCTTTCGGCCGAGAGGCTGGCGACAGGACGCCGCGGCGAGACCGGCTCCTCCTCGCGTCCCAGCGCCTGGTCGAGACGCAGAAGCAGTCCTGCGCCGAACCGGCGGGTCAGCGGCGCGCGCGGTGCATCGATGACGTCGCCGACATATTTCAGGCCAAGCTTCCTCAGCGCATCGACGGTTTGTCCTTCCAGCCGCAAGGCTGCAACCGGCAAGGACATCAGCACCTGCTCCGCCTCCTCGTCTTCGATCACGCCGCCTTGCCCGAAGCGCGACGCTGCCCAGGAAAGGCCTGGTGAGGATGAGATGGCGCCACGCGCATCGATCCCCATATGAAAAAGCCGCGACAGCACATCCTTGAGAAGCGCCTTTTCCCGCCGAAGAGATGGGCGCAGCCGCTAATGTCGAGAAACAGACCGTCCTTGCCGTCGAACGCCACCAGCGGCGTATAACGGTCGCACCAGTCGGCAATGGCCTCCAGCAACCGGCGGTCGGCTGCCGGATCGTCTTCGGCGACCTCGAGCGTTGGGTACATGGCGCGCGCTTCGGCAACGCCCTGATCCTTTTTCAGCCCCAGCCGCTCTGCCAACTCGTCCAGCGCCGTCAGCCGCATGGCATTGTTGAGCTTGCCGGAACAGACGATAGGCGGTGCCTCAGGACGCCCTGTCGAACGCCAGGAGAGCCCCCATCGCCTGCGGGCGATGCGGTCCGTTGGCAGATGCGGAAAGCTGAGCGCCAGAATACGCTGACGGCTCGCCTGGAGGACGAACGAGGTTTGGCTCGGCGAGAGGGAGAAATTCGCGTTCATGGGGGTTCCACTCCAGAAAAAAGCAGAGCGGGGCCGGATTACGGCCCTTCTCCAGCGTGAGACGGAAAATCGGATTGCCGATGCTGCCGGAAAGCTTCGATTCCCCCGGCAACGGCCGCAGAGCGGATGGACCCGGTTCGACATGCAGACGGAAGGCCGCACTGCTTGCCTCCTCCGCCCCGGCCTGGCGGACAAGAAAGAGCGGACGGCGGGCAGCACGCGCCCGAAGACTGAGCCTGCGGCTTTCGGTCAGGCCGAAATGGGCGGGATTGCCGCGCACTTCGAAGATGACGGCCGAGAAGGCAGCGCTTTCCAACGCGGTTTCCACCAGCCAGAGCGCCTCGTCCAGCTTGCGCGGCGCCGCATGGAGAAACCGCTCCGGGCTCAGCCCGAAATCCCGCAGCCCGGGAGCATAGGGACGACCGGCCTCCAGCGTGCCGACGGCATCGCCGATCCAGAGCAACGGCAGAAGCCTGCCGGCATCTGCTTCCTGCTTCTGCAGTCGCGCGGCGACAGCCATCGCCAGCCCGCTTGCCGCACCGGCATCACGCGACAGAGCGGAGCGGAATTCGGTGATCGCATCGAGGGGCAGGCCGCCTTCCAGCGCCTCGTCAAGACACTCCACCCCAAACGCCAGCGGCGGCAGACTGCATCTCCGAGCTGTCTTTCCCCCTCTGCCAAGGCTTCCCGCTCCGCTGCCGCAAGCGCCGGCGCGGGCTTCCCCTCCAGTTTGGCGATGGTTTCGCGGAGCGCAAAAAGCCGCTCGCGCGCCAGGGCGTGCTGCGCCATGGCGTTCTCCAATCCGTATTGTTCCTGTTATGTTCTTATAGATTCCAGAGAGCTAATGAAGAGTCAACGGCCATTTTCTATGAATTTATTCCTGCCTTTGATTCCGCACTCGAAAATCGGCGATAAAGGTTCTATATGGGCCCGCAAAGGAAGGAATATTCATGGCCCGCATAGACCAGAGCGATGATTGGCGGGACCGCCATGCGCCGACGATCAGCACCTTCGAGTCGCTGGCCATGGAGGCCTATAGCCATCTGCCGGATGAGTTTCGCCAGCTGACGACCAACCTTACGATCGAGATCGAAGATTTCCCCGATGACGATGTTTTCGAGGACATGGCGCTGGAAACCCCTTTCGATCTTCTCGGTCTTTTCGAGGGCAGGGGTATTTCCGAACGTTTCACGCTGGAAACCGGCGAGATGCCGAACCGCATCCGCCTCTACCGGCGCCCCATTCTCGATTACTGGGCCGAGAACGACGAGACGCTCGGCGATATCATCACCCACGTCCTGATCCACGAGATCGGCCACCATTTCGGGCTGAGCGACGACGATATGGAGCGGATCGAGGCAAGCGCCGAGGAAGCCGCCGAGCGCTAGCGCATCGGCCCCAAAATCGGAATCGATTTTCGGATAGCACGATGCGTAGATTCAAACTGTTACAGCGTCCTTTGCGCGTCTGAAGACGCGCGGCGCTGTAATACATGTCGCCCGGAAAGTGTGCAGCGGTTCCGGGATAACGACGTGCACAAACAAAGAGCTGAAGCCGTGCTTCCGGCAGGACGCGTTATTGCTCGGAGAGCTTTATCTCGGGATGGTAATCCTTGCCTTCGACCGTCTTGACGACGGCCTGGCCGCACTGCATCGCGCCGGTTGCGGCATTGAAGGCATAGGTCGGCGAGCCCTCCAGCGACCAGCCCTTGTTGAGGGCGGCGGTGACCTTGTGGCAGAAGGAAGCATCGTCGGGACCGGTCAGGAAGCGGTAGAGTTTCATCAGGCGGGCTTTCTTGCAGAAATCAGGCGAGCTTTATGAACCAGAGCTTCGGCTTGGACAAGATGCAGCCGCTCGATCATCCGCCCGCCTGAATTGATGACATTCAGCCCCTGGGAAGCCGGATCGGCAAAGGCAGCGATGATCGCCTCCGCCTCCGCAATCGCTGCCGGATCCGGGCCGAAATGCCGATTGGCGGCCTCGATCTGGGTCGGATGGATCAGCATCTTGCCGGCAAAACCCATGGCCCGGCCCTGCAGGCATTCGGCATCGAACCCCTGCTCGTCCCTGAAGTCGTTGAAGACGCTGTCGATCGCATCGAGCCCGTAGGCGCTGACCGCCAGGACGACCTGCATCAGCCACGGCACGAGATAGGTTCGTCCCGGCTGCGGCAGGACGCCTGTTTCCTTGCGCAGATCATTGAGCCCGACGACGAGGCAATCGAGCCGCGAGCCCGGCGTGCGGCCGGATTCGGCGATCGCTCCAGCATTCAGCACGCCGCGCGGCGTCTCGATCATCGCCCAGATGCGCAGTTCCTCCGGCGCATCTGAATCGGCGAGCAGATCGCCCATATCGGTGATATCCCGAGGTCCGTCGACCTTGGGAAGCAGAACGGCGTCGGGCAAAAGCGCCTTGACCAGATCCAGGTCCGCCGGCCCGAATTCGGATGACAAAGAATTGATGCGGATGATCCTCTCCCTGCCCTCAAGCGGCGGGCCGGCAAAAAAGGCGCGCAGATTTTCCCGCGCTTGCCCCTTCTTCTCGGGCGAGACGGAATCCTCCAGATCGAAAATAACCGTATCGCAATCAAGCGAATGGCTTTTTTCGAGCGCCCGGAGATTAATGGAGGGCACGCTCAGCACCGAGCGGCGCAGATTTAACGAACGGCGAGGGATGGTTTGGCTCATCGATCATTAGTGCCAAGCTTCGCAAAGCCCGGCAAGACAACAAAAAGCCATGCTTGCCTTGCAGAGAGGAAAAAGAAGGACCACATTCCTTTCCGAAGAAAGGTCTAAAACCCATGCAGAACATTCGCTCCATCTTCTTCATGCTTGCCGGCGCCACCGTTTTCGTGGCCATGCTGCTTTTCACCTTCTCGGTGACGCTTGCCGTCGGCGGTATCCTGACCGTGCTGATGGTCGGACGTGCGCTATCGATGAAGATGAAGCCCGCTCCGGTGCGCGCCAAGGCAAACAATGGCCAACGCGAAATGCGCATCTGGAACGACGGCCGCGGCACGATCATCGATCTCTGAACGGCTCACGCTTAAAAAACCTGACTGACACTGTCGCATCATGCTTCCATCATACGTCTTAGAAGCAGCCGAGCATTCTGCCGGCGCTTCAAAACGAATGGAGGAAGAGCATGGATGCGACGGAAAACAATCCGGTCAAGATGCCGCCGGTCAAGAATGGCCTGCTGCCCTATCTGACGGTCGGCGGTGCTGTGAAAGCCGCGGAATTCTACAAAAAAGCTTTCGGCGCCGAAGAAGCCTATATCGTACCGGTCGACGAGAGTGGCCGGACGATGCATGTGCATCTCTACATCAACGGCAGCTCCCTCATGCTGTCGGATGCCTATCCCGAATACGGCCATCCCTTCAAAGGCCATGAAGGCTTCGCTATCCAGCTGGTTATCGACGATATCGATTTCTGGTGGGATCGCGCCGTCGCTGCCGGCGCCGAAGTCGTCATGCCGGTCGAACTGATGTTCTGGGGCGACCGCTACGGCCAGCTTCGCGACCCGTTCGGTGTCGTCTGGGGCCTGAACGCACCGACCAAGTAACGGCACATACGCAGAGGGCAGGCCGCGCGAAACGTCGCGTGGCTGCCTTTTCCAAAGATTCTCCTTCATTTCGGCGGAAAACTGGACTAGATGCAAATTCAGAAAGTAGATTTGCTGAAATGGAGCATGGGTCATGGATAAATTCGTGAAGCTCACGGGCGTTGCTGCGCCACTGCCGGTCGTCAACATCGACACCGACATGATCATTCCGAAGGATTATCTGAAGACCATCAAGCGCACTGGCCTCGGCACCGGCCTTTTCGCTGAAGCCCGTTATAATGAAGACGGCTCCGAAAATCCGGATTTCGTGCTGAACAAGCCGGCCTATCGCGACGCCAAAATCCTGGTCGCCGGCGACAATTTCGGCTGCGGTTCCTCGCGCGAGCACGCTCCCTGGGCATTGCTCGATTTCGGCATCCGCTGCGTGATCTCCACCAGCTTCGCCGATATTTTCTACAACAACTGTTTCAAGAACGGCATCCTGCCGATCAAGGTCAGCCAGGAAAATCTCGACAAGCTGATGGACGACGCCTCGCGCGGCTCCAACGCCATCCTGACCGTCGACCTTGAGAATCTCGAGATCACCGGTCCCGATGGCGGCTCGATCAAGTTCGATCTCGACGAGTTCAAGCGCCACTGCCTGCTGAACGGCCTCGACGACATCGGCCTGACGCTGGAAAAGGGCAAGGCGATCGACAGCTTCGAAAAGAAGAACGCCGCTTCGCACCCCTGGGCTGCTTAAGCCATCCAACTGGTGATCGATCAAGCCGGGCCTTCGCCCGGCTTTTTCTTTGATATCAGGTCAGAGAAACTTCTCTTTCCAGAGCCGCAGCTTTTCGAGCGATACGCCGATGCCGCCGCAGACTTCGATCAGCGGATTGTCAAAGCGGGCAAACAGCTCGGCATGCACATCGGCAACGGCAAGTGCTGCACCGCAGGCCGGCTCGACCAGAATGCGCTGCGCATCGGCAAATTTCAGACAGGCGGCAACCGCATCGGCGTCGCTGACGAGAACACTTTCGATCGGATGCTGTTTCGGCAAGTCGAAGACATGCTGCGCCACCTGCCGCGCGCCGAGCGACGTGGCAATCGAGGTGATGGCGGGCAGGGTGATACGTTCATTCGCCTTGAGGCTGGCGTTCAGCGAGGCCGCCCCTTCGGTTTCGACGGCAATGACAGGCACATCGGCAAGCCCATTGCGCTTCAACCCCTCGACAATACCGGCAAGCAGCCCGCCGCCGCCGACGCTGGTGACGACGCAATCGAATTTTGCACCCTTCGCCACCACCTCGTCGATCAGCGTCGCATGACCATCCCACAGAAGCGGATGGTCGAAGGGATGCACATAACTCGCCTTGCGGCTCTCCGCGAGTTCGACGGCATGGGCATTGGCTTCGTCGAAAACCGACCCGTGGACGAGGACATTGGCGCCCGTTGCGGCGATCGTCTGCCGGACATCGGCCGCCGTCGTTTCCGGCACGACGATGGTGACCGGCACGCCGAGCGCCCGGCCGGCATAGGCCGCGGCAATACCGGCATTGCCGCCGGACGCACAGAAGATCTCGCGCGCGCCATTTTCCACTGCGTGCTGGCAAAGCCGGCCGACGCCGCGCAGCTTGAAGCTGCCGGAAGGCTGCAGCGCATCGAGCTTCAGCCAGAGCCGCTTGCCGCTGGCGCTGTAGTCAGGCGCTGTCTGAACCAATGGCGTATCGAGATGGAGCGGTGCTAAAGGCATGGGAAACATCCGGGGACATGGAAGGTAAGATGCCGTTCTAGCCTGTTTGCAAGCGCAGGAGCAATCATCACGACCGAAACCGAAGCGTACCGATTCACTGCTTCTCTCGCTTGAAATGCCCATTTCCGGGGTCTAAGAAACCGCAACTTGTTTTTCCAGGAGGGTTTCATGACTGTGCGCAATCTTTTCCTGCTGCCGGGTGACGGCATCGGTCCCGAGGCGATGGGCGAGGTCCGCAAGATCATCGCCTATATGAACGAGGCGATGGGTGCCGGTTTCGTCACCGACGAAGGCCTTGTCGGCGGCTCCGCCTATGATGCGCATGGCGCGGCGATCTCCGAAGCCGATATGGTAAAGGCGCTTGCCGCCGATGCCGTTCTCTTCGGCGCCGTCGGCGGTCCGAAATGGGATAGCGTTCCTTACGAAGTGCGCCCGGAAGCCGGCCTGTTGCGGCTGCGCAAGGACCTTCAGCTGTTTGCCAACCTGCGTCCCGCCATCTGCTATCCGGCCCTTGCCTCGGCCTCATCTCTGAAGCCGGAACTGGTCGAAGGTCTCGACATCCTGATCATCCGCGAACTGACCGGCGGCGTCTATTTCGGCGAGCCGAAGGAGATCATCGATCTCGGCAACGGCCAGAAGCGCGGTATCGACACCCAAGTCTACGACACCTACGAGATCGAGCGCATTGCCGGCGTCGCCTTCGAAATGGCCCGCACCCGGCAGAACCGCGTCTGCTCCATGGAAAAGCGCAACGTCATGAAGTCGGGCGTGCTCTGGAACCAGGTGGTGACCGAGACGCACAAGGCGAAATATTCCGACGTCCAGCTCGAACATATGCTGGCCGATGCCGGCGGCATGCAGCTGGTGCGTCAGCCCAAGCAGTTCGACGTCATTGTCACCGACAATCTCTTCGGCGACATGCTCTCCGATGTCGCCGCCATGCTGACAGGCTCGCTCGGCATGCTGCCGTCGGCCTCGCTCGGCGCGCCTGACGGCAAGACCGGCAAGCGCAAGGCGCTCTACGAGCCGGTGCACGGCTCGGCCCCCGACATCGCCGGCAAGGGCATCGCCAACCCGATCGCCATGATCGCCTCCTTCGCCATGTGCCTGCGTTACTCCTTCAATCTGGTGAAGGAAGCCGACGACCTGGAAAAGGCGATCGCCAACGTGCTCGACAAGGGCATCCGCACCGGCGACATCATGGCCGATGGCGCAAGGCAGGTCGGCACCGTCGAGATGGGCGATGCGATCCTTGCCGAGTTCAAGACGCTGTCAGCCTGATATATTTCACGTGAAACATGGGCCCTCCGCATGACATGCGGAGGGCTGTTTATGCGGGGAGCGCGAGCCGCAACCCGCTCGGTCGATTTCTCCGAAACGGACTATTCTCGGCCGCAATCTCGTGTATTTTTGCGCCGGATTTCAGCGAGCGCCTATCCCGGTAATAAGCGCGCCCTCGACGCGTCTTTCGGGCGCGCGGCGCTCAAGGGCGAATTCGAACGGACGATGGCAATGCGGGCATTTTGGGCTTCCCTGGACAGGCGCTGGCGCCGGAGCGGCGTCGGCATGCCGCCATTGCGTTGGAAGGCCTGCCTCTTCATCACGCTCAATGCCGTGATCCTCTCCATGCTGCTCTTCGATGCACCGATCGGCGCCAGCGAAGTTCCCGCACCGGTGAAGCACCTCGGCGAGATGATGACCGGTTTCGGCGATTCCGCCTGGCTGATCTTTACCAGCATCCTGCTGTTCTTTCAGGGCAGGGCGGGCTACAAGCTGGTGAAGACGGCGCGCTCCAAGGCGCAGGCGCTCTATGTCAGCTGGATCGGCGCCTATCTCTTTGCCACCGTCGTCTTCTCCGGGCTTCTCGCCAATCTGCTGAAACGGGCGATCGGCAGGGCCCGTCCCGACCATTTTTACGACTACGGCATGTTTTCCTTCACGCCCTTTTCAGGCCATGCCGCTTTCGAAAGTTTCCCCTCCGGCCATTCCACCACGGTCGGGGCCTTCTTCGCCGCCTTTGCCCTGTTGTTTCCGCGCTACCGCGTTCTCTTCATCGCCGGCGCCATCTGGCTCGGCATGACGCGCGTCATGGTCGGCGCCCACTATCCGAGCGACGTCATTGCCGGCCTTGCCTTCGGCGGCTGGTTTTCGCTGCTGACGGCGATCGTCTTTGCCCGCTGCGGCTTGCTCTTCAAACTGGGGCCGGATGGCTGGCCGATTGCGAAACACTTCTTCCCCGACATGAAAAAGCCCGGCGCCTTGTAAGCGCCGGGCCATTTACCTCAAGCGCTGAAGCGCCGCTCAGTCCATAGCGTGGATATCTCTGTTCTTCGTTTCCGGCAGGAAGATCAGGCCGATCACCAGGGTGATCGACGCAAAGACGATCGGGTACCAGAGACCGTAATAGATATCGCCCGCGGCAGCGCTCATCGCGAAGGCCGTCGCCGGCAGCAGGCCGCCGAACCAGCCGTTGCCGATGTGATAGGGCAGCGACATGCCGGTATAGCGAATGCGGGTCGGGAAAAGCTCGACCAGCAGAGCGGCGATCGGGCCATAGACCATCGTTACATAGAGGACGAGCACGAACAGGATCGCAATCGTGCCGATCCAGTTGACGCGGGCGGGATCGGCGGTCATGGCGAAAGCGCCGCCATTGGCGACGTTATAGACCGCCATGTCGGTGACGCCATTGGCCTCATCCGCCGTCAGCAGCTTGGTCTCGACCAGCTTGGCCGCCGGCATGGTTTCCTTCTCGCCGGCACGCACGGTATCGGCATTCAGCGACAGTTCCGGATTGGCTGCGATGAAAGCATCGAGCTTGGCATCCGGCACCTTGGCGGCGCCGCGCTTCAGCGGATAGCCGGCATCGTGGAGCGCGATATTGACGCCCTTTTCGAAAGCCGCGGTCATGCCCTTGGCCTTGTCGCCGGCGGCAACGACGTCGAAGCTCGGGATCGTCTCGTTGCCGACCTTTACCGTTGCCGGCTGACCGGCGGGACCGGACACGACATCATAAGGCACCGAGTTCTTTGTCAGGAACGCCGTCGCCACGTCGCAGGAGCTGGTGAACTTCGACGTGCCGGTCGGATTGAACTGGAATTTGCAATCCGCCGGATCGGCCGTAACCGTTGCCCGGATCGAGGCCTGTGCTTCGGCAAGCGCCGGGTTGGCCGTCCAGGTCATCGCCTTGAACAGCGGATTATACGTTACCGCCGCGATGAGAAGGCCTGCCATGATGATCGGCTTGCGACCGATCTTATCGGAGAGACCGCCGAAGATGACGAAGAACGGCGTGGCGAGGAAGAGCGCGATGGCGACCATGATGTTGGCCGACTGCAGGTCTACCTTCAGCACGTTCTGCAGGAAGAACAATGCATAGAACTGGCCGCCGTACCAGACGACCGCCTGGCCCATGGTGGCGCCGAGAAGCGCGATGATCGCAATCTTGGCGTTTCTCCATGTCCCGAAGGCTTCGGTCAGCGGCGCCTTGGAGCCCTTGCCTTCCGCCTTCATGCGCTGGAACGCGGGTGATTCGTTCATCTTCAGGCGGATCCAGACGGAAATGCCGAGCAGGACGACCGAGACCAGGAACGGAATGCGCCAGCCCCAGGCAGCAAATTGAGCCGCACCCATCAGATATTGAACCAGAACGATGACGATCAGCGACAGGAACAGG
This sequence comes from Rhizobium sp. C104, assembly GCF_022354505.1. Taxonomy (NCBI): domain Bacteria; kingdom Pseudomonadati; phylum Pseudomonadota; class Alphaproteobacteria; order Hyphomicrobiales; family Rhizobiaceae; genus Rhizobium; species Rhizobium sp. C104. Next base: position 3,740,520 of record NZ_CP092348.1, on the reverse strand, counting down.
CCGAGCGTCGCCGTCGTCTGGATCCATGAGGTGAAGTAGCCGCGGCGCCCGTTCGGCGCGTGTTCGGCGACATAGGTTGCCGCACCGCCATATTCACCGCCCAGCGCCAGACCCTGGAGCAGGCGCAGTGCGATCAGGATGATCGGGGCTGCGATGCCGATGGTGGCGGCACCCGGCAGGATGCCGACGAGGAAGGTCGACAGACCCATGATCATGATCGTCACCAGGAAGGTGTACTTCCGGCCGACCAGATCGCCGAGACGGCCGAATACCAGCGCGCCGAACGGGCGCACCAGGAAGCCGGCGGCAAAGGCAAGCAGCGTGAAGATGTTGCGCGTCGCCTCGGGATATTGGGTGAAATAGGTCGCGCCGATATAGGTGGCGAGCGAACCGTAGAGATAGAAATCATACCATTCGAAAACGGTGCCGAGCGAAGAAGCGAAGATCACCTTCTTCTCTTCGCCGGTCATCGGACCGGCCTTCGCGCCGTCGATGCTTGCGACATTTGCCATTGTCTGTCCTCCACAGAGTGATGAGCACGCGCGCGACCTACTCTCCTCAAAGCAGACCCCTGGCCGCGACACGCCTGACGAGAGTGTGCCAGAAACGGCAGATCAAAAGAGAGATGCTTTGGGATTATGACTTTAGTCTAATGGCAACGCGCTTGGCAGGCAGCCGAGTCGTCAGCCGGCCTGGTTACGCTCTCAGCGCCTGCGCCGGCGATTGCCGGTAGGCGAGCACCGCCGGCAGCGCGGCCAAAATTGTCGCGAAGACGAGCAGCACCGCCGCAAGCCCGGCGTCTTCACGGGCGAAACCGACCGGCATGGCGATCCCGCTCGTCTGAGAGAACATGCCAGACAAGGTCAGCGCCGCAGCGTAACCGAACGTGAAACCGAGCCCGATGCCGACGGCCACCAGGAAGAAGAATTCCAGCCAGACGATGCCGAAAATCGCGCCGCGCGGGGCGCCGAAAGCCCGCAGCGCGCCGATCTGGCGCCGGCGTTGGCCGATATGGATGACCGTGACCAGCACCAGCGAGGCGGCGACGAGCGCTTGCGCGCCGGCGGCGACCGCAACAAGGATCTGTTTGGCGTCGCCGAGCGTGCCGTAGAGATTGGTCAGCACCTCGCCGGGGAAAACGGCGACGGTATTGCCGCTGCGATACTCCTGCCGCAGCTTATAGGCGTCGGCTATCGTCTTCGGCTTGACGAGGATGGCGGGAAGGCCGGGAGCATCCGCAGCCCACTTCTCGTCGATCACGGCATCCGGGTCGATTTCGCCGTGATGCTCATGTACATCGTGACCGGCGCCTTCATGCTCATGATCGTGTCCAGCCTCGCCTTCATGCTCTTCCGCCCCCAGACCATGGATATGCCAGACGGCCTGGATCGGAACCAGAATGGCCCGGTCCCAGGCCGTGCCGGTCGGCCGCAAGCGGCCGGCGACGTGATAGACGAGTTCGGTGTGGGTCTCGCCGCCTTCTTCCGCCACGCCATGCATCGGCTTGATCTCGGCCCCGAGCGGTAACTTGACCGCAGAGCCGATCACCGCTTCTCCCTCGCGGGCGAAAATCCTGCCCTCGGCAAAGCCGCCAGACAGGTTCTCCGCCAACGTCACCGTCGTGCCGACGATCGGATAGCCGGAGAAGGAATCACCGAAGCCGATCGGCGCCGCCCAGTCGACGCGGGGATCGGCGGCAAGCCTGGCCAGCACATCGCCCGGCATCAGCGGCAAAGGCGAGGGCTGCAGGAAAACGGAGGACAGCACGAGCTGCGTCTCGCTGCCGCCGGCGCCGATGACGAGATCGAACTTGTCGGCAGCGCGTGCGCTGCCGAGACGAAGCGCCCGCTCCTGCAGCACGACGCAAACGCCGAGCGCGGTCGCAAGCGCCACCAGCAGCACGACCACCAGCGACCCCGCCCAGAGGCGGCGAAGATCGGAAAAGATGAAACGGATCATATAGCCTCTCCCGCCGTTGCCGCGGAATCGTTGCTGACCCGGCCGGAACCGAAGGTGATACGCCGGTCGAGGCGGCCGGCAAGGCGCTGATCGTGTGAAACGACGATCAGCGTGCTGCCTTCGGCAAAGGCGAGATCGAGGATGAGATCGCCGACAGCCTCGCCGCTTTCGGCATCGAGGCTTGCCGTCGGTTCGTCGGCAATGATGACGCCGGGCTTGCGCAGCAGCGCCCGGCCGATCGCCACGCGCTGCATCTCGCCGCGCGACATGGTTTCGATCTTCTGGCCGGGGCGGGAAAGACCGACCGCGCTCAAAAGCGCATGCGCCCGCTCAATGACATCAGCCGTGGCGACACCCGCAAGCCGCGCCGGTAAAAGCACGTTCTCCAGCGCCGACAGGCCGGGAAAGAGATGAAATTCCTGCATGACCAGGCCGATATTGGCGGCACGGAACCGGTCGCGCCGGCTTTCGGAAAAACCAGCAATATCCTCGCCGTTCCAACGGATGCGGCCCTGGCGCGTCCGTTCCAGCCCGGCAACGATATTGACGAAAGTGCTCTTGCCGGATCCGGACGCGCCTGTAATGGCAACCCTGCTGCCGGCATCGATCGACAGGCTAGTGATTGCCAGCGCCGACGAGGACAGGCCTGGGAAGGTGACATCTAGGTTTTCGATATTGAGAGCGAGCATATCGGTTCAGACGGCGGAATATTCGGCCCGGCGGATCCGCAGCAGGCTGACGAAGCCGGTGTCCGGGTCCGTCCAGGAGCCATATTCCAGCATGCCGCGCACTTCGATCGTCTGGCGCGGCTGCACGAAGGTCTGTTTCTCCCCGAGATAGACGACGACGATATTATCCGGCCAGTCCGCATCCGAGGAGCAGAAGGGGCAGAGCGACATCGGCATCTCGGTGAGCACAAAGAACTGAGCCTCGGCCTTCAGGGGCGGCGCCATGAAACCTTTCATGCTGATTTCCTGCCCGGCAAGGCGCTTCACCTTGTCGGAAAATTCAAGGCCGAGCACGCCGAACTTGCCATAAAGCTCATCGAAACTGATCACGGAACCTGCTGCAAAACTCGGGCGAGCAACAGCGGCGAAAGCCAGCGTGCCGATGGCGCCGATCAGGCCGCGGCGGCTGAGATGCAGCGAAGGGAGCTTTTCCATGGCGATCTCCAAGAATTAAATCCCGGCCGCTGAACGGCCGGGACCATGATCGACGAAACAGGCAAAGCCGGCAAGCGACTGCCGGATCGGCCTCAGATCAATTCGTCTGCTTGGCGCCGAGAGCGAAGGTGTCGGCGAGCACGCGATAGACGTCGCTCTGTTCCATATAGCCATGGAACTCTTCAGAACCCGGACCGGCCGACTGCAGGACGACGTCGTCGACCGCATGGACGCCGCTGTCGCCGGTCTTCGGAATATTGCCCTGCACGAAGACCGCGCCGGGAACATCCTTGTACTGCTCGTTGGCGACATATTCCTTCTTTTCGTTCTGGACAGCCGGAACGAACGGACCATCGAGCTTCGGACGGAAGGTCTCGTAGTGGTCAGGGCCGTTGTTGGCGCTCAGGAACAGGCGACGGCTGACGTCGATCTTGTCAGGGTAACCGTCGCCGTTTTCGTCCTTGTAGTTCGGGAAGCCGGCTTCCGCATAGGTGCCGACCTTTTCGCGCATTTCGGTGCCGGGCTTGTCGTCATCGACGGTGCCGATGATCGATACACCGTGGGTGTGGTCGCCGGTGACGACGATCAGCGTGTCCGGATGGGCCTTCTGGAATTCGCGGGCAACGCCGATGGCCTGGTCGAATTTGATGGTTTCGAAGACGGCGCGATCCCAATCGAGCGGATGCGACATCTTGTCGATCGAGGAACCCTCGACCATCAGGAAGAAACCGTCCGGATTCTTGGAGAGGCGGTCGAGCGCAACCTTGGTCATGGCGACGAGACCCGGCTGGTTCGGGAACTTGTCGACGGTGCCCTTCTTCAGGAACTCGCGATCGAGCGTGACGTCCATATTGCCGGTGTGGAAGAGACCGAGGAGATTGCCTTCGGCCGATGCATTGGCGGCGAGCTCGTTCTTGTCGGTCGCAAGCTTGTAGCCGGCATCCTGGAACAGCTTAATGTAGTCCTGGTTGTCCTTGCGCTTGGAACCGGCGACCTCTTTGCCGAGGAAATAGGCCGAGCCGCCGCCGAGCAGGACTTCCGGCTTGACGTCGAGCAGCATGCCGACGACATCGGCCTTGTCGTTGCGGTTGCGGGTATGGGAAACGACGGCAGCCGGCGTCGCGTCTTCGACTTCGGCGGTTGCGACGATGCCGATCGACTTCTTCGTCGTGCGGCGAACAGCTTCCGCGAAGGTTTCGACGCGCGGGTCATCGAGCGAGGCCGGGGTGCGGTCCGCGTAGACGCCGAGCGCGTTGACGGCGGTCTTGTGGCCCGTCATGTAGGCCGACATGGTATTGGCGGAGTCCGTGGAGACGGCATTCGTCGAGGAGGTGCCGATGAAAGCCATGCGATCGAGATCGTCCATGTTCAGGCGGCCGTTCGCCTTGCCCTCGGTCATGCCCTTCGACATGATGCGGGCAGCGGTGCGATGCGCGACGGAAAGACCGTCGCCGAGCAGGAAGATGATGTTCTTGGCCTTCGGCTGGGCCGCGGTTTCGTAAACATTCCAGGTGACGGACTTCGTTTCGTCGCCGGCAGCAACCTCGACCTTGTAGGCGCCGGGAGCGGAGATCTTCAGGCCGCGCAGCAGCAGAGCGGAACCGAGAGCCTTATCCTCTTTGCCCTTTTCCAGTTCGACGAACTGCGCCTCGCCGCCGAGGACGGTCTTGTAGTCCTGGCCGTTGACCGTGATCTTCACGTCTTCGGGCTTGACCTGCTTGTTGAGTTCGACCTTGAAATCGAACGGCGAACCGGCAAGAATCGTGGCGCGATCGAGCGGATAGACCGTTGTCGCCTGAGCCGCGCCCGCAAGCATGGTGGTGGCCGCAAAGGCGGCAAGAAGCGTACGCATGGAAAACCCCCGTTTTCGTTGCAGTCATTAAATAACCGAGCCGGGATACCTCCCGGGGATGACAGCGGCATGACAAAACGCCGCAGCGTCGTGGCTGCCGCTTTCGCCTGCAGGCTCCGAGCGCAAAAACCTTGACTCCTGTGGAAAACCTTCTAAGAGCAACAGCGGAAAAGGAATCTCCATGGTTCGCGACGAACACGCCATTGCTGACCGCAATGACCGGGCACGGGTTGCCGGGGTGGATATTGCCGTTCCGGTTTCTGCCAAAACCAAGGCCAAAACGACGACGAAAACCGTCTGACGTCTCTGGCCTGCCGCTCTCTCCCCGGCTCGGCTGGGGACAGGAAGACGCGATCCGTCGCGCCTTTCCCCTCACCGGACAAGAGGAGAGAAGAGAAAGAGAGCTTGAGAAATGGGTTTCAAAGTAGCAATTGCGGGAGCAACCGGAAATGTCGGCCGGGAGATGCTCAACATTCTCTCCGAACGCGGCTTCCCCGCCGATGAGGTCGTGGCGCTCGCCTCCGCGCGTTCGCAGGGCACCGAGGTTTCCTATGGTGACCGGACGCTGAAGGTTTCCAATCTGGAGAATTACGATTTCTCCGACACCGATATCTGCCTGATGTCGGCCGGCGGCGAAATCTCCAAGAAGTTTTCGCCGAAGATCGGTCAGCAGGGCTGCATCGTCATCGACAATTCCTCGGCCTGGCGTTACGACGCCGACGTGCCGCTGATCGTGCCGGAAGTGAACCCGGACGCCATCAGCCAGTTCACCAAGCGCAACATCATCGCCAACCCGAATTGCTCGACCGCCCAGCTGGTGGTTGCGCTGAAGCCGCTGCATGACTTCGCCAAGATCAAGCGTGTCGTCATCTCGACCTACCAATCGGTCTCCGGCGCCGGCAAGGACGGCATGGACGAGCTCTTCAATCAGACGCGCGCCGTCTTCGTCGCCGATCCGATCGAGAACAAGAAGTTCACCAAGCGTATCGCCTTCAACGTCATCCCGCACATCGACGTCTTCATGGAAGACGGCTACACCAAGGAAGAGTGGAAGGTGCTGGCCGAGACTAAGAAGATGCTCGACCCGAAGATCAAGGTGACCTGCACGGCAGTGCGCGTGCCTGTCTTCATCGGCCATTCGGAATCCGTCAACATCGAGTTCGAAAACGAGATCACCGCCGACCAGGCCCGCGATATCCTGCGCGATGCACCAGGCTGCCTCGTCATCGACAAGCGTGAGGACGGCGGCTACATCACGCCTTATGAATCCGCCGGCGAGGACGCGACCTACATCTCGCGCATCCGCGAGGACGCGACGGTCGAAAACGGCCTCAACATCTGGGTGGTCTCCGACAACCTGCGCAAGGGCGCCGCATTGAACGCCATTCAGATCGCCGAGCTGCTGGTCAATCGCGGCCTCGTCAAGCCGCGCAAGCAGGCCGCCTGATACGATTTGTAAACCATAAGATGTTAAAGCCCTGCTCGGTGAGCGGGGCTTTTCCGGGGCAAATCAACTGTATAAGCGCTCGCTAAAAGGTGATCGTGACAAAATCGTGAGTGGCTGGCATTCTCTTGCCCGCCTGAAAACTATGCAGATCGAGAGCGGGGTTTCTCAATGCGCATGAAAAAGTTGTTTCTGGCGGCCGCTGCGGCAATGGGCGTCCTCCATGCGGTACCGGCGTTCGCGCAAGGACCGCAATGCGGCAATACCAGCGCCGGCTTCGAGGCCTGGGTTGCCGATTTCAAGCAGACGGCAGCAGCCAATGGCGTCAGCCAGGCGGTTCTGAGCCGCGCCTTTGCCAACGTCAATTACAACAAACCGACGATCGCCGCCGACCGCGGCCAGAAGAGCTTCAAACTCTCCTTCGACGCCTTCATGCAGAAGCGCGGCGGTGCCGCCGTCATCTCCCGCGGCCGCAGCATGAAAGCCGCCAACCAGGCGCTTTTTGCCTCGATCGAGCGCCGTTTCGGCGTTCCGGCCGGCCCGCTAATCGCCATCTGGGGCATGGAGACCGGTTTTGGCAGCTATATGGGCAACCAGCACACGCTGTCGGCCGTTTCGACGCTCGCCTATGACTGCCGCCGTTCGGACTATTTCACCGACCAGCTCTATGCCGCGCTCCAGCTCGTCTCCGAGGGTTATCTGAGCCCGCAGGCCAAGGGTGCTGCCCACGGTGAAATCGGCCAGACGCAGTTTCTGCCGCGCAATGTCGTGCGCTTCGGCGCCGACGGCGATGGCGATGGCCGAGTTGACATGGTCGGTTCGCGTGCCGATGCACTGGCCTCGACGGCGAATTTCCTCAAGGGCCATGGCTGGCGCGCCGGCGCCGGCTATCAGCCCGGAGAGCCGAATTTCGTCGCCATCCAGGGCTGGAACGCCGCCAGCGTCTATCAGCAGGCAATCGCTTATATCGGCCAGCAGATCGACGGCAAATAGGTCTTCTTCGACAACGATACCCGAAAACGCCGCTGGGACATGCGGCGTTTTTTATATGCGGGAATCAAAGCCGCCGCCGGAGGCCGTCTTGCGGCGCTCCTCCTGCGCCGGGACGATTGGCCCCGAAACGACACAATTGCGGCCGGAGGCCTTGGCGGCGTAGAGCGAGAGATCGGCGCGTTTGACCAGATCCTCGAAGTTCCGGTTGGCGGCTTCATTTGCCCGGCCGGCACATCCGAAACTTGCCGTCACCCTGAGAACCTCGCCACTCTCCAAGGGGATTTCCGCCGCCTCGATCGCCAGCCGCACGCGCTCGGCAACGATTGCCGCATCGTCGGGCGTCGAATCCGGCAGGAGCGCCAGGAACTCCTCGCCGCCATGACGGACCAGCAGATCGAAGGAACGGAAATTCGCGCGCGCGACGCCCGCGACATGCCGGAGCACGGCATCGCCAGCGTCATGGCCGTTGATATCGTTGATCTTCTTGAAATGATCGAGGTCGAAGAGCACGACGGAAATCCAGCGTGATCCGTGCTCGGCCTGCGTGAGAAGCGCCGATGCGGCAAACTCGAAGCCGCGCCTGTTGTAAAGGCCGGTCAGGAGATCGGTCTGGGCCGCGTTGCGCAACTCGCCGACCAGCGTCTCCCGGTCCCGCGTCAGCCGATCGATCAGGCGCAGACCCCTTGCCGCCAGCATCATCACCAAGGTCGCGAGGATGAGCAAGCCGGCGCACAGCGCCAGGATCCGCGTCTGGTGTATATGCGAACGCGTCGAAAAGTTTTCGCCGGTCTCGTGAATATCTCTCGCCGCCTCGATCATTTTCTGTTGCAGGAAAGTCATGCGTTCGCTCTGCGCAGCCGCCCAGACGTCGCGCACCTCAGGCGTCGGCCGCGATCCGGCGAGAATGGCGTCGGTGATCGCATTCGCCTTCACCTGGTCGCGGCGACCGAGATAGGCAACAATGTCGCGTACGATCGGCGCCGCCGAATGGAAGACCATGTGATCCATGCCCTCGCCGATCATGACCTTGCCCTGCACGAACAGCTCCACCGGAAATCTGGCGGACACGCCCTGGTCAAGGTAACGGCTGCCAATGCCGGTGATCAGCCTCTCCCCATAATAGGTCAGCATGATGCCCATCAGCTGGTTGGATTTCTCCAGCAGCACCGGGTCGCTGATCAAGGGTGAAAGCGCATCGACGACGGCAAGCTGCTTGAGAGCTGCGTACCAGTAGATCGACCCGGGATCGCTGCCGACATAACGGCCCTGGTCGACGGCGCCGCGCGCGGCGACGATGCGGCTGTAGGCAAGGCTGAGAATCGACAATTCTTCCGCAAGCCCTTCATCGAGCGTATCGCGGGAAGGCAGGCTGGCATAGAAGGCAAGGCGCTCGTCATCGAGCGTTGCCCGGCTTTTCTGCATATCAGCGGCAGTTTTGCTGCTCGGATGCGCGAGATAAATGCGAGTGGCACCGATTTCGCTCAGGATCTCCGTGGCGGCGATCGACCCGCCACGGGCAAGAACGTCGGCGAACTGCCGGTCTTTCTCGAGATCCCTGTATTGGTTGACTGAAGCCCGTATGACGACGACGCCTTCAATGAGCATGAAGACGAAGGGCAGCATGATGGCGGCCAGGATAACCCTTTTGATGGTCTCGAACTTCATCGCCAATCGCCACGGTACTCAAAACGTCGGTCGTGCGCGACCAATTGACGCCAATCTTAGCAGCAATTCTTAATAAACTGATAAAGCGGCAGATCCCTAGATTTGGGGACGAATGAAGTCACGTGTCTCGGCGTCCATCACCCAGAGTTCGCCGGTCGAAATATCGAACCACGCGCCATGGAGATGCATTTTTCCCGCTTCCTCGAGTGCCTTGATGTCGGGAAAGCTTCTGAGATTTTCGATCGAATTGCGGATCGAGACACGCTCCAGCGCCGTCTGCCGCTCTGCGGCCGTCATCACGTCATTACTCTGGATCTGCTCGGCAGCGGGCTTGACCAGCGACATCCAGCGGCCGATAAAATCGCCCGGCGACAGCGGCTCGGCATTGGGATCGAGCGCGGCGCGGATGCCGCCGCAGCGGCCGTGGCCCATCACGACGATATCCGAGACCTTCAGCGCCTGCACCGCAAATTCGAGCGCGGCCGACGTCGAATGGAAATGGCCGTCCGGCTCGTAGGGCGGCACCATGTTGGCGACGTTGCGGATAACGAAGAGCTCACCCGGGCCGGCATCGAAGATCAGCTCCGGTGCGGCACGTGAATCCGAACAGGCAATGACCAGCGTGCTCGGACTCTGACCGTTTTCGGCAAGCAGTCGATACCTGTCGCGGGCATCGGCATAACGCCCGTTCATGAAGTTGCGGTAACCGTCCAGAAGGGAATTTGGAAAACGCTGCATGCTTCTGGATTAGCGCGCGCGGAAGACAAGATCAACTGCTGCACTGCAAAATGAGTACATTGACGGATGCGTCATTTTTTCCGCCGCTGCGCCGGGTGCACGAGCCGGCGCATCTGCACCATGGCCATCGGCGTCGAGAGGCTGGACGCATCGCTCGCCAGCATCAACTCGTTGCTGCCGCGCTTGACGGCGCGTGCCAGCACCTCGAAGACGCTTGCTGTGGCAAGCTGAAGCGCCTTTTCGTCCTCGAGACCGGAAAGCAGGCGCGACAGGAAGACGGCAGCCAGCAGGTCGCCGAGACCGTTCGGCGGGTTTTCGACGACGCGGTGCTCGGCAAGAAGCGCGTGACGGCCGGAAAGATAGAGATTGCCGGTACCCCCTGCCATCATCGGCACGGCCGAGGTGACGAGCATGCGCGACGGCCCGAGCGCCAGCGCCGCCTCCATGATCGCGCTGTTGTCGTCAAGTGCTGCCCCGGACAGCCATGCAAGTTCGTAGCGGTTCGGCGTCGCCAGCGACGCGAGTGGGATCAGATGGTCGCGAATGGCCTCGGCGGTCGCCTCCGGCACGTAGAGACCGCCGAGATCACCCATGACGGGGTCGCAGACATAGAGAAGCTCGGGATTATCTTGCCTGAGCGCGGCGATCAGCCGAGCCACGGAGCGCGCCTGGGCGGCATTGCCGAAATAGCCCGAAAGCACCGCCTTGACTTCGCCGATCCAGGGCGCCCGGATCAGATCGTCGATCGCCGCGTCGAAATCCGCTTCCGCAAATGTAAGCCGCGTCGAGCGGCCGTGGCCGGGATGCCAGGGCAACACGATGGTCGGCATCGCCCAGACCGGATGACCAAGCGTCTCCAGGGCAAAGACGGCCGCCCGGTTTCCGACCGAGCCGCGCACCACATGGCTGGAGATGACGATGACTGCGCCCGCTGCATTTTCCGACATGAGACAAGATCCGAATGATGACCGCGTTTGATGATCTTTTTGACGCCACGCTGTCAACCGTTCTTCACGTGAACATGGAAATGTGCCGCGGAACGAAAAACAAAAAGAGGATCCTTCCGTTCGTTTTGGCCATGAAATCGGAAAAATCTCTGACAATTTCCCATTTCCAGCGTCAAAAAAGCATCAATACGATCCCTCAAGGCCGCATTTTAGAGATTTTTTCGCGAAATCTTCTGCTAGCTTGCAGAAAACCAGTCCATTGCGGGAGGCGATTCATGGCTGCCAGAAACAATCCGAAACGGGAAAAGCAGATCGAAAGCGCGCGCAAGATCGCCAAGGCGACGGGCGAAGCGCATCTCGATCCGGAAATTCTCTTCGGACGGGCCAGCAATGACGATCTCGAACTCTATACGCCTGAGATGCTGGCGCTCTCCGCCGTGCATTCGGCAAAGGAACTCGCCGCCTGGAACGGCAAGGCGCCCCGCGTCGGCATCGACACCATCGCCGATGTGACGCCCGGTGGCATTGCCGTTTCGGTGCTTTCGGTCACTGATCGGAACATGCCTTTCCTGTTTGAATCGGTCATGGGTGAAGTGACGAGCACCTATCGCGATCTGTTCATGGCCGTGCACCCCATCCTGGTCATGGAGAAAGGTAAGGCGCCTGCGCTCTATTCCGCCGATCACCCGAGCGACCCGGCCAACCGCGTCAGCCATATCCAGCTCCATATTGCGCCGCTCAACTCCGACCAAGCCTCTGATCTCGTCAAACGCATCGAAACCGTGCTCGAGCAGGTCCGCCTGTCGGTGTCCGACTGGAAGCCGATGCTCTCCAAGATCGATGGGGTGATCGCCGAGCTTTCAGCCAATGGCGCCAGCCGGAAGAAGGCTGATCGCGATGAAGCCGTCGCCTTCCTGACATGGCTTCGCGACGAGAATTTCACGTTCCTCGGGATGCGCGAATATGTCTATTCCGGCAAGGGTTCCGACGCCAGGGTCGAACGCGACAAGGGTACCGGCCTCGGCATTCTCTCCAATCCCGATGTGCTCGTGCTGCGCACCGGCAAGGATGCCGTGACGACGACGCCTGAGATCCTTGCTTTCCTCGACGGTCCCGACTTCCTGATCGTCACGAAGGCGAATGTGAAATCCATCGTCCATCGCCGGGCCTATATGGATTATGTCGGCGTCAAACGCTTCGACGCCGACGGCAACGTCACCGGCGAGCTGCGCATCGTCGGGCTTTTCACCTCGACGGCCTATACGTCGCTCGCCTCGGAAATCCCGCTGCTGCGTTCCAAGATCGAGAAGGTGAAGGAACATTTCGGCTTCGACCCGATGAGCCATTCCGGCCGCATGCTCGACAACACGCTGGAATCCTATCCGCGCGACGACCTTTTCCAGATCGACACCACGCTGCTTGCCAGTTTTGCCGAACAGATCAACGACCTCGCCGACCGGCCGCGCGTGCGCGTCCTGCCGCGCATCGACCATTTCGACCGCTTCGTCTCGGTGATCGTCTACGTGCCGCGCGAGGAATATGACTCGATCGTCCGCGAAAGGATCGGCACCTATCTGAAGACCGTCTATGACGGTCGTGTCTCCGCCTATTACCCGGCTTTCCCGGAAGGCGGCGTGGCGCGCGTGCATTTCATCATCGGCCGCTCCGGCGGCAAAACACCGCGCATTCCGCAGTCAAAGCTCGAGCAGGTGATCCGCGAGATCACCGCCCGCTGGGATGACCGTTTCGAGGCGCTGGCCGGACCCAAGGCACCGAAGATATCAGTCGACCAGGCCTTTCAGGATTCCTTCACGCCTGAAGAAACCGTGGCCGATCTCGCCGATATCGTTGCCTGCGCCGCCGGCGAGCCACTTCGCATCGAATTCTACCATCGTCAGGAAGAGCAGAGCCGCACCCTCTCGCTGAAGATTTTCCACGCCGGCGGCCAGCTGGCGCTGTCGCGCCGCGTGCCGCTGCTTGAGAATCTCGGCTTCAATGTCGTCAGCGAACGCACCTTCGACATCGATGTACCGGCGACAGACGGAGAAACGAAACTCGTCGTGCTGCACGATATGGAACTCGAGGCCCGCAACGGCGGCGACATCGATCTGCAGCGTTACGGCTCCGCCCTCGAGGAAGCTTTTGTCGCCGCCTTCGCCGGCACGATCGACAATGACAGCTTCAACCGGCTGATCCTCTCGGCCGGGCTCTCGGCGCGCGAGACGAACGTGCTGCGCGCCTATGCGCGTTATCTCCGCCAGGCGGGCATCGCCTATTCGCAGGATTATATCGCCACCACGCTCGACAAATATCCCGGTGTCGCCGCCGCCATCTTCCGGCTCTTCCACGACACGCTCGATACCCGGCTTTCCGAAAAGGCCCGTGTCAAGAAGCTTGCCGACCTGCATCAGGCGATCGAAGTCGAGCTTGCCGACGTGCCGAGCCTTGACGACGACCGTATCCTGCGCCGCTACGTCAATATCGTCGATGCGACGCTTCGCACCAATTATTTCCAAAAGAATGCCGATGGATCGCCGAAGCCGATGCTGGCCTTCAAGCTTGATCCGCACTTGGTCGACGGGCTGCCGCAGCCCAAACCCTTCCGCGAGATGTTCGTCTACGGCGTCGAAGTCGAAGGCGTGCACCTGCGCTTCGGCAAGGTGGCACGCGGTGGCCTGCGCTGGTCGGACCGCGCCGAGGATTACCGCACCGAAGTGCTCGGTCTCGTCAAGGCCCAGCAGGTGAAGAACGCGGTCATTGTGCCGGTCGGCGCCAAGGGCGGTTTCTATCCGAAGAAGCTCCCCGTCGGCGGCAGCCGCGACGAGATCTTCAACGCCGGCCGCGAGGCTTACAAGACCTATATCCGCACGCTGCTGTCGATCACCGACAATATATCGGGCGCCGAGATCGTGCCGCCGAAGGATACGGTCAGGCTCGACGGCGACGACCCCTATTTCGTGGTCGCCGCCGACAAGGGCACCGCGACCTTCTCAGACACCGCCAATGCGCTGGCGCAGGAAGCCGGCTTCTGGCTGGACGATGCCTTCGCCTCCGGCGGCTCGGCCGGTTACGACCACAAGAAGATGGGCATCACCGCCCGCGGCGCCTGGGAAACCGTCAAACGCCATTTCCGTGAAATGGACATCGACATCCAGACGACGCCCTTCACGGTCGCCGGCGTCGGCGACATGTCGGGCGACGTTTTCGGCAACGGCATGCTGCTCTCTCCGAAGATCCGGCTGATAGCCGCCTTCGACCACCGCGATATCGTCATCGATCCTGATCCCGATATGGAAAAGACACTCGCCGAACGCCAGCGGCTCTTCGACCTGCCGCGGTCAAGCTGGCAGGATTTCAACAAAAGCGTGCTCTCCAAGGGTGCGATGATCATCTCCCGCGCGACGAAATCGGTCACGCTGACACCGGAAGCGGTGGCCGCCATCGGCATCGACAAGGCCGTGGCCACGCCCTTCGAAATCATCACGGCGATCCTGAAGAGCCCGGTAGACCTGCTCTGGTTCGGCGGCATCGGCACCTATGTGAAAGCCCCGTCCGAAACCGATGCCGAAGTCGGCGACCGCGCCAACGACCCGATCCGCGTCACCGCGGTTGAGGTGCGCGCCAAGGTGATCGGCGAGGGCGCAAACCTCGGTGTCACCCAGAAGGGCCGCATCGCCTACGGTCTCAAGGGCGGACGCTGCAACTCCGACGCCATCGACAATTCGGCCGGCGTCAACACCTCGGACGTTGAGGTCAACATTAAGATCGCACTGGCGGCCGCCATGCATGACGGGCGCCTGACTCGGGCAAAACGCGACCAGCTTCTGTCTTCGATGACCAGCGAAGTGGCGAGCCTGGTGCTGCGCAACAACTACCTGCAGTCGCTGGCAATTTCATTGACGGAACGCAAGGGCACGGCAAACGGCCTGGAGCTTGGCCGTTTCATGAGCGTGCTCGAGGCGGCCGGCCAGTTGAACCGGAAGGTCGAGACGCTGCCGGACGAACAGACGCTGGCCGAACGCTATACCGCCGGCAAGCCGCTGACGCGACCGGAAATCGGCGTGCTGGTATCCTATGCCAAGATCGTGCTCTTCGATGCGCTGGCCGCCAGCGATCTGCCGGATGACCCCTATTTTACCGCGACGCTTTTGAATTATTTCCCCGTCAAGATGCAGAAGTCGAACGCCGGCGATATCGCCGGTCATCGCCTGAAGCGCGAAATTGTCGCGACGGTGCTTGCCAACGAAGCGATCAACCGCGGCGGGCCGAGCTTCACCGTTGCCATGATGGATGCGACGGCGGCTTCGGCACCGGAAGTGGTGCGCGCGGCAATCGTTGCGCGCGATGGTTTCGACCTGACCCGGCTCTGGGCCGAAACGGATGCGCTCGACGGCCGGATATCCGGCGAAATGCAGAACCGTATCTACGAGGAAATCAGCCATAGCTTTACCGTATTGACGCGCCTGCTGTTGAAGACCGCGATGACCAAGTCGGATATGGCCGAAGTGATTAGCCGGCTGCAGGCCGCTCTGAAGAAACTGAAGCCCGCCTTTGCCGAACAATCGGCCGGCGATGCCGCGGCGCGCCAAGCCGAATATACCCAGGCGGGCGTGCCCGAAAAGCTCGCAGCCGAGATCGCCAACCTCCAGACCTTCGCGCTCGTGCCTGAGATCATGCAGATCGCCGAGCGCACCGGCGAGCCCCTGGTGCGCGCCGCTGAAAACTACTTCGCAGTATCCCAGACCTTCCGGATTGCCCGGCTGCTGGCGGCGGGTGGGCGGATCCTCACCTCCGACCATTACGAGAACCTGGCGCTTGCCCGCAGCATCGACCAGATCGCCAGCGCAAGACGCGACATCGTCATCTCGGCGCTGTCCGATCACGGCAAGGAAAAGCTCCCGGTTCAGGCCTGGCATGCCCAGGATCGCATCCGCATCAACCGGATCGTCGAAGAGCTATCGAGCCTCAGCGACGGCGGCGATCCCAATCTTGCGCGTATTACCGTTGCTGCAGGTATCCTGACCGATCTTGCGCGCGACCGGGCGAGGTGAGACAGTCCGCGGAAAAGGAGCGGATGTTGAATCGCATCGACTGGACAGGAACGCAGCCGCCGAAAGCCACGGAGAAGGGCATCTGGGGGTGGATGTTCTTCGATTGGGCAGCCCAGCCCTTCTTTACCGTGGTCACCACCTTCATCTTCGGTCCCTATTTCGTCTCCCGTCTGACCGATGACCCGGTTTCCGCGCAGACGACGTGGAGCAACATGGCGACGATCTCCTCGGTGATCATCGCCCTGCTCTCGCCCATCCTCGGCTCGATCGCCGACCAGTCCGGCGCACGCAAGCCCTGGATCGGCTTTTTCGCGGTCATCAAGATCGCGAGCCTTTTCTGCCTGTGGTTCGCAGCCCCCGGCTCGCCTGTTCTTTATCCGGTCATTTTCATGATCCTCGCCTCGATTTCGGCTGAGTTTTCGATCGTCTTTAACGATTCGATGATGCCGCGCCTGGTCGCCAAACACGAGGTCGGCAAGCTGTCCAACACAGCCTGGGGGCTCGGTTATCTTGGCGGCATCATCGTGCTCATTGCCGTCGTGACGCTTCTGGCGGCGAGCCCGGAGAGCGGCAAGACCATCCTCGGCCTCGAGCCGCTCTTCGGTCTCGATCCTCGGACCGGAGAGGATGCACGCATCACCGGGCCGATTTCGGCCGTCTGGTATCTGATCTTCATCCTGCCGATGTTCTTCTTCACGCCGGATGTCGGCAGAGGTCTTCCGTTCGGCCCCGCCGTCCGCGCCGGCCTGCGGGAAGTGAAAAACACGCTTGGCGAACTCAAGGAACGCCGCGGCATACTGAGATTTCTCATCGCCCGGATGATCTATCAGGACGGGGTCAACGGCCTGCTGATCCTCGGCGGTATCTTCGCCGCCGGCATGTTCGGCTGGGCAACGATCGAGATCGGCATCTACGGCATCATCCTCAATGTCGTCGCGATCTTCGGTTGCCTGATCGCCGGCCGCATCGACAAGGGTGTCGGTTCGAAGGTGACGGTCGTCATCAGCCTGACCATGCTGCTTCTCGCCACGATCGGCATCATTTCGACAGGACCGGGTTACACCCTGTTTGGCCTGCTGCCGCTGCCGACGGCGGATTCCGGCGGCCTCTTCGGCACTGCGGCGGAAAAAGCCTATATCCTCTACGGCCTGCTGATCGGGTTCGCCTTCGGGCCGGTGCAGGCCTCGTCGCGCTCCTATCTCGCCCGCAGCGTCAGCCCTGAAGAGGCCGGCCGCTACTTTGGCATCTACGCGCTTTCGGGGCGCGCCACGAGTTTCATGGCGACGCTGCTCTTCTCGCTGGTGACCTATATGAGCGGATCACCGCGGCTTGGAATGGCCACGCTGATCCTGTTTCTCGCCGGCGGACTGGTGCTCCTGATCCGCACGCCCTATCCGGCCGACCGCGCATAGACGCCCAATTAGTGCCGGAAGTGGCGCATACCGGTGAAGACCATGGCGATGCCATGTTCATTGGCGGCATCGATGACCTCCTGGTCGCGCATCGAACCGCCCGGCTGGATCACCGCGGTCGCGCCTGCGGCGATCATCGACAGGAGACCGTCGGCAAACGGCAGGAAGGCTTCGGAGGCGACTGCCGAGCCATGCGTCATCGGCACTGCCAGGCCAAGCGCCTTCGCGGCTTCTTCCGCCTTCAGCGCGGCGATGCGGGCGGAATCGACGCGGCTCATCTGGCCGGCGCCGATGCCGGCCGTCTGGCCGTCCTTGGCATAGACCACGGCGTTCGATTTCACGTGCTTGCCGATCTTGAAGGCGAACTTCATATCGTCAAGCTCCTGCGCGGTGGGCGCGCGCTTGGTGACGACCTTGAGCTCCAGATCCTCGACCATGCCGTTATCGCGGCTCTGGACCAGCAGGCCGCCGGAAACGGTCTTCGCTGTCAGGCCCGCAGCACGCGGGTCTGGCAGGCCGCCGGCCGACAGCAGCCGCAGGTTCGGCTTGCGAGCGATGATCGCCTTCGCTTCCTCGGTCACATCAGGCGCGATAATCACTTCGGTGAAGAGCTTGACGATCTCTTCGGCCGTTTCGGCATCCAGCGTCCGATTGAGCGCGATGATGCCGCCGAAGGCGGAAACGCTGTCGCAGGCAAGCGCCCGCCGATAGGCCTCGACCAGGCTCGACCCGGTGGCGACGCCGCAGGGATTGGCATGCTTGATGATGGCGCAGGCCGGCGCCTTCTCGGGCAGGAACTCGGCGACCAGCTCGTAGGCGGCATCCGTATCGTTGATATTGTTGTAGGAGAGCTGCTTGCCCTGGAGGAGGGCAGCCGTGGAAACACCCGGGCGCTTCTCGCCGGTCACATAGAAGGCAGCCTTCTGGTGTGGGTTTTCGCCGTAACGCATCTCTTCCTTCAGTGCACCGCCGATAACGCGGTGGCGCGGCGTGTCGATCGACAGCGCTTCTGCGAACCAGTTGGAAATCACGGCGTCATAGGCCGCGGTGCGGGCATAGGCCTTGGCGGCCATACGCTGGCGGAAGGCATAGGCCGTCTTGCCGGCATCGGCGGAAAGCTGCTCCTTGAACTCGGCATAATCGTTGGGGTCGGTCAGAATGGTCACATAGGCATGGTTCTTGGCCGATGCGCGGATCATCGCCGGGCCGCCGATATCGATATTCTCGACGGTGGTGGGATAATCGCCGCCGGCCGCGCGCACTTCCTCGAAGGGATAGAGGTTGATGACGGCGAGGTCGATGGCCTCGATGCCGTGGGTCTTCATCGCCTCCTGATGTTCGCTATCGTCCCGGATCGCCAGCAGGCCACCATGCACCGTCGGATGCAGCGTCTTGACCCTCCCGTCCATGATCTCGGGAAAGCCGGTGATCTCGGAGACATCGGTAACGGCAAGGCCGGCGGCGGCGATCGCCTTGTAGGTGCCGCCGGTCGACAGCAGCCGTACGCCTCGTTCCGACAGTGCCTGGGCGAGTTCGACGATCCCGGTCTTGTCGAAGACGGAGAGGAGGGCGGTCTTGATTTCGACCTTGTCGGGGGCGGGGATCTTCTTGGAAATGACGGCCATGAAACCTTCTCCGTTCGGGCTTCGGGAGACATCCGCTTGGTTTAGAGCAGGATTCGGATTTCAGGCCGGCTCGGGCCTAAGATCATCCTGCTCCAGGACGCTCGCATTCTGAGGCCGCGTTAGCACAGCTTCGCCGCCGCGCAAACAGGTGCTATCCCTTGCGGGACAAAAACCAGCGGATTTCCGTCTTCTCGGCAAGATCGAAGTCGATTTCGATCTGGTCCGAGCCGCAAATGCCGGAGCTGTCGGCAAAGAATATGTCCTCGGTGATCAGCACTTCATTGCCGGGCGCCGAAAACAGCCAGCTTTCGCCGTCCGGCGCCGTCAGCAGCACGGACTCCCGTCGCTCTGCTGCAGGACGATGGAGGGATGGATATGAAAACGGGCGACGGCCTTCAGGGGCTCGTCATGCTCAGATCCTTCCCGGACGACGAGCCGGTCGCGCCCGGTCACGATCGAGCCTGCGCCATTGAGTGTCAGCTCACGCTCGTGCAACACCCCAAACACCCTGAGATAACCGTCATGGCTGAGTTTGATGCCGTCGCGTCCGTCCTCCGTTTCGGCGCGCTCGACGGTGACTGTTCTCACCGGTTCGGTAATCGCGTGATTGAGGAAGGGCGAGGGCGAAAAGCGGCTGGACGAAGTGTCGTTCAAAATAACAGTCGAATGCGCCGCCGTCGTGCGCGCCATCTGGACATAGCGGTGCCCGGCAAATTTCGGCGAGCCCGAATTGATGATGAAGCGGTGGCGGCCGGACGACATTTCGAAGGAGAGGCTTCCGGCATGCACGGTCCGCAACGCGCCTCCTGAAGGCGGCGTGCCGGCATCGGCAATGATGACTGTTTTTCCGCCGGAAAGCCGCTGATAGCGCGACTGCGGCAAAGCCTTGAACGGCTGGCCGGCGGTCTCGTCATATCTGAGCACCGAGATCAGCTCGTTTGCCAACGTTGATGTCGCCCCGTTGAACAGCGCCAGATCCCCGTCCTGATGGCGAAAGAACCGCAGCGCCGGATAGATGCGGTCTATGCCGGAGATCAGCTTCTGCGGCAGGTCATGGCCGAGATTGACATAGGTTTGTCTCAACGGCAGCAGATCGAGCAGCAATTCCAGGCCGACGCGCGGATTGCGCGAGATATGGCCGCCATCCGGCAAAATCTGGCTATCGAATTCGCGGTCGAGCGCCTGTGCTGCCTTTCTGAGCGTCGATGCGCGGGCAGGCATGGCGACGGAGGCCATGGCGAGCGCGATACGCAGCCGAAACAGCTCCAGGCCGCCAAGCGTATAGGGCGCCATGCGGTGCAGGAACCTCACCTGGAAGGCCAGCGACTTCATGAAGCGGCGATAAAAGCCACGGTCGGCATTCTGCAGCACCACCGGCGAATGCGAGAGCCAGGCTATGACGCGCTGCGCGGTGACGTCGATCTCCCATGCAATCCCCTCCATGCGGCCGGCATGGATGGAAAGCCAGCTGTCGACGATCGCGCGGGCAGCGGCCGAACTGCGCTCCGTCTTGTTCGCTCGGATATGCCGCAGCCAACCGAAGCTGTGAAGGCGGATCGCGAAGGGGCGCGAAGGCAGGGTAAAGGTGAAGGGTGACTTTCCACTCGTTTCCAGCATCCGCCCGGCCAGCAGAAATCGTCCGTTGAGGATCTCGTCGGCCACATGCGAATCGATGCTGCGGAGATCGGTCGGCGCGACGATCAGACGCTCGGGCACGTTGATCGAATGGCGGAAGAGCTTTAGGCGCAGCAATGCGACGCGGCGCAAGGCGCGCCGCCAAGCCTCCCGAACATACATGCTCGCAAAACGCCGACCGGACTGCATATTCTATTGTCTATTGACCCTCGTGGTTAAGAATAGGTGAAAAGCGGCCGATTTCATCGCCCGCAATGAATTAATTCGTAACAATGTTCGAATATACGCAAATTAACGTGTTTCGCCCGCGGTCAGGCGCGATGTAAAGCGTCTTGCGTGGGCAGACGTGGCACGACGCGCGTGAGCCCGCAATCAGGCCACGCGCCGCAGCATGGCGGCATAAAAGCCGTCGAGACCGGAGGCGATGCCATCGGGCATTTTTAGCATGGTCGGAAGCGTGCGGAATTCGCCGAGCGGCGTGATCGCCGCTTCAAGGCCGGGCCAGTCGCCGGCATCGATGCGAGCGCGCTCGATCTCATCCGTGTCGGCAAGAACGCGGGCAACGACCTCCTCGCCTTCGGCGGGATCCAGCGAACAATTCGAAAAAACCAGAGTGCCACCCGGCTTCAGCAATGTCAGCGCATGACGCAGCAGCCGCTCCTGCAGCGCCGCCAGCCTGCCGATATCCTCGGGTCCCTTTGTCCACAACACATCGGGGTGCCGGCGTGTTGTGCCAGTGGAAGAGCAGGGCGCATCGAGCAGGATTGCATCGAAACGCTCGGCCGGTTCGAATGTCGTCAGGTCCGCCGCGATCGTCTCTGCTTTAAGGCTGAGCCGGTCGAGATTCGACCGCAGCCGTCTCAGCCGGCTTTCCGACTGGTCAAGCGCAGTGACCGCACCGCCGGCAAGAATGAGCTGCGCCGTCTTGCCGCCGGGCGCGGCGCAGAGATCGGCGGCGCGCTTGCCCGAGAGATCGCCGAACAGTCTGGCCGGAATGCTTGCGGCCGCATCCTGCACCCACCACGCGCCCTCATCGAAGCCTTCAAGCGACGGGATGCCGCCATCGAAAGCCGCGAGCCGCACACCGCCGGTCGGCAGTGCAACGCCGTTCAGCCGCTTTGCCCAGCCTTCGGCATCCGACTTGACGGTCAGGTCGATTGCGGCCGGTTGGAGCTGGGATTCCGAAATCGCCAGCGCCGCGTCCCGGCCATAGGCTTTTTCCAGCTTGGCGATGAACCAGGCCGGCATCGGCGCGACCTTGCCGATTTCGGCGAGCACCTCATCTTTCTCGCGGCCGAGCCGGCGAAGAACGGCATTGACCAGCTTGGCAAAACGCCGGTTGCGCGGATCCTGATTGGCCTGCTCGACGGCAAGATCGACGGCCGAATGGTCGGGCACATCGAGATAGAGGATCTGTGCGGCGCCGATCGAAAGCACATGCTGCAGCGCCCGTGCCCCCTCCGGCAGCGGCGATTCCAGCAGCGAACCTATGGCGGCATCGATACGCGGCAGATGGCGCAGCGTCGTGTTCAGGATGGCGCGGACAAGCGCCCGGTCGCTTTCGCCAAGCGCCCGATAGGCCGGATTGCCGTGTTCATGATCGAGGGCACCGTCGAGCGGCAGTTTGCGATCGATGACGGCGCCGAGAATTTTTGCCGCCGCGGCCCGTGCCTGCAGGCCAGGTTTTACAGGCACGGATCGCTCGGCGGAGGGCCTATGCTTGCGGAATGGTTTCTTCGTGCCGTCTGAATTCAAGACCATGGACCTTTTGGCGGTTGCGAACCACCGCGACCAAGACCCGTATCCGGAACAGAGCGCGATTTGCGCGACGGAGTAGCAGCCCGAACCGGCGGCGTCGAGACGTTCATGCCGCCCTGCGCCATGTCCTGCAGCGCAGCGATGCGGTTTTCCGTGTTCGGATGCGTGGAAAACAGATTGTCCATGCGCTCGCCGGAGAGCGGATTGATGATGAACATATGCGCGGTCGCCGGGTTGCGCTCGGCATCCTCATTCGGCACGTGAGCGGCGCCGCGCGCGATCTTGCCGAGGGCGGAAGCAAGCCAGAGCGGATTGCCGCAGATCTCGGCGCCGCGGCGGTCGGCCGAATATTCGCGCGTCCGGCTGATTGCCATCTGCACCAGCATGGCCGCAAGCGGCGCCACGATCATCGCGACGAGGACGCCGACGAATCCGAGGGGATTGTTGTTGTTTTCCCGGTTGCCGCCAAAGAAGAAGGCGAAGTTGCCGAGCATCGAGATCGCCCCGGCAAGCGTTGCCGTGATCGTCATCGTCAGCGTGTCGCGGTTCTGAATATGGGCGAGCTCATGCGCCATCACACCGGCGACCTCCTCTGGAGACAATGCTTGGAGCAGGCCGGTCGAGGCGGCGACGGCGGCGTTCTCGGGATTGCGGCCGGTGGCAAAGGCATTCGGCTGCGGGCTGTCATAGAGATAGACCTTCGGCATCGGCAGGCCGGCATTGCGGGCGAGATTGCGCACGATCGCAAAGAACTCCGGTGCGTTGCGCTCATCGACTTGCTGGGCGCGATAGGCCGAAAGCACCATGCGGTCGGAATTCCAATAGGAGAAGAAATTCATGCCGGCGGCAATGACGAAAGCAATCATCATGCCGGCGCGACCGCCGATCAGAAAGCCGACAAACATGAAAAGCGCCGTCATGAAGGCAAGCAACATGGCAGTGCGGACGAGGTTCATTGCGGATCTCCATCTCCGATTTCGCCGGCGCAAGCTTTCAATCGCGGCACCGGCACATTATGATTTGGTTATTAACCAGCCATTTTCAATATTTTCGGGCAGGAGATGCCATGCAGGACGCCGATAACGACAATAGCCAAACGCCGACTGCCGAGGCATCGCAGCCGCGCAAGATGCTGTCCCCGGCTGCCAAACGTGCGCTTGCCGAAGCCGAGGAGCGGCGAAAGAACCAGAAGCCGCTGGAGCTGCCACCGGAAACCGGCGGCCGCGGCGGCGCCGAGCCGGCCCGCTTCGGCGATTACGAGATCAATGGCCGGGCGATCGATTTTTAGGTTTTCTCGTCTCGGTCGGGAACTGACACGCGAGGTGCTGGACGGAATGGTCGATCGTTGCCGAAGAATCCGGCTAACGTCACCTCGCGGGCAATCTTCTCTTACAGCAATATGAGGAGCCGCCGGCCACGCCTCCAAATGTAGGAAGTGAGCCGCCCCAGAACCCGATAGGCTGGAGCGGCTCGCTATATCAGGCCGTCGCCTTGTTTTGCCGGTTGGCGATCAGATCGTCGACGACGGCCGGATCGGCGAGCGTCGAGGTATCGCCAAGCGCGCCGAAATCGTCTTCGGCGATCTTGCGCAGGATCCGGCGCATGATCTTGCCGGAACGGGTCTTCGGCAGGCCGGGCGCAAACTGGATCTTGTCGGGTGCGGCGATCGGGCCGATTTCGGCACGCACATGTTTCACCAGTTCCTGGCGGAGCGTGTCCGTTCCTTCGTGACCGGCCATCAGCGTCACATAGCAATAGATGCCCTGGCCCTTGATCGGGTGGGGGTAACCGACGACCGCGGCTTCCGAAACCAGATTGTGCGAGACGAGTGCGGATTCCACCTCCGCGGTGCCGAGCCGGTGGCCGGAGACGTTGAGCACGTCGTCGACACGGCCAGTGATCCAGTAATAGTCGTCCGCATCGCGCCGGCAGCCGTCGCCGGTGAAATACTTCCCCTTGTAGGTGGAGAAATACGTCTGGATGAAACGGTCGTGATCGCCATAGACCGTGCGCATCTGGCCCGGCCAGCTGTCGGTGATGCAGAGATTGCCGTCGGCGGCCCCTTCCAGCACCTTGCCTTCATTGTCGACCAGCTGCGGCTTGATGCCAAAGAACGGCACTGTCGCAGAACCGGGTTTCAGATCGATGGCGCCGGGCAGCGGCGTGATCATATGGCCGCCGGTTTCGGTCTGCCACCAGGTATCGATCACCGGGCAGCGCTTGTCGCCAACGACATTGTAATACCACTCCCAGGCTTCCGGATTGATCGGTTCACCCACAGTGCCGAGCAGGCGCAGCGATGAGCGCGAGGAGCGCGTGACGAAATCGTCGCCGGCCCCCATCAGCGAGCGGATCGCTGTCGGCGCGGTGTAGAAGATGTTGACCTTGTGTTTGTCGATGACTTCCCAGAAGCGGCCCTGATCGGGGAAATTCGGAACACCCTCGAACATCAGCGTCGTTGCGCAGTTGGCGAGCGGCCCGTAGACGATATAGGAGTGGCCGGTGACCCAGCCGACATCGGCGGTGCACCAATAGACGTCGCCGTCATGATAGTCGAAGACATATTCATGCGTCATCGCCGCATACACGAGATAACCGCCGGTCGTGTGCAGCACGCCCTTCGGTTTGCCGGTCGAGCCTGACGTATAAAGAATGAAGAGCGGGTCTTCCGCCTTCATCTTCACCGGCGGGCATTCCGGCTTCACCGTGGCGATTTCCTGGTGATGCCAGAGATCGCGGCCCGGCGCCCAGCCGGTCTTGCCGCCGGTGCGGCGCACCACCAGCACCTTGCTGACATGCACATGTTGGCGGGCGGCGATATGGATCGCCGTATCGGTATTGTCCTTCAGCGGCACCGGCTTGCCGCCGCGCAGACCTTCGTCGCAGGTGATGACGAAGGTGGATTCACAATCGACGATACGCCCGGCGAGCGCCTCGGGCGAAAAGCCGCCGAAGACCACCGAATGCACCGCGCCGATGCGGGCGCAGGCGAGCATCGCGTAAGCCGCTTCCGGGATCATCGGCATATAGATGGTAACGCGATCGCCCTTCTTGACGCCATGCTTCTTCAACACGTTCGCCATCCGGCAGACATGTTCGTAGAGTTCGTTATAGGTGACCTTCTTGTCGATATAGGGATTGTCGCCCTCCCAGATGATCGCTACCTGGTCGCCGTTGGTCTTGAGATGCCGGTCGATGCAATTATAGGAGACGTTGGTCTGCCCGTCTTCGAACCACTTGATCGAAACCTTGCCGGTAAAGGACGTGTTCTTGACCTTGGTATAGGGCTTGAACCAGTCGATCCGTTTGCCGTGTTTGCCCCAGAACTTGTCCGGGTTCTCGACGCTTTCCTCGTACCATTTCAGGTACTTTTCCTTATCGATCAGGGCGCGCGCCTTCACCGGCTTCGTGACCGGATAGATCTTCTCCGACATGCAACTCCTCCTCATGGGACATGCGACGGGCTGCCTGAGTTTAGGGCCCGGATTTCAAAACACGGCAATTCATAGCAGCTCGCATCGTGGCGGCAATTAGACAAAGGTCATTTCATTCCGGAAGAATTGCAATTCTGCGACAGTGCGGTTATATAGCGCCATATTTCCCGGACATTGTGGTGACAATCCACGGACCGCGACCGGCGCGGACGATAGAAGGACTATATCCATGGCTCAAACACTGCTCATGCCGAAGGCGACCGCCATCTGGCTTGTCGACAACACGGCACTGTCTTTCGATCAGATCGCGCAGTTCTGCAAACTGCATCCGCTCGAAGTCAAGGCGATCGCCGATGGCGAAGCCGCGCAGGGCATCAAGGGCCTCGACCCGATCTCGACCGGACAGCTCTCCCGCGACGAGATCGCCCGCGCCGAAGCCAATCCGAACCACAAGCTGAAGCTTTCCGAACCGAAGGTGCGGGTGCCGGAATCCAAGCGCCGCGGCCCGCGTTATACGCCGGTTTCCAAGCGTCAGGACCGTCCGAACGCCATTCTCTGGCTCGTTCGCAACCATCCGGAGCTGAAGGACGCGCAGATTTCCCGCCTCGTCGGCACGACGAAATCCACCATCGAGCAGATCCGCGAGCGCACCCACTGGAACTCCGCCAACCTGGCGCCGATGGATCCGGTAACGCTCGGCCTTTGCAGCCAGATCGATCTCGACATGGAAGTGGAAAAGGCTTCCAAGGGCCGTCCGTTGCCGACCGCCGCCGAGCTTGGCGCGACGCTCCAATCGGCCCAGGAAACCGAGCGCCTGACCCCGAGCTACGAGCGCGAGGAGGAAAAGGAAAAGGAAATCGATGCCGACGCCGTCTTCCGCAAGCTGAGTTCGTTGCGCTCGGCGCCGAAGGACGAGGACGACGACGATCAGTACTGAGAGATCGACGATCTGATAAAAAACCCCGCCGGTATGAGCTGACCGGCGGGGTTTTTTGTTGCGGATTAGCTGCGGAACAGGGTGAGGATGTTCTGCGCCGAGCTGTTGGCGATCGACAGCGACTGGACGGCGAGCTGCTGCTGCGTCTGCAACGCCGACAGCTTGCTCGATTCCTCTTCCATATCGGCATCGACCAGGCGGCCAATGCCGGAGTCGATCGAATCATGAAGACCGCTGACGAAATTTTCCTGCAGCTGGATACGGGTCGAGATTGAGCCGAGAGCCGAGCCGGCGGCCGTCATGGCACCCAAAACCAGTTCGACGCCGGTCAGGGCTGAATCGAGCTGGCCCTGGGTGAAACCGGTAATATCGAGATCATAGATCGACGCCATGACGATGAAGGTGCCGCCATAGGTTCCGTTGAAGGCCGTGCCGATGATCCCGCTTGATGTCTCGATCGCACCGGTGCTCGTCATGCCGAAGAGCACATTTCCAAGCGATCCCGAATCGAGCACATAGTCCGTCGTCTTGACCGAGACGGCATTGCTGCCATCACGCACGAAGGAGGAAACCACGCTCTTCGTGCCGTCGGCGCCGGCGACCCAGTTTTCACCGGAGAAAGACGCCGATTGGGCGATGCTGAGCAGCTGTTCCTGCAACTGATCGAGCTCCTGCTGGATCTTCGTCTTGTCGACGCCCTTTTCCGTGGCGGCAACGATCTTCGCCTTGATTTCACTGACGATGTCGAGCGCGCTGTCCATGGCCGAATAGGCGGTGTCGACCTTGGCCGCGCCAAGTCCGAGCGCGTCGGAGACGGCCGAAAGCGCCTTGTTGTCAGAACGCATGGTCGTAGCAATCGACCAGTAGGCAGCATTGTCGGCTGCCTTCTCGACACGATAACCCGAGGAAACGCGACCCTGGGTGTCCTTGAGGCTGTCGTTTACGCCGCGCAAAGTCTGCAGCGCTGCCATGGCAGCGTTGTTGGTAAGGATGCTTGTCATGATCCGTTCCACAATCTTTGGAGAAAGGGCATTCCGGACTACAGCGCCGCGCGTCTTTCAGACGCGCAAAGGACGCTGTAGCACTTCAACTGCTGCATAATTTTGCCCTTAGATCGATTCCGATTTAAGGAATTATGCAGTAGGCCGGTAACGGCGACCGCGTCATGCAAAGCCTGCTATACAAGCCATTGCCGTTAACAAACCCTTGCATCACATGGTTAACAATTCCTCAATTGGGCTTAAGGAATGTGTAATTTCACATCGGCAGAGAGCCCAAACCACGCCGGCGCAGCGCCTCGGCAATTTCCTCCAAAATCGTTGGATCATCAATAGTTGCGGGCATTTTCCAAGGTATGCCGTCGGCGATTTTCTGCATCGTGCCGCGAAGGATCTTGCCGGAGCGCGTCTTCGGCAATCGGTTAACGGTGATGGCCATCTTGAAGGCGGCGACAGGCCCGATCTGATCGCGAATCATCGCCACCACCTCTGATTCGATCGCCGTCACCTCGCGCAAAACATTCCGTTTCAGCACCAGGAATCCACATGGCACCTGACCCTTCAACCTGTCGATCACGCCGATGACCGCGCATTCGGCGACATCGGGATGACGCGCGCAGACTTCCTCCATCGCCCCGGTGGAAAGCCGATGACCGGCGCAATTGATGATGTCGTCGGTGCGCGACATGATGAAGAGATAACCGTCCTCGTCGATATAGCCGGCATCGGCCGTCTTGTAGGTGCCGGGAAACTCGTCGAGATAAGCCGACCGGAAACGGTCGTCCGCATTCCAGAGGGTCGGCAGGCAGCCCGGCGGCAAGGGAAGCCGTATGACGATATTGCCGAGCGTTCCCGCCTCGATCGGATGGCCGGCATCGTCGAGCACGGCGATATCATAGCCGGGCATTGGCAGCGCCGGCGAACCGTGCTTGACGGGAAGGGCGCCGAGGCCGAGCGGATTGGCGGCAATCGGCCAGCCGGTCTCCGTCTGCCACCAGTGATCGATGACCGGGATGGCGAGCATGCGCTCCGCCCATTTCAGCGTCTCCGGGTCCGCCCTCTCACCGGCGAGAAACAGCGCCCGCAGATCCGGCATGGGATACCGCCGCATCAGTTCCCCGTCGCCATCCTCCCGGCGGATCGCGCGGAACGCCGTCGGCGCGGTGAAGAGCACCCGCACGTTATATTCCGATACAACGCGCCAGAACGCGCCGGCATCCGGGGTGCCGACCGGTTTTCCCTCGAAGATCAGGGTGGTGACGCCCGAGATCAGTGGGGCATAGACGATGTAGGAGTGCCCGACGACCCAGCCGATATCCGAAGCCGTCCAGAAGACCTCACCCGGCTTCAAGCCGTAGATATTCCGCATCGACCAGTTGAGCGCGACCAAATGACCGCCATTGTCGCGCACGACGCCCTTCGGCTGGCCGGTGGTGCCGGAGGTGTAGAGGATATAGAGCGGGTCGGTTGCCTTGACTGGAACACAGGCGATCTCGGCTCCGCGATGCTGCGCCACCGCCGCCTCGAAATCCTGATCGCGGCCGCTGACGAGATCCGCCCGGAGTTCCGGCCGCTGCAGCACCAGACAGCGCTCCGGCTTCGAGCGCGCCAGCATGAGCGCCTGGTCGACAAGGGGCTTATAGGCGACGATGCGGCCGGGCTCGAGCCCGCAGCTCGCGGTGATCACCAGCTTCGCGCCGCAATCATCGATGCGGGCAGCGAGCTCGCTGGCGGCAAAACCACCGAAGACGACGGAGTGAACCGCACCGATGCGGGCGCAGGCGAGCATCGAAAACACCGCCTGCGGGACCATCGGCATATAGAGGATGACGCGATCGCCTCCGGCGATCCCGAGGTCAAGCAGCGTCGCGGCGATGGCCTTCACTTCGTCAAGGACTTCGTCGTAAGTGAAACGGCGCTTCTCGCCGGTCATCGCACTGTCGAAGATAACCGCCGTCTCGCCACCGCGCCCGGCAGTCACATGACGGTCGAGGCAATTGTGGCAGGTATTGGTTTCAGCTCCTGAGAACCAGCGGCCATAGACGCCTTCATCGGGCGAAAATACCCGCGCCGGCGGTTTGAACCAGTCGATATCGGCGGCGGCTTCGCGCCAGAAGGCTTCGGGATCCCGTTTCCAGGCAGTATAAGCCTGATGATAGCCGTTCTGCATCTGCTCCTCCCCAGGATATGCAAGCCTCGATCTCAATCTAGGCGGCAGTGGGGGGAACGGGAAGCCCGACCAAAGCAGAGTATCAGCGGGCGCCGAAAATTGCCGATCCCACGCGCACGCTGGTGGCGCCGAAGGCAATCGCTGTCTCGTAATCGCCCGACATGCCCATCGACAGTTTTTCGACGCCGCATTTGAATGCGAGTTTTGCCAGCAGGGCGAAGTGCGGTCCGGGATTTTCCTCCGCCGGCGGAATACACATCAGACCCTCGATGGAAAGGCCGAGTTCTTCGCGGCAAAGGGCGACGAAGGACGCGACCTCTTCGGGAGCAATGCCGGCCTTCTGCGGCTCGAGCCCGGTATTGACCTGGACATAGAGCCGCGGCCTCTTGTCTTGCCGCTTCATCTCCTCGGCAAGCGCGCGGGCGATCTTTTCCCGGTCCACCGTCTCGATGACATCGAAAAGCGCCACCGCATCCGCCGCCTTGTTCGACTGCAGCGGTCCGATCAGGTGCAGCACGATATCCGGCCGCTCGGCCTTCAGCGCCGGCCACTTGCCCTGGCTCTCCTGCACCCGGTTCTCCCCGAAGACGCGCTGCCCGGCGTCGATAGCCGGGCGGATCGCCTCCGCCTCGAAGGTCTTCGACACCGCGACGAGCTGAACGGAACCCGCAGGGCGGGCTGCCTGGCGTTCACCAGCCGCAATCCGCGACCGCACGTCGTTCAAGCGCTCTTGAAGTTCCATCGTTCTGCCTCGACATACCAGCATGAAAGGATCGGCAATGAACTAACCAGCCATTCTGTGCTTGCCAAGACCCGCTCTCGCGAAATCGCCCGGCCAGGACGAAGATCGGCCGCTTGTACCGCCTGCAAAACTTGACGCTACCGTGGTTTCATGGTGAAGGTCTCGACCAACCTCCCCTGATTTTCCGGAATTCGAATACCATGGCCACCGAACGTTATAATCCGCGCGATGCCGAGCCCCGCTGGCAGCAGAAATGGAACGAAGACAAGGTCTTCGAGACCGACAATTCAGATCCGCGCGAAAAATATTACGTCCTCGAAATGTTCCCCTATCCGTCGGGGCGCATCCATATGGGCCATGTCCGCAATTACGCCATGGGCGATGTCGTCGCCCGCTACAAGCGCGCCCGCGGTTACAACGTGCTGCATCCGATGGGCTGGGACGCTTTTGGCATGCCGGCGGAGAACGCCGCCATGGAGCGCGGCGTGCACCCGGCGTCCTGGACCTACCAGAATATCGGCTCGATGAAGGCGCAGTTGAAGGCCATGGGGCTTTCGCTGGACTGGAGCCGCGAATTCGCCACCTGCGACGTCGAGTATTACCAGCACCAGCAGCATCTCTTCCTGGATTTCCTGGAGAAGGGCCTGGTCTACCGCAAGCAGTCGAAGGTCAACTGGGATCCGGTCGACAATACCGTGCTCGCCAACGAGCAGGTGATCGACGGCCGCGGCTGGCGGTCCGGCGCGCTGGTCGAACAGCGCGAACTCACGCAATGGTTCTTCAAAATCACCGATTTCAGCCAGGATCTGCTCGACGCGCTGGATACGCTCGACCAGTGGCCGGAAAAAGTGCGCCTGATGCAGAAGAACTGGATCGGCCGCTCGGAAGGCCTGACGATCCGCTGGGAGATCGTGGCGGAAACGGCACCCGCCGGGGAGACCGAGATCACCGTCTATACGACCCGGCCGGACACGCTGTTCGGCGCCTCCTTCCTGGCGATTGCCGCCGATCATCCACTGGCAAAGGATGCCGCCGCAAGGAATGCCGATATCGAGGCCTTCTGCGAGGAGTGCCGCCGCGCCGGCACCTCGCTCGCCGCCCTCGAGACCGCCGAGAAGAAGGGCATGGATACCGGCATCCGCGTCCGCCATCCGCTCGATCCATCCTGGGAGCTGCCCGTCTACGTCGCCAATTTCGTGCTGATGGATTACGGCACCGGCGCGATCTTCGGCTGCCCCTCGGGCGACCAGCGCGACCTTGATTTTGCCAGGAAATATGGCCTTTCGGTTGTGGCCGTCGTCATGCCGAGGGATGGCGATGCGGCGAGCTTTTCCGTCGGCGACACGGCCTACGACGGCGATGGCGTGATGATCAATTCGCGCTTCCTTGATGGCAAGACGACGGAAGAAGCCTTCAATATCGTGGCCGACCGGCTGTCGGCCGCTTCGCTCGGCAATGCGCCGCAGGGTGAGCGCAAGGTCAATTTCCGTCTGCGCGACTGGGGCATTTCCCGGCAGCGTTATTGGGGCTGCCCGATCCCTGTCATCCATTGCGATGATTGCGGCGTCGTGCCGGTGCCGAAGAAGGACCTGCCGGTCAAGCTGCCCGACGACGTCACCTTCGACCAGCCGGGCAATCCGCTCGACCGTCATCCGAACTGGCGGCACGTCTCCTGCCCAACCTGCGGCAAGGATGCCCGCCGCGAGACGGATACGATGGATACGTTCGTCGATTCGAGCTGGTACTTCACCCGCTTCACCGCCCCATGGGAGGGAAAGCCAACCGATCCTGAGGCGGCTAACCGTTGGCTGCCGGTCGACCAATATATCGGCGGCATCGAGCATGCGATCCTGCACTTGCTCTATTCCCGCTTCTTCACCCGCGCCATGCGCGAAACCGGCCATGTCGGCGTCACGGAGCCCTTCAAGGGCCTGTTCACGCAAGGCATGGTGGTGCATGAAACCTATAGCCGCGGTGCCGGCGGCAGCCGCGAGTGGGTAGCGCCGGCCGACATCCGCATTGAGGAGATCGACGGCAAACGCCGCGCCCTTCTGCTGACGACCGGTGAGGAAATTGCCATCGGCTCGATCGAGAAGATGTCGAAATCGAAGAAGAACGTTGTCGATCCCGACGATATCATCGCCTCCTATGGCGCTGATACCGCCCGTTTCTTCGTTCTGTCCGACTCTCCGCCGGAGCGCGATGTCATCTGGTCCGAAGCCGGCGTCGAAGGCGCCCATCGTTTCACCCAGCGCCTGTGGCGGCTGATTTCCGAAGCCGCGGCTGCGCTTTCCGCCGTCGCGCCTGCGCCGGCAACCGAGGGGAAGCACTGTCGATCTCGCAGGCCGCCCACAGGACCCTGAAGGCTGTCGAGAACGATTATGACAAGCTCTGGTTCAACAAGGCCGTTGCCCGTATCTATGAACTGGTGAACGCGCTGGCGGCGCCGATGACGAGGGTTGCGGCGGGCGAGGGCGATACCACCTATCGGGCGGCAGTGCGAAATGCCGCAGAGATCCTGATCCAACTCGTCGCCCCGATGACGCCGCATCTGGCTGAGGAATGCTGGATGGCACTCGGCAATGAAGGGCTGCTTGCCCGGACCGGCTGGCCGCAATACGACGAAACGCTCGTCATCGAAAATGATGTCGTCCTGCCGGTCCAGATCAACGGCAAGAAACGCGCTGAATTGACAATTTCTCGCGACGCAGATCAGAATGCCGTCACCAACGCCGTGCTGGATCTGGATGCGGTGAAGAACGCGTTGAACGGACAGGCACCGAAGAAGATCATCGTGGTTCCCCAAAGGATTGTGAACATTGTCGTCTGATATCGCTTGCAAGCTGGCTCGCAACGCCGGCATCGCCATGATCCTTGCCTCCGCGGCTTTTCTCTCTGCCTGCCAGGTCCGGCCGCTTTATTCGGAAAATTCCGGTCTCATCGAAAAGCTTGCCGCGGTCGGCTTTTCCCGGCAGGCAGCCGGATCGAGCAGCAGGTCCGCAATCATCTGATCTTCATGGCGTCGCGTGGTGCCGGCGAACCTGAAAAACCGGATTATCAGGTCGACTTGCACGTCACTTCATCCGTGGCCGATACGCTGCTTACAGATTCAGCCGATACGTCGCGTGCCGGTCGCGTCACCGTCAGCGTTACCTACACGCTGCGCGCGGCAACCGACAACCATGTCATCAAGGCCGGCAGCCGCTCGACCACGGCACTGGTGGATTTCCCTGACCAGGAGTTCGCCAAGCAGCGGGCAATCCGCGATGCCCAGAACCGCGCGGCGGACCAGGTGGCGGAATTCGTCGGGGCCGATATCGCCGCTGCGCTCAGCCGCTGAGGGCGGGGATGTGGCGGAGATCAAATCCCACGAATTCGAAACCTTCCTGCAGAAATCGGCGCGGAACTATCGGATCTTCGTCATTTATGGGCCCGACCGCGGTCTGGTGTCCGAACGGGCCGCTCAGCTGGCCGGTAAGACCGGTGTGGCCCTTGATGATCCCTTCTCGCTGACCAAACTCGATATCGGCGACCTGCAGAAGGATCCCGGACGGTTGGTCGACGAGGCCCAATCTATCGGATTGTTCGGTGGTGAGAAGTTGATCTGGATCCGCGGCGCCGCCAATGAGAAATATCTTGTCGACCCCTTGGCGCTGCTGGCCGAAAAGCCACTCGAAGCCACCCGTCTGATCGTCGAAGCCGGCGATTTGAAGAAGGGTTCGCTGCTGCGCAAGACGGCTGAGAGCGCGCGATCGATCATGACGATCCCGTCTTATGCCGATGACAGTCGCGCCCTGAACACTCTGATCGATGCCGAATTGAATGCGGAAAAGCTCGGCATCACGCCGGCCGCCCGCCAGGCGCTGATTGCCTTGATCGGCGGCGACCGCATCGCTTCACGCAACGAGGTGCGCAAGCTCGCGCTCTATTGCCGTGGTTTCCCGACGGTCGAAGAACATCACGTTACCGAAATAATCGGCGACGCCAGTGCGATCTCCGTTGACGATGCCGTCGACGCCATTTTAAGTGGCGATCTCAACGGTTTTCTGCACGCAATGCAGAAGATCAGCAGCTCTAAAACCGCGATCTTTCTTGTGTTGCAAGCATGCCTCAAGCAGTTTCAGCTTCTCGATACAATGCGGGCCGAAATGGAAGAAAAACGCCTGCAGGCGCCTCAGATCATGCAGACGATGGGCCGCCATTTGCATTTCCGCCGCAAGCCGATTATCGAACAGGCGCTGCGCCAGTGGACCGCGGAAGCCATCGCGCGTGAATCCAATCGTCTGCAGGCCGCCATTCTGCAAAGCCGCCGGCGACAGGTGCTGGAAGATAGCGTTGCGATGCAGACGCTTTTGTCCACGACCCTTCAATCCGGCCGCAAATCCGCCTGACCAAACCTCGTCAATACATGTCGTTATCCCGGAACTGGTGCGCAGTTCCGGGAACTTGCATCAACGCCTTTCGAGCAAACGGCAGATTTCTTCGAGCTGCTCCAGTGACTTGTACGAAATTTTGATCTGGCCACCGCTCGTCTTGTGATTGATCGCAACATCGAGACCGAGTGCATCGGACAGCGTCCGCTCCAAGGCCAGCGTGTCTGAATCCTTCTGATCTCGCCGCGAGGCGGCCAGCTGCGGCTCGGATTGAGCTTTGATATTGTTTTGCGCCAGCTTTTCTGCATCGCGCACCGACATGCCTTTGGCAACGATGGTGCGAGCAAGACCCGCTGGATCCGGCGTCGAAACCAGTGCGCGCGCATGCCCGGCCGACAAGCTGCCAGCGGCCAACAGATCACGAACCGGATCGGGCAGTTTCAGCAGCCGCAGCGAGTTTGCAACATGGCTGCGGCTCTTGCCGATGATTTCGCCGAGGTCGTTTTGCGTATAACCATATTCCGCGATCAGCTGCTCGTAACCCAGGGCCTCTTCGAGTGGATTGAGATCGGCGCGCTGTACGTTCTCGACAATGGCGATCTCCAGCGCCGTCTTGTCATCCACGTCCCGGACAATAACAGGGATCTCGATCAGCCCAGCCAGTTGGGCGGCGCGCCAGCGTCGCTCGCCGGCGATGATCTCGTATCGGTCGCGGTCCATCGTCCGCACGACGATCGGCTGCACGATACCGTGCTGTCGAATGGAGCTGGCGAGATCGTGCAGTTCGGTATCATCGAAGAAACGACGGGGATTGCGCGGATTGCGGCTGACGAACTCGATCGGGATCATTCTATCAGCACTGATCGTCCGCTCGGCTTCCACCGGAACAGGCTGATCCATTTCACCAATCAGCGCCGCAAGGCCGCGGCCCAATCGCCTTTTCGATACATCGTCATTCATGATCCAAACTCACCCCTGCAATAATAACTATGCTGCCAGCCTCTGGCGCTCGCGTTGAATGACCTCCGACGCAAGCTGCAGATAGGCCTGGCTGCCGGCGCATTTCAAATCATAGAGAATGGCCGGTTTGCCGTAGGAGGGCGCCTCGGAGACCCGAACGTTGCGCGGAATTAACGTGTGGTAAACCTTTTCGCCAAGATGTGTGCGCACATCGTTGACCACTTGCTGGGCAAGATTGTTGCGCGCATCGAACATCGTCAAGACGATTCCCTGAATATCCAGGCGCGGGTTAACCGTCCGGCGAACTTGGCTGACGGTCTCGAGCAATTGGCTCAACCCCTCCAGGGCGAAGAATTCACACTGCAGCGGTACCAGCACCGAATGGGCCGCCGCCATCGCATTCATTGTCAGCAAGTTGAAGGAGGGTGGGCAGTCCAGGAGAATATACGAAAATGCCATGGCTTCGGGCGACGACAGCGCCTTGCGCAATTTGAACACCCGATCGCTC
Source organism: Rhizobium sp. C104 (assembly GCF_022354505.1). NCBI lineage: Bacteria > Pseudomonadati > Pseudomonadota > Alphaproteobacteria > Hyphomicrobiales > Rhizobiaceae > Rhizobium > Rhizobium sp. C104. Next base: position 3,704,156 of record NZ_CP092348.1, on the reverse strand, counting down.
TGCTGCGAAATCTCCATCTCGACACCGAGCAGATCCATCGTCGAAGGAACGATGAAGAGATTGGGCACGGCGGTCTCGAGTGTCACTTCGGTGATTCCGTGCTCGCCGATCATCAGGTCGTAGGAGGATAGCTTGCGATCTCGACGGTCGATGCCGAGGCCAGTGCTGGCATTTCCCTGCGGATCGAGATCGACGATCAGGACACGCTCGCCAATAGCAGCGAGCGCCGTTGCCAGATTGATAGCGGTAGTCGTTTTGCCAACGCCACCCTTTTGATTTGCGATGGTGATAATCCGATGTCGTTCGCCAGCCATTGCCGCAATATCCGATCTGTTAAACCAAGCGCCGGAGATTCGATATTTCCAGAATGACAGATTCCTGCTCGACGGCGCTACTATGTTCTAACAGATCGAATTCCCACCGACCACGTGCTTTGTCGATTTCCCTCAGGTAATCCCGGCCTTTATGAAAAAAGCCGCGGCAATCTTTTTGGCCCAGCATCCAGTGAGCGGAATATCCGAGCAGTCCGTCAAGGTCGGCGAGCGCCCGGGCCGAAATCGCCCCGCATCTACCGATCTCTGCATGGGCATCTTCGATCCGGGTGCTGTGCACGCTCCCGCGAGCATTTGTTTCCCGCAACGCCGTCCGGAGAAAGGCGGCCTTCTTATGATTGCTCTCGACCAGATGTACCCATCCGTCCTGCAGCTCGGCCAGAAAGATCGCCGTAATGACACCGGGAAAACCGCCGCCGCTTCCGAGGTCGGCCCAGATAACCGGCTTGGGATGGATTTGAAACACTTGGCTGCTGTCGGCGATGTGCCGGTTCCAGAGATCGTCGAGTGTCGACGGCGCCACCAGGTTGATGGTTTTTGCCCACTTCTGAAAGAGCGCCGCGAAGTGTTGAAGCCGTTCCTGTGTTTCACGTGAAACACGTAAGCCGTTTAATTCCATTCTCACTCTCAATATATTGTATCTAGGCGCTATATCGCTCGGAAGTGTTGCGTCGACGCAGGTGCACGAGCAATAGTGCGATGGCCGCAGGCGTCATTCCTTCCACGACTGCGGCCTGGGCAATATTGAAAGGCCGCGCAGCGCCGAGCTTTGCCTTAAGCTCGTTCGAAAGCCCGGAAAGCGCCGCATAGTCGAAATCAGCCGGGATATACCGTTCCTCGTCGCGCTGCTGATCGGCAATCGCCGCGGCCTGCCGATCGAGATAAACTGAATAGCCCGCTTCGATTTCCAATGCCTCCGTGACTTTCTCGGAAATCGTTCCAAGCTCATCAGGCCACACTTTTCGCAGGACATCGAAATCATAGTTCGGATAGGAGAGCAAGTCATAGGCCGTTCGGCGCTGGCCGTCGAGATTGATGTTCAAACCGACGCGGCGCGCCTCGTTCGGCGTCACGGTCAATGACTGCAGCAGCACCCGTCCCGCTTCGATCTCTGTCTGATATCGTGTGAATCGCCGTTTTCGTTCACCGCTCACACATCCAAGCTGTATCGCCAACGGCGTCAGGCGCATATCGGCATTGTCAGCCCTGAGCGTCAGCCGATATTCCGCACGCGACGTAAACATTCGATACGGTTCCGTAACGCCGCGGGACGTCAAGTCATCAATCATCACCCCAATATAGGAATTCGTGCGGCTGAAATGAAACGGATCCGAATCGCTGCTTCGCAACGCAGCATTCAGCCCCGCGGCCAAACCCTGGGCGGCCGCCTCCTCGTAACCCGTGGTGCCATTGATTTGACCCGCGAGAAACAGACCTCTCAGCCGTTTGACCTCAAGCGAGCGCGTCAGCTCCCTCGGATCGACATGATCATATTCGATCGCGTAACCTGGCTGAATAATTCTCGCCCTCTCGAGACCGGGAATCGTCTTGATGAATTCAGCTTGGACCTCTGCTGGCAGAGATGTTGAGATCCCATTCGGATAGACAGTATCATCGTCCAAACCTTCAGGCTCAAGAAAGACCTGATGTCCGTCCCGCTCTCCGAACTTGACCAGCTTGTCTTCGATCGACGGACAATAGCGCGGACCCACGCCTTCGATCTGGCCGGAATACATGGCCGACCGCATGATGTTGTCAACGATGATGCGATGTGTCGCCTCGGTCGTCCGGGTGACCCCACATTTGATCTGCGGAGTGGTAATCGCATCGGTCATCAGCGAGAAGGGGGTAAGCTCCTCGTCGGCCCCCTGGCGACCAACGGCCTGCCAGTCGATGGTCTTTCCATCCAGTCGCGCCGGTGTCCCGGTCTTCAGCCGTCCCAGCCGCAATCCAAGCCTGGCCAGGGTAGCCGACAGCCCGATCGACGGTGCTTCGCCCACGCGGCCAGCCGGCGTCTTTTCTGAACCGATATGAATGAGGCCGCGAAGAAAGGTCCCGGTCGTCAGAACAACGGCCGCCGCTCCAAGCATGCGACCATCCTGCATGATCACCCCGGCCACGCGGCCATCGACGACCTTCAGATCAAAGGCGTCACCTTCGACGATATCCAAACCGGCAGTGGCTTCGATCGCCGCCAACATCGCCAGACGATAAAGTTTTCGATCGGCCTGGGTCCGCGGTCCGCGTACGGCCGCGCCTTTTTCTTGTTCAGCATCCTGAACTGGATACCGGCGACATCGGCGACGCGCCCCATGAGCCCGTCCATCGCGTCGATCTCGCGAACCAAATGGCCCTTGCCGAGCCCGCCGATTGCCGGATTGCAGGACATCACCCCGATCGTATCGCGTCTATGTGTCACCAAAGCGGTTTTGGCGCCAAGGCGCGCGGCCGCACTGGAAGCTTCCGACCCCGCATGGCCACCACCGATCACAATGACATCATAGACATTATCGGTCATACGATACTCCAAATCTACCCGTCGTTTCAGGTGAAGCCGCGGCATAAACCCCGGTGTTTCACGTGAATCACTTGCCGATACAAAACTCTGAGAAGATCACGCCGAGCAGCTGCTCGACATCCACTCTCCCGGTGATTCTGCCCAAATAGTCCGCAGCAATGCGAAGCTGCTCGGTCCGCAGCTCCAGATTGACATCTGTCGCCGAAATGGCGTTCTCAAGTGCCGCCAAACATTTCGCTAGCGAATCCTTATGCCGCTGGCGGCTTGGGATTGCCATGGACAGGCCGGTAAACCGCGTGCCGACGCTGTTGCCGATCACCTGCCGCAATTCCGACAAGCCGTCACCTGTTGTCGTCGATATCTGCAGGTCGTAATGACCCGAGATCACATCCACAAGATCCTTCTTCGTGCCGACAGTAACATGTGGCGCAGCCTGGTCCAAGTCGTCAGGGAGCAGGGGGTTCGTCATGTCGACCAGCAGCAAGACGAGATCGGCATCTCGCAGCGCGACACGGGCGCGCCGCACGCCCTCCTTCTCGACCCGGTCATCCGCCTCGCGAAGACCCGCCGTGTCATAGAGCTTGATCAGGTAACCATCAATATCCAGATCGACCTGAAGGACATCGCGGGTGGTTCCGGCGATATCCGTGACAATCGCCACCTCGCGTCGCGCGAGAGCGTTCAGCAGGCTGGATTTCCCCGCATTCGGTGCCCCGGCGATGACCACCTTGAAGCCGTCCCGGATAATCTCTCCCGCCGACGCTACCGACAGGTGCTGCCCGATATCATCGCGCAGCCGTTCCATGTCAGCCCAGACCATGTCGGATACCGAGCCTGGAACATCATCCTCATCGGGAAAATCAAGTTCCGCCTCGATCAGCGCGCGTGCACGCGTTAATCGTTCCGCCCACGAATCGTAAATCAAGGAAAGACCGCCAGCACTCTGTTCGACCGCAAGGCGCCGCTGCATCTCGGTTTCTGCGCCGATAAGATCGGCCAGGCCCTCAACCTCGACGAGATCAAGCTTGCCGTTTTCAAAAGCGCGGCGGGAGAACTCGCCCTCAACCGCCATTCGAACGCCCGGGATTTCATTAAGGGTCTCAAACAATGCCGCCAGCACAGCTTTGCTGCCGTGCAGCTGCAGTTCGGCGACATCTTCGCCGGTAAACGAGCGTGGCCCAGGGAAAAACAGTACGAGGCCGCTGTCGATCTGGCGGTTGTTACGAGTTCCGAATCGTTCGACGCGCTGCATATCGGGCTGCCGGAACCGATCCGACGAGCGTAGCCAATATGTCCTTGGTCAACGGGCCGCTGATTCGAACGACCGACACACCTGAGGGTGTGGCACCGCTCGATAGCGCATAGATCGTGTCATACAGCATGGCCATATCGCCTGTTTCGGTTCGACCCCGAATCGATCCTGCCAAACAGAAAAGCTGGCGACATCGTCGGATGCCTCCAGCTTCTATAGGATGAATCCGGCTAAGGATTATGTATTCATCGAATCGAAGAAGTCGGAATTGTTCTTCGTCTGCTTCAGTTTGTCGATCAGGAATTCGATCGCATCGGTCGTGCCCATCGGCGCCAGAATGCGACGGAGGACAAAGATCTTCTGCAGATCCTGCCGCGGAACAAGCAGATCTTCCTTACGCGTGCCGGACTTCAGGATATCCATCGCCGGGAAGATACGCTTGTCGGCAACCTTGCGATCGAGGACGATTTCCGAGTTGCCGGTACCCTTGAACTCTTCGAAGATGACTTCATCCATACGGCTGCCGGTATCGATCAGCGCCGTGGCGATGATCGTCAGAGAACCGCCTTCCTCGATGTTGCGGGCCGCACCGAAGAAACGCTTCGGCCGCTGCAAGGCATTGGCATCGACACCACCGGTTAGAACCTTGCCTGAGGAGGGAACGACCGTGTTGTAGGCACGGCCGAGACGGGTGATCGAATCGAGCAGGATGACGACGTCGCGGCCGTGCTCGACAAGGCGCTTCGCCTTTTCGATGACCATCTCCGCCACCTGGACGTGACGCACCGCCGGTTCGTCGAAGGTCGAGGAGATGACCTCGCCGCGAACGGAGCGCTGCATGTCGGTCACTTCCTCGGGTCGTTCATCAATCAGAAGAACGATGAGATAGCATTCCGGATGGTTTGCCGTGATTGAATGGGCGATATTCTGCAGCAGCACGGTCTTACCGGTGCGGGGCGGCGCGACGATCAGTCCGCGCTGGCCCTTGCCGAGCGGCGCCACCAGGTCGATGACGCGCGGCGACAGATCCTTGGAAGTGGGAATCTCGAGTTCCATCTTGAAGCGCTCGTTCGGATAGAGCGGCGTCAGATTGTCGAAATGTACCTTGTGACGGATCTTTTCCGGATCGTCGAAATTGATGGTGTTGACTTTCAGCAGCGCAAAATAGCGCTCGCCTTCTTTTGGTCCGCGGATCGGTCCTTCGACCGTATCGCCTGTTTTGAGCGAGAACCGGCGAATCTGCGAGGGGGAGATATAGATGTCGTCCGGACCCGGCAGGTAGTTTGCATTGGCCGAACGCAGAAAACCGAAACCATCCTGCAGAACCTCGACGACCCCTTCGCCGATAATTTCGACATCCTGGCTGGCAAGCATTTTGAGGATCGCAAACATCAGCTCCTGCTTGCGCATCGTGCTGGCATTCTCGACCTCGAGCGATTCGGCGAAAGCCAAAAGATCCGTCGGGGATTTGCTTTTAAGTTCCTGAAGCTTCATTTCAGCCATGAAGTGACCAATACTCTTTTCAATTTTGAAGGGGAAAGGCGATGTTGGGTCGTATTCGGTACTGCGAAAGGGCTCGCAGACGACTGAACTCTACACACATGCCACGTAGATGAGTTGCGCGGAAAATAGCGACTCGCAATCGCCGCCGCAAGAGGGCTGCTTAAAATGAAGCAAATTTAACCTCAGGGCGATTTTCCCCTCAGAACGGCTTCACCACGACGAGAATCACGATCACGATCATCAGCAAGGTCGGCGCCTCGTTCATGAAGCGCCAATAGCGCGCGGAGCGGCGATTTTCATCTCGCTCGAAGGCTCGGACCGCCCGGCTGAAAAACATATGAACACCGGTCAGCAGCACGACGAGGCCGATCTTAGCATGCAGCCAGCCGCCCTGGAATCCATAGACCGACCAGGCGAGATAGAGGCCGAAAAGCCATGTCAGCATCATCGCCGGCGTCATGATGATCCGAAGCAGCCGGCGCTCCATCACCTTGAAGGTTTCCGATTGCACCGAGCCCGGTTCGGCATCGGTGTGGTAGATGAACAGCCGCGGCATATAGAACAACCCGGCCATCCAGGAAATCACCGCGATGATGTGGAGCGCCTTGATCCAGAGGTAGAGATTATCAGGGTTCCAGGCGAAAAGCCCGACCGCCATCAGCGCGAAGAAAACCAGCGCAAAATGGGCGCGCCGGCGGGCATAAGCGCCGGGTCTGCGATCGGTCTGCCTTTCCATCGTCACTTCGCACTCCGCACACGATCGACCAGCAGGCGCACATGCTCGGGGTCGGCCTGCGGCGTGATGCCGTGGCCGAGATTGAAGATCAGCGGTCCTTGGCCGAGATGCTGCAGAATATCGTCAATACCTTCTTCCAGGGCCCGGCCGCCGGCAACGACGCGCATCGGATCGAGATTGCCCTGCACCGGTCCGTCCCTCTGAAGTTCGGCGGCAAAGGCCAAAGGCACCGACCAGTCGAGGCCGATCGCATCGGCGCCCGTCTTCTGACGATAGTTCTTCAGCTGGTAACCGGCGCCCTTTGCGAAGGCGATGATGCGCGCATGCGGCCGCTGCGATTTGACCGAAGCGATCATTCGCGCAACCGGCCGGATCGCGAACGCCTCGAACTCCCTCTCGCCGAGAACCCCAGCCCAGGAATCGAAGATCTGCACGGCATCGGCACCGGCATCGATCTGAGCGACGAGATAATCAGCCGATACGTCGGCAAGCAGCATCAGCAGCTGTTCGAAGGCGCGGGGATGGTTGTAGGCGAAGAGACGGGCAGGGGCTTGATCCGGCGTGCCGTGACCGGCGATCATATAGGTCGCAACCGTCCAGGGCGCCCCGCAGAAGCCGAGCAGCGTCGTCTCATCAGGCAACTCCTGGCGCAGCCGCCGCACCGTTTCCAGAACCGGTCTGAGATAATCGACGACCTCTTCCCCGTTCAATCGCCCGATCCCGGTTTCGTCGATTGGATCCATCTCCGGGCCATGGCCCTCGGTGAACCGGACGTTCCGCTTCATTGCATCGGGAATGACCAGGATATCGGAAAACAGAATGGCGGCGTCAAAGCCATAACGCCGGATCGGCTGCAATGTCACTTCGACGGCATGATCGGGCGTATAGCAGAGATCGAGGAAGCTTCCGGCCTTTGCCCGTGTCTGCCGATATTCCGGGAGATAACGTCCCGCCTGTCTCATCAGCCAGAGAGGAGGAGGGGAGAGGCTTTCGCCATCGAGAACCCTCATGATCTTTCGGCGCGTGTCGCTCAAGCGCTTCTTCCCTATAAAAAATCAAAGATATTTTTAAAGGTTTCTATTTCTTAGAGTCGGTGTCTATCAAGGATTAATATCCATCCACTGCCGATGCCATTTGTCGCGTGCTGGCAAAAAATATCGGAAGGATTTCGCTATTTCATCGAAAGTTTGGGGAGAAACCGAATCTGAAAATGATTCCAAATCCTTCCGGAGAGACGATTTTTCTCGTCGCTGTGGATAAGCTGTGGACCCCATCTCGACAAATCAACCTCTTCCACATCGTCCACAGGGCCTGCGGAAAGCGATCCGCAAAATTCGAAATGTGGATAAGGGGGCATGTTTTCCCTTGCCGGGAGATGCCTCGCCGCCTTAGCTCTGTTTCATCCAGTCTTTTCAACAGGCAGTGGAAAATAGCGTGGAGAACAGAACGAACTTCTTTCATCTGCATCTGATTTCTGACTCAACCGGAGAGACTCTGATCTCCGCCGGCCGCGCCGCATCGGCGCAGTTCAGATCCGCGCAGCCGATCGAACATGTCTATCCGCTGATCCGCAACCGCAAACAGCTGCTGCCGGTTCTGCAGGCGATCGATGATGCCCCTGGCATCGTACTCTATACGATTGTCGACCGGGAGCTTGCGAGCCTGATCGATGAGCGCTGCGTCGAGATGGGTGTTGCCTCGGTGAATGTGCTGGAGCCGGTCATGAATGCGTTCCAGATCTATCTTGGCGCCCCATCGCGCCGTCGGGTCGGCGCTCAGCATGTGATGAATGCCGGATACTTCGCACGCATCGAAGCGTTGAATTTCACCATGGATCATGACGATGGCCAGATGCCGGATGATTATAATGGCGCCGATGTCGTCATCATCGGCATCAGCCGCACGTCGAAAACGCCGACCAGCATCTATCTCGCCAACCGTGGCATCAAGACGGCGAATATTCCGATCGTTTATGGCGTGCCGCTGCCGGAGAGCCTGTTCACGACGACCAAGCCGCTGATCGTCTGCCTGATCGCCACCACCGACCGCATCTCCCAGGTGCGGGAAAATCGCATCCTCGGCGCGACGCATGGTTTCGATCGTGAACACTATACCGATCGCGCGGCAATATCCGAGGAGCTGAAATATGCCCGCTCGCTCTGCGCTCGCCATAACTGGCCGCTGATCGACGTCACTCGCCGATCCATCGAGGAAACCGCCGCGGCAATCGTTGCCCTGCGCCCAAAGCTGCGCTAAGCGCTGACCGGCAGCCGGTACGTCGAGGAGCCTATGATAACAAAACTCATCCTTGCATCGTCGAGCCCGTTTCGGCGGATGCTGATGGAAAATGCCGGCCTATTCTTTGAGGCGCATGCCGCGCGGATCGATGAAAGGGCGGTCGAAGCCCCGTTGGAAAAAGCCGGCGCTCAGCCGGATGCCGTTGCTCTCGTCCTCGCCAAGGCCAAGGCCCAAGAGGTCAGCAGCCGTTTCCCCGATGGCCTGGTCATCGGTTCAGATCAGACGATGTCGCTCGGCGATCGCGTCTTCCATAAGCCGACGGATATGGCCGAAGCGGCAAATCACCTCCAGACTCTTTCTGGAGCAACCCACCGCCTGAACAGTGCTGTGGCAATCGTCCGCAACGGGGCTGTGGTGTGGGAACATCTCGCCCATGCCGATCTAACCATGCGGCCGCTGACCGCGGATTTCATTGGGCGGCACCTGGCCCGTGTCGGCAACAAGGCGCTCTCCAGCGTCGGCGCCTATCAATTGGAAGGGGAGGGCATTCAGCTGTTCGAGAAAATCGAAGGTGATTATTTCACCATTCTCGGCCTGCCGATGTTACCGCTTCTGGAAAAATTACGCGACCTCGGAGCGATCGATGGGTGATTCACGTGAAACATTCGGGCCGAAAGCGTTTGTCACGGGCTTTCCGGTCAAGCATTCGCGCTCGCCGTTGATCCACGGATATTGGCTGAAGACGCTCGGCCTGCCAGGCAGCTATCGCGCCCATGAAGTGGCGCCCGAGGGCTTTGCCGATTTTATTGCTTCGCTGAAGGATGGCAGTTCCGGCTTTGCCGGCGGCAATGTCACCATTCCCCACAAGGAACTGGCTTTCCGTCTCGCCGACAAGCCGGACGAACTGTCGCGCGAACTCGGCGCCTCGAACACGCTCTGGCGGGAGAATGGCCTCCTGCATGCGACGAACACCGACGGCGTCGGCTTCACTGCCAATCTCGACGAACGCCATCCGGGGTGGGACCGCCACGACACGGCGGTCGTCTTTGGCGCCGGCGGCGCCAGCCGGGCGATCATCCAGGCGGTTCGCGACCGCGGTTTCAAGACGATCCATGTGGTCAACCGTACCGTCGAACGCGCCCGTGAACTGGCCGACCGTTTTGGTCCGAAAGTTCAGGCCCATCCGGCGGGTGCCCTGGCCGAGGTGATGAAAGGCGCCGGCCTCTTCATCAATACCACCTCGCTCGGCATGGACGGCGAGGCCGCACCCCAGCTCGATTTCACGCCTCTCGCAACTGAGGCCGTCGTCACCGATATCGTCTATATCCCCCTGAAGACTCCGATCCTGGCGCAGGCGGAAGAGCAGGGCTTTCCGATCGTCGATGGTCTCGGCATGCTGCTGCATCAGGCTGTGCCGGGATTCGAAAAATGGTTCGGCAAGCGTCCTGTCGTCGACGCGGCACTGCGCGCGCTGATCATCGCGGATATGGAAGCACACTGATGCTGAAGATTGGACTGACCGGCTCCATCGGTATGGGAAAATCGACGGCGGGCAAGCTCTTTGCCGAGGCCGGCATCCCGCTGAATGATTCGGATGCCGTGGTCCACGATCTCTATGCCGGCGAGGCCGCACCCCTGGTGGATGCCGCCTTTCCCGGCACGATGAAGGATGGCGCCGTCGACCGCCACGAACTTGGCCGTCAGCTGGCGCTTGATCCCGGCGGCTTCAAACGCCTGGAAGCGATCGTTCATCCGCTGGTGCGCAAACGCGAGATGGAATTTTTAAAACGGCAGCGCCGCGCCGGCGCCGGGATGGTCGTGCTCGATATTCCGTTGCTCTTCGAAACCAACGCCTGGGAAAGAGTGGATGTCGTCGTCGTCGTCAGCGCCGGTCCACAGATTCAACGCGAGAGGGTGCTTGCGCGCGAAGGCATGACCGAGGAAAAATTCGAGATGATTCTCTCACGCCAGACGCCGGACGGGGAAAAACGGCGGCGGGCGGATTATCTGATCGACAGCAGCCGCAGTATCGCGGAGACGAAGGAACGGGTGCTCGAGATTATCGCCGACCTGAAAACGCGGATTGCCAAGGGAGATTTCCGGAATGCGTGAGATCATCTTCGATACGGAAACCACGGGCCTCGACAACCGTGCCGACCGCATCATCGAAATCGGCGGCATCGAGCTCTTCAACCATTTCCCGACCGGCAATGTGATCCATATCTACATCAATCCAGGCGATCAGAAGGTTCATCCGGATGCGCTCGCCGTGCACGGCATCACCGACGAATTCCTGAAGGACAAGAAACCCTTTGCTGAGGTCGCCGAGGAAATCCTGACCTTCTTCGGCGACGCAAAGTGGATTGCCCATAACGCCACCTTCGATATGGGCTTCATCAACGCCGAATTGGCGCGGATCGGTTTGCCGCCGATCCTGCCGGAGCGGGTGCTGGACACCCTGTCGATGGCGCGGCGCAAACATCCGATGGGCCCGAATTCACTCGACGCGCTCTGCCGGCGCTACGGCATCGACAATTCGCACCGCACCAAACACGGCGCGCTGCTCGACTCCGAACTGCTCGCCGAAGTCTATATCGAGATGATCGGCGGCAGGCAGGCAGCTTTCGGCCTCAGCATGACCGCTACCTCAGGTCAGAACGGTCGCGGCGATGCGACTGAGGAGGACGATGTGGTGATTGCATCCGTGTTCGAGCGGCCTCGCCCGCTTGCCCCCGGCTCAGCCAGTCCGAGGCGCAGGCGCATGAGGCGCTCGTCGCCAAGCTCGGTGAAAAAGGCATCTGGGCAAAATACGCCAGCCCGAACTAAACCGGCCGCAATTGAAAATGCCCGGGACTTGCCCGGGCATCTGCATCTCAAAACCGAAAAGATCCGATCAGTTCGGAACGGCCTCAACCTTTGCGCGGGCCTGTTCTTCGGCAACGCGCTGGGCGAACATCTGCGTGAAGTCGATCGGGTCGATCATCAGCGGCGGGAAACCGCCGTTGCGGGTGACGTCGGCGATGATCTGACGGGCGAAGGGGAAGAGCATGCGCGGGCACTCGATGAAGAGAACCGGCAGCATGTGTTCCTGCGGGAAACCGGCAACGCGGAAGACGCCGCCATAAGCGAGTTCTGTATGGAACACCGTCTTGTCGCCGTCCTTGGCTTCGGCATTCAGCGACAGCACGACATCGAAATCCGTATCCGAAAGCGGGTTGGCGTTAACGTTCACATTGATGTTGATCGTCGGCGCCTTGTCGCGGGCCTGCAGCGAACGCGGCGCACCCGGATTTTCGAAGGAGAGGTCCTTGGTATATTGCGCAAGGATCGAAAGGGTGGGGCTGGCCGCACCGTTGGTGTTGTTATCGTCTGCCATTGGCTTTTCCTCGAGGGGCATGGGAATGGTGCCGCCATCTAACATTTCAGGGAAGGGCTTACAACCCTGAGCGCTTGGCGCCGTTGATCGGTCGAAGCGCCTCAATCTCCGAGATGTTTGCCCGACCATGGCGAGTTGCGGTCCGGCTCCCTATGATAGTCCTCGTCGTCGAGATCGACCACCTTCGAATTCCGGTTGCCGTCGCGGAAATCTGGTTTCGAGGAGGCGGAAAAGCCGCTCCTGGCGTTGACCGTGACGAAGCGTTTGGCGACCCACCGCCAGACGAAATCACGCACCGGCGGAATGAGGATCAGGATTGCGATGACATCCGTGATGAAACCGGGAACGATCAGCAGCAGCGACGCGATGACGTTCATCGCCGGCTGCAGCAGCTCGCGGCCCGGCATCACCCCGTTTCGTCCTTCGCTCGACATGCGGCGCAAAATACCGATGCCCTGCCGGCGCAGCAGAACCACCCCGAGAACGAAGCCCAGCATGACGAGCGCCAGTGTCAGCCACAATCCGATTGCCCGGCCGACGACGACGAAACCGGCAATTTCGGCGAGCGGCAGCAGTAGAATGAAAGCTGGCAGGATCGAAAAACGCATGGTCGTGATGTCCCGGGCTTGCCGGTCTCCTCTTGGCGCTGGCGAAGATGCCAGCCATCATTTGAATCATCTGTATAGGCAGACTATATGGGAGTACAAATCAGAGATGTTAACGGCGGCTGCGATACGATATGAGTTCGAACGACTTCATCACATTATTCTTCCTGGTCGCGGCTGTGCTGATTTTCTTTCAGCTCCGCTCCGTGCTCGGGCGCCGCACAGGAAATGAGAAGCCGCCGCGCGATCTCTATACGCCGCGCGATGCGGCTCCGGCCGAAACCGCCGATGCCGGCAAGGTCGTGACGCTGCCGCGCCGCGATGCGACGAGCGAGGATGAGGATCGTTTCGCTGCCATCGACGCCTTCGCCGCACCCGGAACGCCGCTCAACGAATCGCTGCGCGCGCTGAACAAGGCCGATCCGGCCTTCAGCCCGAAAGAGTTTTTGAATGGCGCCCGCATGGCTTACGAGATGATCGTCATGGCCTATGCCGATGGCGACCGGAAAACGCTGAAGAACCTGCTGTCGCGCGAAGTATACGACGGCTTCGATGCCGCGATCGGCGAGCGCGAAACCCGGGGCGAGAAAGTGAAGTCCACCTTCGTCGGCATCGACAAGGCCGAAATCACCCATGCGGAGACGAAGGGCAGCGAAGCGCAGATCACCGTTCGCATCATCAGCCAGCTGATATCGGCCACTTACGACAAAGCGGACGTGCTGATCGAAGGCGACGCCGAAAACGTCGCCGAGGTCAACGACCTCTGGACTTTCGCCCGCGACACCCGCTCGCGCGATCCGAACTGGAAACTCGTGGCGACCGAATCGGAACATGAGTGACCACGCATCGGACTTCGTCCTGCAGGCCGTAAGCTTCGACACTCTGGAAGGCTGGAAGGATGACGATCCCTCCGGCCTTTTTGAGGTCATGCGGCGCTGCCGCCGCCAGATCAGCGATGTCAAACTCTACCGCACCGGATCGCTTGGCCTGAGCTCGGAAGACCTGCTGCCGCTTCTGCACGCCGCCGAAGATTTCACGCCGTCATCGCCATCAGCGGCGCGCGCCTTTTTCGAGACGCATTGTCGGCCCTTCCTGATTCGCCGCAAGGATGGCAATCCCGGCTTCGTCACCGCCTTTTACGAACCTGATATCGAGGTGTCGGAGCGGCCGGACGAGGTTTTCCGTTTCCCTTTCTACCGGCGCCCGGACGATCTGATCGATCTCGACGATGCCAATCGCCCCGCCGATCTCGACAATTCCTATGCTTTCGGCCGCCTGCATGATGGCCGCATCGCTGCCTATCCGGATCGCCGCGCCATCGACCAGGGTTTTCTCGAAGGCCGCGGTCTTGAAATCGCCTGGGCGAAGTCGAAAGTCGACGTCTTCTTTGTGCATGTGCAGGGCGCGGCCCGTTTGCGTTACGGCGATGGCCGCATCGGCCGCATCACCTATGCGGCGAAGGCCGGCCATCCTTTCTCGGCGGTCGGCAAGCTGCTGATCGACCGAGGCGAGATCGCTCGCGCCGACGTCTCGATGCAGTCGATCCGCGCCTGGCTGGCGCGCAATCCCGAGTACGTAGACGAGGTGCTGTGGCATAACCGCTCCTATATCTTCTTCCGGGAGGCGCCCGTTGCCGATCCCGAGGCCGGTCCGGTCGCCGCCGCCAAGGTTCCGCTTTTGGCCGGACGCTCGCTTGCCGTCGACCGGATGGTCCATACCTTCGGCTTTCCCTTCTTCATCCGCTCCGAAAGCCTCACCCATCTCGATGACGCCCGGCCCTTCCGCCGGCTGATGCTGGCGCTCGATACCGGCTCGGCGATCGTCGGGCCGGCGCGCGGCGATATCTTCACCGGCTCGGGGGATCTGGCCGGAGAAAGGGCCGGCACAGTTCGCAACGATGCCGATTTCGCCATCCTTATTCCCCAAGCTGCCGCCGGACGATTCGACTGATGGCCAGGGATCGGAAACTCAGCGCGGACGAGAGGATCCTCTGGGGCAAGGTTGCCCGCAGCACAAGGCCGATGCCCGGTAAGGCGGGTGAATTGACCGAACTCGATGCTTTTCTTGTCGAAGCCGAAGCGGCGGCCGAACAGGAGAAGGCAGGAAAGCAGACATCCGCCGCACCTCTGTCGCCGCAGCACGCAGCACCCTCGGCGCCGAAACCGCCGACAGGCGTGCATCATCCACTGGAAAAGCCGGTCAAGCGCAAGATCGCCAAGGGCCGGCTGGCGCTCGAAGCGCGGATCGACCTGCATGGGCTGGTGCAGAGCGAGGCTCATGTCATCCTGCTCGATTTCCTGATGCGCGCCCATGAGCGCGGCATGCGCCATGTCCTGGTCATCACCGGCAAAGGCAGCTCGATGGGCAGCGACGGCGCGCTGAAGCGGGCCGTGCCGCTTTGGTTCTCGAAGCCGGAATTCCGCTACCTGATCTCGTCTTATGAATCGGCCGCACAGCATCATGGCGGGGAGGGCGCTCTCTACATTCGCCTGTCGCGGCGGCATGGGGAAAAGCCATGACCCCTTTCGGAGAGGCGATTCGCAAGCTGAGAGCGCGTAAGGGTGTCTCGCAGAAGGAGATGGCGGAAGCGCTGAATGTCTCTCCCGCCTATCTCTCGGCGCTCGAACATGGCAAGCGTGGTTTACCGACATTCGATCTGCTGCAGCGCATCGCCGGCTATTTCAACATCATCTGGGATGAGGCCGAGGAACTGTTTTTGCTCGCCCGCTCCTCCGACCCGCGCGTCGTCATCGACACATCAGGCCTGCCGCCGGAATATACCGAATTTGCCAACCGATTGGCGCGGCGGATCCGCAGCCTTGACAGCGCAGAGATAGGCCGGCTATCCGCTCTTCTCGAAAATGGCGTCAAAGGCGACGGAAAAGCGTCATAATCCCCTGTTTTATGCCTTGTTCAGGGGACTTGCCATTGGGAAGTGTGTCCAAAAAACCTATATACGAGAGTGAAGAAAGCCGGTGATTCGCAAGGCGCGCCGCAGCTTTACGACAACAGGGAAAATCTCGACAGAATGAGCGACACATCCGCGACGGAAAACGGCGTAAGCACCGAATATGGCGCAGATTCCATCAAGGTTCTGAAGGGCCTTGATGCCGTGCGCAAGCGTCCCGGCATGTATATCGGCGATACCGACGATGGCTCCGGCCTTCATCACATGGTCTATGAGGTCGTCGACAACGCGATCGACGAAGCGCTTGCCGGCCATGCCGACATCGTCACCGTCACGCTCAATCCGGATGGCTCGGTGACCGTCACCGATAACGGCCGCGGCATCCCGACGGATATTCATACCGGGGAAGGCGTATCGGCGGCCGAAGTCATCATGACTCAGCTGCATGCCGGCGGCAAGTTCGACCAGAATTCCTACAAGGTCTCCGGCGGTCTGCACGGCGTCGGCGTCTCCGTCGTCAACGCATTGTCCGTTTGGCTGAAACTGAAGATCCGCCGCCAGGGCAAGATCCATGAAATGAGCTTCACCCATGGTGTGGCCGATGCGCCGCTCAAGGTCACCGGCGAAGCGCCCAATGAGACCGGCACGGAAGTGAGTTTCATGCCGAGCACCGATACTTTCACCATGACGGAGTTCGACTACGGCACGCTCGAGCATCGCCTGCGCGAACTCGCCTTCCTGAACTCGGGCGTGCGCATCCTGCTGACCGACAAGCGCCATTCCGATATCAAGCAGGAGGAGCTGCGTTATGACGGCGGCCTCGAGGCTTTCGTCGCTTATCTCGACCGTGCCAAGAAGTCGCTCGTCGACAAGCCGGTCGCCATCCGCGGCGAAAAAGACGGCATCACCGTCGAAGTGGCGATGTGGTGGAACGACAGCTACCACGAGAATGTGCTCTGCTTCACCAACAACATCCCGCAGCGCGACGGCGGCACCCATATGGCCGGTTTCCGGGCAGCCTTGACGCGCCAGGTCGTATCCTACGCCGACAGTTCCGGCATCACCAAAAGAGAAAAGGTGACGCTGCAGGGCGAGGATTGCCGCGAAGGCCTGACGGCGGTGCTCTCGGTCAAGGTGCCTGATCCGAAATTTTCCTCGCAGACCAAGGATAAGCTGGTTTCCTCGGAAGTCCGTCCGGTTGTCGAAAGCCTCGTTAACGAGGCGCTGAACACCTGGTTCGAAGAGCATCCGAGCGAAGCCAAGATTCTGGTCGGCAAGGTCGTCGAGGCAGCGGCGGCGCGCGAAGCGGCCCGCAAGGCCCGCGAATTGACCCGCCGCAAGGGCGCACTCGATATCGCCTCGCTGCCTGGCAAGCTCGCCGACTGCTCAGAGCGTGATCCGACAAAATCGGAGGTCTTCCTCGTCGAGGGCGACTCCGCCGGCGGCTCGGCCAAGCAGGGCCGCTCGCGCGAAAACCAGGCGATCCTGCCGTTGCGCGGCAAGATCCTCAATGTCGAGCGTGCCCGTTTCGACAAGATGCTGTCGAGCCAGGAAATCGGCACGCTGATCACAGCACTCGGCACCGGCATCGGCAAGGACGAGTTCAACGTCGAAAAGCTGCGCTATCACAAGATAATCATCATGACGGATGCTGACGTCGACGGCGCTCATATCCGCACCCTGCTGCTCACCTTTTTCTTCCGCCAGATGCCGGAACTTATCGAGCGCGGCCATCTCTATATCGCCCAGCCGCCACTCTATAAGGTCTCGCGCGGCAAGTCGGTGCAGTATCTGAAGGACGAAAAGGCGCTGGAGGAATACCTCATCAGCCAGGGCCTGGAAGATGCGGCTCTGAAACTCGGCAGCGGCGAAGTCCGCACCGGCCAGGACCTGCGCGAGGTCATCCTCGACGCGTTGCGCATGCGCGCTTTGCTCGACAATCTCCATTCGCGTTACAATCGCGCGGCCATCGAACAGGCGGCGATCGCCGGCGCCCTCAATGCCGAACGCGTCAGCGTTCGGGCAAGAGCGCAGGCATTGACGAGCGAGGTGGCAAGCCGCCTCGACATCATCGCCGAGGAAACCGAACGCGGTTGGCAGGGTGATCTGGCCAGCGATGGCGGCCTGCGCCTCGAACGCATGGTCCGCGGCGTCAAGGAAATCGTCGTGCTCGACATGGCGCTGATCGGCTCCTCGGATGCTCGGCACATCGACCAGCTGACGTCACGGCTCAAGGAAATCTATCAGACGCCGCCGTCCCTGCATCGACGCGAAGGCGACCTCGAGATCTCGGGCCCGCGCGCCTTGCTCGACGCCATCTTTGCAACCGGCCGCAAGGGCCTGACCATGCAGCGATACAAGGGTCTTGGTGAGATGAATGCCGAGCAGCTCTGGGAAACGACGCTGGATCCCAACGTGCGCTCCCTGCTGCAGGTCAAGGTCAACGACGCCACTGATGCTGACGGCCTCTTCGCCCGGCTGATGGGTGACGAAGTCGAACCGCGGCGCGAATTCATCCAGGATAACGCACTGAGCGTCGCAAACCTCGATATCTGATTGTTATTTTACCAAGCAGAAGCCGCGCCGTCTCTAGATGGCGGGGCTTTTGCTTGTGAGGGGCGATTAATCCGCGAGGAAACGGCCGTTGAACGCGATCTCGGCGAGCGGTTTGCGCTGACTGGGGAATTCGCGCGCCTGGTTGCGTTCGGAAAGAACGCTCTTGTCGGCCAGACGGCCGACGGCAACGCCGGCTTCCACCCGGTAACCCTCGGGAATGCCGAAGCTCTTCATGATTTCCTGGTGTTTGATGCCGCCCATGCCATGGGCGTAGAAACCAGAGAGGCGCGCTTGCAGCGACAGGTGGCCCCATGCCGCGCCAGCATCGAAGGAATGGGTGTAGCTGGGTTTCTCCTCGCCAGAACCGGCAACGCCGGTAAAGCTGCGCGACACGACAAAAATCAGCGCCGAGGCATTCCTGGCCCATTCCTGATTGGCATCGACGAGCAATGCGACGAATTTCTCCCAATGTTCCGAACCCTTAAGCGCATAGATAAAACGCCAGGGCTGGTGATTGGACGAAGACGGCGCCCAATGGGCGGCATCGAGCAGGCTGAGCAGTTGGGCTTCCTCGATAATTTCGCCGGTGAAGGCGCGGGGTGACCAGCGGTCGAGAAACATCGGATCGATCGGATATTGGGATTCGCGGCTATTGCTCTTGGTCATGCTTATTCCCTGAGGGCAGAAATTTGGATCGGGGTTCGTGTTAGTCGGTCCAGACGATGTCGAGTTCCTCGCGAAAGGCGAAGCGCTTCAGATGATCGTCGATGACACCCTGCATTCTTAGCTGTTGTTCGGGGTCGGCGACGGAAAGTATCATGGTCAGCGCCGCATCATCGGCGGTGAACGTCACCTCTGCCGTCTCGCTGAACGGCACGCGGCCCTTGTTCGGATCGAAATCGACGCTGAATTTGTGACTCCAGTGTTTGCAGAGCTGCTGTAGATAGCGGCTTGCATGTTCCGTGCGCACGACAGCCTGGGAGAGATGCATTTTCGAACTCCACGTCATCTTCGGATCGGTTGGGAGTCATATTTCCTGCTTCATGGGCTTGGCAAGCGCAGCATCGTCGCAATTCGGGTGCACAGACTGTCTTCATAAAAGCGGTCTACGACATGCAAAACATCGCCGAAATCCGACTAAATTCGAGGAAAGCCGTACCGCTTCGCGCCAAAGCCGTAATGACACCGGTGAATAATTCGTTCATAGGTGGCTGCAAATCCGTTTTCGATGAGGAGGAAATTCCATGAAGCTGATGCGTGTTGGCCAAGCAGGCAATGAAAAACCCGCGCTTCTCGATGCCGATGGCAAGATCCGCGATCTCTCCGGTCATGTCGCCGATATCGCCGGCGAGGCGATCACGCCGGCCGGTCTTGCGAAGATGGCGGCGATCGATCCGAAGAGCCTTCCGGAACTTATGCCCGGCCGTATTGGCGCCTGTGTCGCCGGCACTGGCAAATTCATCTGCATCGGCTTGAATTATTCGGATCATGCTGCCGAAACTGGCGCCACCGTTCCGCCCGAGCCGATCATCTTCATGAAAGCAACATCGGCAATCGTCGGGCCGAACGACGATGTCATCATTCCCCGCGGTTCGGAAAAGACCGATTGGGAAGTCGAACTTGGCGTCGTCATCGGCAAGACCGCAAAATATGTGACGGAAGCCGAAGCGCTGGATTATGTCGCCGGTTATTGCGTCTCCAACGACGTTTCCGAGCGCGCTTTCCAAACCGAGCGGTCCGGCCAGTGGACAAAGGGCAAATCCTGCGACACCTTTGGCCCGATCGGCCCATGGCTCGTGACCAAGGACGAAATCCCCGAACCGCAGAACCTCGGCATGTGGCTGACGGTCAACGGCCAGAAGATGCAGAACGGTTCGTCGAAGACCATGGTTTACGGGGTGGCTTTCCTGGTCTCCTACCTCAGTCAGTTCATGTCGCTGCATCCCGGCGACGTGATCTCGACCGGCACGCCTCCGGGTGTCGGCATGGGTCTCAAGCCGCCGCGTTTTCTCAAGGCTGGCGACGTGGTCGAGCTCGGCATCGAAGGTCTCGGCATACAGAAGCAGACTTTCGTAGCGGACCGTTAACGACGCTTCCTGCTGAGAAACTTAAGTTTTCAGGGCGATTATGATGCCGGGGATCAAATCTCCGGCATTTCTTGTGTGGGTCTGGTTCGTCCATGTTGCTGTGCAACAAAAAACTGTTAGTCTGCGTTACGTGCCCGCGTAACGGAAAGAGTCGATGCCGCTCAATCGGCCTCATCTTTTCGATAGAGAAAGGTGGCGCCTTTGTTTTATCAGCTTTATGAATTGAACCATGCCGCCATGGCGCCGTTTCGCGCCGCGGCCGATATCATGCGATTTGCCTATGCCAATCCGCTGAACCCGTTTTCCCATACGCCGCTCGGCCGGACGATGGCGGCAAGCCTCGAAATGTTCGAACGCACGACGCGCCGTTACGGCAAGCCGGAATTCGGACTGAAGCAAACGACGATCGGCGATCGGATGGTTTCCGTCCGCGAAGAGATCGTCTGGTCGCGGCCCTTCTGCAATCTCCTGCATTTCGCACGCAATGTTCCAGCCGCCCGCGGCAACGATCCGCGCATTCTGATTGTTGCGCCGATGTCCGGCCATTATGCGACGCTGCTGCGCGGCACAGTGGAGGCGCTGCTGCCGAGTGCCGATGTCTACATCACCGACTGGATCGACGCCCGCATGGTGCCGATGACGGAAGGCACCTTCGATTTCGACGACTATGTCGATTACGTCATCGAGATGCTGCATTTCCTCGGTCACGACACACATGTCATCGCCGTTTGTCAGCCTTCCGTTCCGGTGCTGGCTGCGGCTGCGGTGATGGAGGAAGCCAATGATCCGCTGTCGCCGGCGTCGATGACGCTGATGGGCGGCCCGATCGATACGCGCATCAACCCGACGGCGGTCAACAAGCTCGCCCAGGAGCGGTCGCTTCAGTGGTTCTCCGACAATGTCATCATGAACGTGCCCTGGCCGCAACCGGGCTTCATGCGCCCGGTCTATCCGGGATTCCTGCAGCTTTCGGGATTCATGTCGATGAATCTCGACCGACACCTCGTCGCGCACAAGGAATTCTTCATGCATCTCGTGAAGAACGACGGCGAACCGGAAAAGCATCGCGATTTCTACGACGAATATCTCGCCGTCATGGATCTGACCGCCGAATTCTACCTGCAGACGGTCGAGGAGGTCTTCATCAAGCATTCCCTGCCGAAGGGCGAATTGATGCATCGCGGCAAACGCGTCGATCCGGCAGCGATCCGCAAAGTGGCGCTTCTGACCGTCGAAGGTGAGAATGACGATATATCGGGGGTCGGCCAGACCAAGGCGGCGCAGACCATCTGCGTCAACATTCCCGAAGATATGCGCATGCATTACCTGCAGCCGGATGTCGGCCATTATGGTGTTTTCAACGGCTCGCGGTTCCGCCGCGAGATCGCGCCGCGTATCCTCGATTTCGTCCGCCAGCATTCCCGTTCTGCCGTGAAGCCTCCGGTTCCGCGTGTCATCAAGGGCGGGCGGACAGCCTAAATCAGGCATGGCTGAATTAGCAAAATGGATTCAAGGCCTTGTCCGATTTCACGGGCAATCGTCTTGAAGGTGGTTATTGCGGTAACCACATCGATTTCAGCGTTCGGTATCCTGCCGGACGTGGAAAGCGAGGGATACCCGCACGATGAACCAGTCAGCATTGCTTCGACCGGATTGGACTCCGGCTACCATTGCCCTGATGATTCTCGGCTTCATGGTTTTCTGGCCTCTGGGTCTTGCCATGCTTGCCTACATCATCTTCGGCGACCGTCTGCGCGGCTTCAAGCGTGACGTCAACCAGGCGACCGATGGCTTCTTTGCCTCCTGCCGCCGCTCGAACGGCCGTCACCGCCCGCATTTCTCGACCGGCAACGTCGCCTTCGACGACTGGCGCAAGGCCGAGATCGACCGGATCGAGGAAGAGCGCCGCAAGCTCGATGAAATGCGCGAGGAATTCGACGCCTACATGCGCGAACTTCGCCGCGCCAAGGACCAGGAAGAGTTCGATCGCTTCATGCGTGACCGCAAGAACGCCAAGCGTGACGACAATGGCCCGGTCGCCGAATACCAGACGCCTTGAAGGCCTGAGCGCTGAATTGATGACCGGCATCTTCCGATGCCGGTTTTTCTATGTCCGCTCCCTCGGCGAATCGGATAGAAAACACCCATGTTCTCGCTTCTGAAGACAAGGCCGAAAGCGCGGAAACCGGCGCCGCCCGAAACGCGGACGCTTGAGGTGGCCGGCCGGCTGATGCCGTTGACCATCAAGCAGCATGACCGGGCGACCCGCATCACCTTGCGCATCGAGCCGGGCGGCCGGGCCTTGAAGATGACAGTGCCGAAGGGTCTTGCGGCGCGCGAGGTCAATGCCTTTCTCGATCGGCACCAGGGTTGGCTGCTGACCAAACTTGCCAAGTTTTCGACCGATGCCGGCCTTCGCGACGGCGGCGAAATTCTTTTTCGCGGCGTTTCCCATCGCATCCAGCATACCGGCAGCTTGCGCGGGCTGACGGAGGCGGTTTCGATAGACGGCAGACCGGTGCTGCGCGTCAGCGGCATGGAGGAACATATCGGACGGCGCATCGCGGCCTTTCTCAAGAAGGAGGCGCGCGCAGAGCTTGGTGAAGCTCGCGACGATGCATGCCGGAACGATCCGGGCGCCGATCCGCTCGATCTCGATGAAGGACACGCGCAGCCGTTGGGGCTCGTGCTCGTCGGAGGGAAATTTGAGCTTTTCCTGGCGCATCGTTATGGCGCCGCCCTCGGTGATCGATTATCTCGCCGCCCATGAGGTCGCCCATCTCAAGGAAATGAACCACGGCCCGCACTTCTGGGCGCTCTGCCGGAAGCTTTGCCCCGGGATGGACGAAGCGAAATCCTGGCTGAAGCGGCATGGCAGCCAGCTGCACGCCATTGATTTCGATTAGAGCATGTCGCGCAAAAGTGTGCAGCGGTTTTGCCAGGCAAGCGCTGAGCGCTTTTGCCGCAAACGACATGCGTAAAAACAAAGGGCTAAAGCGCGAGGAGCGAACCTGAAAGATCGCTAAGCGCTTTTGCCGAAGGCCGCTCTAAATACAGCTTTCCATGCAAATTGGCTCGACTCTTGCCGCGTTTCGTGTCACTTCGCTGCCATGAGACCGGATATCAAGATCTGCGGCTTGACGACGCCTGATGCTGTCGATCGCGCGCTGACGCGCGGCGCGACCCATATCGGTTTTATTTTCTTCGAAAAGAGCCCACGTTATATCGAGCCGGACTTGGCGGCAAAACTTGCCGAGCCCGCGCGTGGCAAAGCGAAGATCGTCGCCGTCGTCGTCGATCCCAGCAATGACGAACTGGACGAGATCGTCTCGCTGTTGAAGCCGGATATCCTGCAGCTCCACGGCAATGAGAGCCCCGAACATGTGCTGACCATAAAGGCGCTCTACGGTCTGCCGGTCATGAAGGTATTTTCGGTGCGCACCGCCGACGATCTGAAACGCGTCGAGGCCTATATCGGCATCGCCGATCGTTTCCTCTTCGATGCAAAAGCGCCGAAGGGTTCCGAATTGCCGGGTGGTAACGGCATTTCCTTCGACTGGAGCCTTCTGAGCTGGCTCGACGGCAGCATCGACTACATGCTGTCAGGCGGTCTGAACAAGAACAATGTCGCTGATGCGCTGGCGAATACCAAGGCACGTGGTATCGACGTCTCCTCGGGCGTCGAAACTGCGCCTGGCGTGAAGAACGTCGCAATGATCGATGAATTTTTCGATGCGGTCGACGAGGCGGATGCGCCTGTCATGGCCTCAGGGAGTTGAGAGTGAACGAGACGCCTAAACCGAATTCCTTCCGTTCCGGGCCTGATGAAGACGGCCGCTTCGGCATCTATGGCGGTCGTTTCGTTGCCGAAACGTTGATGCCGCTGATCCTCGATCTGCAGGACGAATGGGACAGGGCGAAGAACGATCCGGCATTCCAGGCCGAATTGAAGCATCTCAGCGCCCATTATATCGGCCGCCCGAGCCCGCTCTATTTCGCCGAGCGGCTTACGGCCGAACTCGGCGGCGCGAAGATCTATTTCAAGCGTGAGGAGCTGAACCACACCGGCTCGCACAAGATCAACAACTGCATCGGCCAGATCCTGCTTGCCAAGCGCATGGGCAAGACCCGGATCATCGCCGAAACCGGCGCCGGCCAGCATGGAGTTGCCTCCGCCACCGTTGCCGCCCGCTTCGGCCTGCCCTGCGTGGTCTATATGGGCGCCACCGACGTCGAGCGTCAGGCGCCGAATGTTTTCCGCATGAAGCTGCTCGGCGCGGAAGTGAAGCCGGTGACGGCCGGCAGCGGCACGCTGAAAGATGCGATGAACGAGGCGCTCCGCGACTGGGTCACCAATGTCGAGGATACCTACTACCTGATCGGAACGGCGGCGGGTCCGCATCCCTATCCGGAGATGGTCCGCGATTTTCAGTCGGTGATCGGCACCGAAGCGAAAGAGCAGATGCTGGCAGCCGAAGGCCGCCTGCCGGATCTCGTCATCGCTGCCGTCGGCGGCGGTTCGAACGCGATCGGCATTTTCCATCCTTTCCTCGATGATCCGACAGTGAAGATCGTCGGCGTCGAAGCCGGCGGCAAGGGCCTGCAGGGCGACGAACATTGCGCGTCGATCACCGCCGGTTCGCCGGGTGTGCTGCACGGCAACCGCACCTATCTGCTGCAGGATGGCGACGGCCAGATCAAGGAAGGCCATTCGATTTCGGCCGGTCTTGATTATCCCGGCATCGGCCCCGAACATTCCTGGCTCAGCGATATCGGCCGCGTCGATTATGTACCGATCATGGATCACGAAGCGCTCGAGGCCTTCCAGACCCTGACCCGCCTCGAAGGCATTATCCCGGCGCTCGAGGCCGCGCATGCGATTGCCGAGGTGATCAAGCGCGCACCGACGATGGGCAAGGACGAGATCATCCTGATGAACCTCTCCGGCCGCGGCGACAAGGATATCTTCACCGTCGGCAAGATTCTGGGAATGGGACTGTAAGACATGACCGCACGCATGGACAAACGCTTTGCCGAGCTGAAGGCCGAGGGCCGTCCGGCGCTTGTGACCTATTTCATGGGCGGCGATCCTGACTACGATACCTCTCTCGGCATCATGAAGGCGCTGCCGGAGGCGGGCTCCGACATAATCGAGCTCGGCATGCCCTTTTCCGATCCGATGGCCGACGGCCCGGCGATCCAGCTCGCCGGTCAGCGTGCGCTGAAAGGCGGCCAGACGCTGAAGAAGACGCTGCAGCTGGCGGCCGATTTCCGCAAGACCAACGACGCCACGCCGATCGTGATGATGGGCTACTACAATCCGATCTATATTTACGGCGTCGAGAAATTCCTCGACGATGCGATTGCTGCCGGCATTGACGGCCTGATCGTCGTCGATCTGCCGCCTGAAATGGACGACGAACTCTGCATCCCGGCGATCCGCAAAGGCATCAATTTCATCCGCCTGGCGACGCCGACGACGGATGAGAAGCGCCTGCCGAAGGTTTTGAAGAATACCTCCGGCTTCGTCTACTACGTCTCGATGAACGGCATCACCGGTTCGGCGCTGCCGGATCCATCGCTGGTTTCGGGCGCGGTCGAACGCATCAAGCAGCACACCCAACTGCCCGTCTGCGTCGGCTTCGGCGTCAAGACGGCGGAACATGCTAAGGTCATCGGCGGTTTGGCCGATGGCGTCGTCGTCGGCACCGCCATCGTCAATCAGGTCGCGACCAGCCTGACGAGTGACGGCAAGGCAACGGCGGACACGGTTCAGGCTGTTGCCACGCTGGTGCGCGGCCTTTCCACGGGAACACGTTCGGCGCGCCTTGTTGCTGCCGAATAGTTTTCCCACATTGGCGTCAAAGCATGTCGCACAGCGGTTTGGCGGCAACGACATGCGGGAACACAAAGACCGAAAGCGTGGCAAGCGATCTGAAAGATCGTGACGGGCTTTAGTCAATCAGGAGTACTCGAGTTGAACTGGATCACCAACTACGTTCGCCCGCGGATCAATTCCATGCTGGGCCGTCGCGAAGTGCCGGAGAACCTCTGGATCAAGTGCCCGGAAACCGGCGAGATGGTCTTCCACAAGGATCTGGAAGGCAACAAATGGGTCATTCCGGCCTCCGGCTATCACATGAAGATGCCGGCCAAGGCCCGCTTGGCCGATCTGTTCGACAATGGCGAATATGAATCGCTGCCGCAGCCGAAGGTCGCCCAGGACCCGCTGAAGTTCCGCGATTCGAAGAAATATAGCGATCGCCTGCGCGACAGCCGCCTGAAGACCGAACAGGAGGATACCATCCTCGCCGGGCTCGGGAAGGTGCAGGGACTGAAGCTCGTGGCGGTCGTGCACGAATTCAACTTTATCGGCGGTTCGCTCGGCATGGCTGCCGGCGAGGCCATCGTCAAGGCTTTCGAGCGTGCGACGTCTGAAAAGTGCCCGCTGGTGATGTTCCCCGCCTCCGGCGGCGCGCGCATGCAGGAAGGCATCCTGTCGCTGATGCAGCTGCCGCGCACGACGGTTGCCGTCGACCTGCTGAAGGAATCCGGTCAGCCTTATATCGTCGTGCTGACCAATCCGACCACAGGCGGCGTCACGGCCTCCTATGCCATGCTCGGCGATATTCATCTGGCTGAGCCGGGCGCCGAAATCGGCTTTGCCGGCAAGCGCGTCATCGAGCAGACCTTGCGCGAAAAACTGCCCGAAGGCTTCCAGACCTCCGAATATCTGCTGGAGCATGGTATGGTCGATATGGTCGTCAAACGTCACGATATCCCGGAAACGCTGGCGCGCGTCCTGAAGATTCTGACGAAGAAGCCGGTGTCAGCGGCGAATGACATGAATAGCGGTACGATCGCCCTGGCGGCGAGCGCCTGATAACCGATAAGCAGGCGGGGTGCCGAATTGATACCCAGAGGCCAAACCGCGGTGAGTGAGGCAGCACAGGAGATCGACAAGCTCATGGGATTGCATCCCAAGGGTTTTGATCTGTCTCTCGATCGCATCACCCGTCTTCTCGATGTGCTCGGCAATCCGCACCGAAAACTGCCGCCGGTGATCCATGTCGCCGGCACCAACGGCAAGGGGTCGGTCACCGCCTTCTGCCGCGCTCTGCTCGAAGCCGGCGGCTACAGCGCTCATGTTCACACCTCGCCGCATCTCGTCAATTGGCACGAGCGTTATCGCATCGGTGTGGCGGGCGGGCGCGGGCAGCTTGTCGATGACGCCGTCTTTGCCGAGGCCCTGCGCCGGGTGGCCGATGCCAATGCCGGACAGCACATTACCGTCTTCGAAATCCTGACGGCGGTCACCTTCATCCTATTTTCCGAACAGCCGGCCGATGCCGCGATCATCGAAGTCGGTCTCGGCGGCCGGTTCGATGCCACCAATGTCATTTCCGATCCGGCGGTTTCGGTGATCATGCCGATCTCGCTGGATCACCAGCCCTATCTCGGCGATAGGGTCGAATTGATCGCCGCCGAAAAGGCCGGCATCATGAAGCCGGGGCTTCCCGTCGTCATCGGCCACCAGGAATACGACGCCGCACTCGACGTGCTGATGTCGACGGCCGAACGGCTGCATTGCCCGAGCGCCGTCTTCGGGCAGGATTTCATGGCGCATGAGGAATATGGCCGGCTCGTCTATCAGGACGAATTCGGTCTTGCCGACCTGCCCCTGCCGCGCCTTCCCGGCCGCCATCAATATGCCAATGCCGCCGCCGCCATTCGCGCCGTCAAGGCGGCGGGTTTTACCGTCACCGAGACGATGATGGAAAAGGCGATGAATTCCGTCGAATGGCCGGGCCGGCTGCAGCGCCTGGGCGAAGGCCGGCTGCTGGCGCATGCGCCCGCCGGCGCCGAGATCTGGATCGATGGCGGGCACAATCCTGGTGCCGGCGAAGTGATCGCCGAAGCCATGGCCAATTTCGAAGAGCGCCAGTCGCGGCCGCTTTTCCTGATTATCGGCATGATCAACACCAAGGACCCGGTCGGCTATTTCAAGGCCTTTGCCG
Organism: Rhizobium sp. C104; assembly: GCF_022354505.1. NCBI lineage: Bacteria > Pseudomonadati > Pseudomonadota > Alphaproteobacteria > Hyphomicrobiales > Rhizobiaceae > Rhizobium > Rhizobium sp. C104. Next base: position 3,676,027 of record NZ_CP092348.1, on the reverse strand, counting down.
GCTTGGTCGAGAAGGTTTTCTGCGTGCCGATCCGCAACAGCGATGCGATGATCGACCCCGTGATCTTGTCGAACGCCGCCTATGATGCCGGCCTGGTTGCCGAACCGATGTCGACCGTCGGCGATGCGCTGGAAGCCATAAAAGCCGTCCTCGATCCGGAGGGTCTACCCCCGCGCATCCTCGTCGGCGGCTCTCTCTATCTCGTCGGCGATGTGCTTTGCGACAACGGCACGCCGCCGAAGTGATGGGCGAAATGAAGAATACGAAATGAAAAAAGCCCGGTCGAGCCGGGCTTTTTCGTTAATGTGAACTGGGCGATATCAGGCGGCGCTGGAAATCCAGTTCGAAAGCGCGGTCTTCGCTTTGGCGCCGACAGAAATATCGGCGACTTCGCCGCCCTTGAAAATTGCCAGGGTCGGAATGGAGCGCACACCGAACTGTGCGGCGAGTTCCGGGTTCTCATCGATATTCAGCTTGGCGACCTTGACCTTGCCTTCCATCTCGACGGAGATTTCTTCAAGGCTTGGCGCAATCATCTTGCACGGGCCGCACCATTCAGCCCAGAAATCGACGACGACGGGCTCTGCGGATTCCAGAACTTCCGACTGGAAATTGTTGATATCGACTTTCACGGTAGCCATGGGCTGCTCCTTTACCTCGGGTGTTGAACCACATGTGATGGTGCGGTGCCGAATTTTCAATGTCCGGTATTTCACTTTGTCTTGACCGCTGCAAGCGCCAAACCGAGCGCCTTTTCGCTCAGCGTATAAAGCGAGGCGTTCTCGGTGTAGACAAGCATGCACTCGATTGGCTTGCCGGGATAGAGCGGCGCCAGGATCTCGCGATAGATCGCCAGCTGCGCCCGGTGCGCGAAGGGAATAGCCGCCTCCGTCGCCGGCGGCACCCGATTGGTCTTGTAATCGAGGATGACGACACGATCGGCAAAGACGGCGAGCCGGTCGATGCGGCCGGAGACGGCATAGCGCCTGTCCTCAAGAGTCGATGTTCCCATGATCGAGACCTCGGGCTGTGCCTCGTCACCGAGGACGGCCTGCAAACCCTCTTCGTCCAATAGTTTCAGAACCGAATCGACCAGCTTGCGCCGTTCGGCTTCCGGCCAGAACCGCGCCGCCCGTTCGGCATAGCGGCCTGCGGCATCAGCTCGTTCAGCAGGCGGGATTTCGGGAAGCGCCTGCAGCATGCGATGGATCAGCCGACCCTTCTCCAGAGACCGATCGCTGCGCTCCTTCTCGCCGAACAGTGGCGAAACGACGAGCAAACCGCCCTCGTCTTCGTCGATGATCGTACCGGCGCCGGAGGGGCTGAGCGGCCGGGGCAGCTCGGCCTGCGGCGGCAATGGCCGCAACAGGCCGTCCGGCAGGCTCTCCTCGCTGTTGCGCTCCTGGCTGCGGTCGATGCGCTCGAAGCTTCGCTCCACCCGCGGCACACGCCATTCGATACCCGGCCATTGGCCATCGGGACTGGAGAATGTCGTCGCCTCGACATGCGGATGGTCGTCGCGCAGTGCCGTCGAAATCATCATATGCCAGGTGTCGTTGTTGAGACGCACGCCGCGATAGCCGCAGACGACCAGCCGGTCGGCGGCACGCGTCATGGCGACGTAGAGCAATCGGCGGTACTCTTCCTCCGCCAGCATCTGGATACGGACGGCGTCGTTCTGGGTCAGCGAATTGGCGAGATCGGAGACGGGAACCCAGACGGGCATCGGCGGTTCGTCGGCATCGGTCTCGATCAGGCGAAGTTTCGGCAGATGGGTATGGGTGAAGGCCTTCGAACCGCCGTCGACCAGGAAGACGATAGGTGCCTCGAGACCCTTGGAGGCATGCACGGTCATGATCCGCACCTCGTTGCGCCCCTTGTCCTGCTCGCGCTTGACCACCGGGGCTTCGAGCTCCAGCGTCGAGATGAAGGATTGCAGCCCGGGAAGGCCGGAGCTCTCATGGTCGATGGTGAAAGTCAGGAATTCGTCGAGGATATCGCTGACCTCGGTGCCGAGCCTGGCAAGGAATTGCCGCCGCCCGCCATGGCTGCCCAGCACACGCGCATAGAAATCATGAACCGACAGGCTTCTGGATTGGCGAAGGAACAGCTCCAGCCTCTCCACGGCCGCGCGGAAACGCTCGGTGCCGTCGGCGGCGAAGCGTTTGAGATGGTGCCAGACGCTCTCATTGTCACCGCGTAGCGCGGCGATAGCAAAGATGTCGTCCTCGGAAAGATCGAAAAGCGGGCTCTTGAGCACGGCGGCGAGCGAAAGATCGTCCTCCGGCAGCAGCAGGAAACGACCGAGCGCCAGCAGATCCTGCACGGCGATATGGCTGGTCAGCACCAGCCTGTCAGCGCCGGCGACCGGAATGTCGCCGCGGCGTTTCAAGGCGCGTGTCAAGGCATTGACGAAGGCGTCGCGCTTGCGCACCAGCACCAGGATGTCGCCGGCTTCGATCAGGCGCTCTTTGCCTTTGTCGACAATCGTCTCGCGGCCGACAAGCGTGCCGATCGAATGGGCGATCCGTCGTGCCAGGATTGCGGCCGGCGCGCTTTCCGGCGTTGCGTCGAAGGGCGCCGTCCAGTCCTCTTCCTTGACCACCGCCTCGGGCGCGACCATTTCCCAAAGATCCACGGCGCCGGGATGTCCGATGCGGCTGGAGCGATGCACGACCGGTTCGCCGAGCGCGCTGAGGCCGCGCGAATTGTCGGGTTCCCTGAATATGTGGTCGACGGCTTCGAGCACATCCGCGGTCGAGCGGAAGGAAAGCGGCAGCCGCACAGAGGAAAAGTTTTGCCCGCTGTCGGAGACGCGCCGTCGCGTCCGGTCGCTTTCCTCGGAAAAACGCTCAGGCCGCGCGCCTTGAAAGGAATAGATCGACTGTTTCTCGTCGCCGACGGCAAAGAGCGTGCGCACGATCGGACGGGCGCTTTCGCCGGAGAAGAAATCCTCGGCGAGCGACTGGATGACGCTCCACTGGATCGGGCTGGTATCCTGCGCTTCGTCGACGAGGATATGATCGATGCCGCGATCGAGCTTGTAATGGATCCAGGGACCGACGCCGCTTTTCGTCAGCAGGTCGGCGGTGCGGGTGATCAGATCCTCGAAATCGAGTTGGCTGCGCTGCTTCTTCAGCTCCTCATAGTCGTGATTGAGCCGCTCTGCCAGCACCAGCGCGGCATGCGTCGCGCCATGCATCCGTATCAGTTTCAGCCGGTCGCGGCTTGCAGCGACATGGGCGCGGGCAGCAGCAATGGCGCCCGCCAGCTGCGGCGCTTCGGCAAGCATCGCCTTGACCGTGAATTGCGAATCCGCCTTCGGCTCGCCCTTCACCGTCAGAAAGATTTTCTCGAGAAACTCGGCGCGTTTTGCGTCGTCACGTTCCCGCCCGGCAAGCCTGAGACCATAGGCAACTTCCTGTGCCTTCGCGCCGCCCCTCTGATCGGCAAGCGACAGATAAAGCTCCAGCATACCGCCGGAAAGCTCCGGCAACGGCCAATATTGCGCCGCGATCCGGCTCTCCGTGTCATCGGGGGCAAGACCAAGTCTTTCGCGCAAAACCACCTCGATGCCGCCCCGCCGTTCGGCCGTTGCCGTGAAACGACGGATGGCGTTGCGGTTGGCGACGATGTCGCCGAGCAGATTTTCCAGGCCGGATTCGTCGCCGAGATCGAGCACATAGGCGAATGCCTCGGCAAGGGCGCTGTCTCCCTCCGGCGCGGTCGCCGTCAGCAGTGCTCGGCGCGCATCGGACAGCAGCGCTTCCGCCGCGCGATCGTCGAGAACCGAGAAATGCCCGGCGACATTGGCCTCCAGCGGGAACTGATGCAGCAGCGCCTCGCAAAAAGCATGGATGGTCTGGATCTTCAGTCCACCCGGTGTCTCCAGCGCCTTCGCAAACAGCCGGCGGGCCTCGGCAAGCTTTATTCCGTCGGGAGCGGTCCCCTCGATCTGGGTAATCCGCCGGCTAAGGTCTTCATCGTCAAGCACCACCCAGTCCGCCAGCCGTTCGAAGACGCGGTTCGACATTTCGGAAGCGGCAGCCTTGGTATAGGTGAGGCATAAAATGGCGGAAGGCCGCGCACCGGCAAGCAAAAGCCGGATGACGCGCTGGGTCAGCACATGCGTCTTGCCGGAGCCGGCATTTGCCGAGACCCATGCCGAGCGCTCGGGATCGGAGGCGATCGCCTGCTGGATCGTCGTCCAGCCGATCCAGGCGCCCGGATCATCGTCATTGGGAAGCGCGGTCACGTCACTCATCACCGCCGCCTTCTTCGGTTTCTGCCGTCGACCATTCGGAAACGCGGGCGAGGTGATCATAATCGCCGCCGAAATCGAATTGCTGTGCCGGGATCAGCCGCGAGGTAAAGCCTTTCTCGCCGGACTGCAGCAAGCTCACGAACTTGACCAGCTGATCGATCAATTCTTCGGCGAGATCCATCGCCGATTTCGCCTTGTCGCTGCGCGCCGAACTTTCGTTGTTGACGGTGTCGACCTGAAAACGGCGTCCCGGCCGCAGGCGGACATAAAGCAGGTCCTGCGGCACGAGACTGCCGGCATCGCGGAAGGCACCGGCGCTCAGGGCCGCCGCTTCGAGCGCTAGCTGCGGATCGAGAAGCACCCGTGCCTGTGTCGGCGAGGGATTGTAGCCTGTCTTGTAGTCGATGATATCGGCGGCCTGCGGTCCGGTGACGTCGATCCGGTCGGCAACACCGTTGAGCCGGATATTGATCGCTTCCAGTTCGACGCCGCCCCGCACCTCCGTCAGCGTCTTGCGGATGCCGGGCCGCCGTCCGGCCTCCCAGTCGAGGAAGGCGCCGGCCACGGCGCGAAATCGCGGCCGCCACACCGCATCGATATGCGGCGGCAGCTGCTCCATGTCGAAGAGCTCGGAAAGAATGCGCTCCATCGCCGCTGCCGCATCCGGCGTGCCGGCGACATGTCCTTCGCGAATGAACCGGTCGATGATCGTGTGGTAGAGCGTGCCGCGTTCGGCCGCTCCCGGATCGCGGTTGAACGCATCGACGGGGTCGAGCCGCAGAATGCGGCGGGCATAGATGGCATAAGGGTCCCGGCGCAGCCGTCCGACTTCGCTGAAAGAGTAGGATGTCGGCTGCAGCGTCAGCGGCGGTTTCGGCGAAGGCCGCTGCGCCGGGGCCTGGGGCTCGCCCCGGTCGATCAGGCCGGCCCATTGGAGGAAGCGGTTGCCGCGTCCCTTCAATTCCGCTTCGAAGGCCTCTCCGGCAAGCGCCAGCAGCCGCTGCAGCCAGCGCGAGGCGACCGTTGGCGTCGAGCCCTGGCGTAGCGCGCGCGAATAGATCAGATGGCGCGTGCCGTTCGCCATCTCGAAGTCATGCGCCAGTTGACCGATGCGCCGTTCGGGCGGCTCAAGGCCGATCTCCGTCTTCATCATGCGCGGAATGAAGGGATTGTTGGCGGTCTGCCCCGGCCAGGTGCCCTCGTTCAGGCCGCCGAGGATCATCGTATCGACGCTCTGCAGGCGGGCTTCCAGCGTGCCAAAGATGAAGAGGCGGGGATGGCTGAGCGCCCGCGGCTTCACCGCATGACCGGCGGCAAGGGCTGCCATGATGTCGATCCATTGCGGTCCGCCGGCCTCCATCTGGCCGTTGGTGTCGATCACTTCACCGAGCAGGGCGGCAAGCGCATCGCCGGCTTCGCCCGACCAGAGATCGGCGAGATTGCCATGCGGATCGGCCGCCACCGCTTCAAGCGAGCGGCCGGTGCGCTCCGCCCATTCGGACAAGGTAAAACTGGCCGTCCTGCCGCGATCTTCCGGCCGGTGCCGCATCAAGGCCGAAGCCAGCGGCTCGGTCGCTTGTGTGACCCGGCGGGCAAGGTCGTAAGCGGCATCGGCGGCGTCCGGCGTAAGCGCTTTTCGCCATTGCGGCGGGTGCCTATCCTCAGCCTGTTCGGCAAGCTGATGGGTGAGCAGCGGCTCGAGTTCTGCTGATATCCACCTCCGTCACGCCGCCGCGCAGTGCCAGCAGCTCGAGCGCCTCGGTGGCGGAAATCAATGTGGCGCGTTCAAGGCCGAAGCGGGCCAGCGGATGTTTGAGCAGCGAGACGATCGCCACCGGATCGCCCGGGCGCAATGCCGCCTCCAGCAGCAATTGCAGAAGCGTACCCTGCGGCGTGGCCGCAAGCGGAGTGCCGGCCGAATCGTCGGCGAGGATGCCGAAGCGGGAAAGCTCGGCCATCACCCGGCGAGCGAGATTGCGGTCCGGCGTGATGAGCGCCGCCCGGCTTTCGCCGTCCTGCCCCGGTCTTTCCAACGCCAACCGGAGCGCAATGGCAATCGCCGTCGCTTCCTCGCGTTCGTTCGCGGCTTCGATCAGCGAAACATCGGCGAAAGCTGAAGAAAACGCGCCCTCGGGCAGCTCGCTCTTCCAAGTGCCCCAATCGCTGGTCGCCTCCGCCGGTACGAGTGCCCGGGACAGGATTTCGGCGCGCCGGTCAAGATCGGCTTCCGGCCTGTCGAGGAGCCTGACGTCGGCGCGCGTGAGCTTCAGTCGCTTGAGCAGCGATGACAGGCCATATTGCGGGTGGCTGCGGCTTGCGGGATTAGCATGCTGGCCCGGGGAAAGCTCCGGCGCCACCATCTGCCAGTGCCTTTCAGGCATGGAAAGATCAAGGCCCGGAAGCACGATCACGCCTTCGGGCATATTGGCGACGGCGGCGATCAGATCGGCGGTGGCAGGAACGGAGCCCGTCGAACCGGCAATGATGATCGGTCCAGCGGGCTTCGTCGCCGAAAGCCTTTTTGCTTCGGCCCGGAGAATGGCGTTTCGGTGTCGCGCCGGTGAGGATTTTTCGAGCTCGGAAAGCCGCTCCGGCCAGAAGGCGCTGGCGATCTGCAGGAATTCCGCCGTCAGCTGCCACCAGGCGGCATAATCGCCGGTGTCGAGTTTCGACAGCTCCGACCAGTCGAGGTCTTCGGTTTCGATGGAATCGATCAGTTCCGCGAGGTTGCGGGCGAGCCAGATCGCATCCGCCGGGCTTGCCGGCGCAACGAGCGGCGAGTCCGAATGAATGTGGCGGACGATCTCCGGCAGTTTGTTGCGCCAGGCGAGAATGAGGCGCGCAAGCTCCAGCAGGCGGGCCGTATTCGACAGCGGCTGGGCGAGATCGATCGTTGCCGGCAGCGCCTCGTCGAAATAGCCGCTGTCGTCGTCGGTTTCGCCGAGGGGACGAATAACAGGCAGGATCGCCGAGCGGCCGCCGAGCAGATCGACGAATTCCGAGCGCAGCACACGCACGGCGCGCCGCGTCGGCAGGTAGATCGTTACCCTGGAAAGCGACAGCGGATCATCGGCCTCATGCCGGAACAGCGGCGTCAGCCGGCCGTCGCAAAGCCTCGTCGCCAGCGTTTTCAGGAAGGAGTGGCCCGCCGGGATCGTCAGAATGCGTGGCTGGTACCGCTCCGCCATATCTCACGCGAACGCCCGCAGCCGTCGGATCGTTTCCTCCGCCTCGCCGATTGCCTCCGGCGTTCCCACCGTCAGCCAGTGGCCCTCGAGCAGCATGCCGAAAAGCCGCCCGCGCGCGATCGCCTTGTCGAAATAAATATTGAGATTGAAGGCATCCTTTGGCGCATCGTCGAGCAGCGACGGGTTCATGACGATCGCGCCGGCATAGACGACGGGATTGGACGGATCGTCGCGATACCGCGCCAGCCGGCCGTCGGCCGCCATGCCGAAATCGTTCTTGCCGTTGTGACCCGTCGTATCCTCGATCCTCACACAGAGAAGCGCCATGTCCATGCGTTCGGCATCGAAGAATCCGGCTAAGCGCTGCAAGTTCGTCGGTCGCCCGAGCTGTTCGCCGATCCAGAAGAGATCGGCATTCATGACGAAAACGTTCTCGCGATCGAGCAGGTTCAAACCCTTCGCCAGCCCGCCGCCGGAATTCATCAGTGCTTCCCGCTCGTCTGAGATGATGATGTCGAGGCCGCGATAGGCCTCGAGATGGTCGAGCATCTGGCCGGCAAAGTGGTGAACGTTAACGACGGCCCGTTCGACGCCAGCCGCAACCAGCGAATCCAGCGCATAGTCGATCATCGGCTTGCCGTCGATTTTCACCAGCGGCTTCGGGATCGTGTCGGTGATCGGGCGCATACGGGTTCCAAGACCCGCGGCCAGTACCATGGCTTGTCTGATTGTCATCCTGATCCGGAACTTATGATTCGCTTTGGCCTATTCCAGCCCTTGCGCACCAATCACGCAAGGGGGCAAGCGCTTCGTGCTCGAATGCGACCTGGAGATAGGCGAGCGTTCGCGGCATATGCTTGAGATAGCCGGGCTTCCCGTCGCGCTGCAACAGCCGCACCCAAAGACCGGCGAGCTTGCAATTGCGCTGCGCAGACATGATCGCCCAGGCCTTCATGAATTCGGCTTCGTCAAAGCCGCCTTGGGCACGGCGAAGGGCGAGATAATCATCCATCAGCTGCCGGAAGAGCGCCGGTTTGATCGTGACCCGCGCATCTTGGACGATGGAAGCCAGATCATAGGCGGTCGGGCCGATCATTGCATCCTGGAAGTCGATGATGCCGATTTTGCCAATACCGCTTTTCTCATCGCGCCAGATAATGTTCGGCGAGTGGAAGTCGCGCAGCAGCAGGTTCTTCTCGGCTGTCGCGAGCTCGTCGATGAGCGCGTCCCAGATCGCCAGATACTCCGCCCGTTCGATATCGGTGGGAGGTGTGCCGCGCTTCCAGGCAATATGCCAATCGAGCACAAGCTGCACTTCCATCTTCATTGCCGTGCGGTCGAAGTCCGGAATGTGATGCGTGTGCGTTGCAGACACCGGGATATTCTGAGGGATCTGCATGGAATGAAGATGGGCAAGGCAGGCGACGCTTTGCCGGTAACGTTCGACGATCGGCTGCCCGTCGTCATCGAGCACGCCTTCGGTGCCGAGATCCTCGATCAGCAGGATACCCTGCTCATAATCGACCTGATAAATCTCCGGCGTTGCAAAACCGCGCTCGCGCAAGGCATCGGCAATCGCAACGAAAGGATAGGCGTTTTGTGCCAGATGCGCGACCTTGGGATAGGACTTGCCGTCATGGACCGGCGGTCCCTCGGGATGCGGGCGCCAATCCATCAGTATTTTTCGCGGGGCAGCGTCCAGATAGATCGCCTCATAGGCGCGCAGCGAAGCATCGCCGGTCAGGAAGCGGCGTTTGACAGTGGGAAAGCCGGCTTCGTCGAGGAAGGCACGGATCGCCAGGACCCTGCGGATGCGTGAGGCCTGCGGCTCTGCGGCTTTGATCGTTGCCCGGCGGCCGCTGCCGTCCTGGTCCAGCCTTAGTGCGATGCGATCGGCCGGCAGTTCGCCCTCAGCCATCTCGGGCCATTCGACGAGACAGATGCCGTTCTCCAGGGCCTCGTCGAATCCGAGCTCCGTCAATTCGGCCGGATCGCCGAGCCGGTAGAGATCGAAGTGCGAAACCGGAATGCGCAGATCGTAGGATTGCACCAGCGTAAAGGTCGGGCTTGGGACTTCGAGCCCCTCGTCATCGGCCATGGCGCGCAGGATCGCACGGGCGAGTGAGGATTTGCCCGCGCCGAGATCGCCGGAAAGAGCCAGGCAATCGCCGGCTTTCAGGGCGAGCGCCAGATCGTCGCCGAAGCGGATCGTTGCCGCTTCGTCCTTCAGAAAAACCGAGATCGTATCGCCGGTCGTCATTCGGCGGCAGCTGAATGCGGGATATCGACCGAGGGAATGCGGCAGACGACGGTCGTGCCCTTGCCCGGCTCGCTGTCGATCGTCACGTCGCCATGATGCAGGCTGACAAAGCTGTCGACGATCGAGAGGCCGAGGCCGGCACCGCCGCGTTTGCCGCTTTTCGCTCCGGTCGCAAAGCGGTCGAAGACGGTGGCGATCATATCGGGTGAGATGCCGGGGCCGCGATCGCTGACGGCGAAAACGAAATCCGTGCCTTCGCGATGGCATTCCAGGGAGATCGAGGTGCCCTCGGGAGAGAAATTCGCCGCGTTGGAAAGCAGCTTCAAAAGGATCTGCTTCAGCCGTTGCGGGTCGGCGACGATCGAACCGAGATAGGCCGGCGCGGTGATTTCGAGCGCGACGCCGCTTTCATGCAGGCGATCGGCGATCTGCATCGAGACGTCGTCGAGCAGGTCGTTGAGATCGATATCCGCATAGTTGAGCCGCATGATGCCGGCATCGACGGTCGCGAGGTCGAGAATGTCGTTGACGAGCGTCAAAAGAACCGAGGACGAGGTCGAGATATGGTCGATATATTCGGCCTGCCGTTCGTTCAGCGGCCCGACGCCCTGCGTCCGCAGCAGGTCGGTGAAGCCGATGATATTCGTCAGCGGCGAGCGCAGCTCGTAGGAGACGTGCTGGACGAAGTCGTTCTTCAGCTCGTCGGCCTTGCGCAGCGCTTCGTTCTTCTCGGTCAGCGCCCGTTCGGCCCGTACGCTGTCCGTCATGTTGACGAAAGTCAGCATGGTCTGGGCATTCGGCAGCGGGATGACCGCATAGTCGAGCACCAGGCCGGAGAACAGTTCCAGCGTTCCTTGGCCCGAGCGGCGTTCGTCGTCGAAGCTGGTGATCAGCTCGGCGAAGGTCTTCCAGCCGTCCGGCCGGTCATAGGACGGCGCACAGGCCTCGCCCAACGCGCGGATATGGGTGCCGGGCTTGGCTTCGGTTTCGGTGATCCCCCAGAGTGCGCGGAAAGCCGGGTTCGACAGGCGGATGCGTCCATCCGGGCCGAACACCGCCACACCTTCGGATAGATGGTCGATCGTTTCGCCCTGCACCTTGACCAGCGTGTTGTAGCGCGTTTCGAGATCGACCTGCTCGGTCAGATTTTCGAACACCCAGGTGGCGCCGCCCTGCGGATGGGCGGTCGCAAAGACGCGCAATGTCTGCCCGTTCGGCAGGTGCCAGAGATCGGATTGCGTGTCGAGCGCGCGGTAGACGGAAAGGGCTGCTTCCTTCCAGCTCTTCCAGTTGAGCTGGTCCGGCAGCTTCTTGGCTGCCCGCAGCCGCTCGAGCAGCTCGCTATTGTCCGGCCGGCCTTCCAGGAAGGCGATATCCAGCTCCCAGAGTGCGACGAAGGCCTGGTTGTAGAATTGCAGCCGGCGGTCGCCGTCGAAGATCGCGACCGGCGTGGCGAGATGGTCGAGCGTTTCGGCATGGCTCTTCAGCGTCCGTTCCAGCTCGGCGCGCACCGCCTCGATGTCGGACACATCGATTGCGATGCCGGCCGAGCCGCCGGGAAGCCTGACGTCGACGACGTCGAAGAAGGTGCGGTTGCCGTGCACCACCGTCGAGATCGTGTCGTGGAAGGGCGATTCCGGCGTCACCGTCGCGCGAATGCGTTCGCGCGCCACGGTCGTCAGCATCTCGCGGCCTTCATTGATCGCCTGCTGCGGCGAGCGCGCTTCGACGGCCTCGCCATAAGCCTGGTTGACCCAGGTGAGGCGGCCGGCGGGATCGCGCTGCCAAGCCGGCATGTCGATCGCGTCGAGCATGGTCTGGAAGGCCGAGATCGAGGTCATCAGCCGGTCGCGCTCGATCCTGAGCTCCGCAAGCTCGGCGCGCAGATTGTTGAGCGCCACAAAACGGACGAAGGCGCGGCCGCCGGAAACCCGGCCCTGTGCTTCGAGAATTTCATCGCGGATGGTTTCGACCACCATGTCGAAGCTCTGTGCCCCATCGCGCAGCCGGTCGATCGCCTTTTCCAGATCGGCGGCCGAGCGGGACTTCAGCCAGAGTCCGAAGGCCAGGAATTCGCCGTCCTGCGGGGCACCGGTCTCGGGCGGAAGCTGGCCGAGCAGTTCGGGACGGGCATTGCCGTCCCAGATGACGATCCGCCGGTTCTTGTCGGCGATCAGCGCCTGGTATTGCGAAATGCGCTGCTGGGCATCGGACAGCGCCGAGCGGATTTCCCGGCTCTCGCTTTCCAGATTGCCGCGCTGGCGCACCAGCCACAATGTCGAAAGCAGTGCTGCCGATATGACGCCGATGACGACGGAAACGCCGACGACCTGCGAGGATGTGAAAAGGTGAGCCGCGGCCGCCGCTTGCTGCTCCGTCTGGGCCAGAACTGGCCGCGCCAGCGCGGCAAGCGCCGTGCCAGCCGCGCAGGCTTTCAGAAAGCGCGCCAATGATCCATGCTCTTGCTTTGCGGCCTCGTGTGCCGTTGCATATTGCTGTTCTTGGCCCGCCATGAGCGGGCGGCGACCGGCGCGAACGCCATCATCCGCCTGACCCGGCAGGCTGTGTTTCAGTTCCGACATCCGCGGTATGTCTCCGTCCTTCAATGTGCCGCATTACGACAAGACATCCCATTTCCGGAGCGGCCGGACGGGGTCCGGCGCCACGAATCAAGTCTTAAAACAATACTTCGGATGGGAATTGGCGGGAAGAGAGCGCCCAAAAAATAAGCCGCGGCATTTGTCAATGCCGCGGCTTCTACATCTTGTGGATATTAACGATCAGATCAATATCTGTAGTGGTCGGACTTGAACGGGCCCTTCGGCGAGACGCCGATATAGGCAGCCTGCTCTTCGGAAAGCTCCGTCAGCTTCACGCCGAGCTTGTCGAGATGCAGGCGTGCGACCTTTTCATCGAGATGCTTCGGCAGGATATAGACCTGGTTCGAATATTGATCGGGCTTGGTGAAGAGCTCGATCTGCGCCAGCGTCTGGTTGGTGAAGGAGGCCGACATCACGAAGGACGGATGGCCGGTGGCGTTGCCGAGGTTGAGCAGGCGGCCTTCGGAAAGAAGGATGATGCGGTTGCCCTTGGGGAATTCGATCAGGTCGACCTGCGGCTTGACGTTGGTCCACTTGAGATTGCGCAGCGCGGCGACTTCGATTTCGTTGTCGAAGTGGCCGATATTGCCGACGATCGCCATGTCCTTCATCTGACGCATGTGGTCGATGCGGATGACGTCTTTGTTGCCGGTGGTAGTGATGAAGATATCGGCCGAGGAAACGACGTCCTCGAGCAGCACGACTTCATAACCGTCCATGGCGGCCTGCAGGGCGCAGATCGGATCGGCTTCGGTTACCTTGACGCGGGCGCCGGCGCCGGAGAGCGAAGCGGCAGAACCCTTGCCGACATCGCCGTAGCCGCAGACGACGGCAACCTTGCCGGCCATCATCACGTCGGTGCCGCGGCGGATGCCGTCGACCAGCGATTCCTTGCAGCCGTACTTGTTGTCGAACTTCGACTTGGTGACCGAGTCGTTGACGTTGATCGCCGGGAAGGGCAGCAGGCCCTTCTGGCTGAGCTGGTAGAGGCGATTGACGCCGGTCGTTGTTTCCTCGGTGACGCCCTTGATCGCGTCGCGCTGCTTGGTGAACCAGCCAGGCGAAGCGGCGAGGCGCTTCTTGATCTGTGCGAAGAGGATTTCCTCCTCCTCGGAATGCGGATGCGACAGCACGTCTTCGCCAGCTTCGGCGCGGGCGCCGAGCAGGATGTACATGGTGGCGTCGCCGCCGTCATCGAGGATCATGTTGGAAAGGCCGCCATCGGCCCACTGGAAGATCTTGTCGGTATAGACCCAGTAATCTTCAAGCGACTCGCCCTTGATGGCGAAAACAGGAACGCCGGCAGCGGCGATTGCGGCAGCGGCGTGATCCTGCGTCGAGAAGATGTTGCACGAGGCCCAGCGAACTTCGGCGCCAAGCGCCACCAGCGTTTCGATGAGCACGGCCGTCTGGATGGTCATATGCAGCGAGCCGGTGATGCGCGCGCCCTTCAGCGGCTTTGCGTCGCCGAATTCGGTGCGGCAGGACATCAGCCCCGGCATTTCGGTTTCGGCGATGGTAATTTCCTTGCGGCCGAAATCCGCAAGCCCGATATCGGCGACGACATAATCTTTTTCAGTGCTCATAGAGGCCTCCAGGCTGAAAAACGTCTCAAAATTGGCGCAAGCGCGAAGATGACCGCGCGATGGATGGGCCGCGTCCTGATGCAGGTCACCCGGAGATGCGCAGCGGTTCCGGGATGACGACATGCACAAAAAAGAGAGCTGAAGCGTGTCGCATGAAGCAAGTTCGATGCAACATGCGTTAGCGCACGGCATATCCGCCGTTTAGCAGGCTTCGGGTGGGAAGGCAATAAGGATATAAAGAAGTCTTTATATGTTTATATGAGCTCGGAAAGCTCACATCTCTTCGCCGAACCGGTTCTGGATCAGTTGGTCCAGGGCCTCGAGCGCTTCCGCGGCCTGGCTGCCGCTTGCCGAGACGACGACGCTCGATCCGGGGCTTGCCGCCAGCATCATCAGGCCCATGATCGAGGTGCCGCCGACCGTCATTCCGTCCTTGGAAACGGTGATGGCGGCATCGAAGGTCTCGACCATCTGCACGAATTTGGCGGAGGCGCGTGCGTGAAGGCCGCGTTTGTTGATGATGAGGAGTTCCCGGGAGAGCGATGTCATGAAGGGCCGTTATTTTCCGCTGAGCACGCGGCTCGCGACATTGATATATTTCCGCCCGGCTTCGGAAGCCTCCACCAGCGCCTTCTCCATGTTGTTCTCGCCACGCACGCCGGCGAGCTTGATCAGCATCGGCAGGTTGACGCCGGCAATGACTTCGGTATGGCCGCTGCTCATGACTGAAATGGCGAGATTGGACGGCGTTCCGCCGAACATGTCGGTCAGAATGACGACGCCATGGCCGTCATCGGCACCGGATACAGCTTCCAGAATGTCCTGCCGTCTTTGATCCATGTCGTCTTCGGGGCCGATACAGACCGTCTCGATGAATTTCTGAGGACCGACGACGTGCTCGACAGCATGACGAAACTCTTCAGCCAGCTTGCCATGAGTGACAAGCACAAGTCCGATCATGATATTACTGCTCCCATATACGCGAACGGTGGCCCCAATATCGCAATGCAGCAATTACGTCCACCGGTGGGGGCACATCTTGGCCATGAAAAGCCGAAGTGCAAGATAAAAATGCGAATATATAAGGCAGATTGATCAATCCGGAAGGCTTCAATGTCCGATATCGGGCGCTTTCGCCATCAACATTGCCAGCGGTGAAGCGACGCCTGTGAGCAGCCGCAATGCGGGAAGCGAAAGGCCGGGCGCGAGGCTGACGATTTCACCCTCCGGCGGCACGCGGTTTTCGCCGGACGCGCTGCCCGGAAGCACGGCATAATGCATCGCCGCCTGGGGCACATGCTCCTGTCGGACGATGCCGGTGCCGCGAAGCTCGATCAGCCCGGCGATCGATGGCGGGCATGTGGCCACCACGCTGCCGGTCTCTTCGGAGAGAAGAACCTGGTCGTCGGCGACCAATGCCGTAAACAGCCCGAGCCGGCGCGCCTCGGTCATGCAGGTGAAGGCAAGCATCGATTTTCCCCAGCCGGAGGGACCGCTGAACAAGAGCCCCGTCCTGCCAACGACGATCGCCGTCGCATGAATGTTCCGGGGCGCCGTCATGCGGCGGCATCGACGGGTAAAGCGAGGATAAAGCGGGCACCGAGCACCTGTCCGCCTTCGGCATCGGTGATGTTCTCCGCTCTCAGCGAACCGCCATGGGCCTCGGCGATCTGGCGGCTGATCGACAGGCCGAGCCCCGAATTCTGCCCGAAGCCTTCCGATTCCGGCCGGTCGGTATAGAAGCGCTCGAAGATGCGGTCGATATTTTCTGCCTGGATGCCGGGCCCGTTGTCTTCGATCGTGGTCACGCAGCGCGACCGTGTCCGCACTAGCCGCACGGTAATCTTGCCACCCTTCTCCGGCACGAAGGAGCGGGCGTTCTCGATCAGGTTGGCGATGATCTGGCCGATGCGCAGGTCGTGGCCGGTAACGACGAAGCGGGTCTTGACGTTCGGCTTGCGGTCGATCGCATATTCGATCTCCACCTGCTTCTTGGTGCTCCTGACCTGGCGCGAAACCTCGATGAGGTCGCGCAGCAGCACCTCCATGTCGACGGAACCGGCATCGACACGGGCAAGCTCGGCATCGAGGCGCGAGGCGTCGGAGATATCGCTGATCAGCCGGTCGAGGCGGCGGACATCGTGCTGGATGACGTCCATCAGCCGTTTCTTGGAATCGTCGGATCGGGCAAGCGGCAGCGTTTCGACGGCGCTGCGCAGCGACGTCAGCGGATTCTTGAGTTCGTGGCTGACATCGGCGGCGAAACTCTCGATCGCATCGATCCGGTCGTAGAGTGCCGTCGTCATTTCGCGCAATGCAATGGAAAGATTGCCGATTTCATCCTGGCGGGCGGAGAAGTCGGGAATCTGCTCACGTGTCTTTGCCCCGCGGCGCACCCGGATGGCGGCGGCCGAAAGGCGGCGCAGCGGATTGGCGATCGTCGACGAGAGCACCAGCGAAAGCAACACGTTGACGAGCGTCGCGACGCCGAAGACGCGCATGATGGCAAGCCGCTCGGCATGCACGATATTGTCGATGTCGCCTGCCTGCGTCGACAGCAGCAGCACCCCGAGCACGGCGCGGAAACGCTGGATCGGCACGGCGACCGAAACGATGAGCTCGCCTTTTTCGGTCGTGCGCACGACGGCGCCGCGCACGCCGGTTAGCGCGTTCATCACCTCGGGATAGATCGAGCCGTCGCCGCCCGGCGCTTCCTTATAGAGCGGTAGGTTGCCGGGCTGTAGCGCCTTGTTGAACAGGGCGGCAAACCATTCGCTCCAGGTCTGCTTCTCCTCTTCGACCGGCGGCAGGTCGAAGCGCAGCACCTGGCCGCGCGAATAAAGATGGCGGGAATCCAGCAGGAGATTTGCATCGGCATCGAAGATGCGGGCGCGCGTGCGCGTCGGAGATATCAGCCGGCGCAGCACCGGCGCGACCTTCTCGGGATCGATGGGGAATTCGAGGTCTTCGTCGTTCGGCACCGGGGTGATGCTCTGGCCGGCCTGCAGCTCGAGCAGCTTCTGCGGATCGATGGTGATCGAGTTGGTATCGACCGATGCGGAGGCCGAAATGGCGCCGGCGATGATCTCGCCTTGCGTCAAAAGGCTCTCGGCGCGGGCGTCGATCAGTCCCTCGCGAAACTGGTTGAGGTAGAGGATACCGCCGACGAGCACCAGCAGTGCGACGAGATTGAAGAAGACGATGCGCCGCGTCAGGCTCGAAAATACGGCATTGCCGAAGATGCGGCGGATCAGCGTGAAGGGATGCGACCAACGGCGGCCCCGGACGCGACGGGTGCTCACGCCCTCCGCATCGTCGAGATCCCTTTCCTGCACCAACTGTGCCAACGACTGGCCCTTTCGAAGGGCGAGGCCGGATAAACCGGCCCGCAGCCCTCAACAATGTCTCGCGCTGCGCCGTTTGGGCTCAGGCTGCTTCGCGGAAGCGGTATCCCACTCCGTAGAGTGTTTCAATCATATCAAAGTCGGTGTCGACCATCTTGAATTTCTTGCGCAGCCGCTTGATGTGGCTGTCGATGGTCCGGTCGTCGACATAGACCTGTTCGTCATAGGCTGCGTCCATCAGCGCGTCGCGGCTTTTGACGACGCCGGGGCGCTGCGCCAGCGAATGCAGGATCAGGAATTCGGTGACCGTCAGCGTCACGGCCTCACCCTTCCAGGTGCAGGTATGGCGCTCCTGATCCATGACCAACTGCCCGCGCTCCAGCGAGCGGGCCTGCTGCACGGCGCCGTTCTTCGGCGCGCCGACAGGGCTGGCGCCGGCGGCTGCGGCTTCACGGCTCGAGGCGCGGCGCAGCACGGCGCGGACGCGCTCGACCAGCAGGCGCTGCGAAAAAGGCTTGGTGATGAAATCGTCGGCGCCCATCTTCAGGCCGAACAGCTCATCGATCTCCTCATCCTTGGAGGTGAGGAAGATGACGGGAATATCCGACTTTTGCCGCAGACGGCGCAGCAATTCCATGCCGTCCATGCGCGGCATCTTGATGTCGAAGATCGCCAGCTGCGGCGGGCGCGCCAGCAGGCCGTCGAGGGCCGAAGCACCGTCCGTGTAGGTCTCGACCTTATATCCTTCGGCCTCCAGTGCGATCGACACCGAGGTGAGGATGTTGCGGTCGTCATCAACGAGCGCGATTGTCGGCATGGTGTTCGTCTCCGTCATCAGTGCGCAATCTCCCGGATTTGCTCTCCCCAGGCGGTCTCAGTGACCGGATGCGCTTATGGAGGATAAAGGTGGAACAAATTGTGGCAAAGATAAAGGGAAAGATTGTCGTGGAATTCGAAGGCAATCGTGAGTGGTGCGGTAAAATGTTTCAACGCGCCAATTTAAAACGATTTAAAATTATGGCGTTAAATTTAAATCGATTAAATAATTGATATTACTATATTTTTTCAAGTTTTGTCTCTTGTGTTTTAAAAATTCTACCCGTATTTTCGCGATTAGTTTTAACGGCAACGAGCCTGAGCGAAGGGAACTAGCCATGGAAATGTTCGGAGTTCATAACCCGGCAACAGAGCTGGCAACGGTTGGATTGGGCGGCGCAGCCAGCGTTCGCTACAACTTTTCCGCCGCCGCGCTCTATGAAGAATCGATCCGCCGGGGCGAAGCCGAACTCACCGCTCAGGGGGCGCTGCGGGCTATCACCGGCCAGCACACCGGCCGTTCGCCGCGTGACAAGTTCGTCGTTCGCGACAGCAATACCGACGGCGAAATCTGGTGGGACAACAACAAGCCGCTCTCGCCGGAACATTTCGCGCTGCTGCGCGCGGATATGCTGGCGCATGCCGCGGGCAAGGACCTGTTCGTTCAGGATCTCATCGGCGGTGCCGAGGAAGGCCATGCTTTGCCGACCCGCGTCGTCACCGAATTTGCCTGGCATTCGCTGTTCATCCGCAATCTGCTGATTCGCCCCGACGCCGCAGCACTGCCGAGCTTTGCGCCGAAGCTGACGATCATCGATCTGCCGAGCTTCAAGGCCGATCCGGCCCGCCACGGCTGCCGTTCGGAAACGGTGATCGCCTGCGACTTGACCAACGGTCTCGTCCTCATCGGCGGCACCTCCTATGCCGGTGAAATGAAAAAGTCGGTCTTCACCGTCCTCAACTACCTGCTGCCCGCCAAGGGCGTAATGCCGATGCACTGCTCGGCCAATGTCGGCCCGAATGGTGACGCAGCGGTGTTCTTCGGCCTTTCCGGCACCGGCAAGACGACGCTTTCGGCCGACCCGGCCCGCACGCTGATCGGCGATGACGAACACGGCTGGAGCGAAAACGGCATCTTCAATTTCGAAGGCGGCTGCTACGCCAAGACCATCCGTCTGTCGGCCGAAGCCGAGCCGGAAATCTACGCGACGACCCAGCGCTTCGGCACCGTGCTTGAAAACGTCGTGCTGAACGAGCGCCGCGAGCCGAATTTCGATGACGGCTCGCTGACTGAGAACACCCGCTGCGCTTATCCGATGGATTTCATCCCCAACGCTTCGGAAACCGGCCGGGCCGGGCATCCGAAGACGATCATCATGCTGACCGCCGATGCCTTCGGCGTCATGCCGCCGATCGCGCGGCTGACGCCCGACCAGGCGATGTATCACTTCCTCTCCGGCTACACCGCCAAGGTGGCCGGCACCGAAAAGGGTGTCGTCGAGCCGGAAGCGACCTTCTCCACCTGCTTCGGCGCTCCGTTCATGCCGCGCCATCCGGCCGAATACGGTAATCTGCTCAAGGAACTGATCAGCCGCCACGGCGTCGAATGCTGGCTGGTGAACACCGGCTGGACCGGCGGCGCCTACGGCACCGGCAAGCGCATGCCGATCAAGGCGACACGCGCGCTGCTCGCCGCCGCCCTGACCGGCGAACTCGGCCAAGTCGAATTCCGTGCGGATTCCAATTTCGGCTTCGCCGTGCCGGTCTCCGTCAACGGCGTCGACAGCAGCATTCTCGACCCGCGCTCGACCTGGGCCGACAAGGCAGCCTATGACGCGCAGGCCGAAAAGCTGGTCTCGATGTTTATCGCCAACTTCGCCAAATTCGAAGGTCACGTCGATGGCGGCGTCCGCGACGCGGCCCCGGGCGTGAAGGTTGCGGCTGAATAAAACGAATAATCTTTGACTCACGTGAAACCCGGCATCGCAGGATTGCCGGGTTTTTCGGTTGACGGCCGATATTTTCAACTGGCTGCCGATGTGAGATAGAACGGCGCATGGCCAGCGACGCACTCTATATCGACGACAGGATCACCATATCAGGATGGGAGCTGACGGAACAGTTCGTTCTGGCGGGCGGGCCCGGCGGGCAGAATGTCAACAAGGTCTCGACCGCGGTTCAGCTGTTTTTCAATATCCCGAATTCGCCGTCGCTGAACGATCGTGTCAAAACCAATGCGGTCAAGCTCGCCGGTCGGCGTCTGTCGAAGGACGGCGTGCTGATGATCGAGGCGAGCCGGTTTCGCAGCCAGGACCGCAATCGCGAGGATGCGCGCGAGCGGCTGAAGGAATTGATATTGGAGGCCGCCAAGCCGCCGCCGCCGCCGCGCAAGAAGACCAAGCCGACCAAGGGTTCGGTCGAGCGCCGCCTGAAGGAAAAATCCGGCCGCTCGGAAGTCAAGAAAATGCGTGGCCGCCCTGGCGGCGGCAGTGGTGAATGACATGCTGGAGTTCTTGAGCGGTATTCGCCATCTTCCCGGCTATCTCGATCGGGCGCGTCAGGAGGCCTTGGTCGAGGTGATCCGCACGATTGTCGCCGAGGCGCCGCTTTATGTGCCCGTCATGCCCGGGACCGGCAAGCCGATGTCGGTGCGGATGACCAATTGCGGGCCGCTCGGCTGGGTGACCGACAAGGAGCGCGGCTATCGCTACCAGCCGACGCATCCGGCAACCGGCAGGCGTTGGCCCGATCTGCCGCAGGAATTGCTCGATATCTGGAATGATGTTGCCGGCTACGACAAACCGCCGGAAGCCTGCCTGATCAATTTCTATTCCGACGAAGCCCGCATGGGCCTGCATCAGGACAAGGACGAGAGGGATTTGCAGGCGCCGGTCGTCTCGATCTCGCTCGGCAACAGCTGCCTTTTTCGCGTCGGCGGCCTCAGCCGCAATCATCGCACGCTATCCGTCAAGCTCTCCAGCGGCGATCTGGTCGTTCTGGGCGGCGAGGGGAGACTGTGTTTTCACGGCGTCGACCGCATTCATCCGGCGACGTCGACGCTCTTGAAGAATGGCGGCCGCATCAATCTGACGCTGCGCCGCGTCAATCCTCCAAGCTGATGGTCAGCAAAGATCGCCTGCTATAGTTTCCGCAGCGCGACCTGTTCGATCAGGTGATCCTTGCCTTTTTTCAGGATCAGATCGGCGCGCGGCCGCGTCGGCAGGATGTTCTGCCGCAGGTTTTTCAGGTTGATGTTCGCCCAGAGATCCCCGGCAATTTCGAGCGCTTCCGCGTCGCTGATCGAAGCGTAGCGATGGAAATAGGAATTCGGATCGCGAAAGGCGGTCTCGCGCAGCCGCATGAAACGTGCGACGTACCAGTTGTGAATCAGGTCTTCGGCGGCATCGATATAGATCGAGAAGTCGAAGAAGTCGGAGACCATCGGCACGATCTTGCCGCCGGCCGGCAGGTCGCGCGATTGTAATACGTTGATGCCCTCGAAGATCAGGATGTCCGGCCGGTCGACGATCTTGTATTCGTCCGGCAGCACGTCATAGACGAGGTGCGAATAGCTCGGCGCCTTGACATCCGGCTGTCCGGCCTTGATCGCCGAGAGAAAGCGCAGGATTGCGGCCGTGTCGTAACTCTCCGGAAAACCCTTGCGCTGCATCAGCTTTTCCCGCTGCAGCACGGCATTCGGATGAAGGAAGCCGTCGGTGGTGACGAGATCGACCTTCGGGCTCGAAGGCCAGCGCCCCAGCAGTTCCTTGAGAACACGGGCCGTGGTCGATTTTCCCACGGCGACCGAGCCGGCGATGCCGATGACGAAAGGCGTCTTCGTCACATCGGAGATGCTGAGGAAGCGGTTGCGCTGCTCGAACAGCATCTGCGAGGATTCGACATGCGCCGACAGCAGCCGCGACAGCGACAGATAGATGCGCCTGACCTCGTCGAGATCGATCGGGTCGCCCATCGAGCGCAGCCGTTTGACCTCGTCGCTGGTCAGCGTCAACGGCGTGTCGGCGCGGAACTTCGCCCATTGTTCGGAAGAGAAGAAGTGATAGGGCGAATAGGAGTCCGACTGGAAGTGATCCAACGTTTCCGGCACCCCGATAATCTCAGTCGCGATACTCATGAACTCTGCCGGCCGGCCTTTTCCTTGAGGCCGGACTGCGCGGTTCTGCGCTCGAGTTCGGCCATGACATTCTCTAACGGTATTTCAGCAATCTTCAATACGACCAAAAGGTGATAGAGCACATCGGCGGCTTCATAGGTCAGATTCTCGCGGTCGCCGGTCACCGCCGCCATCACCGCTTCGATCGCCTCTTCACCTAGCTTCTTGGCCGCCTTCGGCTGGCCGGCGGCGACGAGCTTCGCCGTCCAGGATTGCTCCGGCGAGGCTGTCGAGCGCTCTGCGACGATGCTTTCGAGATCGGAAAGGGAAAATCCGCTCATATGTCCGCTTTCAAGGTTCAGTCGAGACGCATGTCGATGCCGCACTTCGACATATAGTGCTTCGCCTCGCCGACGGAATAGGTGCCGAAGTGGAAGATCGATGCGGCGAGAACGGCATTGGCATGACCCTCTTTCACCCCGGCGACGAGATCGTTGAGATCGCCGACGCCGCCGGATGCGATGACAGGCACACGCACCGCATCGGCAATCGCCCGCGTTAGCTCCAGATCGTAGCCGACCTTGGTGCCGTCGCGGTCCATCGAGGTGACCAGCAATTCGCCGGCGCCGCGTTCAACCATCTTCTGGGCGAATTCGACGGCGTCGATGCCGGTCGCATTGCGGCCGCCATGCGTATAGACTTCCCAGGCGCTGAGATTGTCGCCGCCGACCGCCTGCGTGCGTCTGCGCTTGGCGTCGATCGAGACGACGATGCACTGGTCGCCGAACTTGTCGGCCGCCTCAGTGACGAAGTCGGGATTGCTGACCGCTGCCGAATTGATCGAGACCTTGTCGGCGCCGCACAGCAAGAGCTTGCGTATATCGGCGATGGTGCGCACCCCGCCGCCGACCGTCAGCGGCATGAAGCATTGGTCGGCCGTGCGCGACACGACATCGAAGATCGTATCGCGATTGTCCGAAGAAGCGGTGATGTCGAGGAAGCAGAGCTCGTCGGCGCCGGCCGCATCATAGGCTTTCGCCGCTTCGACGGGATCGCCGGCATCGACGAGATTGAGAAAATTGACGCCCTTGACGACGCGGCCGTCCTTGACGTCGAGGCAGGGGATGACACGGGCCTTGAGGGTCATTTACGCAGTCTCCTTTGCCCTGCTGGCCTTGACCAGCGCCAGTGCTTCCGCGGGGTCGATACGGCCGTCGTAAAGCGCCCGGCCTGAAATTGCCCCTTCGAGCTTCTGCGCATCCGGCTCCAGCATACGCCTGATGTCGTCGAGAGAGGCAAGGCCGCCGGAGGCGATGACCGGAATGGAGACGGCTTCGGCAAGTTCCAGCGTCGAGGCCCAGTTGATGCCGGCAAGGATGCCGTCACGGTCGATATCGGTGTAGATGACCGCGGCGACGCCGGCGCCTTCGAATTTCCTGGCGAGCTCGATGACACCGAGTTCGGAAGCTTCAGCCCAGCCCTCGACGGCCACCTTGCCCCCCTTGGCATCGATGCCGACGGCGACGTGACCGGGAAATTTCCGGCAGGCTTCGATGACCAGATCAGGATTTCTGACCGCGACGGTGCCGAGAATGACGCGCCGCAGCCCCCGCGACAGCCATGCCTCGATATGATCGAGCGTGCGGATGCCGCCGCCGAGCTGCACCGGATTTTGTGTTGCCTTGAGGATCGCTTCCACGGCGTCGCCATTGGCCGAATGTCCCGCAAAGGCGCCGTCGAGATCGACCACATGCAGCCATTCGAAACCCTGGTCTTCGAAGGATTTCGCCTGGGCGGCCGGATCGGTGTTGTAAACCGTCGCCTGCTGCATGTCGCCGAGCCGCAGGCGGACGCATTGGCCGCCCTTCAGATCGATCGCGGGAAAAAGGATCATGTCGTCTTACGTCCGTAGAGTGGTCGGTACCATCAGCGCATTCCACGCATCTACGATATCCGAGTGAAAAAAGACAGCGGCAATGGTGGCCGCGCCGAAAAGCAGAAGAAGCAGCAGGGTGACGGTGAAACCGGCCCGAACCTGACGCCAGAAGCCGAGGCGCCGCTTCACTGATGTCTCGATGTCGCGCACCTCTCTCAGCGCCTGGCTGTTGACGGCGGCGAGCCGGATTTCCGGCTCCATCGCCTCTACATAGGTTTCGGCATAAGTCGAAAGGATCTGCGAGGCGCGATCGCGCAGCGTATTGCGCAGGTCGGTAGAGAGATAATTGCTGGCGACCGCGGCAAGCTCGGCCTCGTTGGGAGAACGGCCGGCGTTGCGCTTGCGATAGCTGAGGACGAAATCGCGCTTCTGTCGCTCGTAAAGGGCATAGGCAAGCAGGCCGATGAGATCGTCCTCGCCTTCAATATAAAATTCCAGCACGGCCTCAGCGATATCGTCGGCGTTGATGCCGTTGGCGCGCAGCTGCGAATTCTCGTTGCCGGCAAGAAATTCATGGATCATCGGTCCAGCCTTTCTTTCATCGCTTTGGCTGCATTGGAAAGCGCTCTTTTGTGAATGGTCTCATCGACACGGCGGATGATCGTTCCGTCGGGAAGCCGGATATCCGAGAACGGCGGCAGACCTTCTCTGGAGGGTCTCAGCATGTAGAACACCTTGCCTGATTTCCGCGAAGCCGGCATCGAGCGCACTCCTGTTCCGCCGTTTCCATAAAGGGGAAATAAGGCGGCGGTATTACGGGTTCCAACGCAGGAAATTGGCGATCAGCGCCAGGCCGAGCTTCTGGCTCTTTTCCGGGTGAAACTGGGCGCCGACCATGTTGTCGCGCCCGACGAGAGCGGTCATCGCACCGCCATAGTCGACGGTCGCGATGACATCGTCGGCGTTCTCGGCGGCAAGATGATAGGAATGCACGAAATAGGCATGCAGCCCCTCGGACCCCGTCGGAATGCCGTCGAACAACGGATGTTCGCGCTTCAGGTCGAGCGTGTTCCAGCCGATCTGCGGGATCTTTAGCGCCGGATCATCGGGCGTCATCTCGACGACGTCGCCGGGGATCCAGTTGAAACCGTGCGTCACGGTCTTCTCGAGCCCGCGCGAGGACATCGAGCTGCATGCCGACGCAGATTCCGAGAAACGGCCGCGCCTTCTTCTCGACCGCTTCGATCAGCACCTCCGCCATATCGGGCACGGCATCGAGCCCGCGCCGGCAATCGGCATAGGCGCCGACGCCGGGAAGCACGATACGATCGGCGGCGGCAACATTTTCGGCTTTGTCTGTGAGATCGATATGCGCATCGATGCCCGCTTCACGGGCGGCCCGTTCGAAAGCCTTGGTCGCCGAGCGCAGATTGCCGGAACCATAATCGATAATCGCGACGCGCATCGTCAGCGTCCTCCATCAAAACCAAAGAGACCAAGCGAGGTGGCCTGGCCAGGCGGATTGTTCGGACGGGTCTTGTTCTCCCAGTCCGGTGCGGTGTCCTTGTTGCTGTCGGCAACGGCCGCCTTGTCCGAGAAATAGACGTCCTCGGCAATGGCGATCGTATCGGCTGCAACGAGCCCATCTTCGGTCCACCCCTTGGCGGCGAGGTGGCGGATGCGGAAATTCTGGCCCTCGAGGCCGACCAGCACATTCACGCCCAGCAGGAGGGCCGCTCCCGCCAGCCCGAGGCCCGGCTCGTCCATCAACGCACCGCCGATCGCCTGCAGCACGAAGACCGCGGCCGCATGCAGCCACAGCCGATGTGCGAGCAGCCAAACCCATGGAAACAGAAAGCCGAGCAGCGTGAAGCCGTCACGGATAGTCCGGGTCTCTTCGACCGTGGCGCGCGTGCCGCCGGGCGGCGTCAGGAAAATATAGCTGGATGTCATTGTCGCTGCTCCCTTGAGGGGCTCAGACGAGCGTGCCCTTCGTCGAAGGTACACGGCCGGCCTGTCTCGGATCGATCTCTGTCGCCGTGCGCAATGCGCGGGCGACGGCCTTGAAGCATGTCTCGGCAATATGGTGATTGTTGGCGCCATAATGGTTGAGAATATGCAAGGTGATGCCGGCATTCTGGGCGAGCGCCTGGAAGAATTCGCGAACGAGTTCGGTATCGAACGTGCCGATCTTCGGCGCGCTGAAGGCGACGTTCCAGACGAGGAACGGCCGGCCGGACAGATCGACCGCGGCCTTGGTCATCGTCTCGTCCATGGCCAGATCAATCGAGGCGTAACGCGTGATGCCGCGCCGGTCGCCGAGCGCCTTGGAGATCGCCTGGCCGATGGCGATGCCCGTATCCTCGACCGTGTGGTGGTCGTCGATATGCAGATCGCCCTGGGATTCGATCTCCATGTCGATCAGCGAATGCCGCGAAAGCTGGTCGAGCATATGATCGAAGAAGCCGACGCCGGTCGAAATCTTCGATTTGCCGGTGCCGTCGAGATTGACGGAGACGGAAATCGAGGTTTCGTTGGTCTTGCGGGAAACACTGCCCGTGCGGCTTGCTGCGGTCTCGGCCATATGGCCCTCCATCGGAATAAGGCCGTTCCTTATCAGGCGGATCGGCAAATATCCAGAAGCCGGGCAAGAGAAAAGCCGGCCCATTTGCAAACGGCGCCGGCCCCCTTACATAGGGCTCAACAGGGCCAATGTGTGGTCTCGCGTAAACGCCCGCGTCGTGGGCAGACAGGTGTTTGATGACAACGATCATTACAGTTCGAAAAGGCGGCAAGGTGGTGATGGCCGGTGACGGCCAGGTGAGCCTCGGCCAGACCGTCATGAAGGGCAATGCCCGCAAGGTGCGCCGCATCGGCAAGGGCGAAGTCGTTGCCGGTTTCGCCGGCGCCACGGCCGATGCTTTTACCCTGCTCGAAAGGCTTGAAAAGAAGCTGGAGCAATATCCCGGCCAGCTGATGCGCGCCGCTGTCGAGCTCGCCAAGGACTGGCGCACCGACAAATACCTGCGTAATCTCGAAGCCATGATGCTCGTCGCCGACAAGTCGATCACGCTGGCGATCACCGGCAATGGCGACGTTCTGGAGCCCGAGCATGGCACGACGGCGATCGGTTCTGGCGGCAATTTTGCCTTCGCCGCCGCCCGCGCCCTCATGGATACCGACAAATCGGCTGAAGAGATCGCGCGCCGCGCCCTCGAAATCGCCGCCGACATCTGCGTCTACACCAACCACAATATCGTGGTGGAATCGCTGGATGTCGAAGGCTGAATCTGAGGCCTTCCGGCCGCTCCCGCGGCGAACAAAGATGTATTTGCGGCCGGGCGCTGATGGCCCTGGACCGCCAGGAGAATGACACGCAATGACGACCTTTTCCCCCGCGAGATCGTTTCCGAACTCGATCGCTACATTATCGGCCAGCATGACGCCAAACGCGCCGTCGCGATCGCGCTGCGCAACCGCTGGCGCCGCCAGCAGCTCGACCCGAGTCTGCGCGACGAAGTCATGCCGAAAAACATCCTGATGATCGGCCCGACCGGTGTCGGCAAGACCGAGATCTCCCGCCGCCTGGCAAAACTCGCCGGCGCGCCCTTCATCAAGGTGGAAGCCACCAAATTCACCGAAGTCGGGTATGTCGGCCGCGATGTCGAGCAGATCATCCGCGATCTGGTCGAGGTCGGCATCGGTCTGGTGCGTGAGAAGAAGCGGACCGAGGTCCAGGCCAAGGCGCATGTCAGCGCCGAGGAGCGTGTTCTCGATGCGCTGGTCGGCACCACGGCTTCGCCCGCTACCCGCGAAAACTTCCGCAAGAAGCTGAGGGACGGCGAGCTCGACGACAAGGAGATCGATATCGAGGTGGCCGATGCCGGTTCCGGCATGGGAGGCTTCGAAATACCCGGCATGCCAGGCGCCAATATTGGGGTGCTCAACCTGTCGGAGATGTTCGGCAAGGCGATGGGCGGCCGCACCAAGAAGGTCCGCACGACGGTCAAGGCCTCCTATACCGATCTGATCCGCGATGAATCCGACAAGCTGATCGACAATGAGGTCATCCAGCGCGAGGCTGTTCGCTCCACAGAGAATGACGGTATCGTCTTCCTCGACGAAATCGACAAGATCGCTGCCCGCGACGGCGGCATGGGTGCCGGCGTGTCGCGCGAAGGCGTCCAGCGCGACCTTCTGCCGCTCGTCGAAGGCACGACAGTTTCGACCAAATACGGGCCGGTGAAGACGGATCATATCCTCTTCATCGCCTCAGGCGCCTTCCATGTCTCCAAACCCTCCGATCTTCTGCCGGAGCTGCAGGGCCGATTGCCGATCCGCGTCGAATTGCGCCCGCTGAACAAGGAGGATTTCCGTCGGATCCTGACCGAGACGGAAGCAAGCCTCATCCGCCAGTACCGCGCACTGATGGAGACCGAAAGCCTGAACCTCGAATTCACCGACGACGCGATCGATGCGCTCGCCGATGTCGCCGTGCATCTGAACTCCTCCGTCGAGAATATCGGCGCCCGCAGGCTGCAGACGGTAATGGAGCGGGTCCTGGACGATATTTCCTATAACGCCCCCGATCGCGGCGGCACGGCCGTCACCATCGATGCCGCCTATGTGCGCGAACATGTCGGCGATCTCGCGCAGAATACCGATCTCTCGCGTTTCATTTTGTGATATCGGCGCACCGGTCCATGTCTTTCCCGACGTGAATGCCGGATTGTCACGCACTCTCTCTCGACAGCGGGCCTTTTACTTTTTAGTGAAGGCCCGTTTTGTTTTCCGCTCCGGCTTTATTCGGCCAAGATTCTGGTCCAGTCAGCCGCATCGCAAACACGACGATGGAACGGGACGGGATAGCGGATCGTGCGACGCCTTTTGACAAGCCTTTTGATTGCCGTTGCCCTGGTGAATTCGGCGCCTGCCTTCGCCATGCAGACGGTGCCGGCCGGCAATCGTCATGCCGAACAGCCCGATATTCCGGGCGCTTCCGTCAGGCGCACCAAGGGAACCAAGAGCAGCTTCGATCTGAAATATGAAAAGGTCCACGACCTGCTGGCGACCGATCGCGAGCTGATGGCCAAGATTCGCAAGGTCTCCAGCGCTTACGGCATCAATCCCATCCATGTCGTCGGCGCGATCGTCGGCGAACACACCTATAACGTCGACGCCTACGACCGGCTGCAATCCTATTATGTCAAGGCCGCTTCCTATGCCGGTGAAAGCTTCCGCTTCGCCTATGACGGCGAAAACGTCGATGAATTCGTGGCGCGGCCGCAATTTGCCGAATGCAAAGGCAAGAGTGATTCCTACACGCTGTGGTCCTGCCGCGAAGATGTCTGGGAAAGCGATTTTCGCGGCAAGACGGTGGGCGGCAAGAGCTTCCCCAACAACCGCTTCAGCGCGGTCTTCTTTCAGCCCTTCTACGCCGGCCAGACCTTCGGCCTCGGCCAGGTCAATCCGCTGACGGCGCTGATGCTCTCCGATCTCGTGGCCCGCGTCTCCGGTTATCCGAAACTGAACGAGAAGAATGCCGGCGCGGTCTACAGGGCGATCATGGATCCCGACATATCGCTCGCCTTCGTCGCCGCCTCGATCCGCCGGTCGATCGACGATTACAGGGAGATTGCCGGCATGGATATCTCAGGCAACCCCGGTCTGACTGCAACGCTTTATAATGTCGGCAACTCGCGCCAGCGCGCCGCCGCACTCGCTGCGAAGAACCGCTCTTCGGGTGCGACCGTCTGGCCGGAGGAGAATTATTACGGCTGGCTGATCAACGACAAGCTGGACGAACTCAAGGGCCTGCTCTAGCTTCAAGCTTGCCGGGAAGGCGCTGATCTTCCCCGAAAGGCTTTGACGATGGACATGCGTCCTGATCCCTTCTTTCCGCCGGCACCGCTGCCGCGCACCGTGCCGCCAAGCCGGTTGGAAATCATCCGCATCATCCTGCGCAATCCGCTCGAACTCTGGGGCGAGCCGTCCTATACGCTGCCCTGGATAAAGACGAGCTTCTTTGGGCAACACACGCTGATCGTCAACGATCCCGGTCTGATCAAGCATGTTTTGGTCGATAATGCCGGCAATTATCGCATGTCGGACATTCGCCAGCTGGTGCTGCGTCCGATCCTGCGTGACGGCCTCCTGACCGCAGAAGGTCCCGTCTGGAAGAGATCACGCAAGGCGGTGGCGCCGGTTTTCACGCCTCGCCATGCCCAGGGTTTTGCCGGGCAGATGCTGCGCCAGTCGGAAGATTATGCCCGCAAATATCAGAGTGCCGGCGAGACGGGGGCAATTTTTGATATCAGCACTGATATGACCGAGCTGACCTTCGCGATTCTCGCCGACACGTTATTTTCAGGCGAAATCGTCACCTCGAGCGGCCATTTCGCCGATGACGTCAATGCTCTCCTGCATCGCATGGGCCGCGTCGATCCGATGGACCTGATGCGCGCCCCCTCCTGGGTTCCACGTGTGACACGCATCGGCGGTCAGAAAGTGCTGGAGAAATTCCGTTCTATCGTCCGCAACACGATGGATATGCGAACTGCAAAGATGAAGGCGAATCGCGCCACAGCACCCGAAGATTTCCTGACCCTGCTGCTGGACCAGGCCGGCCCCGACGGGCTGACGAAGGAAGAAATCGAAGACAATATTCTGACCTTTATCGGCGCCGGGCATGAGACCACGGCACGGGCATTGGCCTGGACGCTCTATTGCGTCTCGAACAGCCCGCATATCCGCGAGGCGATGGAGATGGAAATCGACGCGGTGCTCGCCACCGGGGCCGAACCTGTGGAATGGCTGGATATGATGCCGCAAACGCGCGCTGCCTTCGAGGAGACGTTACGCCTCTATCCGCCGGCGCCATCCATCAATCGCGCCGCCATATCGGATGACTCCTGGACAAGCCCCAAGGGCGAGCGGGTCGAGCTCGAGGCCGGGATCACCGTGCTCATCATGCCCTGGACGCTGCATCGCCACGAACTCTATTGGGATAGGCCGCGCGCCTACATGCCCGAGCGCTTCCTGCCGGAAAACCGCGGCTCCATCGGCCGCTTCCAGTTCCTGCCTTTCGGCGCCGGTCCGCGTGTGTGCATCGGCGCAACCTTTGCGCTTCAGGAGGCGGTGATTGCCCTTGCCGTGCTGATGCATCGCTATCGTTTCGATTCCACCGATGAGACCAATCCCTGGCCGGTACAAAAGCTGACGACGCAGCCGCAGAACGGCCTGCCGATGCAGGTGACACCGCGCATAATTTCCCGATAAGCATAAATCTTTCGAATTATTGCGGAATTGACTGTGAATGAAAGCCGGGCAAAGTGGCAGCATTCAAAGTCGTTGCCAGGGAGAATGTCGCATGAGCCGCATTGATAAGAACGGTCTTGCCATCGAAGCCGTCCTTCATGATTTCCTCGTCCAGGAGGTTCTGCCGGGTCTGGGGATCGATGCGGACAAGTTCTTTGCCGATTTTTCGGCGATCGTCCACGATCTCGCCCCGAGGAATCGTGCCCTGCTGGCAAGACGCGACGAGCTGCAGATCAAGATCGACGACTGGTATCGCCAGCACGGCGCGCCTACGGATATGGACGACTACCAATCCTTCCTCCGCGGGATCGGCTATCTCCTGCCGGAAGGATCGGACTTCCAGGTTTCGACCCAAAATGTCGACCCCGAGATCGCCTTGATCGCCGGCCCGCAGCTCGTCGTTCCCGTCATGAATGCCCGTTATGCGCTGAACGCTGCCAATGCGCGCTGGGGCTCGCTCTACGATGCGCTCTATGGCACGGACGCCATTCCGGAGAGCGACGGCGCCGAACGGGGCAAAGGGTACAATCCGAAGCGGGGCGAGAAGGTCATCGCCTGGGTGCGCGATTTCCTCGACACAGCGGTGCCGCTGCAGGACAGCAGCTGGAAGCACGTCGGCGGTTTCGCTATCAAGGATGGGGTGCTCGTTCTCCGATCGACCGATGGCGAACAGGCAATGCTTGTCGATGGCGGGCATTTTGCCGGCTATCGCGGCGATGCTGCGGCCCCGACGCATATTCTCTTGAAGAACAACGGCATCCATATCGAGATCGTCATCGATGCGACGACGGCAATCGGCAAGTCCGATCCGGCTCATATTTCCGATGTCTGGCTGGAATCGGCGATCACGGCGATTATGGACTGCGAGGATTCGATTGCCGCCGTCGACGCCGAGGACAAGACCGTAGTCTATCGCAACTGGCTCGGCCTGATGAAGGGCGATCTGCAGGAGGAAGTGGTAAAGGGCGGGGCGAGCTTCATCCGCAAGCTCAACCCCGATCTGGACTATACCGGTCCGGATGGCGCTGCCTTCGAGCTGCATCGCCGCTCGCTGATGCTGGTGCGCAATGTCGGCCACCTGATGACCAATCCGGCCATTATCGACCGCGACGGCAGGCAAGTGCCGGAGGGTATCATGGATGCTGTCATCACCGGCCTGATCGCGCTTTACGATATCGGCCCGGCCGGCCGGAGGAAAAATTCCCGCACCGGCTCCATGTATGTGGTCAAGCCGAAGATGCATGGGCCCGAAGAGGTCGCCTTTGCGGTCGAAATCTTTTCGCGGGTCGAAGATGCGCTTGGTATGGCGCGCAACACCATCAAGATGGGCATCATGGATGAGGAGCGCCGCACGACGGTCAATCTCAAGGAATGCATCCGTGCTGCCCGCGAGCGGGTCGTCTTCATCAATACCGGCTTCCTCGACCGCACCGGCGACGAGATCCACACCTCGATGGAAGCCGGCCCGATGATTCGCAAGGGCGACATGCGCCAGGCAGCCTGGATATCGGCCTATGAGAATTGGAATGTCGACATCGGCCTGGAATGCGGCCTCGCCGGCCACGCCCAGATCGGCAAGGGCATGTGGGCGATGCCGGATCTGATGGCGGCGATGCTGGAGCAGAAGATCGCCCACCCGAAGGCCGGCGCCAACACTGCCTGGGTCCCGTCACCGACGGCCGCGACCCTGCACGCCACCCATTATCACCGGGTCAATGTCGCCAGGGTTCAGCAGGGGCTGAAGGACCGCGCCCGCGCCAAGCTCTCCGACATTCTCTCCGTGCCGGTCGCGGTACGGCCGAACTGGACGCCGGAGGAAATCCAGCGCGAACTTGATAACAATGCCCAGGGCATCCTCGGCTACGTCGTACGCTGGGTCGATCAGGGCGTCGGCTGCTCGAAGGTGCCCGATATCAACAATGTCGGCCTGATGGAGGATCGCGCCACATTGCGCATCTCGGCCCAGCACATGGCGAACTGGCTGCACCACAAGGTCGTCACCGAGGCCCAGATCGTCGAAACCATGAAACGCATGGCGGCCGTCGTCGACCGGCAGAACGAGACGGATCCCCTCTACCAGCCGATGGCCGGTAATTTCGACGGCTCGATCGCCTTCCAGGCCGCCCTCGACCTCGTGCTGAAGGGCAGGGAGCAGCCGAACGGCTATACCGAGCCGGTGCTTCACCGCCGCCGCCTCGAGCTCGAAGGCGAAGCCGACCGGTTGAGGGTATACTGAGAATATGAAAAGGCCGCCGGAACGACAGTTCGGCGGCCTTTTTTATACCGAATTCGGTCTATACCCTATTGGATAACGACGACCTTGGACGTGCCCTTGCCGGGGCGGACGCGGCTGTAAAGGTCGATCACGTCCTGGTTCATCAGGCGAATGCAGCCCGAGGAAGCGGCGGTGCCGATCGAGGCCCATTCCGGCGTGCCGTGCAGGCGGAACAGCGTGTCCTTGCCATCCTCGTTGAAGAGATACATGGCGCGCGCGCCGAGCGGATTGCTGAGGCCCGGGCCCATGCCGTCCTCGACATACTTGGCGACGTCAGGGCGGCGAACGGCCATTTCCTTCGGCGGGTGCCAGGTCGGCCATTCCTGCTTCCAAGCGACGTAGGCGGTGCCGGCCCATGCGAAGCCCTGCTTGCCGACGCCGATGCCGTAACGCATCGCCTTGCCGTTGGCGAGGATGTAATAGAGGAAGCGCTCGCGCGTGTTGACGATGATCGTACCCGGGCGCTCGGTGGTCTGGTAGCTGACGACCTGGCGGCGGAACTGCGGCTTGACCCTGTCGATCGGGATCGCCGGCAGAGAATATCCGGCATCCTTCGTCACGCCATAGGCGTCGTTGAAGATCTGGGCTGTCTGTACGGTCGGGCCTGCGCCCTTGTCGTCGACGGATGCGCTGTCTGATGTCGAGGAGCAACCGGCCAGTGCGAGCGTCGTCAGCAGGCCAAATACCGGGAATGCATTGCGGATGCGCATAGATGACTCTTGAAGTTTTAGGGCAAGGAGAACAGTCTTTCGACCATCGTTGATTATGGTTTATTTTCGATTAACTTGCGCTTTGCAAGGCTACTGCAGCGCGACAAATCTGTCTGCGGCGCAAATTAGAAGCGCATGGTTTTTTTGCAACAACACGCCAGCCCCTACTGTGGTTATCCATGACGATTTTGAGCGTTTACAATAACAATCCGTTAATCGATGGCCGGCAATCGGACAGAGCCATGATGGTGCGGCGCGGAACGCAGATTTTGCTGCATGAAATGCGCCATGCCGTGCTGCCCGAACTGCCGCTGGCCAGCGGCCGCCGTGCTGATTTGATCACCGTTTCGGAAAAGGGCGAGGTCTGGATCATCGAAATCAAGACGTCGATCGAGGATTTCAGGGTGGATCGCAAATGGCCGGAATACCGGCTGCACTGCGACCGGCTGTTCTTTGCGACTCACGAAGGTGTACCGCTCGACATCTTTCCCGAGGAGTGCGGGCTTTTCCTCTCGGATGGTTATGGCGCCCATATGATTCGCGAAGCGCCGGAACACCGTTTGGCCCCGGCCACACGCAAATCCGTCACGCTCAATTTCTCGCGCGCCGCCGCGCAACGGCTGATGATGGCCGAATGGGCGAACGGAAAGCCGTTCACCGTCGATGATGTTTGACGGATGTCTTGGCTATTTCGGCGCGCGTTTGGCGAGGATGCGCTGCAGTGTCCGCCTGTGCATGTTGAGGCGGCGCGCCGTTTCCGAGACGTTGCGCTCGCACATTTCATAGACCCGCTGGATGTGCTCCCAGCGCACCCGGTCAGCCGACATCGGATTCTCGGGAAGTTCGGCCTTTTCGCCCGGCCTCTGCGTCAGCGCCGAAAAGACGTCGTCGGCATCCGCGGGCTTTGCCAGGTAATCGACGGCGCCGAGTTTCACGGCGGTCACCGCGGTTGCGATATTGCCGTAGCCGGTCAGCACGATGATCCTGGTGTCGTCGCGTCGCTGGCGGATCGCTTCGATGACATCGAGCCCATTGCCGTCGCCGAGCCGGAGGTCGACCACCGCATATTTCGGCGGCCTGCCTTTCGATTTCGCAACGCCTTCCGCCACTGATTCGGCCGTTTCCACCTGGAAACCGCGCGTCTCCATCGCCCGGGCCAGCCGGCGCAGGAACGGTCCGTCGTCGTCGACGATCAGCAGGCTGGCGTCGGGACCAATATGGTCTTCATCCCCAGCGGCGAAATTTTCGTGATTATGGTCTGTCATCGTCTTGGCCCTGGCGCGTGAACGCCCGATCTGCGTCAACCGCTTATATCCTACTTATGCCGACAAAGTCACTTTGTCGAATTTGCGTCGATCAGCATGCGCGGCCATTCGATCCGGATACGCGCCCCCGCACTTTCCGGGTCGCGATTCTCGAAAATCAACGATGCGCCCGAGCGCTCCAGCAGCGTCTTGGCGATGAAAAGCCCGAGCCCGAGGCCGCCCGCCGTATCCTCCTTTTGCCGCTTGGTCATATAAGGCTCGCCGATCCGCGTCAGAATATCGGGGGCGTAACCGTTGCCGTCATCCTCGATGACGATCAGCACTTTGTCGTGATCATGCTCGACGGTGATCCTTACTTTCTCCCTGGCATAATCGACGGCGTTTTCAATCAGATTGCCGAGCCCATACATGATGCCGGCGTTGCGGTCGGTCACCGGCTCGTCCTTGCGCGGGCTCTTTTCGATCAGCTCCAGCGTAATGCCGAACTCCCGGTGTGGCGCGACGATCTCCTCGATCATCGAGGAAAGCGGCAGGCGGCGCATATGCGCTTCTCCTTCCGAGGAAAGTGTCGTCAAGCGCCGCAGGATGTCACGGCAGCGCTCGCTCTGGCTGCGCAACAGCATCACATCCTCGCGGAAACGATCGTCGTCCTTGAGTTCGCGCTCCATTTCCTTGGCGACGACGCTGATTGTCGCAAGCGGCGTGCCGAGTTCGTGGGCGGCCGCAGCCGCCAGTCCGTCGAGCTGCGAAAGATGCTTTTCCCGCTGCAGCACCAGTTCGGTCGCAGCCAGCGCATCAGCAAGCTGGCTCGCCTCCATCGACACCCGATAGGCATAGAAGGCGGCGAATGCCATCGTCGAGGCGATCGAACACCAGACGCCGAACTGCATGACGTTGTGGACATTGATCTCGACGCCGTCGAACCACGGCAGCGGAAAGGGCGAAAAGGCAAGCACCGTGATGCAGACCATCGCGAAGCCGATCAGCGCCGTGCTGTAACGGATCGGCTGCGAGGCAAACGAGATGATAACAGGCACGCAGACGAGGGCTGCGAAAGGGTTGGCGAGGCCGCCGGTGATGAAGAGCAGCGCGCACAGCTGCAGAAGATCGAAGCCGAGCAGCGCAAAGGCGGCCGGCGGTCCCAGCCGGTGTGTCGGCGGATAGCGGATCGTCAGATAGAAATTCACCCAGGCAAGCGCGGCGATCAAAGAGGAGCTGGCAATCAGCGGCAAGGGAAATTTCAGCCAGAAGGCCACGATGAACACCGTCAGCGCCTGTCCGCAGACCGCAAGCCAGCGCAGCCGCACCAGCGTCTGCAGGCGCAGCCTGCGGCTGCTGTGCCGGTCTTCCAGCGCATGGCTTTCCGTCTTGTCGATCATGCCGAGGGCTCCTCAAATGGTCCTCATGTACCACGCGGTTTTGCCCGTGTCGTCGGCAATGCCTCTTGCGGCCGCTCCGGCCAGGGATGCCGCGGATAACGGCCGCGCATATCGGCGCGCACATCCTTCCATGAGCCGGCCCAGAAGCCCGGCAGGTCGCGGGTCGTCTGTATCGGCCGATGCGCCGGCGAGGTCAGTTCGAGCAGCAGCGGCAGGCGGCCTCCGGCTATCGCCGGGTGCTGCTTCAGCCCGAACAGCTCCTGCACGCGGATCGTCAGCACCGGCTCCTCGCCCTCATATTGGATCGGATGCCTCTGACCGGTCGGCGCTTCGAAATGGGTCGGCGCAAGTCGGCTAAGGTCGCGCTGCAACTCATGCGGCACCAGGGACATCAGCCCGTTCGAAAGCCCGGCTGCGGAAATCTCGGAGAGGCCGCGGGCCTCCGTCTGAAACGGGCCGAACCAGTCGTCCAGCCGGGAAAGCAGGGCATCGTCGCTGACATCGGGCCAGGGATCGCCGATCGTCCGGTGAAGAAATCCAATTCGCTCGCGAAGTTGCACGGCCTCCTTCGAGAAGGCGAGATGATCGAGCCCGAGTTCGCGCACCCCCTCCACCAGCGCCTGGGTGACGGCGGCGCCGGAAGGTCGGGGCAAGGGCGTCTCTTCGAAGACGATCGCACCCAGCCGGGTTGCCCGCCGCGCCCGTATCTGCCGGCTTTGCCGGTCGAAAAAGATCTGATCGCCGGTTCTGATCTCGTCGGGCAGCTCGGCTTCGATGTCGCCGCGTGTCACCTCGGCCGCCGCCAGAACCCGCGCCTGCGCCGCCCGCCCGGTGAGATCGCCTATGACAAGCATCTGGCTGCCGGCCAGCCTCTCGGTTTCCGGCAGTTCCGCGCCGCGCCCGTTCGCCATCACGAATCGGCCGCGCCCGCCGCGCTGAAGGGCGATTCGATCCGGGAATGCATGTAGCAGCAACCGGCCCGCAAGCGCCGGCGCCGTGGCGGTCACTCTGTCGAGGCCGCTTGCCAGCCGTCCCGCCAGCCGCCGCGAGGCCTCCGCTCTTTCGCCGCGCTCGGCCTTGAAGCGTCGCAGCCGCTCCTCGATATCGATGCTCGTCCCGCCCATTCCCTGTTCGGTCAGAAGCACGGCGATCAATGCCGCATCCCGGGCGTGCCCCGATTCGCCTGCAGAAACGACCATGGCGGCAAGCCGCGGCGGCAAGGCGAGATTGCGCATGACCTTGCCGCGCGCCGTCAGCGCTCCATCCTTGTCGAGCGCACCGAGTTGGCCGAGCAGCACGCGCGCTTCCTTAAGCGTCGTCTCCGGCGGCTGGTCGACAAAGGCAAGCGATCCCGGATCCTGAACGCCCCAATGGGCGAGATCGAGCACCAGCCCGGAAAGATCGCTGGAAAGGATCTGCGGCGGTGTGAAGGCCGGCAGGGCCGCCGTCTGTCCCTGGTGCCATAGCCTGACGGCGATGCCCGGTTCCGTTCGGCCGGCACGACCGGCCCGCTGATCGGCCGACGCCCGCGAC